>NZ_JBSWYR010000001.1:0-1192277 GCF_056161205.1 Aliiroseovarius sp. ABM4_368 | reverse complement strand
TCCGATCGATGCGAAGTCTGCAGAAATTCACGTCAATCCACGCCGCCATTTTCAATCAGTTTAGCCACCAACGTCACCTCGAGACCCGTATCAGATTTAAAGAACTCCGCGTCCAATCGTTAACCGATTGGTGCAATTTGTTTGCTTGCTAGAAGTTGGAGCAGCTGGCATTTGAGACGAGTTCGAATTCGTCTGACAGCACCTTCCAGCTTTATTTGCGGCTCCAGCCTGTTTCTTTAGGCCGTGTTAACCATTTCTGGTCCGGCGCGATAACCGCTCGCCAAGCTCTTGTGCCAGCGTATCAAAAACAATCCGGATACGCCGGCTCGTCTGCAGTTCCCTGTGTGTGACAAGCCATACCGGTGACGACAGAGACGGGCAATCAGCAAGGACCTTTTCGACAGTCGGCTCCGCATCGCCGATCGCCTCTGGTAGCAACGCCACACCGTAACCCGCTTTGACGTGCTCCCATGCGACCACGCCATTCGCGTTCGAAATCACGAAGCGCTCCGGTCGAACTGGAAGCCCTATGTGATTGAGTCGGGCAATGAGCTGTTCGGGGTCGGAATTCCCGATGAATTCATAGTCAGCAATTTCACTTAGGTTGCACGGGCGGCCTACACGGTCCAAGTAGCTCGACGCAGCATAGAGATTGGAACTGAAATCCCCCAAACGCCGCGCGATAAGATCGGGTTGATCTGGTCTAACATGTCGGATCGCGATGTCGGCCGCGCGGTCCGTCAAATCCTCCACCTTGCGAGAGGCAAGCACGCGGACCTGAATGCCCGGCGCGGTCTCGCGCAGCGGCTTGAGCACGCGGGGCAGAATGGTCGTGGACATCAGATCGGTACAGGTGACAGTAACCGCTCCTATGATATCTTGCGAATTCCCTTCGGCGACCATCGAGATCAACGTGGCCGCTTCCCCCATCACACGGACATGGTCGATGAGGTCCCGACCAGTTTCAGTCAGCGTGAGACCCCTGACACTCCGCTCAAATAAGGTAACACCAAGAGTTTCCTCCAAGGAACCGATCTGCCGGCTCATGGTTGGTTGGCTGGTTTTAAGCACACGCGCGGCTGCGCTGAATGACCCTTCCTCGGCGATTACGAGGAAGGCGCGCACTTGGTTCCAGTCGAATGAAACAGCCTGCCAGTTCATACATCTGCGTATAGCAGATGAAGAGATTCCTGCAATTTTCCAAATTTAAATGCCAGGCTAGAGGTATGTCGAACCAGGAGACCAAGCCTATGCATGCCCACCAGCCTACTTTACACATCCTTTGCGGTAAGATCGCTGCGGGCAAGTCAACACTCGCGGCTCGCCTCGGCAGCCAACCGGAAACCGTCATCATCGCCGAGGACACTTGGCTTGGCGCTCTCTTCTCAAGCGAACTACAGTCTGTCGAAGATTACGTTCGGTGCTCGTCGAAGCTCCAAGGCGCCATGGGCCCACATGTGGAAGCGCTACTTGCCTCTGGCATGTCGGTCGTTCTGGATTTCCCGGCAAATACACCTGGCCAGCGCCGCTGGTTCAAGGACATCCTCGAGACCACCGGCGTTCCCCACACCCTTCATTTCCTCGACGTCTCGGACGAGGTCTGCCTGGAGCGGCTCCACGCGCGCAATACCGCTGGGACCCATCCTTTCACGGTGACAGACGCTCAGTTCCTCGAAGTCACAAGCTACTTTAAGGCGCCAACGACGGATGAAGGGTTCAACATCGTTCGCATTGGCGATGGGTGCGAGGACCAGACTGAAAGCCCATCACCGTGAACGGCGCTCCACAAAACCCATTTCTCGAAAGGCCTCTGGTTGTACTGTACCTTCGCACGGCCTTTCCGATCATCATGCTCCTTGCGGTGCATGGCTTCATTGCCATAGCCGATGCGTGGTTTCTCGGCCGTTTCGTGGGGGCGGAAGCCTTGGCCGCTGTGACGCTGATCTTCCCGTTTTACATGGGTGTCGTCGCGCTTTCGTCGCTTGTATCCGCTGGGTGTTCGAGCTTAATGGCGCGGCACCTTGGCGCCGGCAGATGGGATCGTGCACGCAAGGTCTTCACCGAGGCGCATGGCCTTTTGCTGGTGCTGAGCCTTGGGCTGCTCGTGCTCTTCTCGCTTTTTGGCGAAGCATCCGTGCGCCTGGCGGCTGACGGCGATGTCTCGCTCGTCGTTCTGGCCATGCCCTACCTGAAAATCACTGTCCTGTCCGCTCCGCTTACATTCCTGCTCGCGCTCAACACCCGGGCCCTGCAGAACCAGGGCCGTATCCGCTTTATGACCGGGATGAGCTTGATCGTGTCGGCGGCGAATATCGGCTTCAACTATGCCTTTATCGTCGGGATGGGCCTCGGTGTGGCAGGTTCTGCCCTTGGTACGGCCGCGGCACAGGCTTTGGGCCTGGGGATCATCTACGCGTTTGGCCTTTCCAAGGCCACGACCCTGTCGCCAACGGACGTCATCGTCGGTCGGCTTCTTGCGACATGGCGCAGCATCCTTGCACTTGGGGCTTCGCATAGTTTGGGCCTTCTGAGCGTTTCGATCGCGTCGCTGTCAATCATCACTGTGCTGCAAGGGTTTGCTATCGATACCTACGCCGACACCGTCTCGGCCTACGGCATCGTTACGCGGGTCCAGACCTTTGCGTTTCTGCCCCTCTTGGGGTTGAGCCAAGCCATGCAGTCGATCACCGGCAACAATTATGGCGCAGGGCTCACGTGCCGTGTCGGCACGAGCCTGCGCATCGCGGTCGTTGCCGCGCTCGCCTATGGCGCAACGATACAGTTGGGGCTGTTCCTCTTCGCCGAACAGCTCGGCCTCCTGTTCGTCGATGATCCTGCCGTTGCGGCGGAGCTGACGGGCATCTTGCCACTTGTCTTCCTGACATTTGTCCTGACCGGGCCATTGATGATCGTAAGCGCGCATTTCCAAGCCATCGGCAAGGCGCGGACGTCGATCCTGCTCGGCCTGTCAAAGCCTTATCTCTTTGTCATCCCGATGATCTTCGTTCTGCCGCTTGCTCTGGGTGAGATGGGTCTTTGGCTCGCATGGGCCGTAGGTGACGCCCTACTGCTCGCCCTGACCGTCCTGGTCCTTTTCTGGCGCACAAGCAGGACGCTCGCGCCCGCCAATTCTCAAACCGCTGGAGCAGGCCATGTTTCGTAAGGTCGACCAACCCACCATGGTGATCTGCCTGATCGCCATGCTGAATTCGATGGGGCTCGGGCTCATCGTGCCCGTGATGCCCGAATTGCTATCGGAACTCGGCGACGGTTCGATTGCAAACGCAGCAGCGATCGGCGGCTATCTATCTTTGGTATTCGCCGCAATGCAGTTTGTCTTCAGCCCAATTCTGGGCGCGCTGTCCGACAGGTTCGGCCGCCGCCCAGTGCTTATCGGATCGCTTGGGCTCGCTGCTGCCGATTACCTACTTATGGCGATGGCGCCGCATCTCTGGATGATCTTCATCGGCCGAATGCTCTCTGGCGCAAGCTCAGCGACCGTCTCGGTTGCGAACGCCTATCTCGCCGACCGATCTTCCGAACAAGACCGCGCCAAATCCTTCGGGATCGTTGGGGCAGCCGCAGGCATTGGTTTTGTTAAGGGACCCTTTGTCGGAGGGCTGTTGGGCTTGATAGGCCCGCGCGCACCATTCGTGGCTGCGTCTGTCCTTTCCCTGTTGGCCCTATTGGGCACGCTGAAGGTCCTGCACGAGTCAATGTCTGAGGAGGATCGGCGTCCGATCTCCTGGGGCATTGTCAATCCGCTTGCCCCTCTGCTGCGGCGCGCGGCGGGCACATCAACGCTCCTCTTCGCTGTCTTCTTCTTCGATGCATTCGCCGGCTTCGTCTTCCCGGCAGTCTGGGTTTATTTCGGGGCTGTTCGGTTTGGCTGGGACAGCACAATGATCGGACTAAGCTTGGGCCTGATGGGGCTTTACTATGCGCTATTCCAAGCTGTTCTGCTGGGCCGCCTTACTAACTGGATGGGCAACCTACACACCGCCCGGTTGGCGATTCTTACGGGAACCATTGGGTTTCTAGCGCTGGTCTGGATCCAGTCCAATTGGATCACCTGGGCGCTACTTCCGCTCTTTGCGTTCCGCGGGATCGCCGCGACAGCGATCATCAGCGAAAGCTCGGTAAAAGTCGACCAAACCCGGCAAGGAGAACTGCAGGGTACTTTCGCAAGCATTGCGGCGCTTGCCTCCTTGATCGCCTTTCCGGTTATGACGCAACTGTTTGCCAATCGGCTTGAATACCCTTCAGGCGGGACCTGGAATGCCGGAATGCCCTTCTCGCTTGCGGCAGCCTTGTCCGCCTTGGCGCTGCTGCTTCTAACGCTTGGCAGTAAGGCCACGAGCCTTCCGCCGCGAACATTTGCCTCTCGGCTCAAAGCCTCATCACCCCCCTATTCGCTTCAAAATTGGAACCTGACACATGATTACACCGATGATCGTCCTCTCTCTCCTTTTCCTCCCTCTCATGGCAACATGGCTCAGCAGCCGCGCCAGGAAGTTGCATTTGGGCGGCACGATCGGTATTGCGCTCGCCTTCGCATTCTTTGGCACCGGCCATTACGTTGAGACTGAAGCCATGACACAGATGCTTCCGCCCTTCGTTCCTTTTGCGACGACCCTAGTCTTCGCAACCGGTGTGCTTGAGATGGCAATTGCAGGAGCGCTTTTGCATCCCGCAAGCCGACGGGTGGCTGGTTTCGCTGCCATCGCTGTGCTCATTGGGTTCTTCCCAGCGAATATCTATGCCGCGCTTAATCACACCGGCATGGGTGGCCATGCTTGGGGGCCAGTATACCTCCTGGTTCGTGTTCCTCTTCAGGCGCTCTTGGTTTGGTGGGTTTGGTACTTTGTGGTGCGACCTGAAAGTTCGACAGTTATCAAGCCCGCCGCTGCCGGCCAATAGAAAAACGATCAGGATGCATCGATACGTTTGGGGGTGTCACAGACGGCATTCTCTTTTGGGGTAACGGTGCTCCCTTTCCCGACATCGATCTGGTAGTTTTCGAATTCCTGGAATGGATGCATTGATGCCGCGGAGAGCATTCTGAGCGAAGCGTCCACATCAGGAAAGCCGACATTTGTCGCCCGTGCAGCATCGGTCAAATTGGGCTCACTACCGCCATCGGAGGCAGCGCAGCAAACCCGTGATATGGTTCCTCGTCAACGTCGGGTTGTCGTTGTGGGCGGGCATGGAGGATCGGAGGATCAGTCATGGAAACACCAAACTTACCAGCCATTCGAGTACGTCGCCCTGCATGGAACAAAGGCCGCATTGTCGGTCAGAAACGGCCACTGAAGCCAAAGCATGTCTTGGCAATCCGTGTTCGACTTGAATTGGCAGAAAACCATCGCGACCTCGCAATCTTCAACATGGCGATTGACAGCAAGCTGCGCGGCTGTGACCTGGTGAAGATGAAAGTCGTCGATGTCATGGCGTCGGGCCAAATCAAAGAGCGCGCTTCCGTTCTGCAAAGCAAAACCCAGAAACCGGTGCGTTTCGAGATTTCAGAATGCACTCGAGCCTCGGTCGAGAAGTGGATAGAAGACGAGCTGATGATCGGTTCCGAGTACCTTTGGCCTGGCCGCTTCCACGAACGCCTGCATATCTCGACACGCCAGTATGCGCGGATCGTCCTCGATGGGGTCACATCTATCGGTCTGGAGGTGAGCGAATATGGCACGCATTCTCTGAGGCGAACAAAGGTGACCCAGATCTACAAAAAGACTGGCAACTTGCGGGCGGTTCAACTGTTGCTGGGCCACACCAAGATGGATAGCACCGTCCGGTATCTAGGCGTCGAGTTGGAGGACGCGCTAGCAATAGCTGAGACCATTGAAATCTAATGAAACGGGCCGTCTTCAAGGGCGGCCCATAGCAGGCGTCCTAAGGGTGTTAATTTGCGTCCTGAGAACTGCCAATCGTTGTTCGTGATCGGTTGGAAGCACCCTTGAAGCAATCAGTCAGTCTACAGAAAACAACAGGTCTTCACCTGCGTGCCGAGGGAGCAAGTTCAGGCGCATGCGAAATTTGCAGAAGTTTGGCTCCGTTTACGCTTCAATCTACAACCTCTTCAACTCGGAACGTAACCTTTGCGCCAGATCCAATTTCAAGCGGAATCGCGCCGCTGCTCTAGCCGTGTGCGCGGTCTCATTGCGGAACAAGGGGTAGTTTCACTGTCTAACCAGAGACTGGTTCGAAGTCGTCTGGCAGCACCGCCATTTTGGTTTCTTGGGTAATAGCACTGGATTAAGTGGGGAATCGTTTCTCGTGTTGATTGTGCTAATAACCTTAAGATTGCCAGTTATCCACCAATCTAGTCCTTTTCTTCGTTTGTGAGCCCTGCGCATCATAAAAATTACCATGTGCATGGGGCGTTCTGTTGACACAGGCGCCTGATTGTCTGGTGGCTGTTGTTTTCCGGCTGATCTGTCGCGCCCTTGTGATGGGCTGGGTGGTGGCCAATCTGCGCATGTTCGGATATCGCCTTGGGTGTCGTTTCAAAGGTGATCCATCATGCAAGCCCTGCCTGTGCTGACCAAAGATCTTGTGCTGATTGGAGGCGGTCACGCCCACGCACTTGTGCTGCGTCAATGGGGGATGAAGCCATTGCCCGGCGCGCGTCTTACGTTGATCAACCCGGCCCCGACCGCGCCCTATTCGGGCATGTTGCCGGGTCATATTGCTGGGCATTATACGCGCGATGCACTTGATATCGACCTTGTGAAATTGGCGCGGTTTGCTGGCGCGCGGCTGGTGATAGGCCATGCCACCGCCATTGATCCTGCGGCCAAAACCGTCACGGTCGAGGACGGGCGGCAGATCGGCTATGACATCGCGTCCATTGATGTGGGTATCCACGCGCAGATGCCGGACATTCCCGGGTTCGCCGAACATGCCTGTGGGGCCAAGCCGCTGGACGTTTATGCAACCCGGTGGCAGGCATTTTTGCAAACTGCCCGCGCAGGGGAAGCCGCACCGCATGTGGCGGTGATCGGAGCGGGCGTGGCTGGGGTGGAATTGGCGCTGGCAATGGCACATGCGCTTAGGGCTAAATCCGACACGAAGGTGCATTTGATCGAAGCCGGGCCTGACATTACAGCGCGCGCCAAGGCGGCGCGGGCTCCGTTGCGGGCGGCGCTGGATGGTTTGGGGGTGGGGCTGCACGTCAATGCCTCGGTCGCGCGGATCGCGGCGGATCATGTGGAGCTTGCGGACGGGACCGAGCTGGACAGCTGCTTCACGGTCGGTACGGCGGGCGCATTTGCGCATGGCTGGTTGCAAGACACACCGCTGCCCTTGACCACGGACGGGTTTATCCCAGTCGATCCCAGTTTTCAGGTGCAAGGTTGTGAGGGGCTGTTCGCGGTCGGCGACTGCGCCGAGCTGCCCGACCCGCGCCCAAAGGCAGGTGTTTTCGCCGTGCGCGCAGCACCGGTGCTGGCTCATAACCTGCGCGCGTCCTTGACGGGCGGCACCCTGCGCCCTTTCAAGCCGCAAGATGACTATCTGAAACTGATTTCGATGGGCGACAAACGTGCCTTGGCCGAGAAATGGGGCCGTGCAGTCACCTTGCCCGGCTTGTGGCGCTGGAAGAACCATATCGACCAAAAATTCATGCAGAAATTCCGAGACCTCCCAACCATGACGCCCACGCCATTCCTCGGTGAACGCGCTTTGGGCGAGGGTGAGGCGGATGTGCTGCCGTTGTGTGGGGGATGCGGGTCGAAAATCGCGCCGGACAACCTGACTGACGCTTTGTCCAAGCTGGATCTAGCTCTGCCAGACAAGGTTCTGACCGGGCCGGGCGACGATGCCGCTGTGCTGCAGGTGGGGGGCGTGCGACAGGTGCTGACCACCGACCATCTGCGCGCGTTTACGGATGATCATGGGGTGCTTGCACGGATTGCTGTAAATCACGCCATGGGCGACATCTGGGCGATGGGTGCGCAGCCGAAAACCGCAATGCTGTCGGTCATATTAACCCGGATGAGCACCGCGCTTCAGTCCCGCACCATGGACGAAGTGCTGATGCAGGTTTCGGATTTTCTTGCCGACGAACAGGTCGCCTTGATCGGCGGCCATTCCAGCATGGGGGCCGAGATGACCATCGGCGTTTCCATGACCGGCGAGCTGCCAGAGGGGGCGCAGGCTTTGACCACCGCAGGCGCGCGGCCGGGGGATTGTCTGATCCTGACCCGCCCCATCGGCTCGGGCACGATATTGGCGGGCGAGATGCAGGGGCGCGCCGATGGGCGCGATGTGGTGCGGCTGATGCAAAATATGGCGCGCTCGCAAGGGGATGAGGCGCGGATCTTGCGCCCCTTTGCAACGGCCATGACAGACGTGACGGGCTTTGGGCTTGCCGGGCACTTGATGGCAATTTGCCGCGCCTCGGGCGTTGCAGCCGAGCTGAATTTGGCCGCCATCCCGACCCACTCGGGGGCTGAGGCACTGGCCGCTGACGGCATCCGTTCAACCATCCACGCCGCGAACGAAATGGCCGCTCCGGTCGTCGGTGCAGACGGCCCTAAGGCCGTGTTGTTGCATGACCCTCAGACGGCTGGTGGGTTTCTGGCGGCGGTGCCGGAACAGGCCGTGCAAGAGGCCATGGATGCCTTCACCGCAGAAGGGCGTGGTGCTTTCCTTGTCGGGCGGCTGGAAAGCGGAGCGCCGGGTATTTGCTGCCGCTAGGTGATTGTTTTCGTTCGTAGGATCAGGTCTGCAGCGGTGGCGTTCAAGGTCTCGTCCGACAAGTCGGGTAACGCAATATGCATGGGTTTCGGCGCGTCCTTGCGGGTGATGCGACGATAGCGTGGATCATAATGAGTTTCGATCAGCCCTGCCGCCAAGGTCTGCATGTCACCGTCGCGCGCCAGCCCATGCCACAGGCCCACCTGTTCGCGCCCATGATAAGGAACGAGCTGGTCCAAGATGTCCGACAGCCGCGCAGGATCTTCGATCACGTCCGTATAATCGCGTGCCAGATGTGCCGCACGGGCGGGCAAGGGGGCAGACAACGCAAACCGATCTGCGCGGATCATCTTTTGCCACAGGCTGGGCGGAACGATCAGGCGACCGATCTTGTTGCTCTCGGCCTCGACAAAGACGGGTTGGGTCGGGTCGAACCGGCAAAGCGCCATCGCCAACTGGCTTTCGAACCATTTCTGACTTGGCTGCGCTTGGCCAACCAACCCGAACAGAGACCCGCGATGGCTGGCCATGGCTTCAAGGTCCAGCACCTGCGCACCCGCCTTGTTTAGCGCCTGCAACAACCGGGTCTTGGCGGTGCCTGTGCCTCCGTCGATCAACACCAACGGGTGCGGCAGCGGATCGTCATAAAGCAGCGCCTTCACCAAGCGGCGATAGGTTTTGTACCCGCCTGCAAGCTGCTGGGCGCGCCAACCGATTTGCGACAGGATCGACACGACCGAGCCAGACCGTTGCCCGCCCCGCCAGCAATAGACCACGGGTTTCCAGCTGCCCGGATGCTCGGCCAGCACGGTTTCCAAATGGCTGGCCACGTTTCGCGCCACCAAAGCTGCCCCGATCTTGCGCGCCTTAAACGGGCTGTCCTGCACATAGATCGTGCCCACACGCGCTCGTTCCGCGTCGCTGAGCGCGGGCAGGTTGATGGCGCCGGGGATGTGATCCTCGGCAAATTCGGATGGCGCGCGTACGTCGATGATGTCATCCGCGTTCAGCGTAGCAAGGCTCGCCAATGTGTCGAGTTTCAGAGGCATTTGTGTCCTTTGGGTTCTTGGCATCGGTGGTAAAGCACAGCGTGGCCCGGCACCAGAGGACTAAATTATTTGAAAACGGACAAATTTCTTGGATGAATCTTTGAAACTTGCGCGGGGCAGGGGCTATGCTGCGGTTAATTGTAAGAAATTAATTCACGAAGGGATGGATCACGACATGACCAGATCTCAGTTTTCGGGCCTACGGTATCGACGGTCCCGGTGGTCTGCGCTTCTTGGGGGGATTGGGGCGGTGTTGGCCTTGGCCTCGAGCGCGCAGGCGGACACCGATTATTCGGTGATCAAGAACAAAAAGGGCAATTGCTCGGTGGTTTTTGAGCCGACAGAACGGACGTCAAAATCGTCACCTCAGTTTGTGGCGAGCTATGCAAGTTCGGGCAAACGCGGGCTGGTATCGCTTGGTGTCGAGCGGCCGGATGACTGGAACCTGCTTCAACTGGTTCATCGCAATCAACGCCAGAATTTCGAGGGCATCGACGAGGTCCGGCCAAAAGACCTTGAGGATGAGCCGCTTTGGACGAGCTTGGGTAAAAATCCCGACAAGCCCGTGCTGTTCCACCTGACAGGCCGAGATGCGAACGAAGAGTTCCACTCGTCCAGCTATCACACGCTGTCTATGCCCGAAGTTGCCACAATCTTGGCCGAGGAATGCGACGCCAAGGGTGGGCCGTTCAAGCCCAGCGAAATTGGCAGCCTTGAAGAGGAAAAAGCACTGGGCCTGAAGCCGCGAGAGATCCGCCATATCCGTTGGGTTCTGCACCAGAAATACTCGGATGCGGTGGATGTGGGCCGGGGTGCCATGACGGACGCTGAACGGGATATGCTGGCGCGGTATGCCGCGGAACGGCAGATGGAACCATCACGGTATTTGAACGCGGACCTTGCCGCGCGATTGAAGGCGGAAACCTTCAAGCCCAAGCGCAAGAACCTTCGCCGTGAACCGGGATTCAAGCGGTTTGAAGACTGGATCAGTTATGATGATGGCGAAAACCAAACTTGTGCCATCGTAAGTTTCGCCAAGCAAAACAAGGGGTTCAGGACCTACACAGTGCCACGGATGGAGATCCACGCCGACCCCTCGGCGCGTGGGAATTCGCTTTTCTTTGATTTCGTGACACCCAATCGATTCAACAATGACTTTCCAATCACGGCCACTGTCGATGGCCGCAAGATCCGGCTGCATATCGAAGACGGCCGCGTTCGGCCTGTCGATCTACGCAATGGTTTCGCCTCTGCCGACATCGTGCGGGCCATTCGTCGCGGAAAAGAGGTTGTGATCCGGGGCACTGGAATGAACGGGAAAGCGAAACACGTGGTCCGGTTTTCGGCATTGGGCTTCACTGCCGCCTTCAACAAAATGGCTAACGATTGCGACCGCCCACGCATTCGCGAGTGGCTGAGATAAGGATGAAGCCGATGAAAAAACTTATGTACACGGCTATGAATTGCACCGCTGCTGTCGCACTGGCGGTGGTGACTGGCTTTGCGCAACCGGCACAGGCTCAGGCAGGGGCACAGCTGGAAACCGGGGTGAGTCTGACGATTGTCGCGGATGTTAGCGGGGATGCACAATCCATGACTGCTCGCAAGGCGCAGCGCTTGGTACGCGACATCGAGGAAGAACTTGGTGATGTCTGGAAACGCGTAGAGCTTTCTCTTGTTGCCTTTGGTAATGGGCTGGACACCCGCGTTGATCGCCAGCGTGATATCGACGCAAATGAGATCAAGGCGCTTATCGAAAGCTATGACCCGGAAGCATCTCCTCCGAAAGAACCAATATTACATGCGCTGCACACGACCAGCCGCAAGTTGGAAACGCGCGCAATCGGGCAATTCGTTGTTGTTCTGTCTGGTGGCAGTTTGCGCGAGCAAGGGCCAGATAACAGCAATCTGCAACGGCCAAAGATCACGTGGCCAGACAATACGCATTTGATCTTGGTGAAGGCAACGCCTGAAGTTGGGCGGGATCTGCGGACCTTGGGAGAAGCACTGGAGCCGCGCGCCGAAAGTGTTCGGGTTCTGGGGTTTGGCGCGGAAGATCGGGCCAGCAAACGTATCGTTGAATTGATCTCGGATGGCGCTCAATCCTTGCTTCTTGAACTTATCAGCAACGACTAACCTGTCGCCTGCACCGCAATCCGATCAGCCTTCCGAATTGCATTCGCGAAACACAACCCGGCCAACTTGGCCGGGTTTTCTATTGGTCGTAACAGAGGTGTAAATCCGACTAAAAACATAAAGAATATTCTTTACCTGACAAAAATGCTCTGCTAACCCAGCGGGGACTGAAAATTTACGAGGTTCTCATGATCCGCAAAACTCTTTTGGCCACCTGTGTTGCCAGCTTGGCCACATCTACCGCATTTGCCGCCACCCCTGAAGAAGTTGTCACCAACTATGCCAATATTGCACTGGCCGGTTACGAAGACAGCTTGACCACTGCCAAGGCGCTGAAAGCCGCCGTTGACGCGCTGGTCGCAGCACCTTCTGACGCCACGCTGAACGCTGCCAAGGACGCGTGGCTAGCCGCCCGCGTTCCCTATCAACAAACCGAGGCGTTCCGCTTTGGCAACCCGACCGTCGATGACTGGGAAGGCAAAGTGAACGCATGGCCGCTGGACGAGGGCCTGATCGACTATATCGCCGCGGATTACGGCGCGAATGACGAAAACCCGTTCTCGACCGCGAACGTGATTGCCAACGCCAAGCTCAGCGTAGGTGGGTCGATGATCGACGCCGCCACCATCACGCCTGAACTGCTGGAAAGCCTGCACGAGGTTGAAGGCATCGAAGCGAACGTCGCCACCGGTTACCACGCCATCGAATTCCTGCTGTGGGGCCAAGACCTGTCGGGCACCGATCACGGCGCAGGCACCCGCCCGGCGTCGGATTTTGACACCGCGAACTGCACCGGTGGCAACTGTGATCGCCGCGTTCAGTATCTGGTTGCTGCTACCGATCTGCTGATCTCGGATCTGGAAGACGCGGTTGCCAACTGGTCGGAAGGTGGCCAAGGCCGCACCGACGTTACCACCGACGCAGCCCAAGGCGTGAAAATGGCTTTCACTGGCATCGGCTCGCTGTCTTATGGCGAACAAGCGGGCGAGCGTATGAAGCTGGGCCTGTTGCTGAACGATCCCGAGGAAGAGCATGACTGCTTCTCGGACAACACCCACAACTCGCACTATTTCGACGGTCTGGGCATCCGCAACGTCTATACCGGACGTTACGTGCGCGTGGACGGGTCGGTTGTTGAAGGTGCGTCGCTGTATGATCTGGTGAAAGCCTCTGACGAAGCGCTGGCCGACAACCTGCTGGGCGACATGAACTCGACCATGATCGCGCTGGGTGACATCCGCACCGCAGCCGAAGCCGGTACCTCCTATGACCAGATGCTGGGCGCAGGCCATGCCGGTGGTGCTCTGGTGCAGAACGCCATTGACCGTCTGGTTGATCAGACACGCAACATCGAACGCGCAGTTGCCGCCGTTGGCGCAGGCGAGATCGAAGTTGAAGGGTCCGACAGCTTGGACAACGAAGCCGCGGTTTTCGAATAAGAACTGATAAGTTCAACAGGGAAGGGGCAGGCGCGTCGCGTCTGCCCCTTTTTTCATGCTTTGCGCTTGGGTAGGGTTGGTGCTGTTTGCTCCAGCTTTAACTCTGCGTCCGAGAACACCCATGGCCCACGCACACCCGGCACGCCTTCAGGCGTGATCTGCATCCCGCGATGCAGGATCTGCGGGTTCTGGAAGGTCTGTTCCATCGTGTTGATGGGGCCAGCGGGGACAGTAGCATCTTCCAAGGCTGCCAGAAGTTCGCCCATGGTCCACCCTGACAAGCTGTCCTCGATCGCTGGGGTCAGCGCATCGCGATGGGCCACGCGGTCGGAATTGGTGCCGAACCGGGTATCCGTCGCCAGATCCTCGCGTCCAATGACCTTGCAAAACCGCTGAAACTGCCCGTCATTGCCAACCGCCAGAATGATATGTCCGTCCTTCACCGGGCACACCTGATACGGCGCGATATTCGGGTGTTCGTTGCCCAGCCGCGTTGGGCTGTTCCCTGTCGCCAGAAAGTTCATCGCCTGATTGGCCATCAGCGCCGTGGCACAATCCAGAAGGCTCATATCCACATGCTGCCCGCGCCCGGTGCGGTGACGCTGTTCCACGGCGGCCAGAATGCCAATGGTTCCGTAAAGCCCGGTAACAATGTCAGTGATCGCGACGCCCACCTTCTGAGGCTGCCCTGCTGGATCACCCGTCACAGACATCAGCCCCGACAGACCTTGCAACAGAAAGTCATAGCCCGCCCGCTTGGCCCACGGCCCATCTTGTCCGAACCCTGTAACCGAGCAATAGATCAGGCGCGGGTTCAGTTTGGACAGGCTGTCATAGTCCAGCCCGTACTTGGCAAGCCCGCCAACCTTGAAGTTCTCGATCAGAATGTCGGCGTCCTTGACCAGATCGCGCACCTTTTCCTGCCCCTCGGGCGTGCGGAAATCGGCGGTAATTACGTCCTTGCCCCGGTTGGCGCAGTAATAATAGGCGGCGGTCTTGTCGCCGTCGCGCTCGATAAAGGGTGGCCCCCAGGTGCGGGTGTCATCCCCAGTCTCGGCCTCGACCTTCATCACATCTGCGCCCAGATCGGCCAGCGATTGACCGATCCACGGCCCGGCCAAGATGCGCGCGAGTTCAACGACTTTCAGTCCTTCAAGCGGGTGCATGGGTGCTCCTATAGATATGGTGGCGTGCAGGCCGAGATGACGCGCGCCGGCCGGTCCGAGATATTGCGAAACCGATGTGGCTCGCGCGAGTTGAACAGATAGGAATCGCCGGCTTTCAACACGCGGGTTTCCGCGCCCACGGTGATTTCCAGCTCGCCCTCGATCACGATCCCGCCCTCGTTGGCTTCGTGCTCGATCATGGTTTCGCCCGTGTCTGCGCCGGGCTCATAAAGCTCTTGCAGCACCTGAAGCCCATGCGCTTTCGCATCGCCCACCTGCTTAATGGTGATCATCTTCCGTGCGGCTTCATTGTCTTGATACAGCGCAGAAGTCAGGTCACGAAGCTCGCTAGGCGTGAAGAAAACCTGCTGCGTGGCGGGGGCTTCGGGCTCAAAAAACTCGGACATGGACATGTTTAGGCCGCCCAATATCTTGCGCAAGCTGGCGACGGAAGGTGACGAGTGGTTGCGTTCGATCATCGAGATCTGACCATGCGGGACCCCAGCTGCTTCGGCCAGCTGCCTTTGAGACAAGCCGAATTGCTGTCTTAGCTCTTTCAGACGGGTGCCTACGTCAAACTCATCATGCATTTTTGATCCCCTTTGCCTCGGTCATCTGGTCCCGTGGCGAGTCTCGGCTTTTCTATATCTTGCGCAAAATTTTGATAGCATTGCTCAGTATTTTGCGCAATATGAAGCGGAATCAAATCTGTCTTGGGGGTTCGCATGTCGAATACAGAAGCTCTTATGACCCGCCGCGCAGATGCGGTGGCAAACGGTGTCGCCACCCGTGGCATCTATGCTGCGCGCGCCGAAAACGCCGAACTGTGGGATGTCGATGGCAAACGCTTCATCGACTTCGCCGCTGGAATTGCGGTGAATAATACGGGCCATCGTCATCCGAAGGTGATGGCCGCCGTAGCCCAGCAGGCTGAAGCCTTCACCCACACCTGTTTCCACGTCGCCCCTTTTGAAGGATACGTGTCACTGGCAGAGCGTCTGAACTCCGCCACGCCGGGCGATTTCGACAAGAAAACCATGCTGGTCACGACCGGCGCGGAGGCCGTCGAGAATGCTGTAAAGATGGCGCGGGCTTACACAGGCCGTTCGGGCGTGATTGCGTTCTCGGGCGCGTTCCACGGCCGCACTCTGATGGGCATGGCGCTATGCGGTAAGGTGAACCCCTATAAGAAAGCCTTTGGGGCCATGCCGCCGGAGGTGCTGCACGCCCCGTTCCCGAACGCCTTCCACGGTGTTTCGGTGGAACAATCGCTGGCCGTTCTGGACAACATGTTGAAAAGCTCGATCGATCCCGAGCGTGTCGCCGCGATGATCATCGAACCCGTACAGGGCGAGGGGGGCTTTAACATCGCGCCGCCTGAATTCCTTAAAGCGATCCGCGCTATCTGCGATGAATACGGTATCGTTCTGATTGCCGACGAGGTTCAGGCAGGCATCGCACGGACCGGCAAGATGTTTGCTTTCGATCACGCAGGCGTCGCCGCCGATTTGGTGACCATGGCAAAGGGTCTGGCGGGGGGCTTCCCTCTGTCCGCCGTCACAGGCCGGGCCGAGATCGTCGATGCCGCCCCCACAGGTGGCATCGGTGGCACTTACGCCGGGAACCCGCTGGCCGTAGCTGCTTCGCACGCCGTTCTGGATGTGATCGCAGAAGAAAACCTTTGTGATCGCGCCACCGAGATTGGCGAGAAAATTAACGCCCGCCTGACCGACATCGCATCCCGTCAGGGCATGGAAGCCATCGGCGACGTGCGCGGTCTGGGCGCGATGGTGGCCTTTGAACTGGTCACGGATCGCGACACCAACGCACCCGATGCCGCCCTGACCATGGCCATCGTGGCCGAGGCCGAAGCGCGTGGTTTGATCATCTTGCCTTGCGGCACCCGTGGCAACGCCGTACGTCTGTTGCCGCCACTGACTGTTCCGGCTGATCAGCTGGACGAAGCCCTTGATATTCTGGAAGCTTCCATCGAAGCCGCCATCAACGCGAAAGGAGCCTGAGATATGGCCGATCTTGCCCCTCAATCCCGCCCCGGTCTGTCCAGCTTTAACTGGGAAGACCCGTTCCTGTTGGAAGACCAGCTGAACGAAGACGAACGTATGGTGCGCGACGCGGCCAAGGCCTATTGCGCTGAGAAACTGGCCCCCCGCGTGACCGAGGCATATGCGACCGAGACCACGGATCCTGAGATTTTCGCCGAAATGGGCGAGATGGGCCTGCTGGGCACCACCATCCCCGAGGAATACGGCGGCATCGGCGCAGGCTATGTGACCTATGGTCTGGTCGCGCGCGAAGTCGAAGGCATCGACAGCGGCTATCGCTCGATGATGTCGGTCCAATCGTCCTTGGTGATGTACCCGATCTATGCCTATGGCTCGGACGAGCAGCGCAAGAAATACCTGCCAAAGCTGGCGACTGGCGAGTGGATCGGCTGTTTCGGCCTGACCGAACCCGATGCGGGCTCGGATCCCGGCAGCATGAAAACCACGGCCAAGAAGGTCGATGGGGGATATGTGCTGAATGGCTCGAAAATGTGGATCTCGAACGCGCCGATCGCGGACGTGTTCGTGGTCTGGGCCAAGTCGGACGCGCATGGCGGAAAGATCAAAGGTTTCGTGCTTGAGAAGGGCATGAAAGGTCTGTCCGCGCCCAAGATCGAAAACAAGCTGAGCCTACGTGCATCCATCACCGGCGAGATCGTCATGGACGGTGTGGAAGTGTCGGAAGACGCGCTGCTGCCGAATGTTGAGGGCCTGAAAGGACCGTTCGGCTGCCTGAACCGTGCACGCTATGGCATCGCGTGGGGCGCGATGGGGGCTGCTGAAAGCTGCTGGCTAGCTGCGCGCCAATACGGGTTGGACCGCAAACAGTTCGGCAAACCACTGGCACAAACGCAGCTGTTCCAACTGAAGCTCGCGAATATGCAGACCGAGATTTCGCTAGGCCTTCAGGCCGCGCTACGCGTCGGTCGCCTGATGGACGAAGCCAAAGCCGCACCCGAGATGGTCTCGATCATCAAGCGCAACAATTGCGGGAAGGCGCTGGAAATCGCGCGCCATGCTCGTGATATGCATGGCGGAAACGGAATTTCTTTGGAGTTTAATGTGATCCGCCACATGGTGAACCTGGAAACGGTAAATACCTATGAGGGCACGCATGATGTCCACGCTCTGATCTTGGGGCGGGCGCAGACCGGGTTGCAGGCGTTCTTCTGATCGCTACACAGATAAAAAGAAAACGGGCGCCGCGTTGGCGCCCGTTTTTGTTTACTTGCCTTCCAAGCAGGTGGCGATGGTGTCCGCCGTGCTCCAAAGCAGATTCTCATAAAGCATCGGTCCGATTTCAATCGCTGATGCGGCTGGATCCAACACCCCGGTACCGGCTCCCGCGCTTGTCGCCAGTTCCAGCACCTGGGATTCACCCTGCGCCGGTTCCGAGAAGATGCAGGACACTTCACCGCCTTTGACCCGCTCGGAAATCTCGGCCAGCTGAGCCGCTGAGGGCGGAGCCGAGTCCCCTTCGCGGATCGCACCAAGACTGTTCAGGTCATAGTGATCCGAGAAATAGCCAAAGGCGTCGTGGAACAGCACAAAACCCTTTTCGTGAACCGGCTCAAGCCGCGCTTGAATGCGGGCGTCCAGAGCAGCGATCTTCTCTTGCGCTTCATGGGCGTTTTCGTGATAGCGCTCGGCGTTTTCGGGATCCAGCTCGGCCAGCTCTTCGGCGATGGCTTCCAACCAGACCTGCGCGTTTTTGGGCGATAGCCACGCGTGCTCGTCTACGCCTTCGACATGTTCTGCATGTTCATCATGGCCATGTTCATCATGCTTTTCATGGTCGTGATCGTCGTGATCATGTTTTTCGTGGTCGTGGTCGTGGTCGTGGTCGTGGTCATGGTCATGGTCGGCGTGTTCTTCATGCTCGTCATGTTTCTCGTGGTCATGACCATCGTGTTTTTCTTCGTCATGATCATGGCCAGCGTGATCGTCATGCTTTTCGCCTTCATGATCGTCGTGGTCATGATCGTCATGGTCTGCGTGAGCATCGCCATGGTCGTGATCATGATGCCCGCCTTCGCGCAGCACCGTACCTGTTGCGGACAACAGCGCCATGCTGTGATCCAACGATGCACCTTCGACGGCGCGCTCAAGCCACGGGGTCATGGCCGGACCAATCCAGATCAACAGATCAGCATCCGACAAGGACCGCATCTGCGACGGGCGCATTTGGAAGCCGTGCGGGTCGGCCCCTTGGGGCAGCAGCAAATCAGGTTCACCAACGCCCTCCATCACCTGCGCGGCAAGCGAGTGGATCGGGGCGAAATCGGTCACAACTTTGGGCGCTTCGGCCATCAGCAAAGTAGGGCTGAGGCACAGCGCCATCGTGGTGCGGGTTAATGTCATCGGGGCTTGCTCCGGTTTTTGTGATGTTATAGCATTTGACGGAAGTGATAATATTACACAAAATTGGTGTCAACCTATGCCGGATCCAGCCAGTGCGTTCCACAGTCATGACCATTCAACCTGCGCCAGCGACGCGCTGACCCGGGCCGAGGATATCTGCCGCGAGGCCGGTGCGCGATTCACACCTGTGCGCCGTCGCGCGCTGGAAATTCTGTTGGAAGAGCATCGCGCCATGGGGGCCTATGACGTATTGGAACGTCTGGCCGAAGACGGGTTTGGAAGCCAGCCCCCCGTTGCCTATCGCGCCTTAGAGTTCCTTGTAGATCAAGGGCTTGCCCACCGTATTCGGCGCTTGAATGCCTTTACTGCCTGTACAACGCAAGGCTGCGATCACGCGCCGGCTTTCTTCATATGCCGGGTCTGCAAATCGGTGGCCGAGATCCCCGCGCAATCGCTGCGTGCCTTGATTGATCAGGCTGGTGCAAACCTTGGTTTCGCCGTCGAACGCGCCAATGTCGAGGCGCTGGGCCTTTGTCCCTCGTGTCAGGACGAGGCCCCCGCATGACCTTGATCGAGGCCAAGGGCTTGACCGTTCGCCACGGCGCAAACACCGTGCTTGACCATGTTGATATGTCCGTAGCGCCCGGCGAGATTGTGACCATTGTCGGCCCCAACGGGTCCGGCAAAACGTCGCTTCTGCGTGCGCTTTTGGGGCTGACGCCGTCCAAAGGGAAGGTCACGCGGAAACGGGGGCTGGTGGTCGGTTATGTGCCGCAGAAACTGGCACTGGATCCCACGCTGCCGCTTCCGGTGCGCAGTTTTCTGAACCTGCCCAAGCCACACAGCGCGGACCAGATCGCGACGATGCTGGATCGTGTCGGTGTGCTGGGGCTTGAAAACCGTCAGGTACAGGATTTGTCCGGCGGGCAATTACAACGCGTCCTTCTGGCGCGGGCTTTGCTGGAACATCCCGACATCCTGATCCTGGACGAGCCGACACAAGGGTTGGACCAGATGGGCGAGGCGGGCTTTTATCGTCTGATCGAGGATGTACGCCGTGACACGGGTGTCGCCGTCCTAATGGTCTCGCACGATCTTCATGTGGTGATGAGCGCCTCGGATCGGGTGATCTGCCTGAATGGGCATATCTGCTGTCAGGGCAAACCCCATGTGGTGCAAAACGCGCCGGAATATCGCGCGCTGTTTGGACACGGAACACAAGGTGCGCTGGCACTGTATCAGCACGCGCATGACCACGAACACGATGATGGTTGCGGGCATGATCACAACCATGATCACACCCACAAAATATCGCAGGACGAGGTCGAACATGCTGGATGATTTCCTTGTCCGTGCGGCACTGGCAGCGATCGGCCTGTCCATCGCGACAGGCCCCTTGGGCGCGTTCGTTGTGTGGCGCAGGCTGGCTTATTTCGGTGACGCCACGGCGCACGCGGCCATTCTGGGCGTCGCGTTTGCGCTGATCTTCTCGGTCCCAATCAGTCTTGGCACATTGGTTGTCGCCCTTGCGATGGCGGGAGCGATCAGTTGGATGATGGCGCAGGGGCAATCACCTGACAGCGGGCTGGGCGTTTTGTCCTTTGGTGCGCTGGCAACGGGTCTGGTCGCGATATCTTTTGTGCCCAACGTCCGGGTTGATCTATCCGCCTATCTGTTCGGGGACATTCTGACCGTCACACGGTCGGACCTTCTGCTGATTTGGGGCGGTGCCGGTTTGATTGCCGGCGTCATCGCTTGGCGCTGGTCCAAACTGCTTTTGACCACGCTCAGCCCAGATCTGGCAGCGGCCTCGGGCGTGCACCCCAATCGCGAAAGCCTTGTCATCACAGTGGCCATCGCGCTGGTCGTGGCAGTGTCGCTGAAAGTTGTCGGCGCGCTTTTGGTGTCTGCGATGCTGATTATTCCAGCCACCGCCGCGCGGCGCGTGTCGTCGTCGCCCATCCAAATGGTGATCGGGTCTGTCTTAGTCAGTTGGGCCGCCAGCGGGGCGGGCTTGTGGGCCTCGCTTCGGTTGGATACGCCCGCTGGGCCATCCATCATCGTGGCAGCGGCGTTGATTTTTGTGCTGACAACCGGTTATAGGACGATCCGCAACCAATCTGTTTGATAGGACAGCCGATGACGGCCACGCTGGATCGCGCCTTCAAGATCGCCGCCTCGCGCAAACCGCGCGTAGTGCTGCCTGAAACGGACGATCCCCATATTGTCGAGGCGGCTGAACGCTTACAGGCCGAAGGGCTGGCGCAGCCGGTTCCCCTTGTCGAACTGGCCGAGCATCACGTGGATGCGCTGACCGCGAACCGTGACTTGCGCAGCGCTCTTGCAAAACGCCTTCTGGAGCGCCCCCTGATGCGTGCCGCCGCCATGGTCGCAACAGGCGAGGCCGACCTGCTGGTCGCGGGGGCCATAGCCCCCACCCGCCGCGTGATCGAGGCTGCGTCGATGGTGATCGGTCTGGATGATGGTATCAAAACGCCGTCGAGCTTTTTTCTGATGGTTCTTCCAGACGGACAAGAGTTCATCTTTGCTGACTGCGCGGTGAACGTGTCCCCAAGCGCGCAGGAATTGGCGGATATCGCCACGGCCAGCGCCAAGACGGCCAAATCCCTGTGGGGCGAAGCCGATGTCGCTTTTCTGTCCTTCTCGACCGGGCATTCCGGGGCAGGGGCATCGGTCGATCGGGTGCATGAAGCTGCTGAAATCACCGGATTTCCCGGTCCGGTTCAGGCGGACGCGGCGCTGGATATTCACACAGCACAGAAGAAACAGGCGGCTGTCAGACGTCGCGCAAATGTGCTGGTGTTCCCCGATCTGGATGCGGGGAACATTGCCTATAAATTGATGGTGCAACTGGCTGGCGCCAAGGCCTATGGCCCTATCCTGCAAGGGTTCAGAAAACCGGTTTGCGACCTTAGCCGAGGCGCAACGGTCGACGAGATCGTCGCGGCCACCGTCCTGTCAATCGCAAGTACCGACCGTCGCTAGCCCTTATTCGCTGTCGCTGGCCTGAGCTGCGGTGACGGCGATCATGTGCAGAATATCTTCCGAGGAACACCCGCGCGACAGGTCGTTGGCTGGTTTGGCCAGGCCTTGAAGCACCGGGCCAATGGCTTCGGCACCGGCCATACGTTGTGCGATTTTATAGGCGATGTTGCCGCTATCTAGATTGGGAAAAACAAAAACGTTGGCGTTGCCCTGTAGCGGGCTGTCTTCGGCTTTTCTTGCGGCCACATCCGGGACGAAAGCCGCGTCAAACTGAAGCTCGCCGTCGATCAGCAGGTCGGGCGCGCGTTCGCGGGCGGTGTTGGTGGCGGTGACGACTTTAGACACAGCGTCATGTTTCGCGCTGCCACGGGTCGAGAAGGACAGCATCGCCACGCGGGGCGTTTCGCCGATCAGTCGTTCAAGTGAATTGGCCGAGCTTATTGCGATCTGCGCCATTTCGTCAGCGGTCGGGTCCACCACCAGCCCGCTATCAGCAAAGATCATCGCGCCTTTGCGGTTGTGGTGTTCTTTACAGAACAACATCAGGAAGAACGAGGAAATCAACTTTGTGTCGGGTTTGGTCCCGATGATCTGAATAGCCGCACGAACGATATCCGCTGTGGTCGCAACAGCACCGCCAACAGTGCCGTCCGCATGGCCGGATTTCACCAAAAGGGCCGCAAAAATATGCGGCAGATCGACCGCTGCCTGAGCGTCTTCGGGCGTCACACCCTTGTGCTTGCGCAGGCTGTGGAAAAGCTCGGCCATTTCGTCGCGCAAGGGCGATGTTGCGGGGTCGTGGATCTCGATCCCATCAAGGATTTCAATCCCTTGTACCGCGAACTCGTTTTGGATGGCAGCACTGTCGCCAACCAGCCCAATGCGTGCAATCCCTTGCGATACGGCCTGATACCCCGCCGTCACAGCCCGTGGATCGCTGCCTTCGGACAGGATAATCCGCAGATTGGTGCGAGCGGCGTTCTTCAAAAGGGTCTCAAGCGGTTTCATCGGTACCTCGGGGGCTGTTTCAGGGGCAGAGTGCCGGTCAGGGCCGGCGAAAAGCTCCGGGCGCGAGGAATCCCGCGCCCAGAAAGAGTGATCATACCTGCTGCGGGCGCATGTCGTCTTTGCTGATGCCTGCCACGCGAACTGGCTTCTTCATCGCGTCGCGGCGGAAGGGCTCGCCCAGTTCCTGGTTGATCATGGCTTCGATCAGGGTGGTGATGCCGTTCTTCTGATCGATGATCGCTTGGTTCAGCGCGTCGGTCAGCTCGTCCATGGTGCGGGCGACCACGCCTTTCAGGCCACAGGCATTGGCGATGCCAGCATAGGACACTTGCTGGTCCAGCTCGGTCCCGACGAAATTGTCGTCAAACCACAGGGTCGAGTTGCGCTTTTCTGCGCCCCACTGATAGTTGCGGAAGACGACCTGAGTGATGGCGGGCCATTCCTCGCGACCAATGGCGGTCAGTTCGGTCACCGCGATGCCGAAGGCGCCATCGCCCGAGAAGCCGACGACTGGTACGTCCGGGCAGCCGATCTTTGCGCCAGCAACCGCTGGAAGGCCATAGCCACAGGGACCGAACAGGCCGGGGGCCAGATACTTGCGACCTTCTTCGAACGACGGATAGGCGTTGCCGATCGCGCAGTTGTTGCCGATATCGGACGAGATGATCGCCTCTTTCGGCAGCGCCTGCTGGATCGCGCGCCACGCCATGCGGGGGCTCATCCAGTCGGGCTTGTCCGCGCGGGCACGTTCGTTCCAGGTGGTGCCCGGATCGTCATCTTCGTGGGTCATTTCGGTCAGCTGCTGGGCCCACGCCGATTTCTTCTGCGCTATATTGGCTTTGCGTTCCTCGCGGCCCGCGTCACCGGCTGTGTCGGAAAGCTGTGCCAGAATGCCTTCCGCGACTTTCGCGGCGTCACCGATGATGCCAACCGAGACCTTTTTGGTCAGGCCAATGCGGTCCGGGTTGATATCGACCTGAATGATCTCGGCGTCAGCGGGCCAGTATTCCATGCCATAACCGGGCAGGGTCGAGAACGGGTTCAAGCGGGTGCCAAGGCACAGAACGACGTCGGCTTCCTTGATCAATTCCATGCCCGCTTTCGAGCCGTTATAGCCCAAGGGGCCAGCAAACAGTGGGTGCGAGCCGGGGAAGGCGTCGTTGTGCTGATAGCCAACACAGACAGGCGCATCCAAACGTTCAGCCAAAGCTTTCGAGGCTTCGATGCCACCCTTCGACAGAACGACGCCTGCGCCGTTCAGGATGACCGGGTTCTTGGCGTCCGAAATCAGCTTGGCCGCTTCGGCAACCGCATCAGCGCCGCCTGCGGGGCGCTCGAACTCGACAATCGCGGGAAGCTCGATGTCGATGACTTGGGTCCACATGTCACGTGGGATGTTCAGCTGAGCAGGCGCCGAAGCGCGCTTGGCGTTCATGATCACGCGGTTCAGAACCTCGGCCACGCGGGTCGGGTCGCGGACCTCTTCCTGATAGGCCACGCAGTCGGCGAACATGCGCATTTGTTCCATTTCCTGAAAGCCACCCTGACCGATGGTCTTGTTTGCGGCTTGCGGGGTGACCAAGAGCAGTGGCGTGTGGTTCCAGTATGCGGTTTTTACGGCGGTCACGAAGTTGGTGATGCCGGGGCCATTTTGCGCAATCATCATCGACATCTTGCCGGTCGCGCGGGTATAGCCGTCGGCCATCATGCCGCCCGAGCCTTCGTGGGCACAGTCCCAGAAAGTGATGCCAGCATCGGGGAAAATGTCCGAAATCGGCATCATTGCGGATCCGATAATACCAAAGGCATGTTCGATCCCATGCATCTGAAGCACTTTTACGAAGGCTTCTTCGGTGGTCATTTTCATCTTGGCGTTCTCCATTGAAATGATGATATGGGGCAGAGGAGTTACCTTCGCCCTGCAGTCTGTTTTCCTGTGGCTTTTTTAGCAGCAGACCTGTTTGCCTATAGGGCCAGATACATCGGCTATCTGGCGCCAGGCGCTACTTTGTTGGCAATTTCGTCGGCGATCAGAGAAATCCCCTCGGGGATACGTGCCGCTGGGATCGAGCTGTAGGCGATCCGATAGAAATTTGTGGGTTGGTTGGGGCCGCGGAAGAAGGGCGTTCCGGGTTCGATCAAAACGCCTTTGTCTTTGAGCGATCCAGCCAACTGGCCCATATCCACGCTTTTCGGTGCGCGCATCCAAAAGGCCGACCCCCCAAAAACTCCACGCCCGGCGATGGTCAGGCCTGAGGTCTCAATCGCCTGATTCATCACCTCGCGCCGCTCTTGATACGCGCTTCCCATACGCCGGATCAGCGCGTCATAGTGCCCAAGCGACAGGAAATAGGCGACGGTGCGCTGGATTAATCCTGGTGGGTGGCGCAGCACGGCCGAGCGCAGCGCGCGCGCCTCTCGGATGAAGGGCTCGGACCCGACCATGTATCCCAGCCGCAGCCCGGGAAACAGCGATTTTGAAAAGCTGCCCACGTAGACGACCCGCCCTTCACGGTCTAAAGACTTCAGCGCGGGCGAGGGGGGCTTCAGGAACGACATTTCGAAATCATAGTCATCTTCGACGATCACTGCGTCCAATTCCTTGGCGCGCGCCAGAAGCGCCTTGCGTCGCTCGATTGGCATGGTGGCGGTGGTCGGGCTGTGGTGGCTGGGCGTGGTAAAGATGACGTCGGTGCCATCAGGCAGCATCTCGGGCGGAAGACCGTCGCGGTCTACCGGAATATTCACCAAATGGCAGCGGCTTTGGGTCAGCACGTCGCGCAGGGAATAGTAACACGGGTCTTCGATGGCCGCCGTGCGCCGCTGTGTCAGCAGGATCTGCGCCGCCATCCACAAAGCGTTTTGCGCACCAAGGGTGATCAGGATTTCTTCGGGCCGGGCCAGAATGCCACGCCGGGGTAGGATGTGGCGGGCGATGAATTCGATCAGTTGCGGGTCGTCCTGATCATAGTAATCGCCCATCATCACCGCATGATCCTTGTGACCAAGCGCGCGCAGGGCACACAGCCGCCACGCGTTGTGGTCAAACAACTTGGGATCGGCCTGCCCATAGATGAACGGGTACTTATGTTGCCGCCAGTTTTGCGGCTTCGTTGGCGTGCTGCCGCCGGTGAAATGGTTGCCAATGGCGCGATGCCAGTCGACCTTGTCTTCGCCGCGCGCACGGGGCTGAAAACTGGGTGGTTCCGGTGCGTTATCCGACACATAGAAGCCCGACCGCCCCTTGGAGGACAGGTAGTCGTTTGCCTGAAGTTCGGTATAGGCCAGCGTGACGGTGATACGGCTAACCCCAAGATGGGCCGACAATTTCCGGGTCGAAGGCAGCTTTTCTCCGCGGGGCAGGCGACCCGACAGGATCGCCTCGGCGATCATTTGTTGGATCTGGGCCTGAAGCGTACCTTGCGCGTCGGGGTCCAAGAAAAAGGTCTCTACGGGTGCTGCCATGAGGCGCAGCATATATTGGACCTAGTTGGAGTGCAATCTGGATATACCCGAAATCTTAGCGATTTGACGAAATCCACGCGGACATCAGCCCCGCATCGCGAAAACACTCATCCGGAACAGACCGGCGCTTGGCCCGTGCAATACGTTCCGCATAGGCCACCTGTTTCGAGGTCGCCCTAGTATCACGCGGCTGCGACGCGCGGGCTTTCAGCCTCGCCTGATGTTCGCCAATCCAGCCTGACAGGGCTACGCGGTCCTGTGCAACATCCGCAGGAATTGCCGCGCCAAGCTTGAATGCAATCGCGCGTGCATAATCAGTCTGTTTTGGCGTCGGGGGCAGGCTTTGGGGCTGGGCCATAGCGTGTTCCTTTGTTCTCAATCAATGGGAACAAATATAGAACAAAATGGTTAATTGTCCAGCCCCGCAGGATCACGGGTTGGTGAGCGCCCTTATTTCCTTGGCTTTTCAAGCCGCCATGTCAGGTTGGCCCGCACCGCAGGCCATTCCGATGCGATGATCGAATAAACCGCTGTGTCGCGCAAAACACCGTTGCCCTGATCCATGTGGCTGCGCAGAACCCCATCCAGTTTCGCCCCCAATCGTTCGATGGCGGCACGGCTTTGGTGGTTCATGAAATGGGTGCGAAACTCGACCGCGATGCAGTTCAGATCGTCGAAGGCGTACGACAAAAGAAGCCGCTTCGCTTCGGTGTTCAACGGGCTGCGCTGAACCGAGGTTCGATACCAGGTCGATCCGATCTCGACCCGTTTGTTGTCGGCATCGATATTCATGAAAGTGGTCATGCCGACGGGGGTGCCATCCGGTGTCATTACGCAAAAGGGCAACATCGACCCAGCGTTCTGCAAGGACAGCCGGCGGGCGATTTCATCTTCCATGTCCTCGGGTTTGGGAACTGTTGTGTACCACAGGCGGTGCAACTCGCCGTCTGCGGCAGCGTCTTTCAACGCGGGCGCATGATCAACGCTGAGAGGTGCAAGAATGACGTGAGTACCGGTCAGCGTGATGGGGGCGGGCCACATGATGTAAGTCCTTTGGCAATATTTGAAGCGCAAGAAAAAAGGCGGCTCATATGCCAGAGCCGCCTTTAGTATTTAGTCAACACGGTTGGGTGGGATCAACCAAAGACCTTGGTCAGCGCGTTGTCGACGGCTTCGCAGATCCGATCAATGTCCTGCTCGGTCGCGATAAGGGCCGGGCTGAAGCACAGCGTGTTGTTCTTTCCGGGGACCGATCGGTTGGTCGCCCCAATGATCACGCCCTGCGCCCCACAATCTGCAACGACCGCACCTACATCGGCCTCGGCCACGGGCTCTTTGGTTTCGCGGTCTTTGACCAGCTCGACTCCAAGGAACAGACCCTTACCGCGCACGTCACCGATGACGGCATGCTTGTCAGCCAGCGCCTTCAGATTGGCCAGCATCCGCTCGCCCATCTTGGTGGTGTTCTCCAGCAGGTTTTCGTCTTCGATGATGCGCAGGTTTTCCAAAGCAGCAATCGGACCAGCGGTGCAGCCCCCAAAGGTCGAGATGTCGCGGAAATAGCTCATCGGGTCCGAGGGGTCTTCCTTAAACATGTCAAACACGCGTTCGGTGGTCACGCAGCAGGCAATCGCCGCATAGCCCGAGGCCACACCTTTGGCCATCGTCACAAAATCGGGCTTGATGCCATAGTGCTGATAGCCGAACCACGTGCCGGTACGGCCTAGTCCGCAGACGACCTCGTCAATGTGCAGAAGGATGTCGTATTTCTCGCAAATCTCTTGCACGCGCGGCCAGTACCCTTCGGGGGCTTCGATGACGCCACCACCCGCGGTGATCGGCTCAAGGCACAGCGCACCGACAGTGTCGGCGCCTTCGCGCAGGATGACTTCTTCAATGGCATCGGCAGCGGCGCGGCCGAACTCGGCGCCCGACAGATGCTCCAGCCCCAGCTCATGCTTGCGATATTCCATACAATGCGGCACACGGACGAAGTCAGGTGCGAAGGGGCCGTATTGCGCGTTGCGTTCATCCTGACCGCCCGCTGACATGGTGGCCAGGGTCGAGCCGTGATAATCGCGGTCGCGATACAGGATCTTGGTCTTCTTGCCGCCATATTTCTTATGTGCAATCTGGCGGATCATCTTGAAGGCTTTTTCATTCGCTTCAGATCCCGAGTTCACGATATAGACGCGGCTCATTCCCGGCATCTTCTCGATCAGTTTCTCGGAAAACAGCGCACCCGGAATTGAACCGGCGGCGGCTGCGAAATAGTTCATCTTGACCAGCTGATCGCGTACGGCATCGGCGATGGTTTCACGGCCATAGCCGACATTCACGGTCCAGACTCCACCTGATACGGCGTCGATGTATTCTTTGCCGTTCTGATCCCAGACGCGCATGCCTTTGCCTTCGACGATGATGCGCGGATCGCTGGATTCAAAAGGTTTGTGCTGGGTCAGGTGGTGCCAGACATGGGCCTTGTCGGCCTCGACCACGTGGCTGATGTCGTTTTCTTTGATTTGACCGTCCATGACGTCCTCCGGGTTTGAAGGTTCCCCGTGCGAAGCGGGCCGTGGGAACAGTGATTCATTGATCAAATATCTTCTCGGAATTTAGAAACGAAAATAGGGCCAGCCGTTGATTAGAATATGTCCAGAATGGGCCGCGATTGGCGCGTGTTTCTGGGAAGGGTGGCTTACCTTTTCTGAATTCTACCACGGTTCTTCAGCGAATGCTGGAAATTGCGGCAGGAATTGCTTAACTGCGCGTATGGCTGGTCAAACCGTAACCGTTCTGAATGCAATTCTTGCGTCTATCGATAAGGGCGAACTATCGCCCGGTGAATCGATCGACGAAAACGCGCTGATTGCGCAATACGAAGTTTCGCGCACACCGCTGCGCGAGGCGCTGTTGCGGCTGGAAGCAATGGGGCTGGTAACGCGTCCGCCGCGTAAAGGGGCGGTGCTGTTCAAACCTAGCTTCGAAGAGTTTCTGGCCATTTTGGAAGTAAACGCTCAGCTGGAGGGGCAAGCCGCTGGGTTGGCGGCGCGCCGGATCGGGGCCGAGGATGGCGCGGATCTGATGCAGATTGTTGAAGCCTGCGAGGCCCATGCCCGTGACAAGGGGGATGACGACCCGAACGGCTATTACACGATGCCAACGGGCTGTCCGCCTTCATCGACGAGATCCGCGCCCATTGCCCCGACAACGTGACGCTGATCGAGCTGGATAGCCATATCAACGACGACGTGTTCTCGGACCGGGTGCTGGCCGAGTTCGATGCCTGGCTCGCCGCAGGCATTGTATCGGCCTGAGACAACTTGTTGCACCTGCAATGAATTGCAATTTCCGAGCGACAGGTATTTACTACCGGTGTTAAGGAGTGAACATGCCACACCTGTCTTTCGAATACAGCAACGGTCTGGGTCAGCGGGCAAACTTGCCAGCACTGGCTGAAACCATGCGCGCTGCATTGGTCGCCACGGGGCAATGCCCCATCGGCGGCATCCGCGTGCGTGGGTTCGAAGCGGATGTTGATGCCATTGGCGACGGGGCAGGCGGGTATCACTTCCTTGATATGATCCTAAGGCTTGGGCAGGGACGGGACGAGGCCACGCGCGAGGCCATCGCCGACACCCTTTACAGCGCGGTTGAGGACGCGCTGCGCCCGCAGATGGGCGATACGCCTTTCATTCTAAGCCTTGAGGTTCAGGAAATCACAACCCGCTTCAGCAGCAAAAGCTGGAGCACGATCCACGCGGCCATCCGCGAAAGGACTGATAATGATGAAGAAACTCGATCGCGCACTGCCTCTGGCTCTCCTCCACGCCCGTGAGGCAACCCTGAAACCCTTCCGGCAGGAACTTGATGATATCGGTCTGACCGTCCAGCAATGGCGCGTCATTCGCGTGCTGGCCGAAGGCAAGGCTTGCTGCGCCACGGAACTGGCCGACCGCTGCGTTTTGATGCCCCCCAGCCTGTCGCGCATCCTGAAAACCCTGACCGAACGCGGGCTGATCGAACGCGTCGAAGACAGCGACGCGCGCCGCCGCCGCGTGCAGATTTCGACGACGGGCTGCAAAAAATACACTGCCATGTCGCGGAAAGCCGCTGGGATTTATGAGGATCTTGAGGGCCGTTTCGGGACCGAGAAAATGGAAACGCTTCTGGATCTGCTGAACGAGCTTTCGGACGTGGCCCGCGCGGCCTGATCTGGTCGATGTAAACGGGGCTTGTGTCCTGGGGGGCGGGCTGTAACCTTACCGCAAGGTCACACGAATACAGGAGCCCCCATGCCCGACACACAAACCGAACCCGAAGGCGAGATCGTCCTGCGCACGCTTGCCATGCCCAAGGACACCAACGTGGCCGGAGATATCTTCGGCGGTTGGGTTCTGTCGCAAATGGACATCGCAGGCGGTCTGATGGCGGGCGAGTACGCCGAAGAACGCGTTGCCACCGTGGCCGTGGACGCCATGAAATTCATCGCCCCGGTGAAAGTGGGCGACGTGCTGTGCGTCTATGGCAAAGTCGGACGGGTCGGCACCACATCCATGTCCATCGAGCTGGAAGCCTGGGTCCGCCGAGGCCGCCACGGAGGCCGCCACAAAGTCACCGAGGGCGTCTTTGTGTTTGTGGCGCTGGATGAGAACGGGCAGCCAGTGGCGGTGGAGAAGGGGTAGCGATTAGTACACGAACTCTCCTAGAAAGCGGACGGTGTTTCCACGAACAAGCATCGTCCGCCCAAAGCTGCGAGAACTGCGCAGTCGTGTTAGATCATTAACGATTTGTTGATCATCATCCGAAAGCTTGTCACCGTCACACTGGCCTTTTGCCTCCCAAAGCGGACGGGAAAATCCGGTTGAAACGCCTTGTGTCAAAAGGCGTTCGGTCAGCGCATCTTCTTTGACGATCTTCTGATCAACCATTGTCTGCAAAACTGCGGCCAACAACTCGGCGCTTTGTTCGAATGTCATATCCCCCACAGGCTTTCGCGCCTCGGTTACTTGGTTGTCCGTCATGCAGCGTTTGGCGACAAAGGCCCAGTCATGAATGACATAGGCCGGGGCATAGGCCCAAGGTGCAAAGCCTTTGAAAATTTGAAGCGGGCGCGGGATTGAGCCACCATCAGTGTAAATCGGCTCGGGTCGAAGCACGCGCTTGGTTTGGTCAAAGGTTGAGGTGTAGGTGAACGTCAACTCGCGTCCGGGCGAGGGGATGTAAATGAACCGACCATCCCCAAAACCTGTGTCGTTCCCACCAACCCAATAGACCAGAACACCACCGCTTAGTATCCCTTTCGGGGCCTTGTCATAGGGAAATGAGGCGCAGCCGAGGACGGTAAGAAGAAGCGAGATCAGTATGAATGGCCGGAGCATAATACTCTCCTTAAATAAGAGGAGTATGCCATAAATGCAGGTTTGGCGCTAGGGACGGGCGGTGTTCAACACCTAAAGTCATCCAATGTTAGCTCAAATCTAGCAGCTGTTTCAGATTGCGAAGTGTTAGCTCAGCGAAACCAATCGAATGGATTTGAGGGCGCCCACGTATTCCCCTTGCTAGCGTTCTTGGATGCCGTTGAGTGCTCGCGCTTGTGCTGCCAGCCGCAAGCCTTCCTTCTAGGTACTGTTTTTCTTTTTCTGTTACGCCGCTATTTCGTCCACGAACCGGAAGAACATAGAATCGCCACTGGTTTGGGTCTTTCTGATCAGCTCGTCTTGAATCGCTCTCTGGGTGCTCGCAAAGGATGAATGCATCACAAAGAAACCCACGTGACTCGCATGGAATCCCACGCTCCTCGAACTTCAGATACTTTGATAGATTTCGGTAAGTCAGGTTAAAGGCACCTTTGGACTGAATTCCATCATGAAGGTTCCATGGCTGAAGGCTAGCTGTATTCTTCACTTGAATTCGAATTCTTTCTGGAAAACTCGCAGTCAGCGGGCCTATTTGAAGGTCCCAAGGGAACCAGCCATCTCCGACAATAGAGCATTCTTGTCCCAACGCTTCTGCAACCATTGCTTCGCACCAGAACCCTCGAAAGCTATTGTCTAGGATCTTGTCCTTGAAAAGGTGGTCGGTAAGACGCTTCTGAATTTTTTCGGTCGATATACTCATTCGTTGAAAAGCTCGGTTGCAATCCCATCAAACAAAACGGCCCCCGAAGGGGCCGCTCTTTTACCTCGTAAACTTCTTATGCTTCAAGCGCTTGGGCTCCAGTGCGTCCGGTCCCAGCCTGCGCTTCTTGTCCTCTTCGTAATCCTCGAAGTTGCCTTCGAACCACTCCACATGGGCGTCGCCTTCGAAGGCCAGGATGTGGGTACAGATACGGTCAAGGAAGAAGCGGTCGTGCGAGATGACGACGGCGCAGCCGGCGAAGTCTACCAGCGCGTCTTCCAGCGCGCGCAGGGTTTCCACGTCCAAGTCGTTGGTCGGTTCGTCGAGGAGGAGCACGTTGCCGCCCTCTTTGAGCAGACGCGCCATGTGCACGCGGTTGCGCTCACCGCCTGACAGCAGGCTCAGCTTCTTCTGCTGATCGCCGCCTTTGAAGTTGAAGCTGGAACAATAGGCGCGGGAGTTCACCTGCGCGTCGCCCAGTTCGATGATCTCGGCGCCGCCGGAAATCGCTTCCCAGACGGTGTCGCCATCATTCAGGTCATCGCGCGACTGGTCGACATAGGACAGTTTCACGGTGTCGCCAAGCTCCACGGTGCCTTCGTCTGGCTGTTCCTGACCGGTCAGCATTTTAAAGAGCGTTGATTTACCGGCGCCGTTGGGACCGATCACGCCGACGATGCCGCCGGGGGGCAGCGAGAAGTCGAGGTTCTCGATCAGAAGCTTGTCACCCATGGCTTTCTTAAGGCCTTCGACCTCGATCACCTTGCCGCCCAGACGGGGGCCGTTGGGGATGACGATCTGAGCGCGGCCAACTTTGTCACGCTCGGACTGGTTCGCCATCTCGTTATAGGCGGCGATACGGGCCTTGGATTTGGCCTGACGGGCTTTCTGACCCTGACGCATCCATTCCAGCTCGCGCTCCAGCGTTTTCTGCTTGGATTTGTCTTCGCGGGCTTCTTGCTCAAGCCGTTTGGCTTTCTGCTCCAACCACGCCGAGTAGTTGCCTTCGTAGGGAATGCCCGAGCCACGGTCGAGTTCAAGGATCCAGCCGGTGATGTCATCCAGGAAGTAACGGTCGTGGGTCACGATCAGGATGGTGCCTTTATAGTCGATCAGGTGCTGTTGCAGCCACGCGATGGTCTCGGCGTCCAAGTGGTTGGTCGGTTCGTCGAGCAGCAACATGTCGGGCGCTTCCAACAGCAGCTTGCACAGCGCGACGCGGCGTTTCTCGCCGCCCGAGAGGGTCGTGACGTCCGCGTCATCGGGGGGGCAGCGCAACGCCTCCATCGACACGTCGATCTGCGCGTCCAGATCCCAAAGGTTCTGGGCGTCGATCTCGTCCTGCAGCTTGGCCATTTCCTCGGCGGTTTCGTCCGAGTAGTTCATGGCGAGTTCGTTATAGCGCTCAAGAATGGCTTTCTTTTCTGCGACGCCCTGCATGACATTGCCGCGCACGTCCAGCGACGGGTCCAGCTCGGGCTCTTGCGGCAGATAGCCGACTTTGGCACCCTCGGCGGCCCAAGCCTCGCCCTGAAATTCCTTGTCAATGCCCGCCATGATGCGCATCAGCGTCGATTTACCGGTGCCGTTTACGCCGACGACGCCGATTTTCACGCCGGGTAGGAAGCTGAGGCGGATGTTTTCAAAGCATTTCTTGCCACCCGGATAGGTCTTGGAAACGCCGTCCATGTGGTAAACATATTGATAAGCGGCCATGTGAATGCTCCGTTGCGTGGGCTCTTGCCCGTTGTTCCGTACACGCAGGTTGATTTGCGCGGTTCCCATGCAAATAGCGATTTCGCTGGACGAGGGCAATTGCCACACGCTAGGGAAGTTGCGGTTTTCACAGGTGGGCGATGCGTCACGAATTTCCATACGCGCCGGCAGGGCAGGTGATTGGCCTTTTGGGTGGTTCTTTTGATCCGGCTCACGAAGGCCATGTTCACATTACGCGCGAGGCACTGAAACGGTTCGGGCTGGATCAGGTGTGGTGGCTGGTCACGCCGGGTAACCCGTTGAAAACGCAGGGGCCTGCGCCTTTGGATCAGCGCATGAAACACGCTCGCGAGATGATGCAGCACCCACGGGTGAGGGTGACCGATGTCGAGGCGCATACCGACACGCGTTATACAGCGGAAACGCTGGAAGCGTTGATCGCGCGTTACCCGGGGGTGCAGTTTGTCTGGCTGATGGGCGCCGACAATCTGGCCGATTTCCACCGATGGGAGCGGTGGGAGTGGATCATGTCAAACATCCCCGTTGGTGTTCTGGCGCGACCGGGGGACCGCGGGGCTGCGCGGATGTCCAAGGCGGCGCGCCGGTTTCGGGCGGCACAGATCACCGGGCGGCAGGCGGCGAAACTGCGCGTGTCACAAGCGCCCGCGTGGACCTTGGTGAATGTGCCGATGCTGGATGTCTCGTCTTCGCAGATCCGGGCGCGCGGCGACTGGTAGACCTATCAGAAAGAACATGCCGAAGCGCGGGATTCTGGGTTGAATGCCCGGACGCCAGAGGCTTAACTCGCCCCATGACGAACCTTTTTTCACGACGCGCATTTCTGGCGGGGATTGGGGCAGGCGTGGCGACGCCTGCGTTTACCAATGCGCCTGATACCTCGTTGTTTCCAATGCCGAAACCGGGCGATTATGCCAAAAGGCGCCTTCCTTCGGTCGCAGCTTTGGTCGCCGACGCCGGGCTTGGTGGCAAGATCGGGTTCATGGTCGCAGACGCGCGCAGCGGAGAGGTGTTGGAGGTTCACAACCCCGTGCTGCCCTTGCCGCCAGCCAGTGTGGCAAAGTCCGTGACAGGGGCTTATGCCCTGTCGGTTTTTGGCGCGGCACATCGCTTTCAAACGCGCTTGATGGCCACCGGGCCGGTGCAGAATGGGGTCATTCAAGGCGACCTGATCCTTGTGGGCGGGGCGGACCCGACACTGGATACGGATGCCCTGTCAAACATGGTGAAGGATCTGCGCACGCAGGGCGTCATAGGGATTACCGGCGCGTTCTATGTGAACGGAACTTATCTTCCATATCAACGGGTTATCGATCCCGGGCAGCCAGATCATCTGGGGTATAATCCTTCGATTTCCGGGCTGAACCTGAACTTCAACCGGGTGCATTTTGAATGGAAGCGCGAAGGGCTGGGATGGAACGTCGCGATGGATGCGCGATCCGCGACGCTGCGCCCGGCGGTGAAGGTTGCGCAAATGCAGGTGGTGGACCGCAAATTTCCGATCTTTACCTACAAGGATTCGGCGGGCGTCGACAGTTGGACTGTTGCGCGGGGTGCGCTTGGTAAAGGTGGATCGCGTTGGTTGCCGGTGCGGCGGCCTGACATTTACGCGGGCGAGGTGCTTCAGGTGCTTGCGCGCGCACACGGGGTGAAACTGCCTCGACCCATGGCGCAAGAAGGCGTGGCGACGGGTGAGGTTTTGGTCACGTACCAATCCGGCCAAGTTTCAGAAATCGTTCAAGGAATGCTGAAATACTCGACCAACCTTACGGCCGAGGTCGTGGGCATGGCTGCCAGCGTTCAGGCGGGGGGAACCCCGGCGGATCTGGCGGGATCGGCGGCCATGATGTCGGACTGGTCGCATGGGGCATTGGGCACGCGCCGTTTGAAGTTCGCCGATCACAGCGGGCTGAGCGATCAATCCATTGTCACCGCACGCGATATGGTTAAGGCGTTGATTTCACTGTCACCTGACGGGGATCTTGCGCCGCTTTTGAAGAACATCCAGCCGAATTCCAAGCTGCTACCGGATGGCGGAAACCACGTGATCCGGGCCAAGACCGGTACGTTGAATTTCGTGTCCGCGCTGGCGGGCTATGCGACCACGCCAAATGGGCGCGAGCTGGCATTTGCGATCTTTACAGCGGATATGAAACGACGCGAGGCAATACCGAAGGCGTTCCGGGAGCGTCCAGAAGGTGCGCGGGGATGGAGCCGCCGGTCGCGGCGCCTTCAGCACGATCTGATTGCCCGCTGGTCGGTGCTGTTCGAGACATGAAAAAAAGGGGCCGTGCGGCCCCTTTTGAATTTATGATTGTCTAGCTTTGCTAGGGCTTTGCCGGCACATCCACCGCGATTTTCGACGCCGGACGATCCGCGCAAGTCGTGTGCCAGCGCAACACATTGGGGAAGCTTTCAAGTTCCAGAATTTCGCCAGCGTTATAGCCGGTAAACAGCGCGCGGACCCAGGGCCAGATGGCGATGTCGGCGATCGAATACTCATCGCCAGCCACAACCTCGCGCCCGTCCAGACGTTTATCGAGAACACCCAAAAGGCGCTTGGCCTCGTCGCGGTAGCGTTCTAGCGGGCGCTTGTCTTCGATCTCTTTCCCTGCGAAGGCATAAAAGAAGCCGAATTGGCCCAGCATGGGGCCAAAGCCACCCATTTGCCACATCAGCCATTGCAGAACTTCTGCCCGTTTGGCGGGGTCGGTGGGAAGGAACTTCTCTGACTTTTCAGCCAGATATATCAAGATTGCGCCGGTTTCCCAAAGGGCCAATGGCTTCCCGTCCGGGCCGTTGGGATCGATGATCGCCGGGATCTTATTGTTTGGGTTCAGCGACAAAAACTCGGGCGTGAACTGATCGCCATCCATGATTGAGACGCGATGCGCCTCGTAAGGCAGGCCAGTTTCTTCCAGCATTGCGGACACTTTCACACCGTTGGGCGTGGGCAGAGAATAAAGCTGGATGACGTCGGGCCGGGTGGCGGGCCAGCGTTCGGTGATTTTGAAATCTTGCAGCATGGATGTTCCTGAAGTTGATACCTTTGAAGGCGGAAAAAGCCGGGCTTTAATCCTGCTAAAGGTGCTGTGATGTTGTGTTGAAGCCGAATATGGGCCGAACACGGCATGGCTTCAAGACGTGGGATGTTCACGGGCGCGTGGTGACTTTTCAGACACGGGTTTGGACAGGGGCGCAGGGGAAAAGATAAAGGGGCCGCGTGGCCCCTTTGCGTCGTTTTAGCTGAAAAAAGCCGCCTTATAGCGACATGTGACGAGCACGTGCCCCACGTTCGATCGCGGCGGCATGCAGGCGGTCGATGCTAAGCTCATAGCGGATTTCTTCCAGAATGCGCAGTTCGGGCCCGTGCAATACGCCATCAGCGGCGGCGACGTCACAGGCCAGCGCATATGCGGTTTCCCATAGACCTTCAGGCAGGTTGTCGCGGACAAGACCGAACAGCGCATCCAAACCATCTTCGACCGCGAAGAGGTCAAATACCGTTTGCGACACGGTTTTGAAGCGGTCGGGGTCATAGGTCGCGAAGACGGGCAGGTGGTTGACGATACGCTCGATGGTCAAAAGCTCGGCGGACGTGATTTCTTCATCTGATGCTGACACTGCCATCATTACGGCGATCAGACAGTCCTGAGGGGTCAGGGAATGGGGAATATCTTGCACTTGGAATTGCTCCTCTGTTGCAGTGCAGAATATTGACCCCGCGCGCCCTTCGCAATAGGGAGAACACTTAGCGCGAGAGGCGCGAAGTGAAAGGAAAGCACATGTCCGAAATGCGTGACGCCGCGATGAGTTCGAAAGCCTGGCCCTTTGAAGAAGCGCGCCGGGTGCTGAAACGCTATCAAAAGGGCGCGCCTGAGAAGGGATATGTGCTGTTTGAAACGGGTTACGGCCCGTCGGGTCTGCCCCATATCGGCACGTTTGGCGAGGTTGCGCGCACAACGATGATCCAGCGCGCGTTTGAGGTGATCAGCGACATCCCGACCAAGCTGGTCTGCTTCTCGGACGATTTGGACGGGATGCGGAAAGTGCCGGGCAATGTGCCGAATTCCGAAAGCCTGCATGATCACCTGCAAAAGCCGCTGACCAGCGTGCCGGATCCGTTCGGTACCCACGAAAGCTTTGGTCATCACAACAACGCCATGCTGCGCCGGTTCCTTGACACGTTTGGGTTTGAGTATGAGTTCTACTCGGCCACAGAATTCTATGGGTCGGGCCAGTTTGACGAAGTGCTTAAGCGCGCGGTCGAAAAGTATGACGACATCATGGAGGTGATGCTGAAGTCTCTGCGTGAAGAGCGCCGCCAGACCTATTCGATCTTCCTGCCGATCCACCCGGAAACCGGCCGCGTTCTGTACGTTCCGATGAAAGAGGTGAATGCGGAAAACCACACGATCACCTTTGACGACGAAGACGGCAAAGAATGGACGCTGCCCGTCACGGGTGGCAACGTGAAGCTGCAGTGGAAGCCGGACTTTGGCGCACGTTGGGCGGCGCTGGAAGTCGATTTCGAGATGTATGGCAAGGACCACAGCACGAACACGCCGATCTACGACAAGATTTGCCGCATTCTGGGTCATCGCGCACCAGAGCATTTTACATACGAGCTGTTCTTGGACGCCAATGGCCAGAAGATTTCGAAGACTTCGGGCAACGGGATTTCGATTGACGAATGGCTGACCTATGCCTCGACGGAAAGCCTGGCGTATTTCATGTACTTGAAGCCCAAGACCGCGAAACGGATGCATTTCGATGTGATCCCCAAGGCGATGGACGAATATCACCAGCAGCTGAATGCGTACCACAAGCAGGATCTAAAGCAGCAGTTGAACAACCCGGTATGGCACATTCACGGCGGCGACGTGCCGGTGTCGAACCTGGTGGTTCCGTTCTCGATGCTGCTGAACCTGGCATCAGTGGCGCATGCCCATGACAAGGCGCAGCTGTGGGGCTTTATCCAGCGGTATGCACCGGATGCATCGCCAGAAACGCACCCTGATCTGGATGCGGCGGCGGGCTATGCGGTGAAGTATTATGAGGATTTCGTAGAGCCTGCGAAGGTGTTCCGCCTGCCCACCGATCAGGAGCGCGGCGCGCTGGAGGCTCTGGCGGGCGGGTTCCGCGATGGCGAGGCGGCTTTGTCGCTGGTCGCAAAGAAGAACGAGATGATGGGCAGCGAAGATCCGCTGCCTGCGGTCGATTTCGGGTCGGACGAGTTCCTGCAATCCGTGGTCTATGCAGTGGGAAAACTGCACGGGTTTGACAACCTGCGCGACTGGTTCAAAGCGCTTTACGAGGTGCTTCTGGGCACCAGCCAAGGTCCGCGGTTTGGCGGGTTCGCAGCCCTTTATGGGGCCGAGGAAACCGCGGGTCTGATCGACAGCGCACTGAAGGGTGACTTGGTGAAGTAACGCCCGTAAGGGTTTGAAAATAATGACGGCGTCCGAGAAATCGGGCGCCGTTCTTTGTTGTGGGACGTGCGCAACGTGCGCCGCTCTTAACACCCATTAACCCCGAACACCTACCCCTTTTGTCATTTCTCGCCCTGTCCAGTGCGCCTGTCGCGTCTGTGTGGGGCTGCGCGTGGATATCGACCGGAAAGGGAACCTGATGAACAAGGCGATTACCGAAGGGGTGGTGTTCATGCCGCCTGAATTTACGGATGGGCTGGATGTCTGGTCAAGCGAGGACGGCACCCCCGGCAGTCTGACCTATGACGGGGCTGGGAATGCGGCCATCGTTCCGGCGGATCAGGATTTCGACAGTTGCCTAGAGCTGTTCAAGGACCAAAATACCCAAACGCTGCGCTTCATGGGTCAGACGCCGTTCGAGCAAGGGTGTTACCTGCGGGTGCGCGCGCGGGTCAAGGTGATCTCGGGGCCGCTGCCGTCGGTGCGCATTGCGACGCGTCCCAGCTTGTCGAGCGGGGGCTATGCGGGGGGCTATGTTGAAACTGGGCCGGTCGTGCCGCTGACCAGTTATGGCGAGGTGGTCGAGGTCTCGGCCATCATCGGTTCGGGCAGCCGGTCCAGCGTGGACATGGTTTGGGGGGATGATGTCGACTATGCCCATGTGGGGTTGGATCTGATCGGATCGAACGGAGCAGCGGTGCGCATTGACGACATGATCGTCGAGGACGTCACCGGTGCCTATCTGCGCGATATGATGGATTGGGTCGATGTACGCGACTTTGGCGCGGCGGGTGATGGCGTCACCGATGATCGCGCCGCGTTCGAGGCGGCGGATGCGGCAGCCGGCGGGCGCACTTTGCTGGTGCCCGAAGGCACGTTCTACATTGGCGCTAACCTGACCCTTCATACTGACATTCGGTTCGAGGGCACGGTGACCATGGCGGACAATGTCTATTTGTCGCTGACCCGCAGCTTCGATTTGCCCACCTATATCGACGCCTTCGGGGACGAGATTCTGGGCTTCCGCAAGGCGTTCCAAGCGCTGCTGCATTATACCGACCACAAGGTTCTGGACATGTGTGGTCGCCGCATCGATGTGACCGAGCCGATCGACATGCAAGGGGCCTATTCGACCGGGGATACCTTTCTGATCCGGCGCGCGATCAGGAACGGACAGTTCTATGTTATTGGTGGCGCGCCATGGGATGACGAGGTCACAACCTCGACCGCACAATACAACCCGGCCAATCCGAAGAAGCTGACCAATGTGCCGGGGATCTCGGCAATTCAGCCGGGCTCGATTGTCACGGGCAATGGCGTTGGGCGCGAGGTCTATGTGAAATCGGTCGATGTCAGCGCCAGTGAGCTTGAGCTGAGCCAACCGCTTTGGGGGGCAAGTTCCAACCAGACCTATACGTTCAAACGCCACAAATATGTGCTGGATTTCGGCGGATTTGCCGAGCTGCGCCGCATGAACCTGATCGAGATCGAGTTCCAGTGCAACGGCCACGGATCAGCGGTGATGTTGGCGTGTGACGGCGAGAATATGGTGTTCCAAGATTGCCACTTTATCAAACCCAAAAATCACGGGATCAGTTCGATCGGGAAAGCGTGTCAAGGGCTTCAGGTGGACCGCTGCCAGTTCATTTCAAACGAGCAAGACTTGCCTGCGACGGATCGCGTATCGGTGGCGGTGAACGTTAACGCCAACGATTCCAAAATCCGCGACACGCAGTTTCAACGTATGGGGACGTCTATGGTGATCTATGGCTCGGGCCATATCATTCAGGGCAATCACTTGTATCAGGGGGATGAAGTCAGCGACGGCCCTCGTGTGGCTGGGATCGTGTTCACGCTTGAAAACAACAAGACGGTTTTGACCGGAAATTACATCGACAATTGCCTAGTCGAATGGAACAACGAACATGATCCAACGCCCGATTTCGGCACCGAATATGCGTTTGGCGGTATGACGATCACCGACAACATCTTTACCGCAAATGATGTTGCCCCGTGGTTTACATGGATAATGATCAAGCCCTTTGGCACGGGGCATTACCTGTCGGGACTGCATGTCAGCAACAACACCTTCCGGTCTTTGAACGGAAACATTGATCGCGTCGAAAGCGTGTCGACCACCCACGGTGCTCTGAACGGGTGGGGCATGCGGGACGTGACGTTCGAGAACAACGCCTTTTTCGGTGTCAATCAGCGCACGATCTCGCCCGTTACGTTGGAGTTCAATCAAAACACGGAAGCGGATACCTGGAACCTGGATGGGTCGGACTATTTCCCGTTTGCAGGCAATGCGCGCACCGTTACATCAGTTGTCGTCGAAGGGAATTTGACCGATGGTTCGGGCAATCAGGTCTGGAACAACCCGCATGTTCTGGTGAACCAGGGCAGCTCGGCGCAGTTGGCACGGCTGAAATGGTCCAAGCCCGTGCGCGGAACCGTCCATGTAACCTTGCGGGTCGACAATCCGGTCTGATCGTGAACGCGAAAGGCCTGCCAGTTGGCGGGCCTTTTTTGCATCTTCTTAAACGGGAAATGGCTAAGCATCTTCAAATTTATTGATGCGGATCAAAGCACGCTGCGAGGCGTCTTGGTAAAGGCAAACTGGAAAATGAAGGAGAGATGCGAATGACCGAGACTCAGACCCGTACAGCTGCACCGAAAACTGCCGCGAAAGCCGCCCCCAAGCTTGCCACCGCAGCGCCTGCCGCGCCTGCCGCAAAGCCTTTCCCAAAAGTCAGCGCCGACCAGATCCGCGAGACCTTTGAGAACGGTAAATATCCCTATGATACCAAACTGGGCCGCAAGGAATACGAGGCTGAAAAGGCGCGCATTCAGGCCGAGCTTCTGAAGGTGCAGCGTTGGGTTGGTGAAACGGGTCAGAAATTCGTTCTGTTGTTTGAAGGCCGCGACGCAGCTGGCAAGGGCGGTACGATCAAACGGTTCATGGAGCATCTGAACCCCCGCGAAGCCCGCGTTGTGGCGTTGAACAAGCCCACTGACGAGGAGCGCGGCCAGTGGTTCTATCAACGCTATATCAGCCAGCTGCCCACCGAAGGCGAAATGGTCTTCTATGACCGCTCGTGGTACAACCGTGCAGGTGTCGAGCGAGTGATGGGCTTCTGTTCACCCAGCGAATACCTCGAGTTTATGCGCCAGACGCCGGAATTTGAGCGTATGCTTACACGTTCAGGTATCCGTCTGTACAAATATTGGTTCTCGGTCACGCGCGAGGAACAGAAGCGCCGCTTTGACAGCCGCAAGGATGATCCGCTGAAACGCTGGAAGCTAAGCCCGGTTGATGTTGCATCGCTGTCGAAATGGGATGACTATACCGAAGCGAAAGAGGCGATGTTCTTCTATACCGACACTGCCGACGCACCGTGGACCATCATCAAGTCGAACGACAAAAAACGCGCCCGTCTGGAATGCATGCGTCACTTCCTGTCGACCATCGACTATCCTGACAAGGACTATGATCTGGTCGGGTCGCCCGATCCGCTGATCGTGGGTCACGCAAGCCAAGTGATCCACAACGCTGATCACATTCTGGGCGCAAGCCTGCATCCGGATCAGCGCCGCGGTTGATCGTCAGAACATTAACGAAAAAGGGACGCGATCTGCGCCCCTTTTTTCGTTCAATCTTGTGTTCAAGCGGGGTAGTCTGGAAAAAAAGCGGTCTCTGCGTAGAACTGGGCCGTATTAGGTAAAGCAGTACAGGTGGTGTCATGATCTATTCCAGACGTTTCTTTTTGGCCGGGATTTCCGCGCTGTCGCTGGCCGCGTGTCAGTCGCGAGGGGCAGGGGCTGTCAGCGCACCGCGCCCGTCGTCAGACATGCGCGCGGTGCACAATGCTGGGTTTGACGCATGGGTCGAAGGCGCCAAGGCCCGCGCCCGTGCACAGGAGATCAGTGGGTCAACTGTCACCCGCGCTTTCCGAGGTGTCGGATACCTGCCCGGCGTGGTCGAACGTGATCGCAATCAGGCCGAGTTCACCCGCAGTTTCGAAGATTATCTGGCCATTGCCGCCTCGGACGCGCGGATCGAAAAAGGCCGCGCCATGCTGCGCAAACATGCCGGCGTGCTAAGCCAGCTAGAAGCCAAATACGGCGTCGAGAAAGAAGTGATCGTCGCGGTCTGGGGGCTGGAAAGCCGCTATGGCGAACGGCGCGGGGATGTGCCTGTAATCTCGGCCTTATCGACGCTGGCCTATGACGGGCGGCGCGGGCGGTTCTTTGAAGGCCAACTGATGGCGGCCCTAAAGATCCTTGAACGTGGCGATGTCACGCCCGAGCGCATGACCGGAAGCTGGGCCGGTGCGATGGGCCATACGCAGTTCATCCCGACTTCGTATCTGGCCTATGCGGTGGATTTCACCGGCGACGGCAAGCGCGACATCTGGTCGGACGACCCGACGGATGCGCTGGCCTCGACCGCCGCCTATCTCAGCCGATCTGGCTGGAGACGTGGGCAACGTTGGGGGGAAGAAATCACCGGCCGTGCGCCATCAGGGCAGGGTCGCGTGATGAAGCCCGCGGGCGAGGGTGGCCCGGTCTTCGAGGTCTATCACAACTATTCCGTTCTGGGCCGCTACAACAACGCACAGAAATATATCATCGGCGTGGGGCATCTGTCGGACCGGCTGGTTGGACGCCCGGCGTTGCGGGCATCGTTTGGACCGGATGAATACGGGCTGACATTGGACGATCGCAAGGCGCTGCAACAGGGTCTGACCCGTGCGGGCTTTGACACCGGCGAGGCAGATGGCGTCTTGGGCAAAAAGACCTTTGCTGCCATCGAGGCGTTCCAGCGGTCGCGCGGGTTGGCTGTGACCGGCACGCCGTCGAAAGCACTGCTTGGGATGCTGCGATAGCGTCACCACTCTTTGCTTGCCCCGCCGCACCACCAGGAATAGAGGTGGGGCATGACACAGGTGATGACCCTTCCCCAACACATGCGTGCCGTACTGGTGCTTGGAACGCCTTTGGTGGCCTCGCAGCTGGCGCAGTTTTCGGTGCAGATTACCGATACAATCATGCTGGGCTGGTACGGGGTCGAGGAACTGGCCGCCGTCACTTTGGCTGGCACATTCTTTTTCATCTTCCTGATTATGGGGTCGGGGCCTGCCTTTGCTCTGATGCCCATGGTCGCCGAAGCGGCCGAGGCCGGGGACGATGTGCGTGTGCGTCGTCTGACCCGTATGGCGCTTTGGATTTCCATCGGGTTTGCCTTGGCGGTGTTGCCCCTGATGTGGATGTCCGCGCCGATCCTTCGGGCGATGGGGCAGGATGAAGGGTTAAGCCTGATTGCGCAGGATTATCTGCGGATCGCGGGGTTTGGTATGATCCCAGCGCTGGGCGTGAACTGCTTGCGCAGTTACCTGTCGGCACTGGAACACGCGCGCATTGTGTTGTGGGCAACGATCATCGCGGCCATCATGAACGGGGTCATCAACTATGCGCTGATTTTCGGCAATTGGGGCGCGCCAGAACTGGGTGTGCGCGGCGCGGCGATTGCGTCCGTCACGATCCAGATTGCGGCAGGCGTCGTGCTGTGGATCTATGCCGCTCGTCTGAACCCCGAGCAAGCCCTGTTCCAACGGTTGTGGAAGCCGGATTGGGAGGCGCTGGTCGATCTGTTGAAACTGGGCATTCCCATCGGGCTGACCACGCTGGCCGAGGTCGGGATGTTCTCGGCTTCGACCGTTGTAGTGGGGCTGATCGGCACGCTTGAACTGGCCGCCCACGGGATCGCGCTTCAGATCACGGCGTTGTTTTTTATGGTGCATCTGGGCCTGTCGATGACAGCCACAGTGCGTGCAGGGCGTGCGCTGGGCCGCAGGGACGAAGTTGGCCTGCGTCGCGGTGCGTTGGCAGCAACGCTGGCGTCCGTGATCTTTGGCGGCCTGACTGTGATCCTGTTCCTTGTCTTCCCTGCACCATTGATCCAGTTGTTCCTGGACCCGGCTGAAGGTCTGCGCGACCAGATCGTCGCGCTTGGCACCACGCTTCTCGTCGTTGCTGCTTTATTCCAGTTTGCTGACGGCGCGCAGGCGATTGCCATGGGGTTGCTGCGCGGCGTGCAGGATACGCGGGTTCCGATGGTGATCGCGGGGCTAAGTTATTGGCTGGTAGGGATGGGGTCGTCTTACCTGTTCGGTATCACGCTTGGCTTCGGCGCGGTGGGGGTCTGGTGGGGACTTTTGCTGGGCCTTGTTTGCGCGGGCGCATTCATGACGTGGCGCTTCTGGATGAAGACCTCGCGGATTGGAGGCGCCGGCTGAGGGACTTCCGCCCGGATTGGCCCATCTGCGATGGTCCGTTCCGGTTGGAGGTGGCCGCGCAGACGCGCGGCATATTTCATGCCTTCGGCGAGGATATTTGGGACAAGAAAAAAACGACGAGGGGCAGCGCCCCTAACGCGCGCGCCTCGTTATCCTTTGATCAACCGATCCGCCTTTTTGCGAACCAGCATCGACCGCAGGTCATGCATCGCCAGCAAAAGCGCATCCGTCACCTGCTCAAGCTCGTCGTCCGAGGCACGGGCCTGCGCCCAATGGGTCGTCAGGTTCAGGTGATCGACCGTGCGCAGGATGTCGTCGATATCGCGCTGCTTTAGCTGGGCGCGGCGGCTGTCCATCCAATTGGAAATTGCGGCGTTGTCTTCCTCAGAAAGTTCGCGCCCGCCTTGGGGCTTCACCTCGCCGTTTTTAATGTTCACAACCGCGATCTGGTCCAGCTCGATCCGACGGTGCCTGTTTTCGGTATCAACTTTGAACACAAACGCTCCGTTTTCACGGATGCGGAAATAGTAATCTGGCAACTCGGCGGTCATTGCAGGCCTTTCGATTCGATCACCCTTGGTTCTATACCAACGACGAGCAGAAATCTTGAATGCGTGTGCAGGCTTCGGTAAGCGCTTCGTCCGACGTGGCATAGCTGACACGGAAGTTTGGCGACAGGCCAAAGGCCGATCCGAACACGACCGCTACGCCTTTTTCTTCCAAAAGCGCCTTGGCGAAGGCCTCGTCGGTGTCGATCTTCACGCCGCCTGCCGATGTTTTACCGATGCAGCCCTTGATGGATGGATAGACATAGAATGCTCCGTCCGGCACGGGGCATTCGATGCCGTTTGCAGCGTTCAGCATTTCGACGACCAGATCACGGCGACGCACGAACATCTTGTTATTCTCTGCGATGAAATCCTGCGGACCGTTCAGCGCTTCGACTGCGGCCCACTGGCTGACCGAGCAGGGGTTTGATGTCGATTGCGACTGGATCTTGCGCATGGCAGCGATCAATTCCACCGGACCTGCTGCATAGCCGGTCCGCCAGCCAGTCATGGCATAGGCTTTGGACACGCCGTTGCAGGTCAGTGTCCGGTCATAAAGGCCCGGTTCGACTTCGGCAGGGGTGCAGAACTCGAAGTCGCCATAGGCTAGGTGTTCGTACATATCATCCGTCATCACCCAGACATGCGGGTGGCGCATCAAAACGTCGGTCAGCGCCTTCAGCTCGTCGCGCGAATAGCCCGCGCCCGTGGGGTTCGAGGGCGAGTTGAAGATCAGCCATTTGGTTTTCGGCGTGATCGCGGCCTCAAGCTGTTCGGGCGTCATGCGGAAGCCCGTTTCAATAGGGCATTCGACGACGACAGGCTCGCCGCCCGCCAGCAGCACCATGTCAGGGTAGCTCACCCAATAAGGGGCCGGGATGATCACCTCGTCCCCCGGGTTAAGCGTCGCCATCAGTGCGTTATAGAGGATCTGCTTGCCACCCGTCCCAACGGACACCTGCGCGGGCGTGTATTCCAGCCCGTTCTCGCGCTTGAACTTGTCGCAGATCGCCTGCTTCAGCTCAGGCATCCCATCGGGTGCCGTGTATTTCGTCTTGCCCGCATCAATCGCGGCTTTGCCCGCGGTCTTGATGTTTTCTGGCGTGTCGAAATCAGGCTCGCCTGCGCCAAGTCCAATCACATCGCGCCCAGCGGCTTTCAATTCGGCTGCCAGGGTGGAAACAGCGATGGTCGGGGATGGTTTTACGCGCTCAAGTGTCGCGGAGAGGAAAGACATGGCGGCCTCGGTTTGTATGTTGGTCTCAATTCTTCTAGGGTGCGCCGCGAAGCTGATCAAGCATCATCCGATGCCGCGTATCGACATTGTTAAGAGGAGAGACAGGCATGGAGCAGACAACCACAAACGCGGATTGGTATTCCGAGGAGGCTGCCACTTTCGGGGATCGTCTGGCCGCCGCCCGCGAAGCCGTGAATATGACCCAATCGGCCTTGGCCAAACGGTTGGGCATTAAGTTGAAAACGCTGCGCGGATGGGAAGAAGATCTGTCCGAGCCGCGTGCGAATAAATTGCAGATGGTGTCGGGCGTGCTGAACGTCTCGATGCGCTGGCTTCTGACCGGTGAAGGCGAAGGCGTGGACGAACCGTCGATTGGGGATGGTGAAGCCCCGGAAGTGCGTGACCTGCTGCTTGAAATCCGTGACATCAAAATGCAGATGAACCGCTCGGCTGACCAACTGGGTCGGCTGGAAAAACGCCTGCGCAAGCGTCTGGAAGGATAAGACATGAGCGGCATTCCCTTGGATCAGTTGAAGGAAACCCCCGGCGCGCGCGAAGGCGAGACGCCTGAACATCGCGTCAAGCGTCTGGCCATGCGTTCGATGCGGCGTGGGATCAAGGAAATGGATATCATCCTGTCGCGCTATGCCGATGATCATCTGGCGGGGATGACCACCGAAGAGCTTGACCTGTACGAAGCGCTGTTGGGCGAAAATGATCAGGATCTCTATCAGTGGGTGTCGGGCCAGCAGGATGCGCCCGAAGCCCTGTCCGAGCTGATCTCGCACATTGCCAACCACATGCAGTCACGCTGATTGCAGCCTGATTTTCTGAAAATTGTCCCAATCTTCGCGACGGTTTTCTGACATATTTAACTGAATGTTCTTTTTTCAGTCTCAAGTATCGTCACAGTAACGGTTCGGAGAGACGTATGAGCATGCATTCCCAGATTGGGCAATCGGTCAATCACGGCTACGTCGTGCAATATCTTGAAGCGCTGGCCTTGGTCGAGCGTTTGCACAGGCTGCTGTTGGATGTGATCAAGGATGAATTTGAACGGGTCGGCGTGTTGGAAGTAAACGCTGTTCAGGCGCTTTTGCTGTTCAATATCGGCGATAACGAGGTCACGGCCGGCGAGCTGAAAAGCCGCGGTTATTATCAGGGCTCGAACGTGTCCTATAACCTGAAGAAACTGGTCGATATGGGCTATATGCACCATCAACGCTGCGAAATTGACCGCCGCTCGGTGCGGGTGCGCTTGACTGAGAAAGGTCGGTCTATTCGTGACACGGTGGAGGGGCTTTTTGAACGCCACGCCGACGGGCTTCAATCGCGTGATGTGCTGACGTCTGATGGTATCACAGACATCAACACCGCGTTGAAACGGGTTGAACGATACTGGACGGATCAGATCCGCTATATCTATTGATCGGTTGGGGCGGGGGCGCCGGACACCATCACGCCTTGGACCTCGCGTAGCAGTTTCTTGATCATGGCGGCTTCGAACTCTTTGAAACTGTCGGCCTTCATGGCCAAACTGCCGATGCCGTGCAGGACATAGGCCTCGAAATACGAGGCCAGATCGCGGCCCGGCACCGAGGCGCCGATGTCCAGCGCGTTCACGGTGATGTTTTCAAGGCGCTGATCCGCTTGCACGTCCTGCGGACGCGGACCGGAATTGGATTGCCCATCGCCGGACAGGTCCAGAGAATGCGACCAGCAGTCAGGGCGTTGTGACAGCAGGTCGGCCCCGAACAGCATCGCCCGGCCAATACCCGTCGAGGGGTCGGCAGGTACGCGCGTGACCTGACGCAGGCCATCCGCGATGTTAGAAAACACGGTTTCCGAGGTCAGGGCGGTCCAGTCTTTCAAAATCCGCTGATTGCCCGGACCGCTCCATTCAAAAACGCTTACTTCAATCACGGTGTCAGGCGAGGCGAGCAGTTTGTCCAACACCAAACGACTTTCCAGCGCAGCGGCCAGCCCGTCGAGTTGCAGAAGGTATTCGTGACTGTCCACGGATGCGGACACGTCCAATCCCAAAGCCAGCGCTTGCCGGCATTGGGAGGCTGAATATGCGAGTTGGGGAAGCAGGCAGGCCAGACCCATCAAGGCTGTGCGATTTAGAATGCGCAGCCGCTTTGCGACAGATTTGACCTGCCAAGGCATTACCAGTGCCCGGTGTTTTCCATGCTGGCCCAAGGCTCTTGCGGGGGCAGACGATCGCCGGCCTGCAGCAGCTCGACCGATACGTTGTCAGGCGAGCGTACAAACGCCATCCAGCCATCGCGCGGCGGGCGATTGATGACCACACCATTGTCTTGCAGGTGTTGGCACATGGCATAGATGTCCTCGACCTCGTATGCCAGATGGCCGAAATGGCGGCTGTCCGATGGCAGACCCTCGTCACCATCCCAGTTATATGTCAGCTCGACCGGGCATTCCGGCTGTCCAGGAGGCGCCATGAAGATCAGGGAAAACCGTCCTTCTTCATAATCCGAATGCCGTATTTTCTCGAGGCCCAGAAGCTCGAAGAAGCGAATGGCTTTTTCAAGGTCCTTCACCCGGATCATTGTGTGTAGATAGCGAAGTTTCATTGATCTTTCTCCGAAGATTGGCTGGTTTCGCGGCCAGCCTATCAGGTGAGCGCGGCAAGAACAGCCAAAACACGCAATCACCGGCATATGGCTGTTTTTCCGAAAGCCGCAACTAGATATAGTGGCGGGGCCGTCAATAGAAAGAGATTCGCAATGTCATTGAGCCCCGAGCAGATTCAAGAAATCGAAGAACAACGCGCCCAGACCGGCACAACCCGCCGCGCCATCAGCGAAGGGATGGAAAAGCACCTTTATACCGCGCATGAAGTGCTGGACCACGGCTTTGTTCGCGTGATCGACTATATGGGCGATGACGCCGCGATCTGTCAGGCCGCGCGGGTCAGCTATGGCAAGGGCACCAAGTCGGTGCAGAACGACGAAGGGCTGATCCGCTATCTGATGCGCCACTGGCACTCGACCCCGTTCGAGATGTGCGAGATCAAGCTGCACGTCAAACTGCCCGTCTTCGTTGCGCGCCAGTGGATCCGTCACCGCACGGCGAATGTGAACGAATACTCGGCGCGTTATTCGATCCTCGACCGCGAGTTCTATATCCCCGCGCCCGAACATGTCGCCGCGCAATCGGTGGTGAACAACCAAGGTCGGGGTGCTGCGCTGCAGGGCGAGGAAGCCGCCCGCGTGCTGGAGATCCTGAAAGCCGACAGCAACCGCGCCTATGATCACTATGAAGAAATGATCTCGGACGAGGGGCAGGACGGTCTGGCCCGCGAACTGGCGCGGATGAACCTGCCCGCCAACATCTATACCCAATGGTACTGGAAGGTGGACCTGCACAACCTGTTCCACTTCCTGCGCCTGCGCGCCGACCACCACGCCCAATACGAAATCCGCGTCTATGCCGACGCGATCTGCAAAGTCGTCGCGGATTGGGTGCCGGCGGCCTACGGCGCGTTCGAGGACTACCGCCTTGGTGGCGCCAACCTGTCCGGCCGCGCCATGGACTGCATCCGCCGGATGCTGAAAGGCGAAGAGGTTACGCAGGAGACCTCGGGCATGTCCAAGGGGGAATGGCGCGAGTTTGAGGCGGAGTTAAAGGGGTGATGGAGCATTATGGTGGTTCAAAGAACCACCATTTTATTCCCAAAGGAATCTTAAAAAACTTTTGTTTTGAAGGAAGTTCTCTGCTTCGATTCGATTTCGAGGACGCTGATCGTGGTATCCACCAAAGAAACACGGATAAATCATTTCAGTCATTCCACTCCAACTCGTTTATGACGCAATCAGGACGACGAAATGACGGTGCCGAACGCTGGCTTGATCAGAATATAGACAACAAGATCGCTTGCCTGGTCGATAAGCTACGTAGTGAGCTTCAATTGTATGGGAAGATTAAGTTGGTCCCTGAAGATAGAGATTTATTAGCAAAGTATCTTTGCTCTTCCTTAATTCGGAAGCCAAGCTTTAGAGCTGAAATTGATAGAATTTATGATCTGGATTCAATAGTCGATTATTCCTTCGAAAAATTAGGCCTTTCCAGACATGCTTACGAGCAAATAAATGGAGAACCCAGCGATCCAGTAAGTTATAGCGATGCGCTTAGAGCTAATTTAGCTGCGGTAGAAGTTGATGAAGTTATCGACCAACTGAAGAAATTCTCTTTGATAATCTCTAGCCCAACAAGTGGCTTTGATCAGTTTGTTCTCGGGGATGCGCTTCCAATAAGGTTTGGAATACCTATCGCAGGGAAAAACAGAAGCGGATCCGAGATCTGGACAATTCTTGCACCTGATCTGGCCGTTTGTTTTGTTGAGCTAGGTAATTCCGTGCCAGATAAGCATTACTTTGCGGGTTTCGGTACCAGTGAAGTTCGCAAATTAAACCGACGTATAATCGAGGAAAGCAAAGTTGTGGCCTGCAAATGCCCAATCTATCTGTTTGGGTTAATAAAAGAGACCGGTAAGTTCTGAGAGAGTATTCACTTCAGAGTGTCCGCCCGTGCCGCGCACGGGCAGCGCCCGACCCTCCCCACGGGAGGGCGCTTCGCACCATCCCAGGGTCAGGCGCCGCCCTCAGCAAACTTGGTGACGGGCTGGCACCGCACCCAGCCGAGGTCGGACGGAGCTCTCAGCAAATGCCTCATTCCCCAAAGAAAAACCCCGCGGAGCTTTCACTCCGCGGGGTTTCGAAATTCTAGTAGGTAAAGGCTAAATCAGCCCTGAACCTCAAGATCAATAGCCGACTGGCGACCGTCACGACCTTCTTGCAGCTCGTAAGCCACTTTGGTGTTGTCGGCCAGACCGGTCAGGCCCGAACGCTCAACAGCCGAGATGTGTACAAACACATCTTTGCCGCCGCTATCGGGTGCAATGAAGCCATAGCCTTTGGTGGTGTTGAACCATTTTACGGTGCCGGTTTGTTTATCGGACATGTCCGCTTCTCCTATGTTTAACCCTACAGTTTGCGGGCTTTCGTTTGCAATCAGGTATCGTCCGACTGCATGAAAGGAGGCGGTAGATAGTTCTGTCTTACCCGGCCTAATGTGGGGACGGGGCGGCAAAATGCAAGGGAAACCTTTGCGATGCCGGATTTGCAGCGGGTCTCTGCGTCCTTTCGTTTCACGCCAATTACGGTCATAACGGGCGCTGGCGGCACATTGTGCGGGCCGCGTGACAGGAATATGACAGGGGGCGAAATGCGCATCTGGGGATTGAAAAACTGCGATACCTGCCGAAAGGCCGTGAAGGCGTTACAGGCCTCGGGGCAGGCGTTGGACTATGTCGACGTGCGCGCCGACGGGGTGGACGCCGCTGATCTTGAACGGTTTTTTCAGGCGTTCGGTGACGCGCTGGTCAACAAGCGTTCAACCACGTGGCGCGGGCTGTCAGAAGGCGAACGGGCAGGGGATCCGGTAGCGCTTTTGGCCCAGCATCCCACACTTATGAAGCGCCCGGTGATCGAGGCAGGTGGCCAGTTGACGCTGGGTTGGGACGTAAAAACGCAAGCCAAATGGTTGGAGAACAGCGTCTGATCCCTTATCTGGGATGAAAGAGCAGGAGAATTGTGATGCGTAATGCCGCGTTGGTTTTGGGTGTGATTGCAGGTGTTTTGGGCATGATCGTCGGATTTTTTGGATATGGATACACGGAAGTGATCGACCGGTTTGGCGAATTGCCAGACCTGGCCGAACAGGTCGAGAACCCTGGGCGCGTGCGGGCCTTTGCCCTGATCGCGCCGCTTCTGGCGTTGGCCGGTGGGGCGATGGCGCGTTCGGTTGCGCAGATCGGCGGCGGGCTGATGTTGGCCTCGGCCGCAGGGATGTATTTCGCTTTTGGATACGGCGTCTTTACCATGTTCCCCATCGCGCTGGCCGCGTTGGGCGGCATTCTGGCGCTGGTCGCTGTAAAGCCTGACCCACACTAGGCCGCAGTAAACTTGAACGTCTGACACCCGCAGGGCCGCCTTGCGGGTGTTTTCGTTTGTCGAAACGGAAAAAGGACACCCCGAAAGGTGCCCTCTCCCACAAGCAAACACATTACTGGTTACTTAAGCTTCAACAGGCGATCCACCGAAAGCGATCCAGCGCCTTTCACAACAAGGATCAGCAGGATCACGACCCAGAACAAGCGCTGATCAAGGATCAGGCTGTCGGGAATACGGTCAAACCACGCGCCCAGCGTTTCGGCGTGCTCGATCCCGCCATGGCCGTAAAGATCGGTCAGGCTTTGCACGATCACAAAGCCAATCATGCCCAACGAGGCCAGACGCGTGAACAGCCCGATCACGATCAGAAGCGGCAGGATGAACTCGGCCACGGTGCCTGCGAAAACGACGGCCCAGTGGAAGAAGCTTAGATCGCCGACATTATAGCTGGCGGCCTCCATCGCTTTGGGGAAGATCTGGGCATAGGCACCAAGCGAGGGCTTGAAGATGCCAAAGATACCCGGTCCAACTTTGGTCAGCGCCGAGGCCCAGAAATAGCCCAGAAGCGTGGCGGCAAAAGTAAAGCGCGCCAGCAGGGGCAGGGCTTCCGGGGCGGCGCGATCCGCCAGTCCGGCCAGCCGGTTGTGTATGTGCACCAAGGCTTGCATGGTGTGGTCCTTCCTTCTTCTATTATTTACCGGTCTATGCCGGTTATGGCCTGCGCTGCGATCAGGATCGTCAGCGTGGCGGTCAGATCGAAATCTGGTGTGTCAGATGTGGCCAACCCCAGCGCAGTGCCAAAGCTGCGGCCTTTTAGAAGCGAACTGACAAAGGCCGCAGCCCCTTCGGGCAGCAGGTGTGTCACAGGTTCAAAACCGATGCGCGAGATCAGGATGTCTTCGCCGCCCGCACTTGGTTTCGGGCCGTCATGCATGTTGAAATCCCAGATGGATTTCGCAGGCCATTTGGCGCGCAGCACCTCGCAAGCCGGGGCGAGGGTCAGGCGGGCCTCCATCAATTCGTGCTGCCCAAGATCGGTCAGCTTGGCTGGATCAATCGGATCAGCGTCGCCCGCGTGATAAGCACGGCGCAGGGCCAGTTCCAGACGCGCCACGTCGGGCAGGTATTTCAGGTGCAGCGTGCCGGCGAAGCTTTCCAGAAAGCCGGGCAGGGCCGCCCCGTAATGCATCATCAGTTGCGAGGCAGGCGGATGGATGCGCAGGTAAACCTTTGCCATCTCACGAAAAAACTCGTCACCTAACAGCTTGGTTAGCACCGGGAAGCCGGTCAACATCGCCTCGGACAGGCTGTGGACCACGTTGTTGCGATAGACCGAAAAGCGCTTTGAGGCTTGTTCTCCGTCCGGGTTCAACAAACCTTCGGGCACATCAACTTGCGCGTCCAGGATCGCAGCGCGGAATTCGGCTTGCGAAACACTGGCGCGAGCTTGCGATTGGGTCAGCGTGTCTTGGGTCATGCGGGCACCTTTTGGGGTTGGCCGGTGACGACGGACTGCATTTGTAAGGCCGCGCGGGCGGCTTCGCGTTCCAACACGTCCCATGCGGGCACGTCATTGTCCCATTCGACAAGCGCCGGACGGGCGCCGGTGCGGGCAATAACGTGGTCGAACAGCGCCCATACCGGTTCGTCCACCGGCTTGCCGTGGCTGTCGATCAGAAGCTTACGACCCAACTCGTCCGCGTCTTCATCATGACCGGCAAGGTGAATTTCCTCGACCAATTCCAGCGGATAAGCGTCCAGATAATCGAGCGCTTCGAATTCCAGATTGGTTGCCGAGATGAAGACGTTGTTCACATCCAAAAGCAGGCCACAACCGGTGCGGCGGGCGACCTCTCGGATGAAATCGGGCTCGGACCAAGTGCTTTCCGCGAATGCCAGATAAGAGGACGGGTTTTCAAGCAGCATCTTGCGGCCCAGAAGATCCTGAACCTCGTTAATATGGGCGGTGACGCGGGTCAGCGTGTCCTTGGTATAGGGCAGGGGCAGCAGGTCGTTCAGAAACGCACTGTCATGGGTCGACCAGGCCAGATGTTCCGAAAAACTGGCGGGGTTCAGCCAATCCACCAGCTTTTTCAACCGGGCGAGGTGTTCAGGGTCCAAACGGGTTTCGCCTCCGATTGAAGCGCCGACGCCGTGGACGGAAATCGGAAAGTTCTCGGCCAGATGACGCAGCTGCGCGATCTGGCGGCCTCCCTCGCCCATATAGTTTTCGGCGTGGATTTCCAGCCAAGTAACTGTTCCAGGCGCGTTCAGAAGGTCTTGGAAATGCTGTGGTTTGTAGCCAACACCAGCGCCATCGGGAAGCGTTGTGTGTGCGCGTTGTTCCAACATATCAAAGCCCTTCGTGTTCTTTTAAGGTCGCTCTGGCCAAGCGGTGTCGGCCAGAGCGGTATTCTTGGGACTGTTCAGAAATCCGCTAGGATTAGCCCGGCAGGTTCATTTCGGTCGCTTCCAGCGAACCCATGTGCTTCTTGCCGTCTGCATCGGTGATTTCCATGGTCTCGCAGGTGCCAGCCGGAACCAGTTTCCAAGCGTTGCCCTGATAGTCGACGGTCGACGAACCGGCGCAGGTGGTGCCGGGGCCAGCGGCACAGTCGTTCTGGCCTGCCAGCGAAACGCCGAAGCACTTTTCGTTATCTTCAGCAAAAGCAGGGGCAGCGTTGGCAGCTACAGCAGCGGTGACGGCGCCCAGGATGGCTACAGTTTTCTTCGACATCGATTTTCCTTTCGGGTTTGTAATTCGATCCGCCTCAAAGCGGTAAGGAAAAGCTAAGCGGGGAAACGGACTGTCTCCACTCACGAAAACGTAGATCACGGGCCTGTCATGTCAGCGCGAGCGGAACATAACGCGTGCGTGAGCGGTCGTGCGGGTGAGGAAATTGCGCCGGGCCAAGAAAACATGAGTTTCCCTTGGGTTAACTTTAGCGGGGCTGTAACGGATTGTAACGAAATTCGCCGACGCGCTGTTCACATCTTTCAAAAATCACGGCTTGAAATTCTGTAATGTTACAGTTTTCTGCGACGCGGCGTCGCGTGGCTCACGGCATTTGTGAGTGGTTGTAATGGTGTGTAACACAAAAAAGCGCCCTCTGACCGGGTCAAAGGGCGCTTTTTTAGAGTGATGTGCAGGTTAAACCAGATCAGGGGCCGTCGCTTCCTTGGCCAGATCGGCGGCGACCTGATCCAAAGGCAGCACTTTCGAATGCTTTTCGCCCAGACGGCGCATCGACACGGTGCCGTCTTCGACTTCTTTCATGCCGACTGCCAGAATGACCGGTACTTTGCCAACCGAGTGTTCTCGGACCTTATAGTTGATCTTCTCGTTTCGGATGTCGGCCTCGGCGCGGATGCCTTGAGCGCGCAGGGTTTCCACAACCTGGTGTACGTAGTCATCCGCATCCGACACGATGGACGCGACAACCACCTGACGCGGAGCCAACCAGAAGGGCAGCTTGCCTGCGTGTTCTTCGATCAGGATGCCGATGAAACGCTCGAACGACCCCAGTGTTGCGCGGTGCAACATGACCGGGCGGTGCTTGGCGCCGTCTTCGCCGATATATGTTGCATCCAGACGCTCTGGCAGGAACGGGTCAACCTGCAAGGTGCCGCACTGCCAGTCACGGCCGATGGCATCTGTCAGGGTGAACTCAAGCTTCGGACCATAGAAAGCACCTTCACCTTCAAGGATCTCGTATTCATAGCCAGCGGCATTACAGGCGTCCCCAAGCGCCTTTTCAACACGGTCCCAGCTTGCATCTTCCCCGATGCGTTTTTCTGGACGGGTCGACAGCTTGATGGTCCAGTTGTGGAAGCCCAGATCGGCATAGACCTTGGACAGGAACTCGATGAAACGCGCGGTTTCATCGGTGATCTGGTCTTCGGTGCAGAAGATGTGGCCATCGTCCTGCGTAAACCCGCGAACCCGCATGATGCCATGCAAAGCGCCAGAAGGTTCGTAACGTGCGCAGGATCCGAACTCGGCCATGCGCAGGGGCAGGTCGCGATAGGATTTCAGACCTTGATTGAACACCTGCACGTGGCAGGGGCAGTTCATGGGTTTCAGCGCATTCACAGCCTTCTCGCGGGCGTGCTCTTCGTCCACCTCAACGATGAACATGTTTTCTTGGTACTTGTCCCAGTGACCCGACGCGATCCACAATTTGCGGTCCACGACCTGAGGCGTGTTCACTTCGACATAGCCGCCTTTGCGCTGCTGGCGACGCATATAGTCCTGAAGCTCGGTATAAATGGTCCAGCCGTTGGGGTGCCAGAAGACCTGACCCGGGGCCTCTTCCTGCATGTGGAACAAGTTCATTTCCTTGCCCAGCTTACGGTGGTCGCGCTTGGCGGCCTCTTCCAACATATGCAGGTGCTTTTTCAGCCCGTCCTTGTTCTGGAAGGCCACACCATAGATACGCTGAAGCATGGCGCGGTCGCTATCCCCACGCCAGTACGCCCCAGCCACGCTCATCAATTTGAAAGCATCAGCGGGCAGTTGGCCGGTGTGCTGCAGGTGCGGACCACGGCAAAGGTCCTGCCAATGCCCGTGCCAATACATGCGCAGCGGTTCGTCACCCGGAATGGCCTCGATCAGTTCGACCTTATAAGGCTCGTTGTTGGCCTCATAGAATTTCACTGCGCGGTCGCGTTCCCAAATCTCGGTCGTGACCGGGTCGCGCTTGTTGATGATCTCTTTCATCTTGGCTTCGATCGCGCCCAGATCTTCTGGGGTGAAGGGTTCTTCGCGATCGAAGTCATAATACCAGCCATTGTCAATGACCGGTCCGATTGTGACTTTGACGTCCGGCCAGATTTCTTGCACCGCACGCGCCATCACGTGGGCAAAGTCGTGGCGGATCAGTTCCAGTGCAGGTTCGGCATCTTTCATCGTGTGGATGGCGATGTCTGCGTCGTCATTGATCGGCCATTGCAGGTCCCAATGGGCCCCGTTCACAGTGGCGGAAATGGCCTTCTTGGCCAGCGAATTAGAGATGCCAGCGGCGACTTCTGCAGGGGTTACACCTGCGTTGAATTCACGCGCATTGCCATCGGGGAATGTAAGGGAAATCTGGCTCATTGGCCTAGCTCCTCGTCGTTTTGGCGCCCACGGAACGCCCGGTTGCGGGTTATGTGTAGCCGCGTTTTGACCCGCGCGCGCCGCGAAGTCAACGGGCGCGTTTGGAAATTCGGCTTGCATTCATCCGGGGCGGGGGCAAGATGCGGGGCAGGAGGGGCGTATGCGCAGATTTGACGACATTCTGATGATGGCGGTCGAACGCAAAGGCTCGTTCGGGGCTGTGTTCGATGACATCGCCCAGCCAAAATCTGCAGACGAGTTGGCCGCGCTGGATGACAGCGCTTGGCTTGCTTGTTTTGCCAAAGGGATTTTTCAAGCGGGGCTAGCCTGGCAGGTGATCGTCAATAAGTGGGGCGGCATCGAAGAGGCATTCCACGGGTTCGACATTGGCCGCTGCGCGATGATGTCGGACGATTGGTTTGACGAATTGCTGGCCGACACGCGCGTCATTCGCAGCGCCCCCAAAATCCGCTCGATCCAAGAGAACGCCGTGTTCATTCAATCCGTTGCGGACGAGGCTGGCAGCTTCGGGCGCAAGATCGGGGATTGGCCCGAACAAGACTATTTCGGGCTACTGGATTGGCTGAAAGCCAACGGTGCGCGATTGGGCGGGAACACTGGTGCATATGCGCTTCGGATGATGGGGCGTGATGGGTTTATGATGACCCGCGATGTTGTGGCGCGGTTGGTTGCTGAAGGGGTGATCGACAAAGCGCCGACCTCGAAAGCCGCCAAGGCTGCGGTGCAGGCTGCGTTCAACACTTGGCACGAAGAAAGCGGGCGCAGCTTCACCGAAATCTCGCGCGTTTTAGCATATAGTATCGACTAAGAAGGACAGAAGATTGACCGCATATCTCGACACGGCGCAGGGGCGTCGCATTGCCTATGTAAAAACAGAGGGGCAGGGGCCGACGATTGTTTTCCTATCCGGCCTGAAATCGGACATGGAAGGCACTAAGGCCGTCGCGCTTGAGGCGTGGGCGAAGGAACAGGGCCACGCGTTTCTGCGGTTTGATTACTCGGGCCACGGTGTCAGCTCGGGTGAGTTTGCAGAAGGCAGCATTGGCGATTGGCATGAAGACACGCTGGAAGTCGTGGACAAGCTGATCGAGGGGCCGATCTTGGCCGTGGGCAGTTCGATGGGCGGTTGGCAGTCGCTTTTGCTATCGCGCGCCCGGCCTGATCGGATCATGGGGCTTGTTACCATCGCCGCCGCACCTGACTTTACCGAGGACGGATACTGGGCTGGCTTCACGGATGACCAAAAGGCTGAAATGGAGCGGGAAGGGTTCCTGTCGATCCCCTCTGACTATGACGAAGATTATATTATCACCAAACGTCTGATCGCAGATGGGCGCGAGAACTTTGTTCTGCGCTCGCCGCTTAAGTTGGATATGCCCGTGCGTTTCCTTCAGGGGACCGAAGATGATGCGGTTCCGACTTCGCAAGCCGTTAAGCTGTTGGAGCATGCCGAGGGCGATGACATCCGTCTGATCCTTGTGAAAGGGGCAGATCATCGGTTCTCGGACGACGAATGCCTGCGCACGATCCAAAAGATGGTCAAGGTCGTCTTGGCCCGTGGTGCATCATGAGGGGCGCATTACGCGCTGCGATGGGCGTATCCGCTGTTGTTGCGGCCCTGTTCGTGATCGGCCCTTATGAACCGGTTGACCTGAACGTTCAGTTTGACGCGGCCGCGATTGGCCCTGATCCCGACGCCTATCTGGCGCGGCGGGAAGGGGTGTTTGACGATCTGATAGAGGGTACCGAGAAACAGATCACTTGGGCGGGCGAGGCAGGGGAGAAGACGCCGATTTCGGTGGTCTATATCCACGGCTTCTCGGCCAGCCATCAAGAAATCAGCCCGGTGCAACAGCGCGTGGCCGAAGGGCTGGGCGCCAACCTTTACAACGCCCGTCTGGCGGGTCACGGCCGCAGTGCCGAAGCGATGGACGGTCCCACCGTCAACGACTGGATGGTCGACTTCGCCGAGGCCATGGCCATCGGGCGCGCCATTGGGGACGAAGTGCTGATCATCGCGACCTCGACCGGGGGCACGATCGCAGCGCTGGGCATGTTTGACGAGGTGGCATCGCAGAGCGTGAAGGGGATTACCTTCATCTCGCCCAATTTTGGGATCAACCACAGCGCCGCACCGCTTCTAACCTTCCCAGCTGCCCGCCATTGGGTGCCGTTGGTGACGGGCGCGACGCGTGGGTTTAGGCCGATGAACGACAGGCAGGCCCAGTTCTGGACCGAAAGCTATCCCACAACTGCGTTGATGCCGATGGCGGCGATGGTGAAATCTGCCGTGAACTCAAGCTATGGGATCGTGAAAGTCCCTGCACTGTTCATCTATTCCAAGGCGGATCAGGTGGTGTCTGCCGAGGCGACGGAAAAAGTCGCCGCAGGTTGGGGCGGAATCGTGCACCGGTATGTGGTTGAACCGGGGCCGGGGATCGAGCCTTCGGCACATGTTCTGGCGGGCGACATTGCCAGCCCGAATGGCACAGATCCCACGGTCGCAAAAATTCTGGACTGGGCGCGCGGGTTATAACTTGCGCCCATCCGGGCCTGCCCTCACAGTTCTGCTAAAGAAGACAAAAAATATACGAGGCAGGCATGAGGGAACCTCTGGTTTTGATACCCGGGATGATGTGCGACGCGCGCGTTTTCGGGCCGCAAATCAACGACCTATCACGGGATCACACGGTTATCGTTGCCGCGCCGACGCAAGGCGAAACCGTGCGCGAAATAGCGTCGCGCCTGTTGGACCAATTGCCCACGCGCTTTGCGCTGGCGGGGTTAAGTCTTGGCGGCATCGTCGCGATGGAGATGACCCGGCGCGCGCCCGATCGGGTGAACCGATTGGCGCTAATCTCGACCACACCCTTGTCCGACAGTCCCGAACAGGCCGCTTGGCGGGAACCTCAGATTGTGCATGCCAATATTGGCCGTTTGGATCAGGCGATGGCCGAGGCTTTCTCGCCCGATTGTCTGGCACCGACCGAGAACCGCCTGAAGATTCTAGAGCTTGTATATCAAATGGCCCGCGATATGGGCCCCGAGGTTTTTGTACGCCAGACCCGTGCACTGCAACGCAGGCCGGACGCGCAACGCGCGTTGCAACGGTTGAAAATCCCCACGATGGTAATGTGCGGCGGGCATGATACGCTGACCCCACCCAAGCGTCATGAAACCATGGCCGGGCTGATTCAAGACGCCGAGCTTGTGATCCTGCCCGAGGCAGGCCATCTGCCGACGCTGGAAACGCCCGAACACGTGAACATCGGTCTGCGCGCATGGATGGAGCTGCCGCTTCAACTGCGCGAACGCGCCATTGCCTGAGGCCTGACCACAGGACATGAAAAAAACGCGCCATGCTGAAGGGCAGGCGCGTTTTTGTGTTTCTGGAATGTAGAAGGGCTTAGCTTGCAGCCTTCTTAACCGCTTTCAATGCAACCGGCTTGCCTTTCTTGGCAGCCTTTTTCTTGGCGGCTTGTGCCGCGTGACGTCCGGCGTTCTGGTCGATGAAGTCCAGAACCAGCGGACGGATATTGTTACGCCAGCTTTTGCCCGCGAAGATACCGTAATGGCCCGCGCCGTCTTCGACGTGGCTGGCCTTTTTGTCGTCGGGCAGGCCTGTCAGCATGTCCAAAGCGGCGATGCACTGGCCCGGTGCGGTGATGTCATCTTTGGTGCCTTCGACGGTTTTCACCGCAACATCGGTGATCTTTCCAATGTCGATCTTGTGGCCATCGACGACGAATTCGTTCTTGGCGATCTCGCAGTTTTTAAAGATCCGCTCGACCGTGGACAGATAGAATTCCGCGGTCATGTCCATGACGGCAAGATACTCGTCATAGAAGCGATTGTGCTTGTCATGGTCAGAAGCTTCGCCCTTGGCGACGCGCATGATTTGGTCAGCAAAGGCTTTCGAGTGCGTTTCCGAGTTCATCGACATGAAACCAGCCAACTGCAGAAGGCCCGGATACACCAAGCGGCCCGCGCCGTCATATTTGAAGCCCACGCGCTGGATCGCCAGTTCTTCCAGCTGGCCCATCGTCACGCGGCGGCCAAAGTCGGTTACGTCGGTGGCGGCGGCGTCCGGGTTGATCGGGCCGCCAATCAAGGTCAGGGTTTGCGGCTGCGCCTCGGGATCAATCTCGGCCAAATAGGCGGTGGCGGCCAGTGTCAGCGGGGCCGGTTGGCACACGGCCACGACGTTGATGTCGGGGCCAAGGTGGCGCATGAAATCCACCAGATAAAGGGTGTAATCTTCGACGTCGAACTTGCCTTCGCTGACAGGGATGTCGCGGGCGTTGTGCCAGTCGGTCACATAAACCTCGGCATCGGGAAGAAGGCTGGCAACGGTGGAATGCAGCAGGGTTGCATAGTGGCCAGACATGGGCGCGACCAGCATAACGCGGCGTGCTTTTTCTGGGCGGCCCAACACCTTGAACTGGATCAGGTCACCAAAGGGACGTTCGACCAGTTTTTCAATTTGAACCACGTGATCGCGGCCGTCTTCTGCCACGACGCTGGTGATGCCCCAGTCGGGCTTTACAATCATGCGGTGAAAGCTGCGCTCGGTCACTTCACCCCAAGCGGCCATCATTTGGAAGACCGGGCTGGGAAACAACGCTGTTGCTGGGTAGGACCCCATCGCAGCCGCCGTGGCCCCAAGCCACTGATTCGTGTTGCGGATGGTTTCCATCAGGTCGTAGGTCGCCATGTAACGCATGTGCTGCCCCCTAATTAGCCTTTGCTTTTTCGCGCCTGCATTCGCATAGTCGTAAACATATGCGGTTTTTGTAATGCTGCACCAGCGAAAGGATAGGGGGGAATTCGATCTATGACAACAGATCAAAAGGAAAGTTCGTCATCTGAGGTGCTGGAAATAAGCGAATTGGGCGCGAATCTAGCTAAGATTGAAGCGCTAACCACCCGTCTGGGCGAGATCATGTCGCATCACAAACCAGTGCGCGCCAGTCTTCAGGGGCCGGGGCAGGATTTCTATATGAAAGCGGCCAGTTCGATGATGTCGGACATGATGGCCAACCCCGCCAAAATGATCGAACAGCAGGCCGCCTTCTGGGGTAAAACCTTGGAACATGCCGTCGAAGCGCAATCGGCGCTGTTGTCGGGCGAATTCAAGGCCCCCGAAGATCACGCCCCCAAGGACCGCCGTTTCTCCAACCCCCTTTGGGAAACGCACCCTTACTTCAACTATCTGAAGCGGCAGTATCAGATCACCTCGGATGCAATGTCGGACTCGTTGCAGCAAGTTGAAGGGCTGGATGCGGATGAACGCAAGCGGATGGAGTTCTTTACCCAGCAGATGATCGACATGATGAGCCCGACAAATTTTCTGGGCACCAACCCCGACGCGATGGAACGCGCGATTGAGACCAACGGCCAGTCTCTGGTCGATGGGTTGGAAAACCTTGTGACAGATCTTGAGGCCAATGATGGCGAGCTTTTGGTCAAGCTGGTTGACGAAAGCGCCTTTGAGGTCGGCGCCAATATCGCCACCACTCCTGGCGAGGTAATCTATCGCAACCGCATGTTGGAGCTGATCCAGTACACGCCCACGACCGAAAAGGTGTACGCGCGCCCTCTGATCATCTTCCCGCCCTGGATCAACAAGTTCTACATCATGGACCTGAAGGAACAGAATAGCCTGATCAAATGGATCGTCGATCAGGGCTATACGCTGTTCGTGGTCAGCTGGGTCAACCCGGACGCGTCCTATCGCGATGTGGGGCTGGGGGATTATGTGGAAGACGGCTATATGGCTGCAATCCGCGAGGTGAAAGAGATCACCGGACAGAAGAAAGTGAACGTGGTCGGCTATTGCATCGCGGGCACGACGCTGTCCCTGACGCTGGCGCTGATGAAGAAGCGCGGCGACAAGTCTATCAACTCGGCCACCTTCTTTACCACGCTCACCGATTTCTCGGATCAGGGCGAGGTTGGCGTGTTTCTGGATGACGACTTTATCGACGGCATCGAGGAAGAGGTGAACGAAAGCGGCTATCTGGACAGTTTCTTCATGTCGCGCACTTTTTCGTATCTGCGGCCTAATGACCTGATCTATGGTCCCGCGATCAACAGCTATATGCTTGGCAAGACGCCCCCGGCCTTTGATCTGCTCTATTGGAATGGCGACAGCACCAATCTGCCTGCAAAGATGACGGTCGAGTATCTGCGCGGCCTGTGTCAGAACGATGAATTCGCGCGTGGCGACTTCGAGCTGCTGGGCGAACATCTGGCCCTGTCGGACGTGGATACCCCGATTTGCGCCATCGCGTGCGAGACCGACCACATCGCCGCGTGGAAGTCATCCTATAACGGGATGCGGAAGATGTCGGGCAAGGACAAGACCTTTATCCTTTCGGAAAGCGGCCATATCGCCGGGATCGTGAACCCGCCTTCCAAGAAGAAGTACGGCCACTATACCAATGAAGATTGGCCCGAAGCGTCCGCGGATTGGCTGGAAGGTGCCAGCTTTCACGAGGGATCGTGGTGGGGCCGCTGGGATAAATGGCTGGCGAAAAAGTCGGGCAAAAAGGTTGATGCGCGACAGCCGGGTGATTCGACCCATAAGCCGCTTGCGCCAGCACCCGGCACATACGTAAAGGCGGTTCCCAAGGAATAGCCGTCTTTAAAGGCTTGGAAACCAACAACTTAAAATTGTTACATGCTGCAGTGCAGAAAAAACTTGATTTGCTGCACTGCAGCATACATATTGTTCCTCAGAAACAGACCGGCGCTTCCTCCCGGCGCCCCCGAAACTCTAGGAGCTTTGAAATGACTAAGACTCAAGACTTCACCAAAATGTTCCAGGACATGATGGCTAACTTCCCGCTGGACATGACCGTTGCTCAGGACGCTTTCAAAAACCAGGCCGCCCTGGGCGAGAAACTGTCGAACGTAGCGCTGCAGGCTGCTGACAAATCGGCCGAGATCTCGACCAAGTGGACCAAAGAAACTCTGGCCAAAATGGGCGATGTTGCGACTGCTAAAGAAGAAGCAGCTGACTACTCGAAAGCCATGACCGACTTCGCTTCGGCTCAGGCCGAACTGGCTGCCGAAAATATGGCTGCTTTCGCTGAAGTTGCCAAAAAAGTTCAGGCTGAAACCGTTGAGCTGATGATGGCTGCTGGCAAAGAGATGGGCGAAGAAGCTCAGGCTGCTGTCAAAAAAGCAACCGACGAAGTTTCGAAAGCTGCCAAAAAGGCAACTGCGAAATAAGCTAGGATATCTGCCGGAGCACTCCTCCCCCCGGCAACTTCCTGAAGGACGGGTCATTGGCCCGTCCTTTTCCTTTTTTGGGCCTATGCATACAATTTGAGCAAAAGTCTTGCCTTTATGTCCCGCGCTGCTAGGCTTTTGCGGTGCAGAAAGATGAATTTCTGCGGGGAGAAGTAACATGACCAAGTCTCAGGACGCGCTGCTGATCAAGCGTTATGCCAGTCGGCGGCTTTATAATACGGAAACGTCCGATTACGTGACCTTGGACGACATTGCGGGCTTCATCCGCGATGGGCGCGAGGTTCAGATCATCGACCTGAAGTCGGGCGATGACCTGACACGTCAGTATCTGCTGCAAATCATTGCCGAACATGAAAGCCGGGGCGAAAACGTCCTGCCCGTGGATGTGCTGACCGATCTGGTTCGGTCCTATACCACGCAGGCGCAAAGCGTCGTGCCGCAATTTCTGGCCGCCAGCTTTGAAATGCTGCGCGATGGGCAGTCGAAGATGATGGAAAACCTTGGCACGATGGGGAACCCGATGGCAAATATGCCGGGGTTCGAAGCGATGCAGGCGCAGCAAGAAGCCTTTATGAAAGCGATGATGGGCGGCTTTTCCGGATCATCTGGCCCGGCTCAAGAAGGCGAAGCGGACGAGAAGTCCGGGGACGCTGACGAGCTGGACAAAATTAAAAAACAGCTGGTCGAGCTTCAGTCGAAACTGTCCAAACTCAGCTAGTCGAAGGCCACAGACCAAATTAGAAAAGCCCGGTATGATCCGGGCTTTTTTGTTCGTGGCTGCTGCCGCGCCTTAATAGGTGCGGATCAACCCGACCAGTTTACCCTGCACCTTCACCTGGCCTTCCGGCAAAAGGCGGGTTTCATAGGCAGGATTTGCCGCTTCAAGCGCGATCATATCGCCGTTCTTACGGAAGCGTTTCAGCGTGGCCTCGTACCCGTCCACTTGTGCGACAACGATGTCGCCATTGTCGGCTTGGTTGGTCTCTCGGATCACCACAACATCGCCGTTGTTGATGCCCGCCTCGATCATACTGTCGCCTTTAACTTCAAGCGCATAGTGACGCCCGCCAGCACCCAACATCGCACCGGGGACGGACACATGGTGCGCCCCGTCGGTGATTGCCTCGATCGGCTCACCAGCGGCGATCCGGCCAAGAAGTGGCAGTTCGTTCACGCCAAGCGCGTCCAGCGGCATCGCGGTTGCGGGCGTGCTTTCAGGACGGCCCCCATCCACCACACGCGGTTCAAACCCGGCGCGGCCAGAATTTTCCATGGTTTCAGGCAGTTTCACGATCTCGATCGCGCGGGCGCGGTGGGCAAGGCGGCGGATAAACCCACGTTCCTCAAGCGCTGTGATCAGGCGGTGAATACCGGACTTCGAGCGCAGGTCCAGCGCCTCTTTCATCTCGTCAAAAGAGGGCGATACGCCGTCTTTTTGCATGCGGATGTGAATAAATTCCAGAAGTTCCAACTGCTTGCGGGTCAGCATATCTGCGTTCCTCCGTCCTCGTTCATGAAGGCGCAAGGAGTGATATGCTACCTTCTGCCCAAAGCCCTCGTCGCGGGGCGTTCAAGCTATGTTCTACCCCTGTTCCCTTTTTGTGTCAAGCATGGCGGTGGGACAGGAAAGTGCTCAGATCGGAAGGTAATCGACTTGCGCGCCTGCTGTCAGCGCCGGGGCGGACACGGGGCGCACCAAAAGCGCGTTGGCTTGCGCCAGAACGGACAGAAGGGCACTGTCTTGGCTGTCGAAAACGGTAATCTCGCCGTTCTCGACCCGGGCTCGCATATAGTGTTCGCGCGGGCCATTTGGGCTGATATCCGCGGCAAGCGTGGCCGAGAAACGCGGGGCAGCGGCTTCGCCCAGTCCTTGCATGGCGCGCAGCGCAGGCACAAGGAAGACATGGCCGCAAACCATTGAAGAGACGGGATTTCCGGGCAGGCCGATCATCACAGCATCGCCCATACGGCCCGCCATAAGCGGCTTTCCGGGGCGCATCAGAACTTTGTAAAAGCTCTGATCCATGCCCATCTCGGCCGCCACATCTCCAACGATGTCGTGATCGCCGACGGATGCACCGCCGATGGTGACGATCAGATCTGCATCCGCTGCCAGCTCCAGCGCGGTGCGCAGGCTTTCTGCATTGTCGCGCGCGATGGGAAGCATGCGGGCGTGGCCTCCGTTCGCCTCGATCAGAGCTTTCAGGCCGAAACTGTTCGAGGCGATGATCTGATCCGGGCCCGGTTCCTCGCCCGGCATGACCAGCTCGTCCCCGGTGGCCAAAAGCGCCACGACAGGTTTGCGGGAAACGGTTAGGTCGGGCACGTTCATCGCGGCCGCCAGCGCCAGATCGGCGGGCGTCAAAACGCGCGGGGCAGGGATCGTGTCGCCGGGTTTGAAGTCCGCTCCGGCAGGGCGCACATGGGGGCCTTCGTCAAGCTTTCGGGCGAGGGTGATTAGATTGCCTTTGCGGCTTACATCTTCCTGAATGATGACGCGATTGGTGCCTTCAGGCAGGGGCGCGCCGGTGAAGATGCGGACGCATTCACCGGAACCAACGCGCCCTTCATATCCATGACCAGCCGCGCTTTCGCCAATCACGCGGAACATCGCTTCGGGGTCGGCTTCCACGCCGTTCAGCGCATAGCCATCCATGGCCGAGGCGGCAAAGGGCGGTTGCAATCGGGTCGCGGTGACGGGGGCGGCAAGGGCGCGGCCAGCGGCCTCGGCCAGTGTCACATTTTCTGTTCCACAAGGCGTGACCAGATCGAAGATTGCGTCCAAAGCCTCGTTCACAGTGATCATCAGTCTGCCCCAGAATCTGCCGTGTAAATCCCTGATTTCCCGCCTTCTTTGCGCAGAAGGCGAATTCCCGTGATCTCCATGCCCTTCTCGGCCGCTTTCAGCATGTCATAGACCGTCAGGCAAGCGGTCGAAACGGCAGTCAGTGCCTCCATTTCAACGCCTGTCTGGCCACCAGTCTTCACGGTCGCTGTTATGCGCACGCCGGGCAAGTCGGGCTGCGGTTCAAGCTCCAGCGCGACCTTGGTGATCGGCAGCGGATGGCACAGCGGGATCAGGTCCGAGGTCTTCTTGGCCCCCATAATCCCCGCCAGTCGCGCAATGCCCAGAACGTCGCCTTTCTTGGCGGTGCCGGACGTCACCAGCGCCAAAGTGTCCGGCGTCATGCGCACGAAGCCCTCGGCCAGCGCAACGCGATCGGTCACAGCCTTGTCCGAGACATCGACCATATGCGCCTGTCCTTCAGCGTCGAAATGGGTCAGGGGGCTGTCGCTCATGCGGGCACCGGGTCAGCAAGGATCGCGCGGGTTGCGGCCTGAACATCGTCCTGACGCATCAGGCTTTCGCCGATCAGAAAGCTGCGGGCGCCGTGCGCGGCCATGTCAGCCAGATCCTGCGGGGTGAAAAGGCCACTTTCGCAGACCAGATGACGTTCGCTGCCCGCCAGTTTCGATAGGCGGCGGGTGGTGTCGAGTGTGGTCTCAAACGTTTTCAGGTTGCGGTTGTTGACGCCCAGAAGAGGGGATTTCAGGATCGTGGCACGTTCCAACTCTTCTTCGTCGTGGACTTCTACCAGAACGTCCATGCCCCAAGAAAAAGCTGCGTCTTCAAGCTCTTGTGCTTGGGTGTCTTCGACCGAAGCCATGATGATCAGGATGCAGTCTGCGCCTAAGGCGCGGGCCTCGGCGACCTGATAGGTGTCATACATGAAATCCTTGCGCAGCGCTGGCAGCGACACGGCGGACCGCGCGGCCACAAGGAATTCGTCAGCCCCTTGGAAGGACGGTGCATCGGTCAGGACCGACAGGCAGGACGCGCCGCCAGCTTCATAGGCTTTGGCGATCTCGGGCGGGTTGAAGTCTTCGCGGATCAAGCCCTTAGAGGGGCTGGCCTTTTTAACTTCGGCGATCAGGCCATAGCCGTTTTCGGCGTCTTTCATCAGGGAGTCTGCAAAGCCACGGGTGGGGCTTGCGGCGCGGGCGGCGGCCTCGACCTCGGACAGGGGGCGAACGGTTTTGCACGCGGCCACATGTTCAAGTTTGTAGGCTTTGATTTTATCCAGAACGGTGCTCATGGGCTTGGTCTAGTTCCTTGAGGGGGCAGGGGCAAGTCAGGCGGCCGAGGTCAGGGCGGCCAGCGCTTCGATCTTGGCTTTCGCAGCGCCACTATCGATGCTTTCGGCGGCCATCTCGACACCCGATTTCAGATCGTCCACCTTGTCGGCCACGACCAACGCCGCGGCGGCGTTGAACAGAACTGCATCACGATAAGCCGAGGCCTCTCCGTCGAGAAGGGCGCGGAATGCGACGGCGTTTTCAGCGGGTTCTCCGCCCAGAATGGACGCCAGAGGATGCACGGGCAGCCCTGCATCTTCTGGGTGGATCTCGCGGGCGTGGATCTTGCCATCTTCAAGCGCCGCAACCGAGGTTGCCCCGGTGATCGAAATCTCGTCCATCCCGTCCGCACCGTGGACCAACCACGCTTTTTCAGATCCCAGCGCTTGCAGGGTCTCGGCCATTGGGAAGATCAGGTCAGCCGCAAAAGCACCGGTCAACTGGCGTTTGGCACCAGCGGGGTTTGTCAGCGGGCCAAGGATGTTGAAGATGGTCTTGCAGCCCATTTCTTGACGGACCGGCATGACGTGTTTCATTGCGGGGTGGTGCATCGGGGCCATCATGAAGCCGATACCGACTTCGTTGATCGCGCGCTCGGCGACGTCTGCGCCGACCATGACGTTCACGCCCATTTCCGTCAACGCATCCGCTGCGCCGGATTTTGACGACAGATTACGATTGCCGTGTTTGGCGACCGTGACGCCTGCGCCCGCCACAACAAACGCCGTCGCGGTCGAGATATTCAGCGTGCCCATCCCGTCGCCGCCCGTGCCCACAATGTCCATCGCCCCTTTAGGCGCGTTCACCTTGGCGCATTTCGCGCGCATGACGGCAGCTGCGGCCGAATACTCCGCAACGCTTTCCCCACGTGCCCGCATGGCAGCCAGAAGCGCACCGATCTGGGCAGGGGTGGCGCGGCCTTCAAAAAGCTCCTCGAATGCAGCCTCGGCTTGGGCGCGCGACAGCGGGCCTTCGGTTGCGGCGTAGATCAGAGGTTTCATCGCGTCGCTCATGCCGGCACCTTTGTTTTCTTGAGGAAGTTTTCCAGCATCGCGTGGCCGTGTTCGGACCGGATACTTTCGGGGTGGAACTGTACGCCTTCAATGTTCAGCTCTTTATGGCGCAGGCCCATGATCAAGCCATTGTCCAGCTCGGCCGTGATCTCGAGGCTATCTGGCAGGGTGGCGCGATCCACCACCAGCGAGTGATAGCGCGTGGCCTGAAGCGGTGACGGTAAGCCCTCGAACACGCCTTTGCCTTCGTGAAGAACGGTGCCCATCTTGCCATGTACGATTTCAGGCGCGCGGATGACATCGCCGCCGAACGCCTCGCCAATCGTCTGGTGGCCCAGACATACACCGAACAGAGGCACTTTCGCCTCGGCTGCGGCCAAGGTCAAAGGCAGGCAGATGCCCGCCTGTGCCGGGTCACAGGGGCCGGGGGACAAAACGATCCCATCTGCGCCCATGCCCATCGCCTCTTGCACGTTCAGCGCGTCGTTGCGGCGGACAACCACATCGGCCCCAAGCTCGCCAAAATAATGGACGAGGTTGTAGGTAAAGCTGTCATAATTGTCGATCAGCAGGATCATCTTGCGGCCTTTCGCCAAAGTTGTATCAGAAGGGGTTACGAAAAGCCCTTGTCGGGCTATACATGGTCCAGGCAAGCGCCGAGGGTCAAGAGCGGCGCGGTATCAATTGAGCAAATTGGGGGTAGCAGCCATGGCAAAAGGCTTCCTTACAGGTGTGATTTCTGGCGGTGTTGTGTCTGCTGTTGGGTTGGCGTTGGTGTCTCCGATGTTGCCGAAGGTCGAAATGGGCGCCGCGCCGGTTGCACCGGTCGAGGCGGAAACCCCGGTTGCCGATCCGGTTACCGAAGATGTGACCACAGAAAGCACTGACGCTCCAGAAGGAAATACCGACACTCCCACCGAAGCTGACGCTCCGGAAACGGCCACACCTGAAGAAGAGCCATCGGTCGCGGACGATGGTGCCGATACCGAAAGCGCCTTGGTCCCCGAACCTGCACCCGAACCTGAAACCGCACCCGAACCTGAAACCGCGCCCGAACCCGAGACAGCACCCGATGTGGCCGAACCGGACGTTACCGAACCCGAAACTGCCGAGCCGGAAGTGACCAACGATCAGCAAAGCGGATTGGGCACGTCGGTGGCTCCGCTGGAAGATCAGGCCACTGGTGTGACCACAAACCGTCTGCCCAGCATTGGCACAAATGACCTGACCCCGGGCGGGGAAGGACAGGGGGGCGATGACGAGGCCGCCTTGCAGACCCCGAGATCCGATCAATCAAATTCGCCTCTGGCAATCGAACGTAACGCGGTGCCTGCGGGCGACACGCAAGGTCGCCCCCTGATGGCGATTGTGCTGAAAGACATGGGCCCCGAGCGTGCCCAGCTGCAAGGGCTCGACAGCTTGCCATTTCCTGTCAGTGTCATCGTAGATGTGAACGCCCCCGATCTGGACGAGGCGATTGCTTTCTATCGTGATGCCGGGGCCGAGCTGGTCATTCAAGCGGGGCTGCCGCCCGCGGCAACCCCGACGGATGCCGAAGTGAACTTTCAGGTGCAGCAATCCAAGCTGGACCAAGGGGTTGCGGTCTATATGTCGCCGGACATCGGCTTTCAGACCAACGCGCCGCTGTCGCGCCAGATCGCTGAAATCCTTGTGGCGTCGGGACATGGGTTGATCACCCAGCCCGCGGGGCTCAACACGGGGCACAAAAACGCGATTAAAACTGGCGTGCCCGCTGGGCTGATCTTCCGCGAGCTGGACGGCGCAGGTGAAGACAACAAGGTGATCCGACGTTTTCTGGACAATGCCGCCTTCAAGGCCGATCAAGAGGACGGTGTGATCCTGATGGGCCATGCGGTGCCACAGACCATTGCCGCTTTGATCGAATGGAGCGTGGGGAACCGCGTCAGCTCGGTCGCGATGGTGCCGGTGTCCACAGTCCTGTTGGGCGGTTCGTAATCAACCTGTCGGAATGTCGAACCTCGGTTCGGCCAGTGTGAAGCCCTCGAACTGAAACCCCGGCGAAACGGTGCAACTGACCAGCGTAAAGGCGCCGGTCGTGCGCGCCGCTTGCCAGTGGTCCTTTGGAACGATGATCTGCGGGGTATGGCTCGCAGCCAGATCCGGACCCAGCATATGCTCGACCGCTGGACCTTGATCGCCTTCTGCCATGGACAACACCAAAGGTGCGCCTGCGTGGTAAAGCCAAATCTCGGTCGCGTCGACGCGGTGCCAATGGCTGCGCTCGCCCTTCTTCAACAGAAAATAGATGCAGGTGCCGCTGGGGCGCCCATCGGCGTCGCCGTCCACCCAAGTCTGGCGATAATGCCCGCCTTCAGGATGCGGGGAGAGGTTCAGGTGTTGAATGATCTGGTCTGGGGTCATGCCAGTTTGCTCATCATCGACAGGTTACAGGCGGTCGCATATCCCATCGCGCGATTGACGCCGGGAAGAAGGGCCGCGCCGTTCATGGCAAAACTCAGCTCGATCAAGCCTGCCTGTCCATAGGCAGAGATAATGGCGTCGCGGGCCTCGGGCAGATCGGCCCGGTCGCGCACCACTGCATCGGTCAGGGCAATGACCTCGGCAATAGGGCCGTCGCCTGTGCCCGACAGCACATCCTTGATCCAGTTTTTCGAAAGCCCAGCAGACAGGGCCAGATTGATCTCGGCCTCGACACAGGTGCCACAATCGGCCGCCAACGCCCCGCGCAGACGGGCGGCGTGGTAAGCCTCGGCTGGCAGGTGTTTGCGCGGGTCCAGAAAGCCAAACAACCGGTTATAGCGCGACAGCAAGCCAATATCCGTGTTCGCAATCGCGTGGATATAGTCGAACTGCACGCCCACCCGGCGCTCGGCGCGCTTAATGAAAGAGTGGGCGATGGATCTTAAAACCTTCATATCAAATTCCTTGTGCGCGTCCTTGGGCCAGCATGCGCATGAGGGTGCACTTGGACAAGTGGTGATGCGCATCCTGCGACAGTCCGTGCGCACGCCGCGGCACGTTGCCCGCGATTTTAAGAACGCGCGCAACTGCGCTGTACCGCGACCATCACAACCTGCCCATCACAAACTGTGGCGCAGTTCGGTGATGGATTTTCCCAGCCGGAAGGGGGCCGCGAAGCTGACCATGCACAGCGCAATGACCTGCCAGATCAGAATGCCCGCGTGCTGTTGCAGATATTCCCATTCGTTCTTCAGCGCGCCGACCTCGGTCACCAGATCTTCATAGGCGCGCGCCAGCACGTTGAAATCGCCCACAACTTCGGGACGGGTTGGGGCAAGGGCGGTGGCGGCGGTTTTGGTCTTGTTGTCGGTGGCTGCGAATACAAGGAAACGCTCGATGCTGAACGCGTCGGCTTGCGCGCGCATGTCCTGCATTTCCTCCTCGCGGGCGGTCGCGCGTTTGCCAAGCAGAAAGCTGAGGCTCGCAAGCGGGGCGGCGGACTGCGTGACTTCGATAAACAAGGGCAGATCTGCATTGGCGGCGGTCGAAGCAGACAGGAACTCGATCTTTTCACAAAGGGTGAGAAGATCCGCATCCTCCGCGCCCTCGCAATACCGCAGCCGAAACCGCGCCGCGTCCCCGTCAAAGGCCCGCGTGACCGTATAGGCCACGTCGATCTGCCGATCCAGCCGCGAGCTGTCCGCCGTGTAAAGCCCCGCGAAGATGGCAATCAGCGCACCAAGCCCGCCCAAAAGCACCCAGACCAAATCCGCCAGTTTCCACGCTGCGTGGCCGGGCGGTTTGCGAAACAGGAACGCAGCACCCAACGCGCCCACAGCAAAACAGAGCAGAATGAGATGAACCTGATATTGCGCAATACTTGCCATGGAGGAAGTTTAGGCGCTGACCGGCGTGGAGCAACCGGGATGACGAAGTTGTCATGTGGGCGCAGAAAAAAGGCCGGGGAAATCCCCGGCCTGACTATTATGGTGCAGCCGTTGGTTTAAGAATCCAACTGTTGGTGATTGTCGTCATGCTGATCTCCGCCTTCATCGAGAAGTCGATTCACGTCGCGTGTTTCGATAGTTGACGCGAAGATCCCTGCCGCTGCCAAGGTTGGAACAACATAAACCATCTTGTCCGTCAAAAACGCGACGAAATAGGAGGGGCCAAGGATCACCATGGCCTTTAGGAATGCGGTCCTTAGGTTTGGGGTGATCCTTGATTTCATGGACATCACTTCAGAATGCTGCGCCCCGCATATTCAGCAGTCGCGCCCAGGCTTTCCTCGATGCGGATCAGCTGGTTGTACTTCGCCAACCGGTCCGAACGGGCCAGCGAGCCGGTTTTGATCTGGCCGCAATTGGTGGCGACAGCAAGGTCTGCGATGGTGGCGTCCTCGGTCTCGCCCGAGCGGTGCGACATGACGTTGGTCATGCGAGCGCGGTGGGCCATGTCGACGGCTTTCAGCGTTTCCGACAGCGACCCGATCTGGTTCACCTTCACCAGCATCGAGTTCGCAGCACCTTTTTCGATGCCCATCGCCAGACGCTCGGGGTTGGTTACAAACAGGTCGTCGCCCACCAGCTGCACCTTGTCGCCAATGGCATTGGTCAGGGCGATCCAGCCATCCCAATCGTCTTCGTCCATGCCATCTTCGATCGAGATGATCGGATAGTCGTCACACAGCGCTTTCAGGTACGCGGCGTTCTCTTCGCTGGACAGCGATTTTCCTTCGCCAGCAAGAACGTATTTGCCGTCCTTGTAGTATTCGGTCGCGGCGCAATCGAGGGCCAGATAGATGTCCTCACCGGGCTTATAGCCAGCCTTTTCGATCGAGCTCATGATGAAGTCGAGCGCGTCACGGGTCGAGCCGATATTGGGGGCAAAGCCGCCTTCGTCGCCGATGCCGGTGGACAGGCCAGCGGCGGACAGCTCTTTTTTCAGAGTGTGGAAGACTTCCGATCCCATGCGCACGGCTTCGCGGATGTTCGCGGCCGAAACGGGCATGATCATGAATTCCTGAATGTCGATCGGGTTGTCGGCATGTTCACCGCCATTGATGATGTTCATCATAGGCACAGGCAGAACGCGGGCTGAAGCACCGCCAACATAGCGGTAAAGCGGCAGGGCCGAAGCATCGGCAGCAGCTTTCGCCACGGCCAGCGACACGCCCAGAATGGCGTTTGCGCCCAAGCGGCCTTTGTTGGGGGTGCCGTCCAGCTCGCACATGGCGGCATCGATGGCTTCCTGCTCGGTCGCGTCGAAACCGATCAGCATCTCGGCAATCTCGCCATTTACGGCTTCGACAGCGGCCAGAACGCCCTTGCCCATGTAGCGCGACTTGTCGCCGTCACGCTTTTCTACGGCTTCGTGGGCACCGGTTGACGCGCCCGAGGGCACAGCAGCGCGGCCCAGCGTGCCGTCTTCAAGGATCACGTCCACTTCGACGGTGGGGTTGCCGCGGCTGTCCAGAATTTCACGGGCGAGAATATCAATGATGGTGCTCATGTTAGCGCTCCCAATAAGAAGAAAACTTCAGTTGAGGCGTCTTTAGCGCGTCAGGCCGTCTCGGGCAACAGCGCAGGGGAATGTTAGCGCGCGCGGGCGCGTTGTTCACGCCAGAATGTGTAGGCGCCAGTGCCGATAACGATGGTGGCCCCCACATAGGTCCAGAAATCCGGGCGTTCGGAGAAGACCAACATGCCAAGCGCCATCGAAAAGATCAGCCGCATGTATCGAAACGGCATGATGATCGAGGTTTCGGCAATCCGCATCGCCTGCACGATGGCATAGTATCCCGACACGCCACAGACGATCGCGCCCAGCATATATGCCCATTCGACGCCTTGCGGTATCACGAAAGGATCGTTGATTGGAGCCAGCAAAAGCCCGGCTGGGATGACGGCGAAAAAGCCATAGAAGGCGACGCTGAGGGATGGGATCGACGGATCCATTTGCCGGGTCAACAGATCGCGCAATGCGATGGTGATCACCGCGCCCAGGGGCAGAAGAGCAGCAAGTTGGAAGGCGTCACCTCCGGGCCGGATGATGATCAAGACACCGATAAAGCCTAGGCCGATGGCGCTCCAACGTCGCCAGCCGACCTGTTCGCCCAGAAACAGTGCCGCCCCTGCGGTGATGGCAAGCGGCGTGGCTTGGAAGACGGCCGCGACCGTGGACAGGGGCACCAGCGACAGGGCCGTGATGAAGAACATGGCGGCCACGGCCTCGGACGCATTGCGCCACAACATCAGAGGCGAGCGCATGTCGCGGTGCACCAGCGGGGCCAGCGTGCCGCGCTGTATAAAGGTTAACGTGCCGAATGCGATCATCCCGCCAAGCCCCAGAAAGATCAGCACTTCGGACACGGGAATGCCGCGCGACATCGACTTGATGAACGCATCTTCGCCGGCAAAAACCGCCATCGAGAAGATTACAAACAGAATGCCGCGAATGTTTTGCATTTTCAGGTCCATCTAGGTCTTCAGGCGACAGAACCCGATTTGCCCAAACGCGACAAGGGGGGATTCTTTGATATGTTCAATCACAACACGTGATAGACGGCGCGCTTCAGTCTTTTTTGCGCACGCCGTAAAGTTCCAGCCGGTGGCCCTTCAGCTCATAACCCAGCTTGGCGGCGATCTTTTCCTGAAGCGCTTCGATTTCAGGGTCGAGAAACTCGATCACTTCGCCAGTGGTCAGATCAATCAGATGGTCGTGGTGGTCACGATCCGCGCTTTCATAGCGCGCCCGCCCATCGCCAAACTCGTTCTTCACCAGAATGCCGGCTTCCTCGAACAGTTTCACAGTACGATAGACGGTCGCCAGTGAGATGCGATTGTCGACTGCCGAGGCGCGGGCATGCAGCTCTTCCACATCCGGGTGGTCGTGATGGGCATCCTCTAGCACACGCGCAATCACGCGGCGCTGGTCGGTCATGCGCAGCCCCATATCTTCACAACGTTTCAAAATGGATGCGCCTGACATCTGCCCCCCCGGTTTGGTGTTCGCCCCTTATGCCGTGAAAATTCGGGCAGGCAAAGGGGGTAGGGCATAGGTATCGTCAGTTCCACGTCGGGTTTGGCGCGGCTTTCCTTTCCGTGATATTTGCCTTTCACTGTCGGGACGAGATACACAAATTAAGTGCCCGCAGGTCAATATTGGTGTGAGCTGGCGGTTGGCTGACTGGGGAAGGCGACATGGTCGTCACAAATTAGGGTATGACACTGGAAGAGAAAGGGAAAAGAGCGCGGTCGGATGATCAGAAGTCCGAACGGCAGGCGTCGATATTGGCGGCTGCACGGGAAATGATCGACGAATCGGGCTTTGACGGCGTGACGATGAGCGCGCTGGCCAAGCGCGCGGGCTTGGCGAAAGGGACGCTGTATCTTTATGTCCGGTCGAAAGAAGAGCTGTTCCTGCTGTTGTTCATCGAGGCGATGGAAAAGGTGGTCGAACGCTTCAAATCTGACGCGCATCCCGGAGACAGCGCCGCGCATCTGGCGCAATTGATGACGGAGCGCGCGCAGACCACGCCGCTTTTCCTGCCGCTCTTTGCCCGTCTTGTCGCGGTGATCGAGGCCAATGTGGCGGATGAACCGCTTTTTGCTGCCAAACGTCGATTGCTGGCGCTCGGGGAAGAATGGGCCGCGCATCTGGGATATGTCATTGGCGCTGGGCCGGATCAGGTCCATGTTTTGGCCAGCACAATCACCATGACCATGCTTGGGGCCGCGCAGTTCGACATCTCGGCTCAGCGTGACTTGGAAGGGCTGCCCGATGACATGCGCGAAGCTTTCGCGGCCCACGCCTTTGCGCCCAGTTTCGAGCCGTCGGCGCGATTGATCCTTGAGGCGGTGATGAACGCGCCCAAGCAGGGTTAAAGGATCAGCTTGCCCGACATGGTGCGGATAGCAGACCCGGCGACGGTGACCCGTCCGGGTTCGGCTTTCAGGTGGATCTGCGACGGGCGCCCCATGTCATAACCTTGATGGATGGTCAGGCTTTGCACCGCCCCGCGGGCTTCGCACAAAAGCGCGGCCAAGGGCGCGGCGGCGGACCCGGTGGCGGGATCCTCGGGGGTGCCGTCTAAAGGCGCGAACATGCGGGCATGGATTGTGCCATCCGCATCCTCGACCCACGCATAGACGGCGAAATCGTGATTGCCCGGGAACAGCGCGGCCCCTTCGCGCATCGCGTCAACATTGGGGGACAGGGCGGACAGGGTGTTGCGACTGTCGAGTTGCGCAAAGACGAAATCCCCGCCCAGCGAGGCGATCTCGGGCAGGGTGATGATCTGATCGGGCACACAGCCGATGGCGCGGGCGACGAGTTCGGGCGCGGGGGTGCCTTTGCGCTCCAGCGGGACCTCGGTCACGAAATTGGCCTGCCCGGCTTCAGCATGGGCGGGCAGGGGGCCGACGCCCAATTCCAGCACCATGTCGGGGCCATATCCCATATCCGCAAGCATCACGGCTGTTCCGATCGTCGGATGGCCTGCAAAGGGCAGCTCGCGCATGGGCGTGAAGATACGGATGCGGGCCGTGTGTTTCGGATCCTCGGGCGGCAAAACAAAGGTCGTTTCCGAGAAGTTGAACTCGCGCGCGATGGTCTGCATCTGCGCGTCCGTCAACCCTTCGCCGTCCGGGATCACGGCCAGTTGGTTGCCGCCGAACGGCGTGTCGGTGAAGACATCATAGACGGCATAGTCGCGCATCACATCAGCTCCGGTTCGCGGCCGACCCGTTTAGCCATCGGGGCCACGGTCAGCCCTTGCACGATGATCGAGAAGATCACCACGATATAGGTCGCGGTCAGGATCAGCGGTTTCCACTCACTGTCCGGCAGGGACAGCGCCAGCGCAACCGAAATCCCGCCCTTCAACCCGCCCCATGTCATGATCGGGACCACCCCGCGCGAGAAGCTGCGGAAGGGTTTCAAAAGCAGCACCGGTACGGCCACAGCGGTCAGGCGCGCGACCAGCGCCAATGCGATGGCCATGGTGCCTGCAACGACCGCGTCCATGGTGAAGGCGACGGCGAAAACCTCGAACCCGATCATCAGGAACAGGACGGCATTCAGGATCTCGTCAATCAGCTTCCAGAAGGCGTCGACATATTTGCGGGTTTCTTCGCTCATCCCATGTTTTGCGCCCACGTCGCCAATCAGAAGGCCCGCGCAGACGGCCGTGATCGGGGCCGAGAAGTGCAAGGCGACGGCCAATTCATATCCACCGAACGCAAGGCCAAGGGTCAACAGAACCTCAAGCGAATAGTCGTCGATGCGGCGCATGATGCGGAAGGTCAGCCAGCCAAGGGCCACGCCCAGAACGGCACCTCCCACGGCCTCTTGCAGAAACAAGATGACCGCGCTTACGGCCGCGCTTTCCTCGTGCCCGCCGCCATGGCTGCCTTGGTCTGGGAAGGCCAGCCCGACCAGCACAAGGAAGACAACATAGCCCACGCCGTCATTGAACAGGCTTTCGCCCGCGATCTTAGTCTCCAATGATTTTTGCAGGTTCGCCTCGCGCAAGACGCCCAGCACGGCTACGGGGTCGGTGGGGGTAATGAGCGACCCGAAAACCAGCGCGATCAATATCGGCATACCTGTGATCCAGCTGAACCCCACGCCGACCACAGCGGTTGAAAGCGCAACGCCCATCGTGGCCATAAGGAAGACCAACCGCCATTGCTCGCGCAGGTCCGAGATTTTGACGTGCAGTGCGCCCGCAAACAAGAGCAGCCCCAACATGCCTTCCAAAAGCGCATCCGAAAAGTCGATGCTGGTCACTTGCGTGCGTACCTGATCAGCAACGCCAAGGCCGGGTGCCAAAAGATCCAGAACAAGGATAGCCACCGATGCAAAAAGCGAGACCACCAAGATCCCGATGGCCGAGGGCAGTTTCAGAAAAAGATAGTTAATCGCGCCGAAAAGGCCGGCCAGAACGATCAAAAGAGAAGCAATTTGCAGAAAAGTCATACTCGAACCCGTGTCATCGAAAGTCGCGTTTGCGCGCCTCTTAGCATGTGCGCAGGCGGTGACAAACATGCGAAATTGCGACGATTTCCTTTAGTCTGTAATGCGCAGCTTGGCCCAGACTGGCAGGTGGTCAGATGCAACGCGGGCCAGTTTGGACTGATCGACGCCCGCGTCGCGCAGTTCTACCCCCTCGGACGTCGCGATCCGGTCCAGCGCCGCCATGGGCCGCGAGGCGTGATAGGACCGACCGGGCGAGTGGACGTCGAAATGCAGTTCAAGCGGTTCAAATCCGCGCCGATGGGACCATTCGTTGAAGTCGCCAAGAATCACCGTGGGCAGGTCGATATGGTCGAAATGCTTGGCCAGCGCGCGCATTTGTTGGTGGCGATAGGGGCGGAGCAGGCCCAGATGGGTGCCGATGACCTGTAATTTTCCCTCGATGCCGACAGACACCGCGCCGCGCGGTTCCAAACCCGGCAGCTCGACCGTCCGTGCATCGTGAAATGTCAGCCCTTTGCGCACCAGAACCGCGTTGCCGTGACTGCCAAGTGACAGGCCGTTGGTTGCGAAGGGGACGGGGGCAAAGTCGGTCTCGTCTTCGATCAGCTTGAAAGGAATTGCCGTGGGGCGGGGGCCGAGGCGGCGGTCGGCCTCTTGCAACACCAGAACATCCGCTTCCAGATCGTTAAGCACGTTCAAAATGCGATGCGGATCACGTCGGCGGTCCAGCCCGATGGCTTTGCGCATGTTGTAAGTGGCGATTTTCAGATCCATGGCATTGCAGCCCGCGTGGGCCCGTTAAAACTGATGAGTCATCAGATGATAGCGGCTGCGGGACTGAAAGCCTATGCGTTCATAAAGTGCACGGGCGCGGTCGTTGTTCTTATCGACCTCAAGGCTCATCGCTGTGATGCCTTGGCCTGACAGGGCGCGGACCAGCGCTGCCAATGCTTCAGAACCCATGCCACGACCTCGGACCCGTTCACGCACGTAAAGCTCGTCCAGAAAGGCGTCCAGCCCGCCGAACTCGATCGACCAGCCAAAGCTTACCGCGACATAGCCCACAGGGGCCACGCGCGGGCCGATCATCCAGATTGCGCCGTGGGGGGAACCTTCTAATAAAGGCACCAGCGCGTCGCGCCGCGTGTCGTCATCCTGTTCGATCCCCTCTTCTGCGTGAAACCCAGCAACAAGCGAGATCAGTCGGTCAAGGTCTTCCATCGTGGCAAGGCGCAGACTGCTCATAGGCGGGCGATCCTTTCGGTCAGAAGGTCAAAAAAGCCATCTGCATCAAGGTCGCCGATGAACATGGCGTTGGGGGTGTGATCGGTGACCCCCCACCAATCGGCGACGGTCATGCCCATGGTCAGCTCGGATTGGATTTCGATCTGAACATTGACGTGACGGCCAGAGAACAGGTCGGGCTTGATCAAATAGGCGATGACGGTTGGGTCGTGTAGGGGCGCGCCCTCGGATCCGTATTTGTGGATGTCGAACCGTTCGAAGAAATCCGTCATCTCGGCCACTGCATGGCCCACGTCGCCCGATAGGGCGCGGAAGGCGTCATTGCGGGGCCTTGTAACCAAGGCTTTGTGCGTGACATCCAGCGGCATGACGACGATGTGAATGCCGGATCTGAACACGATATCAGCAGCTTGCGGGTCGACATAAATGTTGAACTCGGCGGCGGGCGTGACATTGCCAACCTCGAAATACGCGCCGCCCATCAGGATGATTTCCTGTACGCGATCCACGATGTCGGGCGCACGCTCAAAGGCGGTGGCGATGTTGGTCAGCGGCCCCAGAGGGCAGAGTGTTACCGTGCCGGCAGGCTCGGCGCGTAAGGTCTCGATGATGAAGTCAACCGCGTGCTGGTCCTGAAGGGGCATGGTGGGATCGGGCAAGGTCGGCCCGTCCAGCCCTGTTTTACCGTGCACATATTCAGCCGTTACCAGATCGCGACGCAAGGGGCGGTCGCAGCCCGCAAAGACGCGGGTTTCAGGCTTGCCCGCAAGCTCACACACGATGCGGGCGTTCTTGGCGGTGAGGGATAGCGGCACGTTACCCGCAACAGCGGTGATGCCCAGTACGTCCACGTCTTCAGGGCTGGCCAGCGCCAGAAGAATGGCAACAGCGTCGTCCTGGCCAGGATCGGTGTCAATGATGATCTTGCGTGTCATTCCAAAACCTTACGCAGCTAGCTTCACCCAAATCGGCACGTGATCCGAGGGCTTGTCGCGCCCACGCACCTCTTTATCAATCTGGCAATCTTCCAGCATATCCGCGCATTCCGGGGACAGCAGGAAATGGTCAATGCGAATGCCATCATTGCGCTGCCACGACCCACGCTGGAAGTCCCAGAAGGAATACTGCTCGGGCGCTTGGTTGCGGGCGCGGAACGCCTCGGTCAGTCCAAGGTTCAGGATATTGCGCCATGCCTCGCGGCTTTCGGGGCGATAGAGGGCGTCTTCGGTCCAATCCTGTGGACGGGCGGCATCTTCGGCTTGCGGGATGATGTTGTAATCACCGGCCATCAAGAAAGGGATTTCTTCGGCTAAAAGCTCCTCGGCCCGGGCGCGCAAACGTTCCATCCAAGCAAGCTTGTAGTCGTATTTGGGGCCGGGCACCGGGTTGCCGTTGGGCAGGTAGAGGCCACAAATTCGCACGGCGTGATCGCCCACCACAGTTGCCTCGATATAACGGGCCTGTTCGTCTTCGTCGTCTCCGGGCAATCCGCGCGTTACATCCTCAAGCGGCAGCTTGGATAAAAGTGCCACGCCATTGAAGCTTTTCTGCCCGTGGGTTTCGACATTATACCCTTTTTCTTCAAAGACTTCTCGGGGGAAGTTCTCGTCAATTGACTTGATTTCCTGCAAGATCGCCACGTCCGGCTGCGCCTCGTCCAGCCAATCCATCAATGCGGGCAAACGGGCCTTGATACCATTGATGTTGAAGCTGGCGATTTTCATGAGGCTCTCCTGTTGTTGTGGGCACTGTGGGGGCAAATGCGGGTGGGCGCAAGCAAAGCGAGTCAGGCTTCGGCGATATGCCGCCCGGCAGCATGCGCGCTGGCCCAGGCCCACTGGAAATTGAACCCGCCCAGCCAACCGGTGACGTCAACGCACTCGCCGATGAAATAAAGGCCGGGGGTGGTTTTTGACATCAAGGACTTGCTGTCGAGCCCATCGGTGGACACACCGCCCAATGTAACCTCGGCAGTGCGATAGCCTTCGGTGCCCGAGGGGGTGAGTTGCCAGTTGGAAAGTTGCTCCAGAAGCGCATCCAGAGCTTTGTCGGACTGATCCGCCAGCCGCCCGGTCAGGTCGAAACGACCGGCCAATTCGGCGGTCAGATGTTCGACCAGACGCGCGGGCAGGTGGCGGGACAATTCGGTGGACAGCTGGCGACGGCCCTCGGTCTGGCGCTGGGCGCGGAGGGCATCGCGCAAGGCAAGCCCGTGGGTCAGGTCAATGTGAACCGCCTCGCCGGGTTGCCAATAGGACGAGATTTGTAGGATCGCCGGGCCCGACAGGCCGCGATGGGTAAACAGCAGCGCTTCCTCAAAGCTGGCGCGGTCGTTCCAGACCCGCACCGGCAGCGAGACGCCCGAAATCGCCGCAAACCGCCCGTCCGGGAAGGTGAAGGGCACAAGCCCGGCGCTGGTCTCGACGATCTGGTGCCCGAATTGTCTTGCAATATCATAGGCAAATCCCGTCGCGCCCATCTTGGGGATCGACTTGCCACCAGTGGCGATGATCAGGTTCTGGCATGACATACGGCCTTGCGAGGTCTCAAGCAGGAAGCCGCTTTCGGCCTTTGTGACCGTACCGACAGAAGTATTCAGCGCCAGTTCGGCCCCCGTTTTCGCCATCCGGTCGGTCAGCATCTCGACGATCTGCGTCGATTTTCCATCGCAAAACAGCTGTCCCAGCGTTTTTTCGTGCCACGCAATGCTCGCCTGATCCACCAGCGCGACAAAATCCCACTGGCTGTACCGGGCCAGCGCGGATTTGTGGAAATGCGGATTCTGGCCGACAAAGTTCTTCGGCTCGGCATACATGTTGGTGAAATTACAGCGCCCGCCGCCGGAAATGCGGATCTTCTCTCCGGGTTTCTTGGCGTGGTCGATGACCAGCGTGGGCCCAGCCTTGGCCGCAAAGGGCGCCGCAAACAGCCCTGCCGCACCTGCGCCGATGATGATCGTATGCCAATCCTGTTTCATGCGCGCGTCGTAACCTGTTCACCCGTTGGGGGGAAGAAAAATGCGCTTGGGCGTGTTTTTCTTCGGGCATTGTCAGATTTTGTTAACTGAGATCGGTCAGGTTTAGGGCAAATCTGACGTTTCAAAGGAAAGATCACCGCCATGGATTATCTGACCCGCGCCCAATGCCTGCACAGCCTGGACCTTCTCGTCGGACAAGAGGACGTGTTCGCCCATGCGTTTTTCCCACTGTTGTTCCAACGCGCGCCCGAATTGCGGGTGCTGTTTCCTGAGAATATCGAAGACCACGCCGAACAGGTGCGGGTGCTTTATCGTCTGATGATGGCGTTTGCCGGGAACGAAGTAACGCAGGTTGCGGGCCTGCGCCTGATTGGATGTCGCATGGCGATGCGCGGGCTGGGCCCCGATTATGCCGAGGTGCTGGTAAACACGCTGATCGGCACGCTGAAACGTCAGTTGGGCAATTCGTGGCAGGCAGATTTCGCCTATGCGTGGCGGATTGCTAAGGACGAGGCGCTGGATGCAATGGCCGACGGGGCAGAATTGCTGGCGGCGTAACGCGCTAGATCGAAAAGGACGTGCCGCAGCCGCAAGACGCCGTGGCGTTCGGGTTGTCGATTACGAAACGTGCGCCGATCAGTTCCTCGGTGAAATCAATCACAGCGTCGGCTAAAAAGGGCAGGGACACTTCATCCACCACCACTTGTTCCCCGCCGCCTTCCAGCACCAGGTCGCCTTCGGCCGGGTCATCCAGAGAGATCTCGTACTGAAACCCTGAACAGCCGCCGCCTTCGACAGCGACGCGCAAAGCTTTACCTTGTTGGCTCGCGCCGATCTCGGACAGGCGGGCGAAGGCTCGGTCTGTGACTTTGGGGGGCAGGTTCAGGTCCATCGGGAATTCCGTTTCATGTTCACGCAAAAGGCAATATAGGTTTGCCGGACGGGCGCGACAAGACGCTCTGAACGGCGATATGCGGACGGGACATCTGTTAGGCGCCAGAAATGACAGGCGGAAAGGGGCAGCCATGCTTGCCAGCTTTGCAACCCATCCCGGCGCCAGCCGGGGGCGGCTTCATGCGGAAGGGGAAAGCGAATTTCGTGAACCCTATCAACGGGATCGCGACCGGATTATCCATTCCTCGGGCTTTCGTAGGCTGAAGCACAAGACGCAGGTGTTCGTTGAGCACGAAGGCGACTATTTCCGCACGCGGCTGACCCACTCAATCGAGGTCGCGCAGGTGGCGCGAACCATCGCGGGCGCGCTGGGGCTGAACAGCCACCTGACCGAGGCCGTGGCGCTGGCGCACGATCTGGGTCATACGCCTTTCGGCCATACGGGCGAAGATAAGCTGGACGAGCTGATGGCCCCCTTTGGTGGCTTTGATCACAACGCGCAGGCGCTGAAGATCGTGACCTCGCTTGAGCGACACTATGCCGAATGGGACGGGCTGAACCTGACCTGGGAGACTTTGGAGGGGATTGCCAAGCATAACGGCCCGGTGGTGGGTGATCTGCCCTATGCGCTTGCCGAGTATAACGCCCTGCATGATCTGGAACTGTCCACCCATGCGGGCGCAGAGGCGCAGGTCGCGGCGTTGGCCGATGACATTGCCTATAACAACCACGATCTGCATGACGGATTGCGGGCGGGGCTGTTCACCATGGAGGAAATCGCCGAGCTGCCCATCGTGGGTGCTGCGATTGCCGAAGTGGACAGGCTCTATCCCGGGTTGGATGCAGGCCGTCGTCGGCACGAGGCCTTGCGCCGCGTGTTCGGCGTGATGGTCGAAGATGTGCTGAGCACCTCGCAAAGCTTGTTGGTGGCAGCTGATCCGCAATCCGTCGAAGACATCCGCGCGCTTGACCACGCGGTCATCCGCTTTTCCCCCGAATTGTGGGCCGACCTGAAAGTGATCCGCAAGTTCCTGTTCACTCGCATGTACCGCGCACCATCCGTGATCGAGATGCGCACCCGCGTCACGGCTGTGGTGGGCGATCTGTTCGGACATTTCATGGCGCATCCGATGGAGCTGCCTGAGGAATGGTACCGCGAGATTGAAGCGGCTGAAGGCGAAACGGCCTTGGCGCGTTTGGTGTCGGACTATATCGCGGGGATGACAGACCGGTTCGCGCTTCAGGAACATGACCGTCTGGGGTTGGGCGGGTAGGGGCGTCGCCCCTCTTGGCTTTCAGCCAATTCACCCCAGGATATTCATAACAAGAAAATGCGCGAGGGTCGGGTTCGGCCCCAGCATCGCTTGACCTTTGGGGCGGGCCTGTTAGGAGTGCGCGGGACAGATAAGGACCGAGATGATGAACCTCTTTGCCGATATTCGCGCGCTTGTGATTGATGCCTTGACTCAGATGGTCAGCGAAGGCGCTTTGCCCGAGGGGCTGAGCTTTGACAACGTGGCGGTTGAGCCTCCGCGCGATGCGGCGCATGGGGATATGGCGACGAATGCGGCGATGGTTTTGGCGAAACCCGCCAAGATGAAGCCGCGCGACATCGCGGATGTGCTGGCAGGTAAGTTGGCCGAAGATGCGCGTGTCGACGTGGCCGAAGTGGCGGGGCCGGGGTTCTTGAACCTGCGGTTGGCTGCGCCCGTGTGGACGGCCTTGGTCGAGGGCGTGCTGGCGGACCCTAGCTTTGGTCGGTCAGCCATGGGCGCCGGGCAGAAAGTGAACGTGGAATACGTGTCCGCCAACCCGACGGGTCCGCTTCATGTGGGCCACACGCGGGGTGCTGTCTTTGGTGACGCTCTGGCCAGTTTGTTGGATTTCGCCGGTCATGACGTGACACGCGAATATTACATCAACGATGGCGGCGCGCAGGTCGATGTGTTGGCGCGGTCGGTGTATCTGCGGTACTTGGAAGCGCATGGCCAAGAAGTGGCGTTCGAGGACGGCACCTATCCCGGCGACTATCTGGTCCCGGTGGGCGAGGCACTGAAAGCCAAGGTGGGCGACGCCTATGTGGGAAAGCCGGAAGCCGACTGGTTGGTCGAGATCCGCGAGTTCGCGACGGAAGCCATGATGGATCTGATCCGCGAGGATCTGGCGCAGCTGGGTGTGAAGATGGATGTCTTCTTCTCGGAAAAATCGTTGTATGGCACGGGCCGGATCGAAGGCGCTTTGGAAGCGCTTCAGAGCAAGGGCCTGATTTATGAAGGCGTGCTGGAGCCGCCCAAGGGCAAGAAGCCCGAGGATTGGGAGCCGCGCGAGCAGACCCTGTTCAAGTCTACCGAACATGGCGACGACGTGGACCGGCCGGTGAAGAAATCGGATGGCAGCTGGACCTATTTTGCGCCGGATATCGCGTATCATTTCGACAAGGTGGAACGCGGCTTTGACGCGCTGATCGACGTGTTTGGGGCTGATCACGGTGGTTATGTGAAGCGGATGAAAGCCGCTGTGTCGGCGCTGTCGGATGGCAAGGTGCCGTTGGACATCAAGCTGACTCAGCTGGTGAAGCTGTGGAAGAACGGCGAGCCGTTCAAAATGTCGAAGCGGGCGGGTAATTTCGTGACCTTGCGTGATGTGGTCGAGCAGGTCGGCTCGGATGTGACGCGATTCGTGATGCTGACCCGCAAGAACGACGCGCCTTTGGACTTTGATTTTGACAAGGTTCTGGAGCAGTCCAAGGACAACCCCGTTTTCTATGTGCAGTACGCGCATGCGCGGGTCTGTTCGGTGCTGCGTAAAGCGGCCGAGCAGGGCGTGACCCTGTCTGACACCCCGAATTTGCAGGACGAGGCCGAGTTGGCCGTGGCCAAGAAGCTGGCCGAATGGCCGCGTTTGGTCGAGATCGCCGCGCGGACCCACGAGCCGCACAGGATCGCGTTCTATCTGTACGAGCTGGCCTCGGAATTCCATGCGCTGTGGAACCGTGGAAATGACAAACCGGAGCTGCGGTTCCTTCAGGATGGCAATAATGACTCATCGGCGGCAAAAATTGCCCTACCGCGTGCAGTCGCCGTTGTCATTTCGTCGGGATTGGGTATTTTGGGCGTCACTCCGGCCGAGGAAATGCGCTGACATAATGCGCCCCGGTCGAGTGCGAGTAGAGCAGTTTGACCGGCGCAGGGTGTGGAAAGAGCCATAAGGCCAAGCCCCTAATGTCCGGGTGTGAGGCAAGATGGCAGAAGCAAATTGGGGGCATGGCGCCCCGCATCCCGCGTATCAAAATCATCCCGATTATGGGCATCGTCCCGAACCTGTGGTGACAACTGCGGGGTCTGCCTATGTGCATCCAGCGCATGGTGGCCCGGCCCCTCAGCCTGCTCAGATGCAGGCCGGATATGGTGGCTATCAGGATGCGCCTTTTGAAGATCAGGGGTATTACGCCCAACCCGATGGGCCCGCCGTATCGCGTGGTGGTGGGGGGCTGTTGAACTATGCAGGTGCCGCCGTGTCGCTGGCGCTGATCGTTGGCCTTGGTGTTTGGGGTTATAAACTGGCGATGCGCGACGTGACCGGCATTCCGGTGGTGCGCGCGTTGGAAGGGCCTATGCGCGTGCAGCCAGATAATCCCGGCGGACAATCGGCGGACCATCAGGGACTTGCCGTGAACGCGGTGCAGGCGGAAGGCGAGGCTTCCGGCCCCGCCGATCGTCTGGTGCTGGCACCCGAGCCCGCGTCGCTGTCGGGTGATGACGCGACCGTGGCGGAAGTCGCCCGTGCCGATACCGATGTGACCGTGCCCGCCGCTGCCATTCAGGCTTATGTGACCGAAACCGCCGCCGAGGTTGACCCGGTGGCCGCAGCACTTGCCATTGCTGAACAGATTGCCGCAGATGCACCCGCGCTTAGCGCCACCCCCGAGGTCGAACCGACCGAGGTTGTTGCCTCGATCGCGCCGACCGCCATCCCGGTGCCGTCCGTGGCCGAGGTCGCAGCACCCGCAGTTCCAGCCGAGCCGAGCGTCAAGATCATTCCGACATCCGTGCCCGGTGTCAGCAAATCTCTGCGCCCAAATTTGCGCCCTGCTGACCTGAACACCAAAGTATCTGCCCCCGCACCGACTGCGCCGACGGCAGTGAAAGACATCGACCCCGCGACGCTGCCCGCTGGCACACGTCTTGTGCAATTGGGTGCCTTTGACAGCGCCGAAGTGGCCCGCGAGCAGTGGGACATCCTGTCAGCCCGGTTCGAGGACTATATGGGCGGCAAATCCCGCGTGATCGAGAAAGCGCAGACCGGCGGCAAGACCTTCTATCGCCTGCGCGCAATGGGCTTTGCAGATCTGGCCGACTCGCGTCGTTTCTGTTCGGTGTTGATGGCCGCCAAGGCTGCCTGCATCCCCGTCGCGACCCGATAATTATGTCCCGCATTGGCGCATATATCCTTGGCTGCGAAGGCACATCTCTGTCGCGCGCCGAGCGTGATTTCTTTGAACGCGCCCAGCCGTGGGGCTTTATTCTGTTTGCCCGCAACGTGGACACGCCTGATCAGCTGCGCGCCCTGACCAGCGAGCTGCGCGGAGCGGTTGGGCGCGACGTGCCGATTTTCATTGATCAGGAAGGTGGCCGTGTCGCGCGGATGAGCGCGCCCCATTGGCGCGAATGGCTGCCTGCTTTGGATCAGGTGCAGTTGAACCCCAAAGCCTCGGTCCGCAGCCTCTATATCCGCTATCGCCTGATCGCGGACGAGCTTTTGTCGGTCGGTATCGACGGAAACTGCGCGCCGCTGGCCGATATTGCCACGGCCGAAACCCACCCGATCCTGCACAACCGCTGCTATGGCGAGGATGTGGTTAAAGTTGCCGAACGCGCCGCCAGCGTGGCGCAAGGCTGCTTGGATGGCGGCGTGTTGCCGGTGGTGAAACATATCCCGGGACATGGACGGTCCACGCTGGACAGCCATTTGGAACTGCCCCGCGTCAAAACCAAAGCCAAGGAACTGGGCCGGACCGATTTCATGGCGTTCGAAGCATTGGCAGGTCTGCCTTTAGCCATGTCCGCGCATATTGTCTATGAAGACATCGACCCGGATCTTCCTGCAACCCTAAGCCCGGACATGATCGCGGTGATCCGCGACAAGATCGGGTTTGGCGGGCTTTTGATGACGGACGATATCTCGATGCAGGCGCTGTCTGGCGCTTTGTCCGTGCGGTCCCGCGCTGCTTTGCGTGCCGGATGTGACGTGGTTTTGCATTGCAACGGCCAGCTTGAACAGATGGAAGAGGTCGCAGATGCCAGCGGAGATCTGTCTGGCGACGCGCTTTCACGCGCCGAAACCGCGCTTTCGTGGCGCAAACCGCCCGTTCCCATTGACATTGACGCCTTAGACGCTGAATTTCAAAGCCTGATGACTGGTGAAACAACACCACAGGCAGGTGATGAGCGAGACTGAAGAGTTTCAAGAAGACAAGTTATCAGTGTCCGAGCGGCTGGCCGCCGAGGCGCTGATCGTTGACGTCGAGGGGTTTGAAGGCCCGCTTGACCTGCTTTTGACTCTGTCCCGCACCCAGAAAGTAGATCTTCGCAAGATTTCAGTCCTCGAATTGTCGGTGCAGTATCTGGCCTTCGTGGAACGCGCACGGCATTTGCGCATTGAACTGGCTGCCGACTATCTGGTGATGGCGGCGTGGCTTGCCTTCCTGAAATCGCGCCTTCTGTTGCCGCCGGACCCATCCGAAGAAGGGCCAACCGGCGAGGAACTGGCCGCCCACCTTGCCTTCCAGCTGGAACGCCTTCAGGGCATGCGTGATGCGGCCGCCAAGCTGATGGCGCGCGACCAGTTGGGTCGCGACTTCTTCGCCCGCGGCGTGCCCGAGGACGTGACCCGCGTGCGCCGCGTCACCTATACCGCGACGCTTCTTGACCTGATGCAGGGCTATGCCCGGATCCGCACAAAGGACGAGTTCCGCCCCTTCGTTATGGACCGCGACGCGGTGATGACGATGGAGCAGGCGCTGGACCGGATGCGCGGGCTGATCAACTTCGCTGGCGATTGGACCGAGCTGACCTCGTACCTGCCCGAGGGTTGGGAAGTCGAACCCGCCAAGCGCCGCTCGGCGATGGCTGCAAATTTCGCCGCCACGTTGGAAATGGCCAAACGAGGCGAGCTTGAGCTTAGACAGGGCGACACGTTCTCGCCCATTCAAATCCGCAGGAAATCGAATGACGGATGATGTGATCAGTGACACGCCCAGTGAGGGGCCCAGCGACGGACAAGAAACCCGCGAGGAAAGCCTGTTCGAGGCACCCCCGATGGGTGAACAGGAACGGATGGTGGAAGCCATCCTGTTTGCGTCGGCCGAACCGGTCAGCGTGAAAGAGCTGGAAGACCGAATGCCGCATGGCTGCGACGCCGCCGAGGCGCTGGTCCACCTGAGAAAACGCTATGAAGGGCGGGGCGTGTCGGTGGTAAAAGTGGGCGATGCCTGGGCCATCCGCACCGCGCCGGACCTTGGGTATCTGATGCAAAAGGAAACTGTCGAGCAGCGCAAACTCAGCCGCGCCGCGATCGAGACTTTGGCAATTATCGCCTATCATCAACCGGTTACACGCGCCGAGATCGAAGAGATTCGCGGTGTGTCGGTCAGTCGTGGTACCATTGATCAACTGATCGAAATGGAGTGGATCCGCTTTGGCCGTCGTCGCATGACGCCGGGCCGCCCGGTGACATTCGTGGTCACGCCGGGCTTCTTGGATCAATTCGGACTGGAAAGCGCACGCGATCTGCCGGGGCTGAAAGAACTCCGCTCGGCCGGTCTATTGGAAAGCCGTCCGCCCCCTGGTGCAATGCCCGGCCCGGAAACGGACGACGAAGAGGAAAGCCCAGAAGGTCAGTCGGAACTGTTCGAGGATTAAGTGCTATGAACGTCAATCAGCTTATCAACATGATCGTCCGCATTGTCACGCGACGCCTGATGAACAAAGGCGTCAACGCAGGCATTGATCTGGCCGCCCGCCGTGGCAAAGCCAAAGAAGACATGACGCCGGAAGAACGCGAAGAAGCCCGTAAAGCACGCGAAATCGCCAAGCGGGGGCGGCAGGCCTCTCGGATTGGGCGACGCTTGTTTTAGGCCGGTGGTGCGCTGTGAGTATTCATAGATATGTGGTTGAGAAGCTTAGAACCCACGGCGTCGAAAAGTCAGAGCGTGGAAAGCTGATTCTCGAAGATCTGAAACTGCTTTCGATGTTCGTCGCCCTCGAAAGAGCAGTGATAGATCGCAGTTTTGATGCTGTCCTCGCCGCAGCGGGCGACATCGAGGAGTACTTAGAGAGTATCGGCAAACGGTCATTGCTGGTGCTTGTCTATATGTATCTTCGGTTTTCAAACCTGACCCCAAAGATAACGAAGCCAGACAACAAGCTATCGGATGGGCTGGTTCAGAAAAGCTATGTCTTCACCCATCAAATCACTGATGAAGAGCGACTTATAGGTCTTTGGGCAGCTGTGAAATACGATGAAGTAGGCGAAGCACTCCTTAAAACAGTATATTCAGCTGGCTAAGTGTTCGGGAGTCAGGCAGGATACCGATCCCCCCAAACGTGCCGGGCATCTTTGGCCAGAAGGTTCTTCTGAAGGCGGTCCAGCTCTTGCAAGGCGCGGGCCGGGTCATTGGTACGTTTCAGTGCTTTTTCATACGCGGACTGCACCGATTTCGCTCGCCAAGGCAGGGCGGCAGTGGCAACCCAGCTGCGCAGTGGGGCTGGTAGACGGTCGTAATCCGACATTGGGTTTCGCGATTTTCGCTTACTTTTCAATGATGTCGCGCCGCGATTGTGCCCCATGGTCCAGCCCTTACACCTAAAAAAATGCCGCGATGGGTGTCAGCCTACGTCGGTCAAGGGGGAATTTATGATATAACGTAACACTTCGCAAGCAGCGACGGCTCGACTTTCGCTTCCGCCGCCTTACTTGAAATGTTTCGACAGCTTCAGCCCTTGGCCCTGATAGTTCGACTTGATGTCGACACCATAAAGCGCTTCGGGAATTTCGCTCATTTTTTCATAGACAAGGCGGCCAACCACCTGCCCGTGTTCCAACACGAATGGGGCCTCGTGGCAGCGGACTTCAAGCACACCGCGCGATCCTGATCCGCCCGCCGCATCATAACCGAAACCGGGGTCGAAGAAGCCCGCATAGTGTACGCGAAATTCGCCAACCATCGCCAGATAGGGGGCCATTTCGGCGGCGCAATCGGGCGGGATGGCGATGGCTTCGCGGCTGACGAGGATATAGAACGCGCCGGGGTCAAGGATGATCCGGCCCTCGGTTGTGCGGACCTCTTCCCAGTAATCGGCGGGGTCGTAATGGGCCAGTTTTGACAGATCCACGACGCCGGTGTGACGCTTGGCGCGATAGCCGACCAAATCGCCCTCGGCAGGTTTCAGATCGACGGAAAAGCCAAGACCGTCCGATATGACCGGGTCGCCCGACACGATGGCGCTACGGTCATGCACAGCGCGAAGCTCGTCATCGGACAGAATCGTTTTGCCCTGCCGGAAAATGATCTGGTTCAGCAACTGCCCCGGTTGCGCCACAACAGAAAAGCTTTGCGGACAAAGCTCCGCATAAAGCGGGCCATCATAGCCTTCGGGCACGCGGTCAAACTCGATCCCCTGATCGGTGATTACGCGGGTCATCAGATCCACGCGGCCGATCGAGCTTTTGGCGCTAGCGGCGGCGGTCATGCCCTCGGGCAGGTTTAACTGCTCCATCAAGGGAATCACATAGACGCAGCCCTTTTCCAAGACCGCGCCGCCGGTCAGCGACAGCTCGTGCATGGTCAGTTCCGACAGGCGGTCAGCCACTGTGGCGTCCTTGCCCGGCAGGAAGGACGCGCGCACGCGGAAGGCTTTTTCACCCAGACGCAAATCAAGCGACGCCGGCTGAATCTGTTCGTTCAAAATGGGAGAGGACGCGGAAATGCCGCCTTCTGTGATCATCTGCCGGATCTGATGATCGGCCAGCACACCGGATTTCATGGCGTTCCTCCTTCGCCGCAGACCGCAAAGGGTCCTGATCCATACAAAAACACCCACCCGAATGCCGGGCGGGCGTTTCTTGATTTGGTCGGGCTAGCAGGACTCGAACCTGCGACCTTCCGTCCCCCAGACGGACGCGCTACCAGGCTGCGCCATAGCCCGACTGAGGCCCTTACATAGTGATTTTCACGGGCAGGGCAAGCGAGAAAAGCCCCGAAATTGCGCATTCTCTCCAATGAAATCGCCATGGGCCCGTGCAGGGTCATTCTGCCTGCCCGGTGTCGGTGTCAGTGCCGGATGGGGTAGGGGCCATGCGGGCCGCCAGATCGGTCAGGCGCGCGGTCAGGAAGCGCAACGCAACGTCTGGGAAGCTGCCACCCTGTGCCCGAAGCGCGCGCAGCTGCGCGATGGTCGAGACGCTGGCTGAGGGCGTGAATGCATCATCATCCACATCCGCCGCGACATGAGAGATGTCGATCGGACGCGGAGGTGGCGCGACATAGGCTGGGCCGGATTCCGCCACCGGGGCTGGCACGTCTTCTGGAACGGGCGCGTCGGCAGAGATGTCTTCGCCTGCGGAGGCTTCGGCCTCGACTGTGGTTCTGGCCTCGGCGACGTCTGCCTCAAGCTCGTTCGGCTCGTGCGTGTGTTCGGGGGCTGCGTCCACAGGCTCGGGTTCCGGCGCAACCTCGGGCGCGAACAGATCGCGTTCGACAGGGCCTGCAAGGGGGACGGCAGGGGCTTCGGGAACGTTCTGGTCTGGTTGAACCTCGTCCGCTTTGTCCACCGCATCGGCCAAGATCGGCGCGCTATCCGACACGGCGACTTCGGGTTCTGGCTGAGGCTCGGGCTCGGGTTCCGGCTCGGCAATCGGGGTTTCTTCCACGGGCTCTGGGCTGATGTCTTCGGTTTGCGGCGCGGCTTCCTCGGCAGTGTCTCGCGCAGTTGCCAACGGCACCACGTTCGACCCGTCCGTTGCGTTCCGGTCCATGTCATCAAGCGCGGGTGACATGGCGGCGACGTGCTTAACGCCTTGTTCGCGCAGCAATTTCTGCACGCCGCGAATGGTCATTCCATCCTCGTGCAACAGCTTGCGAATGCCGCCCAACAGCTCCATATCAGCGGGGCGATAATACCGCCGTCCGCCCGCACGTTTCACCGGCTTCACATGGGTGAACCGGCTTTCCCAAAAGCGCAACACATGGGTGGGCACACCCAGCCAATCGGCCACCTCGCTGATGGTGCGAAAGGCGTCAGGAGACTTCTTGTCCATGTTGTTGCCTGCTCTTTATCCGTGGCGTGTGGGTGAAAGGGGGGCGCGATCAGCGCTTGTTGCCATCCGCGACGCGATCTTTCATCAGATGCGAGGGGCGGAAGGTCAATACGCGCCGTGGCAGGATCGGCACCTCTTCCCCGGTCTTCGGGTTGCGGCCCACACGGGCAGCCTTGTCGCGGACCGAGAATGTCCCAAAGGATGAGATTTTGACGCTTTGGCCGGACACCAGCGCGTCCGAAATGTGGTTCAAGACGTTTTCGACCAATTGCGCGCTTTCATTGCGCGACAGGCCGACTTCGCGAAACACGGACTCGCTGAGGTCCATGCGGGTCAAAGTCTTTTCACTCATATTGTCCCCCTGAATGTTTTTTGCTGCCCTTTTATTGGCGTACGGGCGCCGGGCATGATCAGATACTGTTATGAAACATGGAAGGTTTGAATTTCCGAGTCAATATCAATGACTTGCGAAAGCAGAAGCTTGCCTGAACAATTTATGGTTGAGTTGTGATTTTGGGGTGCGGAAAGCGCTTGGGTGGGGGATCACCAGCGCAGCACCACAGCCCCCCAAGCCAGACCGCCACCAATGGCTTCGGCGACCAGCAGATCGCCGTCTTTGATTTTGCCCTCGGAACGCGCCACGGACATGGCCAGCGGGATGGACGCGGCCGAGGTGTTGCCGTGATCCTGTACGGTGACAACAACGCGGTCCATAGGGACGCCAAGTTTCTTGGCGGTGCCTTGGATGATGCGGATATTGGCCTGATGGGGCACGATCCAGTTCACGTCATCGTCGGTCAATCCAGCCTTGGTCAGCGCCGTTTCTGCGGTTTTCGCCAGTTTGCCAACCGCTTGGCGGAACAGGGGATTGCCCTGCATCCGCAAATGGCCCGAGCTTTGCGTGGTCGACACGCCGCCATCGACATACAGCATCTCGCGCAGGCGCCCGTCCGAGTTTAGGTCTGCCGACAGGATGCCGCGATCTGTGTTGGTGCCTTCGCCGTCTTGCGCCTCCAGCACCAGCGCTCCTGCGCCGTCACCAAAGAGCACACAGGTCGAGCGGTCTTTCATGTCCAAAATACGCGAGAACGTCTCGGCCCCGATCACCAGCACCCGCTTGGCCTGACCTGATATGATCAGCGCATTGGCGTTGGTCAAAGCAAAGACAAAGCCTGCGCAGACGGCCTGCACGTCGAAGCCAAAACCGCGTGTCATGCCCAGCTCGTTTTGTACCATGGTGGCGACAGACGGGAAGGTCAGGTCTGGGGTCGAGGTGGCCAAAACGATGGCATCGATGTCATCTGGGTCCAGCCCCGCATCGGCCAGCGCCGCGCGCGCCGCATGTGCGCCCATTTGCGACGTCGTTTCGTCCTCAGCAGCGAAGTGGCGACGTTCGATCCCCGAGCGGGTGCGAATCCATTCGTCGGACGTGTCGACAATGTCTTCGAAATACGAGTTCGGAACCACGCGTTCGGGTAGGTAATGCCCGACGCCTTTGACCACGGCGCGTATTGTCATTCTTGTTCTTCACTTTCCGGGCTTTTCGTTGCGGCATCTTGGCTTGACGCGCCGGCAGATGCAACCCGAGCTGCCAGCTTCTGATTGAAGCCACTATCGGCCAGGCGGAAGGCCAGTTTGATGGCCGCCGACATGCCGGTCGCATCAGCCGAGCCGTGGCTTTTCACGACGGTGCCGTTCAAACCAAGGAACACGCCGCCGTTGTTGCGGCGTGGGTCCACCCGTTTGCTCAGGCGTCGCAGTGACGTCATCGCCAAAAGGGCCGAGATCTTGGACAGAATCGTCGCGTTGAACGCATCGCGCAGCAAGCCCGAAACCAAGCCCGCCGTGCCCTCGGCCGTTTTCAACGCTACGTTGCCAGTGAACCCGTCTGTGACAATCACGTCGACGCGGTCCGAGGGGATGTCTCCACCTTCGATAAAACCAACATAGTCGATATTGGCATTTTCGGAGGCGTTGGCGATCAGTTCGTGTGCGCTTTTCAGTTCGGGGCGGCCTTTGTGCTCTTCCGTGCCGACATTCAACAGGCCAACGCGGGGGCGGGCCATATCAAGGCCGTTGCGCGCATAGGATGCGCCCATCATGGCATATTGAAGAAGGTCGGTGTCGTCGGCACGAATATCTGCGCCCACGTCCAGCATCACGTTGAAGCCTGCCGGATTACGCGAGGGCCAGAGACAGGCAATCGCAGGACGGTTCACGCCGGGCAGCTTGCGCAGACGCACCATCGACAACAGCATCAAGGCGCCGGTATTGCCACAGCTGACGGCCACATCAGCCTCGCCATTACGCACCGCATCAATGGTCGACCACATCGATGTGTTCTGACCATTGCGCATCACGTAACTGGGCTTGGCGTCCATCGTCACGACTTCGTCAGCGTGACGGATATCGCAGACATCGGCCAGGTCTTTGGTGCGGGCGACCAGTTTTTCAAGTTCGGGTTTATTGCCATGCAGAATGAACCCGATATTCGGGTTCTTATCTGCAGACAGCGCAAGACCGGCAACGACTGCTGCCGGTCCCAGATCTCCGCCCATGGCGTCGACCGATACGATTGTGCGTTTGGGGGCGTTCATTGTCATTCTTTATCCCATGCTCGGGGATTTTCTGACATGCCCACCCGCGCGGGGCAAGTGCCTTACGCAGCGTCCTCGTCGTCCAGGTCGATTTCGTCGGCCATGGCAACGACTTCACGGTCGTCATAGTGACCGCAGGACGGGCATACGTGGTGGGGGCGCTTCAGCTCGCCGCAGTTCGAACATTCGTTCGGGTTCGCAGCAACCAGAGCGTCATGTGCGCGGCGGTTGTTGCGGCGCGACTTGGATACTTTGTTCTGTTGGACGGCCATGGTCTCAACCTTCGATTTTGGGGGCGCACGGCCCGGTGAATTCATTAGGCTTCAGGGAAGCCTGCTTATCCTCGTGTCTGAGTCTGGCGCCTCATACGCTGTTTGCGGGGCGCTGTCCAACCCATCTTGTGGAAGAAGCCGGGAAAATACTGGGATTCTTTTTTGTTGCAAGCAAAGATTGGCCCGATTTCACCGAAATCTGCAGGTTTTCCGGCGATTTTCACCCGATAAACCCGCGCGGGGCTTATTGCGAACCATCCTCTGAGTCGGATTTAGAGGCCAACTGGTCCCGCAGCGCAGACAGGCCCGCAAAAGGTCTGGCGTCTTCGTCACGCATTGGCGCGATGCCGGGGGCGGCAAAGTTGGTCTGGTCCAGTTCGGCCCCTTCGACGCGCGGGAAAAGCGGCAGGGCAAGGGCAAGAGATTCGGTCAGAACCGCCCCCAGATCAATTTCCGGCCCAAGCTGCTCTAGCGTTTCATCCTCGGGCATCTCGACCTCGTCGCCGGCCTCAAGCTCGGGCAGGTCGCGGATCCATCGGCGGGCGACGGGTTCCTCGATCCGAGTAGTAACGGGGTCCAGCGTGACAACACAGTCTTGAACCACAGTGGCACCCAGATGCGCCTTCAGTTGCCAATCGGTCTTGCCACGTGCCGTCAACGCCCCTTTGAAACGCACTTTGCGCAGGGCAGGAAGGCCCAGGTCGGCAGCTATCGCCTTGCACTCGGCATCGGTCGGGATCAATTCGAACGTGGTTTCGACGTTGGTCGACAAATCGGCCACACGCAGGACGTGCTGATACACGGGCGCGTCGGGGCCGGTGTTGGGCGTATCGGTGCTCATGACGGTGTCTCCTGACGTTCTAAGCAACTCGGATATGGTGGGAATCCTCGCCGCAGACAAGGATCAGTTGGATCGTTTCTTGAACCAACGCCGTTCCTGCGATAAGCCGATACCCAGAAGCAAGGGCAGAACGCAAGGGGAGCATATGTCTTATCTGACGGATAGGGTGAAACGCGCAGGCAAGGCGATCGCCGTTGCAACGCTTGCCATCGCCTTGACGGCCTGTGCCGCGACCTATCGCAACCACGGCTATATGCCGCCTGCGGAAGATGTGGATCTTTTGGTGGTCGGAAAAGACACCAAGGAAACCGTGGCCGAGGCGATCGGCAAGCCCGGAACCGCCGGATTGCTGTCCGAAAGCGGGTATTATTATGTCCGTTCGCAGTTCGAGCATTACCTCTATAACGCTCCGAAAGAGATCGACCGCCAAGTTCTGGCCATCAGCTTTGACAGCCAAGGGCGCGTTGAAAACATCGAACGTTTCGGGCTGGATCAAGGACGCGTCGTCGTTCTGGAACGTCGCGTGACTGCCAGCAACATCAAGGGCGTCAGCTTCCTGCGTCAGCTCTTTGGCTCATTCGGTCGGATCGACCTGGCCGAGCAGCTGGGCGGCAGCTAATCGCCGCATAAATCCTGTAAATTGGCGTCGGTTCTCCGGCGCCTTTTTCATATGCGGGGACAGAGCGTGCAGCTTTCCCTTTCGTGTCGTCACCCCTTTGTCATATCTTGCAGGCAGAGTGTCTAATACGCATATCAAGGCAAAGGCGTTTTGCGCCAAGGGCAGGGGCTTTACATGCCGAAGCACAAAGCAATCCGATATCGCGCGCGGTTCAGCGAATCTTACGCCGATATCATGGCCGCTCAGGCGCTGCGCCACCGATGCTTTCGTGGCGGGACAGGGCTGGACGCCGATGCGTTTGACGACATCTGCCACCATATGCTGGTGGAAGAGGTTGCCACTGGCAAGCTGGTCGCCTGTTTTCGCCTGATGCCCTTTGAGAACGGCAAATCCATAGGCGAAAGCTATTCCGCCCAGTTTTACGAGCTGTCCGCCCTCAGCGACTATTCGGACCCGATGATTGAAATGGGGCGCTTCTGCATTGACCCCGATGCCCCTGACAGCGCCGACATTCTGCGTGTCGCATGGGGGGCGATGACGCGCTTCGTGGATCAGGAAAAGATCGGGCTGATGTTTGGGTGTTCATCCTTTTTCGGCACGGACGAGGCGCAATATCTGGACACATTCGCGCTGCTTCGCGACCGCCATATCGCCCCCAAACGCTGGCGACCACGCGTGAAAGCCCCAAAGGTTTTCCGCTTTGCCCAACGCCTGCGCCGCGCCCCTGATGCCAAGCGCGCCACCCTGGGCCTGCCGCCGCTTCTGCGCACCTATCTGATGATGGGCGGCTGGGTGTCGGACCATGCGGTTGTGGATCACGACCTGAACACGTTGCACGTCTTTACCGGGGTCGAGATCGCGTCCGTGCCGCCCGCCCGCGCACGACTTTTGCGAGCCGTGGCCACGCCCGCTTGACCAGACTGACACAAGCCCGTAACCCGGGCACATGGCACGTATACCCCTTTTGCAGATGAACGATATCGCCCTGACTTTTGGCGGCGACCCTGTTTTTGATGGCTTGGACCTTGTGGTGCAGCCCGGCGACCGCGTGGCGCTGGTTGGGCGCAATGGGTCGGGCAAGTCGACCCTGATGAAGATCATGGCGGGGATGGTGGAACCTGACACGGGCACGCGCGTGCTGTCTCCGGGCGTCACTGTGGGCTATATGGACCAACACCCGGACCTGTCAGCCTTTGAAACACTGGGCGATTTTGCGGCATCGGACCTTGAACCGGGGCAGGAATATCTGGTCGAGCGTGTCGCCGAAGGGCTGAAAATGAAGCTTGATACTCCTGTTGCCACGGCGTCCGGAGGGGAACGGCGTCGTGCTGCTTTGGCCAAACTTCTGGCCGAAGCGCCCGAGCTGATGTTGCTTGATGAACCGACCAACCACTTGGACATTCAGGCCATCGAATGGCTGGAAAATGAACTGAAACAAACCCGCGCGGGTTTTGTCCTGATCAGCCACGACCGTGCTTTCTTACGCGCTCTTACCCGCGCGACGCTTTGGGTCGACCGGGGGCAGGTGCGCCGCCAGGAAAAAGGCTTCGAGAATTTCGAAGCGTGGCGCGATAAGGTCTGGGAAGAGGAAGACCTAAACCGCCACAAGCTGAACCGCAAAATCAAATCCGAGGCCCGCTGGGCCGTCGAAGGCATCTCGGCCCGGCGTAAGCGCAACCAAGGCCGCCTGCGTGCGCTTCATGCGTTGAAGGATGAACGCGCGTCGCAGATTAAACGGCAGGGTGCCGCAGAAATGGCACTTGAGGCCGGACCGAAGTCTGGCCGCAAGGTGATCGAGGCCAAGGGAATTTCAAAGTCTTACGGCGACAAGGTGATTCTGAAACCCTTCGACCTACGCGTGATGCGCGGCGAAACCATCGCCTTTGTCGGCCCTAACGGCGCGGGCAAAACCACGCTTCTGAAAATACTGACTGGGCAGGAAGAACCCGACACCGGCAGCGTGTCCCACGGCACGGGCATCGAGATGGCAGTGTTCGACCAAAACCGCTCGACACTGGATGAAAATGCCAGCCTGTGGGAGAACCTGACCTCGGACCCGGATATGCGCATCTCGGGCAAATCCGATCAGGTGATGGTGCGCGGCAACCCCAAGCACGTGGTCGGATATCTGAAAGAATTTCTCTTCTCGGACGAACAAGCACGCGCGCCCGTGCGCTCGCTGTCCGGCGGCGAAAAAGCCCGCCTGATTCTGGCCCGCATCATGGCGCGGCAATCTAACCTTTTGGTGCTTGATGAACCCACCAACGATCTGGATGTGGAAACACTGGACCTGCTGCAAGAGCTGATCTCGGGTTTTGATGGCACCGTGCTGGTGGTCAGCCACGACCGGGATTTTCTGGACCGCGTCGCCGAACGCACCATCGCGATGGAGGGCAACGGGATCGCCACCGCCTATGCCGGCGGTTGGTCGGACTATCGCGCGCAGCGTCAGGAAGAAGACGCGCCCGTTGCGAAGAAACCCGAGAAGCCGAAAGCCGCGCCCAAAGACAAGCCTAAAGAAAGCCCGCCCGCAACGGGCCTGAGCTTCACTGAAAAACACCGGCTCGAAGCGCTTCCCGGCGAAATCGACCGCTTGATGGCCGAAATCGCCAAGTTGGAAGAATTCCTGATGGACCCGGACCTGTTCACCAAGGAACCGATAAAATTCAAAAAGGCGTCGGAAGGGTTGGCCGAACGCCAACAAAAACTCGCCGCTGCCGAGGAAGAGTGGCTGGAACTGGAAGAGAAAGCCGAAACCACCTCGGGCTAACCTTATTTTCTTGTTGTAAATACCTTGCGGGGGTCCGGGGGTGCAAAACCCCCGGGTCCTGAGCTGGCCAAATAGCGGCCTATTTCGGCAAGTGAATGTTGAACCGCGCGCGGATCGCCTCATCCACCGTAGGATCCAAACGCGCGCGCGCGCGTTCGGCCAGAATGGCCTCTTTCTTTGCCTTTGCGGCCTGCACCAGATCTGGCTTTCCAACTTCGGCCCATTCTTTGGGGGACGTGCGGTCGCCCAATGTAGGATAGACAAATTCCGTCTGCATCAGGCTCAGCGTCTGATCCTCGCCCAGATAGTGGCCCGGTCCGCCCAAACAGACAGACCGCATCATATCCAAACTGACGGCATCCTCGGTCACTTCGATCCCGCGCACGCAGCGTAAGGCCTGCCCGATAATGTCATCCCCAAGGATCAGGCTTTCGTGGCAAAAGCCCAGCAATGACGCATGCATCCCAGCGGCTTCATAGACCATGTTCAGCCCCGACAACCCCGCCATCACGTTCGAGCACATCTGCTCCCACCCGGCCTGCATATCTGGTAGTTTCGCATCCGAGAACCCGGCCGCCGCGCCGCCCGGAAGGCCGTAAAACTGGTGCATTTGCGCACACCCCGCTGTCATCAGCGCCTGTTCGCCCGACCCACCTGACATCGCGCCGGATCGCAGATCGACCACGAAGGGCCATGTGCCGAAGATCGCCGGGTGGCCCGGTTTGATCGCGTTGACATAGACAACACCCGCCAAGCATTCCGCCACGGCTTGCACGATCGCGCCCGCCAGCGTGGGTGGGGCGGTGGCGGTGGCCATACCTGCCGACAGCAGCAGCACGGGCATTCCGGCAGCGATGACCTTCTCCATCACCTGACAGCTTTCGGTGGCAAACTTCATCGGCGGCACGACAAAGCAGTTGGTGTTTGACACAAAAGGCCGCGCACGCCACGCGTCTTCTCCACCTGCCATCATGTGCAAAAGCTCGATCCCGTCATCGACGAAGTCCGGCTCGGTGAAGGACGTGCCGATATGTTTGGTCGTGCCCGACACACAGGCATAGATCGAGTTCAGGTCCATCTCGCGGTTGTCGGGAATGTCGCGGCAGACCATTGGGCGTTGCAGGAAGTGGATGTTGTCCAGCTGATCTGCGATGCGGGCGGCGTCATGCAGGTCTTGCACGGTGCTTTCGCGGTACTCGCGCCCGTCTACATCAACCATATGCACCGCCGCACCTGCGGTGCCGTAATGCACCCGCGTGCCGGTCAGGTCCAGATCATGCTGTGGGTCGCGCCCGCGCAGTGTGATGTCCTTGGCAGCCTTGGCCAGCATGTCTTCGACCAAGGCGCGGGGGAAACGCAGCCGACCGTCATCGCCTAGAATCGCGCCGACGCTGGTCATAATCTCGATGCCAGACGGGGGAGCATCGGCCAGACCGATCTGTTCCAGCGCATCCAGTGCGGCTTGGTGTATGCGTTCTATTCCTTCTGGGGTCAGCGGCTTGTAAGTGCCGCCCTCAAGCCCCGCGCGCACTGGGCGGGTTTCCTTAGCCAAGGGGGCTGCGCGAAGCGCCTGACGGGCTTGCCGACCACCCGAGCGGCGTGAAGTTCTTACTGTCATAAGTGGGATGTCCTTCCTGCTGATGTGTCAATTTCCGGGAAATGACATCAGCAGGGACGTCCACGCGCCGCGCGACCGCGCTCAGCACCAATGGTGCGCACAACGATTGAGATCTTCCAATCAAGTCGATCCATAGGGCCCTCCGACCTCAGGATAGGAATGGCAATCGGGGCGCTTCTGTCCTGTTTGCGTCAACAGGTGACGTTTTTCGTGCAGGCTTGGGGCCGGTTCAGGACCAGGCCACCATAACCACAGCCGCATAATGGGCCGCGGCCCCCAACAGCACATGCACATGCCAGATGGCCCGGTTGAAAGGCCAGTGTTCTCGTAGGTGAAAGAGTGTTCCGATGGTGAACAGGAACCCCCCGCCCACCAAAAGCACCAACACCCCAAGGCTGACGCTGGCCAGCAACGGCCCGATCATCAACACGCCCATCCAGCCCAGCATCAGGGTCAGCATAAAGCCCGTGCGTTCAAACCGGCACAGGAAGAAGAGCTTCAGCATCATGCCAAACAATGCCACGCTCCAGATCAGGGCGGCCCATGCCAGACCAGTGCTGCCTCCGATCCCGATCAGGGCAATGGGTGTATAAGTCGCAGCTATAAAAAGAAAAATCGCCGCATGATCAAAGCGGCGAAGGACAGAACGGGCAGAGGTGTGCAGGGTCATGTTATAAGCAGCGGACAGTGCGAAACTGGCGACCATCCCGATGCCATAGATCAAAAGCGGCGGCAGATGACCCATCGGCGCGTCGCCGGACGCCCAAAGGATCAGCGTGATCGACCCGATCAGGGCCGCGACAACCCCCAGCCCATGCACGACCCCATCGACCACATATTCATGAAAGGTGAAATTCTGCCCGAAATGGCGCCGGTCCGGCAGAATATCTGCGTGGTGGGCGGTGCAGCTGTCCGTCAGGTTTTCAGCGTGTCGGCCCAGAAAATGTTCACGGAAATCATCCATGTGAATACCCTCTCTCGCTTGCCTCTAATATAAGGGGCGATACAGGCTTCGGTGTGCCGAGCTTTGGTCAATAAAATGTCAGTTGCCCGTGACACCAGCCCCTATACTATAGAGCATATTCAGAAAAATGTAAATATTTCCTGACATTACAGATCTTGTGCAAGGTCGGATAGAACGGCGGGGATCGCCATCACGTCTTCTCGCGTGCAGGTGAATTGTCCTACAGACACGCGAATGACGAAGTCTCCGTCGTAATAGGTCTGGGTCAGATAGATGCGTCCGTCGCGGTTCACACGTTCCAAAAGCTCGGCGGTTTTGGTGTCGTCGTGAAAGCGGAAGCTGAAGAGCGACAGGATCGGCGGCGTGGTGATTTCAAAGCCGGGCAGGGCGGCGATGGCTTCGCTTGCTTCATTTGCCCACGCAACGTGGTTTCGGATGCGGGTGCGCAGGCCCGACAGGCCCTCGGCGCGCAGAAGGAACCAGATTTTCAGCGCGCGGAAGCGGCGGCCAAGGGGCAGGGTCCATTCGTTATAGTTCACGATCTCGTCCGCGCCTTGGGTCTTCAGGTATTCCGGTCGCAGGCCCATCGCACCGATTTGCGGGCCGGGGTTGCGCAGGAATTGCACAGCGCAATCAAACTGCGCGCCAAGCCATTTATGCGGGTTGAAGATGATGCTGTCGGCGTCCTCGATCCCCGCCCAAAGATACCGGAACTCCTCGCAGATCATTGCTGAACCGGCCCATGCAGCGTCCACATGCACGGTCAGTCCGCGGCCGTGGGCGACCTTGATGCAGGCCGCAATGTCGTCGCATGCCCCAATGGATGTGCCGCCAACGCAGAGTACAACGCCCGCAGGTTTGTGCCCGGCGGCCTCGTCTTCACGGATTAAGCGATCCAGAGCGTCCGGGTCCATCGACCAAGTGGGATGGCCGGGAATTGTCGGCACCTTTACAAGATTGTCCTGTCCGATCCCCGAAAGACGTACGGCCTTGTCGACACTGGAATGGGTCTGCGCGCTGGCATAAATGCGCAGCTGCGGCGCACCGGACAGGCCCTTGGTGATGCCGGTATGTTCCAGCGCCAGCTCGCGCATCGTGGTTACGGCGGAAAACGTGGCGGTTGTCGCACTGTCATGGATGGTGCCGGTGAAATCATCGGGTAATCCCATTCCGTCGCGCAGCCAACGGATCACCAGATCCTCCATTTCATTGGCGGCGGGCGCAGTTTGCCACAGCATCGCTTGGGCCGACATGGCGTTGGCCAATTGCTCGGCCAGCATCGAGGCAGGGGCGGCATTGGCTGGGAAATAGGCAAAGAAGCGCGGGTGCTGCCAGTGGGTCATGGCGTCGGGGACCAGCCGGGTGAAGTCGTCGAAAATGGTTTCCATCGCTTCGGGGGCTTCTGGAACAGGGGCTTCGATCTTGGCCAGAAAGTCGCCGGGCGCGATGTCAGGCCGCACCGGGCGGTTGCGCAAGCCTGCATGATAATCCCGCGCCCAATCGGCAGCGCGCTTTTGCCAGTCGGCCAGATCGTCAAAGTTCATTGCGGGCTCCTGTGATAATTGGTTGCGATGTTAATTAAGCGTTACGCCCTGTCAAGATGTGAAAAGCCCCGACACAAGGGCCGGGGCTGTAAGCTTGCATATAGATTGGGATCAGGACGATGCCAGCGCCGAGATGATCTGCCCGAAATCCTCGGCCTTCAGGCTGGCCCCGCCGACCAAAGCGCCATCAACGTTGGACACGCCAAAGATCTCGGCCGCATTGGACGGTTTGACCGATCCACCGTAAAGCAGACGGGTCGAGCGCCCCACGCCCTCGCCAAAGCGGCGTTCAAGGCGGGCGCGGATGAAGTCATGTACCTCGCCGATCTGGTCCAACGTCGGCACTTTGCCTGTGCCAATCGCCCAGATGGGTTCGTAAGCGACAATCAGGTTCTCGCCGGTGACCTGATCGGGGATCGAGCCCGCAAGTTGCCCGCCGATAATGTCCAACGTGTTGTTGGCGTCCCGCTCTTCCAGGCTTTCACCACAGCAGATCACGACCTTCAGGCCGGCGTCAATTGCGGCATTGGCCTTAAGGCGCACATCATGGTCGCTTTCCTGATGATCTTCGCGCCGTTCGGAATGGCCAAGGATCACATGGCTTGCGCCTGCGTCTTTCAGCATCTGCGCCGAGATATCGCCCGTATGCGCGCCGGTTTCCGCTGTGTGGCAATCTTGCCCGCCAATGGCGATGGCGTTCCCGCCGGTGGTGGCGGCTTGAGCGATCAATGTGGCGGGTGGGCAAATCAGGATGTCGCATTCCACGTCCCCAAATCCCTGCGCCAGCGCGTCCAGCTCGGTTAGGTTGCCCTGCAGGCCGTTCATTTTCCAGTTGCCTGCTGCCATTTTGCGCCGCATGTCGATCTCCCATTTTATGTCAGCCCGTTTTCCGACGCGGGGCACGGGGCGTCAAGCCCTGCGGGCATTTTGCCATTGATCCGTGGGGCGCGTGTTGTAGAAGCGAACAAGTTTGTTTTGCGAGGCCCCCGATGATCCCCAGACTGGACGCTGCCCTGATTGATGCCCGTGATCCCGCCACGATGGCCGAGCTGCTGCGCGGTGTGCAAGAGGTGGGCTTTCTGACTGTGCACAACACCGCGATCAGCAATGACGAGCTGTCGGCAACGATTGCCATGTATCGCGCGTTTTTTCACGAACCCAAGGTGGTGAAGGAAACTGTGAACATGGCGCGCACAGGGGCCAATCGCGGTTGGGGCGCTCCGGGCAGCGAACAGGTGGATCCTGACGCAAACCCCGATTTCAAAGAGGTCTTTGATTGCGGGTTCGAATTGGCCCCAGATGATCCTCTGCGCGCGCAGAACCTGTCGGTGTATGGCGACAACCAATGGCCTGAAACGGATGGCTTTCGCGAGGCCATTCAGTCCTATTACACCAAAGCGCTGGGCGTCGCGATGAGGGTTCTGCGCGGGATCGCGGCGGCCATCGGCGAGGATGAAACCTATTTCGATGCGGCCTTCACCCGCCCCATGGCGCTGTTGCGCGGGAACTATTACCCACCACGCCCGGATTGGGCGGGGGACAAGGATTTCGGTATCGCAGCGCATACGGATTATGGCTGTGTGACGCTGTTGGCATCCGACGGTGTCGCGGGGCTTGAAGTGCAGGGGGCGAATGACACCTGGCTGCCAGTGAGTGCACCGCTTGGGGATTTCGTGATCAACTTCGGCGAAATGCTTGAGATGTGGACCGAAGGCCGTGTGAAGGCGACCTTGCACCGTGTCGTCGGGTCGGGGGACGAGCGGATTTCTGTGCCGATGTTCTTCAATCCCAACCACGATACCAATGTGGCCCCGAAGGGGTCTGATCAGCCGATCATGGCTGGGGATCACATGAAGAAGCGGTTTGACGAGACTTACCTGCACTTGATGGCGCAGGCGGAAGGTTAACGCGCGCGGTGGCTCACTTCGTGAGCCTGAGGGGCTCTGCCCCTTGAGTGAAAGCCCTGTGGGTTTTCACTCTACCCCGGGATATTTATGACAAGAAAAAGAGCGCGCGTGGTTGGGCGCGCTTAGAATTTCGGAGGGGCGTTAAGATCGGCAGGTGCGGCAGACAAGGTGTCGTCGAATTTGATCGACTCGCCACAGCCGCAGGCCTCGGTCACGTTGGGATTGTTGAACTTGAAGCCGCTTTCCAGAAGCGAGATTTCATAGTCGATCTCGGTCCCAAACAGGAACATCTGCGCCATAGGTGCGATCATCACGCGGGCATTGCCCTGTTCGACCACCTCGTCATGGGGCTCGACCTCGTCCACGTAATCCATGGTGTATTCCATCCCCGCACAGCCGCCTTTCTTGACGCCAATGCGCAGGCCTTTGTGGCCGTCCTTCTCCATCAGCTTGGCAATTTGCGCTTCGGCTGCTGGGGTCATGGTGATGGGTGAAGTGCCGGGAATACCGAACATGTCTGTGATCCTTGTCGCTTACCTCTAACTTAGGGAAGCCAAACGGCAATCTCAAGCGGGGGCAGAAGGGAAAGAAGGCCTTGGGTGGCGAAACCGGCCAGGATCGCCCAGCCGAAACTGGCCAAAGTGCCGATGATCACATATTCGGCAGTGCGCTGATCGCGGCTTGCTGTGCCGAAACGCAGGATGGACTTGGCAGCGACCAGAAAGCCCACGCCAAGGGGGAGCTCGGCCAGAATCAGGACAAAGACCAACCCGCGCTCAAGAATGCCGATGGTCCAGCCGCCACCTTTCAGCCCATTGTTGCGGATGCGCATGGAGTGCGGCTGCATGAGAAGCCCAACCGCAAATCCGCCCGCCCGCGTGGCAAGGATCGCCCCTGCAGCCAGCGCCATAAGGGGCAGGGCGGTGTCGGACCACGTGCTCCAAAGGGTGGGTGCGTAGAATGCCACCGCGACGAGGCTCAGAAGATGCGCTGCCTGATCCCATAGAAATCCGGAGAGCTTGCGAAACCCGCCATAGGACTTAACCGCATCGATGATCAGATGTGTAAGGGCGAGGGCGAGCAGTTCAGGCGCATTATAAACGCCCAGCGCGAGTTGCGCGGTTGCAAGTACGATCAGCGCGTGGAGGAGCAGGACTTGGGGGCGCTGCTTGTTGTTATTGATCCAATTGTTCTGAAAGACAAAATCAGCGAGGACATGGGCAAAGAGGAGGGCTGTGAAGGTTTCAATCATTTTGGGCCTCTTCGTTTTCGATCGCTGTTAGCGCCATGAGGATAGCTTCCAATCCAGCACCTTCGAGAGCTTTGGTGACAGCTTGTCGGGATTTACCCAACCCGCGCGCAACTTCGGAATGGCTTGGCGGTTTGCCCAGTGCCAACATCGGCAGGATGGCAGCAGCTTGGGCTGGGGTCCAGCTTTGCGAGATATGGTCGGCAAGTGTAAACGATGCACCTTTTGCATTTTGCGCTGTATGTGCGATCTCACGCGTGGTGGGATTGTTTTTCAGGTTGTCCAGCATTCGGCCGCTTTGAACAAATGGCATTTTAGTAAGGTAGTTGAGGTTCCTGTCGGGATCCGTCGATGAGGCTTCTCCCTCTGCCACTGCCATAAAGGTCGAAAACCTCTTCCCTTCACACCTTAGCGCTGCGCGAAATGCCAGCGCAGACCGCAAGGCCAGCTCGGGGCGCGCGAGTCTCACCTGCCACCCATCTCCGCGCTGGCGGGTGAAGTGAAGATCTTCTCCGTGCCAGTCGGCTTGAACTTCGGCCGAGGCAGCGAGCGCTTCAAACGCACGTTCCAAGTCCTCGGGCAACATTTTGGTCGAGCCGATGATGTCCCCTGTCAGGACGGCGATATGGGGCAGGTTTTCACTCATAGTGCAACCATAATAGGTTGCGAATGCAGAAATGCAACCTTTTTAGGTTGCTATGCCTTAAGTGCATCCCAAAAGGGCTGCAAAACGCAAAACGCAACCCGTTTGGGTTGCGCTGGGCCAGTATGTGCTGGCAGAAGGTATTTCGGGGCGCTTACATAAAGCCCAGCTCCAGCCGCGCCTCGTCCGACATATTCTCCATGCCCCAAGGGGGCTCCCATGTCAGTTCGACATTCACCTGCTTGACGCCCGCAACCGGTTCGATCGCTTCGACCAACCAGCCGGGCATGTCGCCTGCAACAGGGCAGCCGGGGGCGGTCAGGGTCATGATCAGGTCGACCTCGTTCTGGTCGTTGATCTCGATCGTATAGATAAGGCCAAGATCGAAGATATTTACCGGGATTTCCGGGTCATAGACGGTGCGGCATGCCTCGACCACCGCGCCGTAGAGCGGGTGCTCTACGCTGGACGGTTTGATCAGGGGATCGCCTTCAATCCTTGTATCGGCTGTATCGGTCATGCTGGTCTCGCTCTAATCCTGAGCGAACATATAAGGTTCTCGGTGCACAACGTCCAGAGGCGCCGGGACGGACATCGCAAAATGCGTGCAATATGGCAGGGTTGTCATCGCCGAATTGAGATATATATACAGCTTTATATTGACGAATATGCGGCTAAATTTCGCCATAGTTGTAGGTCAATTTTACTTCATAAACATCATGTTGGGTCGACTGCCAGGTATAGGCAAGGGGAAAAGATAAGGGGTGCGTGGCGCAATGACCACGGATATTAAAGGTTCGTCTGAACAGGGGGCCGAGGGAGCAAGCCGAATAGAGCAACTGTCGGACGCAGCCGAGATGGTTCAGGGATTTGCCTATGATCTGGCAGTGCATCTTGACCCGTTCATAACAACTGAGTTGATGCTGGCCAGCCGAAGATTAGAGCGTCTGGCCGAACAATTGGCGAAAGACCCAAGAGTGATAAATGCGTTGAGACACTTGGGCGACGCGGAAATTCCCACCGAAGGATAGGCCGAAGGTTAGGTTGAACTGACAATTGCCCTTGGCTTTCGGGCCGCGTTGGGTCACATCTCGGCCATGACTGATCAATGCACGACCAAGTTTTCATATACGCTGAACGCAACCGATGGGCGCGCGCGCACCGGTGTCATTCACACGCCGCGCGGGGATATTCGTACGCCTGCCTTTATGCCGGTGGGGACGGCAGCCACGGTGAAGGCGATGATGCCGGAAAGTGTGGCGGCCACTGGCGCGGATATCCTGCTGGGCAATACCTATCACCTGATGCTGCGCCCCACGGCCGAAAGGATCGACCGTTTGGGCGGGCTGCATAAGTTCATGAACTGGGACAAGCCAATCCTGACGGATAGCGGCGGGTTTCAGGTTATGTCGCTGGCCAGCCTACGCAAGCTGACCGAGAAAGGCGTGACGTTCAAATCCCATATCGACGGCTCCAAGCACGAGCTAACGCCTGAACGCTCGATGGAGATCCAGCGGCTTTTGGGATCAGACATTGTGATGTGCTTTGACGAATGTCCCGCGCTGCCGGCCGATCGCAAACGGATTGCCGAAAGCATGCGCCTGTCCATGCGCTGGGCACAGCGGTCGCGTGATGCGTTTGGGGATCGTCCAGGTCATGCGCTGTTCGGCATCATGCAGGGCGGGCTAGAGCAAGATTTCCGCGAGGAAAGCGCCGAAGCGCTGCGCAAGATCGGGTTCGAGGGCTATGCCATCGGCGGTCTGGCTGTGGGCGAGGGGCAAGAAGCGATGTTCGACTGCCTTGACTATGCGCCCGGTTTCCTGCCTGAAGACAAGCCGCGGTATCTGATGGGCGTGGGCAAACCGGATGACATTGTGGGTGCTGTGAAACGCGGGATCGACATGATGGACTGCGTGCTGCCGTCACGCTCGGGCCGCACGGGGCAAGTCTGGACGCGCCATGGTGTTCTGAACATCAAGAACGCCCGTCACCAAGATGACCCGCGCCCGATTGACGAGAATTGCACCTGTCCGGCGTGCCAGAACTACTCGCGTGCCTATCTGCACCATGTGTTCCGCTCGAACGAGATGATCTCGGGCATGCTGTTGACCTGGCACAACCTGCATTATTTCCAAGAGATCATGCAGGGGATGCGAGATGCGATTTCCGAAGGCCGCTTTGACGCGTGGGAGACAGAGTTCCATGCCGGTCGGGCGCAGGGGGATATCGATCCCTTGTGAGGGGGCGCTGCCCCCGCCTGATTTGCTGTGCAAATCACGCTCCCCCGAGATATTTTTGACAAGAAAATAAGCGGGTTGGTAAATAAGGCTATGACGGAACTTTTGATTGTCTGGCATTCGCGTACGAACGGGTCGCGGCAGATGGCCGAGGCTGCTTATGAGGCCGCGCGCGCTGAAGGTCCGGCGCGCATACTGACTGCCGAGGAGGCGGGGCCGGAGGATTTGCTGGCGGCAAGCGGCTATCTGTTCTGTGCGCCGGAAAACTTGGCCAGCCTGTCTGGGCAGATGAAAGAGTTTTTCGACCGCTGCTATTACCCGGTGTTGGGCCGGATTGAGGGCCGTCCCTATGCGCAGATGATATGCGCGGGCTCGGACGGGCAGGGGGCCGCGCGGCAGTTGGCGCGGATCGCGACGGGCTGGCGTTTGCGTGAGGTGCAGCCGCCCTTGATCCTGTGCACCCATGCGCAGAGCGAGGCGGAAATCCTTGCCCGCAAACATTTGAGCGACGACCAACTGGCGCCTTGTGCTGAACTGGGTGCTGCTATGGCGGCAGGCCTTGCGCTGGGCGTCTTTTAAGCAGCGTGCAAATTTCCTGTGGATAAATGCTGCGCTTGCCTTGTGGATCGGGAAATTGCTGGTCACAATGAAGTCAGGCACAGGCCAGACGTGGTTGAAATACCCGCTTCACGCTCCCATTTCTGCGTGACCGGTCTGAAACCCAAGGCCAAATTACAGGAGGACGCGTGATCTGCCGACAATCGGGGACATGCGGACTGCCCAACCATAAGGAAGATCAATGAGTGAGCAACTGAGCCAATCCTTCCCGGTCCTACCCTTGCGCGACATCGTGGTGTTTCCGCACATGATCGTTCCGCTGTTCGTGGGGCGCGAAAAAAGCGTGCGTGCGTTGGAAGAGGTGATGGCGGATGACAAGCAAATCCTGCTGTCCAGCCAGATCGATCCGGCGATTGACGAACCGGACGTGGATGGCATCTATCAGGTTGGTGTGCTGGCCAATGTGCTGCAACTGCTGAAACTGCCCGATGGCACCGTGAAGGTGCTGGTCGAAGGCCAGTCGCGTGTCCGCATTACCGACTATGTTGAAAACGACGCTTATTTCGAAGCCTTTGCCGAGGTGATCGAAGAACGCCCGGGCGACCCGAACGAAATCGAAGCGCTTCTGCGCTCGGTCGGGGAAGAGTTCGAGCGTTACGCGAAGATCAAGAAAAACATTCCAGAAGAGGCACTTGCCGCCGTTTCTGAAACCCGCGCGCCTGACAAGCTGGCTGACCTTGTGGCCGGTCATCTGGGCGTCGAGGTGGACCAGAAACAAGAGCTTCTAGAAACCTTCGTCGTGTCCGAGCGGCTTGAGAAAGTCTTTGGCCTGATGCAGGGTGAAATGTCCGTTCTGAAGGTCGAGAAGAAGATCAAGACCCGCGTCAAGTCGCAGATGGAGCGTACCCAGCGCGAGTACTATTTGAATGAACAGATGAAGGCCATTCAGAAGGAACTTGGCGACGGAGAGGAAGGCCAGAACGAACTGGCCGAGCTTGAAGAGAAGATCGATGGCACCAAGCTGTCGAAAGAGGCCCGCGAAAAGGCCGATGCCGAGCTGAAGAAGCTTCGCAATATGTCGCCCATGTCGGCGGAAGCCACGGTTGTACGCAACTATCTGGACTGGATGTTGGGTCTGCCTTGGGGCACCAAAAGCCGCGTGAAAAAAGATCTGAACAACGCACAAAAAGTGCTCGACGCCGATCACTATGGGCTCGAGAAGGTCAAAGAACGCATCGTCGAGTATCTGGCGGTTCAGCAGCGTTCGAAGAAGCTGAAAGGCCCGATCATGTGCCTTGTTGGCCCTCCGGGTGTGGGTAAGACTTCGCTTGGGAAGTCGGTTGCCAAGGCCACAGGTCGCGAGTTCATTCGCATCTCGTTGGGTGGCGTGCGTGACGAATCTGAGATCCGCGGTCACCGCCGGACCTATATCGGCTCGATGCCCGGTAAGATCATTCAGGCGCTGAAAAAGGCGAAAACCACGAACCCGCTGATTTTGCTCGATGAAATCGACAAGATGGGGCAGGATTTCCGTGGCGACCCGGCTTCGGCGATGCTGGAAGTGCTTGATCCGGAGCAGAACTCGACCTTCGTCGACCACTATCTTGAAGTGGAATACGATCTGTCGAACGTGATGTTCCTGACCACGGCGAACTCGTACAACATGCCGGGGCCGCTTCTGGACCGGATGGAGATTATTTCGCTGGCCGGCTACACCGAAGATGAAAAGCGCGAGATCGCTTCGCGTCACCTTCTGCCTCAGACCATCAAGGATCACGGTCTGAAAAAGGGTGAGTTTGCAGTGCCGGAAAGCACTCTGACCGACATCATCCGCTATTACACCCGTGAAGCCGGGGTGCGGAACCTGAAGCGCGAACTGGCGAAACTGGCACGCAAAGCCGTGACCAAGCTGGTGAAGAAAGAGGTCGAAACCGTCGAGGTTACGCCGGATCTGCTGGATGATTATCTGGGCGTGCGCAAGCATCGCTTTGGTCTGGCGGAAGAGGCGGATCAAGTGGGCGTCGTCACCGGTCTGGCTTGGACCAGTGTTGGCGGCGACCTTCTGTCGATCGAAGCGCTGCGTCTGCCGGGTAAAGGTCGGATGAAGACCACCGGTAAACTGGGCGACGTCATGAAGGAATCGATTGATGCGGCCAGTTCTTATGTCCGTTCGATTGCGCCTGAAATCGGTGTAAAGCCGCCGCAGTTCGAAAAGTGGGACATCCACGTGCACGTGCCGGAAGGCGCGACGCCCAAGGATGGTCCATCAGCGGGTCTGGCCATGGTGACGTCCATCGTGTCTGTCCTGACGGGCATTCCGGTGAAGAAAGACATCGCCATGACGGGCGAGGTTACCCTGCGCGGCAATGCGTTGGCCATTGGCGGCTTGAAAGAAAAGCTGCTGGCGGCCCTCCGCGGTGGTATCAAGACGGTTCTGATCCCGCAGGAGAACGAAAAAGACCTGCGCGAGATCCCGGACAACGTGAAAGAGGGGCTGACCATCATTCCCGTCAGCCACGTGTCCGAGGTCCTGGAACACGCTTTGGTGCGCAAGCCTGAAGCCGTCGAATGGGACGAGGTCGCAGAAGAGGCCGCGGCACAGGCGCTGGCCAACAAGGCTGGCGGCTCGGGTGCGGCTGCGCACTGATCCTGACTGGATCAAACAAACATGGGGCGCGACGGCAAACGTCGCGCCCCTTTTTCTATTCCGGGGGTGTTGGTGCATTCTTGCTCTTGCGCCGCCAGAAAGGCGACGCTAAATAGCGCCCTGTCGGGTGATTAGCTCAGTTGGTAGAGCGCTTCGTTTACACCGAAGATGTCGGGAGTTCGAGCCTCTCATCACCCACCATTTCCCATTATATCAAAGAGATTTCGCCCTTATCTATGGGGCAGTACGCGCACGCCGTTGGGCCAAATAGGCCTTCAAGCGTTGTTTGTATCGTGCCGAGCCACGCCCGATTAAACCATGCACACCACGGATCGCACCAACCGACAGGTCATCTTCGATAAAGGCGCGCATGATTTCATGGGTGACGCCGGTGCCCTCCATATGTTTCAGCGCTGTGTGACCGCCGAAGGGCAGGGCGACGGGTTGAAGATCCGGGTGCAGGGCGCGGATCTTGTCGGCGTGCAAGCGATCCTGCGGGGCAAGTCGTGGATCATAGGCGATGATACCCTGAAGGCGCTTTCCATCCGTCAGAGGTTCAAGCTTGTCCAACGTGGGATCCAGCGTGGCAGCTTCGTCGTGATAGTTCGTTTCGTACGGGGCTTTGTCTGGCATGATCGAATATTGCGGCGACAGCAGCAATGCCCGGCGCAGGCGCAACGCGTTGGCGAACAAAAGCGCTCCATAGCCCCCCATCGAGAACCCGACCGAGCAGCTTTCCTTACCCTGACACAACTCGGTCAGAAACGCGTGCATTCGCGCGGTGTCTTGGTTTAGGAACCAGTCATTCTGCGCCGTCTGGATATAGATATGCCCAAATCCGTGGTTCAGGGCGGTCTTTGACGGGGCATAATCTGGGAAGGATGTCCTGTCGCGGCGCCAGTGGTCAAACGTGACGAACAGCTTGGGTCGGTCGACCGCGCATCCGATTACCCGAAGAGATGCACCATCAAAAAGAAGTTCGGTCGAATTGGGCACGCATAGATTCCATCATCATAGGTCGCGAACGCAACCTAGGGCGCGGACAGTGTCCGGTTCAAGCCCAAGTGCAGCGGATCACGAGGATGACGCGACCCATCTTGGCACAGACATTCGCATCGTCGATCTGGGCGGCGCGGATATCGTCCATACGCTGACTGATAAAAGCCACGCCAGTATCGAATATGGCGTGAAGAAGATCATGGACGCAGGCGCGCTGGGGGTAGCCATCAACATTGACGCGTTCTGCCCGTCGATTGCACCGGGAACCGGCACGCCCAGCCATGGGGGCTTTGCCTATTACGACGTGCTTGAAATCCTACGAGGCCTCAGCAAAGGCGGGGAAGTGGTTGGCATCGATTTGGTCGAGGTCGCTCCGGTCTATGACCCGACTGAAAGCACACAAATTCAGGCGGCGCAGCTTTTGCTGAACTTCCTGGACTTCATCTTCCACAGTTGGAGAACCGGGGGGGCTTACCCCCCGCCCGTGGAAAACCGGTGGGGGGACATGCCGAAGGTCTCGCGAAATCGTTTCGAGAAGTATGCCGCAGAATCATAGCCACAGGCGATGGCCACATCGACCACCGGCATATCGGTTTCAGCCAGCAGAATGCGGGCGCGTTGCAGGCGCAGATCTTGCAGGTATTTCTTGGGCGTTGTGTTCAAATGATGGCGGAACAATCGCTCCATCTGGCGGCGCGAGATGCCCAGCTCATCGGTAACGATATCCAGATTGACGCTGTCCTCAAGGTTTTCTTCAAAATAGGTCAGCACCCGCACCAGCTTGTCGTTGCGCACCCCAATCGTGGCCGAGGTCGAGCTTTGCTGGCGATCTGTTTCCGACCGCTGGACCGTATGCAGACACATGTTCAACACAGCCTGCGCCAGAACCGGCCCGTGGGTGTCATAAATCAGACGCAGGAACAGATCGGTCGCGGCCGCGCCGCCGCCGCAGGTCAGGACGCGGTTGTCGATGGTGTAAAGCTGTTCGACCGGATCAAGGTCCGGGAAATGCTCGCGAAACGGGGCGATGTTTTCCCAGTGCAGGGTGAATTTATGCCCGCCCAGAATGCCCGCCTTGGCCAGCGTATAGGCGCCGGTGCACAGCGACCCGACCGTGCGCCCAAGGCGCCACTGCAATCGCACCCAATCCGAGACTTTGGTGGACACAGATTTCTCGGGCTGCACCCCCGAGCATACAAAAACGCGGGCGTTGGCGGGTGTCTCGCCAATGGGTCGATCAATGCCGATTTCGATTCCGTTGGAACAGCGCACATTCTGACCATCCTTGGACATGGTGGTCCAGCGATACAAGATCTGTCCCGTCAGCTGGTTGGCAATGCGAAGGGGTTCGATGGCAGACGTAAAGGCCAGCATCGACAGATTGTGCAACAGCACGAAAACAATGGTTTCGGACTCGGTCGGAGGGGGGACGGCGACATGGGCGACGCCCTTGGGAACGACGGGTTCTTGCATAGCAATCCTGCTGGCTAACGGGTGCAGTCTAGCGCCAATTTCTGTGCAGACAAAGCGGTGCAACGTCCAGTTTTAAGACGTCCGCGTCAGAAATTGAAAAAAATGGATTTCACCCCTTGCCAAGCCCCGGCGAATAGCGATATGTCGCGTCCCACGGCGGGTGATTAGCTCAGTTGGTAGAGCGCTTCGTTTACACCGAAGATGTCGGGAGTTCGAGCCTCTCATCACCCACCATTCCTTCCTTTCAGGTTTTGCATGGTCCCCACGGGGCAGATGTAATTAGACGTCGCAACAGGCGGGCAAGGGGCTGTTTTCCACCTGCATCCCGACCATGAGCACCGCGTGACCGAAAAATAATTCGAAAACTGCAAAAGGCCGCTTGACGCCCCCGGCGGGTACGCCTAGAACGCCCAAACAGTCGCAAGACTGGCAGTGAGCGGTTGTAGCTCAGTTGGTTAGAGTACCGGCCTGTCACGCCGGGGGTCGCGGGTTCGAGCCCCGTCAACCGCGCCACCACTGCCTGAAAGAAGCCCCGCCTTTGGCGGGGTTTTTCTTTGGCTGAACGCTGATAAGTTCACCCGAATGGGGCCGACATTTTTTCACAGCTCAGCGCGTTTTTCCCCATTGACCGCCCCGCCGCGCCAAGCTATTCCAGCCGCCACGCGCGGTTGTAGCTCAGTTGGTTAGAGTACCGGCCTGTCACGCCGGGGGTCGCGGGTTCGAGCCCCGTCAACCGCGCCACTTCACCACATTTTGTCAAATGAACCGGCCTGTTAGGGCAGGGGTGGCCTTGTGCCGCGTATCCCCTTGGTTCAGGAGCTTTTGCGTGAAGTTCATCGACGAAATACCGCTGTCCCTAATCCTTGTGGCTTGCCTGACCTTGGGACTGGCGCCCTTCACGCCGCCGCATATCTGGGAGAAGTTGGGGATGCTGGCATCCGGCACGCTGACCGCGCCTGTCGATATTTTCGACCTGCTGATGCACAGTGCGCCGTGGTTGCTGCTGGTCCTGAAACTGACGCGCTTGAAACGGACATAAGAAACCCCGGAAGGTGAGCCCTCCGGGGTTTGGTGTTTTCGTGGTGCAATAAGGCTTAGGCCAGCTCGGCCAAGATCCGTGCCCAGCTGCGTATGCCCTTATGGAAGCTCTCAAGATCGTATTTCTCGTTTGGGGAGTGGATCTTGTCGTCATCATTGGCAAAGCCGACCAACATGCTTTCCATGCCCAAGATAGACTTGAAAAAGCCCGCAATCGGAATCGATCCGCCCATGCCGGCAAAAACTGCCTCGCGGTTCCATTCGTCCGACAACCCTTTCTGGGCTGCGCTAAACTCGGGCCGGGTGATGTCCATCACCGACGCGGGCGAGCCTTCCATATCGTTGTCCCAGATCACTTTCATATCGGGCTTCAAATGCGCCTCGACATGGGCGCGAAGCCGGTCGCGCAATTTGTCGGGGTCCATATCGCCCACCAGGCGACAGGTGATCTTGCAATGCGCTTCCGACGGAATCACGGTTTTTGAACCGACACCGTTGTAGCCCCCCCAGATGCCGTTCACTTCCAGCGTTGGGCGTGCCCATTGCTGTTCCAGGCAAGAGCGGTCTTTTTCGCCGTGGCATTGCGTATAGCCTGCATTGTCCAGATAGGCCTTTTCGTCGAAGCCCGAATTCTCCCATCCCTGCAATTGCTGGGTCGGAGTGTCGTGGACGCCTTCATAGAAGCCATCAATGGCAACTTTACCGGTTTCTTCATCATAGAAACTGGCGATGATGCGGGACATTTCGCGCAGGGGGTTCAGGCCGGGGCCGCCATAATGGCCAGAATGGAGGTCAAGCTTTGGGCCGACAATTGTGAATTCATCCTTCAACATGCCGCGCAGTTGGCTGGCGATCGAGGGTACGCCGGGGCTGACCATGCCGGTGTCACAGATTAACGCGATATCGGCGGTCAGCTCGTCGCGATTCTGTTCCATGAAGGGCACAAGGGATGGCGAGCCTGATTCTTCTTCGCCTTCGAAAAAGATCGTCAGTTTCGCGGGCAGTGAACCGTGCACCTCTTTCCACGCGCGGCAGGCCTCGACGAAAGTCATCAACTGGCCCTTGTCGTCCGACGCGCCGCGTCCACGGATGATTTTGCCTTTGGGCGTGTCTTCGATGAAAGGGGCGAACGGGTCGTGGTCCCATTTGTCCAGCGGGTCGACCGGCTGCACGTCATAGTGACCATAGAACAGAAGATGGCGATCCCCTTCGCCGCCATGCGCCACCACCATCGGATGGCCGGGTGTGTCGCGTCTATCTGCTTGAAAACCAATGGCTTTCAGGTCTTCCACCAGCCAATCCGCTGCCGTTACACAGTGATCGGCGAAGGCAGGGTCAGTGGAAATCGACTGGATGCGCAGTAGTTCAGTCAAGCGATCAAGGGCTTGGGGAAGGTCCGCATCGATGCGGTCAAGGACGGGGTCAAGCGACATATCGTGTCTCCGGGTCTCGGGAAAGTTGTGGTGAGCCTATCACCGCCATTGCCACTGTCCAGATACGATCCTGCCCAAAGGTCCTATGGACGAGTTGTCGCGTTTGGGCGGAAAGTACTTTCGTTTGAGATGGATCAATGTAAAACCGCGTGCAATCCCGGTAGATGGGTAAGCGAACAGGCGCAATATACGTTTTTTTGAATGCGTTTTGCGGGGGAATCCCTGTATAAGGTTGCGCAGGGAACAGGATGAAACGGCCCGGGAGGGTACTTTGGACTATAATCACAAGCTGGACGAAGCGCTGTCGCGCTTGCATGAGGAAGGTCGCTATCGCACCTTTATCGAGATTGAACGCCGTAAAGGGCAGTTCCCTCATGCCACTTGGACCAAACCCGATGGAAACGAAATGCCGGTCACCGTTTGGTGTGGCAACGACTATCTGGGTATGGGCCAGCATCCGGTTGTGCTTGAAGCCATGCACGAAGCCATCGACGCCACCGGCGCCGGATCTGGCGGCACGCGCAATATCTCGGGCACCACAGTGTATCACAAACGTCTGGAAGCCGAGATTGCGGATCTGCACCAAAAGGAAGAGGCGCTTCTGTTCACCTCGGCCTACATTGCGAATGACGCGACCCTGTCGACGCTGCCCAAGCTGTTCCCTGGCCTGATTATTTATTCGGATGCGCTGAACCACGCTTCGATGATCGAAGGCGTGCGTCGCAATGGCGGTGCTAAGCGTATCTTCCGTCACAATGACGTGGCCCATCTGCGCGAGCTTCTGGAAGCCGATGATCCCGCAGCTCCGAAACTGATCGCTTTTGAAAGCGTCTATTCGATGGATGGCGATTTCGGCCCAATTGAACAAATCTGTGATTTGGCAGACGAGTTCGGCGCGCTGACCTATATCGACGAAGTACACGCTGTTGGCATGTATGGCCCGCGCGGGGCAGGGGTTGCGGAACGTGACAACTTGGCCCACCGGATCGACATCATCAACGGCACGCTGGCGAAAGCCTATGGCGTGATGGGCGGCTATATCGCGGCTTCGGCCAAGATGTGTGATGCGGTACGCTCCTATGCGCCCGGGTTTATCTTCACGACCTCTCTGCCGCCATCTGTGGCAGCAGCAGCGGCGGCGTCGGTCAAGCACTTGAAGACCGATACCGCACTGCGCGAGCAGCACCAGACCCAAGCGAAGATCCTGAAGACGCGCCTGAAGGGCATGGGCCTGCCGATCATCGATCACGGCTCGCATATCGTGCCGGTGATTGTGGGCGACCCGGTCCACACCAAGCAGCTGTCCGACATGTTGTTGGAAAACTTCGGAATTTACGTCCAGCCCATCAACTTCCCGACTGTGCCGCGCGGCACAGAGCGTTTGCGGTTCACGCCGTCGCCGGTGCATGGTCCAGACGAAATGGACACGCTGGTGCGTGCGCTTGACAGCCTATGGTCACATTGTGAGCTAAATCGTGCCGAACTCTCAGCGTAAGCTGAAAGTTAATGTGCACAATTTCGCGTGATGTGTTACTTTCCCTTCAGGGAAACGATGGACCACGAATCGTGCCCTAGGGACAAAGAAGGCATCAGGAGCAGTCGTATGATCGGGCGTTGGAGCACGTCTAAGGTCGAGGAAGAAGAACAACCTACGGGGTTCGATTCCTACGAGGTGCTTCTTGGCGACGTCATGCGCGGCGAACGCGCCACTTTGGGCAAGTCCTTGCTGGATGTTCAGCGCGAGCTGAAAATTAAAGCCACCTATATCGCAGCCATCGAAAACGCAGACCCCACGGCCTTCGCATCGCAAGGATTTATCGCGGGCTATGTGCGGTCCTATGCGCGCTATCTGGGGCTGGATCCCGAATGGGCCTATTCCACCTTCTGTTCCGAAGCCGGGTTCGAAGTTGATCGCGGGTTGTCGAACGGCCTGGTCAGCGAAAAGGCGCCCCAGCGCAAAGTTGAACATCGTGGTGACCCTTTGGCCAACCCGAATGCAAGCTGGGTGCCCCAGAAGGAAAGCATTTTTACCGGAATCGAACCGGGGGCCATCGGATCGATTTCGATGCTGTTGGTTTTGATTGGCGGGCTTGGCTATGGCGGCTGGTCGCTGTTGAAAGAAGTTCAACGCGTCGACTTTGCCCCGATTGAACAGACACCAGGCGTTTTGTCTGAATTGCCTGAATTGGCGTCTGCGACGCCAACGGTGGACGGCTTGGATGGCGAAACCACGCAGGTTGCTGCTGCTGGTCTGAGCACCCCGCCCACGGTCGAAGCGTTGGATCGTCTCTATCGTCCGCAGGCGCTGGAAGTGCCGGTCCTGACCCATCGCGATGCGCCGATTTCGACGCTGAACCCCAATTCGGTTGGCGTTCTGGCTGGGCTGGAAACGCCCGAAGTTGATTTTGGCTCCGAGACGTTCCCCGAAAGTGACACGCGCCTTGCGGCTGCCCTGCCTGTCGAAACGCCTGAAAGCACCGTTCAAGTGCTCGGCGCGGATGCGGCAGATGTGGCCGTCTTCGCCGTTCGCCCCTCGTGGGTGCGTATTCAGGCCGCTGATGGCAGCGTGATCTTTGAAAAGATTTTGGATGCAGGCGAACATTATGTCTTGCCCAAGACCGAACAAGCCCCTGTGCTGCGTTCGGGCAATGCCGGGTCGGTCTATTTCGCCGTGAACGGATCCGCCTATGGTCCGGCGGGCGATGGCCCGTCGGTTGTCAAGAACGTGGCCCTGTCGCAGGACGCGGTGATTGAGAACTTCGCCCTGGCCGATTTGGAAGGCGATGCCGATCTGGCCACCGTCGTGGCCGAGCTTCAGGCCGGAGAATAACCTTTTTGATCTAAATGGTTCGCGGGAAGGGGGCTTTGCCCCTCGAGCCAGCTCAGGGCTCCGCCCGTTCTCAGGCGAAACAGTCTCCCAGACAGTTTCCGGGAAGCCCTCGCCCCCCCAAGGTATTTACGACACGAAAATAAGGGTTCGTTAACCTTGTTCGACTATACCTATAAATGCGGTACAGGCGGTGGCGCCGATGGCCGTACAAGGAAATGAGACATTCATTTCGGGGGGGCTTCGCGCCTCCCTTTTCATTTTCTTGTTCTAAATACCTCATGCGGGGGCAGCGCCCCAACCGGCGCAGCCGGCCACCGCCCCGCGGGGCGCAAGGCACAGCCGCGCGCGCTTGGTTATTTTGAAGACAGGATCTCGCGGATTGGAAAGCGCATGCCTTCTTCCGTGATTAAGGTCAGGCGTGTGCCGCTTTGTACGATCAGATCACAGCGGGTGCTTCCAGTGACAAAGGTGGTGCAGGCAGTCCCATCGGGATTCAATTCGTAGTGCCCCAACCACGTGCCACCTTCGCCGTAAGTGTAGGAATATTCGCCATTTTCGGAATAGACCGACCGTCCACTGTCAAAGAAAACAAGCGTCTTCCCCACAAGTTGGTCTTGCAGTTCTGTAACGGACAAAGGCTGATCATCCGGGCGAGTGCCCCAGTCCTGAGCATGAGCAAAGGTTGGCTGACTGCACAGAATTAGGACCAGTGGAAGTGTGCGCATGAGAGGCACCTGAATGTCTCAGGTTACCATAGCGCGGCGTACAATGCCGTGCAGTCACGTTGCAGTGAAGGTGGGTGATCAGGAGTTCTTCAACCGCGCGCGTCGACCGCCGCGCCGTTTGGTCAAGCTGGATTTGCGGGCCGGCAATTCGTCCATGATGCGCGCGCGTTCTTCGTCGGACATGCCTGACCAGCCGCCGATCTCCTCGATCGAGCGATAGCAACCGGTGCAGATCCGCGCCTGTGGATGGACCACGCAAATCTTTACGCAGGGGCTTGCGATCTCGTTTCGTTTCCAGACGTCGTCTGTCATCCTAGATGCCTCAACCGATCTAATACACCTTGCAGGATATACCCGGCGGCAACGTGGTCGATCACCTCGGCGCGACGCTTTCGGGACGTATCCGCCTCGAGCAGCGCGCGTTCGGCAGCGACGGTGGACAGCCGTTCGTCCCAGAAGCCAATCGGCAGGTCGGTCAGTTTTTCCAGATTGCGGGCAAAAGCGCGTGTGGATTGGCAGCGCGGGCCTTCGGATCCGTCCATGTTGCGGGGCAGACCCAAAATGAGCCCGCCCAATTGTCGGTCTTTGGCAATTTCAAGCAGTCGTTCTGCGTCCAGCGTAAACTTCTTACGCTTGATGGTTTCCAATGGTGTCGCCACCTGCCGGAAACTGTCCGAAACCGCAACGCCAATGGTTTTTGTGCCCAGATCCAGACCGGCAAGGGCAGTCATTGGGGGCAGGGCGGCGGCGAAATCCTCGATGGTTTCAAAGATCATTGCGCGATTCCTGCTTGTTGGGCCGCACGGGTCACGATGGTTAGAGCCTCGGGTTGGGTCGCAAAGGCGGATTGTGCTTCGGCATAGATTGCCGAGGCTTGTTCCGTATCGCCCACAACGCTTAGTGCCATGATCAGGCGGGCCCATTCCGCAGGCGTGCCGCCATAAGCTGCCAACCGGTCGGACAGGCGGGTGATCATGCCTTGAATCATCTCGGCGCGATCTTCTTCGGACAGGTCCGAGGCCGCTTCGATGTCATCGGCAGAGGGACCGCTGAGTTCCGTGTCAGGGGCGGCGGGCGGAATATAGTCTTCGCCTGCGAGTGCTGCGAGGTCTCCGATCTGTTCGCGGATGGCAGGCCACCATTCCGCGTCTGTAGGGCCTTCTTCCAACAGACGACGCCACATGCGGAACGCCAGATCCGGTCGCCCGTTCTGGGCGAACATCAAGCCCGAGTAGAAGCGGGCAAAAGCATGGCGCGGGTCGCGCTCCAGCGCGCTGCGCAGCATTCCTTCCGCTTCGGGCGAGACAAAGCCGCCAGCGGCGTTGATCATCAGCTCGGCCTGACGGGCGTAATCATCCGGTGTGGCAGTATCGCCTTTGAGATCAAGCAGTTGCCCCATCGCCGTGCGCGCGGCCACCATGTTTCCGAGGGCGGCTTCATGTTGTGCCAACAAGTCCAAACCGCGCGGGTCATCGGGGCGACCAGCGACAGCCTTGCGCAAGCCATCGACCAGTTCAAGATAATCCGCGGGGGCATCGGCAGGCGGTCCTGCCCAAATTGGCATTTGCGCTTCGGCCTGCGCTTGCGACGGGCGATTCTGGCGCATCTCGTCGCTGATGGCGATGCGTTTGGCGCGTCCGAAATCCGGGGCGCCGGGAACGCCGATAGTCCAGTAAAGTCCAAAGCTGCCCACCGCCAACACAAGGGCGATGATCCCCATCGTTGCGCGGGTCAGACCTTGAGGCGTTTCACCCGAGGTTTTACGCGCCTGTGCGGCCTTGTCAGCGTCCAGCAATCGGCGCGAGATCTCGACACGGGCGCGGTCGGCGTCTTCCTTCGACACGGTGCCACGGGCAATGTCGCGGTCGAGCTCAGACAGTTGATCACGATAGACCTTCATGTCGGATGTGATCGTCGCGCCGTCCTCGGTCGGATCTGCCGCAGGGCGCGCCAGCATCCGCCGCGCCAGCAGAAGAATGGTCGCGAAAGTGGCAGCGCCAATTATGGCCCAGAATGCCAAGTTTTCCATGTATCCTCCGCGCGGCTTTGCAATCACTAGCTCACACCATGTAATGCGCTATGGCCTGTCGCAAAACCCCAGATGCGGACCTGCGACAATCGGCTTGCCGTAAAAGTGACGTGATTTGTGGAATATGTCGTCTTTTTCCAATCAAATGACGCTGGCCTTGGATGGTGTCGTGTCGCTTGGGCGTAAAACCGACACAAACCGAAAACCCAGACAGGGGAATCGCATGCGACGTTATTCGGCATTTGCCATCGCGCGGGAGGCCGCGCGCTATCACACTGGATGGGAGCGGGCTTGGAAATCGCCCAAACCCAAGAAGAAATACGATGTGGTGATCGTAGGGGCTGGGGGCCACGGACTGGCCACGGCGTTTTATCTGGGCAAGAATTTCGGGATCACCAATGTGGCGATCATCGAAAAAGGTTGGCTGGGGGGCGGCAACACGGGTCGTAACACCACCATCATCCGCTCGAACTATCTTCAGGATCCCTCGGCGGCGATCTATGAGAAAGCGCGCTCGCTCTACGAGACCATGTCGCAGGATCTGAACTATAACGTCATGTTCTCGCCCCGCGGCGTCATGATGCTGGCCCAGACCGAGCACGAAGTGCGCGGCTATGAGCGCACGGCGCATGCCAACGCGTTGCAAGGTGTGGCGACCGAGTTCATCTCGCCTGAGCGTGTGAAGGAACTGGTGCCGATCATGAACATCAACGGCCCGCGCTATCCTGTTCTGGGCGCGCTGTGGCAGGCCCGTGGCGGCACCGCACGTCACGATGCGGTCGCGTGGGGCTATGCCCGTGCGTGTTCCGACATGGGTATGGACATCATCCAGAAATGCGAAGTGACCGGCGTGCGCCAAGAAGGCGGCAACGTCACCGGCGTCGAAACCACACACGGTCAGATCGACTGCGATAAGCTAGCAATGGTTGTCGCGGGCAACGCGGGCCACCTGGCCGAGATGGCGGGCTTCCGTCTGCCGATGGAAAGCGTTGCCCTGCAAGCTCTGGTTTCTGAACCGATCAAACCCTGTATCGACGTGGTCGTCATGGCCAACACCGTACACGGCTATATGTCACAATCCGACAAGGGCGAGTTGGTGATTGGCGGCGGCACTGACGGGTTCAACAACTACACCCAGCGCGGATCGTTCCACCACGTGGAAGAGACCGTCCGCGCTCTGGTCGAGACCTTCCCGATCATCTCGCGCCTGAAGATGCTGCGCCAATGGGGAGGCATCGTGGATGTGACCGGCGACCGCTCGCCCATCATCGGCAAGACGCCTTTGGGCAACTGCTTCATCAACTGCGGCTGGGGCACCGGCGGCTTCAAATCGATCCCCGGATCGGGCTGGGCCATGGCCGAGACCGTTGCGAAGGGCGAGCCGGGGTCGCTGGCCGCCGAGTTCGGTCTGAACCGCTTCACCGAGGGACGCTTTATCGATGAAAGCGTGGCTGCGGGGGTGGCTCACTGATGGGCAAGCTTCTCACGCCAATATTGCTTCTCGCTTCGAGCATGACGCTGGCAGCTTGCATGAAGCAGGGTCGTGATTTTTCACCATTTCCGGAGTTTCTGGATTGCACATACGGCCAAGTATTTGCTGAACCAGACATTCCCAAGGGTTTTTATGTTGATTTCAAAAACGAGGATATCCTGACCCCGAGAGGGATCGAACCGATGTCTTTTAAGCGACATAGAGGCTGGGATGTTGACCTTCGTATAACTGATCCCATCGGAGGGGTCGCAGTTTTCTATGTTGATCCAAGGGGGCGTCAGGAGTCGTGGGAGCCAAGGCCGCCAAGCTTTGTGGTGACACGAAATAGCAGCGGTGGTTTCAGCCTGCAGGTGGGGCTGCCAGAAGAAGTTGATCCTGAATATGCACTTAGACCGATCCCCTGCAGTACAAATCCGGAGGCAGAGTAATGCTGATCCTTGAATGCCCCTATTGCGGCGTAATGGCCGATGAAACGGACCTGCATGGCGGCGGCGAAGCGCATCTGAAGCGCTTTGGTCCCGGCTCGTCTGATGACGAGTTCGAAACCTATCTGTTCCACCGCAAGAACCCGAAAGGCGTTCATTTTGAACGCTGGCGGCATGTCTCGGGTTGCGGCAAATGGTTTCACGCGGCGCGCAACACCCTGACGCTTGAGGTTTACGGCACGTACGCGGCCCAGACCTATGAGCCGCCGAAAGAGCTGGTCGCCAAGATCAAGAAGAAACATCCTGAGTGGGGGGGCTACGAATGAGCACCCGTCTGGCACAAGGCGGTCGTCTGATCGACCGTTCGAAACCGAAAAACTTCACCTTCAACGGCAAACGTATGAAGGGCTACGAGGGCGACACGCTGGCCGCTGCACTTCTGGGCGAAGACCAGATGCTGGTGGGTCGGTCGTTCAAATACCACCGCCCGCGTGGGATCGTAGCCTCTGGCGCGGAAGAGCCGAACGCTTTGGTCAATCTGGGGCAGGGCGATCGCTTTGAACCCAACCAGCGCGTCACCACGACCGAGCTGTTTGACGGTCTGACCTGCACCTCGCAGAACCACTGGCCGAGCCTTGAGTTCGATGTGGGTGTGGTGAACAACTATGCCGCGCGCTTCCTGCCGGCGGGGTTCTACTACAAGACCTTCATGGCCCCCGCGGCTGCGTGGAAGCACGTTTTTGAACCGGTGATCCGTAAATCCGCCGGTCTGGGACAGGTTCCGACCGAGGCCGATGTAGATCGCTACGAGCATTACTATCACCACACTGATGTCGTCATCATTGGCGGCGGTGTGGCCGGTCTGGCCTCGGCTCTGGCCGCGGGCCGTTCGGGCGCGAAAGTTTTGGTGATGGAGCAAACCCATCACTGGGGTGGCCGCGCAGCTGTTGATGGCGGCGAGATCGACGGGCAGTCGGTGGACGCGTGGATCGAGGCCACTCTGGCCGAGCTTTCCGCGATGGAGAACGTCACCCTGCGCACCCGCATGATGGCCTCGGGCGTTTATGACCACGGCTATGTGCTGGGCTACGAGCGTGTGGCAGATCACACGCCGGGCGATGGGCGTCCGCGTCACCGTCTGTGGCGCATCCGCACCCAGCAGATCGTGACCGCAACCGGCGCGATTGAACGGCCCTTGTCCTTTGCAGGCAACGACATTCCCGGCGTCATGCTGGCCTCGGCCGTGCGCGATTACGTGGTGAACTGGGGCGTGTCCATTGGCGACCGCACCGTGGTTGTGACCAACAACGACGACGGCTATCGCACCGCGCTGGTGCTGAAAGAGGCCGGGCTGGACGTGCCTGCGGTTCTCGACGCTCGGCCCGTGGCATCCGGCCCGCTGGCCGAAGCCGCCCGCGCCGCTGGTATCCGGGTCGAACCGGGTCGCGCCATCGCCAAGGTGCATGGCGGCAAGCGCGTGACCGGCGTGTCGATCTGTCTTCAGGCGGGCGAGGGCTCGGCATTGGAAGAGATCAAATGCGACGCGGTTGCCATGTCCGGCGGCTGGTCCCCGGTTGTGCACATGTGGTCCCATTGCGGTGGCAAACTGATCTGGGACGAGGCGCAAGCGCATTTCCGCCCCGATTCAAACCGCGCGCCGACCAGCCATGACGGCGAAGCGTTTGTTGTGACGGCAGGCACGGCCTCGGGCGCGATGTCATTGGCTGACACGCTGGAAGATGCTTACGGCGCAGGTAAGGCGGCGGCCAAAGCGGCGGGCGGCAAAGCAGTACGCAAGGCGGGTCCGAAAGCGGACGCCGAGGATGCACAGCCCATGGCGCCTGTCTGGATCATGCCGCAAGGCGCGGGTCCTGAGAAGCGCATGAAGATGTGGCTGGATTATCAGAACGACGTGAAGGTTTCCGACGTTCAGCTGGCGGCCCGCGAAGGCTATGAAAGTGTCGAACATACCAAGCGTTACACCACGTTGGGCATGGCGACCGATCAGGGGAAACTTTCCAATATCAATGGCTTGGCGGTTCTTTCTGATGCTCTGGATCAAGAGATCCCGACCACCGGAACCACCACCTTCCGCCCGCCATACACGCCGATCAGCTTCGGTGCGATTGCAGGCGAAGCCCGCCACGAAATCTTCCAGCCAATCCGTCGCACCCCGATGCATCAGTGGCACGAAGATGCGGGCGCCTATATGGAGCCGGTCGGTCACTGGCGTCGTCCCTATTGCTATGCCAAGCCGGGTGAAACCAACGAACAGGCCGTGCATCGCGAGGTTCTGAACACTCGCGAAAACCTCGGGCTGCTGGATGCCTCGACGCTGGGCAAGCTGATCGTGAAAGGCCCCGACGCGGGCAAGTTCATGGACATGATGTACACCAACATGATGTCGAACTTGGCTGTCGGGAAATGCCGTTACGGTCTGATGTGCTCGGAAAACGGGTTCCTGTCGGATGATGGTGTTGTGGCGCGCATCGACGAGGATACATGGCTTTGCCACACCACCTCGGGTGGCGCGGACCGCATCCACGCGTGGATGGAGGAATGGCTGCAGACCGAATGGTGGGATTGGAAAGTTTATGTCGCCAACGTGACCGAGCAGCTGGCGCAGGTCGCCGTGGTTGGCCCCAACGCCCGCAAGGTGCTGGAAAAGCTTGGCGGGATGGACGTGTCGAAAGAAACGCTGCCTTTCATGCAGTGGAAGGACGGGACCATCGGCGGGTTCGACGCACGCGTCTATCGCATCTCGTTCTCGGGCGAGCTGTCCTATGAAATCGCCGTGCCCGCCAGCCAAGGCCGCGCCTTCTGGGATGCGCTTCTAGAGGCCGGGGAAGAGTTCGGCGTGATGCCTTACGGCACCGAGTGTCTGCACATCATGCGCGCCGAGAAGGGCTTTATCATGATCGGGGACGAAACCGACGGTACCGTGATCCCGCAGGATCTGGGGCTGAACTGGGCGATTTCCAAGAAAAAGGAAGACTTCCTTGGCAAACGCGCGCAGCAGCGGTCACACATGACAGATCCCGAGCGCTGGAAGCTGGTGGGTCTGGAAACGCTAGACAGTTCTGTCCTGCCAGACGGGGCTTATGCTGTGGGCGAGGGCAACAATGTCCACGGCCAACGCAACATGATTGGGCGCGTGACCTCGACCTATTATTCGCCGACGCTGAAGAAAGGCATCGCGATGGGGTTGGTCAAGCACGGGCCGGACCGGATGGGTGAAGTCATTGACTTCCCGACTGTCGATGGCTCGAACACGGTGATCAAGGCGCGGATCTGCGATCCGGTCTTCTATGACAAGGACGGGGAGAAGCAGAATGTCTAACGCTGTATCCGCACTCCAAGGCGCGTCGTTTGACGGCTATTGTAAGATCGAAGAGGCCGGCTTGACTGGTATGATCACCCTGCGCGGGGACCTTGCTTCCAAGGGCGTTGCCAAGGCGGTGAAAGCCGCCACAGGGGCTGCTATTCCGGGGCAGGGCGAGGTTACAGAAGGCGCCAAGGGCCGCGTTGGCTGGATGTCACCGGACGAGCTGTTGTTGATCGTCGATTACACTGACGCCGAGGCCATTGTTGACGCAGCAACCGAGTCGTTGGGCGACGAGCATTCATTGGTGGTGAACGTGTCCGACGCCCGCGCGGTTTATCGCGTGAAAGGTGCTGCCTGTCGCGAGGTGATCGCCAAACTGACGCCCGCCGACACTTCCGTCATGCAACCCGGTATGCTGCGCCGTACCCGCATTGCGCAGATCCCAGCGGCGTTCTATCTGGAAGACGACGAAACCGTGGTGTTGGTCTGCTTCCGATCAGTCGCGCAATACGCGTTCGATCTGCTGAAAGACGCGGCGCGGACTGGTGGCGAGGTCTGGTAAGTCGGCCCCCTCTTTAGGATATAAATACTTGCTACCTTTGCGGGAAAATGTCTATTTTCGCACCGTGTAAAACGGTAATGATTGTCTACCTCGACCTGTTGCCAGAGATGGTGCAGGCCGAGGTTTTTTCGACATTGTGACAGGTAAAGCGGGCCGGGATACTGATTCTCGAAGCGCATTCTATTGGATCACCGTATTGATGTGATCAGATCCGAGCTCTGGGATCCCTTTATCCGGTATTTCGTCGGGCACCCAAAACATGTGCGCGTGATTGGAATAACGCCAGGCGTGAAACATTCTTGCGGGATTTCAGGGGCTTGACGAACCTGGTTGCCGTCAAGAGACATGTTGCTTCGCCTTACAATCCGGGGCGGCGTTGCTGAAATCCTCTTTGCATGAGAATCGGATTCAAAACGCGCGAATACCAGCGTCCACCGCGGCGGGGCGCTGATCTGGCTTTAAAACAACCATAAAACAACCATGGGCGTTTCCGGATTGCGAACTGATGACCAATTTTCACCGCATTGTTCGCTCAACCTATGTGTGATCTTGTATTGGTTGAAGTTGCGGTTGTTTCGATTTACCCCTGCACGCAGTAAATTTGTTGAGCAGAGATATCAGAGTTTTGACGAGTTCTGGTTCGATCATCCCCAAGTGAAATGAGGTGCTCGAACTGCTTGGCGTAGTATTGAGGATACATCAAATGAAATTCATCCCGACCTTCGGACTGATGGCCGCATTGACCATCGCAGCTGCCCCTGCAACTGCCAAAACATACGATTGCAGCGTGAAGGATCAAGGTAACCTGAACTGGATCCCAGAACGTATTGTTATCAAGCATGATGAAAATACAGGTGATGTCAGCGTGATTGACGGAATGATCAATCACTGGATGGGTGGCCCAATTGCCGGTAAAGTGAACACAAAAAACGACAAGCGCATCACGTTCGGTTGGAGATTGAAAGGGGCCAAGTCGTCAAGCGCCGGTCAGACAAATATCAGCGTGGTCTACTCTGCCACAGTCTTCCCGGACGGTCGGGTAACTGTTTCCGGCAAGCCTCTTCGCTATTCAAACACGTTTCGTGGCAAAGGCGGCTGCAAAATCACCAAGTAATCTTGCGCGATGAGGGGAGGTCCCCCTTGACCTTCCCCCATCCGCTGCCCCATCTAATAGGCAACGGAAACACGCATTGAACAGGGGGCCCTATTATGGCTTTTGAACTTCCCGATCTTCCTTACGCACACGATGCTCTGGCCGAGTTTGGCATGTCGGCTGAAACCATGGAGTTTCACCACGACCTGCACCACAAGGCTTATGTCGACAACGGCAACAAGCTGATCGCCGGCACCGAGTGGGAGGGCAAGACCCTCGAAGAGATCATTGTTGGCACCTATGACGACAAAGCTGTCGCGCAAAACGGTATCTTCAACAACATCTCGCAGCTGTGGAACCACAACCAGTTCTGGGAAATGATGGGCCCGGGCAAAGTTGCCATGCCGGGTGAGCTTGAAAAAGCGATCACCGAAAGCTTCGGTTCGGTTGACGAGTTCAAGTCGCAGTTCTCGGCTGCTGGCGCTGGTCAGTTCGGTTCGGGCTGGGCATGGCTGGTGAAGAACGCTGACGGTTCTCTGGCTGTGACCAAAACCGAAAACGGCGTGAACCCGCTGTGCTTTGGTCAGACCGCGCTTCTGGGCTGCGACGTTTGGGAGCACTCGTACTATATCGACTTCCGCAACAAGCGCCCCGCTTACCTGTCGAACTTCCTCGACAATCTGGTCAACTGGGAAAACGTGGCTTCGCGCCTGTAACCCATGCGGGCGTGATGCCCCAGATCACGAAACAAGATGCGGCTGCCCCTTGGGTGGCCGCTTTTTTTGTGCCAAGTCTGCGGGGCAGGAGGGCAGGAGGGCCGCATGAGTGACACAACCAAAGGCGTTATTGCCATCATCGTGGCCTGCACCGTCTGGGGCCTGTCGCCGCTATACTATTATGCGCTTGCTCATGTGCCGCCTTTGGAGCTTCTCAGCCATCGCTCGCTTTGGTCACTGGTGCTGCTGGGGCTCTATCTGACGCTGCAAGGCCGCTTGAAAGAGCTGCCCGCCCTGATGACCGGGCGCACGGCGCTTTTGGTGTTGTTGGCGGCTGTGATGATCTCGGTCAATTGGGGTGGGTTCATCCTGTCGGTACAAGTCGGCATGGTGGTCGAGGCCAGCCTTGGCTATTTCATCTTCCCGCTGATCATGGCAACGCTGGGGGTGGTTTTCTTTTCCGAAAGCCTTTCTGCCAGCAAGCTGACCGCGGTGCTTTTGGCCGCTGTTGCGGTGCTGGTCCTGACCTTGGGTCTGGGCGTCGCCCCATGGCTGGCGCTGCTGCTTGGTGGTACCTTTGCAGCCTATAGCGTGATTAAGAAATTGATCGCAGCTGGCCCGGTGGTCAGCGTCACCGCCGAGGTTCTGTTCCTTGCTCCGCTTGCGCTGATCTGGCTTTGGGGCACACATACGCAGGGCTGGGACGGGATTGTGGGCCGCAATGGGGCTGTTTTTGGGTCAAACCTTGTGACGAGCGCTATGTTGATCGGGTCAGGGCTGCTGACCGGCGGCCCGCTGATGCTGTTCAGCTATGCCTCGCGCCGCCTGACTTTATCGACTGTGGGCGTGGTGCAATACCTGAACCCCAGTCTTCAATTCCTCTGCGCCGTTGCCATATTGGGCGAGACCGTCACGCTTTGGCACATGATTGCCTTCCCGATGATCTGGGCGGCGCTGGCGATCTACTCGGCAGGTGCTTACCGTCAGGACAGAGCCGCGCGCAAAGCAGCCACAGCCTGATCCACGTCGTCCACAACCGTGACGAAGCCTTTCAGGCTGTCTTCGGCAAAGCCTTCTGCGATCACGTGATCCAGCAGCCCGATCAACGGATCCCAGAACCCGTTCACATTGAGAAGTAACACCGGCTTGTCATGCAGCCCCAACTGGCGCCATGTCAGGATCTCAAAAAACTCGTCCAGCGATCCTGCCCCGCCGGGCAGCACAACCACCGCGTCCGAGTTCATGAACATGACCTTTTTGCGCTCGTGCATGTTCTCGGTCACGATAAAGCTGGTCAGGTCGCGCTTGCCGACCTCCCAGTTCAGAAGGTGTTCGGGGATCACGCCGAACGTGTCCGCGCCTGCATGCTGGGCGGCTTTCGCAACGGCGCCCATAAGGCCTACATCGCCCGCACCGTATACCAGCCGCCAGTTATTATCGGCCAGCGCTGCTCCCAGCCCCTCGGCGCTGGCGCGATAGGCCGGATCTTTGCCCATACGCGAGCCGCAGTAAACGCAAATCGAAGCAGTGTGTTGTGTCATGAGGGCCCCCGAAACGCCGATTTTGGAATGATCTTTTGACCGGTGTTAGCGGTATTGCTAGGCTCGGACAAGATGATGGCGACAGTAAGATCGCAACAGGGGAACCAGATGGCGGAAAACGCAGGCAGCGCTTCGGGCGCTGGTAAGGTGTGGATCGGAATTGGGGCCGCTGCGGTCGTCGCGGCGCTGGGGTTTTTTGCCATCGGATTGCAGGATCCGGTTCCGGAAGTAACCACAGAAACCACCACAGAATCCACTTCAGAAGCGACCCCGGAAACGGGCGCCGAAGACACCCCAGCCGCACAGGCAACGCCCAAGCCTCTGGCCGATGCGCCCGGATTTGACGTGGTCCGCGTCGATCCCGAAGGCCGCACCGTGGTCGCAGGCCACGCAGCACCCGGCGCAAACGTGCAGCTTTCCATGAACGGCGAGCCGATCGAGATGCTGAATGCCGATGACGCAGGTAATTTCGTCGCCCTGCTGGACCTGTCGATCACTGAGCCGGGCCAGCTAAGCCTGCAAACGATGGATGAGACCGGCGACGCGACCCAAGACGCGGCCCCAGCCCAAACTGTCCTGATTGAACCCCGCGCGCCACTGCCGATGCCGGAGCCCGTGCCGGACGCACCCGCCGCAGCTGGCAACGACGTCACCGCACCGCAATCTGAAGCACCCCGCGTGCTGTTGGCCGACGACGACGGTATCACCGTCTTGCAAGACGAGGTCAGCGACCTGACCGTTCAGAACATCATCATCGACGCCATCTCGTACGATGATCAGGGCGAGGTCGCCTTGTCCGGCCGCGCCTCGGGCGGGGGCGCACTGCGAGTTTATCTGGACAATGATCCGATCCAAACTGCGCCCATACCGGAAAACGGCCAATGGCGTCTGCCGCTGCCGGATGTGGCCGCCGGGGTCTATACGCTGCGTGTGGATGAGCTTGCCGCTGATGGCACCGTCACCTCGCGCACCGAAACCCCGTTCAAACGCGAAGACGTGTCGCAGATCGCCGCAACGGCCCCGACTTCCGAGAACTCTGCCAAAGTCGAGGCCGTCACGGTTCAACCCGGTTCGACCCTCTGGGCCATCGCGCGCGAGACATGGGGCGAGGGGCTGCTTTACGTGCGTGTGTTTGACGCCAACAAAGATCAGATTAAGGACCCCGACCTGATTTATCCGGGGCAGGTTTTCACCATTCCGGAATAGCTCAGCGCCCATATTTTCTTGTTCTAAATACCTTGGGGTGAGCCCCAATGGGGCGAGGGGCAAAGCCCCTTACTTGGCAAGCGCAGTCGGAACAATACAGCCGGAAATCTCGGCAGCCCCTGCGCAGCAATCATTCAGCAAATAAGAAATCACGCCCCCAAGTGCCGCCCGATCCGCCGCATAAATCACATGCCGGCTTTCTTTGCGCGAGGTTAGAAGCCCCGCTTGTTCCAGCTGCGACAAATGAAACGACAGACCCGAGGCGGACACCCCAAGCGTCTGCGCAATCTCTCCGGCGCACAGCCCGTCATCGCCACGCGGTACCAGCAGACGCACGATCTCAAGCCGTGTGTCATGGGCCATGGCAGACAGGGATTTCAGGACTCGACTCTGTTTCATAGTTCAAATATTGATGAAATATTGAAACGACGCAAGCCAGAACCTTGCGTCGCCCGACTTCTCATAGCTGCTAGGACCTAACGCAATGGCGCCAAGCCAAATCACTTCAACCGAGCTTCCAGACAACAATTGGCGCACCATCAGGCGCGTCGCGCCTTACCTTTGGCCCGAGGATCAGCCTTGGGTGAAACGCCGCGTTGTGCTGGCGATGTTGGCACTTCTTTTGTCCAAGATTGTCGCCGTGACAACACCCTGGTTCTATGGTTGGGCCGTGAACGAGTTGGCAGGCGAGGGCACCGCCCCAGCCTATCTTCTGGGGATTGGGGCCGTCGGTTTGACCTTGGCTTACGGTATGGCGCGGGTCATGACCAACGGGTTTCAGCAACTGCGCGATGCGATCTTCGCCCGTGTTGGCCAACGTGCGCTACGCCAATTGGCGCTGGAAACCTTCACTCATATTCACCGCCTGTCCATGCGCTATCACATCACGCGAAAGACCGGCGGTTTAAGCCGCATCATCGAGCGTGGCGTGAAAGGGGTCGAGTTCCTGTTGCGCTTCCTGCTCTTTTCGATGGGGCCGCTGATACTCGAGCTGGGCTTGATTGCGCTGATCCTGTTTGTGACGTTCGACGTCTGGTATCTGGCCGTCGTCGTGGTCACGATCTGGGCCTATGTCTGGTTCACCTTCAAAGTGACCGAATGGCGCGTGCGTATCCGCAAGGAAATGAACGACCAAGACACGGACGCCAACCAAAAGGCCATTGATTCACTGCTGAACTTCGAGACCGTCAAGTATTTCGGTGCCGAAAAGCGCGAGGCGGAACGCTATGACAGCGCGATGGCGGGGTACGAACAGGCCGCCTTGAAGACGTCTTATTCGCTGGCTTTCCTGAACTTCGGGCAGGCGCTTTTGATCACCGGCGGCTTGGTCGCTGTCATGGTTTTGGCGGCTGTTGGCGTACAGAATGGCCAGTTGACCGTTGGCGATTTCGTCATGGTGAACGCCTATATGATCCAAATCACCATGCCCCTGAATTTCCTTGGCACGGTCTATCGCGAGATCCGGCAGGCGCTGGTGGATATGAGCGAGATGTTTGACCTGCTGGAGCAGCCCGCCGACGTGACCGACAAGCCAAACGCGGCCGAGATTTCGGTGAATGGCGGTGCGCTGTCGTTCAAAGACGTGCATTTCGGCTATGACGCCGCGCGGCCCATTCTGAAAGGTGTTTCGTTGGATGTGGGCGCGGGGAAAACCGTGGCCATTGTGGGTCCGTCCGGGTCGGGCAAGTCCACCATTGGGCGGCTTTTGTTCCGGTTTTATGATGTGAACGGCGGCAGCCTGTCCATCGACGGGCAAGACGTGCGCGACGTGACCCAAGACAGCCTGCACGCGCAGATCGGCGTGGTGCCTCAAGACACAGTGCTGTTCAACGATACGGTGCTTTATAACATCGCCTATGGCCGCCCAGAAGCCTCGCGGTCCGAGATCGAGGCCGCTGCAAAGGCCGCCAAGATTCACGACTTCATTATGGATTTGCCCGAAGGTTATGAGACCCAAGTGGGCGAGCGCGGTTTGAAATTGTCAGGTGGTGAAAAGCAGCGCGTGGGCATTGCGCGCACGCTTTTGAAGAACCCACCGATCCTGCTGTTGGACGAGGCGACATCCGCCTTGGACAGCCAGACCGAGCGCGACATTCAGGACAGCCTCAGCGAGATGGGGCAGGGACGCACGGTGATCACCATCGCGCACCGCCTGTCCACCATCGTAGATGCGGATGAGATCGTGGTGTTGGAAGCAGGCATCATCGTCGAGCAAGGCACCCATGACGAGCTTTTGGAGCGCGGTGGCCGCTATGCCGCGATGTGGGCGCGTCAAGCCAGCGAGGACGAGCCGGCGGCGCTGGCGGGCTGACCGGGCCCAAGGCTTTGAAAAGATGAAAGGCGCGGATCCCTCCGCGCCTTTCGTTTATTCTGCCGCTTCTTTGCCGCTGCCGGGCTTTGCCGGTTCTGGGTCAGGCTCAGCGGGTTCTGGGGTGACGACGACCTCAGTGGCGGCGGTTGCTGGTGCAGGAGCCGGGTCAAGATCGACCCATTGCAGCTCGTGCAGCTCTTGCTTTTTGGCGGCCTTTTCAAGTGTCCGGTCGCGTGCGATCTGGCCCGAACTGTGGGCAAGGCTTTCCAAAGTCGTGAACGACCGATAGGCACCTGCCGAAATCCAATACCGAAGCGCCAGCATCGACGGCGTGAAGACCAGCGTCAGCACGGTCGCAATGCCAAGGCCGAAGACTACAGCGGTTGCCAATTGTTTCCACCACAGCGCCGTGGGGCTGTCGATAGAATAGCCACCACCGAAGAAATCCAGCGACAGGCCGAACATCATCGGGGCCAGACCGGCCATCGTGGTGATGGTGGTCAGAAGGACGGGACGAATCCGTGCCTCGGCAGTGCGGGTGATGGCCTCGATCCGGGGCATGTGGCTTGAATAGTCCTGATAGGTGTCGATCAAAACGATGTTGTTGTTCACCACGATCCCTGCCAGCGCGACAATCCCGGTGCCTGTCATGATGATCGAGAACGGTTGTTGCATCACCATCATCCCGATCAAGACGCCCGTGGTGGACAGAACCACCGCCAGAAGCACCAGAATCGAGTTATAAATGCTGTTAAACTGCGCCAGAAGGATGATGAACATCAGCCCCAACGCACCAATGAAGGCTTGCCCCAAGAAGGCTTGGCTTTCGGCTTCGTCTTCCTGATCGCCGGTCCATTCATAGGTGACGCCATCGGGCAGGCCGGTGGTCTCGATCCAATCGGTCAGCGCGGCGATGCGCGTGGCCGGGGTGACGGGGGACTGCGTCAGGTTGCGCCCTTCGTCGCTGGCAAGGATCTCGTCCGCCTCGGCGCGGGTGACATAGCGGTCGGTGCCGTCTTCGTCGGTCAACTGCACCAGATCGCTGATCACGGCGGCTTTCACGTCGTAATAGCGGCTTTGATCCACCCGGTCGATTTGGGCGAAGCTGGGCACCGGCGTGCGGGTTACGAAGTTAGAAAGCGGCACCAGACCACCCGGCGTGCGCAGACGCAGCGTGTCCAGCGTAGACAGAACGCGGTCCTCTTCCGGAAGGCGCACGCGGATTTCGATCTCTTCGTCCGAACTGTCGACCCGCATCGTGTCCAAGAGGATCCCGTTGGTGATCAACTGAACCATGCCGCCCACGGTGGCAACGTTGGTGCCAAAGCGCCCGGCCTCGGCCACGTCAACCTGAAGCTGCCAGTCGATGCCGGGCAGGGGCAAGGTGTCTTCAACAGCGTTCAGCCCCGGCGTGCTTTCGAACTTCGCCACAGCTGTGGCGGTCGCGGCCTGAAGGCTGTCCCAGCTATCACCTTTCAGACGCATATGCACGGGCTTGGCCGAAGCTGGGCCACGGTTCAGGTTCAGAACCTCGATCCGAATACCGGGGATGGTTTTCAGGTTCTCTTCAAGCTGCAGCATCACCGCGTCGCCGTCATATTCCGGGTCGATCTCGTGCGTTTTGAAGGGAATGATCCCGAAAAGCGGCGCGTCTTTTTCGACGGAAGGGCGGTCGGCCCAAGCGACAAGTTCAATCTGCAACTGACCCACAGTGTCGCGCGGGCCAGACGCGCCGCCGGTGTTTTGGTTCAGACCGCCAGCGCCCGCAAAGGCGAACACGCTTTCGATGCCTTTGGTGTTCAATGCGATCTCTTCCGCCTGACGCACCATAGCGTCTTTTTCGGCGAGGCTTAGATTGCCGCGCCCACGTACATAGACGATGGCTTGTTCCGGTTCACTGTCCGTAAAGAACTCGACCCCAAGGCTGTTGCGGCTGAACGTGGAGAATGTGCCGATCACAAAGGCAATAACCAACACGATCGAGACCACCGGCATGATCGGATTGCCTGCGATGAAATGAATGACGCGGCCAAATGCAGTGCGCTGATAGCCGCCTTGGATGTGGTCATCCGTGCGATGCCACGGCATGTGCCAGTCTATGGACCCCATCGCGATCGAGGTGCCAGAGGCCCCGATCAGGAACATCAGCGCACCGGGCAGGATCGACATCGCGCCTTGGATCGGGCTGGTGCCGCCGAAGATATAGCCGGGGTTCAGAAGTTGCAGGCCCGAAAGGAACAGCACATAGGCAAAGATCACCGCCAGCGGCACGCGCACCCAGATCGGGGCAAAGGACAGGGCTTTCGACAGCGTGCCGAAAAGGCGGCTGATGCGTCCTGAAACGCCGCCAACAACGGGCAGGTAAACCAGCGCCACCAAAAGCGAGGCTGACAGCACATAGATCAGCGTCTTGGGCAGCCAGCCCATGAACTGACCCGGGATGCCGGGCCAAAAGAGCATAGGCAGGAAGGCGCAAAGCGTTGTCGCGGTCGAGCTGACAATGGGCCAGAACATCCGCTTGGCGGCCATCGTATAGGCCTGCATGGGGCCGACCCCCAGCTTGATCTTTTTGTCGGCATATTCAACGACCACAATCGCCCCGTCGACCAGCATCCCGACGGCCAAGATCAGCCCGAACATCACGATGTTCGAGATCGTAACCCCAAGGGCTCCAAACAGGGCGAAGGTCAACAGAAACGAGGTCGGAATAGCGAAACCCACCAGCAGGGCAGGACGGGTGCCCAAGGCGCCCAAGACCACGATCATCACCAGCGCAATCGCGGTGACGACCGAGCCTTCCAACTGGCGCACCATGCTGTCCACGATGATGGATTGGTCGTTTGACGTGCCAACCCAGACGGCTTTTTGCAGCTCGGGCGGCCAATCGGCGCGGGTCTCTTCCACGATCTGACGCACCTCGGCGGCGGTGCCAATCAGGTTGAACCCTTTGCGTTTGACCACCTGAAGCGCAACGGTGGTGTCGCCGTTGAAGCGCGCCGTGCCCTCGCGGTCTTCAAAGGTCAGGCGGATTGACGCCAGATCGCCCAGCGTTACCACGCTGTCATCGTTCACTTTGATGGGTAGGTCATAAATGTCCTGTAGCTCGTCAAACGAGGATGGGATCTTGACCGCTGTGGACCCGGTGGGCGTCTTGATATCCCCCGCCGCAATCAGCTGGTTGTTGTTCTGCACAACCGAGATCAGCTCGCCCGCGGTCACGTTGTAGGCTTCCAGCTTCAGGGGATCGATTTCGACCTCGATCATCTCGTCGCGATAACCAGCAAGCGAGGCTTCCAGCACGCTGTCCAAAGCCTCGAGCCGGTCTTGAAGATCGCGCGAGATCTGAACCAGCGTGCGTTCTGGCACATTGCCGGTCAGGTTCACGATGATGATCGGAAATTCCGAGAAGTTGATTTCATTGACCGAATAGCTGTCGGCCCCCATCGGGAAATCGGCCTCGGCGTTGTTCATCGCGTCGCGCACGTCCGCCATGACCTTGGTCTTGTCCCAGCCGAACTCGAACTCCAATGCCACGCCTGCATAGCCTTCGGCGGCGGTGGCGGACATGGTTTTCAAGCCATCAATGTCGGCCAGTTCGGTCTCCATCGGGCGGACCAACAGTTGTTCGGCGTCGGCGGCAGAGATGCCGGGGAAGGGGACCGATACGAACAGAGCCGGGATTTCGATGTCCGGCTCTCCTTCTTTTGGCAGGCTGACATAGGCAATCGTGCCCGTCAAAATAGACAGGATCACGAAAGCTATGACCATTCGGGCCCGTTCAGAAGCCCAGTCGATGATGGCCGTCATAGCCCGGCCTCCTGATAGGTGATCGCAAGGGCAGATCCGTCAGTCACATAGTGGTGGCCGATGGTGATGACGTCGGCTGTGTCGCCCAGTCCTGTGACCCAGACGCCTTGCAGGCTATCGCGTACCACGGTGACGGGCATAAATCCGGCGGTTTTGTCTTCCAGTGCGATACGTACACCCAGATTTCCGTCGTCATTCAGCGTGAGCGCACTTTGCGGCAGCAGATGTGCCACAGTGCCTTGGCCAGTGGCGACGATTTCTGCCGTTTGACCTGCACGAACGGAGGCTTCGCCTTCGGCTGGGATTACTTCCACATCCACACGGAAAGTGCGGGTGATGGGATCGGCGGTGTCGGCCACGAAGGTCACGTTACCTTGCAACGTCCGGCCCGAAGACAGTCGGACATTTGCCTCAAGCCCGGTCGACAGCTGATCGACCAACAGCTCGGACACAAAGCCCACGACACGCACGGGATCATACTGCACCAAGGTGACACATTGCGCGCCCGCTTGCAGAAGGGTGCCGATATCGGCGGTATCTGTTTCCAGTTCGCCCGCGAAGGGGGCGCGAATCTCAAGCCGTTCGATTTCGCGTTCGGCACCGGCCACAGCGGCAGCGGCGGATTGGATCAACGCATCCGAACTGGCCGCGCCCGATTGGGCCGAAATGACGCCCGCCCGTGCGGCTTCGACGCTTGCACGGGCATTGGCGACGCGGGTGTCCGAGGCGAACCCGCCCTGCGAGAGCTTCTCGGCAGCGGTCAGGTTTATCGTAGCCTCGTCCAAGCGGGCCTGTGCTTCGATGACACGGGCCTCGGCCTCGGGGGCGCGGGCTTTGGCTTCGGCCAGACGGGCCTTGGCTTCGGCAAGGCTGGCGTCGCGGGTGCCGGGATCAAGGCGGCACATCACATCGCCCTTGGCAACAGTCAGCCCCTTGGCCAACTTGTCCGAGATCACCTGACCCGTGGTTTCGGCGCGCAACTCGACACGGCGGGTGGCTTCGGTGCGGCCGCGGATCACGATTGGGGTCTCGACCTCGCGCGCTTCGGATTTCAAGACGACGACCGACAATCCGGTCTGCTCATCTGTGGCTTCGGCCTGAGTTTCCGCAACTGTGTCAGAGGCATCGGTCACGCCCGCAGCTTCGTCAAGGGTGTCACGCTGAAATACAAGCATGAACAAGCCCGCGACGACCAGCAATGCGGTTAGAATTGGGAAAAAACGCATGACCCCTCCTGTCGGGTAATATTTTGCGTTTGAACATAGGTGTTCCCGTTCGCGGTAACAAGTTCGCGTATAGGTGAAAAAGATCAGCGTTGGTGATCGACCTGATCGCATTAGGCGCTTTATCCGCGCAGTTCCCCGATGCCTCTTGGCAAGGGGGCTTCATTGGGGCAAAAGAAAGCGACTGAAATCGGAGGCACAGCCCGTGAGCGACACAGATAGTTTCATTGACGAGGTGAGCGAAGAGGTTCGCCGCGACAAACTTTACAGCATGATGCGCCGGTATGGCTGGATTGCTGTTGTGGCGATTGTCGCCGTGGTGGGTGGTGCGGCCTATAATGAATGGCGCAAGGCGGGCGAACGCACGGCTGCACAGGCGTTTGGCGATGCGATCCTTGCCGCTGAAGGCATCGAGGATGCAGGCGAACGCGCTTCAGCCCTTCAAGCGGTTGCGGGTGAAGGCGAACAGAACGCCGTTCTGAACCTGCTGCTGGCAAGCAACGGGGACGAGGTGTCCGCTGATGCTCTGGCGGCAGTGTCGGGCGATACTTCGCTTCCCGACCATTTCCGCCATCTGGCGATGCTGCGCATTGCACAGATGCAAGATGACAGCGTATCGCTGGACGAGACTCGCGCCACCTTGGCCCCAGTGGTTGTCGCAGGCGCGCCTTATCGCGTGCTGGGCGAGGAAGCCCTGGCGTTGGCCGAACTGCGCGCCGGTGAAGAAGAGGCAGCAATGACCCGTCTTCAGGCGCTTTTGCAGGATGACGAGGCATCGGGGGCCTTGCGTCGCCGCGCAACTCAGTTGATTGTGGCGCTAGGGGGCACACCCGAGGCATCCTGACGGTCAGGTTTTTGTCTTAAGCCTTTGACGAAATTTATAAGTGATCCTTTGGGGGGATTGTCGTGAAATTCAAACTCAGCGCCGCGCTTTTGACATCGGTAAGCCTTTTGACAGCCTGCTCGACCCCGGAATACATCTTGCCGGGGGAACGCGAAGGGCTGCGCAGCCCTAACCCGCAGACATTGGGCGAAGAAGCCGCCGCTGAAGCCATCGCCGCGCGCGACGAGGTCGAGGGCGAAGATGGCCCCCGCCCAATCAGCCTGCCGGGCGTTGTGAATCACGCAAACTGGACCCATCTGGGCGGTTCACCCACCCACCAAGTGCAACACGCCGCCCTGTCATCGACCCCGCAACTGATCTGGAGCGCTCCGATCGGGCAGGGAAATGACCGTAAGCACCGCATTACCGCTGAACCCGTGGTGGCGAACGGCCGTATCTATACGCTGGACAGCCGCGCGCAAGTGGTGGCGACGTCGACCTCGGGCGCTGCGGTTTGGACGCGCGACCTGACACCCCCTTCGGACAACTCGGATGATGCATCTGGCGGAGGTCTGGCCTTTGCGAATGGAACGCTGTTCGTGTCTTCAGGCTTTGGGCTTGTGTCCGCCTTGGACGCGGCAACCGGCAAACTGAAATGGCAGCAACGTATGGACGCGCCCGGATCGGGTGCCCCCGCCGCCGTGGGCGGTTTGGTCTATGTTATCAGTCGCGACAACACCGCTTGGGCGATGGACTCTGCGACCGGCAAGGTGAAATGGCGTCTGACCGGCACCCCCAGCCAAGACGGCGTGGTGGGTGTATCCTCGCCTGCTGTGACCGACCGCGTGGTTCTTCTGCCCTTCGCCTCGGGCGAGGTTGTGGCCGCCCTGCGCAAAGGCGGAACGCGCACATGGTCCAGTCTGATCGCCGGCGAACGCGTCGGCCGTGCCTATACGCAGATCTCGGACGTCACAGGCGAACCAGTTGTGAAGAACGGCGTGATTTATACTGGCAACTCGGCGGGGCGCACCGTGGCGCTGAACCTTTCGGGCGAACGCCTGTGGACGGCCACCGAAGGCGCCACCAGCCCTGTTTGGGTCACCGGTGGCTCGGTCTTCCTTGTGTCGGATGAAAACGAGATTGTGCGCCTTGACGCCGAGACCGGCGAGCGGGTCTGGGGCACGCGCTTGCCGTATTTCACCAAGCGAAAAGCCCGCAAGATCAAGCGCATCCACGCCAATCTTGGTCCGGTTCTGGCCGGTGGAAAGCTGTGGGTCGCGTCCTCGGACGGGATCATGCGCGGCTTTAACCCGGTGGATGGCAGCCTGATTGCACAAACCGCTGTGCCAGGTGGCGCGGCCACGCGGCCCGTTGTTGTGAACGGCGTCGTTTATGTAGTGGCCCGCGACGGCAAACTTCTGGCTTTGCGCTGATGTAAAAACCGTGTATGCGGGGCGCTTGATGTGACGCATGACAAAACACGGTTAGCAAAATGAGCTTCACCCTCGCCATCGTGGGACGCCCGAATGTGGGCAAATCGACCCTGTTCAACCGACTGGTTGGAAAGCGCCTTGCGCTGGTGGATGACCAGCCAGGCGTGACCCGTGACCTGCGCGAAGGCGAGGCACGGCTGGGCGATCTGCGCTTTACCGTGATCGACACGGCGGGGCTTGAGGAAGCGACGGATGAAAGCCTTCAAGGCCGGATGCGACGCTTGACTGAACGCGCTGTGGAAATGGCCGACGCTTGCCTGTTCCTTGTGGACGGCCGCGCCGGAATCCTGCCCGCAGACGAGGTCTTTGCCGATATCCTGCGCCGTAAGAACGCCCATGTCATTCTGGCTGCCAATAAGGCCGAAGGCAAAGCCGCCGACGCTGGCGTGATTGAAGCCTATTCTTTGGGGCTGGGCGAGCCTGTCCGCCTGTCCGCTGAACATGGCGAAGGTATGGGCGAGCTTTTGATGGCGCTGGAACCCATCGCCAAGGAATTTGAAGCCCGCGCTGCTGAAACCGCGCCTGAAACCGAGGTCGAGATCGACGCGGACAGCGACGAAGATGCCCCGGTTCTTCCCACACGCGAAAAGCCGCTTCAGGTCGCTGTGATTGGCCGCCCGAACGCCGGAAAATCCACTCTGATCAACAAGTTGATTGGGGAAGAGCGTTTGCTGACGGGCCCCGAAGCCGGGATCACGCGGGACTCGATTTCGCTGAAATTCGACTGGAACGGCACGCCCACGCGGATCTTTGACACAGCCGGGATGCGCAAACGTGCGAAAGTGCAAGAAAAGCTTGAAAAGTTGTCCGTATCCGACGGGCTGCGCGCGGTAAAATTCGCCGAAGTTGTGGTCGTCCTTCTGGACGCCGCCATCCCCTTCGAACAGCAAGATCTGCGCATCGCCGATTTGGCTGAACGTGAAGGTCGCGCCGTGGTGATCGCCGTGAACAAATGGGACGTCGAGCCCGAGAAACAGGCCAAGTTGAAAGGTCTGGTGGAAGCCTTCAACCGTCTGCTGCCGCAGTTGCGTGGCGCACCACTGATCACGATTTCTGCCAAGACCGGCCGGGGGATGGATCGTCTGCACGAGGCCGTCATGCGCGCCTATGATGTGTGGAACCGCCGCGTGAAGACTGCACATCTGAACGGTTGGCTGGCCGAGATGGTCTCGGCGCACCCGCCACCCGCACCGGGTGGCCGTCGTATCAAACTGCGCTATATGACACAGGCCAAAACGCGCCCGCCGGGGTTCATTGTCATGTGTTCACACCCCGACAAATTGCCCGACAGCTATTCGCGGTATTTGATCAACGGACTTCGTGAAGATTTCGACATGCCGGGGACGCCGATCCGTCTGACTATGCGCGGGCAGGGGGACAAGAACCCCTATAAAAACCGCAAAAAATCAACGCCTTCGCGATTGCGTAAGCACCTTGGTAAGGGGCGTGCGGACGAATAGTCAACGCGCTGATCCTGCTAAAATTTCAAAACTCCGTCCGTCGTCCAGCGGGCGGAGTTTCGCTTTTCTGGCGAAAGAATCCTTCGGATCAAGTCATTTCTCTGTCATGCTGTCTGTATATCGTTCCAAAACAAACAACAGGACCGAGGTTCCCATGCCCCTTACACTGACTCGCCGCGGTTTTCTTGCCGGTTCGGCTGGCTTCATTGCGCTTCATCCGTACTCTGTTCAAGCAGCCACAAACCAAGCACATCTGCGCATTATGGAAACAACCGATCTGCACGTGCATGTCTTCCCCTATGATTATTATTCGGACAAGGAAACAGACCGCGTGGGTCTGGCGCGTACGGCGGCCCTGATCAATGATGTCCGGGCCGAGGCGACGAACTCTTTGCTTCTGGACAATGGCGACTTTTTGCAGGGCAACCCGATGGGCGATTACATCGCCTATGAGCGTGGCATGAAGGAAGGCGACACCCATCCCATCATCACCGCGATGAATACGCTGGGCTATGACGCCTCTACTCTGGGCAATCACGAGTTCAACTATGGGCTTGATTTCCTGATGAAATCTTTGGCCGGATCGAACTTCCCCGTGGTCTGTGCCAATGTCGCCAAGAAGCTGGGCGCATCCCCGCGCGAGGATGAGACCTTGCTGCCGCCCTACGTAATTGTCGAACGCACCATCACCAATGGCGCTGGCACCACGCAACCCATCAAGCTGGGCTTTATCGGCTTTGTGCCGCCTCAGGTCATGAACTGGGACCGCCGCCATCTGGAAGGCAACGTACAGGCGCGCGACATTATCGAGGCCGCCAACGCCTATATCCCGCAAATGCGCGAGGAAGGCGCGGATCTGATCATCGCATTGTCCCATTCGGGCATTGGCGCGGCGGATCATTCGGATGGGATGGAAAACGCTTCGATCCCGCTGGCGGCCATTGATGGCATCGACGCGATCCTGACCGGGCATTCGCATCTGGTCTTCCCATCTTCAACCTATGCCGAGACCCCCGGCGTGGACGTCGAACGCGGCACGATCATGAGCACCCCCGCCGTGATGGGGGGCTTCTGGGGCTCGCATATGGGGCTGATCGACCTTCTGATCGAACATGATGGTGGCGCGTGGCGCGTGGTGTCTCACACCTCCGAGGCACGCCCGATCTACAAGCGCAACGAAGACCGCTCGATCACCCCGTTGGTCGAGGATGTAGCGCCCGTTTTGGCATCTGTTCAGGCCGAACATGACGAAACGCTGGCCTATGTGCGCCGCGCCGTGGGCAAGACAGACGCGCCGCTGCACAGCTATTTCGCGCTGGTGGCGGATGATCCCTCCGTTCAGATCGTGTCCAACGCCCAGACTTGGTACATCCAGCAAATGATGCAAGGGACCGAGCACGAGGGGCTGCCGATCCTCTCTGCCGCTGCGCCCTTCAAGGCGGGTGGCCGGGGCGGGCCGGATTACTATACAGATGTGGCCGTGGGTGATGTGGCGATCAAGAATGTCGCAGACCTGTATCTTTATCCTAACACCGTCCGGGCCGTGCGCATCAATGGGGCGACCGTGCGCGAATGGCTGGAACGCTCTGCAGGCATGTTCAACCAGATCGAGGCAGGCAGCACCGATGCCGTCCTGTTGAACCCTGAATTCCCGTCTTATAATTTCGACGTGATCGATGGTGTGACCTATGAAATCGATCTAAGCCAGCCGTCGCGCTATAACAAAGCAGGCGAGGTCGCGGCCCCCGACGCACACCGCATTAAAAACCTCAGCTTCAACGGGCAGCCTATTGATGAAGAACAGGAATTCATCGTCGCGACCAACAACTACCGCGCGGGTGGGGGCGGCAGTTTCCCGGGTGCCGATGGCTCGACCACCGTGTTCGAAGGGCCCGATACCAACCGCGACGTGATCGTGCGTTATATCGTGGAGCAAGGCACCGTAAGCCCCAAGGCCGACGCCAATTGGCGCTTTGCTCCGCTAGAGGGCACAACGGTTCTGTTCGAAACTGGCCCAGCCGCCGCGGCCCATGCAGGCACTGTGGAAGGCGTGTCGATCGAAGAGGCTGGCACCAGCGACACCGGTTTTGCGCTTTTCCGCATCACGCTGTAACCGCGCGCGCATAAAAAGGCCGCCCGAAATTGGCGGCCCTCATTTTCTTGTCTTAAATACCTTGGGGTTCGAAGGCTTTCCGGAAACTGTCCGGGGGACAGTTTCGCCTGAGAACGGGCGGAGCCCAAGCCGAAGGGGCGAGGGGCAAAGCCCCTAATCCCGTCAGTTCAGATACGGCATCGGGTCCACAGGTTCCGTGCCCTTGAACACTAGGAACTGAATCGCGTTATAGCGGTTCTTGGTTGCAACCGCGATCTGCTGACCGCGCTTGACCTTTTGACCCTTCTTCACGCTGATTCCTGACACAAAGCTGTATGCCGTCTGGGTGCCATTGCCGTGGTCGATTACCACGATCTCTTCCCCTTCGACATCTTTCGACACCAACCGAACTGTGCCGCTGGCCGCTGCTTTCACCGGGTCGCCCGGATTGGCGGAAACCAGAATGTAACCGGCTTTCTCGGCGTCAAACACGCTGGTCACTTTGCCCGCAACGGGCAGAGACATCCGCGACGCGCTGGCTTGGGTGCGGGTCTCGGACAGTTTCGGCGCGTCCGGGGCCTTGGGTGCAGGCTGCTGAACCTCGTCTTTGGGCAGCGCGGCTGCTGCAGAGGGCGGCGTCGGCGTAGATGATCCCTGACCGGGTTGTGTCACGCGTGTTTCTTTCACCGGGGTATCCACCTTCACGGGGATCAACAGGTGCTGGCCCTCGCGCACGGTCAGATCCGCGCCCAAACCGTTCCAATCGGCCAAGGATCGCACCGAAACGCCATAGCTGCGGGCGATGGAATATGCGGTCTCGCCCCGGTTTACGCGGTGACGAACAGGCTGTTCGCCCGAGGTCGTGGGCGCAGTCGCAGTGGTCGCGGTGTTCCCCGCGCGGTCAATTGCGTCGCCGGCAAGGGTGGTGATATCAATTTCGCCTTGGGGCTTGATCACGCCACCCGCAGGTTCCGCAACGCGGCGGGGCAGGGCCAGAAGTTCGCCATCGCGCAACGGGGCGTCCAGCGCCAGACCATTATAACGGCCCAGCTCGGCCGGGTTCATCCCGATGCGTCCGGCGACGTCGGCAACAGTGTCACCGCGTTTTGCCAGGGCTACCTGATAGCTGGGATAGGAAATCACGCCGCGCGCGTCGGGCTTGGGACGCTGGGCGGTGGTGATGGATTGCGCGGCGGTGGATGTGGAAAGCTCCCCCCCAGCCAAACCCCGGAAATCCAGGTCAAACCCATCGCTACAGGCCGACAAGACCAAAAGCGAACCAAAAAGAAGTGTGGCACGTGTTTTCGCCCCGCGGCTCTGATCGACACGGGGTTTCGGGCACGCAATTGTGCTGTGGAGTGGCATTGCTCGTCTCTTCCTCAATCCATGGGCCTGTTTGTCAGGCTCTGCATGTGACCCTTTTTGTGGGCCTTATTGTGATGTGGCTGGCATATCCCAACCGGAACCCGCCGTCGCGGGGAAAATCGCTATTCGCGCCCCAGCCCTTCCAAAAGGGGTACGAACCGCACCGGCAGAAGCTCGTCATATTCAAATCCCGTCTCGGTTCTTGTGACCTTGATCAAGCTTTGAACAGTATCGGACTGCCCTACGGGTACGATCATGATACCGCCAACGGCCAGCTGCGCCAAGAGCGGACTGGGCGGGTCTTCGGCAGCCGCCGTCACGATGATGCGATCAAACGGGGCCTGATCGGGCAGGCCGCGTGATCCGTCGCCTGTGATTGCGGTGATGTTGTGCAGGTCCATTGCCTCGAACAGCTCGCGCGCCTCAGTCACAAGGCGGCGGTGGCGGTCGACGGTGTAGACGCGGCGGGCGAGCTTGGACAGGATCGCCGCCTGATAGCCAGACCCCGTGCCCAGTTCGAGCACCTTATCGCGGGGCGAGATATTGGCCGCTTGCGTCATCAACCCAACGACTGAAGGCTGCGAGATTGTCTGCCCGCAGGCAATCGGCAGGGGCATATCTTCATAGGCGCGTCGGGCGAAGACGCCGCGCACGAAGGGGCCACGGTCGATTTCCTCCATCGCTGACAGGACGCGCGGGTTTGTGACGCCCTTTGATCGTAGGGCGAACAGAAATTGCATCTTCTGCTCTGCGTCCCAGATCGTCTCGGTATCAGGCCCGGTTTGGTTCATGCGAACAGCGCCCCGATTGCGGCCATCTGGTCATGCGCCGTCAGATCAGCCCGCATCGGCGTGACCGAGATATAGCCGTCCAGATTATGCGCCACGTCGGACCCTTCGGGCGACGGGGCCAATTGCGATCCGCCCTTGATCCACAGAAACTCGCGCCCCGAGGGGCTTTCCTGCGTCGTGGTTGAAAAGACGTAATCCTGCCGCTTTCCTTGGGTCGAGGCACGTACCCCCAGAACCTTATCTGCTCCGACAGGCGGGAAGTTTACGTTGTAAAACAAAGGGTAATCCATGTCAGACTGCCAAGGTGCATCCAACAGAAGGCGGCGCAACACGCCTGCGCCATGTGTGCTTGCAGCCTCGAACACGCTGCCAAGGCCCATGGTGCCTTTGCCCATAAATTGCGACAGGGCGATCGCGGGAATACCCTGAAGGGCGGCCTCCATCGCCGCACCAACGGTGCCTGAATACAGCGTGTTTTCGCCCGAATTATTGCCCCGGTTCACGCCCGAGATCACAAAATCGGGCCGATCCGGCATCACGTGGTTCAGTGCGGCCAGAACGCAATCTGCAGGGCTGCCTTCGGCGGCGAAGCGGCGCTCGCCATGTTGGGCGACCATGAAGGGGCGGGTGTAGGAAATACAGTGGCCCACGCCGGATTGCTCGAACGCAGGGGCGACGGTCCAGATCTCGGCTTTCTCGCCTGCCAATTCTTGTGCGACCTGCTGGGCGATAGCCTCGGCCACTTTCAGGCCCGGAGCATTGATCCCGTCGTCATTGGTGATGAGGATACGCATGGTTCGCCCTTTCCGCCGCCTTCTGGCCGTGCCCCTTTTTATGGGCCTTTGCCCTTCAATAGGACAGGCGCGCCCGCGCAGCAAGCGTGGCGGGCAATCATGGGATCACGAAGTGAAGACCGTTGCGATCAGGCCAGAGTTTTAGGCAAGGTTCGCCTCGGACAGGATGCGCTTTGCCTCGTCTTCAACGGGGGCCAAGCCGCTGCGGTCTTCGCCGGGGAAGAACCGCCCGCGCATTGACGTCGCCAGCGGTGCAGGTTCTGCGACAACCACACGAGGGCCGATATTGGCGTTTTCCGCTGCCCAGCTGCGCACCATGGCGACTTGGGCGGCTTTGGTCGCACCATAGCCCGCAAAAAACTTTTCGCCCGCGTGGTCGTCTGCAAAGAACAGCGCAGTGCTGTCATCCGTCATCAGCGCATTGACCATAAAGATTAGGTTGCGCGTCGCCTCGACATTCGTATTCCACGCCTGTGTCCAGCCCTTGTCGTCCAGATCAGGTGTCGGCATCAGGGCAGGGCCGTAAATGGCGGTGTGCGCCCAGACATCAATCGGCCCCCAACGATCATGGATCGAGCGACACAGATGCGCCATTGCGTCCTTGTTGGTCACATCCATCGGGGCCAGCGTGGCCGAGCCACCAGCAGCCTTGATCTTGTCATCAAGCTCTTCCAATGCCCCCGTGGTGCGGCCCACGGCCACAACGTGATGGGTTTTTGACAGCTCCAGCGCAAGGGCAGCCCCAAGGCCACGCGAAGCACCGGTTACGAGGGCGATTTTCTGTGTGTCGGTCATGTTGGCGGCTTAGTCCTGAACGGCAAGAATGTCGAGACTTTGTTGAGGCTATTCTAGTGTGTCAAAGAAGTTCAACTGCGCACGTGGATAGCCACGTTTTCGTATCGCAGGAGGATCCAGCTCATACAATGATGAAATTTTTGGCGTCCCAGTGCCGGGTTCAAACGGAAATTCGAAGGGTTCATGCCCGTCTGCCCATCGATCAAACCACTGAAAAAGCGTCATATCCATGGGGAAAAGGGCTGAACGGGCTGGTTTTCCATCTTGCCAGTAGTTCGGCTCCCAATAGATCATTTGATCGGTGTCGGCCTGAACGCACGAATACATCGCACACCCATGGTGGCATATGGGCAGAAGCTTTTTGGGCCATCCGAATGATCGCGTGCCGGGGATGACACGCGTGTCGTCCAGATATCGAGAGTCTACCGTAGCATCTAGGTCGTCGGGAAACCCATTTGGTCCAATGCCAATCAGTCCATATCCCGGCCCGAAACCGCCATTGCCAATTTCTTTGTAGATACGGACCAACAACGTTGGCAGTGCGAAGCCCAATTGTTCCTCGCACTCTGCCAGAGCTGCGTCTGTCAGAGAGGGGGACGGTTCGGGCTGAGGGCCATTCATATGACCATCAATGTGCGGAATGCGCTTTTGCAGCTTTTCGATCAGCACATCGAGGTCAGACATTTCACTCCGCCGCCTTCAGCTCGAACCCTTTTTCGATCTGGTCCGCAGGCGTCACCGGATATTCACCCGAGAAACACGCGTCGCAATATTGCGGGCAGTCTTTCTTGCGGCCTTCTGCTTCGCCAACCGCGCGGTATAGACCGTCGAGCGAGATGAACTTCAGGCTGTCGACCTTCAGATGTGCACACATCTCGTCTTCATTCATCTGGGCGGCCAGCAACTTGTCGCGGTTGGGCGTGTCGACGCCATAGAAACAGGGCCAAGCGGTGGGGGGCGATGCGATGCGGAAGTGGACTTCCTTGGCGCCAGCATCCAACAGCATGTCTTTGATCTTGCGCGTCGTCGTGCCGCGCACCACGCTGTCATCGACCAGCACCACGCGCTTGCCCTTGATCAGGGCGCGGTTCACGTTCAGTTTCAGGCGCACACCCATGTTGCGGATCTGTTCGGTCGGTTCGATGAAGGTACGGCCCATATACTGGTTGCGAATGATCCCAAGTGCATAGGGAATGCCGCTTTCCTGGCTGTAACCGATCGCCGAAGGCACGCCGCTGTCCGGAATCGGGCAAACCAGATCCGCTTCGACCGCAGTCTCGCGGGCCAGTTCAACCCCGATCTGACGACGGGTTTCATAGACCGAGCGACCGCCATAAATGCTGTCCGGGCGCGAGAAATAGACGTGTTCAAAGATGCAGAACTTTGACGGCTGCGGACGGAAGGGGAAGCTGCTGTCGACACCTTCTTCGGTGATGACAACCATCTCGCCCGGTTCAATCTCGCGGATGAACTCGGCCCCGATGATGTCCAGTGCGCAGGTCTCGGATGACAGAACCCAGCCTTCGCCGAGCTTGCCCAGCACCAGCGGACGTACCCCATGCGGGTCGCGCACACCCATCAGTTTCGTGCGGGTCATTGCCACGACCGAGAACGCGCCCTCAACCCGGCGCAGCGCGTCTTCCATCCGCTCAGGGATGGTGCGTTGCAGCGACCGGGCCATCAGGTGAATGATGCATTCACTGTCCGACGAGCTTTGGAAGATCGAACCGCGCTCGATCAGCTCGCGACGCAGCGCGTCAGCGTTGGTGATGTTGCCATTGTGTGCAATCGCGGCTCCGCCCATGGAAAATTCACCAAAGAAGGGCTGCACGTCGCGGATGACGGCGCCCTTGGACCCTGCGGTGGAATAGCGCACATGACCAATGGAAAGCGGACCCGGCAGGGTCTCCATCACGCTGGCCTTGGTGAAGTTGTCACGCACATAGCCAAAGCGACGGGCCGAGTTGAAGCCTTCGACCGGGTCATGGCAGACAATGCCGCCTGCCTCTTGCCCGCGGTGTTGCAGGGCATGCAGGCCAAGGGCGACGAAGTTGGCAGCGTCTTTCAGGCCGATGACGCCGAATACGCCGCACTCCTCTTTCAGCTTGTCGTCATCAAACGGATGCGCGAATGGCATGGTGGAAGGGCAGGCGGGCGAGGTGTCGGACATGAGCAGCGGTCTCCGATTCCGTGGCGTTGGGCCTCTCTTACTGGAGAGGCTGCGCCGTGTCATCAAACTATCACAAACAAGATGCGTTTTCTGTTGGCCAGAACGAAACAACGCGCCCGAAGGCGCGTTGTAGGATGATTAGGTGTCGTTGTTTTCAACGGTTGGCAAATCGCCGGAACATTCGCCGACCAGCTCTTCGTACTTGCCGACGATCCAGCCGGGGGCGTTCTCGGGGATCTGTTCGTTGATGCGATCCTGCGTGCGGGCGAAGATCTTGGCAGTGCGGCTGTCATCGACCATCGGGATGGTGTCGGTGGTCACGATGCGGTCATAGACAACCAGTGCAATCGCCACCAGAACAAGGCCGCGTAGCACACCAAAGATGAAGCCAAGCGCCTGATCCAGCCCCCCAAGGGCCGAGCGTTGCACAGCGGACGAAAACAGCGGCGTGAAGATCGACACGACCACCAGCGCCAAGGCAAAGACGCCAGCAAAGGCTGCAATCATCGACAGCTCACAACTGTCAGAGACAAAGTCCTTCAGGACCGGGATTTCTTTGATCAGCGGAAGCGCTCGGGGCGCAAAAATATAGGCCAGAACGGCTGCAGCGACCCATCCAAGGATCGACATGCCTTCGCGCACGAAGCCGCGCGAATAGGCCAAAATGGCCGAGATCAGAATGACCGCAGCCACGATCCCGTCGATTAAGGTGAAACCTTCCATCTTCGTCACATCGGTTCAGGTCTTGGCCCGATACCGTCCCTATTATCGGGCCTATCCGGCCCCGAATATATCTCCGACGAACCCCGTCAGGTCCGACATCTTCTGAATGCTCAGCCCGGAACCCGAGCCGGTTTTGCTGCGCGTTGGCGCGATTGCAGAAGTGAAACCAAGTTTTTGCGCTTCTTTCAACCTGTTTTCCGTCTGGCCGACAGGCCGCAATGCCCCTGATAGACTGATTTCGCCAAAAACCACAGTATCTTTGGGGATCGAGGCATCCTCGCGCGCAGAAAGTAGCGCCGCCGCCACAGCCAGATCAGCTGCAGGTTCCGAGATTTTCATGCCACCCGCCACGTTTAGATAGACGTCGAGCCCGGCAAATGGGATGCCGCAACGGGCCTCCAACACGGCCAGAATCATTGCCAAACGTCCGCTGTCCCATCCCAGAACGGACCTGCGGGGTTGGGAATGCGGCGAGGGCGCGACGAGGGCCTGAAGCTCGACCAAAACCGGGCGCGTGCCTTCGATGCCAGCAAAGACAACCGAGCCGGGTGCCGGATCTTCGCGATCTGACAGGAACAGGGCCGAGGGGTTCACAACCTCGGACAGGCCAGCCCCGGTCATCTCGAAAACACCGATTTCGTCTGCCGGGCCGAAACGGTTCTTCACGGCGCGCAAGATACGGAACTGGTGGCCACGCTCGCCTTCGAAATAAAGGACAGTGTCGACCATGTGCTCGACCACGCGCGGGCCAGCGATCTGGCCTTCTTTGGTGACGTGACCCACCAGAATAACGGAAATTCCGCGCTTCTTGGCGAATGTGGTCAGTTCATGTGCAGCAGCGCGAACCTGGCTGACGGATCCCGGTGCGCTGTCCACATTATCGGCCCACATGGTTTGGATCGAGTCGATGATCGCTAACGCAGGGCGTTCATTGTCCAGCGTCGTCATGATGTCGCGCAGGTTGGTTTCCGCGGCCAGCCGTACGGGCGCATCCGCCAGCCCCAACCGTTGCGCGCGCATTCGCACTTGGGCCGAGGCTTCCTCGCCCGAGACATAGATCGTGGGCAGACCGGCCTGCGCAAATCGTGCGGCGGCCTGCAACAGCAGCGTGGATTTCCCGATGCCGGGGTCACCGCCCACAAGGATGGCCGAGCCGGGGACCAGACCTCCGCCCAACACGCGGTCCAGTTCGCCCATGCCGCATTCGGTGCGTGGGGGCGGGGCTTCTTCGGTGGATAGATCGGTCAGGGCAATCGATGCGCCCCGCTTGCCGCCCAAAGATTTCGATGCTGGCCCCGCGCTCAGCGGTGCCTCTTCCGAAATCGTGTTCCATTCCCCGCACGCCTCGCAGCGCCCGGACCATTTCGAGGAACTGGCCCCGCAGGCCGAACAAGTGAAGGATTTCTGTGCTTTTGCCATTCGGAATTTCTGCCCGGTTGGGCGCGTGTGCGCAAGGGGTTAGGCGGCTGACCCGTCAGGCTTTTGCCCGTTTCGCAGTTGCAAGGCTAAGCGCGATGGACGCCAACACGCAGGCGGTGAACAGGTAAAGGCCCCAGCCGGTCTGGATTTTGGCCAGCCCAACGCCTTTCACGATCACGATGTAAAGCGCGATCAGGAACACGTCGGCCATGGCAAGTTTGCCTAGGATGTTGAAGACCGGCAGCATCCGTCGGCGCATCATGCCGAACTGGATCAGCGCCAGTCCCAATACTTTCATGATCGGCGCGAAGACGGCGAAGAAGGTGACAATGAGCGCGAGGACCACGTCGGTGTCCCACAATGCCTGAAGGCCCGAGATCACGCTGACCTCTTTTAGCCCGAAAAGCGGCAGGTTGATGCCCGCATGCATAAGGGGCGCGAACCATGCGATGGGGAAGGCGATGAGGAGGGCGATGTTGAGGTAACGCAGTTTCATGAGACCTATGAAAGTCCTTGTGGTCGAATTCTCAAGTGGTCAGTTCGGGGAGAAGTCTGGAAATCTTCCCGGTTGAAAATTTACCTCACAGCCTCAATCGGCCCCTCGGCACTGCCTGAAATGAACTGCGTCACGTAAGGATCGCCTGAGTTGTCCATGTCGCCCACAGGGCCGGTCCACTGGATTTTGCCTGCGTGCAACATCGCCACGTGGTCGGAAATCACGCGGACGGATGACATGTCGTGGGTGATGGTCATGGCGGTGGCGCCCATTTCGACGACGATCTCGCGGATCAGGTCGTTGATGACGCCAGACATGATCGGGTCCAGGCCAGTGGTGGGTTCGTCAAAGAAGATGATCTCGGGCTCGGCGGCGATGGCGCGGGCAAGGCCAACGCGTTTTTGCATGCCGCCCGAGAGTTCGGCGGGGAACAGGTCGGCCACGTCGGGGGTCAGGCCCACGCGGCGCAGTTTCTCGATCGCGATCTCGCGGGCTTCTTCCTTGGGTTTCGCCAGCGATCCGCGCAAGAGGCGGAAGGCTACGTTTTGCCAGACGGGCAAGCTGTCAAACAAAGCGGCCCCCTGAAAGAGCATGCCAAAACGGGCCAGAAAGGCGTCGCGTTCGGCTTTTGCGGTGTCTTCACCATCCAGCGTGATCGAGCCGCTGTCTTGCGTCATAAGACCCAGAATGCATTTCAGCAGCACCGACTTCCCTGTGCCTGAGCCGCCGATGATAACCATGCTTTCGCCGCGATTGATGGTCAGGTTTACCCCATCCAAAACTTGTTTCGGGCCAAAGGCTTTGTGGACGTTTGTAAGTTCAATCATGTGGCGAAGAAGATGCTGGTAAGAAGGAAGTTGGCGGCAAGGATCAGGACGGCTGCGGCCTCGACCGAGGTTTTGGTGGCGCGGCCCACGCCCTGCGCACCACGGCCCGAGCGCATCCCGTGATAGCAGCCCATGACGGCGGCGATGAATCCAAAGGCAGCGCCCTTGACCAGTGAGGACACGATGTCGGGTGTTTCAAGGAAATTCCACGTGTTGGTCAGATAGGGACCGGTGGCAAAGCCAAGTTGTTGGGTGCCGACGATAAAGCCGCCCATGATACCGATGATGTCTCCGATGCCGACCAGCACAGGCACGACCAAGGTGGCGGCCAAAACGCGCGGGGCGGTTAGATATTTCATTGGGTTGGTGGATAGGGTGACAAGGGCGTCGATCTGCTCGGTCACTTTCATGGTGGCGATTTCGGCGGCGATGGATGACGTCACACGGGCGGCAATCATCAGGCCGACAAGCACCGGACCAAGTTCGCGCACCATGCCGATGGCGACGATTTGGGGCACCACAGCTTCGGCCGAGAAACGTTGGCCGCCGGAATAGATCTGAAGGGCAAGTGCCGCGCCGGTGAAGATGGCGGTCAGGCCCACGACCGGAAGGCTGAAATAGCCGATGTTCAGGATCGCGGTCAAAAGCTCGCGCGGGTAAAAGGGCGGGCGGACGATATGGGCAATCGATTGGCCCGAAAAGATCGCCACGCGCCCGACAAGCGCCAGAAAACCTAGCGTAACACGGCCGATGGTGGCCAGCGGTGTGGTCACGGCGTTCATGCGCCCCTCCGAGCATAGCGGCGGTGATATCGATGACCCAGTTGGGTCAGGAATTCATAGCCAATGGTGCCTGCAATCTCGGCCAGATCGTCGACGGTTTGTTGGTCTGAAAGCATGGTCAGGAATTTAGGCGTCTCGCGCAGATGTGTCACGTCGACCCCGATCAGATCCATCGAAACACGGCCCAAGATGGGGCAGGGCGTGTCCTCGTGGAACATCACGGCTTGATTGGACAGGTGACGGTTCAAACCATCTGCATAGCCTGCGGCAACGGTGGCCACACGGGATGGCGTTTCGGCCACCCATGTATTTGAATAGCCCACGGTTTCACCTTCGGCGACGTCGCGGATCTGGATGACGGGCAGGTCCAGTTGGACAACGGTTTGGGCGTCCTCGAACGGCAGACCGCCATAAAGGCCAATGCCCGGGCGGGTCAGGTCGAAATGATAGTCCGGCCCCAGAAGGATGCCGCCGGTGGCAGCAAGGCTGCGCGGCACCTCGACCCCGTCCGTCATGTCGTGGAAGGCCGAAAGCTGTTGGTGGTTCATCGGATGATCAGGCGCATCGGCGCAGGCCAGATGGCTCATGATCAGACGCGGGTTCTGCGGCAGAAGGATGTCGCGCAGGGCGGCCCATTCGGCGGGCTCCATGCCCAGACGGTTCATGCCTGTGTCCAGCTGAATGCCAAACGGGTGGCCGGGCAGGGCTTCCAGATGGCGGGTCACTTGTTCGACCGAGTTCAGCATCGGCACAAGACCCAGATCGTGGATCATATCGGTGTCGCCAGACATGTGGCCGGAAAAGACGCTGATTTCCGGACCCGGGCCAAGTGCCTCGCGCAGGGCGGCCCCTTCTTCGGCAGCGGCCACGAAGAAACGGCGCGTGCCGGCAGCGGCCAAAGCGCGGCCTACTTTCCCCACGCCCAATCCATAGGCGTCGGCCTTCACCACGGCAGCGGTCTGAACCTCTGCCCCACTTTTTGCATCCAGTGACCGCCAGTTTGCGACCACTGCATCTAGATCAATTGTCAGTCTGCCCGTACTCATAAAGGCGTTTTTGACGGACCAGTGGCCCGGGTCAAGGTAAAAAGCGGGGCGTGCGCGTCAGCACGCGGTTTTCCCCGCTATTTGGGGGCCAATACGGTCTTGATCACGCTAGAGTTTTCCAAGGTGCGGTGGACCGGGCAGCGGTCGGCGATTTCCAAAAGGCGCTGGCGTTGATCCGTGTCCAATTCGCCGGTCAGATGGATTTCGCGCCGGAACGTGTCGATCCGGTTCTTCGCCCCGGTTTCAGCGTCTTGGGCGTGGACTTTGTCGTGGCTGACCTCGACCCGGACATGATCCAGCGGCCAGCCTTTGCGGCGCGCATACATGCGAATGGTCATCGAGGTACACGCCCCCAGCCCGGCGGACAGGAATCCATAGGGCGACATGCCCTTATTGGTGCCGCCATAGGCAAGGGGTTCGTCGGCGACGGTGTGGTGTTTGGGGCCGGATTGGATATCTTGCAGAAAACCGCGCGGGTCGGCCTCGGACACGCGAACAATGCCCTCGGGCGCGCCGATGGGGGGCGCGGGTGGGGCAAGGTTTACGTATTTGGTGGCCCAAGTGGCGATCACATCGGCGACATATTCGGCATCACTGGCGCGGCTGATCAGATGGTCGGCTTCGTCCAAAGTGATGAAGCTTTTGGGGTGCTTGGCCCCCATGAACAACGTTGCAGCATTGTCGATCGATACGATTTGGTCGCGCGGAGCGTGCAAAACCAGAAGCGCCGCATTTAGCGACTTTAGCGCTGCGTCTAGCTGGGTCTGCTGCACATCCTCGACAAAATCCGAGCCAATGCGGAAGGGGCGTCCACCCAGCGAGACCTCGGCCGCGCCGTCAGATTTAATGGCGGGCAGTGCGTGGGCGAAGTTTTCAATCACATGGGATGGGTCGGCAGGCGCGCCAATGGTGACGACTGCCTGAATGTCTGGCATGTCCGAGGCCGCCTTGATCACCGCCGCGCCGCCCAGAGAATGGCCGATCAGAAGGGTGGGGGGCAGACCCCGGTCGCGCAGTGCCTTCGCAGCGCTTTCCAGATCCTGCACGTTCGAGGTAAAGCTGGTGTTTTCGAAATCCCCATCCGAATGACCCAGCCCGGTGAAGTCAAAACGCAGAACCGCAATGCCAAGCGCCGCCAACCGGGCTGAGATCCGGCGCGCGGCGGCAATGTCCTTGCCGCACGTGAAGCAATGCGCAAAGAGCGCCGTTGCCAGATGCGGACCGTCCGGCAGATCCAAACGCGCTGCCAGATCGTGACCGGCATGTCCGGGGAATGTGAACTTTTCAGTGGGCATGGCAGCTCCTGTCGTGATCGGCAAGGACGAGGCAGCTGTGGCGGAGAACGCCCCGTTTCTTCGTCCGACGATGTGGGTCGGTTTGATGAAGGTGGAGTAGGGGACCCCTTGGGGCAAGAGGTGCTGGGATAACCTCACGGAAGGGTGATGAAATGTAGGATCCGATGAGCCATGCGTTGCAGAAAACGGTTGCGTGGATGCCTGCCTCTGCTCACTGTCTGGGGGGGAGTTTGCCGAGGTTCACATGGTCGAGATTTGTCAGGACTATCTTCCGATTCTGCCTTGGGCGGACCCGAAAACCGCTCGCCTTCCGGGTGTACATCCCGTGACGCCCGGCGAATGGTTGCTGATTGACGACGTTTATAGTGCGCAAATGGCACACAGATTGTTTCTGATGAAGGAACGGAAGGAATTCGTTCACAGATTGTCAGATGACGCACGCGCTGCGGCCGACGAATTACTGCACGCGGTCCTTGCCGAAATCACGGAAAAAGACGGGTTTGATCTTCAGGGTAATACGGTGCGTTGCCCCGATGGGCGGCTTGTCAAATTGGACCGCAAAAACCCGCTTTTGACGCTCGGCGCGCTGGTGCAAGAGGACTTCGTTATCTTGCAAAAACAGGGCGATGAACATGTGATGACGGGCGCGATCCTGTGCTTCCCTGCCAGTTGGTCTTTGGATCAGAAGTTTATGAAATCATTGGTGAAAATACACAATCCGGTGGATGTGTACACGCCGGACATTGCACGCCGGGTGCAACGCCTGTTTGACGGCATCCAAGTGGACCGTCCCATGTGGCGGGCGAATTACCTGTTCTACAATGATCCCGAACTGTTCCAACCCCGTAAAGAAGAGGACCGACGCGACTTTGACGCCAGAAAGCCAAAATGGCTGCGGGTCGAGCGTCAGGCGATGAAACGGCTGCCCCAAACCCAAGCCGTGGTTTTCACCATCCATACCTATGTCGTGTCACAGCAAAGGTTGGAAGCGTTGGGGGGCTCGCTACCTGAACACGAATGAATAAATTCGCTTTCGTAATGGATTAAATGCGAGAGCTTGAAATGAAATAAGTTCCTCAATATGAGTGGCTTACAACAAGTAGTGCCTTACAGGCAGATCATGAGTGAAAGTGGAGCGAAGAAATCATGAAAAAACTTACTTTGGTGATGGCTGTTGCAGCCACTGGCGTGATGGCGGGCTGCGTCAGTAAAATTGGGTATGAAACCAACCCTGTGCAAATCGAAACACCGAAAGGTGTCGTGACCTGTCAGTTGTACACACGTGACCGTGTCCAGTGGGATGAATCGATTGCAGTTCCGGCCGGCATGACCAAGGCCGAGGGTGATGCATACTGCATTCAGGAAGGCCACCGGCAATATCGCTCGGCACGCAGCGCTGTTCGTACCGTCAACGGTTCGTAAGCGGCATAAGACCCAACGGGTCTGACAGTTTGAAAAAAAGGCGCCTGAGGGGGCGCCTTTTTTTGTTGGCGCCGCAGATGCTTGACTTGCGGCAGTCGATTGCGGCAACAAAAAAGGGCACCGCAAACGGTGCCCTTTTCGTGTGTTTGTCGCTGGGATTAGCAGCTGTAGTACAGCTGGTATTCCACTGGGTGAGGGGTGTGCTCGTAGGCATAGACCTCTTCCCATTTCAGTTCCATGTAACCGTCGATCTGGTCTTTGGTGAACACATCACCAGCCAGCAGGAAGTCGTGATCGGCTTCCAGGCTTTCCAGAGCTTCGCGAAGCGATGCGCAAACGGTCGGGATGCCTTCCAGCTCTTCCGGCGGCAGGTCGTACAGGTTCTTGTCCTGCGCGGGGCCCGGATCGATCTTGTTTTTGATGCCGTCAAGGCCGGCCATCAGAAGGGCTGCAAAGCACAGATAGGGGTTCGCTGCCGGATCGGGGAAGCGAGCTTCGACGCGCTTGGCTTTCGGGCTTTCGGTCCACGGAATACGCACGCAACCCGAACGGTTCGACGCCGAGTAAGCGCGCAGAACGGGGGCTTCAAAGCCCGGGATCAGACGCTTGTAGCTGTTGGTCGACGGGTTGGTGAAAGCGTTCAGCGTTTTGGCGTGCTTCAGAATGCCGCCGATGAACCAAAGGGCTTCCTGCGACAGGTCAGCGTATTTGTCGCCAGCGAAAAGCGGCTTACCGTCTTTCCAGATCGACATGTTCACGTGCATGCCGGTGCCGTTGTCGCCTGCGATCGGCTTGGGCATGAAGGTTGCGGTTTTGCCGTAAGCGTGTGCCACGTTGTGGATGATGTACTTGTACTTCTGAAGTTCATCAGCCTGCTTGGTGACGCTGTCAAAGATCAGGCCCAGCTCGTGCTGGCAGGAAGCAACCTCGTGGTGGTGCTTGTCGGTCTTCATGCCGATGTTCTTCATCGTGGTCAGCATTTCCGAACGCAGGTCTTGCGATTCGTCGATCGGGTTCACGGGGAAGTAACCGCCTTTGACGCCCGGACGGTGGCCGGTGTTGCCCATTTCGTATTCGGTGTCGGTGTTCCAAGCAGCGTCAATGGCGTCCACTTCGAACGAAACCTTGTTCATGGTGTTCGAGTAACGAACGTCGTCGAACAGGAAGAATTCAGCTTCCGGACCCATGTAGGCCGCGTCACCGATGCCCGAGGACTTCAGGTAAGCTTCGGCTTTCTCGGCGGTGCCGCGCGGGTCACGGCCGTATTTCTCGCCTGTGTCGGGCTCGACAATCGAGCAGTGCAGACACAGAGTCTTTTCGGCATAGAAGGGGTCAACATAAGCGCTGTCCGTGTCGGGCATCAGCTTCATGTCCGAGCTTTCGATCGATTTCCAGCCGGCAATCGACGAACCGTCAAACATAAAGCCTTCTTCCAGGAAATCTTCGTCGACAAGGTCGCTATCCACGGTTACGTGCTGCAGCTTGCCGCGCACATCGGTGAAACGGATGTCGACATAGGCAATGTCCTCATCCTTGATCTGCTTGAGTACGTCTTGAGCGCTCATATCAAGTTCCTTTAGTTCGTGTGTATTCGTGTGATTTACAGAGCATCGTCGCCGGATTCACCGGTGCGGATGCGAATGGCTTGTTCTACGGGGCTGACGAAGATCTTGCCGTCGCCGATCTTGTCGGTTTTGGCCGCGTCGACGATGGCCTCGATGGCTTCGTCGACTTGATCATCGGCCAGCACGATCTCGATCTTTACCTTGGGCAGGAAGTCGACCACATACTCGGCGCCGCGATAAAGCTCGGTGTGACCTTTCTGACGGCCAAAACCTTTGACCTCGATCACCGACAGGCCCTGAACGCCAATGTCTTGCAGTGCTTCCTTCACTTCATCCAGCTTGAACGGCTTGATGATGGCCTCGATCTTTTTCATAAATAGCCCCCCGGTTCGAAACATCGTGTTGGGGATCAGTGACCACTTTCCTTGGCGGGGGGCAATTGGCTAGGGTGATGGTAGCGCACAGGACGGTGTGAAAATCTGTGCAGTTGCACAAAAATTGAGCAGTGCGCGCGAATATTGAGCAGAGTGAGAAGATTGAGATGACGGAATTGCTGACAGCTGCCCAAATGCGCGCCATCGAGGCGGCCGCCATCGACTCGGGCGAGGTCACCGGGCTTGAGCTGATGGAGCGCGCGGGCAGGGGGGTGGTCGAGGCGATTTTCGAGGAATGGCCCGAGCTGGCCCAGACCTTTCATAAAGCGGTGGTGCTGTGCGGGCCGGGGAATAATGGCGGCGACGGGTTTGTCGTCGCGCGGCTGTTGAAGAAATGGGGCTGGGAGGTTGCGGTGTTCCTGTATGGGGATGCTGAGAAGCTGCCCCCGGATGCGCGGGTGAATTATGAGCGGTGGATGGAGTTGGGGGATGTTCAACCGCTTTTAGATGATAGGTTTGATGCTTGGCCGGACGAGGCGGACGGAGTGGCGCTCATTGTAGACGCTCTGTTTGGGACTGGATTAGCACGACCTTTCTTGGGATTTAGGCACCTATCTATGACGTTGAACTACAGCTCTTCTTCGTGGGAAGTGGTCGGTGGTTTGCCGAGGGTAGTTGCAATAGATGTTCCCAGCGGTATGTGCTCAGATTCAGGGAAGTGGTTGGGTGATGATCAACCGCTCGACTTTGCCAATCTGGCAAATCTAACTGTTACATTTCATTCTCAAAAACCAGGGCACATACTTGAAGATGGTCCACCAAGTTGTGGCGAGGTCAAAGTCGCGGAAATTGGATTGTCATCGGCACGAGATCCCGGCTCGCTTTCTCGCCGGGCATTGGTTGCAGAAACCGGAGAGGAACGATTGGGACGTGTTCTGTGTCATTCTGTGGGGCTGCCGCTTAGCCCGTATTTGAGCAAACTGACCGATGAACACAAATTCTCCCACGGCCACGCCCTCATCCTGTCCGGCCCATCCGGCAAAGGCGGTGCTGCGCGGCTCTCGGCCCGTGGGGCGCTGCGCATCGGGGCAGGGCTGGTCACCGTCGCCCCCACGCCCGGCGCGTTGCAAGAAAACGCGGCGCGGTTGGATGCGGTTATGTTGTCTCCGGTGGGAGATGCGCAGACCTTGCAGACTGTGCTTGCGGATGAACGTCTCAATGCGCTGTGCCTTGGCCCCGGATTGGGCCTGGAACGCGCGCGGGACTTGGTGCCGGTGGCTTTGGCCGCCAAGCGCGCGACGGTGCTGGATGCGGATGCTCTGACGGCATTCAAGGACAATCCCTCTGTTCTGTTCGACATGCTGCACGAGAACTGCGTGCTGACCCCTCATGCGGGCGAGTTCGCGCGGCTGTTTCCCGACATTGCCGAGAAGCTGGATGCACCAGCAACCAAAGGCCCGGCGTACTCTAAAGTGGACGCGACTCGAGACGCCGCAGCGCGGGCAGGCTGTGTCGTCCTGTCCAAAGGCCAGGACACGGTGATCGCTGCACCGGATGGCGCGTGCTCGATCAACTCCGCTGCCTATGAACGCTCCGCCCCGTGGCTGGCCACCGCAGGGTCGGGCGACGTGCTGGCGGGCTTCATCACCGGACTGCTCGCGCGGGGCTTCGCGCCGATGCAGGCGGCAGAAACTGCCGCGTGGCTGCATGCGGAATGCGCGCTGGAGTTTGGGGCGGGCCTGATCGCCGAGGATCTGCCCGAACAACTGCCCGCCGTGTTCCGAAAACTGGAGGCGTGAGCGCCTGATTCTTGCCCTTCCGCGGGGCCTCCCCGTCAAAAGTGCAAAAAATCGCGAAATCTACCGGCGGATAAGGGCGCTTTTCCTCTCGCATCCCGCGCGCACTGGTGCTAGAAGGGCGCGAATTTGGACGGCCCCGTCCTGAAAACGCGGGCCGTCCTCGGTTTTAGCGGGTGTGGCGAAATTGGTAGACGCACCAGATTTAGGTTCTGGCGCCGCAAGGCGTGGGGGTTCAAGTCCCTCCACCCGCACCAAAATTGAAAGAAGGACGAGACGATGCAGGTCACCGAGACCCTGAACGAAGGTCTGAAACGCGGCTACAAGATCGTGGTTCCGGCCGCTGATCTGGACGCCAAAGTCAACGAAAAGCTGGTCGAAGCGCAGCCTGAAGTCGAAATGAAAGGCTTCCGCAAAGGCAAAGTGCCGATGGCTCTGCTGAAAAAGCAGTTTGGTCAGCGCCTGATGGGCGAAGCCATGCAGGAAGCTGTCGATGGCGCCATGAACAAGCACTTCGAAGAATCGGGTGACCGTCCGGCCATGCAGCCTGACGTGAAGATGACCAACGAGGACTGGAAAGAAGGCGACGACGTTGAAATCGAAATGTCGTACGAAGCTCTGCCCGAGATCCCCGAGGTCGACCTGAAAGGCATCAAGCTGGAGAAGCTGGTTGTCAAAGCCGGTGAAGGCGAAGTTGAAGAAGCGCTGGCCAATCTGGCCGAGACCGCTCAGGACTTCAAAGACCGCAAAAAAGGCACCAAGTCGAAAGACGGCGACCAAGTTGTGATCGACTTCCTTGGTAAAGTAGACGGCGAAGCCTTCGATGGTGGCGCTGCTGAAGACTACCCGCTGGTTCTGGGTTCGAACTCGTTCATTCCGGGTTTCGAAGAGCAGCTGGTTGGCGTGAAAGCTGGCGAAGAAGTCGAAGTCAAAGTGACTTTCCCTGCCGAATATGGTGCGGAAAATCTGGCTGGCAAAGACGCTGTGTTTGAATGCACCGTGAAAGAGGTCAAAGAGCCTGTTGCTGCGGAAGTAAACGACGAGCTGGCAACCAAATTTGGTGCCGAAGATCTGAACGCTCTGAAAGAGCAGATCGGCGAACGTCTGGAAGCAGAATTCGCTGGTGCCGCCCGTGCTGTCATGAAGCGTGGCCTGCTGGACGAGCTGGACAAACTGGTGTCCTTCGACCTGCCGCCGTCGCTTCTGGACGCCGAAGCCGGTCAGATCGCACATCAGCTGTGGCACGAGGAAAACCCGGACGTGGAAGGTCACGACCACCCGGAAATCGAAGCTACGGATGAACACAAAGCCCTTGCCGGTCGCCGCGTGCGCCTTGGTCTGCTGCTGGCCGAACTGGGCCAGAAAGCCGAGATCGAGGTCACCGACGCCGAGATGACCCAGGCTGTGATGAACCAAGCCCGTCAGTACCCAGGCCAGGAACGTCAGTTCTTTGAATTTGTTCAGCAAAACCCGCAGATGCGTCAGCAGCTGCAGGCCCCGATCTTCGAAGACAAGGTCGTGGACTACATTGTTGAACTGGCCGAAGTTTCGGAAAAAGAAGTCTCGAAAGACGATTTGCAGAAGGCCGTTGAGGCACTGGAAGACGAATAAGTCTTTCCTGACAAACATTCAAAAGGCCGCTCCATCCGGGGCGGCCTTTTTTGTTCATATTCTCATTTTCTTGTCGAAAATACCTTGGGGTGAGGCCGCTCGAGTATCGAGTGGCCGAGGGGCAAAGCCCCTAGAGGCTCACGGAGTGAGCCACCATCAGACTTTATCCCGGTCTGAGGCCGGTCTCGACCAATAGCCCCAGTCGCTTGGCCTCGTAATAATACCCGCGGGCATACCACTTCATCGCACCTTCAATGCTGCCGCCGGAAACCAAATACGCACCCTTAAGATATTTGCCCGCGTATTTCAGGTTTACATCCGGGTCTAAAAGCTCGCTTGCAGGGCCGCGATGACCCATGGTCCGGGCAGTTTGGGGTAGGATCTGCAACAATCCCCAATAGGGTCCGTTGCGCGCCCAAGGGCGGTGTGTGCTCTCGCGGATGGCTTGGCGGTGCACAAGCTCGCGCGGGATCTCGTAATGGTCGGCCCATTTGTTGATCAGCGCGCGCAACTCGGGCGTTTCGTTAGGGTAGAGCGGGGGATTGAAGCCGTCCGAATCCGCAGAAGGGGCAGATGTTTCCCGCGAGCGGCCACCACATGCGGTCAGCGGAAATGCTGCAATTGAGGCAATCAAAGAGCGTCGAGTGAGTTGAGGCATGGCTATGTAAGCTCGTAGTTGACAGGAACCAGCGGGGCCGGTGGGACACGTCCAAGTGCCTCTGCCGCTGATATTTCGATTGTCCGGCACATTGCATCAAGTGGCAAACCATTTTCGATATTTTGAAAGGGCATTTCCAGCTCGTTCGTTACGGCCTGCAATCCAAAGAAGACATAGGCAACGATCGCGGACAGAATTGGGGCAAAGCCGCCTGATGTGTCCAGCAGCGCAAAGGGCAACAGCCAACAGTAGAGATAGGTCGTGCGTCGGATGAGAAGCGAATAGACATAAGGTAGGGGGGTGGTCGCCAAACGCTCGCACCCGGCTTGCGACTGAGTAAGGGTGGCAAGATTGCGGGAAAGCTCCAATTGCCCAAAACCGGATATCTGATCGGAACGCGACCATGCGCCGATCTGATCTGCTGCTTTCTGCAAAGCTGCATTCGCTGGGTTCTGATATTGGGAAAGCTCTTGACTGGTGGCGGGTGCTATCCACTGATCGACCTCGGGCCGCACATCTACCGTGCGCAGGAAGCCCCGGTGAAAATGGATGCTGGCCATGACAAGCGTGATGAGGTGCTCTCGTTGTTTGGCATCAGAGACGAAGATCTGCGAGTTGCGCCCCAGATTACGCATATCGGCAATCATCTTGCCCCAAAGGACGCGCCCTTCCCACCAGCGATCATAAGCGGCGTTATTACGGAAGCCCAGAAACAGGGATAGGGCGACGCCAAATATCCCCATTGCAGTGATCGAAATACGCGGCAGCGTTTTCACATATTGGTCAATCAAGAAGATCGCAAAGGATAATGCCGCGATAAGAAAGAGTTTTGCGCGGATTTTCGGAACAATTGATCCTTGCATTGCAAAGAACAACTGCAGTGACGAAGGTTGGTTTTTTACAATCATCGGCTTTCCAATCGTTATAGAAAGTCATTGCTGCCGCTGATCTTATTGTCAAACGCTTGTCGCGTGAGGCTGTGTTATTAGGCACAAAAAAAGGCCGCTCAAATGAGCGGCCTTTCTGATCTTGTATCGAAGAAAGATTACTCTTCTTCCGAAGCCTCTTCGGCGGGTGCTTCTTCAGCTGCCGGGGCCAGTTCGTCGTCTTCCGATGCGGCTGCGCCGATGTCGTCGAACAGCTCGGCGATCTCGAACTCGGCTTCAGCTTCTGCTTCGGCGGCCAGTTCTTGGATCGATTTGCCCGAAGCCTGCAGTTCGGCTTCTTCTTCCGAGCGTGCCACGTTCAGGGCAATCTCGGTTTCGACTTCCGGGTGCAGACGTACGGTGACGGTGTGCAGACCCAGATATTTGATCGGAGCGGTCAGGATAACCTGCTTCTTGTCGACCGAGAAACCACCAGCGGTTGCAACGTCGGCGGCGTCACGTGTGGTGACCGAGCCGTACAGAGCGCCAGCGTCCGAAGCCGAGCGAATCACGATGAACTGCTCGCCGTCCAGCTTTTCAGCCAGAGCTTCTGCTTCTTTTTTGGTTTCAAGGTTGCGGGCTTCCAGCTGAGCTTTCTGAGCTTCAAACGACGCGATGTTTGCGTCCGAAGCTGACAGGGCTTTGCCCTGGGGCAGCAGGAAGTTGCGTGCGTAACCGGGCTTTACGTCAACGACGTCGCCCATTTGGCCCAGCTTGGCCACACGTTCCAGAAGGATAACTTGCATTGATCAGGTCCCCTTACTTAACGGCGTAGGGAAGCAGGGCAAGAAAACGGGCGCGCTTGATAGCACGGGCCAGTTCACGCTGCTTCTTTGCCGAAACGGCGGTGATACGCGAAGGAACGATTTTGCCACGCTCAGAGATGTAGCGCTGCAGAAGACGGGTGTCTTTGTAATCGATCTTCGGTGCGTTGTCGCCCGAGAAGGGACATACCTTGCGGCGACGGAAAAACGGTTTAGCTGCCATGAGTTAGACCTCCGATTAACGGTCACGGCCACGGCGGTCGCCGCGTTCGTCACGTTTTTGCATTTGAACAGACGGGCCTTCGGCGTGATCGTCGACCTTGATGGTCAGAACGCGCATAACGTCGTCATGCAGGCGCATCAGGCGTTCCATTTCCTGAACAGCCGTCGACGGGGCGTCGGTCTTCAGGAAGGCATAGTGGCCTTTGCGGTTCTTGTTGATCTTATAAGCCATCGTCTTGACGCCCCAGTACTCGCTGTCAACGACTTTACCGCCGTTGTCACCCAGTACGGTGCCAAAATGTTCGATGAGGTTCTCAGCCTGCGCGTTGGACAAGTCCTGACGCGAGATGAAGACATGCTCGTAAAGGGGCATGTGAACTCCAGTTCTATTTTCAAGCGCGCTTCAAAGAATGGGTCAGAACCTTTCCGCGACCCATCCACGAGAGGCTACGCGGTTCATTCACTTACGGAAAGGACGGTGCCTTATACACGTCTGACCAAGTGGCGCAAGGCGTTTGAGGCCTGTTCTGAGGGCAAAAAGACGTCTGGGCAACATGTCGTGCAAATTATGGCCTCGCTTTAACCTATCGGCTGCCCAATTGCTGTCACACTTGCAGGGGAACAATTGTCACAGGCCCCACGCAGGGGCGCGTTTAAGTGGTCCGACCTGCTGCCATAGGTCTGAACCGCACACTGCAACAAGAAGGTCTTGCCCCATGACAATGGTCTCACCACTTCCTCAGTCTGGCTCGGAAGCTCCGCAAGCGGCGGATCCGGTTCTACTTAGCCCCGCAAAGTGGGGTTATTCGCTGACGGATCATGGTGGGGTACAGGGTGGCGATACAATGCTACGTGCATTCTGTCGTTTCTTGGGGGGCGCATTGATCATCTCGTCGGTTGGTTTGTGGGTTCTGCCAAATGCGGTTGTCGCGGATGACACTGTTCTTTTGATCATGAAACTGGCTTTGACCTGTTTGTTTGTTGGCTTGGGTGGTCTTCTTTACCTTTTCGGCCGGGACGAGGGGGTCGCTTCGACACAGGTTGATCTTGACGACCGGACCATTCGCCGGGGGCGTATCAATACCAAGGGCGAGTTCGAGGCCGACGTGTCGATCCCGTTCGAGGACGTTACCGGGCTGCTTTTGAGCTCGAATAAAACAGCCGGGCGCGGCTTGCGCTCGCGCCTGTATCTGCGCCTTGATGATGGGGTAGGTGACATGACCGCGATCGAGATTCTGTCGGGTCCAGAAGATCTGCTGCGTCCGATCCGTGAACGCGTGCTGAGCGATCTGAAGAATGATCGTGGCGGGTTGCCCTTGCCCAGCTTTGAAAACCGTCGGATTGCCAGAATGCCGTCGCGGGCCAGCGGAATGGCTTTCTGCGCCGCCTGATCGCGCCCTGATCACACTATCAATATCTCCAAACCATTTGCACCCCGCGTCACCGCGGGGTATCCCCTTTTGTAAAGCCATTGGCATAAACAGGAGGGGCCATGAGCCGCGCATTCGTATTTCCCGGGCAGGGTGCCCAGAGCATTGGTATGGGCAAGGCGCTTGCAGAAGCCTATCCCACGGCAAAAGCTGTCTTTGATGAAGTCGACGAGGCGCTTGGGGAAAAGTTGTCTTCGCTGATCTGGGAAGGCGAGCAGGACGAACTGACCCTGACCCAAAATGCGCAGCCTGCGCTGATGGCCACGTCGCTGGCCACCCTGCGCGCGCTAGAGGCGGAAGGCGTGTCCATCACGGCAGCCTCGTACGTTGCAGGGCATTCGCTGGGTGAATACTCGGCCCTTGCGGCGGCTGGTGCTTTGACGGTTGCAGACACCGCGCGCTTGTTGCGCACCCGCGGTAAGGCCATGCAAGAGGCTGTGCCGGTGGGCGTGGGCGCCATGGCAGCCCTTCTGGGGCTGGACTTTGAAACCGCTGCCGAGGTTGCATCGGAAGCGGCGCATGATCAGATTTGCCAAGCGGCGAATGACAACGATCCGGCTCAGGTGGTCGTATCCGGCCATAAGGAAGCCGTAGAACGCGCGGTCGAGATCGCCAAAGGTAAGGGCGCGCGCCGTGCAGTTCTTTTGCCCGTCAGCGCACCTTTCCATTGCGCCTTGATGCAGCCCGCCGCAGAAGTGATGGCCGAGGCGCTGGCGCATGTGGAAATGAACGCCCCCGCCGTGCCGCTTGTGGCCAACGTGCGCGCTGCCGAAGTTGCAGATCCTGCGATCATCCGCTCGCTTCTGGTCGAGCAGGTGACCGGTTCGGTACGCTGGCGTGAAAGTGTTTCCTATATGGCCGAGCATGGCGTGAGCGAGATTTGGGAGATCGGCGCGGGCAAGGCCCTGTCCGGCATGATCAAACGGATCGACAAATCGGTCGCCACCCGCGCCATCGGGTCGCCCGACGATGTGAAAGCGGCTGTAGAAGCGCTGAACGGATAATCACTGGAATTCAGCCGGATTAAGGCCCTGAAAGGGTGTCCGAAAACGTGAAGAAGGATAAGCAGATGTTTGATCTGACTGGAAAAAATGCCCTTGTGACCGGCGCGTCTGGCGGCATTGGTGGTGCGATTGCCAAAGCGCTGCACGCAGCGGGCGCAACGGTGGCGCTGTCTGGCACGCGGGTCGAGCCGCTGGAAGCGCTGGCTGCCGAATTGGGCGAACGTGCCCATGTGCTGCCCTGCAACCTGTCGGATGGTGAGGCCGTGGATGCCTTGCCCAAACAGGCTGTGGAAGCCATGGGTAGCGTCGACATTTTGGTGAATAACGCAGGCATCACTCGTGACCAATTGTTCATGCGCATGTCGGATCAAGACTGGGATGACGTGATCAACGTAAACCTGACCTCGACCATGCGTCTGTGCCGGGGCGTGATGCGCCCGATGATGAAGGCGCGTTGGGGCCGGATCATCAATATCGGCTCGATCGTGGGGTCGACGGGCAATCCGGGGCAGGTGAACTATGCCGCGTCCAAGGCTGGTATGGTCGGTCTTACCAAATCGGTTGCCTACGAAGTTGCGAGCCGTGGCATCACCGCAAACTGCATCGCGCCGGGCTTTATCGGCACAGCGATGACCGAAAAACTGACCGACGATCAAAAGTCGGGCACGCTGTCGCAAATCCCGGCCGCCCGCATGGGGACGCCCGAGGAAATCGCAGCGGCAGTTCTGTATCTGGCCTCGAACGAAGCGGGCTATACCACTGGCACCACGATCCACGTGAATGGCGGTATGGCGATGCTGTAATCCCATAGCGGGTTGCAGCTAAATTTTGTCTTTGCCCTTGTGTGGCGAAAGCGTTTGCCTATCTTCACCGATGTGCTATAGGCGGCGCAGGTTTACCCCATCAACCTGAATGGGTCGGGGATCTCGGCGTTACGCGCGGGAAACTTAACGGCCCATTCGGGTCAAACGAAAAGGGCCAAGCCCTGAACTAACGTGAGGATTTATCATGAGCGACGTCGCAGATCGCGTGAAGAAAATCGTAGTTGAGCACCTGGGTGTTGAAGAGGACAAGGTCACCGAGACCGCCTCGTTCATCGATGACCTGGGCGCAGACAGCCTGGACACCGTAGAGCTGGTTATGGCTTTCGAAGAAGAGTTCGGCATTGAAATCCCGGACGACGCTGCAGAAACCATTCAGACCTTCGGCGACGCTGTGAAATTCATCACCGAAGCTGCCTGATCTTTCAGGACTTAGAGTTTCAAAGACGGCCTATCTTCGGATGGGCCGTTTTTTTGTGCGCAGACCTTACTTTCGCTGCTTGAAAGGGTGATGGGGTGAATAGGCGAGCTTTCACCTGCGCACGGATTCGGCTTGCCCCATCATACCTAGGCACGCTATCACCGCCGGGACATTTGAAAACCTGGGAAAGGGCAACAGAATGCGTCGAGTGGTTGTAACAGGATTGGGCATGGTTTCTCCGCTGGCAAGCGGCGTCGAGGAGACATGGGAGCGTATTTTGGACGGACAGTCCGGCGCAGGCCCGATCACGAAATTTGACGCGTCGCGGGTGACCACGAAATATGCCTGCGAAGTCCCGCTGGGCGATGGCACCGATGGCACGTTCAACCCTGACGACTGGATGGAGCCGAAAGAGCGCCGCAAGGTCGATGATTTCATCCTGTATGGGCTTGCGGCATCAGAAATGGCCGTCAAGGACGCAGGCTGGATGCCTGAGGACGAAGAAAGCCGCCTGCGCACCGGCGTCATGATCGGGTCTGGGATCGGTGGGTTGGCCACAATTGCTGATACTTCGATCACGCTGAATGAACGTGGTCCGCGCCGTGTGTCGCCGTTCTTTATTCCGGGTTCGCTGATCAACCTGATTTCCGGTCAGGTTTCGATCAAGTTTGGTTTCAAAGGGCCGAACCACTCGGTTGTGACGGCCTGTTCGACAGGTGCGCACGCTATTGGTGACGCGAGCCGTCTGATCCAAACGGGTGATGCGGATGTGATGATTGCTGGCGGGGCCGAGGCTGCGATTTGCGAGCTGGGCATCGCGGGATTCAACGCGTGTAAAGCGCTGTCGACCAAACGTGAGGACGATCCACAGGCCGCAAGCCGCCCCTATGACGAAGACCGTGACGGGTTCGTGATGGGCGAGGGCGCAGGCATCTTGGTTTTGGAAGAATACGAACACGCCAAGGCGCGTGGCGCGAAGATTTATGCCGAAGTTCTTGGCTATGGCCTGTCGGGCGATGCCTATCACATCACGGCGCCTGCCGAAGATGGCGACGGTGGATTCCGCGCCATGCAAGCAGCGCTTGGTAAAGCCGGGCTGGAACCGTCAGCGATTGACTATATCAACGCGCATGGCACATCGACCATGGCCGACACCGTCGAACTAGGCGCGGTCGAGCGCCTTTTGGGCGATGCGGCAGACACGGCCACGATGTCCTCGACCAAATCGTCGATCGGGCACCTGTTGGGTGCCGCGGGTGCTGTGGAAGCGATTTTCTGCATTCTGGCCATCCGTGACCAGATCGCGCCACCGACCATCAACCTGGACAACCCAGCAATTGAACCGCGCCTATCGCTGGCCGCCAATAAGGCCGAGAAGCGCGAGATCAACGTGGTGCTGTCCAATAGCTTTGGCTTCGGCGGCACCAATGCCAGCCTTGTCATGGGGAAGGTTTCTGACTGATGTGGCGCAATATCGCCTCGAACGCGCTGAGCCTGTTCATTGTTGTTTTGATCGTTGCGGTTGGCGTCGTTGCGTGGGGCCAGAAACAATATACGTCTGAAGGTCCGCTGGCGGAGACTGTATGCTTGCGGGTCGAGCGTGGCAGTTCGTTCTCGCGGGTCTCAAGAGATCTTGAAGCGCAGGGGGCGATCTCAAACGCGTCCATTTTCCGCATCGGGGTCGAGTATTCTGACAAAGCGGGTGCGCTGAAGGCGGGGTCATTCCTTGTGCAGGAAGGTGCCTCGATGGAAGAGATCGTGGACATTGTCACGCGTGGTGGGGCATCGACCTGTGGGACGGAAATTCTGTACCGGGTGGGTGTTTTGTCGTCAGAAGTGCAGGTGCGAGAGCTGGATCCAGCGACGCAGGAATACGTGATCACTGCCGAGTTCAAACCTGCCGAGCTTGAGGGCGAAGCGCCTGCGACCTATGTGGAAAAACGCGACGAAAGCGACACGCGGTTCCGCATTGCGTTGGCGGAAGGTGTGACCAGCTGGCAAGTTGTCGACAGCCTGAACCGCGCGGATTTTCTGGCAGGCGAGATCGCAGGCCTTCCGGCCGAGGGAAGCCTTGCGCCCGATAGCTATGAAGTGAAGGTCGGTGCGGATCGCGCCGGGCTGATTGCGGCGATGCAGGACGCTCAGGTCGAGATTCTGGCCGAGGCATGGAACAACCGTGCGGCTGATCTGCCTTATGCGAGTGCCGATGAGGCGCTGGTGATGGCGTCCATCGTCGAAAAAGAAACCGGACTGGCCGAGGAACGTCGTCAGGTCGCCAGCGTCTTTGTAAACCGCCTGAACCAAGGGATGCGTCTGCAAACCGACCCGACGGTGATCTATGGCATCACCAAAGGGCAGGGCAGCCTTGGGCGCGGTCTGCGTCAAAGCGAGCTGCGCCGCGAGACGCCTTACAACACCTATGTGATTGATGCGCTGCCGCCGACGCCGATCGCCAATCCGGGCCGTGCTGCGATTGAGGCCGCGTTGAACCCTGACAGTACGCCGTATCTGTTCTTCGTGGCAGATGGCACTGGTGGTCACGCCTTCGCGGAAACCTTGGCCGAGCATAACGCCAACGTGGCGGAATGGCGCAAGATCGAAGCCGAACGCGCCAATCAGTAAAGCGTTTCTTACCGCAGCGGGCGGCATCCGCCCGTTGCTTTTTGACCGAACGTACGGTCCAGTGTAGTCTCTGACATACGCTAGAAGACGTGAATTCAACGGCCTTGGGCATCCGCCCGAGGCCGTTTTTTCATGTCGCTTGTGCGGGCAAGAGCATGAGAGGCAACAAAAAAGAATGACAATTATCACGCCCTTGGGGAAGGACGCAGCTTCGGAAGACTATCTGAAGATTGCAGACTCGTTTTTTCTGCGTGTTTTGAAAGAGTTGGACCGCCAGTTGTCGGCGGCAGAAACAGATGGGTGCGAAACCACTCCGGAACTGGCGAAGGCCATGACCGAAGTGCGCCGCGCCATGCAAACAGTATTTGAGGAAAGGAAACGCCTTGAACAAAGTGGTAAAGCCGGATTTGGCGGCGGAGGGGCACCAGAGCTTAACCTTGCTCAGGCCCTAGACGAAATCGGGCGCAGACTGGCTTGCTTGCGCGACGCAAGACGAGCGCGAGAGCTTTCTGAACGACCTGAGTGACGGGGCACTGATGGCGCTGCCCTATTTGTTCGAGTTTTGGGCGCTTGATCACCAATTGCCGCCCGAGGGAGATTGGCGGACATGGGTGATCATGGGCGGACGTGGCGCGGGGAAAACCCGCGCCGGGTCCGAATGGGTCCGCGCCGAGGTCGAGGGGGCGGGGCCGTTGGACCCCGGCCGCTCACGTAGGGTCGCATTGGTGGGCGAGACGATTGATCAGGTGCGCGAGGTGATGGTGTTTGGCGAAAGCGGCATCCTTGCGTGTTCGCCCCCTGACCGGCGTCCGGTGTGGGAGGCCGGGCGACGCAGGCTGGTCTGGCCCAACGGCGCGATTGCTCAGGTGTTTTCGGCACATGAGCCGGAAAGCCTGCGTGGCCCTCAGTTTGATGCGGCCTGGGTGGACGAGCTTGCCAAATGGAAAAAGGCTGAGGACACATGGGACATGTTGCAGTTCGGGCTGCGCCTTGGGGCGCATCCAAGGCAATGTGTCACCACCACGCCGCGCAATGTTAGGGTGCTGAAGCAGATCTTGAAGAACCCCTCGACCGTGACAACGCACGCGCCGACGGAAGCCAACCGCGCCTATCTGGCCAAAAGCTTTCTGGACGAGGTGCGGACGCGTTATGCGGATACGCGGTTGGGGCGGCAAGAGCTGGACGGCGTGCTTTTGGAAGACACCGAGGGCGCGTTGTGGACCATGGCGATGCTGGACAAGCATCGTTTGGGGACTGAGACGCCGGTGCTGGATCGGATCGTGGTCGCGGTGGACCCTCCGGTCACGGGCCATAAAGGATCCGACGAATGTGGGATCGTGGTGGCCGGCGTCTTTGCCAAGGGGCCTCCGGGGGAGTGGAAGGCAGTTGTGCTGGAAGATGCCACTGTGACGGCGGCCAGCCCATCAGAATGGGCCGAGGCCGCGCTGAACGCGATGGAGCGTCATCAGGCGGACCGTCTGGTGGCCGAGGTGAACCAAGGCGGAGACCTTGTGGAAAGCGTGATCCGGCAGATCGACGCGACGGTGCCCTATAAGGCCGTGCGCGCGACGCGGGGCAAGGCCACGCGGGCGGAGCCTGTGGCCGCTTTGTACGAGCAGGGGCGGGTCAGCCACGCTGGAAACATGGCCCAGCTTGAGGATCAGATGTGTCGAATGACCAGCCAAGGCTATCAGGCCAAAGGCAGCCCCGACCGCGTGGATGCGCTGGTCTGGGCCTTGCATGAGCTGATCATCGAGCCCGTTGCATCGTACCGCAGACCTCAGGTGCGTTCGCTGGGTTAAAGAGTTTTTTAACCCTCACTGGCAAAGTGCCAAACATCGAAAGGCGGGGCGAAAAGCCCGATGGGTCCTAAGCCCCGCCTGATCACGAAATGACAAGAATGACCGCTGGGCGGCGCGCATGCGTTTTGCCCGGACAGGACAGGTTTGCCCGGGGTTGCCGGGGGACCGGAAACCGAAACCAAGGAGCCAAGGCGCATGGTATTTGATTTTCTGAAGCGAGGCGCGGATGACGCAAAGGCCGAGATGCCGGGCGAAGCAAAGGCTTCGGCCACCGGGCCGGTCATCGCCTATGGCAATGCGGGCCGCGTAGCCTGGAGCCCGCGCGACACGGTCAGCCTGACCCGCACCGGATTTTCGGCAAACCCTGTCGGCTTTCGCTCGGTCAAGCTGATTGCCGAAGCCGCCAGCGCGCTGCCTTTGGTGCTGCAGGACGACCAGCAGCGCTATGACATGCACCCGCTTCTGGAGCTGCTGGCGCGCCCGAATGCGGCGCAGGGCCGGGCGGAACTGTTCGAGGCGTTCTTTGGGCAGCTTCTGCTGACCGGGAATGGCTATTTGGAAGCCGTGTTGGGCGAAGATGGCCAGCCGCGCGAGCTGCATGTGCTGCGCTCGGACCGGATGGCTTTGGTGCCTGGCGCGGATGGTTGGCCGGTGGCCTATGACTATACGGTCGGGTCGCGCAAACACCGCTTTCATGTGGGGGAAGGCACGTCGCCCATCTGTCATGTGAAGGCGTTCCACCCGCAGGATGACCATTACGGCTTGTCTCCGCTTCAGGCCGCGGCCACGGCGATTGACGTGCACAATGCGGCAAGTCGCTGGTCCAAAGCGCTGTTGGACAATGCAGCACGACCCTCGGGCGCGATTGTGTTCAAGGGTGCGGACGGGCAGGCGCAGCTGAGTGCGGATCAATATGATCGCCTGCTGAGCGAGATGGAGAGCCACCACGTAGGCGCGCGCAATGCCGGACGGCCGATGCTGCTGGAAGGGGGCTTGGATTGGAAGCCGATGGGGTTCAGCCCCTCGGACATGGAATTCCAGAAAACCAAGGAAGCTGCCGCGCGCGAGATCGCGCAGGCCTTCGGGGTGCCGCCGATGCTGATCGGCATTCCGGGCGACGCGACTTACGCCAATTACCAAGAGGCCAGCCGTGCCTTCTATCGCCTGACCGTGGTGCCGTTGGTGTCGCGTGTTGCGGCCAGTGTTGGCCATTGGCTGGCGGGGTTCACGGACGAGGCGGTGAAGCTGAAGCCGGATCTGGATCAGGTGCCTGCACTGGCTGCGGAACGTGATCAGCAATGGGCCCGCGTGGCCGAGGCGAGCTTTCTGACAGATGCCGAAAAGCGCAGCCTGCTGGGCCTGCCGCCGCTGGCTCAAGAATAACAAAAAAGGGCGTAGATCATGAGTGAATATCACACTGACTTCGGGCTTGAGCACAAGTTCGTCAAGCTGGGCGAGACGGTCCAAACCGCCGAGGGCATTCAGATCGACGGCTATGCCAGCTTCTTCGATCAGGTCGACAATGGCGGCGATACCGTGGCCCGCGGGGCATATGGCAAGTCGTTGGACGAGCTGAAGGCCAAAGGGCGCGGCGTGAAGATGTTGTGGCAGCACGACCCGGCCCAACCCATCGGGATCTGGGACGAGGTGCGCGAGGATGCCAAGGGCTTGTACGTGAAAGGCCGCATCCTGAGCGATGTTGAGAAAGGCCGCGAGGCCGCTGCTCTGGTCGAGGCGGGCGCCATTGACGGGCTGTCCATCGGCTATCGCACCAAGAAGTCGGCCAAGACCCAGACAGGCGGACGACTGTTGACGGAATTGGAGCTGTGGGAGGTGTCGCTTGTCACGTTCCCCATGCTTCCGACAGCGCGGGTGGGGGCGAAGGGCGATTTGCCTTATGCCGGTGATGCCACCTTGCGTGAACTGGCCGCGACCCTTGTGGACGCGCGCCTGATGCTGGCCCGCAAAGCCTGAGCCAGCGATCTGAACCCCTGAAAAGGACCCAAAGATGAGCAACAAAGAGACGAAGGCTCTGGGCCAGTCGGCTGCGCCTGCTGGCCAGGTTTCAGACCCCACTCCGGCTGCCGAGGTGAAGACCGCGCTGGCTGGTTTCGTGAGCGATATCAATCAGTTTCACGACGACATTTCCACCAAACTTCAAAAACAGGAAGAGCGACTGACCATGCTGGATCGTAAATCAAATACCATCGCGGGCCGCCCGCACCTTGCCGCCGCTGCCGATCTGGAAGCGCCCCATCAGAAAGCCTTCGAGGCATATGTGCGTTCGGGCGACGATGACGCGCTGCGCGGCATTGATCTGGAAGGCAAAGCAATGTCGTCGGCCGTGGCTGCTGACGGTGGCTATCTGGTTGATCCGGTGACCGCTGACACCATCAAGGGTGTGCTGAACAACGCAGCATCCCTGCGTTCGGTCGCCAATGTGGTGAACGTCGAAGGCACCGCCTATGACGTGCTGATCGACCAAGGTGATCTGGTCACCGGCTGGGCGTCGGAAACGGGCTCGGCCACGGAAACCGGCACTCCGCAGATCGATCGTATCTCGATCCCGCTGCACGAACTGTCGGCCCTGCCGAAGGTCTCGCAGCGCCTGCTGGATGACAGCGCGTTTGACATCGAAAACTGGCTGGCTGGCCGGATCGCCGACAAGTTCTCGCGCGCGGAAAGCGGTGCGTTCATCAACGGTGACGGTGTTGAGAAGCCCGTGGGCATTTTGAACCATACCGCCGTCGACAACGCCAACTGGAGCTGGGGCAATCTGGGTTACGTCGCCACTGGCGAGGCCGGCGACTTCAACGCCACCAACCCGGCAGACGCGATTTTCGACCTGATCTATGCGCTGGGTGCGGATTACCGTGCAAACGCTGTCTTCGTGATGAATTCGAAAACCGTAGGCGCTGTACGCAAGCTGAAGGACGCGGATGGCCGCTTTCTGTGGTCGGATGCGACCGTGGCTGGCGAACCCGCCCGTCTGATCGGCTATCCGGTTCTGATCGTTGAAGATATGCCCGATATCGGTGCTGACAGCATGTCGATCGCCTTTGGTGACTTCGCCAACGGTTACACCATCGCGGAACGTCCCGACACGCGCATCCTGCGTGACCCGTTCTCGGCCAAGCCGCATGTCCTGTTCTATGCCACCAAGCGCGTAGGCGGTGATGTCAGCGACTTTGCTGCGATCAAGCTGCTGAAGTTCTCGGTCTCGTAAGAGCCGGACCTGATCCCGTGATGGCCTTCGGGCGATCACGGGGCAGGGCGCGCACCGACCACCCCCGTGTTGTCTAGCTGCTCCCCCTCCGTCCGAGCAATGCGGACGGTGCGCGCCCACCCTTTCCCCAATGACGTGAGGGGCCCGAATTTCGGAGATGATCCATGATGTTAGTCGAGCAGACCACAGTGCCGGGCACGGCCCTTCCGGTCGCCCAATTCAAGGACCACCTGCGGCTGGGCACCGGGTTTGCCGATGACGGGGTGCAGGATCAGGTGCTGGAAACCTACCTTCGGGCCGCTATGGCCGCGATCGAGGCCCGCACCGGAAAGATCCTTCTGTCGCGTGCGTTTACCTGGACCTTGACCGCTTGGCGCGATCTGGCGTCGCAGGCTTTGCCGGTGGCTCCAGTCACGCAAGTTCTAAGCCTTGAAATCCACGACCGCTTGGGCGGGACCGAGGTGATCAACCCCAACCGCTATGGGTTGGAGCCAGACATGCACCGCCCGCGCTTTGTATCGACGGGCCTGTGTTTGCCCGCCATTCCCGTGGGTGGCCAAGCCGTGATCGGTTTCGAGGCCGGTTTCGGTGCCGCCTGGAGCGATCTGCCCGCTGATCTGGCGCAAGCCGTGATGATGCTGGCCGCGAGTTACTATGAGAACCGCGCAGATGGCGGTGTGACGGGGCAGGGCGATCTGCCTGCGGCCATCGAAGCCCTTCTGCAACGCTATCGCACTGTGCGCCTGTTTGGCGGTGGAGGGGCGGCATGACACGTCCCAACCTGAATCGCAAACTGTCGCTGGAAGAGCCCGTGCGCGTTGCGGATGGCGCGGGTGGTTTCACCCAAAGCTGGCAGGTGCTGGGCGAGCTGTGGGCCGAGGTCAAACATGGCTCGGGCCGGGAACGCGCGGCGGGGTTTGCCACCGTGTCGTCCATCGCCTTTCGCATCACGGTGCGGGCCGCGCCTGACGGCGCGCCGTCGCGCCCTAAGCCTGATCAGCGCTTTCGCGAAGGCTCGCGCATTTTTCGCATCCTTGCAGTGACCGAGGCCGACGCGGGCGCGCAATACCTAACCTGTTTCGCACAAGAGGAGGTGTCGGCATGAGCTATGGCGTTTCAGCTTCCCTGCAACAGGCCATTTTCCAGCATCTGGCCGCGGACACGGCATTGGACGCATTGGTGTCGGGCGCGATTTATGACGCGGTGCCTGCGGGCATCATCACCGGCACTTATGTCAGCCTTGGGCCTGAGGATGTGCGTGAACGGTCAGACAAAACCGGGCATGGCGCGTTGCACGAGGTCACGATCAGCGTGGTCACCGATGCGGCAGGCTTTCAGGCCGCCAAAGAGGTCGCGGCGGCGGTCAGTGATGCGCTGGTGGATGCCAGCCTGACACTGGCGCGCGGCAGCCTTGTTTACCTGAACTTTCATCGTGCGCGGGCGCGTCGGGTTGAAGACGCGGATGTGCGTCGTATCGACCTGATCTTCCGCGCACGTGTCGAAGACAACTAAACCTTTCAAAACGGAGTGATCCTATGGTTGCGCAAAACGGCAAAGACCTTCTGATCAAGCTCGACATGACCGATACCGGCGTGTTCGAGACCATTGCGGGCCTTCGGGCCACGCGCCTGAGCTTCAACGCGGAAAGCGTGGATGTGACCAGCCTGGAAAGCACAGGCGGCTGGCGTGAACTGCTAGGCGGCGCGGGCGTGAAATCGGCCTCGATCTCGGGCTCGGGCGTGTTCAAGGACGCCTCGACCGACGAACGAGCGCGACAGATCTTTTTCGACAATGAAGTGCCGAACTTTCAGGTGATCGTACCCGATTTCGGCGTGGTCGAAGGCCCGTTCATGATCACCTCGATCGAATATGCGGGATCGCATAACGGCGAGGCAACGTACGAGCTGTCGATGGCCTCGGCCGGCGAACTTACCTTTACGGCGCTGTGATCATGGCGAACCCGTGGACGGGCGAAGTGGCGCTGGTGATCGACGGCACTTCCCATGTGCTGAAGCTGACGCTGGGGGCGCTGGCCGAGCTGGAAGAACAGTTGGGCGAGGCATCCATCGTGTCCTTGGTCGAGCGGTTCGAACACGGCCAGTTTTCCAGCCGCGATGTGCTGGCGCTGATCGTGGCGGGCTTGCGCGGCGGGGGCTGGCAGGGGACGGCAACGGATCTGCTGGCCGCCGAAATTCAGGGCGGTCCGGTGGAAGCGGCCAAGGCGGCAGGTCAGCTTTTGACCCGCGCCTTCGCCCTGACCCCGAGCGAGGCCACCGGTGTCTGAGCCCGGCGGGTTCGACTGGCCGGGCTTGATGCGCCTTGGCCTTGGAAAATTGGGGCTGCGCCCGGATCAGTTCTGGGCGCTGACCCCCATCGAATTGGCTGTGATGGCCGGGCTGGACGGGCAACCTGCCTCCTGCCTGCGATCCCGGCTGGAAGAGCTTGCACGCGCGTTCCCCGATGAACCGCGTGCCCCACTGGAAAGGGCATGTGATGGCTGAATTAGACAGCATTGACAGTTTCGAAGACCAGATTGACGCGCTGGAATCCGCGCTTGGCGGCGCACAACAGATGACGACCGGGTTCATTTTTGAGCTTAAGGGCATGCATTCGACCGTCTCGGACCTGAGCGCGGATGTCAGCACCTTGTCCTCGGGCATTTCGTCAGGGCTGCGGCGGGCTTTCGAAGGCTTGGCCTTTGACGGCATGAAGCTTTCGGACGCCTTGAAAGAGGTCGCGCGCTCGATGACCGATGCGGCGTTCAACGCCGCGATTAATCCGGTCACGGATCACTTTGGTAACATTCTTGGACAAGGGGTGGGGGCGCTGACCAACGCGTTTTTGCCTTTCGCAAATGGCGGTGCCTTTGCGCAAGGTCGTGTAATGCCCTTTGCCAAGGGTGGCGTTGTGTCTCAAGCGACGACCTTCCCGATGCGGGGCGGTACAGGCCTGATGGGCGAAGCAGGGCCCGAGGCCATTATGCCGCTGAGCCGCGGGGCGGATGGCCGTCTGGGCGTCCGTTCGGCAGGCGGCGGCGCGCCCGTCAGCATCACCATGAATATCTCGACCCCGGATGTGGAAAGCTTCCGTCGGTCGCAAAGCCAGATCGCGGCGAATGTGCAGCGCGCCCTTGCGCGTGGGCAACGTCACCGCTGATCGTCTGAATTTACGACCTTAGGAGGGTTCATCATGTCCTTTCACGAAATCCGCTTCCCCGCCAATCTGAGCTTCGGTTCGGTCGGTGGTCCTGAACGGCGCACCGAAGTGGTGACGCTGGCCAACGGTTTTGAAGAACGCAATACGCCGTGGGAACACTCCCGCCGCCGCTATGACGCGGGGATCGGCATGCGCTCGCTTGACGATGTCGAGCTGCTGATTGCGTTTTTCGAGGCGCGGCGCGGGCAGTTGCACGCGTTTCGCTGGAAGGACTGGTCGGATTACAAAAGCGGTCTGCCCTCGGCGGATGTGGCGTTTACCGACCAGATCATCGGCTGGGGCGATGGGGTCACGACTGAATACCAGCTGATCAAGACCTATCGGTCGGGCACGGATACATATGCGCGCCCGGTTCAGAAACCGGTCGAGGGCACGGTGAAGCTGGGCCTTCAGGGCGATCCGCAGATCGAGGGCACGCAGTACAGCGTGGATCTGACCACAGGGATGGTTACCTTCTTCACAGCCCCAGAAATCGGGGCTGAGGTGACGGCTGGGTACGAATTCGACGTGCCCGTGCGCTTTGATACCGACCGTGTGCACACCTCGGTCGCGTCGTTTCAAGCGGGCGAAGCCCCGAACGTTCCCGTGGTCGAGGTGCGTATCTGATGGCGGTTTCAACGGAATTTCAAACCCATCTTGATCAGGGCGTCACCACTATCGCGCGGCTGTGGAAGGTCAAGCGGCGGGATGGGGCGATCTTTGGGTTCACAGATCACGATCTGGACATCGAGATCGGCAGCGTCATCTATAAGGCCGACACGGGCCTTACGGCCCATGCTCTTAGCCAAACAACCGGCCTGTCGGTCGATAACACCGAAGCCTTGGGCGTGTTGTCCTCGGACGCGATCAGCGAGAAGGACATTCGGGCCGGGCGCTATGACGGGGCCGAGGTCACAGCCTGGCTGGTCAATTGGCGCGACGTTTCGCAGCGTTATCTGCGATTTCGTGGCACGGTCGGAGAATTGTCGCGCGAGGCCGGTGGCTTTCGCGCGGAACTGAACGGTTTGAGCGAGGCGATGAACCAGCCACAGGGGCGGTCGTTCCAGACCCCATGCTCGGCTGTGCTGGGGGACGGCGTGTGCCGGTTTAACCTTGGCCAGAACGGATATTCGGTCGAACTGGATTTGGTCTCGAATGAAGACGAAACCGTGTTTCGTTTCGCAGACATGGCGCTGTATCCGCGCAACTGGTTTGAGCGCGGGCGATTTGTGGTGCTGACCGGCGAGGCCGAGGGGCTGAGTGGGATCATCAAGAACGATGAGAAGGGCGCAGATGGCGCGCGGACCATCGAGCTGTGGGAAGCTTTGCGCGCCGACATGCAACCGGGTGATCGGGTGCGGCTGGAAGCGGGCTGCGACAAGCGACCAGTCACCTGTCGCAAGAAATTCAACAACTTCCTGAACTTTCGAGGCTTCCCGGACATCCCCGGCGAGGATTGGCTGATGTCCTATCCCATCCCATCTGAACGCAACGATGGGGGCGATGGGCGCGAGACTGTGGACCATGATAGTGACGATGACGACAATCCGTTCTCCCCGATAGGGGGCGCCTGACATGGTGGAGCCGAACGAGTTGATCTTAAACGAGCTAGAGGGTTGGCTTGGAACGCCTTACGTGCATCAGGCCTCGCAAAAAGGGGCAGGGTGCGACTGTCTGGGACTGGTGCGTGGGGTTTGGCGCGCGGTGTTGGGGCGTGAGCCTGCCCACGTGCCGCCCTATACCTCGGACTGGTCGGAAACCGACGGACAGGAAGCCCTGTGGCAGGCCGCCAAGGCACATCTGCGGCCCAAGCCGGTCGAAGATCGGCAGCCGGGGGACATCCTGCTGTTTCGGATGCGCTCAGATGCGGTGGCCAAGCATCTTGGGTTTGTGGCCAGCACTGGCCCAACCCCTTCGTTTATCCACGCCTATAGCGGGCACGGGGTTGTCGAAAGCACACTTTCGACCCCTTGGGCGCGCCGCATTGTGGCGTGTTTTGAATTTCCTGAAAGGACAAGCTGATGGCGACGATACTTCTTTCTGCAGTTGGTGCGGCGGCGGGTGCCTCGATTGGAGGTGGTTTTCTGGGGCTGTCCTCGGTTGTGATTGGCAAGGCCATTGGGGCCTCGTTGGGTCAGGCCATCGACAACCGCATTCTGGGACAGGGATCCGAGCCGATCGAGACGGGCCGCGTGGACCGGTTGCGCCTGTCTGGCGCGTCCGAGGGCACGGCGATCCCGATGGTCTATGGCCGCGCGCGTTTGGGCGGTCAGGTGATTTGGTCAACACGCTTCAAGGAAAGCTCGACCACGACCGGAGGCGGCGGGGGTAAAGGCCCACCCAAGCCGCCCGAGCCCGAGGTGACGACCTATAGCTATTCGGTCAGTCTGGCTGTCGCCTTGTGTGAGGGGCAGATCACGCGGGTGGGTCGGATCTGGGCCGATGGCAACCAGATTTCGACCAGTGATATCAACATGCGTGTCTATAAGGGAACCGAGAGCCAGTTGCCTGACCCCAAGATCGAAGCCGTGAAGGGCGCGGGCAAGGCGCCGGCCTATCGTGGGATCGCCTATGTGGTGATTGAAGATCTGGACATCACGCAGTTCGGCAACCGTGTGCCGCAGTTTAGTTTCGAGGTTTTCCGCCCCGAGCAACCCTATCAGGATAGGGAAGTCTCGCGCGGCACCAAAGCGGTGGCGCTGATCCCGGGTACGGGCGAATACGCGATGGCCACAAGCCCGGTCCATTATGATGGCGGATTGGGCATCAGTGGCGGGTCGAATATGAACAGCCCGTCCGGCGTAACCGATTTCGTGACCTCGTATCGGCAGATGCGGGACGAAATGCCCAACTGCAAGAACACGGCTTTGGTCGTATCGTGGTTCGGTGACGATTTGCGCTGTGGATCCTGTCAGATCCGTCCGCGGGTTGAACAAAAGCAAACAGATGGCGGTTCGATGCCCTGGACCGTCAGCGGCGTGTCACGCGCGCAGGCTGGATTGGTGCCGCGTGACGATGACGACCGTCCGGTCTATGGCGGTACGCCGTCTGATCAGGCAGTAAAGGAAGCGATCGAGTTTGCCTCACGCAATGATCGCAAGGCCACCTTCTATCCCTTCATCCTGATGGAGCAGATGGAGGGCAACACTCTGTTCGATCCGTGGTCCGCCCAGATCGGCCAACCCGAACTGCCGTGGCGCGGTCGGATCACCACCACGCTGGCCCCGAACCACCCGGGCTCGCCGGATGGGACGTCTGGGGTGGTATCGCAGGTGGATGCGTTCTTTGGGGATGCCCAGCCGTCGGACTTTAGCGTAACGGCGCATGGAGTGAACTATACTGGCCCGAACGAGTTTTCGTATCGGCGTTTCATCCTGCACTATGCCCATTTGTGCGCGTCTGCGGGGGGCGTGGATGCCTTCCTGATCGGGTCCGAGTTGCGCAGCCTGACGCAGATCCGTGGTCCGGGCAACAGCTTTCCCGTGGTGGACCAGCTGCGACAGCTGGCCGATGACGTGCGTGGCATTCTGGGGAATGCGACCAAGATATCCTATGCTGCCGATTGGTCCGAGTATTTCGGCTATCAGCCGCAGGATGGGTCAGGGGATGTGTTCTTTCACCTCGATCCCTTGTGGAGCCACAACGAAATCGACTTCGTCGGCATCGACAACTATATGCCGCTGTCCGATTGGCGCGACGGGTTTGACCACGCGGATGCTGACTATGGATCGATCTATAACCTCGACTATCTCCAAGCCAACATTGAAGGCGGCGAGGGGTATGATTGGTATTATAAGACCGCAGACGCCCGCGAGCTTCAGATCCGCAGCCCCATCACCGATGGCGCCCATGGCGAGGATTGGGTGTATCGCTATAAAGACCTGCGCGGCTGGTGGGAAAACACACACCACAACCGTGTCGGAGGCGTGCGTAAATCGACGCCGACCGATTGGCAGCCGGGATCGAAGCCCTTCTGGTTCACCGAACTGGGATGTGCGGCCATCGACAAGGGCACCAATCAACCCAACAAGTTCCTTGATCCCAAAAGCTCGGAAAGTGCCAAGCCGCGCTATTCCAGTGGGCGGCGTGATGACCTGATGCAGGCGCAATATCTGCGTGCGATGTATGAGTATTGGCGCGATGCATCGAACAACCCGACGCATTCCGGGACCGGCGTGAAGATGCTGGACATGGACCGTGCCCATGTCTGGGCGTGGGACACGCGCCCCTTCCCGCAATTCCCTAACCGCAAAGGGTTGTGGAGCGATGGGGCCAATTACGACCGTGGTCACTGGCTGAACGGGCGTGCGTCCTCGCGGTCGCTGGCATCTGTGGTCAGCGAGATCTGTGACCGGTCCGGTGTGACGCGCTATGACGTGTCCAAGCTTTATGGCTTGGTTCGGGGGTACATTGTGGATCAGATTGGCGGCGCAAGGGCAGCACTTCAGCCATTGATGCTGGCCTATGGGTTCGAAGTCTCAGAGCGCGAAGGCGTGTTGATCTTTGCCTCGCGCACCGGACGGCCAGATCACATTCTTGACCCTGAAAAAATGGCATTGTCTCAGGATCGCGACACGACGCTGGAACGCATCCGTGCACCGGAAGCTGAATTGGCAGGGCGGGTCCGCTTGAACTTTATCGAAGACGGTGGCGACTATGATATCCGCGCGGTCGAGGCGATTTTCCCGGATGAAACCAGCTTCTCGGTGTCCGCATCCGAGATCCCATTGATACTGACCCGGGCCGAGGCGCGTGCGATCACCGAACGCTGGCTGTCCGAGGCCCGCGTTGCGCGCGACAGCGCCAGCTTCGCACTGCCTCCGTCTGAGCTGTCTAAAGGGGCAGGGGATGTGCTGAAACTGGAAACCGACGCCGGGACCGAGCATTTCCGCGTGGATCATGTGGAACATGCAGGTGTGCAGAACATCCGCGCCGTCCGGGTCGAACCGGGGGTGTTCCTGCCGTCAGACAGCAGCGAACCTGCGCCCGCAGTGAAGCCCTATATCCCGCCGGCGCCCGTATTCCCCTTGTTCATGGACTTGCCCTTGCTGACTGGGGACGAGGTGCCGCGCGCGCCGCATATCGCGATTACGGCTGATCCATGGCCGGGGAATGTGGCGATCTATCGTTCGACCAGCGACAACGGGTACAATCGGATTGAGACCATCAAACAGCGGTCGATCGTTGGCGTCACTGAAACTGATCTAGTGGCCGCCCCTTCGGGCGTGCTGGATCGCGGGCCAGCCCTGCGGGTCAAGCTGTCCTCAGATGCGACACTGTCCTCGGTTTCGGTCGATGACCTGTTGAACGGGGCTAATGTGATTGCCATCGGTGATGGCAGCCCTGAAAACTGGGAGGTCTTGCAATTTGCCACAGCCGATCTGGTTGGCGAACAGACCTATGACCTAAGCTTGCGTCTGCGTGGACAGGCGGGAACGGACGCGACGGCGCCTTCGAACTGGCCCGCTGGCAGCTATGTGGTGGTGCTGAATGGGACGCCCGAGCAGATCCCCTTGCCATCCTCTGCGCGCGGTTTGAGCCGTCACTATCGCATTGGACCGGCACGCAAGGCCTATACGGATGGCAGTTATTTGCATCAGGTTTTGGCGTTTAACGGCATTGGGTTGCGACCCTATGCGCCTGCGCACCTGAAGGTGAGCGAACAAGCCGGGGATCACCAGATCAACTGGATCCGTCGTACGCGGATTGATGGTGATCCGTGGGGCGAGACCGAAGTGCCCTTAGGCGAAGTGGACGAACGCTATCGCCTGCGGATCATTGACGGTCCCACCGTGAAGCGCGAACTGGATCTGACCAGCGCGAGTTTCAGCTATGATGCCGCCTTGCGTGCTGCCGATCTGGTGACGGGGCCATACGCGGTCGAGGTCGCCCAGATCTCGGAACGGTTCGGGCCGGGGCCGTATACGCGGCTCGAGGTCAGCCTGTAAATGCGACCGGTTCTTCCCGGAGATGCCATCGCAGCGGCCTGCGCGCTTCTGGCGCTTGGGCCGCGCAAACGCCCCGGCGTGATGCTGGCGATGTTACACCGGGCGGACGCTGCGGACCGATATCGCAAAGCGCTGGGCCGGGTGCATCCGCGCTGGGGCAACGGAAGCCTTGGCTCGGTTGCTATGTCCCTGCCAAGGCAGGCGGAACCGCTGCATGACGACCCGGATTTTCTAGATTGTTTGCTGACGGTTTATGCTGCCCTAAAGGCGCGACATAAGCGGCTAATCCAGCGGCACAGTTAATACATTTCGGGGCGGTGGGATCCAGATCCAGCCGCCCCTTTGCAATCTCGTCCCCGCAATCCCCGCAATATCCAAATTCGCCAACAACCGGTCTTTGTGTTTCTGTACGTCTTCCGGGCTCGCGCTGATCCTGACAATTCTTGCTTTGCATTTTTGAAATTCAAGCCTATCTGGTGTATTCTAGCCGTTCAACGCAGGAGACATCATGGCCGAGAAACGCGCAGTCATCACCCGGATTGATCCTGTCTGGGACCGGATCACCGATGAAGCCAAACTGGCCATCGCCGAAGAACCCCTTCTGGGCGGTTTGATCGGGGCCTGTGTTTTGCACCATAAAACGCTGGAAAAGGCGCTGTCCTATCGTTTTGCTGCCAAGCTCAGCTCGAACGAGATGAGCATGGTTCTGCTGCGCGAAATCGCCGACGAAGCCTATGCCAGCTGTGCCGAACTGGCCGAGGCCGCCCGCGCCGACATCACTGCCGTTCTGGATCGTGACCCTGCCTGCCATCGCATGTTGCAGCCGGTTCTGTATTTCAAAGGTTTCCAAGCGATGCAGGCTTATCGCCTGGCGCATTACCTGTGGAAAGAGGGTCGCAAAGATCTGTCCTATTTCATCCAGATGCGCTGTTCCGAGGTCTACGGCATCGACATCCACCCCGGCGCACGTATCGGGCGCGGGATCATGATTGACCACGCCCATTCCATCGTGATCGGTGAAACGGCTGTTGTGGGCGACAATGTCTCGATGCTTCATTCGGTCACTCTGGGCGGGACCGGTAAGGAAGATGAAGACCGCCATCCGAAGATTGGCGATGGCGTGTTGATTGGGGCCGGGGCCAAAGTTCTGGGCAATATCAAGGTTGGGGAATGCTCGCGCATTGCGGCGGGATCTGTGGTGCTGGAAGACGTCCCGCGCAACAAGACCGTGGCTGGCGTTCCCGCCCGCATCGTAGGCGAGGCTGGATGCGACCGCCCAGCCCTCAGCATGGACCAGACCCTGATCCAATAAGAGCTGCACCCGCCGGTGGCCGCGAAAGCCATCGGCGGATTTCCGCAAACTTTCACTAAATCAATGTATTGCAGCGCAGGTTTCATCTATGAGGGCCGGGTATTAACCTTGGGAGACCCCGAAGATGAAACAAATCTGGCTTGCCACCGTGGTGGCATTTTCTGCAGTGTTTCTTGTAGCAGTGGCCGGTTAATCGTCGCGCGAAAGACCTGAACCACAGGTCTGACCACGCAACGAACAGAGGCAGAAAGAAAAACCGCAAAGACGGTCACATATCAAAAAGGGCGACGCATCTGCGCCGCCCTTTTGTGTGTTTGGGCGCAGGGATCAGGCTGAAAGCTGGTCAAACGCCTCCATCGCGCGAGCGCCATACATATAGGCGGGGCCGCCGCCCATCAGGATCGTGACGGATACGGTTTCGGCCAATTCGTCACGTGTGGCGCCCGCCTTGATCGCGGCACGAACGTGGAAACCAATGCAGTCATTGCACTGTTTGACGATGCCGATGGCAATGCACTGAAGTTCTTTGTCTTTCACAGAAAGTGCTCCGTCGACCAATGCGGCCCTGTGCATGGCGCGAAAGCCGTTAGCCCCGTCAGGATGCGCGGCGGCGAATGTTTTGGTGTTGGCGGATGTGTCGTCCAGCAGGGCTTTGAAGTCCATGTAATCTCTCCGAAATTTAGTATTCGGAAAAGCAAATGGCCCAAGGCAGGGAAGACCGCCTTGAGCCATGTCAATAAATTCGCGATTGCGAATATTTATGCCAGCATTGTCAGCGGGTTTTCCAGATTGTCGACAATTGCCTTCAGCAGGTTCGCCCCAACAGCGCCGTCAATCACGCGGTGATCGACCGACATGGTGACGCTCATCACTGTGGCGGTGGTCAGCTCACCGTCCTCGCCCACGACGGGCTTTTTCACACCCGAACCGACAGCCAGAATACCAGCGTGCGGCGGGTTCACGATGGCGTCGAAATTGTCGATGCCAAACATACCCAGGTTCGAGATCGCAAAGCTGCCGCCCTGATACTCGGTCGGGGCCAGCTTGCGCTCGCGTGCACGCGACGCCAGATCTTTCATCTGGGTCGACAGGCTGGACAGCGACTTCTGATCTGCATCCTGCAGAACAGGGGTGAACAATCCGCCCTCGATCGCGACGGCAACCGCCACATCCGAAGCTTTCATCTGCAACACACGGTCACCCGCCCAAACGGCATTGGCTTCCGGTACGGCTTGCAGCGCGTTGGCGACGGCCTTGATGATGAAGTCATTGACCGACAGTTTCACACCACGTGCTTCCAACTGTTTGTTCAACTGGCTGCGGAAGGCCAGAAGCGCATCGAGCTTGATGTCTCGACGCAGATAGAAATGCGGGATGGTCTGCTTGGCCTCAGATAGACGCGCGGCAATCGTCTTGCGCATCCCGTCGAGGGTGATTTCCTCGTATTCGCGGTCCTGATACATCGCAGCGACCATATCGGCCGAGGGGCCGGTGGGTGCCGCCGCCGCCGCAGGTGCCGCAGCAGAAGCCGCCGCAGGGGCTGCTTTCGGAGCGGCTGTGGCATTTTCCACATCTGCTTTCACGATCCGGCCTTTAGGTCCTGATCCGGTGATTTGCGTCAGATCCAGTCCTTTATCCGCCGCGATGCGACGGGCCAAGGGGGACGCGAAAATGCGCGTGCCATCAGCAGCTTGCGGGGCAGGGGCGGCGGGTGCCGCGGCAGCGGGTGCCGATGCCTCAACCGCTGCAGGAGCGGCCTCAGCCTCGGCAGCAGCAGGCGCTGCGGGGGCGCTTGCAGTGATGTCATCCGCGCTTTCACCTTCTTCCAAAAGCACGGCGATGGCGGTGTTTACTTTCACCGCTTCCGTGCCTTCAGCCACAAGGATCTTGCCGATGATGCCTTCATCAACGGCTTCGAACTCCATCGTCGCCTTGTCGGTTTCGATTTCAGCGAGCAGATCACCAGAAGCGACCTCGTCACCTTCTTTAACCAGCCATTTCGCCAGCGTGCCTTCCTCCATCGTGGGGGACAGGGCGGGCATGAGAATTTCGGTTGCCATATCTCGGTCTCCTTAACGATAGGTCACAGCTTTGGCGGCCTCGACCACCTCGGCAGTGGTCACAAGCGCCAGTTTTTCAAGGTTTGCAGCATAGGGCATCGGAACATCCTTGCCGGTCATATTGATCACCGGCGCGTCGAGGTAATCGAACGCACGTTCCATGATCTGGGCGGTGATGTGATTGCCAATGGATGCCACCGGCCAGCCCTCTTCCACAGTGATGCAGCGGTTGGTTTTCTGGACCGAGCGGATCACCGTGTCGTAATCAATCGGGCGCAGGGTGCGCAGGTCGATCACCTCGGCCGAGATACCGTCTTCCGCCAGCTTATCCGCTGCTTCCAGCGCGTATTTCATGCCGATGCCGAAGCTGACGATGGTCACATCCGAACCTTCACGCCAGATGCGCGCCTTGCCGAAGGGGATGGCGTAATCGTCCATCACCGGTACGTCGAAGCTTTGACCGTAAAGCAGCTCGTTTTCCAAGAAAACCACAGGGTTCTGGTCACGAATTGCGGTTTTCATCAAACCCTTTGCGTCGGCTGCCGAATAAGGCATCGCCACATAAAGACCGGGGATCTGCGCGTACCAAGCCGCATAGTCCTGCGAGTGCTGGGCACCCACTCGCGCCGCTGCACCGTTCGGGCCGCGGAATACGATGGGGCAGGACATCTGTCCGCCCGACATATATCGGGTCTTGGCGGCGGTGTTGATGATGTGGTCAATCGCTTGCATAGCGAAGTTGAAGGTCATGAACTCGACAATCGGTTTCAGACCACCCATCGCAGCACCCGTTGCCAGACCTGTAAAGCCGTGCTCGGTGATGGGCGTATCGATCACGCGACGGGCACCGAACTCGTCCAGCAGACCTTGGCTGACCTTATAGGCGCCTTGGTATTCAGCAACTTCTTCCCCCATCAGGAAGACAGTGTCATCTGCGCGCATCTCTTCCGCCATCGCGTCGCGTAAAGCTTCGCGAACGGTGGTCGATCGCATTTCGGTACCTTCCGGGATTTCCGGATCGGACAGATCTTCCGAGGTGACGGGCTGAGCCGCGACCGGAGCAGCCGCCGGAGCAGCTGCAGCAGGCGCTTCCGCAGCCGGGGCAGGGGCCGACGACGCCACATCATCTGCGCTTTCGCCTTCTTCCACCAGCACAGCAATCGGTGTGTTCACCTTCACACCTTCAGTGCCTTCGGCGATCAGGATCTTACCGATGATCCCTTCATCAACGGCTTCGAACTCCATCGTCGCTTTGTCAGTTTCAATCTCGGCAAGGATGTCGCCCGATGCGACTTCATCACCTTCCTTAACCAGCCATTTGGCCAGCGTGCCTTCCTCCATCGTCGGGGACAGGGCGGGCATCAGTACTTCTACAGCCATATCTTTTCTCCTCTGTCCTAGGCTTAGGCGTAAATGTCGGTCCACAGCTCCTCGAGCGCAGGCTCGGGGCTGGTTTTCGAGAACTCGGCAGCGTCGTTCACGACGGCCTTGATCTCTTTATCGATGGCCTTCAGGTCCTCCTCGGACGCATGTTTGCCTTGCAGCAGAAGCTCGCGCACATGTTCAATGGCGTCGCGTTCTTCGCGGATTTTCTGAACCTCTTCGCGGGTGCGGTACTTGGCCGGATCCGACATCGAGTGGCCACGGTAGCGATAGGTTTTCATTTCCAGAATGTAAGGGCCTTTGCCCGAGCGGCAGTGTTCGGTTGCGCGTTCGCCGGCGTCTTTTACTGCCATGACGTCCATGCCATCCACTGCTTCACCTGGGATGCCGAAGGCTTCGCCACGGGTGTAGATGTCTGGGGTCGAGCTTGCGCGTTGCAGCGAGGTGCCCATGGCGTATTGGTTGTTTTCAATCACATAGATCACCGGAAGTTCCCACAGCGAGGCCATGTTGAAGCTTTCATAGACCTGACCTTGGTTGGCCGCACCGTCCCCGAAATAGGCAAAAGTTACGCCGCCATTGTCCAGATACTTGTCGGCGAAGGCCAAGCCGGTGCCGATTGGCACCTGCGCACCAACGATCCCGTGACCGCCGTAAAAGTGTTTCTCTTTCGAGAACATGTGCATCGAGCCGCCTTTGCCGCGCGAATAGCCGCCTTCGCGGCCCGTCAGTTCGGCCATGACGCCTTTGGGGTCCATCCCACAGGCCAGCATATGACCGTGGTCGCGATAAGAGGTCAGGCGCTTGTCACCTTCCTTTGCGGCGGCTTCCAGCCCAACGACTACGGCCTCTTGACCAATGTAAAGGTGGCAGAACCCGCCGATCAGGCCCATGCCATACAGCTGGCCCGACTTTTCTTCGAATCGACGGATTAAGAGCATCTCGCGATAGTATTCAAGAAGCTCTTCTTTGGATGTGTTTGATTTCGCGGTCTTTTTTGGAGCGCTTTTGCGGGCTGCCATGTGGCGTCCTCCTCCTGGCGTCAACTGGCTTCGGGTAATAGTTTAGTGTTAAACTATCTTATACAACCTTCACGGCCACCGGTCGACAAAAACTTGCAAATCCTTGTGCGGGGCAGGGTTGCGCCGAATGCAAAGCTTACGTTTTCGTCAAGTTTAATCGGGAGGATATGCGCGGATCAGCGCAGAACGACCTCGTCCGCGCGCACAACGCCCAGCACATCGCGGGCCTGTTCGTCCAGCAGATCTAGATCAAGGAAATCATCTGACAGGCGTTTGGTCTTGTTGCGTAATTCAGCGATCTGAGCCGAGAGCGCATCACGCTCTTTCAAAAGCGCTTGCGTCTCGGCCTCGATCTGTACGCGTCGGAAAACGCCATAGTCGCCCTGCACACTGGCAAACGTGAAGTAAAGGCCAAGACCAACGGCCCCGACAAAGTAGATCACTCCACCAATTCCAGCTTGTGCGCGAGGTGCGCCCATAGGTTTCCCGCCTGTATGTACTGCCTCTTGCCCACCTCTTTTCGGGCGGTGCAAAAGGACTATGCCACAGGTGATTCGGCTTGTGAATCCCAAAAACGAATCGCTCGGCAGAAAAATGCTGCCTTCTGGGGCAGGGCGCTTTATGCCCTGTTATCTGTTGAAAGGCACCGTCAGGGCGCGGTCGTTTTTCATGTGCCGCGCAACCAGTTTACACGCCCGACGCCCGGCCACAAAAGCGCGCGCGGGGCGCATATCGGGCAGGGTCAATCCCGGACCATCTGTTGGAAACAGGATCTCAAGCTCATCGCGGGCGGCTTGCGTCAGCGCGGCCGAGCTTTCGGCGCCAAGATACAGGCTTTCGGCGGCTATTCCGTTGGCGTTCAGAATGTGATGCGCGTCAAATAAGAGGTGAAAATAGATAACGGGTCGGGGGTCCGTGCACAGCGTCGCCACATCGCTACCAAGAAGGTCCTTCGCAGGCACCAGCACTTGATCCACACCGAACATACGCTGCGCAATTTTGCCCTGCACCAAGATGCGATGCTGACGCGACACGACCAGAGCGGACTGCGATCCTTTCTGGTCAGGCTGTATCAGCTGAAGTTTGATTGGGTGTAGCTTTGCATCGTGCATCCGCTGCGCCGGGCTAACACGCCGCGCAAAGATCCAGCGCAAGGGCTGTAATCCCGCATCTAAGGTCTGCACCAAATCGCCCGCGCGCAGCCGCTCGATGGGGGTGAAGCCGCCATCGGTCAGGATCTGTGTCCCATTCGCGAAACACACATTTGCAGTACCTGGCGTGGGGGCGTCTGTTCCCGTGAACCCCGTCGACGTCCGTTGGATCGAGAACCCATCACTGTCATTTCCCATATCCTCGCCCGAGCCAACGCGCGTGGCGGTGGACGAAAACCCTGAATACCCGCTGCCATTCACCGGGTCATCCAGGCTGTCCCCGTTGTAGTAGGATTGAATAAATTCATCCGCGGTCGGGTCATAGATGACGATATTATCCGCGCCGTTGTTAAACACGTTCGAGCCATAATTCGCGTCAAAGGCCAGATTGTCTCCGGTGACGGCTGGCAGGCTGCCTCCGCTTTGGACATTGCGCACGACGACTGCGACCGCGCCGGGTTCCAGAATGGTGCCGGGGGGGAAGGTGAACCAGTTTCCACGCCCCTGATCCCACAGTTCTAATCCCGAGATGTCGATGGCGGTGTTCGATGTGTTGGCAATTTCAAGAAATTCATCACCGCCTACGGCGTTTCCATTGCCATCAGTATCATAGTTCGTCGCCCCGTTTGGATCGACGAGTACTTCATTGATCACAATGCCGCCGCGAAGACTGTCAGGCATGGGTAGATTGCCCCGATACTGAAGAAAGCTCGCTAAAGTACAGACTAGAGTGTATTCGCGTTTTCGGATTTTGAGAAGTGGCGGCGTTCCCCAACGAAAAAAGGCGCATGGGGTAACCAGACGCCTTTCTTCTTGTCAGTTATACGAGATCAGCCAGCAATCGATGCCTGATAGATGCTGTCGATCGTGTCTGCGATTGTGGTGTTGAACGCGTCATCGCTTTGTTGAGCCGACAGGCCTTCCGTCAATGCACGCGAGAAGCTGGCAATCATGCCAGCATTCTGCGACAGGCGATTGTTGGCTTCTTCGCGAGTGTATCCGCCTGACAGGGCCACAACCGATGCCACACGCGGGTGGTCGATCAGCGTTTTATAATGGTTGGCGGCCTCGGGAAGGGTCAGTTTCAGCATCACGGTCTGGTTGTCCGACAGCGCGTCCAGCTGGGCTTTCAGCTCGGCCAGCAGGATGTCTTCTGCAGCGGCCTTGTCGGCGATAGTGATGTTCACCTCGGGCTCGATGATCGGGACCAGCCCGTGGCCGATGATCTGTTTGCCCACTTCAAATTGCTGCGCAACGTTGGCTTTGATGCCCTCTGCGTTCGCGGCATTGATGACCGAGCGCATCTTGGTGCCGAACACGCCCGCTTTCACAGCGCGTTCGCACAGCGCGTCCAGTTCCGGCATCGGCTTCATCACCTGAACGCCGTTTTCTTCGTCGGCAAGGCCCTTGTCGACTTTCAGGAAAGGCACCACGCCGCGCTCGTCCCACATGTAAGTGGCAGTCGGCTTGCCGCCAATTTCGCGATCCATTGTCATCTCGAACAGAATCGCGCCGATGACTTTTTCGCCGGTGAAAGCGGGGGCCTGCGCAATCCGCGAGCGCATACCGTGGATCAGGTCAAACATCTCGGCGTCGCCCGAATAGGCGTCTTCTTCGATCCCATAAAGGCGCAAAGCCTTCGGGGTCGAGCCGCCCGACTGGTCCAGTGCTGCGATGAAGCCCTGACCGGCTTTAATCTTGTCCATTTGTGCTTGGTTCGGCATGTCGATCCCACGTGTAAAGAAAAGGTCTGAATTACCCCGTTCATAGGCGAGCGGACGGCGGCATGCAATTCTGCTGGCGCTAACAGAGATGTGGGAAATTTGGTGAGGGGCAAGGTTGGATGAAACGGATATGGGCCTTGCCCCCCTTACGACGGGCGCGAGGGAATATTCGGACGACGGGGGGAAACCTGTCGCCATGCGCCTGTGCGTTCGCTTTTTGATTATTTGGTCAGGATCAGCTTGCCTGCGCGGGTGATGGTCAGCGTATAGACCATGTCGTTCAGAACGATGCGGGCAGTTTTGCCGCTTTGGGTCAGCTCAAGGGCATCATGCTCGGGAGGGGTGCTCCGCAGGGCGGTGTCGAATACGGCGCTGGTGATGGGGGCAGTCATTTGCGGTCTCCTTCAATGGCAGCCTCAATCCACGCGGCCAGTGCTTTCAGGCCGGGGATAAAAGGTACGGGACTTGGAATGTCGGTGCGGGCGCTTAGGCGTCCACTTTCAAAGTCAGTCATGTTTCGCGCTCCTGAATATGGGGTAGGGGTGCCCCTCAGGTCTCCGGCTGATCGCTTCGGTGCGCGACTGGCTGATATGTAATTCCTACAAAAATACTCGGGTAACAGTCAAGCGAGAATATTGAAAAGAAAAACGCCCCGCGCATCTCTGCGCAAGACGTTGAAATTTCAATGTTTAGTGGGAAGGGTCAGCCCAAAGCGGCGACGCCCGGAAGCTCTTTGCCTTCCATCCACTCCAAGAACGCGCCGCCCGCGGTCGAGATATAGGTGAAGCGATCAGCCGCGCCAGCCTTGTTCAGGGCGGCCACAGTATCCCCGCCACCCGCGACCGATGTCAGGTTTCCTGCGTCGGACAGTTCGGCGGCTTTCAGAGCGGCGGCATTGGTGGCTGCGTCAAACGGCTCGATCTCGAACGCGCCGAGGGGGCCGTTCCAGATAAGCGTTTTGGCGTGGTCCAACACCTCGGCGATTTTCGCAACCGATGCTGGGCCAGCGTCCAAAATCATCGCGTCCGAGGGACAGGCGTCGGCGGCAACGGTTTCGTTGGCGGCATTGGCGGCAAACTCACGGGCGACAACTACATCTGTGGGCAAAATGATCTCGCAGCCCGCCTCCTGCGCCTTGGTCAGAATTTCTAAGGCAGTGTCGGTCATGTCATGTTCTGCCAAGGACTTGCCAACGTCGATGCCTTGGGCGGCAAGGAAGGTGTTGGCCATGCCGCCACCAATGACTAGATGATCCACTTTGGCAACAAGATTGCCCAGAAGGTCCAGCTTGGTCGACACCTTCGCGCCACCAACCACGGCGACCACGGGGCGCACAGGCTCGCCCAAGGCGGCCTCGAGCGCGGACAGTTCAGCCTGCATCAGGCGACCAGCGCAGGACGGCAGAAGCCGTGCAACGCCCTCGGTCGAGGCATGGGCGCGGTGCGCGGCCGAAAACGCGTCGTTGCAATAGACATCGCCTAACGCGGCCAAAGCTGCTGCAAAGGCCGGATCGTTCTTGGGTTCTGCCGCGTGATAGCGGGTGTTTTCCAAAAGCAGAACCTCGCCTGTCTCAAGCGCAGCAACGGCTTGTTTCGCAGGCCCACCAATGCAGTCGTCTGCAAACTTTACCGGAGTGCCAAGGGCAGCCTCGAGGGCCGGGCTCACGACCGACAGGCTCATCTCAGCCACGCGTTCGCCCTTGGGGCGGCCAAAATGTGCTAGCAGCACTGGCTTGCCGCCAGCGGCCAGAATATCGCGAATGGTGGGCAGGATGCGCTGGATGCGGGTGTCGTCTGTGACCACGCCATCTTTCACCGGCACGTTGATGTCTACACGGGTCAGAACGGTTTTGCCGTTCAGGTCCATCTCGTCGAGTGTTTTCCAGGCCATCGATATCTCCATCAGCTTTGATCGTGTTGCACACCAAAAGCGTGCGCGGGTCAACAGGCGCGGGCGAAAATGCGTGGCTACACCCTTTCATCTTTTCGCCCGCGTGCTTAGTTTGGCGCCAACGAAACACAATATCTGTGAAGGAGGCCCCAATGGCCGAATATAAAGATCCCGAAAACACCATCCTGATGGAGCTGAAAAACGGCACCGTGGTGATCGAGCTGCTGCCCGATGTGGCCCCCAAACATGCCGAGCGCATGAAAGAACTGGCCCGCGCGGGCGAATATGACGGCGTGGTTTTTCACCGTGTGATCGACGGCTTCATGGCGCAGACCGGCGACGTGGCCAACGGCAAAGACCCGATGAGCCTGCGCCGCGCTGGCACCGGTGGCTCGTCGCTGCCTGATCTGCCTGCTGAATTCTCAAAGCTTCCCCACGACCGTGGCACGCTGGGGGCAGCGCGTTCGCAGAACCCAAATTCGGCCAACAGCCAGTTCTTCATCAACTTCTCGGACAACCACTTCCTGAACGGTCAGTACACGGTCTATGGCCGCGTGACTTCGGGCATGGAACATGTCGACGCGATCGTGCGTGGCGAGCCGCCAGCAGAGCCCGACCTGATGGTTTCGGTCAAGGTGGCTGCAGATGTCTAACGACAACTATACTCCGCGCGAAGGCCGTACCTTCTGGGCGGTGTTCCTTGCAGGTGTGGCGCTTGTGGTTGGCTATGCGGTCTACACGTTGTGGCCGCAAAGCTTCGAACCCAACGCTGCCATCGCGCAAAGCGATTTCCCAAAGGTCGAGATCACCGTCGCTGGCGAGGCCAATGGTGTGATCGAAATCACACTGCGCCCTGATTTGGCCCCGCAGCATGTGGAACGCATCGTCACGCTGGCCAAGGAAGGCACCTATGACAATGTGATCTTCCACCGCGTCATTGAAGGCTTCATGGCCCAAACTGGCGATGTCGAGTTTGGCAAGGCCGACGGGAACGGTGGCCGCGCGGGCATGGGCGGATCGTCCTATCCCAATCTGCCTGCCGAGTTTACGGACGAGCCCTATGTGGCCGGCACCGTGGGCATGGCGCGCTCGCAAAGCCCGAACTCGGCCAACAGTCAGTTCTTCATCATGTTCGCGCCTGGCGATTTCCTGAACGGGAAATACACCGTGGTGGGCAATGTGACAGCAGGCTTTGACGTTGTGCAGGCGATCAAACTTGGCGAAGGCCCGAACGGGGCCGTGCTGGGCAAACCGGACGTCATGACCTCGGTGCGCGTGGTGGAATAAACCTGCGCGCACGAACGCTCAAACCCTCGTGAGGGGGGCTATGGGGCCGCTTCTTTCTCTGTCAGGCTGGGTCCGACAGAAACAAAGGAGCGGCCTTATGCGTATTTTGGTGACCCTGCTTGCGATCATCGTTGGGCTTTGGGCGCAAGATGTGCGCGCAAACCCCGCCCAGTGGGAACGCGAGTTCCCGAAAACTGATTTCACGCAATCTGATATTGGCGGCTGGAATGAAATCCTGTCCGGCGGTCCCGGTCGCGATGGCATCCCGGCGCTTACCGATCCCGCCTTTCGTAAAGTCGGGGATGAGACCCGCATCGACCCCCGCGAACCCGTCCTGACGGTCGAGATCAAGGGCGCCACCCCGCGCGCCTATCCGCTGCGATACCTAACATGGCATGAAATCGTGAACGACACTGTTGGCGGCGTGCCCGTTGCCGTCACCTTCTGCCCGCTTTGCAATTCAGGCATGGTGTTTGACCGCCGCGTGGGCGGACAAGAACTGAGCTTTCGCGTGACCGGCAAGCTGCGCAACTCGGACATGGTGATGTATGACCTCCAGACCGAAAGCTGGTGGCAACAGGCGCTGGGGCAGGGGATCGTGGGCAAGCACACGGGCACCCAGCTGAAACAGCTGCCCGCGTGGATGGAAAGCTGGGCGGAATTTGCCCGCCGCAACCCTAACGGATTGGTTATGGATCAACCGCGCGCCAACCGTTCCTATGGGCGCAACCCTTATGCGGGCTATGACAGCCGTGATCGACCTTATGGTTTTTTTACAGGCGAACAGCCCCCGCATGGTGTGCCTGCACTGGCCCGTGTGGTGCGCGTTGGCGCGCGCGCATGGCCCGTTGAAAGGCTGGCACAGGAAAGCGAGATTACAGAGGCGGGCGTAACCATCAGCTGGACTGCCGGGCAAGCCTCGGCCTTAGACACGGCCCAAATCGCAAAGGGGCGCGATGTGGGTACAATCCGAGTGCGCGATGCGCAGGGCAGGGACGTCCCCCATGACGTTCTCTTCGCCTTCGCGTTCCATGCCTTTTGGCCGGATGGAAAATGGATGTTGGGGGAATGATCCCCCACACATTGAATGAAAGCGCCGCGCACCGCCGCGCCCTCTTTTTCTTGTCAGAAATATCCTGGGGTGAATGCGCAACGCGCAGAGGGGCAAAGCCCCTTACCCGTTGCCGCGCCCGCTAAACATCGCCGCATCTTCTGCCGCGCGCCGGATGGCTTTCGACTTGTTCACCGTCTCTTCATATTCGGCCTCGGCGTCGCTGTCATAGACAACGCCGCCGCCCGCCTGAATATAAAGTTTTTCGTCCTTCACCACGGCCGTGCGCAGCGCGATACACATGTCCATGTCGCCACCCGCGCTGAAATATCCCAGACCTCCGCCATAGACGCCACGCTTCTCTGGCTCCAGCTCGTCGATGATCTCCATCGCGCGGACTTTCGGCGCGCCGGAAACTGTTCCGGCTGGCATCCCGGCCATAAACGCCGACAGTGCGTCCTGATCATCGGCCAACTCACCCACCACGTTTGACACGATGTGCATGACGTGGCTGTAGCGCTCGATGATGAACTCTTCGGTCGGGCGGACCGTCCCAATCTTCGAGACCTTGCCCGTGTCGTTGCGCCCCAAATCCAGCAGCATCAGATGCTCGGCCAGCTCTTTCTGGTCGGCCAGCAGATCGGCTTCAAGCGCCTTGTCTTCCTCGGGCGTTTTGCCACGGGGACGAGTGCCCGCGATGGGGCGGATCGTGACTTCGCCATCAAAGACGCGGACCAGAATTTCAGGGCTCGCGCCCACAACTTGAAAGCCGCCGAAGTTGAAATAGAACATAAAGGGCGAGGGGTTGGTGCGCCGCAAGCTTCTGTAAAGTGCGAAGGGCGGCAGCAGGAAACTTTGGGTCCAGCGCTGGCTTGGGACCACCTGAAAGATGTCGCCCGCGCGGATGTATTCCTTGGCTTTCTCAACCGCTGCCAAATAGTCAGGCTTGGTGAAGTTGGACACAAGCGGGCCAAGTTCCTGCGCCTCGCCCAGATCACGTGTCTCGGCTGCTGTGCCACGGTCTAAATCGCGCAGCGCGTCCATTACGCGTTCGGCGGCTTGCGCATAGGCGGCCTTGGCTGTCAGGCCCGAACTAACAAAAGCGGGTGAGACAAGCGTCACGTCACCCTTAACACCATCCAGAACCGCCACGACCGAGGGACGCATCATCACAGCATCCGGCACGCCCAGCGGGTCAGGGTTCACATCAGGAAGATGTTCAACCAGCCGGATCATGTCATAGCCCAAATAACCAAACAGCCCCGCCGAAGCCTGCGGCAGGTCAGCAGGCAGATCAATCTGGCTTTCAGCCAGAACCGCACGGAAAGCATCCAACGGGTTGCCCGGCATATCCTCGAACGCATCCGCATCAAACCGCGCCATGCGGTTCACGCGGCTTGTCTTGCCCCGGCATTCCCAAATCAGGTCTGGCTTCATGCCCACGATCGAGTATCGACCGCGCACTTCGCCCCCCGTCACACTTTCCAGCATGAAACTGTCACGCCGCGCTTCGGTCAGCTTCAGCATAAGGCTGACAGGCGTGTCCAGATCTGCGGCCAGCCGAGTATAGACCACCTGATTTTTGCCAGCATTCCAACCGGCTTCGAACTCTTCAAACGAGGGCGTAAGGGACATGGATGTCTTCCCGGGTCGGATGTTACTGGAACTGCGCGTTCACGGCGTCGATCATCGGGCGGTTCAGTTCGATCCCCGCCTTGTTTTCGATGGCCCGCGAGAACGCGCTTTCGATGTCGATGGCGATTTCCTGCGCGGTCTGCGCGGCGAAATTGGCCTTGATCGCGGTGGCTTCGTCGCTGTCCTGATCAACGGGTTCAACCGCGTCCAGACGTACAAGGATTACACCGTCAACCGACGGAATGACCCGCCAATCGCCCGCTTCCATCTCAAAAACTTCGGTCAGGAAGGCAGGCGGGGTGCCTTCGACAAAGGCGTCGCGCTCTTGGCCTTCCTCGACCACTTCTGTCAAACCAAGCGAGGCAAGGCTTTCATCCCCCTGAAGCGAGGGGATCAACCCGCGTGCTTCCTCGGCCAGAAGCTCCAGCCGCTTTTCAGCCTTCCAGCCTTCCAAAACGGCCTCAGCCACTTCGGCTTGGTCTTGTACGCGCGACGGTTCCTGCGCGTCTACGCGCAGGGCAAAAACGCCGCCATCGGACATCAAGGTGATCTCGGGGAAGTCGCCTTCCGTGGCAGCCGCCGCGGCCTCGCGGAAGGCTTCATAACCGGCGATGCCGTCCAAGCTGTCAGCGGTCCAGCTGATTTGATCCAGCGCCATGTTGTGGCTTTCGCTGATCTCTTCCAGCGTTGCGCCCCCGGCCATCAGGTCGTCCAGCTCGGCCACCATGTCGCCCACGCGGCGTCGGGCGGCGTCGGCAGCAAGTTCTGCGTTCAGGTCGTCGCGGATGTCCTCAAACGCGGTGCTCTGCGCGGCCAGAATGGCGTTGACGCGGAACAGGGCCGGACCAAGGTCGCTGGGAAGCGGCCCAACAATGCCCGGTTCGGTCAATGCAAAAACGGCGTCACCAGCAGCGCCAAGTTCGGCCTTGCTGACATCGCCCAGATCAATATCCGACAGCTCCAACTGACGCTCGCCAACCACGTCTTCAAAGGTGGTTTCGCCCGCGGTAATCGCGTCGAAAGCGGCCTGCGCCTCTTCCTCGGTTCCCAGAACCAGACGCTCGACCAAGCGACGCTCGGGCTGGTTATATTGGGCGTCACGCTCGTCATAGAGCGCCTTGACCTGCGCCTCGTCTACCTGAATGTCGCTGACCAAAGTTTGCGGGTCCAGCCACGCATAGGTGATCTGCTTGGTCTCGGGCAGGGTGAAATCTGCCGGATGTGCGTCGTAATAGGCGGTCAATTCCTCCTCGCTTGCATCGGGAAGCGCGGTGGTCAGGCGTGACAGGGGCAGCTCGGCCCAGGTGAAGCTCCGCGCCTCGCGTGCAAAGCCATAAAGCGTGTCGACATAGGTGTCATCGGCCACGATCCCATTGGTGACAGCGGCTTGCAGGATTTGGCGGCTGACCTCGGCGCGCAGGCTTTGTTCAAACTCCGAGGCCGTCAGCCCCGATTGTTCCAACGCAAAGCGATAGCTTTCGCGGTCAAACTTCCCGTCCACACCCGCAAACGCAGGAATATCCACGATGCGCGCGCGCAACTGCTCGTCACCGACCGAGATGCCAAGACGCGCGGTCTCATCCTCAAGCGCAACAGCAGCGATCACCCGCGCCAGCGCCCGTTGATCCAGCCCAAAGGCTTGGGCTTGCTGCATGGTAAACCGTTCCCCGGTTTGCGCTTCGAACGCGTTCAACTCCGACTGCAACTCGCGCGAATACCGGCGCGCGTCGATCTCGGTGTTGCCCACCGTGCCAACTGCCCCGGCCGCGCCTCCGAAATTGGTCGATCCGAACCCTACGAGTCCCACCATCACAAGACCCATCAGGATCCAACCGAAGGTACGAGAAGCCTTGCCAGTCGCCATGGACGCTTTCCTTTTCATCTGACTGTTGCCGAGGTTTGTAGGCGGTTCATCGCGGAATGCCAAGCCGCCCCGCGCAAGGGATTAAGACTGAGGACTAAGGTTGAAATTCAACCAGCCGGGTCAAAGCGGTCTGAATGCCTGCCGCGTCAATGTTGGCAAAGGCCACACGCATCTGTTGCGCGCCGCTTTTGTCACCTTGGGGCGTGAACATCGTGCCGGGCAGGGCAAGCAGGCTGGCCTTGCCGACCAATGCCTGCGCCAACTGGTCCGACGGCATGTCAAACGGGTGTTGAAGATAGGCAAAATAGGCCCCGCAGCCCATCAGTTTCCAGCCCCGTTCAGCCAAAGGGGCGAACCCGTCGCACATTGCCTGCGCGCGGGTCAGGATTTCGATCCTCTCCCCAGCCAGCCATGCGTCCAGATTGCGCAAGCCCCAAAGGGCCGCGTGTTGGCCCAATTGGGCGGGGCAGATGGTGACTGTGTCCAGAAATTTCTCAACCTCGATCAATCGCATGGGCGAGGTCAGCACGGAACCGACCCGGTGCCCGGTCAGGCGATAAGATTTCGAGAAACTGTAAAGCTGAATGACCGTGTCGTCCCATTCAGGATCGGTCAAAAGATCATGTTGCGCGCCCTCGCCGCTGTGGAAATCGCGATAGGTCTCGTCCACGATCAACGCAATCCCATGCGCGCGCGCCAGATCGCGGAATGCCGCAACCAGATCGGCGGGGTATTCCACGCCAGTCGGATTGTTCGGTGTCACAAGCGCAATGGCGCGCGTGCGGGGCGTGATTAGGGCCGCCGCCTTGTCGGGATCGGGCAGCAAATCATCGCCAGTGGCCAGCGGCACAGCCGTGATTCCCCCAATGTCGAGCCACATTTTATGGTTGAAATACCATGGGGTTGGCAGAATAACCTCATTTCCCGGCGCAGCCAATGTTGCAATCGTTGCCGCAAAGGCCTGATTGCAGCCCGAGGTGATCGCCACATTCTGCGCAGACACCGCGGCGCCGTAATGCCGGTTGATGTTATATGCAAGCTCGTTCCGCAATGCAGGCAAGCCCAATACAGGCCCGTACAAATGCGTCTCGGGCTGGCGCAGCACGGCCTCGGCCATTGCTTCGCGCATGGGTTCTGGGGGCGGATCCACCGGGGCAGCTTGGCTGACATTGATCAAAGGACGATCCGGCGAAAAGCTCTTTCCCTCCAACCAACGCCGTGCCTCCATCACCGGGGGCGAAAACGTGTTGGCAAGGTTGGGGTTCAAAAGCATTGGCGGTCTCTCGTATCGCTGTCCGCGGCGACCCTAGCAACGATAAAAGAGCGCGACAATCGAAGATCTGCGCGCCCTTCCTCTTGCACAAAGTACCTTGGGGTGAATGCGCAAAGCGCAGAGGGGCAACGCCCCTCAAGGCTCACATAGTGAGCCACCGAACGGCTTAGCCTTCCAGCACCACCAACGCGTGCCGCTTCTTACCCGCAGACAGCTTCATCGGTGCAGCCAAATCATCCGCCCCGATCATCCGGATTTCCGTCAAAGCTTCATCATTCACTTTGGCGCCGTTCTCAGAAATCAAGCGCTTGGCTTCCTTGCCCGATTTCACCAGCCCCGCCTTCACAAACAACTGAATGATCGAGATCCCGTCGACCATATCATCAGCCGACAAAGTGATCGTCGGCAGATCATCACCGGCACCACCTTTTTCAAACACTTCTCGCGCGGTCGCCTCAGCAGCGGCAGCTGCCTCTTTCCCGTGAAGAAGGGTCGTGACCTCATTGGCAAGAATGATCTTGGCTTCATTGATTTCCGCGCCTTCCAAAGCGCCCAGACGGTCGCATTCCTCGACGGGAAGTTCTGTGAAAATCTTCAGGAACTTACCTGTGTCGGCATCCGTGGTATTGCGCCAGAATTGCCAGAATTCATAAGGGCTTAGCATGTCGCCATTCAGCCAGATCGCGCCGCCTTGGCTTTTGCCCATCTTGCGCCCGTCCGAGGTCGTCAACAAAGGTGTCGTCAGACCGAAAATCTGGTTGTCCAAAACGCGCCGGGTCAGGTCGATCCCGTTGACGATATTGCCCCATTGGTCCGAGCCACCCATCTGAAGCAGACAGCCATAGCGGCGGTTCAGTTCAAGAAAGTCATAGGCCTGAAGAATCATATAGTTGAACTCGAGAAAGCTTAGGCTTTGCTCACGGTCCAGGCGCGACTTCACGCTTTCAAACGACAACATCCGGTTGACCGAGAAATGCCGCCCGATGTCGCGCAGGAAGTCCAGATAATTCAGTTCGTCCAGCCATTCTGCATTGTTCAGCATGATGGCATCCGTCGCGCCGTCGCCATAGGCCAGGAACTTTGCGAAAACCTGCTGCATCCCGTTGATGTTCGCTTCGATCTGCTCGGGTCCAAGCAACGGGCGCTCATCCGAACGGAAAGACGGATCGCCCACTTTGGTTGTACCACCGCCCATCAGGGTAATGGGCTTATGGCCACATTTTTGTAGCCAGCGCAGCACCATGATGTTCATAAGATGCCCGACATGCAAAGACTGCGCGGTCGCGTCATATCCGATATAGGCAGGCACGACACCCTCAACCAAAGCTTCGTCCAGCGCTTGATAATCGGTGCAATCGGCCAGAAAGCCGCGCTCGATCATCACACGCATGAAGTCGGATTTCGGGTGGTAGGTCATCGTTTTTCGGTCCATCCTGTCTGCATTGGCCTTCCGTATAGACGGGGGCCGCGAAAAGGGAAAGAGCGTGTTGGCAATGGTGACTGAGAACAAGCCGATTTGGGCGTTGGGGATGATGTCTGGCACGTCGTTGGATGGGGTGGACGCCGCACTTGTGCAAACCGATGGCACGCGCATTCACGCTTTTGGGGCAAGCACGTATTCGAACTACACGGGCGCTCAGCGGGCCGATCTGCGCGCGGCCCTTGGACAATGGCCGGACGGGCCCGAAGTGGCTGCGGCCGCCAAAGTCAGCGACGCCGCGCATATTGCCGTGGCAAGGACGCTGCTGACGGATAATCGCGCCGATCTTCTGGGCTATCACGGGCAAACGCTGGCCCATGATCCAGTGGGTGGGCGTACGCACCAAGCGGGGGATGGGCAGGTGTTGGCGGATGCTTTGAACCTGCCCACGGTCTGGGATTTCCGCAGCGAAGATGTGGCGCAAGGGGGCGAGGGCGCACCATTGGCCCCGTTCTTCCACCACGCCTGTGCGCGCTTCATCGGGGCAGATTCCCCTATCGCTTTCCTGAATCTGGGCGGCGTCGGCAATGTCACATGGGTCGACCCGCGCATCGCCGCGCCCGAGGCGCCCAATGCCTGTCTTGCCTTCGACACTGGACCAGCCAACGCACCGATCAACGATCTGATGCAGACCCGGCTTGGGAAAGCACTGGACCAAGGTGGCGCACTGGCCCTGTCAGGCACGGCGGATGAGCGGATCGTGCAGAGCTTTCTGCAACATCCCTATTTCACACGCCAACCGCCAAAATCCTTGGATCGGGATGGGTTTCCCGATCTTCTGCCATCGGTCAAGATGTTGCCCGACGCGGATGCTGTCCGCACGCTGGTTGCCTGCGCAGCCGAGGCCATCGCCCAAGGCATGAGCCACTGCCCAAGCGCGCCGACCCGGCTGCTAATCACCGGCGGAGGCCGCAAGAACGCGGCTTTCATGCAGGAATTGACGGCCCGCCTATCTGTCCCGGTGCAAGACATAGACGACACGGGACTGGACGGAGACATGCTGGAAGCCCAAGCCTTTGCCTATTTGGCGGTGCGTGTCGCACGTGGGATGCCGATATCGGGTCCGACGACCACAGGCGTCAGCTTTCCGACCTGCGGAGGTCGGATCTCGCATCCATCAGATAGTTGAATTTGTCTAGGTACGCGCGACGGTCGCCTTGTCGGTATAGAACGCCATATGCCCCTTGATCTGCTCAAGATCCTCAATCGGGGCGTCATAGGACCACGCCGCGTCCTCGATCACGGTCGATTTCGTCTGGATCGAGAAGTGCTTCGCCTCGCCTTTGTAAGGGCAGGTGGTGACCGTCGCGCTGTTGTCCAAAAACGCCGTCGCAATGTCATCGCGCGGGAAATAGATCACCGGCGGCAGATCCCCTTCGCGCAACTCCAACGCATCGCGGCTTTCCCCAATCACAGCACCCCCGGCGCGAACGGTCCATTTGCCTTCAGCGGCGCGAATGTTGATGTGGTCAGCCATTATTCTTCTTTCTCTTTGCGTTTGCGCGGCACCTTATCAGATCTTGTGTGAAAATCGCGTGTCAAATTGGCGCGCAGACCCGTTTCAACCAATCCGACGCTGCGTCAGAGACTTGATCCGTCAGCATTTTCAGTGTTTTGGCGTGATAGGCGTTCAGCCAGTCGCGCTCGTCGCTTGACAGCATTTCAGCCACGATCAGCGACGTGTCGATGGGCACATAGGTCAGGGTTTCTAGGTTCAGCATCGTGCGCTCGGCGTCGCCGCCTGCAGGAACGTTGGCGTTCTGCACGACGACAAGGTTTTCCAGCCGGATGCCGAAAGCGCCATTGCGGTAATATCCCGGTTCATTGGACAGGATCATGCCCGGCAGAAGTTCCACATCCGAAATGGGCGAAAACCTTTGCGGCCCCTCATGCACCGAAAGATAAGCGCCCACACCATGCCCGGTTCCGTGATTGAAATCCTGATGCGCGGCCCAAAGCGGATAGCGCGCAATTGCGTCCAGATCACGGCCCGTACGACCCTTGGGAAAATACGTGCGAGACAGGGCAATCATCCCCTGCAAAACACGGGTAAAACAGCGCTTTTCGTCCTCTCCCACCTCGCCGACACGTAAGACTCGGGTGATGTCGGTGGTACCATCACGATATTGCCCGCCGCTGTCCAGAACCACCAGATTGCCGTCTTCAAGAGGGCGGTTCGTGCCCTCGGTCACGCGATAATGCATGATCGCGCCATTGGGGCCAGCGCCTGCGATGGTCTCGAACGAGATGTCCATCAGCGCGTTGGTTGCACGGCGTTTTTCCTCCAGTTGTTTGACCAAATCGATTTCGGTCAGGCTGGTTTTGTCGGCCGCATCGAACCACGCCAAGAATTCAACAACCGCAGCGGCATCGCGCGTGTGCGCGGCGCGTGCGCCCTTCAACTCGGTCGGGTTCTTTTGCGCCTTGGGCAGGATCGCGGGATCCTTGGCCCAGTCAATGTCGATCCCGGCTTCCGACAGGATTTGCCAGACCGCATAGGGGGCCGAGCCACGGTCCACGCGCACCGGGCCCTCCAGACGTGTCAGAGCGGACCGAAACTCGCGGATCGGATGCAAGCTTACATCCGCATCAAACCGCGCCTCGACTGTGCGGCCTTCGGTGGCGAAAAATTGGACCGAGGCATCGTCAGCCAAAACTGCAAAGCCCTGCACAACCGGGATGCTGGGGATGTCATTGCCGCGAATGTTCAACAGCCACGCGATGCTGTCAGACAGGGTGATTGCGCAGGTTTTCTGCCCTTTGGCCAGCAGCTCGTCCGCCAGTTCGCTTCGTTTCGCAGCACTGGATTGACCAGCAAATTCAATTGGTTGCTCTACGATTTTGCCAGACGGAGGGGCAGGGCGATCCTCCCAAATCTGGTCCACCAGATTGTCGGTCGGAACCAACGTGACGCCGGTCCCTTCCAGCGCTTTTTCAATCTTCTCGATCTCGGATTTCGTGTGCAGCCATGGGTCAAATCCGATCCGCGCCTTGCCTTTGATCAGGTCTTTTAGCCAATCCCCCGGTTGCACTTCGGGCCAATCGACAGGGGTATATGCCGCCATATCAGCCTGTTCACGCACCTGCATACGGTATCGCCCATCGACGAACACCCCAGCGGTTCCCTTCAATGCAATGCAGAACCCCGCCGACCCGGTAAACCCGGTCAACCACGCCAATCGCGCGTCGCAATCGGCGACATATTCGCCTTGATGGGTGTCGGCACGCGGCACAAAGAAACCATCCAGCCCCTTCATCCCCATCGCGCGGCGCAGACGTTCGAGCCGGGCAGCCCCTTTGCTTGGGTCAGCAGTGGTTGCGAAGGTCTGGAACATCTCTGTCTCCGAAGTCAGGTGGCGAAAACAAGACACGCCCGCGAAAGGCGGGCGCGTGTTGGGCGCAACATGCCGCGAAACGGGCAGGATGAAAAGAGCCTACATCGCTTTCTTGATACCCATAACGCGGGCGCGGGCGCGGGGATCACTGTCAAAGAGCGCCGCCAATTGCTCGGTCATAGCACCCGCCAATTGTTCGACATCCGTGATCGTCACCGCGCGGTCGTAATAGCGCGTCACGTCATGGCCAATCCCGATGGCCAGAAGCTCCACCTGCTTGCGCTTCTCGACCATTTCGATCACGTCGCGCAGGTGTTTTTCCAGATAATTCGCGGGATTAACGGACAAAGTTGAATCGTCCACCGGAGCGCCATCTGAAATCACCATCAGGATCTTGCGCTGCTCAGGCCGCGCTACGATCCGGCGATGCGCCCATTCCAAGGCCTCGCCATCGATGTTTTCCTTCAGCAGGCCTTCCTTCATCATCAAGCCCAGATTGTCTCGCGTGCGGCGCATCGGGGCATCGGCCTTTTTATAGATGATGTGGCGCAGGTCGTTCAGGCGACCGGGCTGCTGTGGCCTCCCGTCTGCCAACCATTTTTCACGCGCAAGGCCACCTTTCCAGGCGCGGGTGGTAAAGCCAAGAACCTCGACCTTCACCTGACAGCGTTCCAGCGTGCGCGACAGCACATCCGCGCAGATCGCCGCGATCGAGATCGGACGCCCGCGCATGGACCCCGAGTTGTCCAAAAGCAGCGTCACAACCGTATCGCGGAACTCGGTGTCTTTTTCCTGCTTGAAAGATAAGGGCGTGGTCGGGTTTGCCACCACACGGGCCAGACGACCTGCGTCCAGAATGCCTTCCTCAAGATCGAACAACCACGAACGGTTCTGCTGCGCCTGTAGACGGCGTTGCAGCTTGTTGGCCAGACGCGACACGGCGCCTTTCAACGGCTCCAACTGCTGATCCAGATAGGCGCGCAGGCGCTCCAATTCGGCAGGCTCGGCCAAATCCTCGGCCATGATCTCTTCATCATGCTCGTTGTGAAAAACCAGATAATCCGGGTCCGCATCCGATGCGGGCTGAGGCGTGGGCGGCTCAAGCGGCGCTTCGGCGTCGGGCATTTCAGCCTCTTCGCCCATCTCGTCCTCGGCCATGTCATCCATCGTGACCTGCGCCTCGGATTGATCCATCTGCTCGTCTTGCGAGCGTTCGGGATCGGCTTCGGCCTCTTCCTCGTCCGGGGATTGTTCCGAGTTCGGATCGTCCTGCTGTTCTTCTTCCTCAGCCTGCGCTTCGTCCTCGTTTTCCTCGTCCTCGGCGTCCGGGTCGTCGCCCAGCTGATCGCCATAGCCCAGATCCTCGATGATCTGGCGCGCAAAGCGCGAGAATGCTTGCTGGTCTTGCAGCGCGCTGGTCAGGTCATCCAGATGTTCACCACATTGCGCTTCGATGAAGTCGCGCCACAGACCCATCACGTTGTTAGCGGCAGCCGGAAGCTCGCGCCCCGTGGCCAGATGGCGCATCAGGTATCCGGCGGCGACGGGCAGGGGGGCGTCGGCGGCGGCGGTGATCTGGTCATAGCCCGCACGTTCCGCTTCGTGCCCGATCTTGGCGTCGATATTGCCCGCGGTGCCCGGCATGTCGCGGGCCCCCAGAGCTTCGCACCGGGCGGTTTCTATGGCGTCATAGATCTCGCGCGCCATGTTGCCCGCGGGGGCGTATTTCACAAAGGTCGCTTCGTCGTGGTACCGCAGCTTCATGGCATAGGCATCCGCCGTGCCACGCGCCAACAGAACCTCGTCCTTGGTCATCCGCCGCGTGACCTGAGGCAGGCGCATCGCGTCGCGGCTGACGCCCGAGGGGTCCACCGTAAAGCTGACCGACAGCTCCGGCTCGTCGGCAAGCGTTTTCGTCGCCTCAGCCAGCGCTTTCTTGAACGGATCAGCAGGGTTGTCGGTGGGTTTTTTCATCGCGTTTCGTTTCTGTCTGAGCGCCTTAGAATTTCATGATGACGCCATGATCGGTGACCGTTACGCCGTCTTTTTGGTTTGTGATTTCGTCAGGCCATTTTAGTTCTGTGCGTGAACCGTTTGCCGTCTCCACTTTGTCGATCGGCTTCAAAGGTAGATCGCTGCATCTCGATTGTTCATCCAAAAGCAAGTAGGTGGTTTTTGGCTCAACGTAAGGCTGAAGCTGAGGGTACTCTCGGATTCGCGCATATTTCTTGCCGTCGAACATAACAATCATGTCGGTTGCGGCGCCTCTGGGGCAGAGCTCACGAGGAGAGGGGTGCGACGAATTTCTGTTCCTCACCTTGCAGTCAACTCCGGGTCGCGAACAAGACGTAAAGAAGTATTCTACAGAGCAATAGGCAACAACGTCGTCAGTAAACCTAGACAAATCTTCAAGACGTTCGGGTGCGTATTTGTCGCTGTTATCAACAGTGGCGCATACTGGTGTGTCTGTAAAATCCACTTCACCCCATGCGGATGAGACCCAGCATTGAGAAGCAATTGTTGCTATTACCGCCACTGTCCGGAACACATCATCACCCCAAGCTCATGCTCACCGCGCTCTCCGGCAGTTCTTCGTCGAAGCAGCGCTGATAGAACTCGGCGACGATCTGGCGTTCAAGCTCGTCACATTTGTTCAGGAAGGACAGGCGGAAGGCATAGCCGACCGAGCGGAAGATCGACGCGTTTTGCGCCCAGTTGATCACGGTCCGTGGGCTCATGACGGTGGACAGGTCGCCGTTCATAAAGGCCGTGCGGGTCAGGTCCGCGACGGTGACCATCTGGCTGACGGTCTGGCGGCCGGTTTCGGTGTTCAGGAACGGGTTTTTCGCCAGCACGATGTTGGTTTCTGCGTCATGCGACAGATAGTTCAGCGTGGCGACCAGTGACCAGCGGTCCATCTGCGCTTGGTTGATCTGCTGCACGCCGTGGTACAGCCCGGTTGTGTCGCCCAGACCCACGGTGTTCGCAGTGGCGAACAGGCGGAAGGACGGGTGGGGGGTGATGACCTCGTTCTGGTCCAGAAGGGTCAGCTTGCCGTCATGCTCCAACACACGCTGGATGACGAACATCACGTCGGCACGGCCTGCATCGTATTCATCGAACACAATGGCCGTGGGGTTACGCAGCGCCCAAGGCAGGATGCCTTCCTGAAACTCGGTGACCTGCATCCCGTCTTTCAGCTTGATCGCGTCTTTCCCGATCAAGTCGATCCGGCTGATGTGGCTGTCCAGGTTCACACGCACGGCGGGCCAGTTCAGACGGGCCGCAACCTGTTCGATATGGGTCGATTTACCCGTGCCGTGATAGCCCTGAACCATCACGCGGCGGTTGTGCGAAAAACCCGCCAGAATGGCCAGTGTGGTGTCCGGGTCGAATTTATAGGTGCTGTCGATCTCGGGCACGCGGCTGGTGCGCTCGGCGAAGCCCTTCACGATCATATCGCTGTCGATGCCGAAAACTTCACGAACCGAGATGTCTTCGGTCGGTTTCGCGTTCATATCCAGGGTGCCGTCTGCCATGTGGGTGATCCTTCTGTCGCGCGCCGCATTGCGCGCCTATTGCACGTTGTTGCGCCCGTGATGCCCGATGATGCGCGGTCGTGCAAGGGGAAGGGATTGGAAAAGGTACCGCTGGGCAAGGCTGGCCTTAGTGACGCAGCGTGTCTGGTCTGAAAACGAAACAGGGCGCCGAAAAGGGCACCCTGCATTTCTGATATAAAACGGCCAGCTTTACTTAAAGCTGCGGCTTTCCTTGATCTGATCCCAAGCCCAGCGGACCTCTTGCAGCTGGTCTTCTTGGCTGCGGTCGCCGCCATTCATGTCTGGGTGCAGAACCTTGATCAGCTTCTTATAGGACTTGCGGATCTCGGCCTTGGTCCAGTGATCCTTGGCTTCCAGAATGTCGATGGCGCGTCGTTCCGTGGGGGGCAGCTTGCGGGTGCCGGTGATCGATTTGCCGGGGTTTTGCGTGGCGTTGGCGCCCAGAACCTGATGCGGATCGTCCACGCCCAAACGCGCCCAAGCACGCTGTTCGTCCTTGGTGCCGAAGGGTTTGGTCTCGCGTTCCCACACGCGGTCCTTGTCCATCTGCTCGTCCATTTCCTCTTCGGACGCGCCGTCGAAGAAGTTCCATTTCAGATTGTATTCGCGCACGTGATCTTTGCAAAACCACTTGAACTCGTCCAAATGATCGGGCGAGCGGGGCGCGCGGTATTGGCCCGGCTCTTGACAGCCCGGATGCTCGCACACGCGTTTCGAGGTCTCGAACGCGCCAGACATCCCTCGCTTGCCGCGTGGGTTCTTTTTCTTGGCGGCGGAAACCGACATATCAAAACCAAAAGGATCGTCGTTGGACATGATAACTACTCTTTTCGACTCGGACCCGAGAGTTTAGTGCTTTTTCACAGGGATTGAAGAGGGAACTGCGAAGAAATGAACAGATTGGAACGAATTCATCAGGCGCTTAGTGACGCGTTTTCCCCGGAACATCTTGAAGTCATTGATGAAAGCGAGCAGCACCGGGGGCATGCGGGCTATCAGGACGGGGGCGAAAGCCATTTCCGTGTCATCATCGGTGCGCCAGAGTTTGCCGACATGTCGCGAATTGCGCGCCACCGCGCCGTGCACAAAGCCATCGGCGCGGATCTGGTCGCCGAGATCCACGCCCTTGCGCTTGAGATTTCGGGTTAACCGGCTTTCGGCTTAACGTTCGTCGCGATCCACACTGGGCGCGGCGTCGTTGGTTTCGTTCGCATCGGTGGCTGAAGGCAGCGAGGGGGCAAAGTTCTCTTCCGTCGCATGGGTCTCTTCATCAGCCACGACCGCGACAGCCGCAAAATCAGCATCTGCAACTTGGTCTTCAGACAGCTCAGCAATGGCGCGGCGGAACACCAGCATGTTCTGATACACGGTCGAGCGCCCCGTCAGGCCCGAGCGTTCTTCGCTGGGCAGCGTGTCGGTGCGCAGGTATTCCCATCCTTCGGCACCGGCCTCGTTCAGCACGTCTTGAATGGCAAGGGCAAAGCGGGCCTCGGACCCTTTCACACCACGGGCTTTCTTGCCTTTGCGCGGGGCAGGGATCACTTGGTATTCGTAGCGCGTCATGGGCTGACCTTTTCAGTTTGTCTGGCTTGTCGCCGTATAGACGGTTTTCGGCGCAAGGGCCAAGAGGGAACCACATAAGCGGCGGATTGCCCCGATTGGGCTACCCCACCAAACGCGGAGGGGTGTCCTGCTTTAGGGCCGTGGCTTCGGCGCGGGACAGTTGTTCACCTTGTTTGCGCTTCAGAAGCACCTCGCGGGCGCGGGCGTATTGGTCGTCTTCCCAAAAGATCAAGCAGCCATTGCAACCCTTGCCACAGCAGCCATCCGTACCGACACGGTTGGTTTTCAGGCGGGTTTCGCGCCCGTCTTCTGCAATGGCGTCGGCCAGATCGTCGCGGCGTTTCTCATACGCTTTGGTGTTCTCTTTTCCTGAGATTTCAAGCCCTTGCGTCAGCTTGTCAAAGCGAATGCGCTTCCATTGCTCGTCCGTCAGGGCCTTTTCCTTGCGCAGCACAGTGAAGGCGGGGAAGCGGGCTTTCAGGTCGTCCAGATCTTCGTGATCAAACAGCGCAAACGGCACGCGGATCGTGGTTTTGGTGCTGCCATGGACGACCTCTTTGATGTCGCCCTTGTGGTAGTCTTCGAATTCGTACATCCGCAACAGGACCGTCTCGCGCGCGATGGGCGAGATGAATTCCAGCACCTCGCCGGCTTCCAACTTGTTCTTCACTTCGACAAGGAACGCATCCTCGGTCACGTCCGTTACAACGCCCGCATATTCCCACTGCGCCAGCGCGGCAGTGTGTTCATAGTCATGGGCGTAATTGGTCAGGCGACCCTCGTGGAAGGCCAGCGTGTAGCCGCGGTTTCCGACGGCCTCAAGCTCGCGCATGTAAGGCTTCGGATCCCAGTTTTCGGGGTCTTCGTAATAGTCATCAATCGCCATGCGATAGGCGCGGGCAACGATGGCACAGTAATATTCGGACTTGCCGCGGCCCTCGACCTTCAGGCTGTCGACGCCGATCTTCAGATATTCATCCAGCTTCGGCATGATGCACAGATCGCGCGAGTTCAGGATGTAAGATCCACGCCCATCTTCCTCGATCGGCATGAATTCCCCGGGGCGGCAGCCTTCTTCCAGCAGGAATTCGAACATGTCGGCGTTGTCTTCGGTGATGTTCAGGTCTTCGATCGTGCCGTCTTTCAGGCGCATCCTGACGCCATAGTTCCAACGGCAGGAATTTGCGCAGTTGCCTTGGTTCGCACCGCGCTCGGCCATGAAGTTGGACAGCAAGCAGCGGCCCGAATAGGTCATGCACATGGCACCGTGGACGAAGGCCTCAAGCTTTACATCCGGGCATTCTTCACGAATTTCAACCAGCTCGGGATACGAGACTTCGCGGGCCAGAACGACCAGTTCCGCGCCTTGATCTTCCCAGAATTTCACCGACAGCCACGAACAGACATTCGCCTGCGTCGAGATGTGCAGCGGCAGTTCAGGCGCGCGGGTGCGCACGTATTGGAACACGCCGGGATCGGCGATGATCAACCCGTCGGGCTTCACCTTGCGGACGGTGTCGATATATTCGTCCAGTTTCGGGATGTCTTTGTTATGGCTGAACAAATTCAGTGTCAAATAGGCGCGGCGGCCGTGGTCGTGGCAGAACTGAACGCCCTCGATCACCTCTTCCAGAGAAAACTGCGACTTGGTGCGCAGCGACATATCGGGCGTGCCCAGATAGACCGCGTCCGCGCCGTAAAGTACGGCCATTTTCAATTTCCGCAGATTGCCCGCAGGCATCAGAAGTTCCGAGCGTCGCTGTGACATGTTGATCCGTTCGCGTTTGTGGATGTGGCGCGCTTCTATCAGTCACGCGCGCACATTTCCAGTGCGTAAGATCAGGGCCAAGGTCAGGGCCAAGGTCAGGGGATGTCCAACACGATCTTGCCCATGTGCCCCTTGCTGGCAAAGCTCTTTTGCGCGTCGACGATCTGCTTCAGCGGATAGGTCTCGGCGACAAGCGGGCGAATTGCGCCACTTTCGATGCGCTTGATTAGGTTGGGGAACACCTCATGCTCCAGCACCGTGCAGCCAAAAAAGCTGAGGTCTTTCAGATAAAGTGTGCGCACATCCAGCGTGACCTCGGGCCCGCCGATTGCGCCTGCCACCGCATAGCGTGCGCCTTGGCGCATCACGTCCAGAAGGGCAGGCCAGCCAGGGCCGGCGACAAGGTCGATCACCACGTCAATGCTGTTTTCGCCAAGTTCGGCCACCAGATCGGCGTTGCGATCCAGCGCCTTTGCCGCGCCCAGATCTTCCAGCAGAGCGATCTTGGCCGGGCTGGTCAGCGCGATCACTTCGGCCCCGCGGGCGCGGGCAAGTTGCACGGTGGCAGACCCTACACCGCCCGAGGCGCCGGTAACCAACACACGGTCGCCTTCACCAACGCCCGCGCGGGTCAGCATATTTTCCGATGTCGAGTACGAGCAAGGGAAAGACGCCAGCTCGGTATCGCTGAGCGGGCTGTCGATCTTGTGCGCGTGGCGGGCGGCGACCTTGGTGAATTGCGCAAAACCTCCGTCACATTCCGACCCGAAATACATCGCGTCGCTGAACGGTGCATCCGGCGCGCGCATGCTGGGTTCGATCAAGACGCGTTCGCCGATCCGGGAGGCGTCCACGCCATCGCCGACGGCTGAAATACGCCCGCAGACATCCGCCCCTTGAATCAGGGGAAGCTTCAAGGCTGTACCGCCCCAGCTGGCGTCTTCGGCGTCATTGTCACCTTTGGAATACCAGCCAATCCGGGTGTTCAGGTCGGTGTTGTTGACCCCAGCCGCCCCAACACGGATCTGCACCTCGCCCGGTCCGGGGGCCGGAATGGGCAGGTCGGTCCGATAGGACAGTTGGTCATAATCGCCATGTCCGGTTAGCAGCACGCCGGTCATTACTTCGTTGGCCATTCTCAAACTCCGTTCTGGTTTGGTGCAGCTTGGACCGCCGGGTTGCGGCTGACCAGCCGAAACGCGACCAGTGCATGTTGCGCAAAACAAAAAAGCCGGACACGCGGCCCGGCTTTTTTGTGTGCTTTGTAAGTGGATTAGAGGCCCAGCTTGGCCGACACAATCTCGTTCACCGCTTTCGGGTTGGCCTTGCCGCCGGTGGCCTTCATCACCTGACCAACGAAGAAACCGACCAGCTTCGGGTTTTCCTTGGCCTTTTCGACCTGCGCGGGGTTTGCGGCGATCACCTCGTCCACGGCGGCTTCGATGGCGCCTGTGTCCGTGACTTGTTTCATGCCGCGCGCTTCCACGATCTCGGCCGGATCGCCACCTTCGGTATAGACGATTTCGAACAGATCCTTGGCGATCTTGCCCGAGATGTCACCCTTGGTGATCAGCGCGATGATGCCGCCGAGTTGCGCAGGCGTAACCGGGCTTTCGGTGATCGAGTGGTCTTCTTTCTTCAGACGACCAAAGAGTTCATTGATCACCCAGTTCGCGGCCAGCTTGCCATCGCGACCTTCAGCCACTTCTTCAAAGAAAGCGGCGTTTTCGGCTTCGGCGGTCAGAACGTCAGCGTCATATTCCGACAGGCCAAACTCGTTCACGAAGCGGGCTTTCTTCTGATCGGGCAGCTCGGGCAGGGTCTTGGCGATGTCATCCACCCACGCTTGTTCGATCTCGAGCGGCAACAGGTCAGGGCAGGGGAAGTAACGATAGTCGTGTGCTTCTTCCTTGGACCGCATCGAGCGCGTTTCGTTCTTGTCCGCGTCATACAGGCGGGTTTCCTGAACGATTTCGCCCCCATCTTCCAGAATGGCAATCTGGCGGCGGGCTTCATAGTCAATCGCGGCCTGAATGAAACGCATCGAGTTCATGTTCTTGATCTCGCAGCGTGTGCCCAGATGGCCGAAATCCTGCGTTTCCATGTATTTTTCATACTGGCCGGGGCGGCAAACAGACACGTTTACATCGGCACGCATGTTGCCGTTCTGCATGTTGCCATCACAGGTGCCCAAATAGCGCAGAAGCTGGCGCATTTTGGTGACATAGGCGGCGGCTTCCTCGGGGCCACGGATGTCGGGGCGCGACACGATCTCCATCAGCGCGACGCCCGTGCGGTTCAGGTCGACGAAGGACATGTTCGGGTCCATGTCATGCACGGATTTACCGGCGTCTTGTTCAAGGTGGATCCGCTCGACCCGCACTTTGCGCGCAATGCCGGGGCCCATATCCACGATCACTTCGCCTTCGCCCACGATGGGGTGGTAAAGCTGCGAAATCTGATAGCCTTGCGGCAGGTCCGGATAGAAATAGTTCTTGCGGTCGAAGGCGGAAAACAGGTTGATTTGGGCATTCATACCCAGACCCGTGCGCACCGCTTGTTCCACGCAGAATTCGTTGATCACCGGCAACATGCCCGGCATGGCGCTGTCCACGAAGGCAACGTTCGAGTTCGGCTCGGCGCCAAATTTGGTCGAAGCCCCCGAAAACAGCTTCGCATTCGAGCTGACCTGAGCGTGGATTTCCATCCCGATGACCAGTTCCCAGTCGTCCTTTGCCCCTGCAATCACTTTTGGTTGCGGGCTTTCATAGGCGAGATGATCAAGCATGTGTGTTTTCCCAAGTATCAAAACCTGTCCGGGTTCTAGTAGAGCCTGCGCGCAGGGGCAAGAGGGCAGGCGGGCGGGGTGTGGGCGAACTTGCCGATGAATGCAAGAAATGCTGCGATGCAGCAATTTGAGCTGTATCGTCAAGGTTGTATTTTCGGGGACATGCCAAGGTGAATGCATATCAGCGTTGCAAATAAGGAATATCAGCAAGTTTCGGCCTATGCTGCAATGCCGCAATAGAGGGGTTGCAATACGCAACCAACCTCCTTATCTGCCCCTGATCAGGCGCCGGGGAAGCGTCTGAAACCGATGTAGGTGGGAAAATGAAACGGATTATGATGGGCCTTGTGGCCACAGTGATGCTGTCGAACTCTGCTTCGGCCGAGAACTTTTTTGGCACGAGCGCGACGCGTCAGCCAGTACTGACCATGAAGTGGGATGAGAAGCCGCAGGCGAAAGCCTGGACCGATGCGACCATCGCTGCTTTGGAAAACCACGGCACCGCGTTGTCGCAAAGCGTGCCTGCTGACATTGCCGATTGGTGCCCGGATTACGTAAATCAGGACACCGAAGGGCGCAACGCCTTCTGGGCGGGCCTTCTGTCGTCGCTATCTTTCTATGAAAGCACATGGCGCCAGACTGCCGTTGGCGGCGGTGGCAAATGGTACGGGCTGGTTCAGATCCTGCCCGCCACAGCCCGCGGCTATGGCTGCGAAGCACGCTCGGGCGAGGCGCTGAAAAATGGCGAGCTGAACCTCAGCTGTGCCGTGCGTATCATGTCGGTGACCGTGCCGCGTGACAACGTGGTTTCACGCGGGATGAAAGGCGTCGCCGCCGATTGGGGCCCGTTCCATTCCAAGCGCAAACGCGAAAGCATGCGGGAATGGGTGCGCGCGCAGAACTATTGCACCACCGGCTAAGCCCGGACCGAACAGTACTAAGACCGGTCCTGAGGTCGGTCAGAATGGAAAGGGCGGGGAAGTTCCCCGCCCTTTTTTAATGGCCTCAGCCGTTCAGAATGCGCCCCAGCATCTCTTGACTGTCGCGGCTTAGACCTTCCGTGGCCAGAACACGTTCGATCTGGGCTTTCATCAGCTCTTGGCGGTCAACGTCATAGCGCCGCCAAGTCTCGAACCCAGACGACATGCGCGCCGCGATCTGAGGGTTCACCGGGTCCAGTTTGATCAGCCAGTCCGCAAACAGCTTGTATCCTTCGCCGGAAGCGATGTGGAATCCAGCGGGGTTTGTCATCAATGCGCCAAAGACCGCCCGGAACCGGTTGGGGTTTTTCCAGTTGAACGCGCTATCTTTGGTCAGCTTTTCAGTCACTGATACAACGTCCTCTGGTGCAGCGTGATAGATCTGCATCGAGAACCATTTGTCCATCACCAGCTCATCGTCTTCAAAGCGCTTGCGGAAATCGGCCAGAGCGGCGTCGCCTTTCTGGGCCTGAAGCAAATACCCCAGTGCACCCAGCTGCAACGTCATGTTGTCAGCCCGGTCATAAAGCGCCTGTGCCGCGGTCCCGCCATCCAGACGGTTCAGAAGGTTCATCAGACCCAACCCAAGCGCGCGTTTGCCCGCTTGTTCCGCATTGGGTTGGAACGGTTCGGTCACTTCCATTTCTGCCATCAGGCGCGGCAGCAGGTCTTGCAGATGTTCCGCCATCGCCTGCCACAAGGTTTGCTGGGCACGATAGATTTTCATCGGGTCCGGCGTCGCGCCCGCGTCAAACAGGGTCTGCGCCAGATCGTCCTGACTGGGCAATCCCAGCGTCAATGCGCGGAAGGCGGGATCAAGGTTGTCGTCGCGCAGCATAACGGCGATGGCGCCCAGATAGTCGTCCAGCGGCGCGTCTTCACCGGTGATCAAGGCAACCAGCACGTCCTTGGCCAGCGTCCGCCCGGCTTCCCATTTGTTGAACGGGTCCGTGTCATGGGCCAGCAAGAACGCACGTTCATGGGCCGAGGTCTCGCGCTCCAATATCACTGGGGCCGAGAAATGGCGCAGGATTGAGGGCACGGGTTTCGCCGCCAGCCCTTCGAAGGTGAAGCTCTGCTCACCCTCGGTCATTTCAAGGATCTGCGTCGGCTGCACTTCGTCGCCATTCGGACCCAACAACCCCACCGCCAAAGGAATATGCTGCGGCAGCTTTTCGTCCTGACCCGGAGTGGGGGGCGTCGACTGTTTGAACGTCAGCGTATAGGTGCCGTCGTTCCAATCGTCAGATACAGCGACGCGCGGCGTGCCGGCCTGTTTGTACCAGCGACGGAACTGCGTCAGATCGCGCCCGGTGCTGTCTTCGAACACTTTCACCCAGTCTTCGATCGTCGCGGCCTCGCCATCGTGGCGAGTGAAATAGAGGTCCAGTGCCTTGTCATAAGCATCATCGCCCACCAAAACCCGCAACATGCGGATCAGCTCGGCCCCTTTTTCATAGATCGTGGCCGTGTAGAAATTGTTGATCTCGACAAAGCTGTCGGGCTGGACTTGGTGGGCCAGCGGGCCATTGTCTTCACGGAACTGACGCCCGCGCAGGGCCGACACATCGTTGATACGGCAGACGGCTTCCGACCGCATATCGCCCGAAAACTGCTGATCGCGGAACACGGTCAGCCCTTCTTTCAGGCTCAGTTGGAACCAGTCGCGGCAGGTGATGCGGTTGCCGGTCCAGTTGTGGAAATACTCGTGGGCAATGATGGCCTCGATCCGCTCAAAATTTGCGTCGGTGGAGGTTTCGGGGCTGGCCAAAACAGCGGAGGTGTTGAAGATATTCAGCCCCTTGTTTTCCATCGCCCCCATGTTGAAGTCAGACACAGCGACGATCTGGAAAATGTCCAGATCATACTCGCGGCCATAGACTTCCTCATCCCATTTCATCGAATCTTTCAGCGCCTGCATCCCGAACGCGGTCTTGCCTTCGTCGCCCGGGCGGACCCACAGTTTCAGGTCCACATCTTTGCCAGACATGGTGGTGAAACTGTCTTCGCGGGCAACTAATTCGCCAGCTACCAGAGCAAACAAATAGGCCGGCTTGGGCCACGGGTCGTCCCATTCGGCCCAACCATCGCCCGAGGCCACCGGGTTGCCGTTTGACAGCATCACAGGCTCGCGCCCCTCGATGCGCACCTTGAACGGCGCCATCACGTCGGGGCGGTCGGGATAGTATGTGATGCGGCGAAAGCCCTCGGCCTCGCATTGGGTGCAATACATGCCGTTCGACATGTAAAGCCCCTCCAACGCAGTGTTGGTTTCGGGGCTGATTTCGACCTCGGCCTCCCACGTAAAGGGCGCGTCAGGGACGTCTGCCTTCAAGCCAGTTTCGACCAGTTCGGGCGTGATGTCGGTGCCATCAATCGCAGCGCGGATCAGCCTAAGCCCTTCTCCGTGTAGGAAAAATTCTTTGGATGTGGCCTTGGGGTTCGGCGTGAACTGGATTTTCGACACCACGCGTGTTGCGGTTGGGTGCAGGTGAAAGACCAGCTCGACCGCGTCGATCAGATATGCGGGGGGCGTGTAGTCGGCCAGATAGATCGGTTGAGGGGCTGCGTCTTTCATGAGAAATCCTTCAAGCATGAGTCCAGACCCGAAACCTATGCTTGTGCGGGCAGGGCTGCAAGCCCGTGCTGATGCCCCGCCGCCCGGTTCAGGTAAGTCGCGCTTAACCGAGTTCAAAATAAACCCACTTGCGCATCTGTTTCGTATCGGAAACTCTTGCGCCAACACACAGGTTTCACAAGAGGGGTCGGGATGAGCGACTATATCGAACGGGCAGGGCTTCAGGTTCATCGCGAGCTGGGCCGCTTTCTGGAAACACGGGCGCTGGCGGGAACTGCGCTGCGCTATAACGATTTCTGGAAGGGGTTTGCGCAGATCCTGTCTGATCTGACCCCGAAAAACCGCGCGCTTTTGGAGAAACGGACGCAGATTCAGCAGCAACTTGATGACTGGCACAAAGCCCGCGCAGGTCAGCCCCACGATGCCGACGCCTATCGCGCGTTTCTCGAGGAAATCGGCTATCTGGTGCCCGAAGGCCCCGATTTCGCGATCGAGACCGAGAACACCGATCCCGAGATTGCCCTGATCCCTGGCCCACAGCTTGTGGTGCCGATCATGAACGCGCGTTATGCGCTGAACGCGGCGAATGCCCGGTGGGGCAGTCTTTATGACGCGCTTTATGGCACCGACGCGTTGGGCGACCTTCCAGAAGGCGGCGGCTATGACCCCGTGCGCGGGGCGCGCGTGATTGCAGCAGTGAAAGGGTTTCTGGACGGCGTGCTGCCCCTTGCAGATGGCAGCTGGTCAGAGGCTGTGATGATCGGAAAGACCCCGCCCGCGCTGGCCAATCCGGGGCAGTTCTTGGGCAGCCGCGACGGAAGCTATTATTATGAAAACAATGGCTTGAAGATCGTTCTTCACTTTGATGAAACGACGGATATCGGTGCCTCTGATCCGCTGGGCTTGTCCGACGTTCGTTTGGAAAGCGCCCTGTCCGCGATCATGGATTGCGAAGACAGCGTCGCGGCTGTGGACGCCGAAGATAAGGTTCTGGCCTATGACAATTGGCTGGGGCTGATGAATGGCTCGCTGACGGAAGAGGTCACAAAAGGCGGCAAAACCTTCGAGCGTAAGCTGAATGACGATCTGACTTTCGACGGCCCCGATGGTGAAGTCACTTTGAAGGGCCGCGCGCTGATGCTGGTGCGCAACGTGGGTCACTTGATGACCAACCCGGCAATCCTTTTGCCGGACGGCTCGGAAGTGCCGGAAGGGCTGATGGACGCGGTGATCACGACGCTTTGCGCCATGCATGATCTGAATCGCGAGGGCGGGAATTCGGTCACCGGTTCGCTTTACGTGGTGAAACCCAAGATGCACGGGCCAGAAGAAGTCGCGTTTGCAGACGAGATATTTACACGGGTTGAAGAGCTGTTGGGCCTACCGCGGTACACTGTGAAGCTGGGCATCATGGATGAAGAACGCCGTACATCCGTGAACTTGAAGGAATGCATCCGCGCCGCCAAACACCGCGTGGCCTTCATCAATACAGGTTTCCTTGACCGCACCGGCGACGAAATCCATTCCTCGATGGAAGCTGGGCCGATGATCCGCAAGGGGGACATGAAAAACGCGCCTTGGATTGCATCTTACGAAGATCGCAATGTGGATATCGGGCTGGCCTGTGGTCTGAAGGGCAGGGCGCAGATCGGCAAAGGTATGTGGGCCGCACCCGACCGGATGGCGGATATGCTGGATCAGAAAATCGGTCACCCCATGTCAGGCGCGAATTGCGCGTGGGTGCCAAGCCCCACCGCCGCGACCCTGCACGCGACGCATTATCACCAAGTGGATGTGCTTGCGCGTCAGGACGAGCTGCTTGAAGGCGGCGCGCGCGGCACGCTGGAGGACCTGCTGACGATCCCCGTGGCCGCGGGCGTGAACTGGTCCGAGGATGAAATCCGAGAGGAAATCGAAAACAACGCCCAAGGCATTCTTGGCTATGTGGTGCGCTGGGTTGATGCTGGCGTCGGCTGCTCGAAAGTGCCGGATATCCACGATGTGGGCCTGATGGAGGACCGCGCGACCTGCCGGATTTCCAGCCAAGCGCTGGCAAACTGGTTGCATCACGGCGTCGTCTCGGAAGACGAGGTCATGGCCGCCCTGCGCAAAATGGCTGCGAAAGTGGATGCACAGAACGCCGGTGATGTCAGCTATCAGCCGATGGCTCCGGGCTTTGACGGGGTCGCGTTTAAGGCCGCCTGCGACCTTGTGTTCAAGGGCCGTGTGCAGCCGTCTGGCTATACTGAACCTGTGCTGCACGCACGCCGTCTGGAAAAGAAATCAAAGGTTTGAGGGAAATTATGGATCGTATCACTTTGGACGCAGCACGCGTTATCATTCACAACACGATGGCCTATGGCAAAGACAAGGGGATGAAACCCTTGTCGGTTGTGGTGGTCGATGCAGGCGGGCATGTGCTGGCCTTTGAACGCGCAGACGGGACGCCTCCGGGCCGGTTCGACATCGCGCGTGGCAAGGCCTATGGCTCGGTCATGCTGGGGATCGGTGGCACCGCGCAACGCGACCGGGCCGAGGCGCAGGCCTATTTCATCGCAGCCGCCGGTGCGGCCTATGACGGCAAACTGGTGCCGGTGCCGGGGGGCATTCTGGTGCGCAATGATGCGGGCGATGTGATCGGGGCAGTGGGCGTCACCGGTGACACCTCGGAAAACGATCTTGAGGCCGGATCGGTCGGGATCACAGCCGTAGGGCTGACGGCCGACGGCTGATCAGCAGTGATCACACTCGGACGACGGGCAGCGTAAGGGGTTTGAACTTCCCTTTGCGCTGTTTTACGTTCCGGGAAATGAACAAGTAACAAGCGTCGGAGCAGACATGAAACGCCCAATCGTCGGCATCATCGGCAATTCCTATCTGTTGAACGACAACTACCCGACCCATGCGGGCGGGACCATGAATTCCGAGGCCATTTCGCAGGTCGCAGGCTGTTTGCCCCTGATCGTTCCCACCGATCCGCGCTTTGTCACTGTCGACGAGCTTCTGGACACTTGCGATGGGTTCCTGTTCACCGGCGGACGCCCCAATGTCCACCCCGAGGAATATGGCGAGGACGAAACCGAGGCGCATGGCGAATTTGACCGCTGCCGGGACGCCATCACGTTGCCCTTGATCCGCGCCTGTGTGGATCGTGGTCAGCCGTTCTTCGGGATCTGCCGTGGCTTTCAAGAGGTGAACGTCGCCATGGGCGGCTCGCTCTATCCTGAAATTCGCGAGCTTCCGGGACGGATGAACCACCGCATGCCGCCCGATGGCACGATCGACGAGAAATTCGCCATTCGCCATGACGTGCATTTCGAAAAGGACGGCGTGTTCTGCGATCTGCTGGGTGAAACAGTGCGCACCAACACGCTGCACGGGCAGGGGATCAAAACTTCGGGGCCACGCGTGATCATCGAAGGCCACGCCGATGACGGCACGCCCGAGGCCATCGTCATCAAAGACGCGCCGGGCTTTACGCTGTCGGTGCAGTGGCATCCGGAATACCGCGCGGCAGAAGATCCCGTCTCGCGCGTTTTGTTTACCGCTTTTGGCGATGCTGTGCGGGATTGGGCGGCGCGAAGACCCGCGTGATCACATCCCCGTGTCTTGACCCCAGCGCCTTTGTTCTGCGTTGACCTTCCCCCTGCTGGAACCCGTATCGCTGATCCTGATGGCAGTTAGCGAGAAGGGATCGAAATGAAACCAGCATATTTCTATGGAATGGCGCTTGCGGGGATCGCCGTGGCGGGATGGATTGGCTTTGGCGCGTCCACAAATTCTCCTGCGGTCAAACAGATGGACGGCGCGGCAATATCGGATGACGCGCCAAGTGAGATAGTTCAAGTGATCTTGCCCGAACTGGGCAGCGACTTTGCCATCGGCGCGCGGGCATTCACGGCGAAATGCGCCGCCTGCCACGGACCTTCGGCAGGGGGGCTGGACGGGGCAGGTCCGCCGCTGATTCACAAGATCTATGAGCCTTCGCACCACGCCGATGCGGCCTTCTTTCGCGCCGCAGAAGTGGGGGTGCGGGCGCATCACTGGAGATTTGGCAATATGCCCCCTGTCGACGGCATCACCCGGGCAGAAACCGCCGAGATCGTAAAATACCTGCGTGCGGTCCAACGGGCCAACGGGATCTTCTGAACGCAAAAGGGCCCCAGCAGTCTGGGGCCCTTTTGATAAGAATATGTAGCCGTGTTTAGCGTGCCAGGTCCAACACGCGGGCCTCATACCCTTTCAGCACCATGCGCGCCGTGTCGCCATACTGGCGCGGTTCGCTGCGCAGCTCGGGGAACAGGGTGAACAGCTCGGCGCGGGCCGCGTCGTCAATTGCGCCCAGACCCTGGTGGCCGGGGTGGAAGCTTTCGGTCGCGGCACCATTGGCGAAGATCACTTCGTGCTGGTCAAACATGACGTGGAAATAGGTCACCTGTTCCACCTCGGTCTGCGTGGCACAGCCGCTTTGCAGCAAGTGAACCGCCGGGATCATAACCTCGGGCTGGGCAAACAGCAGGTTCGCCTGCGGTCCCTCGTACACCATGCGGTGCTGCGGTGACACGATCAGATCGCTGTGGTTGCCAAAGGCCCCTTTCTGGATGCGAATGGGGGCAAGTTTGCCGTGGCCTTTGGTGGCTTTCTGGCCAATCCAGCGAATAGGCTGAAGTCCGTGGTCGCGTGTGACAACCATGTCGCCCATGCGCAGATCTTCGACAGGGCGTTCCCCGCGATCGGTCAGGATCATGCTGCCCGTCGTGAAGCAGATGATGACATTCTCGATATTGGTGAAGTTAATGACCGTGCCATCAGACAGGGTGACCGTCCCGCTTTCCGGGTCGTTCGGGTCATAGACAATATCCTCGTGCGTGGCCAAGCCGCTCAGGTACAGCGTATCGACGTCCGAGTTGTCCGGGTCTTCATTCCCGTCAATATTGATGACAACGCCGGGGCCGCCGGTCGCATTGGCCGGATCCAGATTGAACGTATCCGATCCAAGGCCACCTTCGGCGGTATCGTCAGCGCCAAAGTTGATCGTATCGTCGCCTTCACCGCCATAAAGCGTATCCGCACCTTCACCGCCCGTGATGCTGTCATCGCCCGCACCGCCATAGATGGTGTCGTCACCTTCGCCGCCGTCGATGGTATCGTTGCCTCCAACAGTGTCGTCTGGCACCTGATAATCCGCGTCCACTCGTTCAGCATAGAGGTCAGTATTGTCTACACTAACGCCGTCCAGCGAGATCGACTCGATCGCTTTGCTGGTCAGAAGCGTGTTGTCGGCATTGTCCGAGAACTCGGGCGCCATGAACACTTCGCCAGTGGTCGTTTGGAAGACAACCGCGGTGAATTCCTTCGTTTCGCCATCCGTGAAAGTCACGGAAGCGTCATAAACCGTGGTCGAGTCCAAATAATACGTTGTGCCATCAATGGTAAACGCCTCGGCGGTGGTACCATTGTCGTTGTCGTCCAGATTGCCATTGCCGTTGGGATCGGTGGCAGTCATGGACTGTAGCTCGTTATAAAGCTCGGCCCCCGGTCCACCATAGGTGCCCAGCAAGTCGGTGGCGTTGTCGGTTTGACCGGCGTCGCCTTCATTCGGGTCAATATCGGCAAAGGTGCCAAGATTGATGACGGTATAGTTCAGGCTGACCGTGTTGGTGCCGCCCGTTCCGGTCGTGGCAAGGCCATCGCCGTAAATCGTGTCATTGCCTGTGCCGCCATCAATATCGTCGTTGCCCGACCCGCCAAAGACGGTGTCGTCACCAGCACCCGCCAGAATTACATCGTCATGCGACCCATCAAGGGCGTCATTGTTGTCAACAAGATCACCGTCGGGGTCGCCCGTATAACCGGCGTTAATGACGTCATCACTGGCAGTCCCTTCGACGACATAGTTCAATCCTGTGTCGTCACGGAAATCAAAGTCACCGCCCGTTCCGGCATCGCCATCCGTGTCGGCCAGCGTCAGATTTCCTGATCCGTCAACATCCGCGTCATTCACATCCCAGCCAACCACGTCGTCCACGGCGTCCATGATGCCGTCACCGTCGCTGTCGCCCGAGGCGTCGATGGTGGCTTGGTCTACGCCGTGACCAGCTTCGACTGTGTCGCTAAGGCCGTCATTGTCACTGTCCAAGTCCAGATAGTCGACAATGCCGTCGCCGTCCGTATCGACCGGGCTTAGACCGTTTGATCCAGCCGCACCGGTCGTCGGCGTGGCGTCATAGGCGTCGTCGACGCCGTCGCCATCAGTATCTACGCCCGTCGGGGCGATATACCCGTCAGAGGTCTGCGCTTCGACGTTGTCGGTGATGCCGTCATTGTCGCTGTCAAGGTCGAGGTGATCATAAATGCCGTCACCGTCGCTATCTACAAATGTAGATTCGACCGAGAAGGTGTCAGTCGTGCCAGTGCCAAAATTGGGATTTGGACCACTGTCAACGACTGTCGTGCCATCAATTGCGATAGAGTAGCTGGCAGTATTGCCGCCCGCCAAACCGTCGCCAAAGTCATCCAGAATGGTAAACTCATAGTCGCCCAACCCGGCGACCGGGACATCCCAGCTTTGCACGCCCGAGCTGGTCACGTCGCCTGATGCGATCAGATTGCCATCCGGATCACGCAGCTCCCAGCGGGTGTTGTCGCTGGCAACATATTGGTCGCCATCAACGGTAACCGTGATGGTCGTCGGGGTGTCCATCTCGTCTTCGTTCAGAATGCCGTCGCCGTCGGTATCCAGATCGACAGAATCCAGAACTCCGTCCCCATCGGTGTCCGGACCACCTGCGGGCGCAGCGACATTAAAGGTGAAGTCTGAAAAGCCCGTGCCGCCCGACTGCGTCCCACCGGGGCCAGCCTCAAGCTGCATTGTAAGCTGTGAAATCTGACCCGGCAGGTTTATCGAGATATCGTTGGCCGTCGTGCCAGCGGATTCGATCGAAACCGTGCCGTCCGGGTTGACGATTATGTTTTCATCGACCAGCCCGGAGATCCCGGCAATAACATCGGCGGAATCCAACAAGTCGCCGTTTTCGTCATAGGCGGCGATGGTCCAATAGTCGTCATAGGTTGACCCGCCATCGTCATTGACGTGGTTCAGATCGAACGAAAGGTTCTCGACCGGATTGGAAAAGTTGTAATCAGCCGTGATGGGCGAAGTGACGCCAAAGGCCCCGAACTCGGACACGTTGTTACCGCCCTGCGAAGCATCCCAGTTGCCTGTGAAGCTTGCTGTAACCTCGGTGTTCAGAGATCCGTCATTGATAGTTGTGCTGCCGTTTTGAGCTGTCCCGCCCGAACCGGTCAGCCAAACAGCATTGTCCAGCGTTGCCATTTCAAATCACCCCAAGATTAGTCCACTCGTAAAGCGCCTGAAAACAGCAACAAAGCCACCCGACACTCAAAACTCACTCATTCAGCTTTAGGTTGGTCGACAGCGCAAATTAATGTTTGCAGCAGCGCGCTTTCGATCCGTTAAACACCCGGTATAGCTTCCAAGTATAAAGACACTCTAAAAACGTCCAATTCAAGGAAAATTCGCGATCAATAACGTACATTTAGGGAGAAAATGGTCTCAATCTTGGCGCATTGGTTAAGATTGGTTTAGCTCTGGCTGAAGGGGCGCTGCGCCAAGCAGCTTATGCGGGTGGTCTTAAGTCACCTTCGCAACATAAAACGACTCAGACGAGCCAGGCCTTCGCGTATATCCTCGGTTGAGCGGGCGTAAGAGAACCGGAGTGTCTGGTGGCCTCGGATCGGGTCGAAATCCATGCCTGGCGTGACCGCCACATCAGCTTTTTCCAAGATCTCGGCGGCAAAAGCACGGCTGTCATTCGTGTGTTCGCTGACATCGGCATAGATGTAAAACGCCCCGTCTGGCGGCGCGATCTTGTCAAAGCCAGCTTTTGGCAATTCTTCCAACATCAGCTGCCGATTGGTACGATAAGTGGCCAAATTCGCGTCCAGTTCGTCACGTGCATCCAACGCGGCCAGCGCGGCGATCTGACTTGCGTGGGTTGGGCAGATAAACATGTTTTGCGCCAAACGCTCGATGGTGCGGATGTGATCCTCGGGGACAACCATCCAGCCCACGCGCCACCCCGTCATCGAGAAATACTTGGAGAAACTGTTGATCACATAGATGTCATCGGACACTTCCAAAGCCGAAATCGCGCGCCCCTCATATTGCAAACCGTGATAGATCTCGTCCGCGATGAAGCTGGTGTTTTTGGCCCGGCAGGTGTCGATCAGTCCCTCTAGGGCGGCGTGATCCAGCATGGTGCCCGACGGGTTCGCCGGCGAGGCGGTGATCAACCCGGACAGCCCATCGGGAATGTCGGAAGGCACCGGTTGCAGGCGGTTTTCTGGCTTGGTCTGAAGCCCCACTGGCGTCAGGTCCAACGCCTTCAGAATCTGGCGATAGGACGGGTATCCGGGCTCGCCCAATCCGACTTTGTCACCGGCGTTGAAAAGCGCTGTGAAGGCCAGAATAAAGGCCCCGGAGCTGCCCGGTGTGACCACCACTCGTTCTGGATTGAGATCCAGATTATACCAATCTTTATAAAGGCTTGCGATGCCTTCCCGAAGTGCCGGAAGGCCAAGGGCAACGGTGTATCCCAACGCGTCCTCAGCCATCGCTTTCGTCAACATGGCACGCGCTTGTTCGGGCGCAGGGGTCGAGGGCTGTCCGACCTCCATATGAATGATGTGGCGGCCTGATGCCTCGGCCGCGCGGGCGGCTTCCATGACGTCCATCACGATGAAAGGATCCACGTTGCCCCGATCAGATGTTTTCATCGTTTCCCTTTCACAAACCGCCGCTGTCTAAAGCGGGCGTAGACGTCATACCAACCACCAACCGAAACGGCACGGTCATTAATGCGCTGCCTGCCCGTCACCGTTGACGAAGTCAATGCGCCAGATCGCACCGATCCACTGGTGCGGCGCTTTGCGGTGGTTGGCAGGGGAGCTATCTTGGCTTACATCCGGGGCAAGTGTTTACAATTTCGTCCGCAAAGGACGCCCAAACAGGATCTGACGCCCGATGACATTTGCTTTGCCACGCGCCCTGCGCATTGCCACGTTGACCGCAGCCCTTGGTTTGGCCACGGCTTTTCCTGTCTCGGCTATGGATCTGTCCGCGCTGACAGAAGACGAGCGCAACGCCTTCCGTGACGAAGTCCGCGCCTATCTTCTGGACAACCCCGAAGTGCTGATGGAGGCCATCGGCATTTTGGAGCAACGTCAAGCCGAGGCTCAGGTTCAACAGGACAAAGATCTTGTCACGGTGAACGCCGAGGACATTTTCAATGATGGCTATTCCCACGTGGCGGGCAATCCGGATGGTGATTACACGATCGTCGAGTTCGTTGACTATCAGTGCGGTTACTGCCGCAAAGCCTATGAGGTTTTGCAGGATCTGTTGGAGGAAGACGGCAATATCCGCTTGATCCTAAAAGAATTTCCCATTCTCAGCGAAGCCAGCCTGATGTCGGCGCAATTCGCCGTTTCGGCCCAGCAGCTCTTCGGGGAAGAGGCCTATGCCAAGCTGCATGACGAACTGATCTCGCTTCGTGGCGCCGTCACTGAAGATCGTCTGGTTGAACTGGCCAATGATCTGGATCTGGACGGCGCGGCCATCGCCGCGGGTATGAATGCGCCCGAGGTTGATCGCGTGCTGAATGAAAACCGCGATCTGGGTCAGCGCCTTGGTATCACCGGCACGCCAGCTTTCGTCATGCATGACACCATGGCGCGCGGCTATATGGAGCTGGAACAGATGGAATATATTGTATCGCAAGGCCGCGCCGCGCAGTAAGCTGCCGGTGACATAAGAAGCAATAAAAAGTCGGTGCTCATGGTGGTGAAGAAATTTGGGGGCAGGGGCCAAGGCTGGCTGGCGCGTACAGCACTTGCCGTATTGTGTCCGGTGGCCGCCCTTGCCAGCGATCTTGCGCCCGAAACGTCCATTCCTCCCAAGGCACGCCCAGCTGTGTCCGCGCCTGTCGCTGTGACCGCTGGGGCAGGGGACGCGGCCGCGCCATCTGTGCCGGTTTCGGTGCGTCCCTCAGGCACGCTCAGCGGGCTGGCGTATTTGGCAGGCGACGGGGTTCAATTGTCAGATCGCTGGCGTGGCGTTGCCATTGAAGTGCCGATGACGCAGGCCGTGCCGTGGCGTGTCTTCACCTTGGATTCGCCTAAGCGTCTGGTGCTGGATTTCTCGGAACTGGACTGGCAAGGTATTGATATTGCTGCGCTACTTTCGCAGGGTGATTGGTTTACAGATATCCGCGCGGGTCTGTACCGGCCGGGTTGGACGCGGATCGTTTTTGATCTGAATGCGCCCTATCAGGTGGCTTCGGCTGGGCTTGCCACGCAAGACCAGACCGCGGGAGTGTCCCGACGTACCGAGGCCGCGCGCCTGCGGGTCGAGCTGACCACGGGGACCGAGGCCGAATACGCCGCCGCCGCTGGTGCGCCCAAGGACGCAGTTTTTGACCGACCCGCGCGCCCCATGCCGTCGCCCAAGACGCGTCAGCGCGGGTTTGGCGATGTGACCGTTGTACTGGACCCCGGCCATGGTGGCATTGATCCCGGGGCTGAACGCGGTGGCGTGGTCGAGGCGCATTTGATGTTGAGCTTTGCGCGCGAATTGAAGGAAGAACTGCTGCGGGCAGGGGGCTTCAACGTGGTCCTAACCCGCGATGCCGACGAATTCGTGCCACTGGAAGAGCGTGTATCCATCGCGCGAGGTGCAGGTGCGGACGTGTTCCTGTCGCTGCATGCGGATGCTTTGGCGCAAGGACGGGCGACCGGGGCCAGCGTTTATACCTTGTCGCAAGAGGCCTCGGACGAAGCCTCGCGCAAACTGGCCGAGCGCCATGATCGCAGTGATATTCTGGCAGGCGTGGATCTGTCTCAGCAGGACGATGCGGTGACTTTGGTTCTGATGGATCTGGCGCGTACGGACACCGCACCCCGGTCAGAATTACTGGCCGACAGTCTGGTCGAAGGCATCCACAGCGCCACCGGATCCACTTATAAAACCCCGCGACTTCAGGCCGGATTTTCGGTCTTGAAAGCGGCGGATATTCCTTCCGTTCTGATCGAACTTGGCTTCCTCTCCTCCGAGAGGGACCGTAAATTGCTGACCTCGCGCGAATGGCGCGCGGACGCAGCGCGAGGCATTCGCGAGGCGTTACAATACTGGGTTTTGCAGGATGCAGGTCAGGCTGACCTTTTGCGTCAATAATTCGGCATAATAGTTTGTAAATAAATGAAAAACGGCCACCGATATCGGCGGCCGTTTCTGCGATTTTTTGGCGTTACAGACCCTTCGCGCGATAGCTCGCTGCGACCCGGTCGATGGCCACGATATACGCCGCCATGCGCAGGTCATCTACGTCCTCGCGGGAATGCCAAACGTCACGCATGGCCTGATAGGCTGTGCGCATCGTGTCATCCAGGCCTGAGCGCACCAGTTCCAATTCGTCCGCGCCGCGCAGGTACTTGTCCTTGAACTCGGGCGTCATCGACCACGCATCACCAAGATAACGGTCCAGACGTTCCAGCTCGTCAATGACAAGCTGGTGGCGCGCTTCTTCTTGACGGCGTTGCATGCGGCCAAAACGGATGTGGCTTAGGTTCTTGACCCACTCGAAATAGGACACGGTCACACCGCCCGCATTGGCATAGAGGTCGGGAATGATCACCACCCCCTTGTCGCGCAGGACTTTGTCCGCGCCCGATGTGATCGGACCGTTTGCGGCCTCGATGATCAACGGGGCCTGAATGCGTTCTGCATTGGACAGGTTGATCACGCCTTCAAGGGCGGCAGGGATCAGGATGTCACATTCAACTTCCAACAGCTCGGCGCCGTTTTCCACATACTGCGCATCGGCAAAGCCCTTCACGCCGCCATGGCCAGCGATCCATTGGTGAACCGCCTCGACGTCGAGCCCGTTTTCGTCATACAGCGCCCCATCACGTTCAATGATGCCAATGATCTTCGCACCATCTTCATGCGACAGGAATTTGGCAGCGTGATAGCCCACATTGCCCAGCCCCTGAACGACAACACGTTTGTCTTTCAACTTGCCGTCCAGCTTGGCGATCTTCACGTCCTCTGGGTGGCGGAAAAACTCGCGCAGGCCAAATTGCACGCCGCGCCCGGTCGCTTCGACCCGGCCCGAGATCCCCCCCGCGTGGGGGGGCTTGCCCGTGACGCAGGCCTTAGCGTTGATGTCGGTGGTGTTCATGCGCGCATATTGGTCGGCGATCCACGCCATCTCTCGCTCGCCGGTGCCCATGTCGGGGGCAGGGACGTTTTGCGACGGGTTGATCAGGTCGCGCTTGGCCAGCTCATAGGCGAAACGGCGGGTGATCAGCTCCAGCTCGTGCTCTTCATACTCGCGCGGGTCGATGCACAGCCCGCCTTTCGAGCCACCAAACGGGGCCTCAACCAACGCGCATTTGAAAGTCATAAGGGACGCCAGCGCCTCGACCTCATCCTGATCCACGGCCACCGCATAGCGGATACCGCCTTTTACAGGTTCCATATGCTCTGAATGGACAGAGCGATAGCCGGTAAAGGTCTTGATTTCACCCCGCAGACGCACGCCGAAACGGACCGTGTAGGTCGCATTGCAGACGCGGATCTTTTCTTCCAAGCCCGAAGGAAGGTTCATCAGGGACGCCGCCCGATTGAACATCAGTTCAACGGACTCTCGAAAACTCGGCTCATTCGTAAGGGACATTTTGTACCTCTGTACAGGTTTAGCATTGGTTTGCTGCAGCGCCGCAGAATCGCTTTAGAATTGCGACATTACGATACAGAGGTTATGAAGAAATGACCAAAGTACCACCCCTTAACAAACCTGACTGTATGGTCGTGATACGGGGGTAATTGTTTCCGGGGCTGGTTTAATGGAAAATTAACCGCTCGTTTGTTGCTATATTAGTTAATAAAATCAACAACTCATCCCGCCAAAAGTCGATTTAGGTTTCAATGTTCTTAGAGACGCCTTATTTTTGACACAGGAAATCTATTGTTTAAGGCCATGCTAAGAATGGGTGTAAGAGTCCTGGTGGGCGCAATGGCGTGTGCGGGAAGGGTAGTTTGATGGCTCATATTTTGGAGCGTAAGAGTATGATTGTATCGGGATCCAAAAAACGGCTTGCAGATTGCAGGCCGCTTTCGCGTGTCAAAAACTTCGCAACACAAGAAGAGGGGGCCATGATCGGCTTCTCGCTTTTCTTGTTCTTGGCGATGTTTATCTTTGCAGGTGTCGCGATTGATTTGATGCGACACGAATATCAGCGCACGCGCATCCAAGCCACAATGGACCGTGCTCTTCTGGCCGCGGCGAACCCTGATCAGGAACGCGACCGGAAAAGCGTCGTCCTTGACTACTTTAGCAGCGCGGGCTTGGACGGGATTGTCGAACGCGAAGACGTCACTGTTTCCGTTGCATCTGATGGGACCAGCGTAAAGGCGACCTCAAGAAGCACAATGAATACACCGTTCATGGATTGGGTGGGTGTCAGCAGTTTGCCTGTTCCGGCCGGCGGTGGCGCCGAAAAATCCATTGTTCTGACCGAAGTGTCGTTGGTGGTTGATGTGTCAGGGTCGATGGAGTCGAACTCCGTCAATGGTGTTCGAAAGATCGACGAGTTGAAAACTGCAGCAACGGAATTCTCGAACTTGATCCTTTGCGATCCGAATAACTCGGCCTCTCCGACGGATTGGAGCACATGCCCAATTCAGGACAACAAGACGTCCCTGACACTTGTTCCGTATTCGGCACAGGTCTCGGTCGGTGCAAATCTGCTGAGCAAGTTCACAGTGGCAGATACGCATAGTGAATCGACCTGCGTAACGTTTGACCCTGATGAATTTGATGTCGCCGGTATTTCGACAACCGACACCCTTCATCAAACAGCTCAGTACGTACGTGGTGGCGAGCGTGCCCAGAGCAACCGCTACATCTTCGATACAAGCAATTGGGAAGAGCCGGATATCCAATCCAATGCGCAATGGTATGAAACGTGGTGGAGCTGCTTCAACGCCTCTTGGCGCGACATCGTGCCATTTGAGAATTCACCACAGCAAATGGCAAGCGAAATTTCTCAGCTCAGCGCTCTTGGCGGTACGGCAATCCATGTTGGGATGAAGTGGGGAACCGCGTTGCTGCATCAAGATGCGCAACCGGCGATAACCTCGTTGATTGATGATGATGGTCTTGTCCATTCAGATTTCCGTGGTCGCCCATACAATTTTGCAAACACGCTGTCCTCTAAGATCATCGTGTTGATGACGGATGGCGTAAACTCTACCAGTAGCTTCCTGAAAGATGGGTTCAGAACCGGAGCATCTCCGATTTGGTATAATTCGGAAGAAGATATCCTGTCAGTTCGTGATAACCGGGGAACTCCCGACAACGATAGTGATGATCGGTGGTATTGGTTCAATCCGGCGGAAACGAAGAATAATTCGCGAAACCTTCCGTACGGTGAATGGAAAAACGAGCCTTTTGGAAACGAAGGTAAGAACCACTGCTTTGATGATGATGATCGTAGCTGGAACAGCGATGTTTGTGTGCCGTACAGGGGCGCTGCGAATAGCCGCACAAAACAGTTGACCTGGCAAGAGTACTGGAAAAAAGGCTATTCTACCCGCATCTTTGATAGCTTCGGCGACTATATCGGAAACGAGGTTGATACACCGGGGACATCCACCGGGTTCAGGTCCCTGACGAATACGGCTGTTGATGATCTTTTGATTGAACAGTGCACTGCAGCCAAGGATATGGGCATCACCATTTATACGATCTCGATGGTGGCAGATGATGATGATTCCAGCACGATTATGAATTCGTGTGCGTCGGATATTCCGGGCACCACAACTCACCATCGGGTTGGCGATACAGATGCTGACGGAGACATTATCCAGCTTTCGACAGTGTTTGCGGGTATCGCAGAAGACATCAACCGTTTGCGCCTGACGAATTAACAGCGTCGATGTGAATAATGGGTTTGGTCGATCTTGGTCGATCATACCCAGATTGATCAGTTTTGGAGACACATGTCGTGGCAATCAAACGATACATATTCAAACGGCAGAGAAAGCGGGCTAACTGGCTGCGCGATCAGCGTGGCAGTTCCACGATTGAGTTTGTAATGTGGTTCCCCCTGTTCATGACACTGTTCATGACGTCATTTGAACTAAGCTTTTTCGCGTTGCGGTCGGTATTTTTGGAGCGTGCCGTTGACATGACAGTCCGTGATTTCCGATTGGGAAGACTTGTCGAAATGGACGGTGACGGCAAAATGACGACAGCAGATTTTAAAGGTATGATTTGCGAAAACATGCTGATTGCTGGCACCTGCGAAGAAGATCTAGAGCTCGAGCAAATCCGTGTTTCGTCAAGCAATTGGGCTTTGCCGGCTGATAGTGTACAGTGCATTGACCGCAATGAACCTATCGAGCCACCCGATCTGGATGGATTTGCAATCGGGGGAGGTGGCGATCTGATGTTGTTGCGGGTTTGTTGGCAAAAGAAGCCGTTTTTTTCAAGCACGGCTTGGGTAATGGGGATCCCCCGCAATCCTGAAGGCGAAATTGCTTTGATCGCTATGTCGACCTATGTGAAAGAACCTTGATATGAGACAGAATGGAAGCAGAGTTAGCGAAGGTGGCATGGGGCGTTTAATGCGTCGTGTTGCGTGTTTCACACGCTCAGATTCAGGGACCGTAACAGTTGAAAGCGTCATCATTCTGCCGATCCTATTATTCTGTTTGCAGGCGACCTTTGCATTTTTCGAAAGTTATCGCGCAAAGAGCATATCTTTGAAAGCCAACTATGCGGTTGCTGACTACCTTTCTCGGTTTCCATATTACGATTCCACAACTCTCGCAGGTTTGGATTCGCTTTTTCAGTATATGACCAATAGCGAAGATGACAGCTGGGTGCGCGTCACTGTTGTTGAATGTAAGCGTACGGTTGATAAGTGTAATAATCCAGATGACCGGAGAATTCACATTGCGAAACCGGTGCAAACCAATGTCAGAAACTCCTACGCGACTGACGGCCAAGATAGGTTGACGAATACAGATATTCGCACTGATCTAGCGGCGAAAATTCCGCCTTTATACCAAGGCGAGCATGTGATTGTTGTTGAGACATCCGCCAGTTTTCAGCCGACATTTGCGGGACGGTGGACCGGTATCTATGAACCCCGTCTAAGAAACGTTACGGTCACAAGCCCCCGTGAGTTCGACACTCTGTGCTATCCGGATGAAGCGTCTTGTATTGCAACACCGACCACTGGGACGGGCGGCGATAGCGGCTAATCAGCCCAAGGTAACTTCAGCGCGCCTTGTTCAATTTTGATAGGTCTGTGCATTTCTCAACGCAGTTCTGTTCAATCCCGCAAATTGCGCGAAGAGGAACCGAAGCCTAACTTGCTTCTAAGCGAAACGCATAGAAAGCGAGGTTTCGATGTCCATTCGACCTGTCCTGTCTGCTGATCAGTCCAAGCCCACAATGGAAGGGGCCGGGGTTCATTTGCACCGGGCTTTCGGGTTTCACGACCCTGCGGCCTATGATCCGTTTCTGTTGTTTGACGATTTCCGCAACGATGACCCGCGCCTGTCTGAAAAAGGTTTCCCGTGGCATCCCCATCGCGGGATCGAGACCATTACCTATGTTCTGGCGGGCGAAGTAGAGCATGAAGATAGCCTAGGGAACAAGGGCAGTCTGGGCGCGGGCGACATTCAGTGGATGACTGCCGGGTCGGGCATCATGCATCAGGAAATGCCGATTGCGAACGCGCGCGGGCAGATGCATGGGTTCCAACTGTGGGCCAATCTGCCGCGCGACCTGAAAATGACTGCTCCCAACTATCAAGACGTGCCGTCAGTCGAGATCCCGGTGATCGAAGAAGACGACGGCACCAAGGTGCGCGTGATCGTGGGCGATTTCTGGGGGCGCTCGGGGCCGGTTGACGGGATTGCCGCCGATCCGCTTTATCTGGATGTAAGCGTACCGGCTGGCGTCACCAAGACGCTTCCCGTGGACACACGCCGTCAGGCGTTTGCCTATGTGTTCGAAGGGGCAGGGGCGTTCACCGATGCCGCCACACCCGAAGGCGTGTTGTTGGAGAAAGAAGTCATGGGCCACGAGGTCAACATCCGCGATCTGTCCGGCAATCGCACTGTGGTCCGCTTCGGCGCGGGCGATGAGGTGCGGGTGCAAGCCGGGCCAGAAGGTGTACGGTTCCTGCTGGTCGCAGGCGCGCCGATCCGCGAGCCCGTCGCGTGGCACGGCCCTATCGTCATGAACACCAAGGACGAGCTGCGCCAAGCCATGAGCGATCTTCGGAATGGGACGTTTATCCGGCCCGCGCACTAGAAACGTGTCGCATTTGGATTTTAACCTGTCGGTCATTGCATAAATCTGACGAATTGTTACAAGGACAGGAACGCTGCCCTACTTAACTGGTTAAATGTCCCGACTGCTCCGTCTTGTTGATTTGCCCCCCATTTGGTTGATTGCGATGGCCGCCGCTGCATTCGGGCTGGACCGGGTTGTGCCGGGGCTTGGCTTAGGGCTGGATTGGACGCGCTGGCTGGGAAATGGGCTGCTCGGGGCAGGGATCGGAGCGATGGCGCTGGCGGTATGGGAATTCCAGCGTGCCCACACGACGCTGATCCCGCGGCAGACTCCCACGGCGTTCTTGCGCTCGGGCATCTATCGGCTGACCCGCAACCCCATCTATCTGGGCGACGCGCTGATTTTAGGCGGTTTGGTTCTGCGCTGGGACGTGCTGCCTGCACTGGTCTTGGTTCCTATCTTTACAAGAATCATCACAACCCGCTTCATCATCGGAGAAGAGGCCCAACTGACCGAATTGTTTGGAGACGAGTTCAAAAACTGGTCCGCGACTGTACGTCGCTGGCTGTAAATTGCTGCAAAGCGGCATTGCGCTGCGACGCGCTGTCGGGTATTGAAATAAAATTGTCGCGATGACCGCCTAAACGATAGCTTCTTGCGCAGGGGATGCGTATAGAATGCGCCATGAAACCGCCGGGGCCGAGGGATCACCCCTCGTTCGGCACACGACGGGAGAAGGAAGAGACTGTGAAAATCGGTGTACCCAAGGAAGTGTTCGAGGGCGAAAATCGCGTTGCGATGACGCCTGAAAGCGCCAAAATGCTGCAAAAGCTGGGCTATGACTGCGTGATCGAGACCAAAGCGGGCGCAAATGCTGGCTTCTCGGACGCAGCTTATAAGGAAGCAGGTGTCGAGGTCGTTAAGACCGCCGCGGCGCTGTGGAAAGCGGCAGATATTATCGCCAAAGTGCGTCAGCCCAACGATACGGAACTGAAGCGTTTGTCGGCAGATAAGACGCTGATCAGCTTCTTTAATCCGGGCGGCAACGAGGACGGGCTGGAAAAGGCCAAGAAGTCCGGCGCAAGCGTGATCGCAATGGAAATGGTGCCGCGTATTTCGCGTGCGCAGAAAATGGATGCTCTGTCGTCCATGGCGAACATTGCGGGCTATCGCGCCGTGATTGAAGCCGGCAACAACTTTGGCCGTTTCTTCACCGGTCAGGTGACCGCTGCTGGTAAGGTTCCGCCTGCCAAGGTTCTGGTTGTCGGTGCTGGCGTTGCCGGTCTGGCCGCCATTGGTACCTCGACCAGCTTGGGTGCGATCACTTACGCGTTCGACGTGCGCCCGGAAGTGGCCGAGCAGGTTGAATCGATGGGCGCCGAGTTCGTCTATCTGGACTTCGAAGAAGAGCAGCAAGACGGTGCTGCCACCGGTGGTTACGCCGCTGTATCTTCGCCCGAATTCCGCGAAGCTCAGCTGGCTAAGTTCCGCGAGCTGGCCCCCGAAGTTGACATCGTCATCACCACCGCGCTGATCCCGAACCGCGAAGCCCCCAAGCTTTGGCTGAAGGATATGATCGACGCGATGAAGCCGGGCTCGGTCATTGTTGACCTTGCGGCCGAAAAAGGCGGCAACGCTGAAGGCACCGTGATGGACGAGAAGGTCGTGACCGACAACGGCGTGACCATCATCGGCTATACCGACTTCCCATCGCGCATGGCCGCGCAGTCGTCGTCGCTTTACGCCAACAACATCCGTCACATGATGACTGACCTGACGCCCGAGAAGGACGGTCAGGTTGTCCACGATATGGAAGACGACGTGATCCGTGGCGCGACCGTGACCCATGAAGGCGAAATCACCTTCCCGCCGCCCCCGCCGAAAGTGCAGGCCATCGCGGCCCAGCCGAAGGCCGAGGTCAAGGAATTGACGCCCGAGGAAATCAAGGCACAAGAAGCCGCCGCGTTCAAAGCGCAGACCAAACAGCAGGTGACCTTGCTGGCGGTTGGCGGTGCGCTGCTTTTGCTGCTGGGGCTTTATGCGCCCGCCAGCTTTATGCAGCACTTCATCGTGTTCGTTCTGGCCGTGTTTGTGGGCTTCCAGGTGATCTGGAACGTAAGCCACTCGTTGCACACACCGCTGATGGCTGTGACCAACGCCATTTCGTCGATCATCATTCTGGGGGCGCTGATGCAAATCGGATCAGGCTCGTTCTTGGTGATCTTGTTGGCCGCGGCCTCGGTCTTTATGGCCGGGATCAACATTTTCGGCGGCTTCCTCGTGACACGGCGCATGCTCGCCATGTTCCAGAAATCGTAAGGGGGTAGGGATCATGGAATTTGGTTTCACCACGGCTGCATATGTTGTTGCAGCAGTTCTGTTCATCCTTTCCCTTGGCGGTCTGTCGGGACAGGAAAGCGCGAAACGCGCGGTATGGTATGGCATTGTCGGCATGGCGCTGGCGGTGGCGGCGACCCTGATCGGCCCCGGTGCCGGCCTGTGGTGGCTGTCGATCCCGCTGATCGCTGCGGGCGGTGTCATTGGGTACCAGCTGGCATCCAAGGTCGAAATGACCCAGATGCCGGAACTGGTTGCGGGCATGCACGCACTGGTCGGTCTGGCCGCTGTGTTTGTCGGCTTCAATGCGCATTTTGAGATCGGTAACGCCGCGCAGGCCCTGATGGATGGCACGGTGAAAGAGCTGGGCAGCTTTGGCCAGCTGATCGCCAAGAAATCCTCGGTCGAGATCAACATCCTGCTGGTTGAACTCAGCTTGGGCGTTTGGATCGGTGCCGTGACCTTTACGGGTTCGGTCATCGCCTATGGCAAATTGTCGGGCAAAGTGACCTCGTCGGCTGAAAAGCTGCCGGGCGGTCACATGCTGAATGCAGGCGCGGCGGCTTTGTCTCTGATCTGCCTGATTTGGTATCTGAATACGGCAGCCTTCCTGCCGCTGATCATCCTGACCATCGCAGCTTTGTTCATCGGTTATCACCTGATTGTGGGCATCGGCGGCGCCGACATGCCGGTGGTTGTGTCGATGCTGAACAGCTACTCGGGTTGGGCGGCTGCGGCGATCGGCTTCTCGCTGGGCAACGACCTTCTGATCGTTGTGGGCGCGCTGGTTGGTTCGTCTGGTGCGATCCTGTCCTATATCATGTGTAAGGCGATGAACCGCTCGTTCGTTTCGGTTATTCTGGGCGGCTTTGGTGGCGGCTCGGACGGTCCGGCCATGGAAATCGAAGGTGAACAGATCGCCATCGACGCCGATGGTGTGGCTGCGTCGCTTGAGGAAGCTGACAGCGTGGTCATCATCCCTGGTTATGGTATGGCTGTGGCACAAGCCCAGCAGAACGTGGCCGAGCTGACCCGCCGTCTGCGCGCCAAAGGCAAGAATGTCCGCTTCGCAATCCACCCGGTTGCAGGCCGTCTGCCCGGTCACATGAACGTGCTTCTGGCAGAAGCCAAAGTGCCCTATGACATCGTGCTGGAAATGGACGAGATCAATGACGACTTCCCGGAAACGGATGTCGCCATCGTCATCGGCTCGAACGACATCGTGAACCCTGCGGCTCAAGACGACCCCAACAGCCCCATCGCTGGTATGCCGGTGCTGGAATGCTGGAAGGCCAAGCAGGTCTTCGTGTCGAAACGTGGTCAGGGTGCAGGCTATTCGGGCATCGAGAACCCGCTGTTCTTCAAAGAGAACACGCGCATGTTCTATGGCGACGCCAAGCAGTCTCTGGATACGCTGCTGACCCTTATCCAGTAAGCTCGTCAGACTTTGAAATACAGAAAGCCCCGCCAAATTGGCGGGGCTTTTTTCGTGACAAATTGTATGAGGTTACTCAGAATGCGACGTGAAGAGTTTTGAAATTCATCTGCTTGAAGAAAGCTGTAACGACCCAGATCTTGCCGCCAAAACTTTACGGTTTAGCGCTGTGATGGATAAGGAAAGTTTATGGTTGCCAAATTCACAAACGATTTAAGCATCAAAAATAGAATTGTCGTTCTTCTTATGTGCCCGTTTGCTGCAATCATCGGGCTGGTGCTTGCCAGTTCTTTCGGGGTTTTTAGCCGGGAATCTTACGAGCTTATTGCCTCGGTTTTTCGCGGTGATACAACGCGTTTTGGCAACTTTCTTGGATTTATGGTGATCTTTCTTCTTTCCGTGATCGTTCCAAGCATCATGGTGGTCGCGACTTTGCGCGAGGCGATCTTCCAACCCAATCAAGTTGTCAGCTTCGATCCAGATCGTCGCGTGCTGACTGTTGATCACAGCCTTCCTTGGCGCAAGCCACGGACATGGGGCTATAAATTTGAGGATGTCGAAGCAGCCGAGCTTACCTATGACGGTGAAGATTATGAATTACTACTTCACCTCGTTTGCCGGAAACGCCCGCTAAAACTGATGTGGGGCAGGGGATCAAAGGCAAGACTTAAAGATCTGCAAGATATGGGATTTCCAATTAAGTAACGCGCACGAGGCGTTCCGCTTTGGCCATCTTGGGAGCAGTTGGAACACGCCTCCTATTGCTAGCTGTCCAAAATACCAATTCAGCATTCCGGAACCTGTCACTTTGTGGTTAGCCCCCTTTGAGCGCGTGCTCTTCTCTGCCATGCTCACGTCAGCAAACAGGATAAGACATGAACACACCAGCACATCTGATCGTTGGCTCCGTCGCATTTGGCCGAGACCGCAAAACCCTTTGGGCTGCACTGGCAGGGGGGCTATTGCCCGATCTGTCGCTGTACCTATTGGTGTTTTGGGCAATGTTCATCCAGCAGATCCCGGAAAGCGTGATCTTCAACCAGCTTTACTTTTCAGACAGCTGGCAGCGCATCTTCTCGATCGACAATTCGTTTTTCCTGTGGGGGGCGGTGTTGGCGGCGGGGCTTTCTTTGAAAGCTCGGCCAGTTGTGGCCTTTGCTGGTTCGGGGCTTGTGCATATCGGGTCGGATTTTCTGCTGCACCACGATGACGGGCGGATGCATTTCTGGCCGCTCAGCGATTGGGTTTTTGAGAGCCCGCTAAGCTATTGGGACAGCTCCCACCATGCGCTGTGGGTCGGTCCCATTCTAGCGCTGGTGTCGCTTGTCTGCACGGTGATCCTGTGGCGCAGGTTCAGCAATTGGGGCTGGCGCATCGCCTTCGCCCTTTTGCTGGCGGCCGAGATGAATACGCTGCGCAGCTGGGTTCTGTACTTCTAGAGCCCTTTGACCTCGAAGGCGGGCACCCAAGGGTGATGGGTCACACCATCGAAACCCGGGCTTTCAAATCCGCGTTCTTCGCGCAGGCAGCCAATGCCAGCCGCCCAACCGGGCACGACTTCGTCATTCGAAATGCGGTTCATCGCGTATTGCACGCCCAGTTTCCCATCCAGTGACGGGTCAGGCGTGTCCTCAAGGAACAACGTGATTTCATTCGCGGCCGTCACGCGCAGTTCGGACAATCCGGGTGCGCGTTTGGGGCCGATGACATGGAAGCCGAAATTGCGCGGAGGTGATGGGTAATACTCTGCATCCAACACAAGCGGCGAGATGTTGTCCAAACGCAACGTGATCTCGCGGCCAACACGTTCAGCGTGAACCAACTTGGTGGCCTGAAAGCGCTGCCCCTGTTCCAGTTGCCAGATCGCATGGCCCAGATATTCGCCGTATAGCGCTTTGGCGCGGTTGCTCCAATGAGTGGTATCAAACAGCGGATAAGGGTATCGCGGCTGGATCAGGTGCACGTTTGGCAAAGCATCTGCCAGATCCTGCAACGCAAGGCGCACGCGCCAGTTGCCAAAGCGGATGGTGCCGGGGACTTGATCCAGAAGCCAGACAATCGGGGTGTCCAAACTTTCCAGATGGGCTTCGACATCCGCGAAGAAGGCAGTGACCTGCTGGGCATAAACCTCGCGTTCAGCAGCGCGGTCGGCTTCTTGGTGAGTGAAAGCGATATAGATCGTCTGAACCGGTGCGCCTTCCTGTGCCGCAAGGGTAACCGTGCGCGAGATGGTCGAGATCAGATTGTGGAAACACTGCGAGCGCTCGCCCAATTCATTCATGTGCAGACCCGGGCGGCGCGGTGACGTAGAATCTCCGATGATCGCCTGACCCCCGATGGCCTCCGAGCGCACGATGAATTGCGGCCAGTTTTGCCCCTCGGGCATTTGCGCCAGATAGGTGCTGGCCGCAGTCGAGGTCACCGACTGTAAGGGCAGGGGAAGGCATTCGTCCAAGGGTGTGAACCCTGTGATTTCGGTTGTTGGTGGTTTGCCCATCAATCCGCGCGCGCTACGGCCATCATTCAGCGTTAGGATGTGATAAGGAGTTTTGACGACGCCGGGAATGGGGCCGCCTGCGGGGTGGATCCCTGCATTAGACTGCCCCGCGTGCATCAACAGGATAGAGCGATCAGCCATAGGGCGCACAAAGCCGTCATCAGACAGGTAGCAGGGCTGCCACGCGCCATGGCCGGCGACGATCTGAAACTGCTTGCGCCCGTCAACGATGTCCTGATCCCGGCTGTCAGCCGGAAAATTCTGAAAGCGCTTTGGCCTGTAATCCTTCATCGCGTTCTGGACTGCTTGCATCGCGGAACGGCGAATGGTGGCCCGCCAAACCGTCAGGAACTTTCCCACCGGGGGCAGGTCCTGAAGCGTTCCGCGCGCATGGGCGCCAAAGTCGGAATGTAGCGTGCCCAGATACGAGGCCAGCTTGTCTACATCGGTCGAGATGAAACCGCCCGAGAAATGCAGCCCATAATGCCAGTCCCCCAATGCATCGCGCTTGTAGAGCGTCATGCGCCCCTCAGAGATCATCAAACATTGCGTCTGATCTGGGGACAGGGTTTCCAGAATGGCATTGGGGTTGCCATCCTTGGACATGCGCGCCTCGGCCTGACGTATATCCTCGATCTGGGTCAGGTCACCATCAACGGCCAAAATCTGGCACCATCCCGGCACGTTATCCCCCAGCACAGGCACGTTGGGATCGTCAAAATGGCGGTGATAGAAAGACAGGTGATCCCCATCAGGCGACACGACCGAAAGCGCAAATTGGGGGTCGTCAATGGACCCGAGCACGTCAATCGCCTGTTCACGTGACGCAAAACGGCTGGGAAGGCGCTGCGCCCATGACACCATCTGAAGGCATTTAGACAGGATGCGATCCGGCTGTTCGATAGGTATTTCCCGGGGGTCTGTGGATGCTGACATGCTGATTTATCTCAAGGTACTCATACTGGGGTAAAACTGGATGACCCAAGGCCAAAACTATCGCCGCAATGTGTTGCAAGAGGCGTGAATATTCAAGTTGATTGCGCGGTCTGCATCGCTGCTCAAGGTCATGTGATTTCGACCCGGAAGGCGGGCACCCAACGATACAGCGTTTCACTGGGGTCGAATTTGCACGGACGTGACCATGTTTCGCGCAAGCCACCAGCACCAACCGCCCAGTCAATCGGATCTTCGTATTCGTCCTGCGTGCGCGGGCGGAAAGAATAGCAGACCCGCGCCCCGGATGGCAGAGGGGCAGATGTGGTCAGGGTAACCTCTTGTGCACCCGTCACCTCGGCGCTGTCGATTTGAATGTCCGGTGCCTGCTCAAGCGTGAAACCCTTGACCGAGTTGATCACCGGGTGATGGTCCAGATCGAAGGCCAGCGGGGTCAGGTTGTTGAAGCGCAACATGATCTGACGGTCGTGTTGTTCATGCTCCACCAGTTCGGCGGCGTGGACGGATTTTCCGTCCTCAAGCTCTAGAATAATATGGCCGAGAAACTCGCCATACAGCGCTTTGCCCACGTTGCTCCAATGGCTTTTGTCGAACATCGGATAGGGATAGCGCGGCTGGACAAGCTCGATATTTGGCGCGCGGCGCGACAGTTCGTGCAGCGCAAGGCGTGCATTCCAATGCGACCCCGCACCAGCCGCGGTCGAGCCCGGCGCCTGATCCAGCAGCCAAGTCACGGGCACGTCAAGATCGCGGATGTGGTCTTCGACATCGTTAAACAGGTTCATCGCCTCGGTGCAATAGGTTTCGATGCTGTCCTGCCGGTTGGCCTCTTGATGGGTGAAGGGGATATAGATGTGCTTGACCGGCGCGCCTTCCTGCGCGGCCAGTTCGATCATCTTGCGCAGGGAGGCAATCAGGTTCAGGAAGCTGGGGGAATAGTCGCCCTCTCCGCGGCGGTGAATGCCCGGGCGCAGCCCGTCGCCCACACGCCCGATAAAGGCCTGCCCGCCCTTGGCTTCCGATCGCACGGCCACTTGCCGAGGCGCACGACCGGCATCGCGACGGCCTTCCAGATAGATCCCGGCGCTGACGCCAACAATCGATTGAATGGACGCATCGACGTTCTGATCAAACGGGGTCAGGGCGGTGGCCTCAAACTTCGGAAAGCGACCCAACAACCCGCGTACCCCATAGCCGTCATTCAGGTTTACGACATGGCTGTGCAGGCGGATCGCCTCGGGGATTTCGCCTCCGGCTTCGTTTACGCCCGCATTGGATTGGCCGAAATGCATGATGATGATGGTCTCATCCACCTGCGCCCGCCAGTTGCCCGCCCGATCCAGACGATAGCGCGCGGGTGTGCCGAATTCGTCGCTTGAAGTGAACTCGAGCGTGCCATCATCCTTGGTGACGCAATCTGTGGCACCCTTGGGAAAATCCAGCGTGTCTTTCACGTCCAACTGCTTGCGTCCGCGCGATGGGGTCGGGCGGCCAGTGGTTTGATGGCGCAGTCGCGAGATATAGCGGCCAAAGCCCTGAAATGTGCGCTTGCCTTCCGTATCGGCCAAAAAGCGGCTCTGCTGGTTTAGATCCCAACGAAACGCCTCGAGATAGGCCTGAAATTCGTCCGGATCCGCGGTCAACCATGGCGATTTTAGGGTGGCATCAAGGGTCCACGCGTCGTCCTCATTTCGATCAGAAAGGGTAAGCACGCCATCCAAGATATTGATACACAGGTCCGCCGTTGTGTCGTCGGGGACCGCGCTGTCCCCAAAAACCGTCAGCTTGTTTTTCTTATGGTGATGCCGCTTCGTGATCTCGCCCGCGACCTCGGCGGCCACGCCCCAAGGATCACCGGTATCAGACAGCGGACGGTTCGGTTCGTACCGGTTGCGATATTCGAAACCGGTGTCTGTCTTGATCAACACCAGAATATGGCTGTCATCCAGATCCGCCACGGCTTGGCGTGCGGCGTCATCTGATTGGTAAATCAGCGGATAATCCGGCGCGGCTGCGAAAAGCATGCGCAATCTGGACCAAAACTCGTCTGTTTGCACCTCGGTCGGCGCGCGCGGTTTGGTATCTAAGCTCATTGCGATATGTGCTCCTGCGTCGGTCTTGGTGCGCGGTGGGTCTTTTTGGCGGATCGTCACAGATTAAACGCCGCGTGTAGGCTTGATTGCCACTTCCTGCCAAGTTGTCCACAGTTTTCCGCCAAAATTATGTCTTTGGCAGGGAAACTGCCGGCATGAAACGCAGGTTTGCTTGTCAGAAATGCGAATCCCATTGCGGGTGGGCATCGTCGATCACCAGCGCATGGGTGTGTCGACGGTGGCCCTTTAGATGTGGGTGATCCAAAGGCAGGTTGTCATGGGTATGGGCGACCTCGACCGGGTCATCGGCGGGCCAAAGGCGCAGGGCGGCGGTGATCCCGATCAACGCGAGGCTCGCGAGGGTGAACAGCGTCGGCACGGTTCCGAAGCTGGTCAAAAGCCAGCCAGACAGCGGATAGGTCAGAAGCCAACAGGCGTGCGACAGGGCGAACTGGGCGGCGAAAATTGCGGGGCGGTCTTCGGCATGGGCGGAACGTGCCAAAAGGCGACCCGAGGGTGTCAGCACAGTCGAGTATCCCAGCCCGATCACAGCCCATGCAATCAGCAAGACGGGCCAGCCGAGCCCCCACATGGTTATAACGCCGCCTAGGCCTAAAAGAGCGGCGGCCATCAGGCTGGCCCCGCCCAGCATCAGCGGGCGTTCAGGAGCGATGTGAAGGATGCGGGGCAGGGCGACTGCCGCAACCATACCTCCCAGTCCGAAGGCAAACATGGTCCAGGCCAGCGCGGTTTCGCCCAACTCCAATTGGCCACGCACCAAGAGAACCGAGTTCACCAGCACCATCGCCCCTGCACTGGATACAGCCAGGTTCAGTCCCAAAAGCCCGCGCAAACGTGGAGTGGGCAGATAGATGCGGATGCCCAGCGTGGTGCGGGCATAGAAGTCTCGGGGTGCGGCGGGTTTCGGGTCGGGCAGGCGCACCGACATGACCATCAGCGCCGAGATCACAAAGCCCAGTGTCGTGCCCAAGAACAGGCTGTTGTAGCTTGCGATGGTCAGGATCAGCGCGGCCATTGTAGGGGACAAGATGTTTTCCAGATCAAAGGCCAGCCGCGACAGCGACAGCGCCCTTGTGTATTGCTCTTCATCCGGCAAAACGTCTGGAATGGTGGCCTGAAATGTCGGCGTGAACGCAGCCGAGGCCGCTTGCAACACGAAAATCAGCCCATAGACCTGCCACAGTGTTGTGGCGAAGGGCAGGCAGAGCACGACGGAGGCTCGGATCACGTCCAGCACGATCAAAAGCGCGCGTCGGTTCACCCGGTCGGCCATCGCGCTGGCAATCGGCGCAAGCACCACATAAGCGATCATCTTGATCGTGAAGATCGCGCCCAGAACCAGCGCCGCATTATCGCCCGCTAAATCATAGGCCAAAAGGCCCAGTGCGACCGTTGCCAGTCCGGTACCCAGAAGGGCGACGATCTGCGCCAGAAACAGGTTGCGATAGGTGCGGTTGCGAAGGACGTCGAACATGTGTGCCTCACAAATATCGGGTGATGGCCTTCAACTCGGCAATCGCGTCCGACGTCTCGTCCCCCAGGCAATGGTCCAAATGGTCGTGGATCAACGCTTGCTTTGCATTGCGAATGGCGCTTTCAACTGCTTGTAATTGCTGTGCAAGTTCGACGCAGGGGCGGCCTTGGTCGATCATCTCGACCACCGAGCGAAGATGCCCATCGGCGCGTTTCAGGCGGGCCGAGATTTTCGGGTGGCTGGTGTGTGTATGCGTGTGTTCCATACCTATAGATTATCCCCCGGGGGAGGATGCGGCAAGCCCGCCTTGTGCTCTGCAAGTTAGGCTGCGTGACAGTTTCCCTTTCCCCCACCTGCTCAAGCGCGTATGCCGGGGGAATGACCCAAAACCGCGGAATATACCTAAAGCTTGGATCGGTGGCGTTCTTCATGTCCATGCAGGCCATGATCAAGGCGGCATCGGACCATGTCCCCGCCGGAGAGATCGTCTTTTTCCGCTCGCTCTTTGCGCTGCCAGTTATCGCCGCGTGGTTGGCTTACGAGGGGCGGCTGCATACAGCCCTGCGCACTCAGCAGCTTTGGGGGCATGTCAGCCGGGGGACAGTGGGCGTGATGGCGATGGGTCTGAACTTTACCGCCGTCGCTTATCTGGCGCTGCCCGACATCACCGCGATCCTGTATGCCGCGCCAATCATCACGGTGATCTTGGCGGCTATCTTTTTGGGCGAACAGGTGCGCGCAGTGCGCATCGGGGCCGTGCTGGCCGGGCTCGTCGGCGTTATGGTCGTTATGTGGCCACAGCTTCAGGGCTGGGGCGATGGGGACGACCTGCGCGCTTTTGGGGCCATGCTGGCCATCATCGCCGCCTGTTTCATCGCGGTCGCTAAGATACTTGTGCGCAAGCTGGTAGGGGTGGATCCGCCCTCGACCGTGGTGATCTATGCATCTTTCACGGCGATTGTGCTGTCGCTTCTGACGGTGCCCTTCGGTTGGGTCTGGCCCACAGGACCCGAGTTCGCGCTGCTTCTGGCCGCAGGATTGGCGGGCGGCGTTGGACAGTTGATGCTGACCACCGCCTATACGCACGCCGAAGCCTCGACCATTGCGCCGTTTGACTATTCATCGATGATCTTCGCGCTGGCCTTTGGATACCTTTTCTTTGGCGACCTGCCGACAGCCCAAACACTTCTGGGCGCCGCCATCGTGATTTCCGCCGGCATTGTCATCATCTGGCGCGAGGCGCGTCTGGGCAAAGACCGCGCAAAATCGCGCGCGGCAGGTCCGTCAAGCGGCTGATTGCCGAAAGGTCGCAACGCCTGCGTAAAACCACTGGAATTATTACCGAAACTCAACTATTCTTGGCCCGAGACCTCGCGCAAGACGGGGCCACAGGCATCGGCACCAAAAACCCGCAAAGGGATGGGCCGGATATTATGAGCGGTACAGGCAAATTGCAGGCGGTTATTCATGACTGAAATGGTTTATGGCGCGGTCCCCGCACAAAGCGGCGACCCCATTCTTCCCCGTTGGTGGCGGACGATCGACAAGTGGTCGGTCTCGTGCATCTTGATCCTGTTCGGGATCGGCATTCTTTTGGGGTTGGCGGCATCCCCTCCTTTGGCCGAGCGTAACGGGCTGGGCTATTTCCATTATGTTGAACGCCAGTTGATCTTTGGTGTCGCTGCCCTGATCACCATGTTCGCCTTCACAATGATGTCGCCCCAGATGGTGCGCCGTTTGGGCGTAATTGGGTTTGTCGTGGCGATGGTCGCTGTGATGCTTCTGCCCGTTTTGGGCACGGATTTCGGAAAAGGGGCCACGCGCTGGTATTCGCTGGGCTTTGCATCGCTTCAACCGTCCGAGTTTCTGAAGCCGGGATTTGTCGTGGTTGCCGCGTGGCTTATGGCCGCCAGTCAAGAGATTAACGGCCCGCCCGGTCGCGCCATGTCCGCAGGTCTGGTCATGGTAATTGTCCTCTTTCTGGCTATGCAGCCGGACTTTGGACAATCTGCGCTGATCCTGTTTGGCTGGGGCGTGATGTATTTCCTTGCAGGCGCCCCGATCCTTCTTCTGGTAGGCGCAGCTGGGTTGGTCGTGCTGGGCGGCACGTTTGCCTATCACAACTCGCAGCACTTTGCGCGCCGGATTGACGGTTTCCTAAACCCCGAGGTCGACCCCACCACGCAGCTGGGATACGCGACCAACGCCATCCGCGAAGGTGGCTTCTTTGGAGTAGGTGTCGGCGAAGGACAGGTGAAGTGGTCGCTGCCGGATGCACACACCGATTTCATTATCGCCGTCGCAGCCGAGGAATACGGCCTGCTTTTGGTGCTGATCATCATCGCGCTTTACGCCACGATCGTCGTGCGCAGTTTCCTGCGCCTGATCCGTGAGCGGAACACGTTTATCCGTCTGGCCGGATCGGGCCTTGCGGCCATGTTTGGCGTGCAGGCACTGATCAATATGGGTGTGGCGGTGCGTCTTCTGCCCGCGAAAGGCATGACCTTGCCCTTCGTCAGCTATGGCGGCTCGTCTTTGATCGCCGGGGGTATTGCACTTGGCATGCTTTTGGCCTTTACCCGCACACGGCCTCAGGGCCGGATGCAGGACGTATTTGCAAACAGGCAGGGCCGATGAGCACAGATCAACCGCTTCTTGTGATCGCAGCCGGGGGGACCGGCGGCCACATGTTTCCCGCGCAGGCGCTGGCAGAGGCAATGCTGCGCAAAGGCTGGCGTGTGAAACTGTCCACGGATGCGCGCGGTGCGCGCTATACTGGTGGCTTTCCCCATGTGGTCGAGATCGAGCAAGTCAGCTCTGCGACCTTCCAGCGTGGTGGTGTTCTGGCGAAAGCTCTGGTCCCGTTTCGTATTGGGGCAGGCGTCTTGGGCGCCGTCATGGAGATGCGTCGCGACCGTCCCAAAGCCGTCGTGGGCTTTGGCGGCTACCCGTCGATCCCCGCATTAAGCGCGGCCAAGCTGCTGAATTTGCCCCGGATGATCCACGAACAGAACGGTGTTCTGGGCCGCGTGAATACGATCTTTTCCACCCGCGTGAATCGCGTGGCTTGCGGCACATGGCCCACCGATCTGCCCGAAGGGGTCGAGGGCGTTTATACCGGCAATCCCGTGCGCGGCGCTGTTATGGCGCGTCAGGGCGCGGGCTATATCGCGCCGGGGGATTATCCCATGTCGGTCCTTGTGATCGGCGGCTCGCAAGGGGCGCGCGCGCTGTCTGACCATGTGCCTGCCGCACTGGCCAGCCTGCCGGACCATTTGCGACGCCATATCTCGGTCAGTCACCAAGCGCGCGAAGAAGATATGGAGCGCGTTAGCGCCTATTACGACACCCACGGTATCCGTGCTGATGTGCAGAGTTTTTTCACCGACATTCCTCGCCGCATGTCTGAAGCCCAGCTGGTGATTAGCCGGGCTGGGGCCTCGTCTGTGGCGGATATTTCCGTCATCGGACGTCCCTCGATCCTGATCCCGTTGCCAACGGCCACGGATGATCACCAAACCGCCAATGCGCGCGGGCTGGTGGATGCGGGCGCCGCGATCTTACTGCCAGAAAGCATCCTGACGCCAGACAGTCTGGCCGAGCAGGTGGCACTGGTGCTGGAAAACTCGGAAGGGGCCGAACAGATGGCCCGCGCTGCATTGGCCCATGGTCGCCCGGATGCAACCGATGCGCTGGTCGCGCTGGTCGAAGATTTGGCCGGGCAAGCTTAAAGATTGAATTTGAAGGATAAATAGATGAACGCAGCAGCCACCAAGCTTCCCACAGAAATGGGCAAAATCCACTTTGTGGGCATTGGCGGGATTGGCATGTCGGGCATCGCCGAGGTGCTGCTGAACCATGGGTATCTGGTGCAGGGGTCGGACCTGAAGGCCTCGAAAATCACCGACCGTTTGAAGGATCTTGGGGCCGAGATCTTTGTCGGTCAACGCGCCGAAAACCTTGAGAACGCCGAGGTCGTCGTGATTTCGTCCGCCATCAAGCCGGGCAACCCGGAACTGGACGCCGCCCGTGCACAGGGCCTGCCTGTCGTGCGCCGGGCCGAGATGCTGGCCGAACTGATGCGACTGAAGTCAAACATTGCTGTCGCGGGAACGCATGGCAAGACCACCACCACAACCATGGTGGCCGAACTGCTGGTCAAGGGCGGCATTGACCCGACCGTGATCAATGGAGGGATCATCCACGCCTATGGATCCAACGCGCGGATGGGGCAGGGCGAATGGATGGTCGTGGAAGCTGATGAAAGCGACGGCACTTTCAATCGCCTGCCCGCAACCATCGCCATCGTGACCAATATCGACCCCGAGCATATGGAGCATTGGGGCGACTTTGACACTCTGCGCCAGGGCTTCCTTGATTTCGTTTCGAACATCCCGTTTTACGGTCTGGCTGTGTGCTGCACCGATCACCCCGAGGTGCAGGCGCTGGTGGGAAAAGTCACTGACCGCCGCGTCGTAACCTATGGCTTCAACGCGCAGGCTGATGTGCGGGCTGTGAACCTGACCTATAAGGCGGGTGTTGCGCATTTTGATATCGAGCTGAACCACGAAGGCACCAAGATCGAGGGCTGCACGCTGCCGATGCCGGGGGATCACAACGTTTCGAACGCGTTGTCTGCCGTGGCGGTGTCTCGTCATCTTGGGATGAAACGCGACGAAATCCGCACGGCACTTGCCAGCTTTGGTGGTGTGAACCGGCGCTTTACCAAAGTGGGCGAGGTGAATGGTGTCACCATCATCGACGATTACGGCCATCACCCTGTTGAAATCGCCGCCGTCCTGAAAGCCGCACGACAAGCGACCGAGGGCCGCGTGATCGCTGTGCACCAACCCCACCGCTATTCCCGTCTGCATGATCTGTTCGAGGATTTCTGCGCCTGCTTTAACGAAGCAGATGTCGTTGGAATCGCAGAAGTTTTCGCCGCCGGAGAAGACCCGATCGAGGGCGCATCGCGCGACGATCTGGTCGCCGGACTGGTTCGCCACGGCCACCGCCACGCGATGGCGGTAAAGGACGAAGACGCCCTGACCGCTCTGGTCAAGGAACATGCCAAGCCGGGCGATATGGTTGTCTGTCTGGGTGCAGGCACGATCAGCGCTTGGGCGAACAACTTGCCGGGGCGCTTGGGGTAGATCCGTTTTTGCACAAGGGAGATCTTGAACAGGGGCGTATTTCGTGATGGGTTAATCCCGCGCGACACCTCGAAGATTTTCTGTACCCACAGGTGACCCTATGCAGCCCGCACCCCTTAAACGAACTCTCGGCCTTGGCCTTCTGACCGTCTATGGCGTTGGTGTCATGGTGGGCGCGGGCATCTATGTGCTGGTGGGCGCTGTCGCGGCCGAAGCTGGCGTTTGGGCCCCATTGGCCTTCCTTCTGGCGGGCGCCATCGCCGCGCCCTCAGCGCTCAGCTATGCCGAACTCAGCTCGCGCATCCCCGAAGCCTCGGGCGAGGCGGCTTACGTGGAAAAAGGCCTGAACAGCCACCTTTTGGCGGTGCTGATCGGCTTGGCGATTGTGCTTGCGGGCACCGTGTCCGCCGCTGCTGTATTGCGCGGAGGCGTGGGCTATCTGACCGCATTGGTCGATATTCCGAGCGAATGGGCCATCATCGGGATCGGCGTGGCCCTGACCCTCGTGGCGCTGGTGGGCGTGTTGGAAAGCCTGTCCTTGGCCGCCATTTTCACCGTGGTCGAGGTGTTGGGCCTGATCGCTGTGGTCTATGCCGGGTTCACCGCGTCACCTGTGGCCGTACTGACCGATATGCCCGAGATCTATTGGCCCGGAGTTGCAGGTGCCGCCGCGCTGGCCTTCTTCGCTTTCATCGGGTTCGAGGACATGGTGAACATGGCGGAAGAGGCGAAAGATCCGACCCACACCGTCCCGCGCGCCATTCTGATCGCCCTGATCGTTACGACGTTGCTTTACGCGCTGGTGTCCTATGCCGCCGTCCGGTCGGTGCCGGTGGATGCACTGGCCAGCTCGGACCGGCCCTTGGTGCTGGTTTGGGAAAGCAGCTTTACGGCCTCGGCATCCGTGCTGGGGGCCATCGCTGTGGTCGCTGCGTTGAACGGCGTGTTGGCGCAGATCGTCATGGCGGCGCGTGTGCTCTTCGGCCTTGGTCGGCGCGACAAGCTCTTGTCCTTCTTTTACCGCGCCCATCCCCGGTTTGGCACGCCCGTGCTGGCGACGGTGCTGTTGGGGGCAGGGGTGATCGGGGCGGCTTTGGCCTTGCCCGTGTCTGAACTGGCGACTGTCACCTCAACCGTGCTGTTGATCGTCTTCGCAATCGTGAACGTCTCGCTCATCGTATTGAAACGGCGCGAGCCCGAAGCCCCGTTCTGCACCGCCAATTGGGTGCCGTGGTTGGGCCTGATCGGTGCGTTGGTGGCGCTTGCAGCGTCTTTCCTGACAGGAGCAACGCATTGAGCCCGTCGCTGATTGCCGGAGCCCTTTGGGCCGTCGCCGCGACGATTGTGGCGCTTATGCCGATCCGGATGCAGTTCCCTCCGGGGATTATCCTGCTGATTGCAGCACCGCTTCTGGTGCTTTGGATCGGGGCTACGCATGGCTGGATCTGGGCGGGGCTTGGATTGGCCGCCTTCCTGTCCATGTTCCGCCGCCCGCTGTGGTATCTGGCCCGCAAAGCGGTGGGCCGGGCATGACGCTGTCCCTGATCCTCGCCTGCCTTTGGGCGCTTTCGGCGCAACTGATCGCCCTGACACCCTCGCGTAATCATCACTGGAGGGTGGCTTACGTCTTGATTGCCGTGGGCATTCCGCTATTGGGGTACGTGATTTACGAAAACGGCCCGTGGGTGGGGCTTCTGGTCTTGCTGGGCGCGATGTCGATCCTGCGCTGGCCAGTGATCTACCTGACGCGTTGGTTGAAAAAGAGGTAGCAGATGGCCCGTCCTGACCAGATCACCATTCGCGGCAGCCTGATGGCGGATAAGGAACTTGCCGGGCTGACATGGTTGCGCGTGGGTGGTCCCGCCGACTGGTTGTTCATGCCCGCAGACGAGGATGATCTGGCGCATTTCTTGTCAGAACTTGATGCAGATGTACCGGTTTTCCCAATGGGGGTCGGGTCCAACCTGATCGTACGTGACGGAGGTATTCGTGGCGTCGTGATCCGCATGGGACGTGGCTTCAACGGGTTCGAGATTGACGGCCAGACTGTGACAGCTGGCGTTGCAGCGTTGGACGCTCAGGTTGCCAAAAAGGCCGCTGCCGAGGGCGTGGACCTGACCTTCCTGCGCACCATTCCGGGCGCGATTGGCGGTGCGGTTTGCATGAACGCGGGCTGCTATGGCTCTTATATCGCTGACGTTTTCCAATCGGCCACTGCGATCACGCGGGACGGAAAGCGTGTGACGCTGACAGCTGACGACTTGCAGTTCCAGTACCGCCAAAGCGCGCTGCCGGAAGGCTGGGTCGTGACCAAGGCCATCCTGAAAGGCCTCAAAGGCGACCCTGACGAGCTTGCCGCGCGAATGGAGGCGCAACTGGCCAAGCGCGATGAAACGCAGCCTACGAAAGACCGCACGGCGGGGTCCACGTTCCGTAATCCGGCTGGGTTCAGCTCGACCGGACGGGCCGATGACAGCCATGAATTGAAAGCGTGGAAGGTGATTGACGACGCCGGAATGCGCGGTGCTGTGCGGGGTGGGGCGCAGATGAACCAGATGCATTCGAACTTTTTGACCAACACCGGCGATGCCACCGCCGCTGACCTTGAAGGATTGGGCGAAGAGGTCAGAAAAAAGGTTTACGAACACAGCGGCATAGAGCTAAAGTGGGAAATTAAGCGCATAGGCGAACCGGCGGCAAAATAAGCCGGGCGCAAGATGCGATAAGGACGGTCGAAAAGGCCGAAAATTGAGGGGTCGGGCAGGCCCTGAAAGCCGAAAAAACAGACGCAGAAAACTGCGCGATATCTCGGTTCGGGGCGGTACGCCTCATGACAGACACCGTGGTTACACGGGATTGGCGCCGGAAACGGCATGGGCATTTTGGCCGCATTGCGGCCAGGTAACGAGGCATTACAGGCATGTCGGGGTCTTCCGTCAGCAAGGTTGTGGTTTTGATGGGCGGTCCATCGGCCGAGCGCGAGGTTTCCCTCAGTTCGGGCGAGGAATGCGCCAAAGCGCTGTCGGGCGAGGGTTATGAGGTCGTGAAAATCGACGCGGGCCCCGATCTGGCCGAGCGGTTGAAAGCCGAAGCGCCTGACGTTGTGTTCAACGCGTTGCACGGTCGCTGGGGCGAAGATGGCTGCGTGCAGGGTGTGCTGGAATGGCTGCAAATCCCTTATACCCATTCGGGCGTGCTGGCGTCGTCGCTTGCGATGGACAAGGAACGCGCCAAGGAAACCTTCCGCGCTGCGGGGCTGCCGGTGGTAGCCTCTGTTCTGGCCGACAAGAACGAGGTGCAGGCCCGCCATGTGATGGAGCCTCCTTACGTGGTGAAGCCCTATAACGAGGGCAGTTCGGTCGGGATCTATATCGTGCAAGATGGCGCGAACACGCCGCCAAAACTGGCCGCCACGATGCCCGACACGGTGATGGTCGAAACCTATGCCCCGGGGCGCGAGCTGACCACCACCGTCATGGGCGATCGCGCGCTTGGCGTGACAGACATCATCACCGATGGCTGGTATGACTATGACGCGAAATACGCTGAAGGCGGATCGCGCCACGAAATCCCCGCCAACATCCCCACTGAAATCAAAGACGCCTGTCTGGACTTTGCCCTGCGCGCGCACACGGCGCTTGGCTGCCGGGGTGTCAGCCGCACTGATTTCCGCTGGGACGAGGCGCGCGGTTTGGATGGGCTGATCATTCTTGAAACCAACACGCAGCCCGGCATGACGCCGACCTCGCTTGCGCCTGAACAAGGCGCGCATCAGGGGATGAGTTTTGGGCAATTCTGCGCATGGATGGTGGAGGACGCGTCGTGCAACCGATGACCCCTTCACAAGATAAAGCCGAAGCACAACGCCGCGATCCCGCGCCCTCGCGTCTTGCTTATAAGGCGCATCGCCTGTGGCTGACCCCCGTGTTTCGCGCCTTCCTGCGTGTTGGCCTGCCGGTCTTTGCGATCCTTATGGCGACCGGCTGGTATCTGGCGAACCCCACCAACCGCTATGCGATCGGCGAGAAGCTGACCAATGTAAAGCGCTCCGTTCAGGAACGGCCCGAGTTTCTGGTCAAACTGATGGCTGTCGAAGGCGCGACCCCTGTGGTCGACAACGCTGTGCGTCAGATCCTGCCCATCGACTTCCCAATCTCGAGCTTTGATTTGGATCTGGAGCGGATGCGGACGGAAATCATGAAGCTCGATGTGATCGAGGATGCCGATCTGCGCATTCGTCCGGGCGGTGTACTGGAAGTCGCTCTGACCGAGCGTCAGCCGGTGATCCTGTGGCGGCATGCGGGCGTCATTGACATGTTGGACGCGGGCGGCCATCGCGTGGCCAGTCTGTTGGATCGTGACGCGCGCTCGGACCTGCCTTTGATCACGGGCGAGGGCGCGGCCCAAGCCGTTCCCGAAGCGCGCGCCATCCTTGACACTGCCGGCCCGTTGCGTGGTCAGCTTCGCGGGTTGATCCGCGTGGGCGAGCGCCGTTGGGATGTTGTTCTGAAAAGTGATCAGCGTATTCAGCTGCCCGCTGAAAACCCCGTGGCGGCGCTTGAACAAGTGATTGCCTTGCATCAGGCGCAAGACCTGTTTGGCCGCGATTTAGTTGTGATTGATATGAGAAACCCCCAGCGCCCCACGCTGCGTCTTGGCGAAACTGCCATGACCGAGCTGCGCCGCATGAACGGGTTCGAGATTGAAGAGGTTTCCCAATGACCGATATTTACAGCCAGCAACGTGCCATGCGGGCCATGCGCGAAGCCGCCATGCAGCGGGGCGTGATTGCCATTCTGGATATCGGAAGCGCCAAGGTTGGATGCCTGATCCTGCGCTTTGACGGGCCGGATCAGTTCCGCGAAAGCGACGGGGTCGGGTCCTTGGCGGGGCAAAGTGCCTTTCGCGTAATTGGCGCTGCAACGACCCGCTCGCGTGGTGTCCGCTTTGGCGAGATTGACGCCATGGCCGAGACCGAGCGCGCCATCCGCACCGCTGTGCAAGCCGCGCAAAAGATGGCAAACATCCGTGTGGATCACGTGATCGCCTGTTTCTCGGGCGCGAACCCGCGCAGCTATGGGCTGGACGGGGTGGTCGAGCTTGATGGCCGTGCTGTCACCGAAGACGACGTGGCCCGCGTGTTGGCCGCCTGTGACATGCCCGATATTGGCGACGGACGCGAGGTGTTGCATGCGCAGCCTGTGAACTTTGCACTTGATCATCGCTCGGGCCTTGGGGATCCGCGCGGGCAGATTGGCAACCGTCTGGCGGTGGACCTGCATGTTCTGTCCGTTGATTCAGCCGTGATCCAGAACCTGCTTTACTGTATCAAGCGCTGCGATCTTGAGGTCGCAGGGCTGGCCAGTTCGGCCTATGTGTCGGGTATTTCGGCGCTGGTTGAAGACGAACAAGAGCTTGGTGCGGCCTGTATTGATTTAGGTGGTGGATCAACTGGCATCTCTATCTTCATGAAAAAACACATGATTTTTGCCGACAGCGTGCGTCTGGGCGGGGATCATGTGACTTCGGACATCTCGAAAGGTCTGCAAGTGCCGCTTTCGACGGCCGAGCGGATCAAGACTTTCTATGGCGGTGTCATCGCCACCGGCATGGATGATCGCGAGATGATCGAGATCGGCGGAGATACCGGCGATTGGGAACATGACCGTCGGACCGTCAGCCGGGCCGAGCTGATCGGCATCATGCGCCCCCGCGTCGAAGAAATTTTGGAAGAGGTCCGGATGCGCCTGGATGCCGCCGGGTTTGACCATCTGCCCAGCCAATCCATCGTTTTGACCGGCGGAGGCAGCCAGATCCCCGGTCTGGATGGGCTTGCGCCGAAAATCCTTGGCCAGAATGTGCGCATCGGACGTCCGTTGCGGGTGCAGGGCCTGCCACAGGCCGCGACAGGGGCGGGATTTGCCTCGGCCGTGGGGCTGTGTCTGTTTGCTGCACACCCGCAGGACGAATGGTGGGACTTTGAAATGCCGGCCGAAAGCTATCCGGCGCGCAGCTTCCGTCGGGCCTTTAAGTGGTTCAAGGACAATTGGTGAGTCTCTCGCCGCATCGCAACATGCTGTGTCTTCGGCGAAATCCTGCTTAAATTCCCAATATTTCCTCAATATTTTGCGGTTTAACGCCCCTTTTGGGCGTGACGACACGTGCAATTTTGAGTTAACATGGAAAAAAAGAGGCAGTTACCGGCGATTCAGTCGGAATAACAACATACCAGCCGCCTTCGGGGCACATCGAAGCGGCACAGACCTATACAGGCGGAAAAATCATGACTTTGAACCTTACCATGCCCGGTCAGGAAGAGTTGAAACCTCGTATCACGGTGTTTGGCGTAGGCGGTGCCGGTGGCAACGCAGTCAACAACATGATCGAGAAGGAACTCGAGGGCGTAGAATTTGTTGTAGCCAACACAGACGCGCAAGCGCTTCAGCACTCGCGCGCCAAAGATCGCATCCAAATGGGTGTGAAAGTCACCGAAGGTCTGGGCGCGGGTGCCCGAGCAACGGTTGGCGCTGCGGCTGCCGAAGAAAGCATTGAACAGATCGTAGACCATCTGGCGGGTGCACATATGTGCTTCATCACCGCCGGTATGGGCGGCGGCACCGGGACGGGTGCGGCTCCGATCATTGCGCAGGCTGCGCGTGAATTGGGTGTTCTGACCGTTGGCGTCGTCACCAAGCCCTTCCAATTCGAAGGTGCCAAGCGCATGCAGCAGGCGGAAGACGGTGTCGAAGCCCTGCAGAAAATGGTCGACACGCTGATCATCATTCCGAACCAGAACCTGTTCCGTCTGGCCAACGAAAAGACGACCTTCACCGAGGCGTTCTCGATGGCAGATGACGTGCTTTATCAAGGTGTTAAGGGTGTGACGGACCTGATGGTTCGCCCCGGTCTGATCAACCTCGACTTTGCTGACGTTCGCGCCGTCATGGACGAGATGGGCAAGGCAATGATGGGCACCGGCGAAAGCACCGGCGAAGATCGCGCGGTTCAAGCGGCCGAGAAAGCCATCGCCAACCCGCTGTTGGACGAAATCAGTCTGCGTGGCGCAAAAGGTGTGTTGATCAACATCACCGGCGGCTACGATCTGACCCTGTTCGAACTGGACGAAGCAGCCAACCGCATCCGCGAGGAAGTGGACCCGGACGCCAACATCATCGTTGGCTCGACGTTGGATGACGGCCTTGATGGCGGCATGCGCGTGTCCGTTGTGGCCACCGGCATCGATGCGTCGGAAATCCCGCTGGACGTTCCGGTTCCGCGCCGCAAGCTGGCAACACCGCTGCAATCACCGATCGAGGTCGAGCAGAAGCTGGAATCTGAAGCCCCCGCAGCCATCGCTGCCGCGGCTGAAATTGATGCAGCACCGGTAGAAGCTCCTGCTGAAACCGCCCATGAAACCGTGGCCGAAGCTCCGGCAGAACCGTCGCTTTTCACCGAGATGGAAGCCGCACCTGCTGTGGAACAGCCCGAGATGCAGAACAGCTTCCCGGCAGAAGCTGCAGGTGGCGACGTGCCCCCGCCGGTCTATCAACCGCGCGAGGAAGAGGCCTATACAGCCCCCGCAGCCACGGCACCGTATCAGGAAGAGCCTGCTGTCGCGCAGTTCGTAGCGCCGAAAGCTCCGGCCCCCGGCACCCCGTCGCCCGAGGCGATGGCCCGCCTGCAAGCCGCCGTGCAAAACCAGCCGCGCGCTGGCCAACCGGCAGCACCTGCACCGCAGGCCGAAGCTCCACAAGAGAAAGCCCGGTTTGGCATCAACTCGTTGATCAACCGCATGACTGGCTCTGGTGCTGCCGAGGGTGCTGCCCGCACGCAGCCTCCGGTACAAAGCGAGCAGCCGGTTCAGCATCAGGCACCAGCCGCTGATCCCGAGCAAGACAAGGTTGAAATCCCCGCGTTCCTACGCCGCCAGGCCAACTGAACGACGGATAGAACCGATTGAAAATCAAGCCGCTGCGCAGAAATGCGCGGCGGTTTTTTTTGTTGTGGGGGGCGGGGAAACCTCAGTGCCGAGCGAAACATTAACGCTCGCTTATGTTGCATAAGCGAAGGATTGCCGGAAATGACGTCGGGCGCGGCAGCAACGCGTGGTTGGTCTGCGAGTGTAATAGTGAGTTATAAATCAATGGGTTAGGTCGATCATCACGTCGCGCTTGCGGATTTTCGCCCACCTCTTGGGGCATGTTACAAACCGTTACAGAGGTTTGAATTGTGCTTAATGCTTGGGGCAATTACCCACTAGGTCACCAATTCAACGTGATTGGTGCGTACCCGTTGGGGCGTCGGATCGCATATCCAGCTGAGAGGGATGACCCGCGCCAAAACCTGCCAGAATGGCAGAGCCTTCGGATTGGTTGGGCCGGCCCCGTGATTACTCCACACGGGGGTGGACGACCCAGCCGGACTGATACCGAGGGGCGCAAAGACAATAAGGCGAACCTGCCGAAGGGCAGGGCCCCGCACCAGAACCGAGGCAAAGAAAGAGGCGTCACGTGCAAACCACTGTAGCCAGCACAGTCAGTTTTAACGGCACCGGATTGCATTCCGGCCGTCCGGTACGCATGAAAATTCAGCCTGCCTCTGCGGAATATGGCATCTGGTTCAAACGCACCGACGTTGATGATCGCGACAACCTGATTGCGGTTCATTGGGCATCCGGCGTGCCGTCGCCCTTGTGTACGATGATCCGCAACGAAGCGGATGTAGAAGTTCGCACCATCGAACATATCATGGCGGCCCTTGCAGGTTGCGGCATCCACAACGCGCTGATCGAGATTGATGGCCCCGAAGTGCCGATCATGGACGGAAGCTCGGCCCGGTTTGTGGACGGGCTGGTCAAAGCTGGTCAACGCGAACTGGCAGCGCCTGTGCGCGTGATCGAAGTTCTGAAGCCCGTGGAATACCGCGATGGCGACGCTTGGGCGCGTCTTGAGCCGTCGGACGGGTTCTTTATCGATTTTCATATCTCGTTCCCGGACCCAGCCATCGGCACACAGGAAATGAGCTTGGACATGTCCAACGGCAACTTCGTGCGCGAATTGTCCGATTGTCGAACCTTCTGCCGTCAGGCCGATGTGGATGCGATGCACGAAGCAGGGCTGGCCCTTGGTGGCACTTATGAGAACGCCGTCGTCGTCGATGGCGACCAAGTACTGTCCCCTGGCGGCCTGCGCCGCACGGACGAGGCTGTGCGCCATAAGATGTTGGATGCATTGGGCGATTTGGCCTTAGCGGGTGCCCCGCTGCGCGCACGCTATACAGGGCATCGCGCCGGTCACGCCATGACCAACAAGCTTTTGCGCACCCTGTTTGACACGCAAGGCGCGTGGCGTTTGGTCGAATGCCACGGCCAAGATGCACGCAAGCTGCCCGGCGTGGGCGTACGCCGTTCCGACCTGCCGATGACCGCCTGATCGGGGCAATTGGTGCGCGTCGTCAATGGGCAAAGTACTGATCCCAGGCGCGGCGCAACGGCGATGGGCCGCCAGTTTCCGATAAACTCTTTCAACACAGGCGAATTTTGGCGCGCAAACCATTTTGCCCTGAAAAATTCTGTGCTAGGACTTCTTGGAACATGCCGGAACTTTTTTATCGGCAGAGAGCAATTGGGGTAACACGGGTTATGATCCGCGTGAAATTGGGCAAATCCATCAGCATTGCACTGGTATCCGGCTTGGTTTTGACGGGCTGCGGCGGTGGCTCGGGCAGCTTGGGATTCGGAAGTCTTGGCGGCAGTTCGGGATTCGGGGGCGGTGGCACTGGCGGTGGCATCTTTGGCAGCCGCGTTGAAAAACGCCCGATTGATCAGTGGAGCGCGGAAGAGATCTTCAAGCGCGGCGAATATGATCTTGAGCGTGGCGACCCATCTGAAGCCGCCAAATGGTTTGGCGAGGTCGAGCGCCTCTATCCCTATTCTGAATGGGCAAAACGCGCGTTGATTATGCAGGCGTTCTCGCATCACAAGGACCGCGAATACGAATTGGCCCGCGCCAGCGCGCAGCGCTATATCGACTTCTATCCGGGTGACGAAGACGCGGCCTATGCGCAATATCTGTTGGCGATCAGCTATTACGATCAGATCGACCTGATCGGGCGCGATCAGGGGCTGACCTTCCAGGCGCTACAAGCCCTGCGCGAGGTGATCGAGCGTTATCCCGATACGGAATACGCCAAATCTGCTGTTCTAAAATTTGACCTGGCCTTTGACCATCTGGCGGCCAAGGAAATGGAGATCGGGCGTTACTATCTGAAACGCAAGCATTATTCTGCGTCGATCAACCGCTTCCGCGTGGTTGTTGAGCAGTTCCAGACCACAACCCACGTGGCGGAAGCTTTGCACCGTCTGGTCGAGGCGTACCTGTCCTTGGGGCTGGTGAACGAAGCCCAAACCGCCGCGGCCATTCTGGGCCACAACTTCCAATCGACCGAATGGTATCAAGACAGCTATCGCCTGTTGACCGACCGCGGATTGAAGCCGGAAGCCAAGGGCAATGGTTGGCTGCGTCAGGTGCATCGTCAGATGATCAAGGGCGAATGGCTCTGATCGGGTTGGGCCACATGGCCCGCCGGACGGTTTGCGGGTTAAGGACGGGCGGGGCCTAGGATGCTGCGGTCTTTAGACATTCGGGATATGCTTATCATCGACCGGTTGGAGCTTGAGTTCCAGCCGGGGCTGAATGTGCTGACCGGTGAAACCGGCGCGGGCAAATCAATTCTTCTGGACAGTCTGGGCTTTGTGCTGGGCTGGCGGGGGCGTGCAGATCTGGTGCGCACCGGTGCCGATCAAGGCGAGGTTGTCGCCGTCTTCGATCTGCCTGACGCCCATCCTGCGCGCGATGTGTTGGACGAAGCCGGGATCCCCTTAGATGACGAACTTGTGCTGCGCCGGGTCAATCGCGCGGACGGGCGCAAGACGGCGTGGGTCAATGATCGTCGCGCCAGCGGCGAAGTGCTGCGCGCCTTGTCGGATACATTGGTCGAGCTGCACGGCCAGCAGGATGATAAGGGGCTTCTAAACCCGCGCGTCCACCGGCAACTTCTGGATGAATTTGCAGGGCTTGGGGGCAAGGTCGACGGGGTGAGGACCGCGTGGCGGTCCGTTGCCGTCGCCTTAAAAGCGCTGGACGAGGCACGGGCGCGGATTGAAGCCGCAAAGGCCGAGGAAGAGTTCCTGCGCCATGCGGTGGACGAGCTGGATACACTGGACCCTCAGCCCGGCGAAGACGCCGAGCTGGACGCGCGACGCCGGCTGATGCAAGGCGCCGAGAAGATCGGAGAGGATATCCAACGCGCGCATCAAGCGCTTGGCACGGGCGAGGGGGCCGAGGCCCGTTTGGGCGACGCCCTGCGCTGGCTGGAAGGCGCGGCCGAGCAGGCGGGCGACGTGTTGGACGCGCCGCTGGCCGCCTTAAGCCGCGCGATGGACGAATTGGGCGAGGCCGTGTCGGGCGTCGAGGCCGCGATGGACAGCCTGTCCTTCAACCCGCACGAGTTGGAGCAGGTCGAGGAACGCCTGTTCGCCATTCGCGCCATGGCTCGCAAGCACAACACCACACCCGACGAATTGGGCGTGTTCGCCGAGGATCTGCGCGGACGTCTGGCGGCACTGGACGCGGGCGCAGACGAGATCGCGGGCCTTGAAGCCGCACTTTCCCAGGCACGCGCGCAGTACGACCAAGCCGCGCAATCTCTGTCTAAAGCACGGCAAGATGCCGCCACCCGGCTGGATCAGGCGATGGGGGCCGAGCTTGCGCCGCTAAAGATGGAGCGCGCTGTTTTCACAACGGAAATCACCGCCATGGATCCCGGACCGGATGGCGTGGACGCGGTCACTTTCACCGTCGCGACCAACCCTGGCGCACCCTCGGGGCCATTGAACAAAATCGCATCGGGCGGCGAGCTTAGCCGCTTCCTGCTGGCCCTTAAGGTCTGCCTGACCCGCGACGCCACCGGCCTGACCATGATCTTTGACGAGATTGACCGCGGCGTCGGCGGCGCCACCGCAGATGCGGTCGGGCGGCGATTGGCAGATCTTGCCGATGCCGGACAGGTTCTGGTTGTCACCCACAGCCCGCAAGTGGCTGCCCTTGGCGGGCATCATTGGCGGGTCAGCAAGTCGGTGACAGATGGCATGACGCTGTCCACCGTGTCGCCCTTGTCATCTGACCAGCGTGTCGATGAAATCGCACGGATGATTTCTGGCGATACGATCACGGACGCTGCCAAGGCCGCTGCAAAAGAGCTGTTGGCAGGCTGATCTATCTCGCCTGCGGCACCAGCTTGCCGGGGTTCAGGATATTGCCGGGGTCCAGCGTGGTCTTGATGTCGCCCATCAGCGCCCAGCCGATCCCGTGTTCTTCCTCCATCAAATGCAGTTTTCCCATACCCACGCCATGCTCGCCGGTGATCGTCCCACCATGCGACAACGCCCGACGGCTCATCCGTTCGGCAAGGGCTTTGGCTTCAGCCATTTCGGCGGGGTTGTCGGGATCGATCAATAAGATGGCGTGGAAATTACCATCCCCGACATGGCCCAGAATGGGGCCGGGCAGGGACGAAGCCTCGATATCTGCGCGCGTTTCCTCGACCGCCTGCGCGAGCTGAGAAATCGGCACACAGATATCCGTCACCAAAGCCCGCGCGCCGGGGCGCAGGCTTTGTACGGCGTAAAAAGCGTGGTGGCGAATTTTCCATAGCGCGTTGCGGTCCTCGGTTTTTGTGGCGTGTTCATAGCCGATTGCGCCAAAATCTTGACTTATCTCATCAAACACCGCGCTGGCCTCAGACACGGCAGCGGGGGAGCCGTGAAACTCGACCAGAAGATGCGGGCAAATGTCCATCTCGGTCCCGGCATATTGGTTGAAGGCACGCGCGGTGGCGTCGTCCACAAACTCGATCCGGGCAACGGGGATGCCCAATTGGACCACTTGCTGAACTGCGCCCACAGCCGAGGCCATGTCGGGAAACGCGCAGATACCTGCGCGGATTTCCTCGGGCTGGCCATGCAGGCGCAGGGTCAGTTCCGTGATGATCCCAAGCGTCCCTTCTGACCCCAGAAAAAGCGCGGTCAGATCATACCCGGCCGAGGATTTGGCCGCCCGCGATCCTGTGTGCAAAACACGCCCATCTGCCAAGACAACCGTCAGGCCCAGCACGTTCTGGCGCATCGATCCATAGCGCACCGTGGTTGTCCCAGAAGCGCGCGTGGCCGCCATGCCGCCCAAGGTGGCATTTGCGCCGGGATCGACCGGAAAAAACATGCCTAATGTGCGCAATTCATTGTTAAGCTCTTCGCGTGTCAGCCCCGCTTGAACTTGCGCAATCATGTCGCCGGGATCATTTGACAGAACCCGGTTCATCCGCGTCATGTCCAGACAGACACCGCCCTTGGTCGCACTTGTATGCCCTTCCAAAGACGTACCAGCCCCGAAGGGGATCACCGGCAATCCGGCCAGACCACAAATCTTCAGGATCTTGCTGACTTCATTGGTATTCTCAGGCCAGACGACGATATCGGGCGGGGCGGGGGCAAAATGAGTCTCGGATCCGCCATGTTGATCCAGAACAGGCTTGGACCGGCTGATCCGATCGCCTAGAAAAGACGAAAGCTCGGTGAACGCGGTGTCGATGGCCATCCCATCCTCCCCTGAGAAACCGGATCAACTTATGGTAAATGGCGGACCTTGGGAAGGGTTCTACACGCGCAGCGCAATGATAAAACAGATAAAATTGTTGATGGTCGAAAGCGCCCAAAATCTTGGCGCGAGCGTGCGTAATGCATGGGCTGTTATGATTGAAAAAGGCCCAAGTCAGATTCAGTTTTGGCTGATCGCGTTGGTGATAGGTGTGGCCTCGGGGACGGCTGCACTGGGGTTTCGCAAGGGGATCGAAATCCTGCAAGCCGCGCTTTACGGCACGGACGACCTGACCCGCCTTCACAGCTTCGCCCAGACCTTGCCGTGGTACTGGATTTTGGCCCTGCCGACGTTGGGTGGGTTGGTGGTTGGGTTGATCCTGAACTGGTTTACCCATGACGGGCGTGTACGATCCGTTGCGGATGTGATCGAGGGCGCGGCCCTGTGGGAAGGCCGCGTGGAAAAACGCGCGGGTCTTGGGTCGGCATTGGCATCTCTTGTGACGCTATCAACTGGCGGTTCGACGGGCCGCGAAGGCCCTGTCGTGCACTTGGCCGCCGTGATCTCAAGCTGGATCTCGGCGCGGATCAACGCCAATGGCATCACCGGCCGCGACCTTTTGGGCTGTGCGGTGGCAGGCGCGGTCTCGGCCAGCTTTAACGCGCCCATCGCAGGCGCGCTTTTCGCGCTCGAGGTTGTTTTGCGCCACTTCGCCGTCCACGCCTTTGCCCCCATCGCCATTGCCGCGGTGTCAGGAACCGTGATCAACCGTCTTGAATATGGCGGCGTGACCGAGTTCGTCCTACCGGCCGAAGGCACGCTCGCCTTCTATATCGAACTGCCCGCTTTCCTGATCCTTGGCCTTCTGTCGGGCATCGTTGCCGTGATTCTGATGCGCTCGATCTTTTGGGCCGAGGATCTGGGCAACAGCGTGCAAAATCGACTGCGCCTGCCACGCATTCTGCGCCCGGCGCTGTCTGGCTTCCTGCTTGGCGCGATCGCGATCTTCTTTCCGCATATCATCGGGGTTGGGTACGAAACGACCTCGGCCGCGCTGACGGGCAACCTGACTGCCGGTGTCGCAATCTTGTTCGTGGCGGTGAAAGTTGCGGCTGTCGCCATCACCATGGCAGGGCGCATGGGGGGCGGGGTGTTTTCTCCCGCACTGATGGTCGGCGCGCTGACCGGGCTGGCCTTTGGCATCATCGCCACCGCGATATTCCCAGATGTCTCGGGGTCCGAGACGCTTTACGCCCTTGCTGGCATGGGGGCGGTCGCCGCCGCTGTCTTGGGCGCGCCGATTTCGACCAGCATGATTGTGTTCGAACTGACAGGGGACTGGCAGACCGGGATCGCTGTGATGTCCGCCGTGTCCCTGTCCACTGCGCTGGCCAGCCAGTTGGTGGACCGCAGCTTCTTCCTGACCCAGCTTGAACGCCGCAACATCCACCTTGCCGCCGGCCCGCAAGCCTATCTGCTGTCCACCGTGCGCGTGGCCCAGGTTATGCGCGACCGCGACCACGCCCGCGCTGCTGCCGAAGAACATTGCTGGGAGTTGATCGAGGCGGGCATCTATGTGGACGGCAATACCACGCTGGAAGTTGTCATGCCCATGTTCGAGGCCACTGGCGAGCGCTATGTTCCCGTTGTGACCCTTGGCGGTGAAGGCGACCCGCCCGAGCTGTGGGGCGCGGTTTTCCAGGTGGACGCGCTGAAAGCCTTCACCCGCGCGTTGTCGGAAACAGCGGCAGAAGAGCACTCCTAGTGCCCAACACATCGCATTTTCTTGTCACAAATATTTCGGGGTTCGAAGGCTTCCTGGAAACTGTCCGGGGGACAGTTTCGCCTAAGAACGGGCGGAGCCCAAGCCGAAGCGCAGAGGGGCTAAGCCCCAGTAACCCCTTACCCCAATGCCCGCGACAATGCGCAGAACGCCTCTACGTCGATCTCTTCCGCGCGCGAGGTCGGCTTGATCCCGACCGAGGTCAGAACGTCCTCAATTTCAGGATGCAGCCCCTTCAATGACGCCCGCAACATCTTGCGGCGTTGCCCGAAAGCCTTGGCGACAACCGCCTGCAATTTGGCTGCATCCGCCTCGAATCTTGGCGCGGGAAGCGCATCTAGATGCACCACGGCGGAATGGATTTTCGGCGGGGGTGTGAAGGCCTCGGGCGGCAATTCCATCACCACACGCGGGGTGGTGCGCCATTGGGCCAGAACCGCCAGACGTCCGTATTTCTTTGATCCCGGCTGAGCAACGATGCGCTCGGCCACTTCTTTTTGGAACATCAAGGTCAGGCTTGACCATGTGGGCGGCCAGCTGGGTGGGGTCAACCAACGGACCAAAAGCTCGGTCCCTACGTTATAGGGCAGGTTGGCGACGATGCGGATGGGCGCGGTCAGATGTTGAAGCGGGTCCAGCTCTAACGCATCCGCATTCACCACCTCAAGCCGCCCCGGATAGGCCGCGGCAATCTCGGCCAAGGGGGCCATCGCGCGGCTGTCTTTTTCGACCGCCAGAACCCTACGTGCGCCTTCGACCAGAAGGCCTCGGGTCAACCCGCCGGGGCCGGGACCGACTTCCAGAACGTCACAGTTCGACAGATCCCCTGCCATCCGCGCAATTTTGGCGGTCAGATTCAAATCCAGAAGGAAGTTCTGGCCCAGAGATTTCTTGGCCACCAACCCATGCGTGTTGATCACCTCGCGCAGCGGGGGCAGACCGTCGATCTGGCTCATGAGGGGCTCTCCTGTCGGCGGGCAAGGCCCATTTTCTGGGCCATGCGCAAGGCGTTGATCAAGGATGTAGCGTCCGCTGTGTCGCTGCCCGCGATGTCATAGGCCGTGCCATGATCAGGCGAGGTGCGCACAAAGGGCAGGCCCAATGTGACGTTAACGCCACCCTCGAAATCGATGGTCTTGATTGGGATCAGCGCTTGGTCGTGATACATGCAGATCGCTGCGTCATAGCCCGCGCGCGCACGGGCGTGAAACATCGTGTCGGCGGGCAGGGGACCAACCAGGACCAGACCCTGACCGCGCAACTCGTTCAGCAGTGGCGCGATCATGTCGATCTCGTCCATCCCCATCGCGCCGCCTTCGCCCGCATGGGGGTTCAGACCCGCAACGGCAATGCGCGGCGCGGCAAGGCCAAAATCGCGGATCAGCGCAGCATGGGTGGTGCGGATTACTTGTTCAAGTGTGTCGCGGGTCAGCGCCTTGGGCACGTCAGACAGGGCGATATGGATCGTGGCAGGGACCACTCGAAGCGCGTCACAGGCCAGCATCATCACCACATCCGCGCCACCAGCCAGATGCGACAGGTATTCGGTGTGGCCGGGAAACGGAAACCCCGCCCCGTCCTTCAGCGCTTTCTTGTTGATCGGGTTGGTGCAGACCGCAAGCGCCTGTCCCTGTTTGGTCATCTCGACCGCGCGGGCGATCACGTCGATCACAGGCTGGGCGTGTTCGGGCTGGGCAATGCCGGGACGGCGCGGCGTGTGGAAATCATGCGGTAACACCGGCAGGGCTGTTGCCCCAAGGGCCTCGTCCGGCGTTGTGATCTGGGTGAACGCGACCCCGTCAGGCAGGTGGCGCGGATCACCGATCAGGAAGAAGGGAACATCCCCCCCCAAAGCCGCGAAGGCTTTGACTGCAATTTCCGGTCCAACGCCCGCAGGCTCGCCCATGGTCAGGGCCACGGGCGGGATGATGTCAGACGCGCTTTCAGCGGTCATTGCGGATCATATTCCTCGACAAAGGCTTCGGCGCGCAGTTCTTCCAAATAGGCGGCCGAGAACGCTGCCAAACGCTGGTTCTGAAGGCGCAGCTTCAACTGTTCGCGGCTGATTTCCTCGGGCAATTCGCGGCTGCGCGAGCACAGCATCAAGAAGACAAGACTTTGCCCACTCTCCGAAGTCAATGCGGTCGAAACCTCGCCTTCATCCAGCTGGGCCAGCTCGACGGCATAGCGTGTGGGCAGCTCGCCAATCGGCAGGGATTCGCGTTGGATCTGTGCCTCGGTCGAGCCGGGGAACAAGCCAAAAAGGTCATTGCAGCTGTCTGCTTTGGTGCGAATATCTGCCGCCTGCGCCAAGGCTTCGGCGCTGCGCCCACCGGGGATCATCAGGGCCGAGTATTCGACGGTGACGTCTGTCGGGGTAGGGCGGTCAAGCTCTTCAATGGCGCGCAGTTGGAACACGGCCACGCCGTTCTTCACAGGAATAGGTTCGGTCACGTGACCGGGCTCTAAGGCAACGACCTGCGCGGCCACAGCGGCAGGCAGATCGGACAGCTCGGTCCAGTTCAAACGGCCCGACCGGCCACGCGAAGGCGCAACCGACGAATTGCGCGCAGCAGATGCAAAAGCGCCCAAAGTGGTGATTTCTGACAGTTCCGCAGCACGCGCATTTGCGATCTGCATGGCTTCGGGGTTTTGGGCGGGCAGGATGATCTCGGACAGCAGCACGCGGACATTCTGGCCCGGCGCGGTCAGTGACAATTGGCGATCAATCTCGTCCTCGGTGATGTTAATGCGCCCCTGCCAGCGTTCGCGTACCACGGTGCGCCATGCCAGACCGCCCGAGACAAAGTCGCGGAAGGTTTCAGGCGCGACGCCCGCCTGTGCGATGATCTTGTTGAAATCTTCGACTTCCAGATTGAAGCGGCCCGTGAACTCGGCCATTCCTGCAAGAACTTCCTCAGCCGAGACCGAAACACCGGCCGTTTCCGCCGCCTGACGTTGCAAGGCCTCGTCGGTCAGCTGTTGTAGCGCCACCTCGCGCAGGTTGCCCGGTGCGCGCAGAAGGGTCAGGAAGGCCATCCGCTGCGACAGCTCATAGGCGGTGATTACGCGGTCATTGACCTTTTTCACCGGGGCAAACAGGTTTTGCGCCTGCGCAGGGGTTGCCCCCAGCCCGACCAATGACACCAGCCCCATAACGAGACCCGAGGCGGCACAGGTCCATGCCGAAGCCGTCGATTTGCGCAGCCCTTGCTGCGCTTTAGATTGGCGAAGAAATCCCATCGGTGTTTTCCTGTTTCGCATAGTGCTCGTATCCTCAGATCCAGACCTGCTGCGGTTTGGTCGAATTGTCATCAACCACTGCATTTATTCACCGATGCTCCGCGGCCGCTTCCAAATCCGATCAGTTCGAATTGCAGACCAATATCGGTTGTTGGCTCTACATTAATAGAGGTTGTGAAGCGACGCGAGAGGGAAAGATCAACCGAAAGGCATTCATTTCGGTATTCCAGCCCCAAACTGGCGCGAGTGGCCTGATTAGCCTCGATGTCAAAGCTGCCATCGGCTGTGACGGTCCAATAGTCGCCAACCTTCCAGACGCTGTCCAAACGCAGTTCATGGGTGGGGGACAGGCGGTTTTCAGCTGCGTCGTCGATGATCCAGATATGGGCAGCACTAAGTTGGAACTCGTCTGTCAGCCAAGCGGCGCGGGTTTCGGATTTTGTCAGGTCGAAATTGTCGTCCAAAAGCGCACGCCCTTGCACGGAAACTTGCCCACCAAGATTAACGGCGGCGCCCAACAGCCAATCAGATTTTTCACCTGCCAGACCCGAAGCATCAGTGAATTGCCCCAGATCGACCTCGCGGAACACGCGTCCACCGGCAAGTGTGAAGCCCCAGCCAGAAGGAAGGCTGCGCGTCCAGCTAAGCCCCACAGCCCCGCGCAGGCCTTCTTCGCGCCGGTCGCTGCCGGGGAAGCGGTTCAGGTCAAACAGGCTTGCTTGGTCAAATTCGACGAACTGACTGTCTTCATTGGGAATATCCGCACCGACATATTCGGACCAAGCCAGTGACGCGACGGGCTCTAGCACGTCTACCGCACCACTTGCAGTGACGCGCGACAGGGGCCACCGCAAGGTGACACCGGCCGAGGGTGTGGCGAAGCTTTGCTCGTTTTGATAGCGACTGTCCTGCTCGATCCAATAGATATCCGTATCGACGCCGGCACGGGTTTCAAACACCAGCCCGGCAGGGCCTGTCCAGTCGCGCCGCCAATCCAGCCCAACCCCGATGCGTGCCACGTCACGTCCCACCACATCCAGTGTGCTTTCGCGGAAATGCGCCTGCCAAGACAGGTTTGTGCGCAGCTCGCCACCGATAAAGCCACCGGGGTGGAAACGGCGCTCATAGAAGGCGTCGATCTGGGCAAAGGGAAGTTCGTCCGAGATCGGAATTTCGGATTCGCGCAACGTGTCATAGCGGGTGATCCCCGCGTAGGCGAATTCATCCCGACGGGCACGCATCACCTCGATCGCGTTGCGCAAACGGTCCTGATCAGAATAGCCGTATTCCAGCAAATACCCCGCGTCCGAGACCTCTTGCAGCTGGAACGACAAGGTGAAGTCGCGTGGCAGATCAAACTCACCTTCGCCAAACACATAAAAACGCGTTGTGTCGCCGATGATACTGTCTTGGCTGATGGCTCCTTCGGCGTGAAGATCCCCTGCGCTGAAGGCATGGCGATAGCGCAGCTCGAGCGTGCGGGTCTTGTCTGCGATATAGGGCGACAAGGTCAGGTCTGCGTGATCTCCCAGCCTGATAAAATAGGGAACGGCCAAGCCAAATCCCAGCGTAGTATTCGAGCGGATCTTGGGCGGCAGGAAGCCGGTTGCGCGGGTCAAGGTGGGGTCGGGCAGGCGCAGGCGCGGAAGATAGAAAATTGGCACATCCGCCACCCGCAACTGCGCACCATGGAAGTAAAGCTGGCGGGTCTCTTCATCATGGACCACCCGGTCCGCCCGGATCTGCCACAGCGGCACCGGGTTGTTCTTACAGACATGGCAGGACGAGGCAGTGACCCGTGACAGCTGAGTATAACGGTCCTGCACACGGTTGATCTGAGCTGCAGCGATCTGCAATTGTTGATCCAACACCAATCGCGCGCTGGTCAGGATGCCGTTGCGCAGGTCGGCAGACAATTGTGCTTCGTCCGCGACCAGAATGGTGCCGTCAGGGCGGGTGATCGTGATCGGACCCGAGATGGTCAGACTGTCCGTCGCTTTGTCATAGCTGACGCGCGTGGCGGACAGGCGGCTGCCGTCAAACAGCACCACCACGTTGCCTTCGGCCACCAGACCGCCATTGCCAACGACGCGCACGTGATCCGCGATCAGGCTGGCGGATTGGGCATTGGCAGGGGACACGCCAAGCGCCACCGCGCTGACAGAGCCCGCCAGCAAAGCCAACGCCAGACGTCCGGCACGAAGGTGCTTTGACAGGCTCATCATCCGTCCTCCAGATGCAAAAGAAGGCCCAAGGGCAGCATGATCGCCGCAATCGGCGGTGCCCAAGCGGCCAATATGATCGGAATCTGACCGTTCTCCCCAAGGATCTGGGCGAAATTGCGAATGAAATAGGCCCCGAACCCCAACATCAGCGCAAACAAAACCATGATCCCGGTGCGGCCAAAACGCGTGTGGCGCATGGTGAACCCGGCCCCGATCAGCACCATGGCGACCAGAAAGAACGGCATCGCCAATTCCATATGCAGCCAGACCCGATGCGCCCGCGCCGAGAAACCAGCAGCTTCAAGCTGTTGGATGAACTGAGGCAGATCCCAGATCGAAATCGCACTGGGTTTGCCAAAACTGTCGCGGATCTGTTCGATCGTCAGGTTCGAGGCCAGTGTGAACATCGGATACTGGATGGCAGTGACCTCGGGGTTGGTCTCGGTGACCAGATCCCAGACCTTTGCGCCGCGAATGGCCCAGTATCCGGGTTCAAGCCGCGCGCTCGCGGCCTCGATGCGCAGGGTGGGCGGGCCCTCGGGCGCGAAGGAAAAGAAGGTGACGTCGTAAAGCTCGGTTCCTTCAAGGTTTGATCGGTCCGCGCGGATCACAGTCTGGCCCGTGTCATTCCCTTGACGCAGCCACACCCCATCTGACGCAATCGACAGAACTGATGCCCCGCGTCCTTCATATTCTGCCGCGATACGCTCGTATTTCTTAGCGGTCCCAGCGGCAATTGGGTTGCCCACCGCGACGGCCAGAATACCGAACAGAAACACCGTCAAAACCGGCGAAATCAGCGTCATCAGTGCAGATCGCCCCGCCGCCCGGGTCACCACCATTTCCGAGCTGCGCGCAAGGCTTAGGAACATCCACAGGGTCGACAGGATCACAACCAAGGGCAGGATGCGATACATCCAGACCGGCGCGTTCAAAAGCGTCAGACCCAGCACATTCATGAACCCCACAGACGCCGCGTCGAACTTGCGCATGCTTTCCACCATGTCCAACAAGACAAAAATGATCGCGAGCACAAAGATCATGCTGAGGAAGGCACGCAGGAAGCGGCGTGCGATATAGAAATGCAACCTCATGTGTTTGCCTCGGTCATTTGACGGCTGCGTTCGCGAAGGGTGCAGCGGCGCCGACGCATATCGGAAAACGAGGGCCGTGTGGCTTTGAACAGCACGGCAATGTTGAAAACTGCTCCGACAACCGTGGCCAAGTACACCATCCAGACGCCGCCTTCGGTCCGACGCGCCATGTCCAGCATGGTGTTGTCCAGTGATTGCAACAGTGCCACCACAGCCAAAGCAATCACGACCTGTTGCCACAGCCCAAACCGGCTGAACCCGGCGACAATCAGCATGGAAAATCCGGCCATGGCGGTCACGATGGAATAAAGCGCTTGGGCATTGCGGAAATGGCCTTCGGCCCGCAAAGCGGCGCGGGTTTCACCGGTTTCTTCCAACGTAGCGGCGGGCGGGTTCAACAGCTCGGGCGTATAGATCTGGCGGACTTTGCGCGACGTTTCCGCGCTGCCTGTCAGAAGGTTTGCGATGTTATAGGTGAAGTCCTCGAATCCGGTGGTGGTCAGGCGCTGGGTTTCGATGTTGATCACCTGCGCCAACCCGTCAAACATCACCAGCCGCGGGCCAAGATCGGTCTTCACGATCAGCGCTCGGCGGGCGGTATAGGTATAGTGTTGTTCGTCATCGCGTTCGTCTGACAGGAAGATGTCAAACAACTCGCCCGCCGGGCTGATCTCGCGGATATAAAGCGTGATGCCGTCCGCGGGGTGAACAAAGCTGCCCTCGGTCAGGAACCGCGCGGTGACGTTCTCGGCGATTTCGGCCTGACGTTCGGCGAAGCGAAGCTGGCTCATTGGGACTAGGATATGGGTCAGGATCAACATGAAAAGCGCGGTCAGGACGCCAAAGACCAGCACCGGACGGGCCAGACGAAAGGGGCCATAGCCAGCCGCCTGCGCCACCACCAATTCGCTTTCCGAATTCAGCCGGTTGGTGACAGACACCGCCGCCGCGAAGGACGCAATGGGGACGATGAACACGATCACGGCGGGCAGGATCATCGCCGAGAACTCAAGGAAAACCAGCGCCGTTTGGCCGTTGGCGATCAGCTGATCAAACAGCCGCACCGCCCGGTTCACCCAAAAGAGCAACACCAGGACAAGCCCGTAAAAGCCGAACAGCATCATAAGCTGCGACAGCATATAACGGTCGAATCTGGCCACGTTCCCCCCTGAGAACTCAATATCTTGTGGTCTGTTTTCTAAACCATCCGACGAGCGGGGAAAACTGCTATCTGGTCAAACCTCGACAGGGCCGCTACCAATGGCAGGAACCTGCCAGAAAAAGGACCCATTATGACCGCTCCGATCCTTCCGAGTTTCACCGAAATCAACCTTGATACGATCGGCACCCATAAGGGTCGCGTCACTGTGGTTCTGTCCGAACCCGGCAAGCTGCACCCGGCCGCGCGAAGGGTGAACAAGCTGATGCGTGGGGCGCTTGTGCGCTTCACTGAAAGCGAGGCTTTTGAAAAAATGAAGGACGGCGATGCGCTGGACATTGCGTGGCCCGTCGGGATGGAGGCCGAGGTTGTTCAGGTCATCCGCCTGTCGCCGCGCGCGGACGAGAATACCGCCCGCAAGGCCGGTGGAAAAGTCGGCAAGTCCCTGTTGGGTAATGATATTCTGGTGCTGGCCGGGTCGCTGAAATACGCAGATGAACTGGCGCTGGGGGCCACTTTGCGTGCTTATGCGTTCGACGATCACCAAACCAACGAAGACGCGCCCAAGGGTGGAAGCCTGTCACTCATGGTCTCGAAACCAGAGAACTTCGAAGACGCGACGACCAACATCAACGCGCTGTCCGAAGGTGTGTTTTTCAGTCGCGACTTGGTGAATGAGCCTGCCAACGTTTTGACCACGGTCGAGTTCGCTGCACGTCTGGAAGCTCTGTCGGACCTCGGCGTCACCGTGAAGGTTTTGGAAGAAGACGAACTGGAGGCTCTTGGTATGCGCGCGCTTTTGGGCGTGGGGCAGGGGTCTGAAAGCCCGTCGAAAGTGGTCATCATGGAGTGGCTGAAAGGCGAAAAAGGCGCGGCCCCGCTGGCTTTGGTCGGCAAAGGCGTTGTCTTTGACACCGGCGGCATCAGCCTAAAGCCCGGCGCGGGCATGGAAGACATGACCATGGATATGGGCGGGGCGGGCACCGTCTCGGGCGTGATGAAAACGCTGGCGCTGCGCGGGGCGAAGGCCAATGTGGTCGGGCTTGTCGGTCTGGTGGAAAACATGCCGGACGGGCGTGCGCAACGCCCGGGCGACATCGTGACATCCATGAAAGGCACCACGATTGAAGTGATTAACACCGACGCCGAGGGTCGTTTGGTCCTGTGCGACGTGATGTGGCATGCGCAGGAAGAATACAAACCCGCCGCGATGGTCGATCTGGCCACGTTGACCGGCGCGATTATTATCGGCTTGGGGCATGAAAACACAGGCGTTTTTTCCAATAACGATGCATTCTGCAATAGCTTTCTAAAGGCTGCCGAAGCCGAAGGCGAAGGTGCGTGGCGGATGCCAATGGGCCCCGCCTATGACAAGCTGATCAAGTCGCATAAGGCCGACATCAAAAACGTTGGGGGCCGCGCGGCCGGGTCTGTCACGGCTGCCCAATTCCTTGGCCGTTTCGTGAAAGACGATCAACCTTGGATTCACCTCGACATCGCAGGCACCGCGCAACTGTCCAGCGAAAGCCCTCTGGCCCCTAAGGGTGCAACCGGTTGGGGCGTTTTGGCGCTGAACCGTCTGGTGAAAGACCAGTTCGAGGGCTGAGGGTATGACTGACACAGCGGGGACCGAAACGGTGAAAGATGCCGCCGCGCAAGGCGAAGTCTTCTTCTATCACCTGACCCGGTCCCCGCTGGAAGCAGCGCTCCCGATGCTGCTGGAGCGCAGCCTGCAAGCGGGCTGGCGTGTCTGCGTGCGGGGTCCACATGCGGCGCGGCTGAATTGGTTGGATGAACGGCTGTGGCTCTATCCCGAGGATGGCTTTCTGCCGCATGGTCTGGCGGGTGGCCCGCAAGATGCACAGCAACCGATCCTGTTAACCAGCGGGATGGACAACCCCAATGACGCGCAAGCGCTGATGGCCATCGACGGGGCTGAACTGTCCGAGAGCGACATGCGCGGGCATACCCGCGTCTTCGTCGTGTTCGATGGCAATGATCCCGACGCGGTGGCGCACGCGCGCACCCAATGGATGGCGGTCAAGAATGCGGGCGTCACTGCGAAATACTGGAGCCAAGAAAGCGGAAGGTGGGAGATGAAAGCCTCGACCTCGCCCGAAGACGCATAGGCTGCCCCTTCCTCTTGCCAAAGATACCTCGGTATGAGGCCGCCCGGACGAGGGGCAGCGCCCCTCAGGTTCACCCGGTTTCGGCTGTCAGCGCGTAAGGATCAACTGATTGCGACTGATCTCGATCTTCTCGAACCGTTGCAGATAATCGTTGCCCAGAAGTGATCGCGGCATCTCGCCCTCGTTCACCCAGACCTGAACTCCAAAATCTTGCACGCCCAAAAGCTCGACCTTGGCGATGCGGGCGGGGGCGGTGCGGACCTCGCCATTGGCGCTCATCGCGCGCCCATAAAAGCGAAGGGCGTCCATTTCGACGCCGATCCGGGCCGCGTCTTCTTTGGTCAGTACAATGTTGCTGGCCCCGGTATCTACTATGAAATCAACGGGTTGCCCGTTCATTAAGAGGGTCGCATAGAAATGACCGTCAAAGGCGCGGGGCAGCACGATCTCGCCCGTGTCTTGAACAACGCCTTGGCGGGGCGAGATGTCATTGCGAATGTCGCTCCACAGCCCGACCCCGGCTAGCACGCCAACGAAGATCAACACCCAAATCAACGCATGGCGTAGATTCTGCCCCAGATTGGCGCGGCTTTCGGCCACGAAATAGCCGCCCACAGCTGTTAGCAGCAGGGCAAGATAAGCAAATCTGGCGATGTCGTCTCCGGTCATATGTTTGATATAGGAACGGCGGGGCAAAATGTCACCGGGTCAGCATGACGCGTGTTAGCCCATAAGGCCAAAGTCACGCAGACCTTCCAGCACGAACTGTACGGCCAAAGCGGCCAAGAGCATACCCAGAAGTCGTGTAACCACCTTGATGCCCGTCTCGCGCAGCAGACGTTCCAGCAGAGGGGCCGCGTTGAACAGCACAAAGGCGATGACCAGCACAAGTGTCATCACAACCAAGGCCAGACCAACGCCCGCCAACCCGTCCCCTTGGCCTGCGAGCAGGATGACCGTGGCGATGGAGCCGGGACCGGCGATCAGCGGCATGGCCAGAGGGAATACGGACGGATCATCGTCGCTTTCAGCCTCTTCCGACTGGTCTTTGCGCCGCTGGGTGCGCCGCTCAAACAGCATGTCCAGCGCTGTCAGCAGCAAAAGGATCCCGCCCGCGATACGGAAGGCGGGCATTGAGATGCCAAGGAAGTTCAGCACGCCTTCGCCAAGGAAAGCAAAAAGCGTCAGAAGCACGCCCGCGATGATGCAAGCACGGATGGCAACGGCGCGGCGTTTGGCAGCGCTCATCCCTTGGGTCAGGGCCATGAACAACGGTGAAATCCCGATCGGGTCCATCACCACAAAAAGCGTCACGAAAGACGGTATGAAAAGATCAAAGTCCATCCCTAAGCCTCTGCTTTTTCGAGTTTATCTTGCGCTGTCATCCAAAGGTCCTCGGCCTTGTCCATGGCCTCCATCACCTCGGCGTATTTCTTTTGCCAAACCCCAAGGTCACCCGCGCGCCCATCTTCATACAGCTCGGGATCGGCAAGTTTCGTGGCCAGTTTGTCCCGCATTTCTTCGATCTTCACCATGCGGGCTTCGCATTTGCGCACCTCGGCCCGCAGCGCCAACACCTGATCCCGGCTTGGGCGTTTCGGCTTAGGCTTTGCAGCGGCTTTCTTGTCGGTTTTCTTGGCCGTATCCGGCGTCAACAGCATCTTGCGATAGGCCTGCAAGTCGTCTTCATACGGGGCGACATGGCCGCCTTTCACCAACCACAGACGATCCGCGACCATCGACAGCAAATGCATGTCGTGGCTGACCAGAATGACAGCGCCGCTATAGGCGGTCAGCGCCTCGACCAACGCCTCGCGGCTTTCGATGTCCAAGTGGTTGGTCGGCTCGTCGAGGATCAACAGATGTGGGGCGGGCAGGGTGGCCAACAGAAGCGACAAACGCGCCTTTTGGCCGCCAGACAAGCGTCCAACTTCGGTGTCGGCTTGATCCGCTCCCAGACCGAAGCCCGCCAGTCGTGCGCGCAACTTTGCTTGGCCCTCAGATGCGCGTTCACGCATCAGGTGTTGCAGGGGCGTTTCATCGACGTAAAGCTCGTCCACCTGATGCTGTGCAAAGAACCCGATGCGCAGCTTCGAGGACGACACCATGTTGCCTTCCATCAGATCAAGACGACCTGATAACAGCTTGGAAAGTGTGGATTTTCCCTCGCCATTGCGCCCCAAAAGCGCAATGCGGTCGTCCTGGTCGATGCGCAGGTTCAAATTGCGCAAAACAACGGTTTCGCCATATCCCACAGCCGCCTTTTCGGTGGCGATAATGGGGGGCGAAAGCTCTTCTGGTTTGGGGAAGGTAAAGACGGTACGCGCGGCGTCTTCAGGCGCGCGAATTGTCTCCATCTTCTCAAGGGCCTTCACCCGCGACTGCGCCTGTTTCGCCTTAGATGCTTTGGCTTTGAAGCGATCCACAAAGGCCTGCAAATGCGCCCGCTGCGCGTCTTGTTTCTTGGCTGCCGATGCCAGCAATGCACGTTTCTGCGCACGCTGTTTGGCAAACATGTCATAGGTGCCGGTGTAGTAGATCAGGCCCTTGTCTTCCAGATGCAGAATGCCCCCGACCGAGCGGTTCAAAAGCTCGCGATCGTGGCTGACAATCAAAACGGTGTGCGGATATTTGACCAGATAGGCCTCAAGCCACAACGCGCCTTCCAGATCCAGATAGTTGGTCGGTTCGTCAAGCAGCAGCAGGTCCGGTTCGGAAAACAACACCGCCGCCAATGCAACCCGCATCCGCCAACCGCCCGAAAATGCCGAACACGGCATTTGCTGTTCTTCATGTGTGAACCCAAGCCCTTTCAGGATCGAGGCCGCCCGTGCTTCCGCCGACCACGCATCAATATCAGACAGGCGGGTCTGAACTTCGGCAATTCGAGTCGGGTCGGTGGCGGTCTCGGCCTCGGCCATCAAGGCTTCGCGTTCCGTATCCGCGCGCAAAACCGTGTCGATCAGCGACACCTCGTTACCGGGCACTTCTTGGCTGACACCACCAATCTTCCACCCTTTGGGCAGCGAGACCGTGCCCGTGTCCAACACCATCTCGCCGCGGATGACCTTGAACAACGTCGTTTTGCCCGAGCCATTGCGCCCCACAAGGCCCACTTTGTGACCCGTCGGAATGGTTACGCTCGCGTTTTCGACCAAGGTACGGCCCGAGATGGAATATGTGATGTCAGAGATTTTAAGCATGTCCCCATGTGCCTGACCTGCGCCAGCCCGTCAATCGCCGCTTTTCAAAATGACGATCCCATGTTACGGGGGCGCAAATCACACGCGCATCAGGGCAGGGGTCTTGATGCCTCAAACGTAAAAGGGACCATCATGGCCATTCAACGCACATTCTCGATCATCAAACCCGATGCCACCAAACGCAACCTGACCGGCCAAATCGCCGCCAAGTTCGAAGAAGCTGGCCTGCGCATCGTTGCTTCGAAGCGCATCCAACTGACCTTGGCTCAAGCTCAGCAGTTCTATGGCGTCCACTCTGAACGCCCCTTCTTTGACGAACTGTGCGAGTTCATGATCTCGGAGCCGATCGTTGTTCAGGTTCTGGAAGGTGAAGACGCCATCGCGAAAAACCGCGAAGTTATGGGCGCAACCAACCCTGCTGAAGCTGCCGAAGGCACCATCCGTAAAGAGTTCGCCCTGTCGATCGGTGAAAACTCGGTCCACGGTTCGGACGCCCCGGAAACCGCAGCAGAAGAAATCGCATTCTTCTTCTCGGGTCTGGAACTGGTTGGCTAAGCCACTTTTCTAGAAGACTTAAAAGCCGCGCGGGGAAACTCGGGCGGCTTTTTCTATTGTGGCGGGATGTGGTTCGTGGTCAGGTCGTCTTTGAATTTGAGCTAAGAGGTTCTGAAAGTGGCTAAAAACATGAAACGAAATCTGTCTGTTTTGAAACACTTCATTCTGCTGCCAGTAGTGTTGGTAGGCCTTACTGCGTGTTTAGACAGTACCCTTAAATCCACAAAAATTAGGGGGCTAGAAATCCAACCGGTCCAGATTTCACATCTCTCAGAAAACAGATATCGGGTAGTTGTCCCACTAAAGAACAATACCAGCGACGAAATCTGTCTTAACCCAAGGGGAGTTGCAGGTGTCTACTATCAGGGAATACCACTTCCAACTTTGGAGCATCGACTTCCTACAGACGCGGGGTTGATTGTCGAGAATGACTTGCCTTGGGAGATGAAAGTTACTCGGATCGCGCCACGATCAGCGTATTTTCTGTCTCGCGAAATTGATCTTGAGGATCAATTCTCTAACGCCGAGACACCTAAAATTCCCGATATTCATGAGATTTTTAGACCACCGTTCAAAGTTTCGATGTGGGTCCCTGTCGTCGATTGTAGCAGGCTTTCACATGGGCAAACGCGAGTTCATGTGGAGGCTCGATCTACGGCACACAGTTACGCTCCTCAGCCCAGAGTATACACAGGTCAAGAAATCGAAATACCATTCAGTATTGATGAGTGATCAGTGGCTTAGAACGAATGAAAAAACCGATACTGGCGGAATACTCATCGCGCCCGTATCCCGATCTCATCCAAAATCGCTTCAAATTTGTCTTCGGGAGGTTTCTTCGCAGCAGCCTCGGCCTTCAACGCATCAAACCGTGCGCGCAGGGCGTCTTTTTCCTTGCCCTTACAGTCATTCCAAGGACGGCCCTGAAGGCCCATGACCATTGCGTAATAGGCGATGAAATGGGGGCGGGAGCCTGTGGCCAGCAGGCGGCGATAGGCCTCGTCGGGCCCTAAGGTACGCAGCTCTTCGGCCGTATGGATGCCTGCGCGGGCATAGACCGCGTCCGAGGCTTCGCCAAGATTTCGGATGGTTGATACAGGGTCGCTCATGCGCCGAGGTTAATCGGTACAGAAAATTTCTTAAACCCGTATCGCGTTCAGATCTGAATCATTCCTGACAAATCAGATGCTGGCCCAATCGGTAAATAGAACCGTCGGCTCTTTCGGCTCGTCCGTGCGGGTGCGATCCCGTTTGGGCGGTGCCTTGACATGCACGTAACGCGTGCCGCCAGACGGTGGTTTATGCTTTTCTTCGGTTTTTTCCCCAGCCATATCCTTGCTCCGATACTCATTAGGAGTGCGCTGCAATACACGCACCAGTTTCCCCACAGGAGCCTTTCGGCCTTCACATGTTAACATATCGCCGCGCAATAATCGTAAAAATTTGTACACAAATTGTTTCCAAAGTGAAAAGGTGTGGCGCTGTTGCGACAAAGGTCGGGCCGGGCGAAACCAGCGTGACCCACGCGTCTGAAAGCAGGGCTTTGTCTTAATGTGCTGAAAGAAAGGGGATTTTAGGATCAGTAGTCGCGCTCGAAATATATCCCAAGACCTGTGTCCCCATCAGACCCCAAAGTGCCGCGCGCGGTCAGGGATGGGGTCAAGGTCAGGTTCAAATTCACCTCGGCCTCGCCCTCAGCGCCGACGGTGACGTCGGTATAGATGTTTTCCGAGATGTATTTGCCCGCCCGAACGGACGCAGCCCCCGTTTCATCGGTGGTCACGTCCAGATCGTCCAGCGCGAAGTTCCCGCGCAAACGTCCCAACACGCCTTCACCGCCTTTGCCCGCCAGTGTGCGCACCGCAGCTGCGAGCCGAAGCGCCTGAATGGCCGAGATTTGCGAGATGTCCTTGCCAAAGAGCAGCCGGGCAAGCACCTCGTCCTCGGGCAGTTCCGGCGACGAAGTAAAGCTGATTTCCGGCGATGATACCGGACCCGTCACGCCGATATAGACGTCCGTGTCCTCGGCCTTGGCTTCGGCCAAGAAGTTCAGATAGGCGTTGAAGTCGCCCTGAAGGCTAACCTCGCCTTCGGTCAGGGTAAGGCGCTTGCCCAGCATGTCCAGACGCCCCCGGATCAAGTTGAACTCGCCCTGAGGGATGACTTCGGCGCTGGTCCCGGTGACGCGTAGCTGGCCGCCCAGTTCCGCATCCAATCCGCGCCCGCGTACATAGATCTGGCCGGGTGCGTTCAGCGTGATGTCTAAAGGGTAGGGGCGGCCGGGATCGGACGAGGATGCCTCGACGATCAGGCCTGCAAACTGACGGGTTTGCCGTACGGCGGCAGGCTCGCCGACATGGGTCAGGCCTTCCATGACGGGCAGGGTACCGGATACGGTTTCGGGGATGCGCAGCTCGGTCCGGCCAAGGGTTAGGTTGGCGCGCAGGGTGGCGCCGCCTTGCAGCGGTCCGCGCATGTTGGCGGTGCCATCCACGGTGGTTTCATAAAGCTCGCCATCTGTCAGGCTCAGCTGGTCCAGTAGGATCGACAGATCCGCCTGCATCGGTGGGGTCAGACCGATCGTGCCCGTGGTCGAAATGCGCCCTCCGGTGGGGATCGAGGCTTGGACATTCAGTGTGGCGGTGCCTTGGGTCAAAGACACGTTGCCGCTGTCAATGTCGATGGATTGCTTGAGCCGTGGCAGCGCCACGCGGGCATTTTGCGTTGTGACCGTCCCGGACAGGGACGCAAGCTGAAGCGGCCCGCGCAAGGCCAGGTCATAGCTGGCGGTGCCGGTCGCCAGTCGGGGGCGGATCATCGGGTTGGCAAGCGCAAGCGGCGCGGTACCGGACAAGGCCAAATCGGCCTGCGCGCCATCAGCGCTGACTGTGCCGTCGATGCGCCCGTTTACGCCGGCAGGCCCGGTGGCGTTCATGGAAATACGCCAGTTGTCGGTGGTCAGCTCGGCGCTGCCCTGCGCTTCAACTGGGCCAGAAATGCCATCGGCCACCAGACCCAGATCAGCAAGGCGCGATTGGAACGTCACACGGGTGCCGCTATCCGATGGCTGGCCCGTAGCGGATAGGGTCAGCGCGCTGTTGTTCACGTTCAGGCGATCCAGCAGAACCGGCGCGTTGCCATCGCGATGGGCCTTCATCGCAAGGGTTGTGGTTCCGCGCAGCAGCGCGTCCGCTTGCGCGATGCCTGTGCCAAGAGATTGCGCTGTGCCGTCCAGTTCAACCGTGAAATCGCCGCTTTCCGGGGCCATCTGACCCGTGGCGTCAAAGCGCAATCCGCCCGACAGGGGGCGCTGCGCCAAGCCGCTATAGGGGGTTAGGCGTGCGATCTCTCCGCTTAAGGTGCCGTCGATTTTCTGGGGCGCGCCATCAACAAGGCGCAGCAAGGCTGAGGAGCTTAGAGCGGCATCCCCGGGCCCGGTGAACTTCGCGTCCACCTGCCAATCGTCGCCGGTCTGCGCCAGCGATGCGATCAGGCGGGCAGGGCCCAAAAGCTTGGGATCGAAGGCGCTTGCGTCGGGCAGGGCCAGCGACAGGTCCGCGGTCGAGCCTTGGGTTTTCAGATCCGCCGAAGCCTGAAGCCGCGCTTTGGCAGTTTCAATGTCCAGCGCTTCAATCCGCATGCCGGTTGTGTCGCGCACCGCGTGCAGGGCCAGCGTGCTGTCCCCGCCGATCACCGCGTCAAACTGTTTTTGGTTCACCCCAAGCCCAGTCCCGCGTCCGTCCAATCGCATGTCAAACGCGCCGCCCAGAAGGTTGCTTTCGCCGGTCAGGTCCAGCGCCACGCGACCCGTCAGCGGTGTGCCTGCAACGCCGGAAAAACGGGCAAGATCGCTGGCGCTCAGGCGCAAACTGTCGCTGCGGGCGATTACGCCCTCGGCGAAGTCAGACAGGCTTAGGTCGCCCGACAGGTCATAGTCTTCGCCGGCCAGTTTCAAATTGGAAATGGCCAGAACGTCGCCCTCGAGCCAATTAAACTGCAATTGCCCGGTCAAATCCGCCCCAATGGCAGAGGCAAGTTCTGGGCTGTCAGGCTGCACGTTGCGCGCGTCAAACTGCATTGCTCCGTCGATCACCGGGGCTGCGCCATCCGTGCCCGCGCGCAACTGTCCCGAACCGGTCAGTTTGGCGGATTCGATCTTCAGATCGTCTTGGGTGAATTCGGCAAGGTTGGCGCTGGCGGTCCACAAATCCCCCGTGCTTGCATCATAGGCGATGATCAGATCGGCCGAGGACACCAAGCTGCGCGGACCCGAGATCGGCAAACGTACCGGCTGCCCATCGGGGGCCGCGATCTTGCCGCGCAGGGCCAAACGCTCGGGCCAGCCGCTGGGGGCCAGCACCAGATCGCCAGTCAGATCCAATGACGCCGATTGCATCGACAGTGCGTCAACCCGGGTCGTTCCATCCGACAGTTGCGCGGCTCGCGCGGTCAGGTGCACAGCGTCACCGAAGAAGGGTTGATAGTCCGAATTCAGCAGGGGCGAGATGTCGCCAGACAAATCCAGCGCGAATTGGTGGTCTGAGGCCGGGGTGTCGGCGGTTGTTTTGTCCGCCGGAACCTCGAGCAAACTGACCGTGCCGTTCAGCCGGTCTTGCCCATCCGTCGCCAATGCGATCTGGGCATTGAAGTCAGACAAGGGGCCCGAGCCGTCGACCGTCAAGCCAAGGGCAGGGCGGTCGGGAATGTTCAGAAGGTTCGCCGCCAAGCCGCCTGCGTTTTCTTCCAGCGACAGCAGCAGCGACAGGACACGATTGGTGTTGTCATAGCTGCCCGAGAATTCCAACGCACCTTGCGGGCCGTCCAACCGCGTGATGCTGAGATCCGCGTTGCCAGCGCCTGCCTCGAGTGACGCCGAGCCTTCCAAAGTGATTGCGGCCGCCGCACCCAGAATGTCTTCGCCCAGATTAACCCGGTCGGCGCGGATGGTCCCGATGTTCAAAGACACGGGCAGTTCGGGCAGGGCAAAGCCTGTAGCTTCGGGCGTGGGTAGTCCGGGCTCCGGGATGGGTTGGCGCGAAAGGGTGATTTCCTCAGCCACCAGCGCGTCGATTTTGATGTTCCCGGTCAACAGCGCACTGCGCGTCCATGTCAGTGTCAGGCCACGCAAAGACAGCCAGACCCCTTCGCGGTCCGCAATGGTGATCTCGTCCACCGTGGCTTCCGAGCTAAACGCGCCCTGAAAGCCGATGATTTTGATCTCGCGCCCGGTGTCGGACAGGTTGTCTTCAAGAAGCGCCTGCAAATAGCCCCGGTCGTCATCCGAGCTTTGCGACAAAGCGGCGAAGGGCATCACAAGCAGAACAGTCAGGGTCAGAAGGATACGAAGAAACATCAAAACGCCTGCCCAATCCCAAGGTAAATCTGCACGCCATCCCCGGTATCGCCCGAGACCGGTCCAGCCACATCCAAGCGGAGTGGGCCAATGGGCGTTTTGTACCGCAGCCCAAGACCCGCCCCGGCATGCCAATCGCCATCGCCCGCAAACAAGCTGTCATCACTGATATGCCCGGCATCGGCAAAGGCCACCACGCCGATTGTGTCGGTGATATTCGCGCGAAGTTCGGTCGACACGGCAAGATAAGACCGTCCACCGCGTAGACCGTCGGTCCCCACCGGGATGCCCAGCGATTGATAAGGCTGCCCACGGACCGAGTTCCCTCCGCCCGAGAAGAACAGGTATTCCGGCGGGATGTCCTGAATGCTGTCCGAATAGACGGATCCCGCCTGAACGCGCCCCGCCAGCACAAAGCGATCCCCGGTTCCCACTCCTCGATAGGCGCGGGCATCCACAAAGCCTCGCGCGCCGCTGCCGCCATCGTTCAGGGACAGAAACGGCGTGACCTCGGCCCGGACATAGGTGCCGGATGTGGGATCCAGCAGGTCGTTGCGCCGATCCCAAGTCAGGCCCACCGGCAGGGTCAGGTGAAAGAACTCGCGATTGCCAAACACATCGGTTGTGTCCGAATAATGCAGCCCGACGCCAATTTCGCCCGTCAGGGTTTCTGAAAAGATGCGCGTCATCCCAACGCCCACGTCAATATTGCGCGAGATATAGGCAGGTTCGTCCTCGTAGGCGGCCGTGGCGAATCCAAAGGCCGTTGTGTCTGGGCCGAACGTGGCAGGCTGTTCCAACCGCGTGCTCAGAAGGTAATCAATGCCGCCATCTTGCCCCCCAATGCCCGATACTTCACCTTCGACCCGGAACCGTTCAGCACCGCCCAGAAAGTTGCGATGCATCCAGAACGCCGACACGCCGAGCCCCTCAAGCGACGACAGCTCGGCCCCGAAGCCAAAGCGGCGTGGTGTTTCGTCAGCCAGTGCCAGCCCCACGTCCAGCGTGTCGTCGGGGTTCAGGGTTTCAGCCTCGGTCAATGCAACGGATGAGAATGCGCCCGTCCGGCGCAGGCGCGTGGCGACGGTGTCCAGCGCCTCGGGGGAATAGACCTCGCCTGTGGGGAAGCCGGCAATCCGTGCGATGCGGTCCGAGCGGACAGCGCTGCCCGTGGTTTGGGTCATGTCGCCAAACCGTGCTTTCGGGCCGGGGGTGAACCCAAGATCCGCCGATAAGGTGCTGCGGTTGTGATTGGCGGTGATGTTTTGGCGGGTCAGGTTTGCCTTTGGGTGGCCGGCTTGACGCCATGCCAGATGGGCAGCGTCAACAGCCGCCTGAATTTGCGTGCTCTCAGCGCGTTCGCCACTGCGAAAGCCATCGGGCAACGCTGTGTCAGGGGCCAAGGGGGCTACGCGCACGGTGCCGAAGGTGAAGGGGTTGCCCGGATCCACGGTGATCGCGACGGTGTTGATGGTGGCGGGCAGGTTGAAGACGGGGATGCGCCCAGCCTCGCGCCCATCGACGGACACCCGTATCACGCCGCCGTAATAGCCATTGGCATAGAGCACCTCGGTCAGGCGGCCATATTCAGCCAAAGCTGCGGCGATGACATCACGGGGATCGGTCTCGCCATCATCTTTGGCGGTTTTTACAAGGGATGCGGATTTGATCGCGCTTTCCAGATCGCTGTCGGACCCCAAAACGGTAATCTGAACATCTTCAAGCGCCATTGCTGATTGACCAAACACGACAAGCGCGGCAGACGCACATATCTGTCGCCAAACAGGCGCGAAACTCAACTTTCTCAAACCCAGAATCCTTGTGGCAGCAAAGTCTTCCCCAGTTGGCCAAAGCCTAGACTGTCACCGCGCCAAGCACCACAGGAATTGCGAGGTCGGCGGCTTTTCGCCTTGCACGGGGCAGGGTCGTCTAGTGCGTCAATGGCGTGGAGAACAGGCGGCAGATATTAGGGGTCTCATCCATGATCCCAGCAAGGCGCAACATGTGCCACATCAAGGCGGTGTTGCTGGACAGAACCGGGATGCCTAGCTGGGTTTCAAGCGCTGGAATGACGCTCGGGCAGTGCAGGTTGGCGTAGGCAATCAAAAGCGCATCGCAGCCGCCTTTGTTGGCCTCGGCAACCTGAAGTGCAGCGCCGTGAATGTGCGTTCGGTGATGCGGGCGACCATGCGGCATCAAAGAATACGAGGTCTTTTCCAAAGCACATTTCTTTGACGCCTCCAACATCAGCCACTTCAATACGGCGATCGAGATGGACGGTGTGAAGTCGTCATTTGATGCGCTGAAGGGCGCTTTTCGCACGTGGATTCAAAAAGCAAAAAAGCCTTCAAGCGATTGAGCTTGAAGGCTTTTTATGGCTCCGGCGGTAGGGATCGAACCTACGACCAATTGATTAACAGCCGGAAAAACCGGGTTTCTCCGGTTTTCGCCAAAACGCGCCCGTCTGACATAAGTAACTGACAGTGAACGATAATTCTTGACGAAATCCACGCTGAAGATTCATTCAATACTCTATGAAACGCTGCACAGTGCTTCCGTAGTGCTTCCGTAAATCGGAGCAAGGGAGGCCAAAGAGGAGAGGGCGGAACATGGTGAAATTGACCAAGCGGCTTGTGGACGGGTTGGAGCCTGAAGCGCGGGATTATCTTCTCTGGGACGATGATCTTGCCGGATTTGGTGTGCGGGTTTTTCCTTCTGGGCGGCGAAGCTACCTTGTGCAGTATCGGGCGGATGGACGGACCCGACGCCGCTCAATCGGGCAGCATGGCGCATTAACTGCAGAAGAGGCGCGTAAAGAGGCACGTAAACTGCTTGGAGAGGTCGCTAAGGGGGGAAACCCCTCAGAGGAGCGGAAGAGCCGCCTGCAAGCACCTACTGTGGCCTCGCTCTGTGATCGGTTTCTTGACGAATATGCGGAGCATCACTGCAAACCCAATACTCGAAACGGTTATGAGATCGTCATTCGCCGTTGTATTCGCCCCAAACTAGGACCGCGAAAAATTATAGATGTGACCCGTGCAGATATCGTTACGTTTCACCATGAGCTGCGCGAGAAACCCTATATGGCTAATCGCGCGGTTAGCATTCTGTCGAAAATGTTCAATTTGGCGGAGGATTGGGGGCTTCGCAGCGACGGAACCAACCCGGCGCGGCGTATCAAGAAGTTCAAGGAAGAGGAAAAGAAGCGTTATCTAAGCGATGATGAACAAGGTCGCCTTGGTGGTGTGCTGCTGGATGCGTTGGAGCAAGGTGAGGAAAGCCCCTATGCGGTCTCTGCGATTTTCTTGCTACTCCTCACGGGATGCCGCCTTGGGGAAATCCTCACGTTGCAATGGGATCACGTCGGGCCGTTTCACTTAGAACTTCCAGACAGTAAAACAGGACGTCGGCGTATCCCTTTGCCCGCAGAGGCACGCGAAATTCTTGGTTCATTGGAGCGCGTACCGGGAAATCCTTATGTTATCGTCGGAGAGGTTGAAGGGCAGCACCTTGTGAACTTGCAAAAGACATGGCTGCGTGTCCGCAAGAAAGCTGGGATTTCTGATGTTCGAATGCATGATCTGCGACACACCTACGCCTCTGTTGCGGTTATGAACGGTGTTGATCCGTTCATGCTTAAAGAAATCTTGGGTCATAAGAGTCTGCAAACGACATTGCGATATTCGCATTTGGCAGACCATGCTGTGCAAGCTGCGGCTGGATCAGTGGCCAGTCGGCTTGCTGGCGCGCTTCGCCAACAGGGTGGAGCGACTGCCAATCCCAATCTTCGTGTTGTATCGGGTTAACCCACCGAACAGGGGGGGGCAGGTCAATCGGACACTTGGTGCTCGGTCTGGATAGGTCTCTTTGTGTCCGAAGGCGTAACCTTACATTACATAGGGATTTAACTGGCAGTGTTTTCGCTTCATAAGGTAATCTAAAGGCACCTAATTCTAAACTCGATTGAGATTACTTTGTCCCCCTTTGAAACGTCACTTCTGATCAACCTTTGGGAAAACGCTACTCCATCCCAAACAGCCCCATTGTCATTCCTTCCGTCAGATTACCTGCCCAAAGGAAAAACACACGCTGATTTTGCCAAGCCGAAATTCACCTTTTCTGCACTGGTCGCTAATCTCCAGTCGCAAGCGGATGCGAAGGAAGCTGCGAATGGCGATCCCTTGGCTATTCTAAGTCAATCGGTTGCTGAAACGAGCGCTCTTGATAACGATCGCAACCGGTTAACTGAAGCCGGCAAAGCACGGTTATTGCAGGCGCTGGCGGCGCGTAATGTACTTGCTTTGGGATTTGATTACCCTCGAAAGCGTCAGGATGTGCCGATTAAGCTGGAAGCTTCGGATTTTGGCGGTGCTGCACGTTTTCGCTGGGATCTAGGCACCTTGCGTTCGCAAGGCCTACATACCATAGAGGTCCGCTTTATTTCGGCAGAGCGAGCGGAGGGTCTTGCCAAGAAACTGCATGCTGAAACTCTAAATCGTACAGGCGTGAAGTTTGCTGAGCCTGCCAAACCCGTTGGACGTCCCACAATCAAACCTCAGATCGAAGCAGCTTTCAATGCGCTTTTGAAAGAGGGAAGTGTCGATACTACAGCGCCAATGAAAAGAAATTATATCCTTATAAGGCAGTGGCTTGCAGTGCATTGCTCAGAAATAACGGTAACGCCTTACGCGCCAAATGATGAAACCATTCGACGCATCATAAAACCCCTCTTTGATCAGGCCAAAAAACAATAAATTCGGTGCCATTTTATTGTTGTTTTTTGTGGTTCAGGACTTCCGCAGAACAGAGACATTAAACGTTTCTAAGCGGAGAACATGAAAATGAACTACTCAACACAAATCCTCAAAGCTGCGGATAGTGATCTTGATTAGCTGATGGACGAACGCGAAGCAGCATCGATCCTTTGCTACTCGGTACGTGCTTTGCAGAATTGGCGTCATCGCGGAGGCGGGCCAAAATTCGTGAAAGTATCGGCGCGCTCGGTGCGTTATCGTCGCCGCGATCTTCTGGAATGGGTCGAAGCGCGCATTGTTGCCAATACCTCTGAATGAAGCGAACCGAGGTTCTGATATGTCAGTTCATGACGGCACCAATTCCAGAGCACCACGAAGCATCGGTTCCGTTGTGTCGGAAGTGCAGGGCAGGGGCCAAAGCAAAGCTTTGAGCCCCATCAGCAAGAGCAAGGCGGCGAGCTATTCAGAGGTAAAGCAAGCTTGGGCGGAGCAAGTCGCTGCTGACAAAGCATTGACTGGGATCGCCCTGCGAATAGCTCTCGCGTTTCCCAAGTGGCTCAATCGCGAAAGCCTGCTCGCATGGCCTGCGCAATCGACGCTTGCCGAAGTGACAAATTCGCAAGTCCGCAGTGTTCGGGCCGCTCTCAAGCTCATGGAGGAACGAGGGCATTTGACCTGTGTGAGCGAGTTTCGCGGAGGGCGGCAGACTAATCGCTACAGGATTGTATTACAGGAGACGGAGATCACACCCGTCCTCTATGAGAGCGGATCGTTTGAACCGGTCAGAGAAGTTCCACGGGACCGGAGTGAGGGGAGGTCTCCTTCCGGTCCGAGCGGTCCCCAAAAACCGCTCTGCGCGGATCGGATCAACCGAGGAACACTTGAAAGAACACAAGAAAGTAACAATGATGTGCTGAGCGCAGCTGGTGAAGAGGAGCCGATAAGACAGCGCGTAACTCCCCAAAGAGCAGTTGAGATCATGCGTGAAGTCATGGGCGATGAGCGGGTGTCTGAAACCGGGTATTTGAATAGAGAGTGAAAGACGTAGAAAAACTACGTTTTAACAAATTCTCAAGTAGAACGAATCCTTATTAACTTGGGGAGATTTTCAATCTTATTGCTGTCACTGCGCTAGTTGAATAAAACGAGTTGATAACTTGGACATTCGGTCAACTAATTTGAAGTCAGAAGGTTCGCGGTTTAAGTTTGTGTAAGGGGACCATTATCGAAGTTATTGCAAAACCCTACAGTTAGAATCTAATACAAGCCTTGCTTAGATAACGTTCTCTGATTTTTTGCATTTTCACTGTTATCAACTTCTTGGATTTCAGTATATCAATCCACCACAGGTTGCTCTGGATTCCTTGCTGTAATCACTATATATCGTGGGTATTATACCTGTTGCTGGATGCATTTGGTGTGCGTCGAACGACCGATAATGTTGTTGGCACTGAATGCGAGGAGAAGTCGATGTTAGAGCAAGTTTATTGGATTGCAGGAATCGTAGCAGCTATTGTGGCTTTTGTAGGGTTGTTCGTTCGGCGGTGGAAAGGAACAACCAATATCGGTCAAAACGCTAAGGTTTCTGGCCAAGGAAACACCGTAAACCAACGCTTGGATAATGATAGCAGCGAGAGCAATGGTGACTGATGAAAATCGGTCTACCGTCGCCTGTCAAGAGGCTGTTCCAGACTCAGAAATCGACCAATACTCAATCCGTTGAGGTCAGTGGCGACGGGAACACGGTCGACCAGTCAATTCAGAATGTCATCATAACAGATAAAGACTCCCCGTTAAGTCGAAAAATCTTGAATAATCTTCACAACCGAAGCGAAGAAACCGATGTCCAGTCATTAGCAGTGGACTCTTTAGATGATGATGACCGACCTGAAATCCAACGCATACTGGAATATCGAAATATTGCGCGTGAGGGTGACGGCGACACTGCCATAAAACTGCTGCAGAAACTTAGATCCGAAGCGCCGTACTCTAGCGGCTACTTTGCCTTTCGGCTTAGCTTCAACCTTGGCGTTATCCAGCAAGATATCGGTGATCTCTCCAGCGCAAGCACTTCGCTAAGAACCGCGTACGCATTCTTTCCTGAACATCCGAAAGCCAAAACTGCCTTAGCGTTTGCCGACCTACTTGATGGAGAGGATAGGCCCGCATTGGAGCGGGCAAAAGAACTTCTAAAACTCGACGGAGATCACCGCAACTTAGCTGCGTGCATTGTATTCAACGCCGCACGAAACCTTGGTGAAGAGATTCCCGCCGAAGACATCATTTTAAACGAATTGGACTCAACTGATGTCAAAGCTGCCTACTTGGAATACTGCCGAAAAGTTCGCCCAGACTCCTACAAAGCCGAACTAGACCGCGCGTTTGCAGAAACACCTAAGAACGATGCAATTGCGACTATGTGGGCGCTATCGATCCTTGACGACATTAAGCAGAACCAAGCGTTTTTGCTTGGAGCAAAGATGCCTGAAGGATTCGAAGATGAAGTAGAAACATGTGCTGAGATATTGCGGAACGATCTCGAAGTTTCGTTGAAGCGACGTCCACCAAACAAGCTTCTACTTCCTTCACAGGCGAACAATGCGGCGGTTTCGCTTCGACTTGTCGGTAAAACAGCCGAGGCTGCAAAGTTGTTGGATGGTGCTATCGAGGCATTTCCGGCTTTGAAAAGCGACATCGCTCAAGTGAGAGCAGTCCTATATCTTCAAGATGACAAAGATCATGAGGCGTTGGCGTTAATTGGTCCGCAAACTGACGCCTTGGATCTCCAAATCATGGCGGCAGAAATCGAAGCCAAAAATGGTATCGTTTCGACCGCATTAGAAAGAATTGATAAGGTCTTGAAAGCTGGAACTGAAGATGGTCTCCGAATACATGCTCTCGCCACAAAAGCTAGGATCGGTATCAATTCGCTAGTCCGTGAAACGGCTGACCAAGCGCTCGATGAATTGGCCGCCCTTAGTCCGGATTCAACGGAATTGATGTTGTTGAAGTCAGCGTACGAGAGAGCATTTGAAATTCAGACCGATCCCAAGGACTTTGAAAGCCTTCCAATTCAAAGTCACGAGCAATCGCAGGAGCAAGAGAACCTTTTGGCTTCTCTCAACGAAGCGGATGACTTAGACTTCTTCACTTTGCTTCAAACAGCCGACGAACTCCTTGCTCGTGGCTTCTATCGAGAATGTACTGATCTTCTTCGAGATAGAGTCAGCTTTCGCAATGCAAGCCCAGCCTTGGTAACGCTTTGCGACGCCTGTCTAAGGGGCCATCTGGGAACACTTGCGAAGGAAATTGATGATGCCCTGTCGCCTCAAGTCAAAGAATCTGTCTTCGGATGGCGATTCAGCTCAAACGTCGCGTATTTAAGTGGTGTCGCTGCAAATGCTGTGCCACCAGCTAGGAAGCTATTCGAGGACAATCCGAAATCAATAAGCGCGTTGGAATGGTACATACAAGCACTTCTTCGTGCAAACGACAAGAACAGGGTTAACCGCGTTGTCGCCAGTTTAGACGATGCGAAACTTACAGGAACGGTCGAAGACAGATCAAACTACGTAAAGCTTCTTGTGTTTTGTGGTGAGTTGGAACGCGCACGAGCTTTTGCCTATCGGCTCTTTTGTGAAAACCAAAACGACGCACAGGCTTGGTTAGCGCTTAGCGCTAGTGTCCTAGCTTTTGGACGTCCCCAAGATACCGACGATAGTTTCCAAGTCGATCAAGTTCAGGATGGCGCGTCATTCGAAATAGAGCTAAGCGATGGTTCAATACAATCCTTTACAATTGAAACGGAGAGCGACTTGTTCACCCTCAGAGAGGGTAACATTCCGCTGGACCATCCTGTTGCTGTCGCCGCACTTGGCAAAGCCGTAGGGGATGATTTTGATTGGCCTTTCAAAGGAAACAGCACAGCCAGAATAACATCTGTAAAGCACAAGGCGTTGGCGGCATTTCACCAAATCACTCATAAGTTTGAGGAGCGTTTCCCTAACGTTTCAGGGTTCAAGTCAGTATCGGTGAATTTTGAGGACCCGTCCGGCCTTGATGAAATGAAGGCGATGCTCAAACAAAGGGTGGACTATGCGCAAAGCAAGGCTGCGGAATATCTTGAAGGGTCATACCCAATTTACATCTTGGGCTATCACCTTGGGATTGACCCCATTGACGCGCTACTGGGCATCTACTCGGAATGCGGCGTTTCCCCAAAGGTTTCGTCATGCACACACGCAGATCAAGAGACGGCGCAAAAATCGCTACTCTCGGCAAAGAAGTCTGGCGTGATTGTTGATGCCGCGGCCTTCTATTTGATACGCCGCTTAGAAATTGAAACGGCTGTGGAAGAGGAATTTGGCAAGATCGGAGTAACCCAAGAAACTGTAGACGTCTTCCTTCGGCGATTGCGAGAAATTGAAGATACGAGCTTTTTTGAAAGCAATACCGGCGAAAGAAAGGCTGGTAGCATCTCTATCCAAAATGGTCAGATCATAATGACCGAAAAATCGGAAGAAGACGTAAACGCGAAACTTAACTCTGTGCGCGCTGATTTGAACTGGCTTCAATCAAGATGCGCTGTGTTGCCCGCTGTCGCTAAGATTGATCCGCCAGATGAAGTAGTTCGTTTCCGCAGAGAAGCTGGTGGTCGCTTCTTCGATGATATTTTTGCCGCGGACGGATCAGACCGCGTTCTAATTTCCGATGACTACCACTTGAGGAAGTGGGCAGAGGGCTTGTTTGGTATTGCCGGTGCTTGGATGCAAGCGTTACTATTTTATTTGGAAGAGCAAAAACGCATTTCTGCCGAGGCGGTGATCAAAGGTACGCTTCAACTACAATTTTTGGGTGAGGACGCTCTCGGCACCAATGCTGATCGCCTTCTGGTCGCCGCAGAAATGATGGCAACGGGTGAGTTGTCTGAAGGCGACTTTGCCAAATATAGTTCGCTGCTGGGACAGAAAGGCGCGGATATGCGCTCACATATTCAGGTATCGCTGGCGACGATCGACGGATTGTGGACAATTGACTCCCTCACTTCGGTCCGAGAAAGGGCTACCAGTATCTTACTTGGCAACCTAACCAGGTTTCAGGGAGCAGATACACGTGCGGTACTTGACACGCTCCAAACGCTTTATCGAGAAGGTCCGGCCACGTTGTATATACAGAATTGGCGCGTGGGTCATTTTCTAGCATAGTTGAGCCGAGCAACCAGCCCAGAGATTCGAGTGATTTAGAGGGTGGCATGACGCCCTATGTTTGCGTGTCTAGTATTCGAATGCGCTGCCCGCGTAGTTCACTGAAGCTTGTGTAATGAGGTTAGCAGTCTTTTTAAGCGCGAAAATCCTTCGGTGTTTTCAAAGGTTTGCCTACGCCTCGTACATGTGGCCTGCGCCAAGTCAGATTTCCATTTCGCGCCAAGAACAAGTGTCCACGGACCCAATGGGCAGCTCGTTTCGTGGTGCCGGAGCTTTGTTCTTCGTTGGTTTCGGGCGAGGATTGCACTCGTCCTTCTTTGCCGAGACGGACTATAGATAGATCGAGTTTTGGGGCGACTTCACCTTGTCGTTCGAACTTCCTTCTTTTGCTCGTGCTGACTGGAGTTGGCTCTGGAATCTCAAGTATTTCAGGACGGTTGTGCAGCGCTGAAATCGACAAGAGTTTCGCCACGCATTGAATTGCATTTCGCAAGGCCTCTTGCTCCCGCTCCTGTACGGTATCGAGCGGAATGGGGTCATAGAGGTTGTCCGAGCGTCGATATCGCCCTTTCTCCTCCTCCGTCATCAAATCTTGGACAAATGTAATGGGTGTATCTGATAACTCGACACCTCCGTCGCGTTTAAACAACACCTCGGAACCCGAATAGAGCACAACCAAGTTTCCACCGTTGGGTAGCTTTATCAACTTAGCGGTGTTTACGTTCAATCCGTCATCTATGAAATCGATCATGGCCCCAATCCGACCATCTGGATATCCCTTCGGTGCTGCAGCGTCGAACTCGATCCAAACTGAATGAAAGGGCAGTCGCATATTTGCGATAGCAGTAAAGAACTCCTCTTCGCCAAGAGCCATACTGTGTTCTTTGAGAAATTGAACGGCTTCTCGCCGGAGGTAAAACGGGTGTGCGTTAGTAATGCGATCTGCAAGAGCGTCAGCGAATGTCCGATCGCCATTCCAAACTTGCAGGCAATGCTTTTTACTCAGGTCTTTAATAATATGATCGCGAAACTTTATTGCGTCGCCTAGATGCCTTTGCATTTCCAAAACCGGCTTGTTGAACGGGATTTGCTACTATCTGATCACTCTGTACTTGAGTGGTTAGTTCGTCAATGAAGGTTTCCATGAAGATGCTTCGAAGCGAAACGAACTAGGTACAGCGCCTTCGAGGAGGATGAAGCCGAAAACATCGCTGCGACAAATCAGCAACAACACTTTAGGTGTCGCGGTGCTTCCGTAGTGCTTCCGTGGTTCAAACTAGACCAGTAGCCCTGAAAGCCAAAAAACCTTCAAGCTATTGAGCTTGAAGGTTTTTTATGGCTCCGGCGGTAGGGATCGAACCTACGACCAATTGATTAACAGTCAACTGCTCTACCGCTGAGCTACGCCGGAACATGTGGGGCGATATAGCAAGGGCGATTCCGGGCCGCAAGAGGCGAAATTACTTTTTTTCGTCCTTCATTCGAAAAACTGCGTTGGCCTCTAATCTGGGGCTTGCCGCGACGATTTCGCGGGTGGCCAGGTCGATCAGGTGAGCGAAGACATTGCGTTCGGCGGCGGGGATCAGGGCGGCGGGTGTATCGGTATAAATCGCGCGGGTCAGGGTGGGGACGGTTGCGTCGGGAAGGTCGGACAGTGTTGCGATGATCTCGGCCTCGCGGTTAAGGCGGTGAGTGATCAGCCAATCCAGTCGCGCGGCGGGGTCTTCGATCCGGTCGCCATGAGCCGGGTAGTATACGCGGTCGTCACGCGCGGCCAGTTTGTGGCAGGAGGCCATGAAGGCGGTCAGATCTCCGTCAGGGGGTGAAACCAAGGAGCTGGCCCAGCCCATGATGTGATCTCCTGTAAAAACAACGTCTTGAGATGCGAAGCTTAGGTGGTTGGCAAGGTGGCCGGGGGTCCAGATCGTCTCGATTTGCATATCGCCTGCGGTGAAAACTTCGCCATCGGACAGGGTGATGTCGCAGGTGAAATTGGCATCCACGCCTTCGCCTCCGGTCGACAAGCCCCGGGCAACAAGGTCGCGCATAACCTCGCTGCGGCCGGCCTGCGCGTCACCAAAGGCCATAACCGGCGCGCCGGTGGCCTGCGCCAAGGGGCGTGCCAGCGGCGAGTGGTCCAGATGTGTGTGGGTCACAAGGATTTGCGTGATGCGTTCTCCGGGCGCCAATCCATCAAGAATGGCCTGCATGTGCGACGAATCCGCAGGACCTGGGTCGATCACGGCCACATCACCTTCGCCCAGCACGAATGTGTTTGTGCCCCAATAGGTCATGGGCGAGGGGTTTGGCGCGATAATCCGGCGAATACCGGGCTCCATTCTCTGCATGATGCCTGCTTGCGGGCGCGCCTTGGGATCCATCGCCATCGGCTGTCCTTTCACTGTATTGGTACCTTCCTGCCGCGCCACCCATTGCTTGGCAAGCGCGTCGCCGCGTCATAGGGTCGGACCATGTCGCAGGTGAACCGCCCCAAAAGCGCCAGTTGGCGCGAATTTGCATGGCTGAAACGATTTATGCCGCGCGGTCTGTATGGCCGGGCCGCGTTGATTCTGATCGTGCCCATCGTGACGCTGCAATTGGTGGTGTCGGTCGTGTTCATTCAGCGGCATTTCAACCGGATCACCGTTCAGATGACCCAGGCCGTGGCCGCCGAAGTATCGTTGATTGTCAGTCAGATAAACGCTGCCCCAACGGCTGAGCTGGCACTAAGCCAAGCGCAGAGCATTGCGGGCCCGCTGAACACGCGAGTGGACTTGCCCTCGGATCCCGTAACCACGCGGCGCAGGTTCACCGATTTCACCGGATTGCGGGTCGAGCGCACGTTAGAACAAGGGTTGCCGGACCTGATCGGCGTGGATCTGGAAACGGATCGATCTGTGGTGACGCTGGCTGTCACGACCGATCATGGCATCTTGCGTATCGTGCTGGGGCGCGACCGAATGTCCGCCACCAATCCGCATCAATTGTTGGTTTTGATGGTCGTCACCGGGTTCCTTATGACCCTGATCGCCTATCTGTTTCTGCGCAATCAATTGCGTCCGATTCGGCGACTGGCGCGCGCTGCAGAAGCGTTCGGGAAGGGGCAGGTTCTGCCGTACCGTCTGGCCGGCGCGACCGAAGTGCGCGCGGCGGGCAAGGCCTTTCTGGACATGCGATCCCGCATTGAACGTCAAATCGAACAGCGCACTCTGATGCTGTCCGGCGTCAGCCATGATCTGCGCACGCCTCTGACCCGGTTGCGTTTGGGTCTGTCGATGATTGATGACGATACGCGCGAGGATCTTGAGAGGGACGTCGAAGACATGGAGCGTCTGGTCGATGGCTTTCTTGGTTTTGCTCAGGCTGACGCACTGGAAGATGCGCCCGAACCCGTGGACCCACTGGCGCTGGTCCATCATTTGGCCGAGAATGCGCAGCGGGCTGGAATGGACGTAACACTGGGCGAGCTTGCGGACCCGGGCGAGCGGCCCCTTAGACGCACCTCGCTGGAGCGGGCATTGGACAATTTGCTTGGAAACGCAACGCGTTACGGGTCGCGCGCGCGGTTGTCTTTGTTGCTTGGCCGCGGGGATCTTCGGTTCGTGATCGAAGATGATGGGCCGGGCATCGCGATCAAGGATCGCGACGAGGCACTGAAGCCTTTCGCCCGTCTGGACGAATCCCGCAACCAGAACAAGGGCTCGGGTGTCGGGCTTGGCCTTGCCATCGCCAGCGACATTGCGCGCGGGCATGGTGGGCATTTGCGGTTGGGGGACAGCGCAGATCTGGGCGGGTTGAAGGTCGAGCTGGTTTTGCCGCTTTGAACAATTGCAGGGTCGGGTCGCAAACGGGCTCGACAGGGCGCAAAATGACCTGTCTTCTGGACCTGACCGAAAAAGAGCCCCCATGTCTGTGATTGCCCCCGTGCCAAACATTGCCCATTGGAATGAACGCGTTGATATGGCCGCGGCCTTTCGCTGGACCGCACGCTTGAACATGCATGAAGGCGTGGCGAACCATTTTAGCCTTGCGGTGAATGACAGCGGCACCAAGTTCCTGATGAACCCCAACCAGATGCATTTTGCACGGGTTAAAGCATCAGATTTGCTTGAGATTGACGCGGACGACCCAACCACAATGGACCGCCCTGATGCGCCAGACCCGACCGCATGGGGCCTGCATGGTGGCGTGCACCGCCATTGCCCCCACGCGCGCTGCGTGATGCATGTGCATTCGATCCACGCAACGGTTCTGGCGTCTTTGGCGGACAGCAATCTGCCGCCCATTGACCAAAACTGCGCGACCTTCTTCAACCGCTATGTGATCGACGACGGCTATGGCGGCTTGGCGTTCGAGGATGAAGGCGAGCGCTGTGCGGCGCTTCTGACCGACCCGAAAGTGAAAGTCATGATCATGGGCAATCACGGCGTCTTGGTGATCGGAGACAGCGTCGCGGACACGTTCAACCGGCTTTATTATTTCGAACGCGCCGCCGAGACCTTTATCCGCGCCCTACAAACCGGCAAGCCGCTGCGGGTTTTGTCTGATGACGTTGCCGAGAAAACCGCGCAGGAGTTGGAAGAGTACCCAGATCAGGGCGACCGGCATATGGCGGAACTACGCGCGATTTTGGATGAGGAGGGGAGCAATTATGCGTCGTGAGGGGGGGGCGTATACTTTCGAAGTTCGCAAAATGTGGGACGGCAGCAAGTTGAGAGCGCGCTGTGTCATCTTTGCGGACGGAGCTGCCATGCAGGCAATTTCCGCTTTGTCTAATTCAAAGATCGGAAACACCGGCTTGGACCGGGCGTTCCAAGTATGTCGACAAAGCCACATAGCTCTTGGTCGAAATCACTTCGGGAAGCGCGTAAAGGCGCGCGAGTAGTGCCTCCATCGCTTGTGTACTTTCCATCCGGACTTTTAGGATCATGCACGTGTCACCTGTCACAGAATGAATCTCTTCGACCTCAGGAAGCTCTTCGATTTGCATCAGCGCGTCACTTTTTCCCCAGCCGCTCGTATTAATGTGAACGAACGCTAAGAACTGCTTTCCAGTCATTTTCGGGTCAAGCTGCGCCGAAACGGATTTGATCCGCCCACTGGATTTGTAGCGTTTTACACGTTCATGGACAGCCGGCGCAGACAGGCCTACCGCTTTACCCAAATCGCTGTAGCTCTGTTCGGCATCCTTCGCCAGAAGGCCTAACAGGTTTCGGTCAATCTCATCCAAACCGTAGGCATCCTTGGCCATTTACCGAACCTCATTCGATTTTTTCAAGAAATTACAGAATCTAGTATCGTATTGGAGCAAATTCGTCTACCGGTTTGTCCTCGAAAGGGGGGCACGATGAACCCAGTTTGGCTCCTGATGTTAGGCATCAGTATTGTCGGATCAAACTCTTTGGTCCTCAGTCCAATCGCAACGGACGTTGCGGTGTCCTTGCCGCGCAGCTCCGCGACCGACGTCATGTTTGCCTCGGCTGTCTATGGCGCGGCAACAGCGATCAGCGCGCTGACGCTTGCACCAAAAGCAGATCAGATCGGGCTGCGGCGCGCATTGTTCTTTGCGCTCATCGGGTTGTGCTTGACGATGGCGGTCTGCGCATCGGCAACAGTGCTGTGGGTCCTGATCGTGGGCCAAGCATTGGCCGGATTGGCAGCGGGCCTCGCCTTGCCTGCAATCTACGGGCTCGCAGCCGAAATCGCACCAAAAGGACATGAAAGCGAAACCCTTGGCAAAGTTCTGACGGGCTGGACGCTCAGTCTCGTCGCTGGTGTAAGCCTGTCGGCCGTTCTCACTGATTTCCTGCATTGGCGCATCGTTTTTGTGATCCTTGGCGCGACTGGTCTGATTTTGCTTATCGCACTTAGGCAGGCTGAGATTTCGGAAACGCGCCCAACCGAGAAAGCAACCTCGCCGCTTGAGGCTATACGAATAACAGGCCTTCCCCCGATCCTATTTGCCGTAGCTTGCTACATGGCGGCCTTCTACGGGCTCTATGCCTACTTGGGCACACATCTTACGCAAGTGTTGGGGATTGCGACCGGTATCGCGGGTCTTGCTGCGCTTTCATATGGTGTTGGCTTTGGCGTTGTCGCGCCCCTTGATCGCTTCATTGACCAGCATGGAGCAACCAAAGCCGCTCCGGTCGTCTTCGTTACATTGCTTTGCGTATATGTCGGGCTTTCGTTGCTGGCACCGTTCGGTATGGCCCTCATTGTGTTCTGTTTCATGTGGGGCGCTGCAAACCATCTTGGATTGAACATTCTTGTGGGCCAATTGACGGCGCTGTCTCCGGGGCAGCGTGCAACTATTCTCGGTCTTTATAGTGCGGTCACCTATGCCGCCATGTTCGTAGGCACGACGGTCTTCAAAGTGGTTTTCGAAGCGTATGACTTTTCGGTCATTGCGCTTCTCTCGGCGGCTTGCATCGCGCCTGCGACGCTAGGCGCGGTTCGACGGCAATACCGCCTCGCCAAAGCGGACGTTCGTCAGAATGCAGAAAATGACTAGTATGGGCTCTTACCGGACATCTGATGCATGACGAAAAGAATCCATACATCAGCGAGTGATCCTTAAACCTCAGCTATACAACCATCGGCACAGATCGGAGATTTTTGGTAGGCCCGGCAGGACTTGAACCCGCAACCAAAGCGTTATGAGCGCTCTGCTCTAACCAATTGAGCTACAGGCCCACTGTTACTCTTGGTGGCGCCATAGCTAGCAAACTGGTGGCCAGCGTCAAGCAAGCCGTAGACTCTTTCTGCCCCTTACGCTATCGCAGGCGCAGAAAATTTGCCGCGCGACCACAGCCACCATGGGGGACAGACATGAGCGACGCATCCAAGGGCATCACCTACGCAGACGCAGGCGTGGATATCGACGCGGGCAACGCGCTGGTTGAGCGCATCAAACCTGCCGCAAAACGCACCAACCGTCCGGGCGTGATGGCTGGTCTTGGCGGCTTCGGCGCGCTGTTTGATCTGAAAGGCGCAGGGTTCAAGGATCCGGTTCTGGTCTCGGCCACCGATGGCGTGGGCACCAAGCTGCGCATCGCGATTGACACCGGCAATGTGGACACGATCGGCATCGATCTGGTGGCCATGTGCGTAAATGACCTTGTGTGTCAGGGCGCAGAGCCTTTGTTCTTCCTTGATTACTTCGCCACGGGCCGTCTGGAAACCGACAAGGCCGCGCGGATCATCGAAGGCATTGCCAAGGGCTGCGAGCTTTCGGGCTGCGCGCTGATTGGCGGCGAGACTGCCGAAATGCCCGGCATGTATGAAGATGGCGACTTTGACCTTGCTGGCTTCTCGGTCGGCGCGATGGAGCGCGGGGAAGACTTGCCCAAAGGCGTCAAAGACGGTGACATTCTTCTGGGTCTGGCGTCGGACGGTGTGCATTCAAACGGCTATTCGCTGGTGCGCAAGCTGGTTGAGGTCTCGGGCCTTGGCTGGGACGCAGGCTGTCCGTGGGACGCTGACATCACGCTGGGCGAGGCTCTGTTGGCCCCGACGCGTCTTTACGTGCGTCAGGCGCTCGAGGCCGTGCGGGCAGGGGGCGTGCATGCGCTGGCCCACATCACCGGCGGTGGCCTGACCGAAAACCTGCCGCGCGTTCTAGCCGAAGGTTTGGGTGCTTTGGTTGATCTGGACGAATGGGACCTGCCGCCCGTCTTTAAATGGCTGGCAGAAACTGGCGGAATGGATCAGGCCGAGATGCTGAAGACCTTCAACGCGGGTCAGGGCATGGTGCTGGTTGTAGACGCGCAGGCCGCGAAACCGCTGACCGATCTTTTGACCAATGCCGGCGAGACCGTGACCCAACTGGGCCGTATCCAGAAGGGCGAGGGCGTCAGCTATCTGGGATCGCTCGCGTGAGTGACGCCACCAAGAAACGGGTCGCCATCCTGATCTCAGGCGGCGGCTCGAATATGGTGACGCTGGCCAGTTCCATGACCGGCGATCACCCGGCGCGCCCCTGTCTGGTGCTGTCGAACGTGCCGGATGCGGGTGGTCTGGCCAAGGCCCGCGCCATGGGTATTCCCACCGCCGTTGTGGATCACCGCGACTTCAAAGGTGACCGCGAAGGGTTTGAAACGGCCCTGAACGCTGTGTTGGATGCCGCCAATCCCGACATCATCTGTCTGGCTGGTTTTATGCGCATTCTGACCGAAGGCTTCACTGGCCACTGGGCGGGGCGTTGCCTGAATATTCACCCGTCGCTTTTGCCGAAATACAAAGGCCTGCATACCCACCAGCGTGCGCTGGATGCCGGGGATGCGGAAGCGGGTTGTTCTGTGCATGAAGTCACCGCCGAACTGGATGGCGGCCCGATCCTTGGACAAGCCCGTGTACCCATCGAACCCGGTGACACCGCGGACACGCTTGCCGCACGGGTGCTGATACAAGAACACCAGCTTTACCCCGCGGTGTTGCGCCGCTTTGCAGATGGGGACCGCGCCCCGACCTTGCTGCCATAGGGCACCAGTTCGTTGCAAAGTTGTGCAAGGCTTCCCTTTCCCGCAGTTTACCCTTAAACCCGAGCGAAGCCTAAGTTTTGGGGCGCTTAGAAGAGCAGGTAAGTACTTATGATCACGATCACGACGACCGAGGCGCTGGAACAATTTTGCATCCGGGCTACCTCGCACCCCTATGTGACCGTCGATACCGAGTTCCTGCGCGAACGCACTTATTACTCGAAACTATGTCTGATCCAGCTGGCAGTGCCGGGCGATGACGAACAGGACGCCGTGCTGGTCGACCCGCTGGTGGAGGGATTGTCGCTGGAGCCGCTTTACGAGCTTTTCCGCGATGAACGCGTCGTGAAAGTCTTCCACGCCGCCCGCCAGGATCTGGAAATCTTCTTTGTCGAGGCAGGCGTCTTCCCGCGCCCGCTGTTTGACACACAGGTTGCCGCGATGGTCTGCGGATTTGGCGATCAGGTGGGGTATGAAACCTTGGTGCGCAAAATCTCGCGCGCGCAGTTGGACAAATCCAGCCGCTTCACCGACTGGTCGCGCCGCCCGCTGACAGATGCGCAAAAGAAATACGCGCTGGGGGATGTGACCCACCTGCGCGGCATTTACGAATACCTGTCGGCCGAGCTGGACAAATCGGGTCGTGCCCATTGGGTCCAGGAAGAACTGTCCAGCCTAACCGCCGCCGAGACCTATACAATCCACCCGGAAGATGCGTGGAAGCGTCTGAAAACACGTACGAATTCCGGGCGTTTCCTTGGTGTTGCGAAGGAGCTTGCGCGCTTCCGTGAAGGCTATGCACAGTCGCGGAACATTCCCCGTAACCGGGTGATGAAGGATGACGCACTGCTGGAATTGGCTTCAACCAAGCCACGCACCATTCAAGAACTTGGACGCTCGCGCCTGCTTTTGCGTGAGGCGCGCAAGGGCGAGGTGGCGGAAGAAATCCTGAAAGCCATCGCAGTTGGGATGGAGCTGCCACAAGATCAGCTGCCCAAGGCGCCTGACCGGTCGAAGGAAAAACTGCAAGTGAACCCGGCGCTGGCCGACCTTCTGCGTGTGCTTCTGAAAGCGCGCTGTGAACAGGAAAAAGTGGCCCAGAAACTGATCGCCTCGGCCGCAGATCTGGACGCATTAGCAGCTGGAAAACGCGACGTTGCAGCCTTGACCGGCTGGCGCGCCGAAGTGTTCGGCGACGACGCCCTGCGCCTCTGCGAAGGTAAACTGGCGCTGGCCGCAAAAGGCCAACGCGTCGAAGTCTTTGAAGTCTAAAAGCTGATCAGCGGCTGGCGGTTCGGCTGTTATTCGCGCCCACCACGCGGATCGTGCGCACGCCTTGCAGTTTTACGTCAGACACGAAGTGACCCACATAGACCTCACGCTGTTGCGGACGCCCGGTTTGGGTGCGGTAATAGGGCTCGGTGATGCGGAACATATAGGTCAGGACGCCGTTTTCCGCCCGCTCGAAGTTTTCCGGCACCAGCTCGGCATCCCAATAGCCCAGACGCGGCGGCAAGCCTTTCGCGCGGATGATGGCACCCCCTTGTGCGCGCAGGATCTGAAGATCGACCACGTCGCTCACAAGCCCGCGATTTTCCTGCTCGTCCAGGAACCCGCCTTCGGGAATCACGGCGACTTGCTCGACCCGGTTCGAATTGAACCAACCCAGCGGGTTCAGGTTCGCATTCCCGCCGCAAGCCGTCAGCGCCAGCAAAGACGCGGTCAACAGGGCAGGGGCAGCAAATCGGCGGAAATTCATGTCGGCTCCTTTATCTCTGCCCAAAGGGTTAGCCCATGTCGGCCCCTTTGAAAAGACAGCAATCCGCACCAAGGCTGGACCTTTGGCCGCGCAGCGCTTAGTCAAAGCAAAAGCACGAAAGGATCCCCTATGGCCAGCCCGGCATTTGAAGAGCTTGTCGAAGATTTCGCCTTCCTAGATGACTGGGAAGATCGCTATGCGACCGTGATTGACATGGGGAAATCGCTGCCGGACATGGACCCGGCCCTGAAAGTGCCCGCCACCAAGGTCGAAGGCTGCGCCAGTCAGGTTTGGTTGCACCCGGAAATCACCGACGGCAAGTTCAGCTTCGCAGGCGACAGCGACGCGATGATCGTGAAAGGGCTGATTGCAGTCCTGTCCGCGCTGTACACCGATCAACCCGTATCTGAAGTGGCCAAAATCGACGCCCCCGCCGAACTGGCCCGCCTAGGTTTGAACGAAGCCCTGTCCGCGCAGCGGTCCAACGGGTTACGTGCGATGGTCGAACGGATCCGCCAATATGCGTCGGAAGCGGCCTAAGTCTTTATTTTATAGTAATAAATACCTCTGAGTGAATGCGCGTAGCGCAGAGGGGCAGCGCCCCTCAGGCTCACGAAGTGAGCCCCCTTAGCGCGACTTCCAGATCACCATACCCGGTAAACTGCCGCTCATACGCCAGCCCCAAACGCTCGGCGGCGGCTTTTGCCATCTTGTCCAGCTCGGGATTGTCGGTCTGCGCCAGATACATCAGCTTGGTGTAATGCCCGAAATACATGTCGCGCAGCTGTGGATGCCGGTCCAGGCCCAAGGGCTTGATCACGAAACTCTCGAACCCGCGCGCCAGAAAATCGGTCAGATAGAACACATCAATCTCGCCCTCGGCGCGGGCGGCGAAAGCGTCGTTGCCTTCGAAAAACGAATAGCAATGGGGGCCGCGGATCATCTTGATCCCCATTTCCGCGCAAATTGCATCCAGCTGACCGCCCGTTCCGCAATCGGCATAGGCCAGAAATACGTGGTCATATTCGTCGCGATGCTTCCCCACGGCTGCACGCACTGCATCGGGGATTTTCTCGGGCGAATTGTGCAGGATGGCGGGCAGGCAGGTCAGGCTCATGTGTTCCCACCCGTTCAGACGGATCAGCGCCAGAATTTCGTTTGCCAGAGCTCCACAGGCAAGGATCAGTACCGATCCTGAACCTTGGGTCACTTCCAACCCGTCATGGGTAAGCGCGTCGTCGCTTAGCATCAGTCGTCCTGCCTTGCACTTAACGCCCGCCACGCGATCGACGCCAGCATCACCAGTGGCAGCAACGCCATCGCAACCTGTCCGTTCAACTGCCCCGAAGCCGCGGCCCATCCAGCCACCAGAACGGTCAGACCGCCCGCAAGGATCACCATCGTGATCAGAAAGATGAAACGTGTTTTGCTCATAGGATCAATTTGGGGTCGGGCCGTGAAAAAGAAAAGGCCCCGCCAGAAGGCGAGGCCCAAATCCTTGGGATATCCCCGCACAAAGATCAGCCAGCGGCCATCTGGTTGTGCTTGCGGGACATGAAATCCTTGGCGGTTTCGACCGCGACTGCCGCATCGCGGCAATAGCTGTCAGCACCAATGGCCTTGCCGAACTCTTCGTTCAGCGGCGCGCCGCCTACCAGAACGGTATAGTCGTCGCGAATGCCTTTTTCGACCAGCGTGTCGATTACCACTTTCATGTAGGGCATGGTGGTGGTCAGCAGGGCCGACATGCCCAGAATATCGGGCTCTTCTTTTTCCAAGGCTTCCAGATAGGATTCGACCGCGTTGTTGATGCCAAGGTCCACGACCTCGAAACCAGCGCCTTCCATCATCATCGATACAAGGTTCTTGCCGATGTCGTGGATGTCGCCCTTTACAGTGCCGATCACCATCTTGCCCATGCGCGGCGCACCCGTTTCAGCCAGCAGAGGCTTCAGGATCGCCATACCGGATTTCATCGCGTTCGCGGCCAGAAGAACCTCGGGCACAAACAGAATGCCGTCGCGGAAGTCGATGCCCACGATGGTCATGCCGCCAACCAGCGCGTTTGTCAGCACATCATAGGGCTGCCAGCCACGTTCCAGCAGAATGTTGACGCCTTCTTCGATCTCTTCCGCAAGACCGTCATAAAGGTCGTCATGCATCTGCTGCACCAACTCTTCATCATTGAGTTCGCTCAGGATGATATCTTCTTCTTCATCAGACATGTGCGTCTTTCCCTGGCTGGAGGTCTGTTTCATATTCCCTAATGCGACATGATAGCGCGATAGGTCTGGACGATTTGCGACATGGAGTGCCCTGTCACCGACCTGATGGCAAATGAATATTCTGCGCTATGATTGTGAATTTCATTTGATTGTTCTGCAAATGTTCTTATTTTAACCTCATGGATGAGACGGGTTTTGACAGAATTGACGCAGATTGCCGCCGGGGACGTGGGGCTGGGTCGAACAAGGCCGGCCGATTCGAGGAATTTCAGCGCGAACGCGTCGATGATGGCTGGACCGAGGAACCTTTGCCGCCCTTCAGAACCGAGGTGTCGATTGAGCGCCCGCGCTCGGTCATCACGCGCAACAACTCGCCCGATTTGGCCTTTGATCGGTCCCTGAATCCTTATCGGGGCTGCGAACATGGGTGCATCTATTGCTATGCAAGGCCGACCCATGCGTGGTTGGGCTATTCCGCCGGGTTGGACTTTGAAACCCGCCTGATCGCGCGGCCAGATGCGGCGTCGCAGCTGGAAAAGGAATTGCGGCGCAAATCCTATCAGGTGGCTCCCTTGGCGATGGGAACGAACACCGACCCTTATCAACCGATTGAAGCTCAGCATAGGATCACCCGGCAGGTGCTTGAGGTGTTGGAATCCTTTCATCACCCGGTTCTGATCATCACCAAGGGCACACTGATCGAGCGGGATCTGGACATCCTTTCACGGATGGCGGCCAAGGGGCTGGCGCAGGTGGGGGTCTCGGTCACCAGCCTGCAAGCCGATCTATCGCGCAAAATGGAACCCCGCGTGCCCAGTCCGGCGCGGCGGGTGCGGATGATCCAGAACCTGTCCGATGCTGGGGTGCCCGTGCGCGTTATGGCCTCGCCCATCGTGCCGGGGCTGACGGATCACGAGTTGGAGCCGATATTGGAAGCGGGGCGAGACGCGGGTGCGGTGGCGGCCAGTTATATTCTGCTGCGTTTGCCTGGCGAAGTCGCACCTTTATTCCAAGACTGGCTGGACGAGCATTACCCAGATCGCGCCGACCGCGTCATGAACCGAGTGCGCGAGATGCGTGATGGAAAGGACTATCAATCCGAATTTGGAGAGCGGTTTGTGGGGCGCGGTGTGGTGGCCGATCTTTTGAAACAAAGATTTCAGAAGGCCTGTCAGCGGTTGGGTCTGACAAAACACTTGCCAGATATGCGTTGTGATCTGTTCCAAGCGCCGTTGCAGCAGGGCGATCAGCTCAGTCTGTTCTAGGAGCGTTTCGGCTTGCCGTTGGCGCAGAACAATACGTCGAAACGCATTGGATCCGTAGACGGACCCGTGCCTGTGGCGGGCAGGGCGCGCGCTGTGCGCGCGCCAGACTGGAGTATGTCTTTGCGTATCAACCTCGACGGCGACGCGAGCGGCGCGCGGGTTGAGATGCGTCATCGCCGGTCCCGTCCGAAGCCGACGAGAATCCACCAATCGCGTCCGAGATTTGATCCAGCGTCGGGCGTGAGCCAGAGGCTGGACGCGTCTCGAGCGCTTCGCGCATGGAGCGCAGATGCTCAGGCGTGGTGCCGCAGCAACCGCCGATGATCTTTGCGCCACAATCACGCGCCAAAACGGCGTAATCTGCCATCAGCTCGGGCGTGCCGTCATAGTGGATATGGCCGTCCACATATTGCGGAATGCCCGCGTTGCCTTTGGCAATCACGGGACGTTCAGACCCTTGGGCGGCAAAGCCCAGAACCGTGCGCAGAAGATCGGCCGCGCCCACGCCGCAATTGGCCCCGAAGGCGATCGGCGGGTTCGGCAGGGTTTCCACCATTTTCGCCAAGTCGGACGATGTCACGCCCATCATGGTGCGTCCGGCGGTGTCAAAGCTCATCGTGCCGCACCAGGGCATGCCGGTCAGTTCGGCAGCGCGCGCCGCGGCCTTGTATTCGTCAGGGGCAGAAATGGTTTCAACCCAAAGCACATCTGCGCCGCCTTCTTTCAAGCCCTCGGCCTGTTCGTGGAACATCTCGACCGCACCGTCGAAAGTCAGCGATCCCATCGGTTCCATAATCTCGCCGGTTGGACCAACCGAGCCTGCTACGATGACAGTCCGACCTGATGCGTCGGCCACTTCGCGGCCAAGCTCGGCGCCCACGCGGTTCAGCTCGCGCACGCGATCTTGCGCGTCGTGCAGTTTCAAACGCGAGGCATTGCCGCCAAATGTGTTGGTCAGGAAAATGTCCGATCCAGCCTCGACCGGGCCGCGGTAAAGCGCGCGGATGTTGTCCGGCTTGTCTACGTTCCACAGTTCCGGCGCGTCGCCCGAGGTCAGGCCCATATTGAACAAGGTGGTCCCGGTGGCGCCATCCGCCATCAGCCAATCGCGTTCGTTCATCAGTTTCGTCAGGGCATCTGTCATGGGTGTCTCCGTTCACCGCTGGTCTGGGTGCTACCTGCCACGGAACGCGCGTGGGTGCAAATGCAATAGGCTCATGTTGCATTTGAAAGGTGCTCAATTTGTAGGGCAAGCCAGTTGGCCCAGGTTGCGGCTAGCCGCCCTGTTTGAACAGGCCAATCTCAGCCTTGCGGCAAATTTCGCGCGTGACGTCCAACGCCCCGAACCCCAGTGCCGCGCGTGTAGGTGCTGCTGCGTAAAGTGTTTCCCATTGGGGCGCGAAAGAGGACTTGAATTGGCGCAATCCGGCGGCCCCGCTGATTTGGTCCAGCTTTGCCCGTGCGTGGCGGAGGGCCCAAGGCTCGTTTTTTCGATCTTCCAGCGGAACGGCGGCCAGTGACAGACGGGTGCAACCTTCCGTTGCTGCATGCGAAATCGCGCGGGTCAAAAGCGCGTGCATGGTGCCGTCAGGGGCATTCGGGCGCATCCGCATCAGGTCCAGCGTCTGCTCGGTCCGATTCTCGTGCAGGGTCAGGAAGCCCATAAGCTCGCCTTGCTGCCATGCCAGATAGACGCGGGCATGGGGTAGGTGATCAGGGTGCCATCTGCCCATGGAAAAGCCACGCTCGCCCGCGCGCGAATTGCGCCACTCCTCGGCGATAGTGTGCATGTCCGCCAAAGGCAGTTCAGAACCGGCTTCGCAGGTGGTCAGGCTTGATGCCTCGGCCTGCCGCAGTTTACGGCGCAGCTGGCGTTTGCGTGAGCCGTCCAAGGTGAAATGGGTTGGGTCAATCCAGCCCTCGCGCGCGATGGGCAGAACGCGCCATCCATTGCTGCGCGCAGTTGCGGCCCAACGACCCCCGGCTTTGTAGAGGAACGGAGACAGAAAACTGCGTTTTGCAAAACCGTTTAGATCCGAAAGCAGGGCTGCTTTGTCGGCGCTTGGCGTCAGGGGGTCCGACAGGATCACAAGGCTTTGCCCAGCAGAAGCGCCCATCGCCGCCGCCCCGTTGCCTGCGGTGATCAAAGACAATTGCCGATGGCGCAGCAAACCAGCTTCGGCACGCGGGGCTTCGTCGATGATCTGGGCCATATGGGCGGGCAGGATTGGCACGGATTTCATCGCCATAAAGTGCGTTTGGTTACTGTCCATCTGACCCTGTTTGGTCTGCGGACCGCGTATGGTGATCACAGCCGCAATCAGCGCGGGCAGGGCATAGTAAATGGTGCGGAAGGCCAGAACAGCGGCCAAAAGCGGCTCGGCATCGAGGGTGGGCAGCAGGGCCAGCAGGGTCAGCTCGAACGCGCCCATACCACCCGGTGTGCTGCTGATCAGCCCAGCCCCCAAGGCCAGAAGATAGGCGGCGAGAAGGGGCAGCATCGCCACATCGCACCCATCAGGCAGGACCATCCACAGGGCGGCCCCGGCTGCGGCGGTGTCGATCAGGGCCAGCGCCAGAAACGCCCCCATCGCGCGCAGGGGTGGGATGCGAAGCGCGGACATAAAGGATGGGCGCAGGACAGACAGAAGGGCGAACACAGCGGCCCCGCCCAAGACCGCCCAAGCAATCCAGCCCGTCCAGGGCAGGATCATCGGCACCGTCAACGAGATCAGCGCGGCCACGACTGCCCAAGCCGACAGGAAGGATGCCGCCACGATGGCCGAAATCCGCATGGCTTGCATCAACGACAAATCCGGCAACATGCGCCAGCGCACAAGGGCCGAGGATATGACACCCAATCCCACGGTTTGTGACAAGGCAATGGCGGTGATGCCAGCACGTTCAGCCGCTTTGGACGACACGCGCGTGCCGATTAGCCGATGCACCACACCGTCATATTTTCCCAATGCCCAGAACGAGATGGCCGAGAACAGCGCAGCCCCCAGCCATTGCGCCGGTGACACCGTTTTCAGCGCGGCATAGATATAGGGCAGGTCCAACCCCTCCATCCGTTGCCACAAAAGAACGACCAGCCCGATGGTTAGGCCAAGAGGCAACAGTTGACGCAGCGCTGCGCGGCGCAGATCCAACCCGCTTTCCGCACTGCGCGTCAGCGCCGCCGCCAATCCGCGCTTGGCCGCGCGATCCGCGCCCTCTGCCTGCGTTTTCATCTTATACCCCAATCGTGCCCCACATTGCTGCGACCAGCATCGCAAAAGCTGACGAAAGAAGTCTTAATAGCTCAATATTTCAGGGTTTTTCCCGCCGCTCTGACCCTGGTCCGCGTGCGATCCCCCTTATAAAAGAACGGCGCGCCCTGTGGACGCACCGTTTCTGATTTTTGTATATGCTCGAGGGGCTTAAACCTCGTTCATGATCTCTTGTTTGGCTTGAGCCAGCAGTTCGGCGCGCTTGGCGCGAACTTCGTCAGCGGTGACGCTGCTCAGGTCTCCGGTCACTTTGCGCACAACATCTTCATGGCCGGCTTCTTCAAAGTCGGACACGATGACTTCGCGGGCGTAAGCCTCGGCGTCATCACCGGATTTGCCCAGTTTTTCAGCGGCCCACAGGCCAAGTTTCTTGTTTGCGCGGGCTTCGGCCTTGAACTGCATTTCCTCGTCATGCGCGAACTTGTTTTCAAACGCGCTTTCGCGATCGTCAAAAGTGGTCATAGTTTTCCCTTATCAACTGGCGGGCCTTATCAACCGGCGGGGTCTTGGTCTTACCGTGCGCAAGCAACAGGCGCCTGCGTCCGCGTTCCTGTCTGATATGCCAATCACAGGCGCGCATCGCAACCCCGCTAGCGCTCTCACGGGGGGGATTTCCTGTATTTGTTGTTTCTGTAAGGATTTGGCGGGCGATATTCTTGCCCCACATGGGCCTTTCCCTTATAGGGCGGACAACGACGGAGTCGCGACGGGCAGGGGGCTCGTGACGCTGAGACCCGTCAAACCTGACGCGAGGGACCAGATGGCACGGCGCAAGAAGCTTTATGAAGGCAAGGCAAAGGTTTTGTATGAAGGCCCCGAGCCCGGAACCATCGTCCAGTATTTCAAGGATGATGCCACCGCGTTCAACGCCGAAAAGAAGGACGTGATTGAAGGCAAGGGCGTGTTGAACAACCGCTTGTCCGAGTTTTTCATGAACGGGCTCACCCAAATCGGCGTGCCGAACCACTTTATCAAACGTCTGAACATGCGCGAGCAGCTGGTCCGCGCGGCCGAAATCGTGCCGCTGGAAGTAATCGTGCGCAACTATGCCGCCGGATCCATGGCGAAACGTCTGGGGCTTGAGGAAGGCACTCGCCTGCCGCGTCCCATTGTGGAGTTTTCCTATAAGGATGATGCGCTTGGCGACCCTCTGGTGCCCGAGGAATATATCATCGCTTTCGGCTGGGCGAGCCAGCAGGATATGGACGATATCGTCGCCATGGCGCTGCGTGTGAATGATTTCATGTCCGGCACCATGTACGGCGTGGGCATCAAGCTGATCGACTTCAAGATCGAATTCGGCCGCGTCTATGAAGGTGATTTCCCGCGTCTGATCGTTGCTGACGAAATCAGCCCCGACAGCTGCCGCTTGTGGGACATCGAGACCGGCCAGAAGCTGGACAAAGACGTGTTCCGTCAAGACCTTGGCAGCCTGAACGATGCCTATACCGAGGTTGCGCGCCGCCTGGGGGTTTTGCCCTCGAACGTGACGCACGCCGCCACCAAACCGACCCTGATCAACTAAGGAAGTGTACCCATGAAAGTACGTGTTGATGTGATGCTGAAAACCGGCGTTCTGGACCCTCAGGGCGAGGCCGTGCGCCACGCGCTTGGCAATCTGGGTTTTGAAGGCGTCGAGAAAGTCCGTCAGGGCAAAGTGATCGAACTGGACGTGGCTCCGGGCACCTCGGAAGATCAGATCAAGGATATGTGCGAGAAGCTGCTGGCCAACACCGTGATCGAAAACTACGCCATTCAGGTGCTGTGATGAAGGCCGGCGTAATTGTCTTTCCCGGCTCGAACTGTGACCGCGACCTGGCGGTCGCGTTTGAGCGCGCGGGTGCACAGGTCCAGATGATCTGGCACAAGGAAACCGAGCTGCCAACCGATCTGGACATCGTTGGTGTGCCCGGTGGGTTCTCGTTTGGGGACTATCTGCGCTGCGGAGCCATCGCGGCCCAGTCGCCGATCACTCGTTCTCTGATCAAACACACCGAACGTGGTGGCTATGCCATTGGCATTTGCAACGGCTTTCAGGTGTTGACCGAAACCGGCATCCTGCCCGGTGCTTTGATGCGCAATGCGAACCTTAAGTTCATCTGCAAACCCGTTGGTTTAAAAGTAGAAACCGCGGATTGTGACTTCTTGTCCGGCTATGAGCAAGGACAAGAGATCACAGTGCCGGTGGCCCACCATGACGGCAACTATAACGTCACGGATGAAAAGCTGGCACAGCTGCGTGACGAGGGCCGGATTGCGTTCACTTACACCGACAATCCCAATGGCTCGACCGGCGATATTGCGGGCGTGATTTCCAAGAACCGCCGCGTTCTTGGCATGATGCCGCACCCGGAACGCTGTGTGGATGAACTGCATGGCGGCACTGACGGGGTGGCAATGTTCCGCTCGTTGGTGGACAGCGTCGTCGCTGCCTGATTGTGATGGGGCGGGATGCGCCCTATCTTTCCCCTATGGGGGATGAGACCACACAGACCATGCCCACCCCGCGGCCGCCGCGCCCTGGGGTTAGCATACGCGCCCGGCTGGTGCTGATCGTCCTGATCACACTGGCCGTCGCGGTTGTCTATGTCTCGAACCAACTTCTGACCGAGCGCTACACGGAAACCACCCGAAACCGGGCGGAACTGCGCGTGGCGCTTTATTCCGGCAACCTGATTAGCGAACTTCAGAGAAATTCCGTCGTTCCGCTGTTGCTGTCGCGCGATCCCGCTCTGATTTCAGCGCTGAACACGTCGGACTATTCGCAAAGCACCGCACGTTTGATTTCCTATCTTGATGAAATCGAGGCCGCGTCGCTTTTGCTTTTGGACCGTGACGGGCGGGCGGTGGCCACCACAAATCGCGAAATTCTGGGCTCGCAGCACCGATCCGATCCCTATTTTATCGAAGCGCTGCGCAGCAACGACACTGTTTTTACCACGGTACAGACCGATTCCGGACAATATGTCTTTACCTATTCCCGCAAGATCGAACAGGCGGGGCGTCTGCTGGGTGTGATCGTCGTGGGTGTGGACCTGCGCAAGTTCGAAACCAGCTGGGCCGGTATTTCGGATGCGGTATTGGTCACCGACAGCGAAGGTAATGTGATTCTGTCCACCGAGCCGCGCTGGCGGGGCAAACTGGAAGGCGAGGCGCTGGCAACCGTGTCGGCGCCTGAGGCCATCCGCCGCTCGGCCCGCCAAACCATCGACTGGTCGGGCCTGCCGACGGATGTTTTGTATATGGGCGAGTCGGTGATGCGCCACGAAACCCGTGTGCCGTTCCAAGGCTGGCGGATGACGTCGTTTACCTCATATGCCTCGGTCCGCGAAAAGGTGAACACGGTTCTGTCTTTGGAAATCATGACCTTCGCAATGCTTCTGTCGCTACTCTTCTATCTGATCAGCCGTCGTGCCCAATGGCGCAGCGCCGAGTTCGCACAGGAATCCGCCGAGCTTCGCCAGCTGAACATTGCCCTGCAACGCGAGATCGCCGAGCGCAAACGCGCCGAGGAAAACCTGCAAGTGGCGGAGCAAACGCTGGCCCAAAGCTCGAAACTGGCGGCATTGGGTGAGATGTCGGCGGCGGTCAGTCACGAATTGAATCAACCGCTTGCGGCGATGAAAACTTATCTGGCGGGTGCGCGCCTGTTGTTACAGCGAAAACGGCCCGATGAAGCGCTTTCCAGCTTCCAGCGGATCGACGATCTGATCGGACGTATGGGCGCGATTACACGCCAGCTGAAATCCTATGCCCGCAAGGGCGGCGATTCCTTCGAGCCGATGGATGTGCGCGACTGCGTATCCTCGGCCCTGTCGATGATGGAACCGCAGCTGAAACGTCGCGAAGTCCGCATCACGCGCAATATTCCGCGCGATCCGGTGATGGTGATGGGCGATCGGTTGCGTCTTGAGCAAGTCCTGATCAATTTGCTGCGAAATGCACTGGATGCGACCAAATCGGTCGAGCTGCCACAGGTCGATATCATCGTCAGCCTTGGCGACTATGCCTTGGTTACGGTGCGTGACAACGGAAACGGCGTGGACGATTTGGACAGTCTATTTGAACCCTTCTACACCACCAAGGCCCCGGGTGACGGGGTCGGGCTGGGTCTGGCGATCTCGTCGGGCATCGTGTCTGACCTTGGCGGACGGCTGACCGCGCGCAATGGTCAGGACGGGGGGGCTGTATTCGAGGTCGAGCTTCCTATCTTAAAGGCTGAAGACGCCGATATCGAAGCTGCTGAATAGCAGAAAAGAAGCGCACGCAGGAGGGCGCCATGGCACAGGCAATAAAAATCGCAATCGTCGATGACGAACAGGATATGCGACAGTCCATTTCTCAATGGTTGTCCCTGTCGGGTTTTGAAACCGACACGTTCCCATCCGCCGAGGATGCGCTGAAGTCCATTGGGCCGGATTTTCCGGGCATTGTGGTGTCCGACATTCGGATGCCGGGACTGGATGGCATGGGCTTTCTGAAGAAGCTGATGAGCCAGGACAGCAGCCTTCCGGTGATCATGATCACGGGTCACGGCGACGTGCCGATGGCGGTCGAGGCGATGCGCGTGGGCGCTTATGATTTCCTTGAAAAGCCGTTCAACCCGGATCAACTGACCAAACTGGTGAAAACCGCGACCCATAAGCGCCGTATGGCGATGGATGCCCGCGCGCTTCGGCGCGAGCTGGGCGATGGCTCGACCATTATGAAAAAACTGATCGGCGCGTCCCCGGTCATGTCGCGCTTGCGCGAAGACATTTTGGACATCGGTCAATCTGATGGTCATGTGCTGATCGAGGGCGAAACCGGCACCGGCAAAACCCTTGTGGCCCACGCGTTGCACGCAGTTGGCGCTAAGGCAGGGAAACGCTTTGTCGTGACCTCTTGCGCAGGTGTCGAAGAAGACGAACTGACCCGTCGTTTCTTTGGCCCGATTGACGAAGGCGGCGCGATTCCTCTGGTCGAGGAAGCCCGCGGCGGCACGCTGGTTCTGGAAGATATCGAAAGCATGCCGATGGGGCTTCAGGCCCGTTTGCTGACATGGATGAATGATCAGGGCAGCCCGGCTGAGACCCGCGTGGTGGCGATCTGCAATCTGCAAGAGCAGGGCAAAACCTGCGAGGATTGCTTACGTCCCGATCTGTTCTATCGCCTTGCGGCCATGAAGATCACTCTGCCGCCGCTGCGCCAGCGCGGGGAAGACATCCTGATGCTTTTTACCGTCTTCGCAGACCAGTTCGCTGACGAATATGGCTGTGCAGCGCCGGGTGTCAGCGCGCAAGAGGCCGCGCAGCTTTTGCAAGCCCCGTGGCCGGGCAACATCCGCCAGCTTGAAAACATCGCTGAACGCGCCGTGCTGCAATCGCGTCGCGGCTCGGGCACGATCTCGTCGCTTCTGATGTCGGACCATGAAGAGGTCCAGCCCGTCATGACGACCGAGGGTAAGCCCTTGAAAGAATACGTAGAAGCGTTTGAGCGAATGTTGATCGACAACACGATGCGGCGTCATAAAGGGTCCATTGTGGGCGTAATGGACGAGCTGTGCCTGCCGCGCCGAACCCTGAACGAGAAGATGGCGAAATACGGGCTTCAGCGCTCGGATTACCTAAGCTAGTCGACGGAAAGTCTTGCCGGACGCGTGGGGATGTTCTAGCCTATTGTTGCGATGTTAAGCAATGGAGGGCGCAGTGCCAGCATCACCCAACGCACTGAAAAAGAACTTGGCCGCAGACGACATGCAAATTGGTCTGTGGCTCAACCTTGGCGACGTGTCCGCCACGGAAATCGTGGCAGCGGCAGGGTTTGATTGGTGCCTGATTGATGGCGAACACGCGCCCTATGATCCGGTCACGATCCAAAACCAGCTGCGGGCGATGACGGGCTATGACAGCCACCCCATCGTGCGCGTTCCCATCGGCGAGGATTGGGTGATCAAGCAAGTCCTTGATCTGGGCGCGCAGAGCGTTCTGGTGCCGATGGTCGACACAGCAGATCACGCCCGCCAGATGGTCGCGGCGACGCGTTATGCCCCGGAAGGGCGGCGCGGCATGGGGGCGATGGTGGCGCGGGCCTCGGGTTGGGGCCGCGTTGCGGATTATGGCAGCAATATCAATGACGAAGTCTGCCTGATCGTTCAGGCAGAAACCCGTCTGGCGATGGAGAATTTGGACGAGATTGCCGCGGTCGAGGGCGTCGACTGCGTATTTATCGGCCCGGCAGACCTGTCCGCCGATATGGGCCATCGCGGCAATCCGGGCCACCCAGATGTGAAAGCGGCGATTGCCACGATCCGCGCGGCGGGGAAGGCGGCGGGCATTCTGCATTATGACAGCGCGAACTTCGCGTATTACCGTGATCTGGGGGTGACGTTCCTTGGGGTTGGGTCCGAGGCCTCGATCCTGCGGGCAGCGGTGCATCAGACGCTCTCGGACGCGCGAAACGCGGTCAGCGACTGACATAGGCGGGGCATGATGCGACAATAGCACGCCTTGGGCGGGCTTTCGCGCCGTCTTGTCGCGCGTTACATCAGGGAAAGCCGAAAGGATCCCGCATGAGCAAACCGCCCTTTTTCCCGCCTCCGCCGCCCATTCCTGAAAAGACACGCCTGTTTCAACGAACGCCTCCGGCGATCTTTCCGCCCATCATGGGCGCGTTTGGGCTGGGTTTGGCATGGCGCCGCGCTGCTGACGGGTTCGGCGTATCGGGGGCATTCGGGGATATGATACTTGGGGCCGTTACGCTACTTTATTTATTTTGTCTAGTGGCTTACGTGGCGAAGTTAATCCAACGCGCATCCACGTTTGGCGAAGACTTGAAGATTTTGCCAGGCCGCGCAGGTATCATTGCGATGGTGCTGTCGGGATACTTGATGGCGGCCACGGTGGTACCGTTCTCGGCCACTATGGCGACGATCATCTTTGGTCTGGCATTGGCCGCCCATATTGTCGTGGTCATACGCGTGGCACACCGCCTGATCACCGGCCCGGTCGAGGCGCGGTCTGTCACACCTGTCTGGCACCTGATTTTTGTGGGCTTCATCCTAAGCCCGCTGGCCGCGCTGCCACTTGGGCTGCAAGCCTATTCCGCGGTCGTCTTCTGGATCAGCCTTGCCATCGCGCTGGCCATTTGGGGCGCCAGCCTTGCGCAGTTCATCCGCGCGGACGTCCCGCCGCCCTTGCGTCCGCTTCTGGCGATCCATCTGGCGCCCGCGAGCGTCTTGGGAACGGTCGCCTTCCTGATCGGTCAGGTTCAGATCGCCTATGTGCTAAGCCTCTTGGCCGTCGTGCTGCTGAGCTTTCTTGTCCTGCGTGCCCGCTGGTTGACCACAGCCGGGTTCAGCCCGCTCTGGGGCGCGTTCACCTTCCCGCTGGCGGCATTTTGCACCCTGATGCAAATCGCCGCCGTGGCGACAGGATCTGACGTGCTGCGCATCATAGCGGGGCTTAGCCTTGTGGCGGCCAGCCTGATCATCCCACCCATCGCCTTTAAGGTTCTGATGATGTGGTCGAAGGGCATCTTGGCGATGAAAACCAACGCGGCGCAGGCTTAATTTGTGGCCTGATCGTCGAAATCGGGCAGGGCGACTTGTACCTTCTTGGTCAGGCTGGCCCGTACCAGTGCATAGGATCGGCGGATCCGGTGGATCAGCTCTTCCGGGTCCGTGTCGAACGGCAGGTTCACCCATGAACGGTGAAAATAGGGCGCTTTGACGCCGACGCCGGACTCAATCAACATGGATGCGGTCTCGATATCGGGCGTTTTCACCGACACTCCGGGAGTTTTCGCCCCCATCGCCGCGAAAATCTTGTCGCCCACTTTCCACACATCGTGCCCCGGCCCAAATGGCTCTGACCACTCGGCACCCGGAAGTGCGCCACAAATTTTGTTCACAGTCTCGCGTGACATGCGGGCACGATAACCCGCTTGGCAGGCGCGGGGAAGGGTGCTAGCGTGCTCCCATGACACGGAAAAGCAACATCATTATCTGCTGCATTACCCACTGAGATACTCAGGCGGGCCGTTCTTCTATTCCATACATGTCAGGAACTTGGTAAGCCCGCCGCGAGATCACCTATGCGCGGACGCACGAGGACAACATGACGGACATCAAGCTTTATAACACGATGGCACGGGAGAAGCAGGACTTCATCCCGATCGACCCCGAAAACGTCCGCATGTATGTCTGTGGGCCGACCGTGTATGACCGCGCCCATCTTGGCAACGCGCGCCCGGTTGTGGTGTTCGACGTCCTCTATCGGCTGCTGCGCCATGTCTATGGGCCGGATCATGTGACCTATGTGCGCAACTTCACCGACGTGGATGACAAGATCAACGCGACCGCGCTGGCGCGTAAGGAAGCGGGTGCCAAGGGCACGTTGGAAGAACTGGTCCACGAACGCTCGAACGAGACGATCGACTGGTATCTGAACGATATGCGCGTGCTGGGGGCGATGGATCCCGACATGATGCCCCGCGCGACCGAGTTCATTCAGCCAATGATCGACATGATCGAGGATTTGATCGCCAAGGGTCATGCCTACCCTGACGGGGCAGGACATGTGCTGTTCTCGGTCAAAAGCTATGACGATTACGGTCAACTATCGGGCCGTTCGGTTGATGATATGATTGCAGGCGCGCGGGTTGAAATCGCGGACAACAAACGCGATCCGATGGATTTCGTGCTGTGGAAGCCATCCACCGATGATCTGCCCGGCTGGGACAGCCCGTGGGGTCGCGGCCGTCCGGGCTGGCATATCGAGTGTTCCGCCATGAGCCACGACCTGCTTGGGGCGTCGTTCGACATTCATGGTGGCGGTAACGACCTTCAGTTCCCGCACCACGAAAACGAGATTGCGCAATCCTGCTGCGCCCACCCGGAAGGGCAATTCGCGCGCTATTGGCTGCATAACGAGATGTTGCAGGTCGAAGGCAAGAAGATGTCCAAGTCGCTGGGCAATTTCTTCACTGTGCTTGATTTGCTGGAGCAAGGCGTGCCGGGTGAAGTCATCCGCCTTGTGTTCTTGGGTACGCATTATCGCAAGCCGATGGATTGGACCGAGAAGAAGCGGGTCGAGGCTGAGGCGACCCTGCGCAAGTGGCGCAAATTGACCGATGGTGTTGAACCAGCACCGAAGCCTTCGCCTGCCGTTGTGGCTGCGGTGGCGGATGACTTAAACACGGCAGGTGCCTTGGCCGAATTGCACAAGCTGGCAAAGCGAAATGAAGTTTCCTTGCTGCTAGCATCCGCAAGATTTCTAGGGATCCTCTCAAATGATTTAGGGGCCTGGGATTGGAAGGGAATTGTGGGGAGTATGTCTGCAGTTTATTCACCAACATTTAGCGTAAAGATCGAAGGTTTCGTTCAACCAATCGATTTGGGATCGTTGGCGCAAAAGCTCCACGAGACTCGCGTGGCCGCGATGGAAACCAAAGACTTCACCACCGTTGACACGCTAAAGGCCGCGCTGACCGAGGCAGGCGTGCAAATTCGCATGTCCAAGGAGGGCGTCGAGCTTGAGCCCGGTCCGGGTTTCGATCCTTCCAAACTGGAGGGTCTGTGATGCTGAATTTCACTAAGGACAGCGCACGACCCTGGGTGGGTGCGAAGCGCCCTCCCGCCATAGATTTCTGTGGGAGGGTCGGGCGCTGTCCGGCCTGTCGGCCGGACGGAACTTATCGAGGGCATTTTCTATGACCGAACGCCTCTATCTCTACGACACCACTCTCCGCGACGGCCAGCAAACCCAAGGGGTTCAATTTTCGCTAGCTGAGAAACAACAGATCGCCACGGCCCTCGACGCGCTTGGTATAGATTACATCGAAGGCGGTTGGCCCGGGGCGAACCCGACCGACAGCGACTTTTTCGACGCAGCGCCCAAGACCCGCGCGACCTTTACTGCCTTTGGCATGACCAAGCGGGCAGGGTACTCGGCTGAAAATGACGATGTGCTTGCGGGCGTGATGAACGCGGGCACGTCTGCCGTCTGTCTGGTGGGCAAAAGCCACGATTTCCACGTCACCACGGCGCTTGGCATCACGCTGGACGAAAACGTGGAAAACATCCGTGCGACAATGGCTTACATGGTCAAAGAAGGTCGCGAGGCGCTCTATGATGCCGAGCATTTCTTTGACGGGTACAAGGCCAATCCTGATTACGCGCTGACCTGTGTGAAAGCCGCCTATGATGCCGGTGCGCGTTGGGTTGTTCTGTGTGACACCAATGGTGGAACGCTTCCCCATGAAGTGCACGAGATCACCAAAGCTGTTGTCGCCGCAGGCATCCCCGGAGACCATCTGGGCATCCACACCCATGACGATACGGGCAATGCGGTGGCCTGTTCGCTGGCCGCCATCGACGCAGGCGCACGTCAGGTGCAAGGTACGCTGAATGGGCTGGGCGAGCGCTGCGGAAACGCCAACCTGACGACGCTTATCCCGGTTCTGCTGACCAAAGAACCCTATGTCAGTCAGTTTGAAACGGGGGTGTCCAAGGACGCTCTGGAGCGGATCACCAAAGTCTCGCGTCAGCTGGATGACATCCTGAACCGCGTGCCGAACAAGTCGGCGCCTTTCGTTGGCGCATCGGCCTTTGCGCATAAGGCGGGGCTGCACGCGTCGGCGATTTTGAAAGACCCGACCACCTATGAACACATCCCGCCCGAGACCGTGGGCAACACACGCATCGTGCCGATGTCCAATCAGGCCGGGCAGTCGAACCTGCGCGCCCGTCTGGCTGATGCCGGGATCGACGTTGAAAAGGGCGATCCGCGACTGGGCGAAATCCTGAACCGTGTGAAAGAGCGCGAAGATCAGGGCTATGCTTATGACGGTGCGCAAGCCAGTTTCGAGCTGGTCGCGCGCGATGTTCTGGGCCAGCTGCCGCAATTCTTCGAAGTGAAACGCTATAAGGTCACGGTCGAGCGGCGCAAAAATAAGCGCAACCAGATGATCAGCCTGTCCGAGGCGATCGTGGTCGTAAAAATCGGTGAGGAAAAGAAATTGTCCGTGTCGGAAAGCGTAGATGCCTCGGGCACGGATCGTGGCCCGGTGAACGCGTTGGCCAAAGCGCTGGCTAAAGATCTGGGGCCGTATCAGGCGATCATCGAAGACATGCAACTGGTTGATTTTAAAGTGCGTATCACTCAAGGTGGGACCGAGGCGCAGACCCGTGTCATCATCGACAGCGAAGACGCAGCGGGACATCGCTGGTCGACGGTGGGCGTCAGTCCTAACATAGTCGATGCTTCGTTCGAGGCGCTTTTGGACGCGATCATCTGGAAACTTCTGCGTGATGGGGCAAGTCCCGCATGACGGATGCGCCGGACGATTACGACCCCATCGCTGCCTGCGCCGAGCAGGTGATGAATGGTGACCCGGATCGTTTTCTGGCGGTGATGAGCGGCTCGGTCGAGGAACGAAAGCGGCTTTTCCCGCTTTATGCGTTCAATCTGGAAGTCGCCCGCGCCCCTTACATGTCGCAGGAACCCATGGTCTCGCTGATCCGGCTTCAGTTCTGGCGCGACGTGATCACGGCGGCAGAGGACGGGACCGAATCCCCGCGTCACGACGTGGCGACGCCGCTGTCACAGCTGGTGATTTGGGGCGACATGCGGGCCGCGCCTTTGCTGCGTATCATTGAAGCACGCGAGGGCGATGTGCAGGGCAATCCGGCCCAAAGCGTCGAAGACATCCGCGCCTATTTGCGGGCAACTTCGGGTGCGTTGATGCTGGCGGGCGGGCAGCTTTGCGGTATGACCGAGTTTGCCGGCGATTACGAGGTCGACACCGCGCTGGAAGATCTGGGCGAGGCCGCCGGGCTGGCAAACTGGCTTTTGGCCCAACCTGCATTGGCCAAGGCCGGGCGGGGGCATGTGGTGCCGGATGTTGGCACAATTCAAGAGCTTTGCGCACACGGGCTGAGCCAGCTCAGCACTGCGCGTGCGAGTTTGGGCAGGCGTGGAAATCCCACCTTGCGCAGCGCATGGCGGGCGCGTGGGATTCTGAAACAGGCTTTGAGACAGCCCGCGCTGGTTGGGGAAGGCACGCTTGGCCGCGCCGAGATTGCCCGGCGTGGCCATATGCTGTGGTTGGGTCTAACCGGCCGCTGGTAGGCCACGCGCTTAGCCTGCAAACCACTTTCGATGCCAGCGACGAAGCTCTTTTTCGGCACGGACTTGGCTGTCGTTCTGCACCTTCCGTTCGTCCCTGAATGTGGGTCTCTGCCCATCTGTGCGGTGATCGGTCCGTGTCGCTGTGCGGAATGTATTTGAAAGTATCGAGATCATGTTCGCTCTCCCTTATATCTGCGTCTTTGTATGAAAATAGGGTTGATGGGCCGCGTTTGGCAAAGCAGTATGATTTTCATAATGTAAGCTGAGGTAACAATATGGATTGGAGATCTGTGCCATCCCTTGCCACTTTGCGTGCTTTTGAGGCTGCCGCGCGGCACCAAAACCTAAGCGAAGCAGCGCGCGAGCTAAACGTTACACATGCGGCGATCAGCCAGCATGTTCGCAAGTTGGAAGAGGATTTGGGCGAACCTCTGTTGCTGCGGCAGGGGCGCGGCATGGCGTTGACCGATGCAGGGCGACTGTTGGCGGAAAATCTTGGGCTCGGGTTTGCGACCATCGCAGACGGGGTCGATCAGATTCGACAGCGGGGGCAGGATCGGGCGGTCCAGATCTCGGTCACGCCTGCCTTTGCATCGCATTGGTTGATGCCCCGGATCGGGTCTTTCTGGGCTGAACACCCTGAGATCCAGATCAACATCAATCCCAGCGCGGATTTGGTGGACCTGCGCCGCGATGGGGTGGATCTGGCGGTGCGCTATGGCGATGGCAACTGGCCGGGTCTTGAGGCCGAGCTTCTAACCGATGGCGAATTTGTCGTCGTCGCTCATCCCGATTTGGTGCAAGGGCGGCAGGTGAACAGCCTATCGGATCTGGTGGACCTGCCTTGGGTGATGGAAGATCACATGATGGAGCGTCGCAGGATCGTTGAAGAAGAAGGGATTGATCTGGATGATGTGAAAATGACCATGATGCAGTCCAGCGATCTTGTGTCCTCGGCGGTGTCGGCGGGGCTGGGGGTTTCGGTGCAGCCCAGATCCCTGATTGAAGCACAGCTTCAGGCCGGGGTGGTCGTGTCGCTCTATCGCATTTCGCAGTCCGAGCTTGGCTATTATATCGTTACCCGTCCCAGTGCCGTGACCCAGAATGCTGCGACGTTCCGCAACTGGTTGCGACGCAAAGGGGCCGAGGAGATGGCGAATTAACGTGTTGTAACCAAACGATAGCCGCAGTCGCGTTCCGTGAGCCTCAGCAGGTCCGCGTTGCGACGTTCCCATGTCCCATCTGCCAGATCGCTGGCCAACCGGGACAGTTCTGGCGTGATGTCTTTGATTGCGTGGAAAGACGACATAGCGGCGCGGATACGTGGATCCAGATAGGCGTCGGGCCTGCGCCAATACGCGGCCAGAAACCCGTCCGTGCAGTCGTGGGGGATCGGCAGCGGCGTTATCGTTACCTTGCCCAACCAGCCGGCATAGGCATTCATCGGCGGCATCTGCCCATCATCAAGCGCGGCCAGTTGCGGGATGTAATCCAGCAACCAGAAATCGCGAAACGCCGGGTCGTAGGTCAGGATGACCAGTGGCCCTTTGGTGACGCGCCGCATCTCGGACAGGCCTTTGGCTTGGTCGGTCCAGTGGTGGATGGTCAAAACGGCCATCGCAGCGTCGAAACTGTTGTCGTCAAAGGGCAGATCTTCCGCCACACCCTGCACCACATGGGTGGGGGTGGGTAAGCGCTGTGCGATCATCTTGGCCGAGGGCTCGATGGCGGTTACGGTGCGCCCCTTAGGTTCATAGGAGCCGGCCCCGGCGCCGACATTCAGAATGGTCCGGGCATCGCCCAAAGCGACTTCGATCCGCGCCGCAATGCGCGGGTCGGGCTTGCGCAACTGCGCATAGTCGATGCCAATACTGTCATATTTTGCGGCCATGCCGGATCATAGCAAGCCACGCTCGGGATGTCAGGTTTTCAGCGCAGCGGCCTCGGCGGCAAGGGTTTCGATCCCGGTCCAATCGCCTGCTTCGACCAGATCGCCCGGGGCCACCCAAGACCCGCCGACGCAAAGCGTGTTGGGCAACGACAGATAGTCCATGGCATTCTTCAAGCTGACGCCTCCGGTGGGGCAGAAGCGGATCTGCGGCAGGGGCGAGGCGAGCGATTTCAGGAAGGGCGCGCCGCCTGCGGCCTCGGCGGGGAAAAACTTTTGCACCGAATAGCCGCGTTCCAGCAGTCGCATGCTTTCAGATGCCGACGTCGCGCCGGGCAGAAGCGGCAGGTCGTTGGCCTCGCACGCGTCCAGCAGCCGGTCGGTCGCGCCGGGGGATACGCCGAAGGTTGCACCGGCTTTCTTTGCGTTTTCAACGTCCTGCGAGGTCAAAAGCGTACCCGCGCCGACCATGCCGCCTTCGATCTGGGCCATCTCACGGATCACGTCCAGCGCCACTGGAGTGCGCAAAGTGACCTCGAGCGCGGGCAGTCCGCCCTTGACCAAGGCTTGCGCCAAGGGGGCGGCATGGGCCACGTCCTTCACCACCAGCACAGGTACCACAGGGGCCAAGCGGCAGATTTCTTCGGCGATGGTACTTGCCATTTCGGGGGTCATTTCGCTGTCTCCGTTAGAATATCGATGTTGCGCCTTCGGTCGCCGGACGTGCGGCGCGACGGAAGGTTTCAAAGAGTTCGCGGCCGCAGCCGTCGCCATTGTCGGTTAGGTCCACCTGAACTGCGGCACGGTCTGTTGCGCCTTCGGTCAGAACCTCTAGCGTGCCATTGGTGGCGTCAAGCCGGATGATGTCACCGTCCCGGATGCGTGCGATGGGACCGCCATCAGCCGCTTCAGGGGCCACGTGAATGGCCGCGGGCACTTTGCCCGAGGCACCAGACATGCGCCCGTCTGTTACCAGTGCAACCTGTTGGCCTCGCCCTTGTAGAACCGACAGGATCGGGGTCAGGCCATGCAGTTCTGGCATGCCATTGGCGCGGGGGCCTTGGAAGCGGACCACAAAGATAATGTCGCCCGTCAATTCGCCCGCTTTGAACGCTGTCTTGACGCTTGCCTGGTCGTGAAAAACACGGGCGGGGGCCTCGATCACGTGACGCTCGGGGTCGACGGCAGAGATTTTGATCACGCCTTGACCCAGATTGCCCGAAAGCTGCGATAGGCCTCCGGTTTTCTGGAACGGATCGCTGGCAGGACGCAGGATCTTGTCGTTCAGGCTTTCGCGGGGTGCAGGTTCCCAACGAACGCGGTCGCCGTCCAGCTTTGCCTCTTGCGCATAGGCGGTCAGGTCGCCTGCGTTGGTGGTCGCGTCGGGATGCAGCAGGCCTTCTTCCAGAAGGTTGCCGATCATATAGCCCAATCCGCCGGCTGCGTGAAAATGGTTCACGTCGGCCAGCCCGTTGGGATAGACCCGTGCCATCAGGGGCACCAAAGCCGAGATGTCGGCGAAGTCTTCAAGCGTCAGGATCACACCAGCGGCGCGCGCCATGGCGGGCAGGTGAAGCACAAGATTTGTCGAGCCGCCCGTCGCCATCAGCCCAACCAGCCCGTTTACAAAGGCTTTTTCGTCAAGCACATGGCCGACAGGGGTGAATTGTTCGGTGCCATGGGCGATTTGAAGCGCACGGCGGGTGCCCTCGGCGGTCAGGGCGTCACGCAGGGGGGTGCCGGGTGTCACAAAGGATGCGCCGGGCAGGTGCAGGCCCATGAACTCCATCAGCATCTGATTGGTGTTCGCTGTGCCATAGAAGGTGCAGGTGCCGGGGCCGTGATAGGCGGCCATCTCGGACGCCATCAGCTCTGCCCGTGTGGCGTCGCCTGTGGCAAACCGCTTGCGGGTTTCGGCCTTTTCATCGTTTGTGATGCCCGAGGTCATGGGCCCCGCAGGCAGAAACACGGTCGGGATGTGACCAAAGCTGGCGGCGGCAATGATCAGGCCCGGCACGATCTTGTCGCAGACCCCCAGATACAGCGCTGCGTCAAAGGTATTGTGGCTCATTGCGACGGCCGCAGCCATGGCGATCACGTCACGAGAAAAAAGGCTCATCTCCATCCCGGTTTCGCCCTGCGTAACACCGTCACACATGGCCGGAACACCGCCCGCAACCTGCGCGGTGGCGCCTTGTTCGCGGGCGATCTGTTTGATCAGATCGGGGTACGACGCAAAGGGCGCATGGGCCGAAAGCATGTCATTATATGCCGTGACGATCCCGATATTTGGCGCGCGTTCGGTGGCCAGTTTGGCCTGATCCACGCCTGCACCCGCATAGGCATGCGCCTGTCCCGAACAGCTGAGATGGGCGCGACGCGGCCCGTCCTCGACCGCGCCTGAGATCTTTTTCAGGTAGGTGTCTCGACTTTTGCGCGAGCGTTCCATGATACGGTCGGTGATTGCGGTAAGGGTCGGATGGGTGGCCATTTCCTGCCTTTCCAAATGCTTACGGTTGCGCGTGAGGTTAAGTTTAACCTGTTTGTGCCTCAGATAACAGAAAATGATAGCGCTAACAACAGCTCGATTTGCCGCAAAGGAAGATTGTTGATGGGCAGGGCAGGCGCGTTTTGCCTTTCCGTTGCCAAAGCCTCGGGGTAGGGAGGTCGCGAACCGCACTGAATTTCGCAGGCCCCGTATGACCCAAGACACCGACCGCCCCGTGATCCGCCTGAAGCCCAAGGCCAATGCGCGCGCCATCCGGCATGGGGCGCCGTGGGTCTATGATAACGAGCTGGTCACAGATCGCCGCACCAAGAAAATCGCGGCGGGAAGCATTGCGACGCTGGAGGACGCAGGGCGCGAGGTGATTGGCACCGTCGCCGTCACCCCCGGCTCGCGCATTTTCGCGAGGATTTTGGATCGGGATCCGGCTGTGCAGATTGATTTGGATTGGTTCAAAGCCAAACTGCAATCCGCGCTGGATCACCGCGCGCGCCTGTTCGATGCTCCGTTCTATCGCCTGATCCACGCCGAGGCTGATGGCCTTCCCGGCGTAATCATCGACCGGTTCGGGGATACCGCCGTCGTGCAGCCCAACGCCGCATGGGCCGAGGTGCATCTGGATCAGCTGACCGAGGCCTTGGTGCAAGTCACGGGCGTGACCAATGTGCTGAAAAACGCCTTGGGCCGGTCGCGGCAATTGGAAGGGCTGGACGCTGAAAACGTCGTGTTACGTGGTGCTGCCCCCGAGGCTCCTGTCCATGTGCCGATGAACGGCGCGACATATATGGCGGACCTGACGGGCGGGCAAAAAACAGGGCTTTTTTACGACCAGCGCCCTAACCACGCCTTCGCTGCTGGTCTGTCGAAAGATGCGCGGGTGCTTGACGTGTTCTCGCATGTGGGCGGGTTTTCACTGGCGGCTTTGGCGGGCGGAGCGTCCTCGGCCGTGGCGGTGGATGGATCTGCGGCTGCTTTGACGCTGGCCGAAGGCGGGGCTAAGGCGATGGGCGCGTCTGAACGGTTCGCGACCCGTCAGGGGGACGCGTTCGACATGCTGACCGCGCTGAATGACGAAGGGGCGCAATTCGACGTGGTGATCTGCGATCCGCCTGCATTTGCGCCGTCCAAAAAGGCGTTAGAGCCCGGCTTGCGTGCCTATGAACGGATTGCGCGTCTGGCCGCGCCGCTCGTCGCACCCGGCGGTTATCTGGGCCTGTGTTCCTGTTCACATGCGGCGACGATTGACAAGTTCCGCAATGCTTCGATCCGGGGGATCGGACGGGCAGGGCGCGCCAGCCAGTTGATCCATACGGGTTTTGCCGGGGCGGATCACCCGATGCATCCGCAGCTTTCCGAAAGCGGCTATCTGAAATCTCTTTTCTTTCGGATTCTGCCGTGAAGGTTCTGATCGACGCCTGCGTTCTTTACCCGACCGTCATGCGCGAGATGGTGTTGGGCGCAGCGAAAGCGGGACTGTTCACGCCCCTGTGGTCGCCCCGCATAAACGAGGAATGGGCGCGCGCAGCCGCCCGTCTTGGCCCCGAACAAGAGGCGTTCGCGCGCGGCGAGATTGCGCTGTTGAACGCCCATTGGCCCAAGGCAAGTGTCCTGCCGGGCGCGGGCGTCGAGGCGCGTCTGTGGCTGCCCGATGAAAACGACATCCACGTGCTGGCCGCTGCCGTGACGGGTGGGGCGGATGTGCTTCTAACCCTGAACAACGCCGATTTCCCGCGCCATACCCTGGCCGAGGAAGGGCTGCGCCGTGAAGGCCCGGATCTGTTTTTACGCGCGTTTCTGGACAGCCATCCGGATCAGATCCGAGATGTGGCTGATCAGGTCTTGTCGCAAGCCCGGACCTTGTCGGGCGAGGATTGGACCCTGCGCAAACTGATGAAAAAAGCAAGATTGCCTCGACTGGGCAAAGCGTTGGAAAATCTAGACTAAACCCATTTCGCTTGATTTTTCTCGATCGCGGCGATGCGGTCAGCGGTTTTTGGGTGGCTCATCAGCCACGCGGGCATGACGCCGCCGCGCCCCTTGGTTAAATCGTCCAGCTTGCCAAACAGGCTTTTCTGCCCCTCGGCCCCGATGCCCGACTTTATCAAAAGTGCAGTGGCATAGGCGTCGGCCTCGTATTCGTCGCCACGGCTGAGCCCCGCTGCCACCAGCCGTGTCAGGATGCGCGCGACATAGACGCCAGCCCCGGGCAAAAAGCGCGAGATCATCATCGTCAGCACCGTGCGCAGGGCGTTCTGGCCGGAAAAATCAATCATCCGTTTGCGCGCATGGCCAAGCGCGACGTGGCCCAATTCGTGCGCAATCACACTGGCCAGTTCCTCGCCCGTGACGCGGCCCTTTAGGTATTCGTCATAAAAGCCGCGCGTTATGAAAATCCGGCCGTCCGGGGCGGCAAGCCCGTTCACCGGTTGGATTTCATAGATGTGCACAGGAATGTCTGCCAAATCCAAACTGGCCGCCATGCGATCCGTCAAAGCCTTCAGCTTTGGGTCGGCCAGCCGGGTGGATTTGGCATCCAGCTCGCGATGGGTGCGCCAGACGGAAAAGCGATACAGGATCAGGCCGTAAAGGATTGGCAGCAGGATAGGCAGAAGTTTGGTCATGTCCCCTATATGGGGGCAAAACCATGGGCATGGAAGGGGTTAGGGGGCCGCGTTCGCCGTCGTGCCGTCTGCTGATTTCAAACGCTCACGCGCGCGGATCATAGCCCGGATCCACATAAGCGCCCCAGCCGAGATCACCAAAGCGGCCAGCAGGCCCGCGATGTTGCCCATCAGTTCGGCAAGGCTTTCGATCTGCGAGGCGAACATGAACCCCAGCCCGACGTAAAGCGTGACCCAGATGATTTCGCCCAGAATGTCCCAGATGGCAAAACGCAGCCAGCCCAGCCCAGTGGCCCCGGCGGCAAAGTTCACCCAGGGTCCAAGGGGCGCCACGGCCCATGTGGACAGGAACACGCCCAGGCCACCGCGCTTGTCCACAAAGGCATGTGCTTTGGCCAGCACCGCTTTGCGGGCTGGGTTGCGCGCCAGACGTTCCAGCGCCGGGGTGCCGCCGAAGCGCCCGATGGCAAAGCCGGTTTGGTCTCCGATCACTGCGCCTATGAAGGCGCTCGCGACTACATAGGTCAGCTCCAGATCCCCCGTCGCGGCAAAGGCGCCGCCCGCCAGCATCATCAGCGAGGTCGGGATGGGCAGGGCAAGGCAGGACAGGAAGGCCGAGGCGAAGACCACCCAAGGGCCGTAATCGGACAAGAGCGTAAAGACGAGATCGGTCGAGATCATGGCCGTGTGCCCTCGGCCGGCGCAGTGGTTCGATGCGTGTCAATGGCGAGTTCGATCCGCGCGATGATCTCGTCCAGCGGGATGCGTTGCGCTTCGGCAAGGCGTTTAAGATTGCGTCCTTTCGGATCTTCATCGTCCAAACTCAGCGCTTCGACCATAACGCGGCGGGGCACATCCCAAGAATGCGCGACATAGCGTGGGGTCATCCACCCTGCGATGGGTTGGTCTATATGCTTGGGATCGTTCCAATAGACCCAATCGCTGACCGTGCGCACCCCAAACAGGGCCGAGGCCGACAGGGCTACGACCAGAACAACCGTTGCAACGGGCGCGGCGGCCCACATACGGCGCAGGGATGCGATCACTGGATTTCTCCTTCTTGTGTAGGTTACACGCATGACAGCGGGCATTCCGTCGTTATTTCTGCGACATTTCGCCGGGTTTCGCCAGAACCCCTGCCACGTCTATTTCCAGCGCAGCCCGAACGACAAGGACCACCGACATGACCAAAGCCCGTTCCATTTGGCTGTTTCGCAAAATCGCGTCCATCGAGGGGTGGAGCTATCTGGCGCTGCTGTTCGTCGCCATGCCCTTGAAATACTGGGCCGGCATGACGGACATCGTGCCCTTGGTTGGGATGGCACATGGCTGGCTGTTCATCGCCTATATGGGCGCGCTGGTCTTCGCGTCGACATACGGTGGCTTGTCAATGACGCGGGTGAACTGGGCCATTCTGGCAAGCCTCTTGCCTTTCGGCACTTTCGTGCATGATCCGTATTTGAAACGCGAAGAAGAGGCTGTGCGGCTGCGCGACGCTGCTTAACGCCCCAGCTCTTTCATGCCGCGTTCGATACCGTCGATGGTCATGGGAACCATGCGGCCTTCGAAAATTTGGCTGATCATCTGCACGGACTGGGTATAGCGCCAATGCTGCTCGGGCAGGGGGTTGATCCACATATTGTCCGGCCATTGCTCGCGTGCGCGTTCCAGCCAAACCTGACCGGTTTCGTCGTTCCAATGCTCGTTGGCACCACCGCGATAAGCGATTTCATAGGGCGACATCGACGCGTCGCCCACGAAGATACATTTGTAATCCGAGCCATAGGTGCGCAGCACATCCCAAGTGGGGATTTGATCGGTCCAGCGGCGGGCATTGTCGCGCCAGACGCCCTCGTACAGGCAATTATGGAAATAGTAGTATTCAAGATGCTTGAACTCGGCCCGCGCGGCCGAGAACAGCTCTTCGACCACTTTGATATGCGGGTCCATTGATCCGCCAACGTCAAGGAATAACAGTACTTTAACAGCGTTTCTTCGTTCCGGGCGGGTCTTCACATCCAGATAGCCATGCTCTGCCGTGGCACGGATGGTGCCGTCCAAATCCAGCTCGTCATGGGCGCCGTCCCGCGCCCAGTTGCGCAGACGTTTCAGGGCCACCTTGATGTTGCGGGTGCCAAGTTCGATGGAATCGTCCAGATTGCGAAACTCGCGCTTGTCCCAGACTTTTACGGCGCGTTGGTGACGCGAGCGATCTTGCCCGATCCGCACGCCTTCGGGATTGTACCCATACGCCCCATAGGGCGAGGTGCCCGCCGTGCCGATCCACTTGTTGCCCCCTTGGTGGCGACCTTCCTGTTCCTTCAAACGCTCTTTCAACGTTTCCATCAGCTTGTCGAAACCGCCCAGCGCCTCGATTTCGGCCTTTTCTTCCTCGGTCAGGAACTTCTCGGCCATTTTTTCCAGCCATTCCTGCGGGATGTCGACCGCTTCCAGCATCTGCTTGGCACTGATCGCCTCGAGCCCTTCAAAACTGGCAGCAAAGGCACGGTCGAACTTGTCTAGGTTCCGCTCGTCCTTCACCATCGCGGTGCGGGCGAGATAGTAAAACCCCTCGATGTCATAGGTGACCAGCCCGGCCTTCATTGCCTCAAGAAACGAGAGGTATTCGCGCAAGGATACCGGAACATTGGCCGCGCGTAGGTTTTCAAAGAAAGGCAGGAACATGGGCGGACCTTAGGGGCGGGTAAGGATGATGGTCAGGAAGATGGTGACCAGTGCGAAACCGATCCCATAGACCGCGCCATATTGCGCCATGTCCAGCCGGTTTCCATCTTGTTTCTTCGCACGAAACACGCCAAGCGCCGCGCCCGCAAGAAAAGCCACAATAACAATCATTTTCGCATCCTTGGCCTGCGGTCCCCCGTAGTTTCTGAGGACCAAACGTCATGCCTAACCGGGTGCGATGGCTGCGATTTCCTGAAGCCGCGCATCCACTTGGGCGTTCGAGCCGAAGCCATACCGCGCCCAGCCCAAACTGTCGAGCCGTACGCGCGCAGCGTCACTTTCGTGACCCAGATGATCCAGCGCTTCGGCTTTGATCATCAGAAGTGTCGCCAGAAGCGCAGCATTCTGCGCCTGCCGGACCGCGGGCAGGTGGCGGTCGATGGTGGTGATGGCGTGGTCCGCGTGGCCTGCGGACAGGGCATAGGCGGCCATTTGTACGCCCATATGCGCCGCGTGAAGTCCAGTGCCCGTGCGCTTGCGATAGATCGCCTCGGCCTCGTTAAAGGCGGCGAAAGCGGCTTGGCTATCGGTCTGCATGCTTAGACGACCCAAGGCAAACAGGCTGAACGCCATGCGCGTGTCCTGCCAGCCTTTTTGACGAGCAATCGACACAGCGCGACGGGCTGCAGCTTGGCGGATCTTGATTGGTTTGCCCTGTCCCAAAGCGTCCACGATGGCTTGTTTCCACGCGGTTGGCGTGGCCGGGGTCAGGCGCGGGGTGCCGGTGCCGCCGGCGGGGTTCAGGCGTTCCAGCACGGCGGGCAGGCGCTCAGCCACCTCGGCTTGCGATTGGCCGGATTGCAGCTCGGGCGCGTAGTAGGCGCGCAGAATAAGCATGTCGAACCCGGTCAGGACCGTATGGAAATTGTCGTCATTGAAGACGCTGTTTTCCAAGCGATAGAGGTCATTCACGGGGCCCAGCGCTTGGGCGATTTCCTCGTGCAGGCAGTCGCGTATTTCTTGCGGGCTGACATCAGATGGGATGAACACCGCCATTTGCTTGCGGTGTCGCAGCCGCGTCCAGTCGGTCAGCGCGGTCCCTCGGTTGCGCAGATAATCTGCCCAGCCGCTCACGTTCGGGGCGACAAAACAGGCCGCATGGGGCACGTGTTTTTGCAGCTTGCGCTTTGGGATCATCTCGACCGAGATGCGGTTGCCGGATGCGGTGGCACCACGGCGAATGTCGATCCCGGCCTCGTGGCGCAGGCGGATCAGAAGCTGGTCTAGATCGGCCTGCATCCGGGCAGGCGCACGGCCAGTGACGCTGATGCTGATCGGGCCTTCAAATCGGGACAGAACGGGCAGGGGGCGGCCGCTTTCCAATTGGAAGCTTAGATCCAAAAAATCCCCCATTATCAAACTGTTCGAACGGATGGGCCGTTGGATTTTCGTCGTCGGAAAGGCTTTCATCGCAGGCAAGGTTGAAGGCAGGCTGACACGCCGCGTGGCCACGTCGCCCGCACTGACGCTGCGCTGTACGCCAGCGGCTGGCGCAGCGTCATGCGTATTGGACACAGGGGCCATACAGCCCGCCGCGAACAAAGCGAGCGGGATCAGAAATGATGGGCGAGATAACCGCATATCAGGCTCCTTCCTCAACTGTCGGTGACCAAACGCCAAGGCGGGCCACCACGGATGTGATGTGACAGGAGCGGGCGGGGTCGCCCATTTATATGCAAGCACCCGGCCGACCTGTTCCCAGATCGCCGGTTAAGTCGCGTCAGGCAGACGCGATCCCTGTCGGGCGGGGCCCGATACCTCAGGGTCTCGTTCAAAGTGACAAAGCCTGCACAGGGCGGAGAGGTTTCATGTCCCCCGGATCCTGAGCGTTTCACACCATTGCGCCAGCGACCGTCCCACGGGTCACAAGGCGCCAAGGCGGCGCGCCACGTCAATCTTTGAACGGAAATGCAGGCATTGCTTCCCATAACAATACAAACACACCGTTTTCATGCCCCCCCAGGCACCGAACCACCTTAGGGTGTTGCTGTGGTAAACCCAAGAAAAACTCGGTTTTCTACAGATTCATGCTTCGGAAAAAGTAAATTTCGTCAATATGTTGTGGGGTGGAATTCAATCAGCACAAATCCGCCGACGTCTTTTGGCCTCCAAACCGCCGAATCACAAACGGGGCCAAGTTGCCCTGACCCCGAGTTCGTTTTGCTTTGAATTCAGACCGGCCTAGCGCTGTCCGCGTGCCATAAATGCCAGCCGTTCAAACAGATGCACGTCCTGTTCGTTCTTCAAAAGCGCCCCATGCAGGGTCGGCAGCGCATTGGCCCCGTCACGCTTCAATTCGGCCGGGTCGATATCCTCGGCCAGAAGCAGTTTCAGCCAGTCCAGCACCTCGGAGGTCGAGGGCTTTTTCTTCAGTCCCGGCTGCTCGCGGATCTCGTAGAATTGGGTCAGCGCCTCGGTCAGCAGGCGCGGCTTGATGCCGGGGTGGTGGACCTCGACGATGCGGGCCATCGTGTCGGCATCAGGGAAGCGGATATAGTGGAAGAAACAGCGCCGTAGGAACGCATCGGGCAGTTCCTTTTCGTTGTTCGAGGTGATGATGATGATCGGGCGGTGTTTCGCACGGATGGTTTCACCGGTCTCATAGACGTGAAACTCCATCTTATCCAGCTCTTGAAGCAGGTCGTTGGGAAATTCGATATCTGCCTTGTCGATCTCGTCGATCAGCAGGACGACACGCTCGTCGGCCTCGAAGGCCTCCCACAACTTACCGCGCTTGATGTAGTTTTTCACGTCATGCACACGCTCGTCGCCCAGCTGGCTGTCGCGCAGCCGCGACACGGCGTCGTATTCGTAAAGGCCCTGCTGTGCCTTCGTGGTGGACTTGATGTTCCACTCAATCATACGCGCACCCAGCGCACTGGCGACCTGAAGCGCCAGCTCGGTCTTGCCGGTGCCGGGTTCGCCTTTCACAAGAAGCGGACGTTCCAATGTCACTGCGGCGTTCACGGCGACTTTCAGGTCATCGGTCGCCACATAGCTGTCGGTTCCGTCAAAACGATTGGTCATGTTCGGTCCTTACATCCGGTTCGTGCAACTCGGGACGGGGTAAACGTCGGGGGTCAATTTTGCAAGGGCAGGACGCTCTGACGCAGCGACATGGTTCTGAAATCATTGGTTGCACGTAATCTGACCAGATAACACCCAGATTGTATGAAAGATGTCGTGCGCTATCAGGGACTTAGCCGAAGGGCAATTCAAGCTGTCTGGCGTTAGGTTTTTCAGGCGTGACATTCCCGTTTTGCGGGCGTATACCGCGCCCAGAAGTAACCGGGCGTCCACTGCCGAAGGGTTTGGCAGAGATTGCGATCCGGTAGAAGAGGGAGTTGGTATGAAAGCTGAGGCATTCCTGACCGACGATTATCGGCCAGCCGAAAACGAACCATTCATGAATGACAAGCAGCTGGAATATTTCCGGCGCAAACTCGAAGCTTGGAAAGCCGAGCTTCTGGACGAAAGCCGTCACACGATTGAAGGCTTGCAAGACACAACACGTAATATTCCAGACATTGCCGATCGCGCCTCGGAAGAGACAGACCGCGCTTTGGAACTGCGTACACGTGACCGTGCGCGCAAGTTGGTTGCCAAGATTGATCAGGCACTGCGCCGGATTGACGAAGGTGAATACGGCTATTGCGAAGACACTGGCGAGCCGATCTCGCTGAAACGTCTGGATGCACGCCCTATCGCGACACTAAGCCTTGAGGCGCAAGAGCGTCACGAACGCCGCGAGAAAGTGCATCGCGACGATTGATCCGGGGAACTACGATTGCGCGGTCCGGGTGGCGGTGCAATTTGTCACGTACCCTTGGCGAAAGAACCATGTCACAAAGGCGGCGGGCTTTCCGTCGCCTTTGTTGTTTGGCAAGGCGTGTACAGGGCCGATCCAGCGGTAATGCGCTGAACAGGGACAGAGACACAGCATGATCCAGCATCAGCAAATCACCATTTTGGGGGCCGGGATTGGCGGGCTGGCCGCCGCGGTCGCTTTGGCCCAGCGCGGTGCGAAAGTGACCGTTTTGGAACAAGCCCCCGCCATCACCGAGGTCGGCGCGGGGCTGCAAGTCAGCCCCAATGGCGTGCGGGTATTGGATGCACTGGGTCTGGGCGACAAGGCGCGCGCCCATGCGATCCAAGGGCAGGGCGTCTGGCTGCGTGACGGCGTGTCTGGCCACGGTGTGCTGGATTTGGATTTTCGCAAGCTGAAACCCGGCGAGACATTTCTTCTTTACCACCGCGCGGATCTGCAACGGCTTCTCTATGATGCGGCCCTTCAGGCGGGCGTGACGGTCCTTTGCGGGCAACAGGTTCAGGCGGCGCATCCGGGCGCAGGCGGCACCGAAGTGACGCTTCAAGGGCAAGATCCGGTGAATATGGGATTTGTGGTTGGAGCCGACGGGCTGCATTCGGTTATGCGGCCCGCGCTGAACGGCCACGCTGCGCCCGAATTCACTGGTCAGGTGGCGTGGCGCGCGCTGGTGCCGGCCACGGGGCGCGAACAGTCGGAAGCCACGGTTTTCATGGGGCCGGGGCGTCACATGGTCACCTATCCGCTGCGCGAAGGCAGCGTTGTGAATATCGTCGCAGTCGAAGAACGCGATACGTGGGCCGAGGAAGGCTGGTTCCACGCGGACGACCCCGCCAATCTGATGGCGGCTTTCCGTGGCTTTTGCGACGATGCGTTGGCGCTTCTTGAACGGGTCGAGCAGGCACATATCTGGGGGCTACACCTGCATCCCGTGGCAAAACGCTGGCATCAGGGGCAGGCGGTTTTGCTGGGCGATGCGGCCCATCCCACCTTGCCCTTCATGGCACAAGGTGCGGTGATGGCGCTGGAAGACGCTTGGGTGCTGGCCGATTGTCTGGATCGTTTCGGGCTGGAGCGCGGCCCGGCGGTCTATCAGGACAAACGGCGCCCGCGCACCGCTAAAATCGTCGCCGAAGCGCACAAGAACGCACGCAACTATCATTACGCCAACCCGCTGGTACGTAGCGCGGGGCACATGGCGCTGCGCACGGTCGGGCGGATTGCGCCGCAGGTGCTGATGCGGCGCTATGATTGGATTTATGACATGGATGTCACGTCGGACTAGGTCGCGGCGATCGGCGTAAACCCTGTTGCTAACGTCCCTGTGGGTGCTTGGCAAAGTGTTGTAATTAAATACACAAACTGCCTTTAGGGATTCGTATCATGCACGTCGTGTTGAAATTTCTTGGTATTCTTGTTGCATCCGTCGCAATCGCGGCGGCGGAAGATACTGATGCCAATTTCGCATCACTGGTTAGCGGCGTCGAACTTTCTGCGCTTGAGGCATTTCGAGAATGCGATAAATGCCCTGAAATGATCGTGATGCCGCCGGGGTCGTTCATGATGGGCCCGCGCGAAGGAGAGTCGTGGTCGTCACTTTGGGACGATTGGGGTGAGCAGAAGGGGCCGGTTGGGTACGAAGGGCCGGACGGTCTTTACAACCTTCCGCATGAAGGCCCGCAGCACCGGGTTCTCATGGACACACGCTATGCAATGGCTGTGAACGAAGTCACCCATGCTGAATGGATGGTCTGTGTGAACGAGGGCGGGTGCAGCCATACGCCTGATCACCGTGTTGTGGTTTTCAGGAAAGGATACGTTCAACTCGGCCCGGATCATCCAGTCATCAATGTTTCGCTGCTGGATATTGAAGAATACGTCGCATGGCTGAATGCACATGTTGGCGCGGACGTATACCGCCTGCCAACAGAGGCCGAGTGGGAATATGCCGCGCGCGCCGGGACAACCACGCGCTTTGCGCAAGGGGACGTCTTAACTTCGGATCAGGCGAATTTTTCGAGTGATACAACAGAACACAACCGGGGTCGTCCATTTCCCGAATTGCTGACCCGCGCAATCCCGGTTCCCGTACAAGAACTCGACGCCGCCAACCCCTGGGGGCTGCGACATATGTCCGGGAATGTCTATGAGATCACGTTATCCTGCAATCTGGAGCATGACATCAGCCTGCCCACAAACAGCGCTTACCTGGCCCATGCCGCACAGGGTTGCGACAGATATATGGCCAAAGGGGGGGCGTATAATATGGCCATGGATGGTCTGCGCCTTGCTCATCGTACCCGGCCGCAAAATGACAATCGCGACAGCACCTACGGCTTTCGCCTTGTTAGAACGTTTGAAAACTAGGACCAGTCAGCGTTCGTTCAAGGTCAGCAGCGCGTCTACCTTGTCGCCCGAGATGCCCTTGCCCAGCAGGCTGAAGTCTCCGTCGCCAAACATGTCTTTGGCGGCATCAAAGATCACCCGATGCGTCGCGCGCGCCAGTGCCGATCCAAGCGAGATCCGGGCGATGCCTGCTTGTGCGAAATCCGCGCGGCTGTGTTTGGTGAACGGACCAGCGGCCAAGGCGTTCACGGGCAGGTCTGTTGACGCGCAGATGGCGGCTTGATCTTCAAGCGTGCCGGGCAGGGGCGTGTAGAGGCAATCCGCCCCAGCGTCTTCGTAGCCCTTCATGCGCGCCATCGCATCGAGCAGATCATATTGTCCGTTCATCACGCCGTCCGCGCGGGCCACCAGCACGAAATCTCCGGGAAGGGCGCGGGCGGCGGCTGCGGCGGCGCGGATGCGTTCAATGGCGATGTCGAGGGTATAGGGCGTGGCTTCGGGCAGGGCGGTGTCCTCGATGGAAATCCCGGCCAGCCCGGCCTCATAAGCCAGACGCACCGTTTCAGCACAGGTGTCGGGATCATCGCCAAACCCGTTTTCAAAATCGCCCGAGACGGGGACGTCGACCGCCGCCACCAGATCCTGTGCGTGGGCCAAAGCCTCGTCGCGGGTCACATGGCCCATATCGGGGCGGCCCAGCGTGAAGGTATGGGCGGCCGAGGACGTGGCAATGGCTTCAGCCCCAAGGGCCGCCAGCATCTTTGCGCTGCCAATGTCCCACGCGTTGGCCAAGATGAACGGATTGCCCTTTTGGTGCAGGGCGCGAAAGGCGGTGCCTCGGTTCAGGCCGGTCATATCGTGTCTCCTCCGCTTAGGGCGTTTGCAAATGCGATCAGTCGTTCAACCGCGTCCAGAAAGCGGTCGTCTTCGATGGTCACATCCACGCCAGACGCCTTCATCGCGCGGGCATTGTAGAAGACGCCCCAACCGTCATCTCCTCGGTCCAGAATGCCTTGAATTCGGGCTGACAATTTCATCTGTGCCTCGCCATGTTCGCGTTTGTTCCAGTTTAGAAGCTCATGGGTTTGGGGGATTGTCAAACTCGGAAATTTGACCGGAATTGCCACAGTTCAGCAAATCAGGGCCGTCAGAGTGCAGAAATATCGCCTTCCCCCTTTCCAAATGCCCCAACCCATGAGATAGGGACGTGCCAAACGAAAACTCCCAAGGAGAACGCTCATGGAGATTCGCGAGGCCCTTACCTTTGATGATGTTTTGCTGGTTCCGGCAGCCAGCAACGTGCTGCCCTCGACCGCGGATACGTCGACCCATGTGACCCGCTCGATCGAGCTGAATATCCCGCTGCTCAGCTCGGCGATGGACACGGTGACCGAGGCGCGCATGGCCATTGCAATGGCGCAGGCTGGTGGCATGGGTGTGATCCACAAGAACCTCGATGCGGAAGAACAAGCCCGTCAGGTGCGCCGCGTGAAGCGTTTTGAAAGCGGGATTGTCTATAACCCGATTACGCTGACCGCGGATCAGACGCTTGCCGACGCCAAGGCCTTGCAGGAACGTTACCGCGTCACCGGTTTCCCGGTGGTTGGTCCCGAGGGCCGCGTTGTGGGCATCGTGACCAACCGCGACATGCGTTTTGCCGAAAGCGATGACACACCGGTCAGCGTCATGATGACCTCGGAAAATCTGGCCATGTTGCAAGAACCAGCCGAGCTGGAAGAGGCCAAAAGCCTGATGCGCGCGCGTCGGATCGAGAAACTGCTGGTCACGGATGGTGACGGCAAGCTGACCGGCCTTCTGACCCTGAAGGACACCGAACAGGCCGTATTGAACCCGACTGCCTGTAAGGACGATCTGGGCCGTCTGCGCGTGGCTGCCGCAAGCTCGGTCGGGGATAGCGGCTTTGCGCGCTCCGAGATGCTGATTGATGCGGGCGTGGACATTGTTGTTGTGGATACTGCACACGGTCACTCGGAAGGCGTCATTGAAGCGGTGAAACGTGTGAAAGCACTGTCGAGCAATGTTCAGGTCGTGGCGGGCAACGTCGCGACCGGAGACGCCACACGCGCTCTGATCGACGCGGGCGCAGATGCGGTGAAGGTGGGCATCGGCCCGGGATCCATCTGCACCACGCGGATGGTCGCCGGTGTGGGTGTGCCTCAGCTGACTGCAATCTCGGATTGTGCCGACGCGGCTGGTGACATCCCAGTGATCGCTGATGGTGGCATCAAGTTCTCGGGCGATTTCGCCAAGGCGATTGCGGCGGGCGCAAGCTGCGCCATGGTCGGTTCGATGATCGCAGGTACGGATGAAAGCCCGGGCGAGGTGATCCTGTATCAGGGCCGCTCGTTCAAAGCCTATCGCGGTATGGGATCGCTTGGCGCGATGGCCCGTGGTTCGGCGGATCGGTACTTCCAGAAGGATGCGGCGTCGGACAAGCTGGTACCGGAAGGTATTGAAGGTCAGGTGCCCTATAAAGGCCCTGCTGGCACCGTTATTCACCAGTTGGTGGGCGGTCTGCGGGCTGCTATGGGCTATACCGGCTGTGCCACCGTGGACGAGATGCGCAACAACTGCAAATTCGTCAAAATCACCGGCGCGGGTCTGAAGGAAAGCCATGTGCATGACGTTCAGATCACCCGCGAAAGCCCGAACTATCGGATCGGCTAAGCCGGTGACGGGGAGCCTGCTATGACACCCGGAGCCCGCGTGGCCGCCGCAATAGAAGTGCTGGACAGCTATCTGTCCGGCACCCCGGTCGAGCAAGCCTTGACCGGCTGGGCGCGCAGCCACCGGTTTGCGGGATCAAAAGACCGCGCTGCCATCCGCGATCACGTCTTTGACGCGGTCCGGCGGCTGGCGTCGTCGCAAGCGCTTGGCGGCGGCCGGGACGGTCGCGCCGTGATGATCGGGCTTTTGCGCGGGCAGGGGATAGATCCAGCGGAGTTTTTCACCGGAGAAGGCCACGCACCAACGGTTCTGAGCGGTGCCGAAGTGACGGGTACATCTGATATGACCCGTGCGCAGCGGTTGGACTGCCCTGACTGGCTGTTGCCTGAATTCGACGCAAGCCTTGGCGACAATACCGATGCCGTTCTGGACAGCCTACGCCACCGCGCGCCGGTCTTCGTGCGCGCAAATTTGGCGAAGGGTGACCGAGACCACGCCGCAGAAATGCTTGCCGAAGATGGGATCGAAACGCGGCCATCACCTCTGGCAGGCACCGCGCTCGAAGTTCTGAAAAACCCTCGCAAAATCAAGATGTCACGCGCTTTTATTGAAGGATTTGTCGAGCTTCAGGATGCCGCGTCCCAAGCCGTCATTGAAGCGCTGAATATCCAACCCGGAATGCGCGTGTTGGACTATTGTGCAGGCGGTGGCGGCAAGGCGCTTGCCATGGCTGCTCTGGGGGCGGATGTGACCGCGCACGACCTGTCATGGGAGCGGATGAAAGACATTCCTGCGCGATCTGAGCGGGCCGGTGTGTCGATCAAGCGTGTTCGGCATGAAGAACTGAACGGGCTTGGTGGCTTCGATCTGGTGCTGGCAGATGCCCCGTGTTCCGGCAGTGGCTCATGGCGCCGTGCGCCGCATGGCAAATGGCTTTTGACCCCTGAGAAGCTGGACAGGATCCACAAGGCCCAAACAGACATTCTGTCTGCCATGCCCGGCTTCATGAATGCGGGTGGGCGGTTGGCCTATGCCACATGCTCTGTCCTTCGCAGTGAAAACGGGGATCAGGTGCATGGTTTTCTAGGGCGTCACTCGGATTTCGGAATGACTGAAGATCACCAATTCACGCCGCTCGATGGCGGGGATGGGTTCTTTCTGGCCCTACTTTCGCGAAATTAGCGCTTTTCATTAACAACTTTAGGTTGCTAACCTTCCTTCATTAATCGGGCATTAACCCTCTTCCATCAGAAAAGAGGGCGATTCTAAGAAGGAACAACCTTGCAGACCTCTGCCTTCTCCATGCATCCGCTTACGCAAACCGCGCTGCGGCTGGCACCTCGGACATTCGTGTTGATGATGACCGGCGCGGTGTTGCTGGGTGCGTCGTGGTTCGTCGCAGTCCCCATTGTGGGGCTGGGCCTGATCGTAACCGGATTGTCCTTCGTATGTCTGGCGATGATCGTTCGTGCTGTCTTGATTGCGCAGAATCTGCGCCGGGATCGACTGGCAGAGTTCATGTCAGGCTTGGTCGAACATGAGGAAACAGCAGCGTTTCTAACGGATGCCGATGGGGCGGTGCTCTATTGCAACGCATCCGCCACGCAACTTTCCAAAGGAACGGCGGACGATGTGTTGTCGTCTCAACTGGCGGACATGTTCGCGGCCCCGGCCTCGGTCCTTTATCGTTTGCAAGGGCGCGCGCTGGCCAAGGGAAACGCCAGTGACGAGGTAAATACGATTCACGGCAGGATGCGCATTCGGGTCCATCTTGTTCAAGGCTATGGGTATTTGTGGAGGTTCGAACAGCCCTCAGATGGCTCCCTAGGCATGCGCGCGGGCGACAATATCAGCTTGCCGATGATGACGGTTACGAAAACTGGAACCGTGCAATCTATGAACGAGGCTGCGCGTAATCTTTTGGGCGGGCGGGAAACCACGCTGGATCGCATCTTCACCGACTTGCCCATTCAGCCCGGCACCATCATGCAGGTCTCGGGCCGGGATGGGAAGGTGCCTGCCTTGGTGTGCGAGCTTCCGGCCACCGCCGGGCGGCGCGAGCTTTACTTGCTGCCACCAAGTTCAGCTCCTGAACTGACGAATGAAGAATGGGCCTTTATCGACGGTCTTCCGGTGCCATTGTTGAAGCTCGACATTGCCGGGCGCATCACTATGGCCAACCGCCGTGCACGCGATTTGCTGGGCGATGGCGAAGTGATCGGAACCTTGATGGCGGATCAGGTGGAAGGGCTGGGGCGCCCTGTGTCCGAATGGCTGCGCGAGGCACATGCCGGTCGCCATCTGGGCCGGTCCGAGGTCGTGCGCGCCACCCGTGACGATGAAGACGTGTTCATCCAGATCTCACTGGCACAGATCAGCGAAGAAAACGGCACTGCGCTTGTGGCCGTGCTGCAAGACGCGACCGAGTTGAAATCGTTGGAAGCGCAATTTGTTCAAAGCCAGAAGATGGAGGCGATCGGTCAACTGGCAGGTGGTGTTGCTCATGATTTCAACAACTTGCTGACTGCGATCTCGGGCCATTGCGATCTTCTGATGATGGGGAGGGACGAACAAGATCCGGCCTATTCCGACCTGTCGCAGATTGTTCAGAACGCCAATCGCGCGGCCGCGTTGGTACGTCAGCTTCTAGCGTTTTCGCGCAAGCAAACCTTGCGTCCTGAAAAGCTCTTGCTGACAGATTCGCTGTCCGACCTGACCCATCTTCTAAACCGTCTGGTAGGCGAAAGAATCACGCTGCAACTGGATCACGACGTCGCACTTCTGCCCATCCGCGCTGATCGCCGGCAGTTGGATCAGGTGATCATGAACCTTGTGGTGAACGCGCGCGATGCGATGCAAGATGGGGGAATGATCCGTGTGGAAACGCGCAATGTGATCTTGGAAAGCGCCCTGCAACGCGACCGTGCTAGCGTTCCGGCAGGGGACTATGTCGCCATTCGCGTAATTGATCAGGGAACCGGTATTCCAGCGGACAAAATCGGAAAGATTTTCGAGCCGTTCTTTACGACGAAACAGGCGGGTAAGGGCACCGGTCTGGGGCTGTCGATGGCATATGGCATCGTCAAGCAGATGGGCGGGTATATCTTTGTGGATTCCCTTCCGGGTCAGGGTACAACATTTACGCTGTATTTCCCGGTCAGCAACGAAACGGACTTTCCTGTAGAGGATACCGAGGCGGAGATGTCTGACCACGACCAGGTCGAAATACTGGGGGACACGCCTTCGGACGTCTTGGACGAGCTTGTCACTATGCCACCAGAAACGGTCTCGGGCCTGACGCAGGTTGTGCCTGCTGTTGAAGAACAGACATCAGAGCAGTCGGGCGGTGTTGTGTTGTTGGTCGAAGACGAAGCCCCGGTGCGCGCCTTTGCTTCGCGCGCGCTTCGCATGCGCGGTTTCACGGTGCTGGAAGCCGATTGCGCCGAGCAAGCGTTGCAAGTTCTGGACGAAACCGCCTTGAAAGTGGATGTGTTCGTGACAGATGTGATCATGCCGGGAATGGACGGCCCCACATGGGTGGCGAAGGCGCTGGAAGATCGGCCAGACGTGAAGGTGGTTTTCGTATCGGGCTATGCCGAGGATTCGGTGTCAGATCATCAGGCCCGGATCCCGAATTCGGTCTTCTTGCCCAAGCCATTCTCGTTGACGGAGCTGACTGCAACGGTAACTGATCAAATACACTGACCGAGCTTGCCAGTGGGGCTTCGAGGTTTTGAGTGTTCCGCAACCTATTGTTAGCAAACGAATAAACCTGTTTTCGAGCGCATGAGTCAACAAAAGCCCAGACGTTAAGAACTTGGTTACCATTGCATCCTAATCTCACTGTAAGCGAAAACTTTACTTGAATTGTTCCTTTTTTGTACTCATACAGAAAATAAGAACAAGACAAGAACAATCCTGCGATTGCCGCGTGCGGGCGGGTGTGGAATAAGTGAGGTCGAGATATGGCAACAGCGGATATTTTCCAGATGAAAAAAGACGGCGACAAGCAAAAGGCGCTCGACAGCGCGCTGGCCCAGATCGAACGACAGTTCGGCAAGGGCTCGATCATGAAACTTGGCGCGGACAATCCGGTGGCCGAGATCGAAAGCACCTCGACCGGATCGCTGGGGCTGGACATTGCACTTGGCATTGGCGGCCTGCCCAAGGGCCGGATCGTGGAAATCTATGGTCCGGAAAGCTCGGGCAAGACGACACTTACACTGCATTGCGTTGCGGAAGAACAGAAAAAGGGCGGCGTTTGTGCCTTTGTTGATGCGGAACACGCTCTGGACCCGCTTTATGCCAAGAAACTGGGCGTTGATCTGGACGAGCTGCTGATTTCGCAACCCGACACCGGCGAACAGGCGCTGGAAATTGTCGACACGCTGGTGCGTTCGGGGGCTGTGAACATGGTTGTGGTCGACTCGGTCGCCGCCTTGACCCCGAAATCCGAGCTGGAAGGCGACATGGGCGACAGCAATGTGGGTGTTCAAGCCCGTTTGATGAGCCAGGCTATGCGCAAGCTGACATCCTCGATTGCACGTTCGAACTGCATGGTGATCTTCATCAACCAGATCCGAATGAAAATCGGCGTGATGTTTGGCAGCCCGGAAACGACGACCGGCGGCAACGCGCTGAAATTCTACAGCTCGGTCCGTCTGGACATCCGCCGTATCGGCGCGATCAAGGACCGCGACGAAGTGGTTGGCAACGCAACCCGCGTGAAAGTCGTGAAGAACAAGGTGGCCCCACCGTTCAAACAGGTCGAGTTCGACATCATGTATGGCGAAGGCATCTCGAAAATGGGCGAACTTCTGGACCTTGGCGTCAAAGCAGGCGTGGTCGAGAAATCCGGCGCCTGGTTCAGCTATGGCGACGAGCGGATCGGGCAGGGGCGTGAGAACGCCAAAAATTACCTGCGCGAACACAAACGCACCGCGCTAGATATCGAAGACAAGATCCGCGCCGCCCACGGTCTGGATTTCGACATGCCCGAGCATGAAAAGGGCGAAGATGATGACGGGCTTCTTGAAGCGTAAAATCATCCCATAATTTGATCAAAGGACTGGCCCCGGCCGGTCCTTTTTTCTTTGATCCCCACGAAGGTGCTGCGCGCTGTGGACAGCACGCGCGCGCAAGGGTAAACGAGATCGACAGCGCATAAGAGACGAGACAAAATGGCCAGCCTCAACGATATCCGTTCGACCTTTCTGAACTATTTTGAACGCGAAGGGCACACAATCGTGGACAGCTCTCCACTGGTGCCGCGAAACGACCCGACGCTGATGTTCGTTAATTCGGGCATGGTGCAGTTCAAAAACCTCTTCACCGGGGTGGAAAAGCGCGACTATGTGCGGGCCACGACCGCGCAAAAATGTGTGCGTGCGGGCGGCAAGCACAACGATCTGGACAATGTGGGCTATACGGCGCGTCACCACACGTTCTTCGAGATGCTGGGAAATTTCAGCTTTGGCGACTATTTCAAGAAGGATGCCATTCCCTTTGCTTGGAACCTGATCACCAAGGAATTCGGGATCCCGAAGGAACGTCTTTATGTTACCGTTTATCACACGGATGACGAAGCGTTTGATATCTGGAAAAGCCTTGGCGTGCCCGAGGATCGGATCATCCGCATCGCGACCTCGGACAATTTCTGGCAGATGGGCCCAACTGGCCCCTGTGGTCCGTGTACCGAGATCTTCTATGACCACGGCGAGCACATCTGGGGTGGCCCTCCGGGTTCGCCCGAGGAAGATGGCGACCGCTTTATCGAAATCTGGAACATCGTGTTCATGCAAAACGAGCAGTTCGAGGACGGCTCGATGGTTGATCTGGACATGCAGTCGATCGACACCGGCATGGGGCTGGAGCGTATCGGCGCGCTGCTTCAGGGCAGCCATGACAACTATGACACCGACCTGTTCAAATCTCTGATCGAGGCGTCGGCCCACGCGACCGGCGTTGATCCCTATGGCGACAAGAACGTCCATCACCGCGTGATCGCGGATCACCTGCGGTCGACCTCGTTCCTGATTGCGGATGGTGTGATGCCGTCCAACGAAGGCCGCGGTTATGTACTGCGCCGCATCATGCGTCGCGCCATGCGTCACGCACACCTTTTGGGCGCGAAGGATCCGGTTATGCACCGTTTGGTGCCCGAGTTGGTGGCCCAAATGGGACAAGCCTACCCGGAACTGGGGCGCGGTCAGGCGATGATTGAAGAGACGCTTCTGAACGAAGAAACGCGCTTCAAGAAGACGCTGGATCGTGGTTTGAAGCTTCTGGATGACGAGGTGTCCAACCTTAAGGAAGGTGCTGACCTTCCGGGTGAAACCGCGTTCAAACTGTATGACACTTATGGCTTCCCGCTGGATCTGACGCAGGATGCGCTCCGCGAAAAAGGCCACGGCGTGGATCAGCCCGGCTTTGACGCTGCGATGGAAGAGCAGAAAGCCCGTGCGCGTGCGGCTTGGTCTGGATCGGGTGAATCCGCGGATGCGACCATCTGGTTTGATCTGGCCGAACAGCATGGCGTGACTGAATTCCTTGGCTATGACACCGAACATGCCGAGGGTCAGGTTCTGGCGCTGGTGCAGGACGGCAAGCCCGTCGATGCCGTGAAGGCCGGAGATGAGGTTCAGATCGTTGTGAACCAGTCGCCGTTCTATGCCGAAAGCGGTGGTCAGGTGGGTGACACGGGCTTGATCCGCACCGAAAGCGGCTCGGCCCATGTGACGGACACCAAGAAGGTGGCGGATGTCTTTATCCACGTGGCCAAGGTGGACGAAGGCGAGATCACGAACGGGCAGGGCGCGGAACTGGCCGTGGATCACCTGCGTCGCAGTGCCATTCGCGCCAACCACTCCGCCACGCACCTGTTGCACGAGGCGCTGCGCAACGAACTGGGCGAACATGTCGCGCAGCGCGGATCGTTGAATGCCGACGACCGGTTGCGCTTTGACTTCAGCCATAACAAGGCGGTTACCCCGCAAGAACTGGGCAACATCGCGCGCGAGGTAAACACCTATATCCGCCAGAACACGCCCGTTGAGACCCGGATCATGACACCGGATGATGCGCGTGACATGGGCGCGCAGGCGCTCTTTGGTGAAAAGTACGGTGATGAGGTTCGCGTGGTCTCGATGGGCCATGCGGCCACCGGTAAGGGCACGAATGGCGAGACCTATTCGATCGAACTTTGCGGCGGTACTCACGTCAAACAGACCGGCGATATCGGTATCTGCGTCATCTTGTCCGAAGGCGCATCAGCTGCGGGCATCCGTCGGATCGAGGCGCTGACCGGCAAAGCCGCTGTCGCCCATATCGAAGCCGAAGCCGCACGTGGGGCTGAACTTCAAGGCATGCTGAAAGCCAAGCCCGAGCAGGTCGTGGACCGTGTAAAAGGTCTGATGGACGAGCGCAAAGCGTTGCAGAACGAGATTTCGGCCCTGAAACGCGAGCTTGCCAAAGCTGCGGGTGCGGGGGCAGAAGCCAAGGATATCAATGGGGTGAAATTCCTGGCGATGTCGATTTCCGGCGTAGGTGGGAAAGACCTGCAAGCGCTTGTGAATGAACAGAAAGATGCGCTGGGATCCGGTGCGGTTCTGATCATTTCGGACAATGACGGCAAGGTGGCTGTGGCCGCTGGTGTGACCTCGGATTTGACCGACAACCTGTCGGCCGTCGATCTGGTGAAGGCGGCTGTGCCGGAACTGGGCGGCAAGGGCGGCGGTGGCCGGCCTGAGCTGGCGCAGGGCGGCGGTGCAGACGCATCGAAAGCAGCGGAAGCCATTGCAGCTGCCGAGGCTGCCATCGCAGGCTAAACCACCCTTTCCAAACACAAAAAGGCCGCGTATCGTTTCCCCGATACGCGGCTTTTTTCGTTAAGGAGACCCCTCATGCCCGCCCTTTGGATTGCTCACGTCACCGTCACGGATGAAGAGGCTTACGGCAAATATGCCAAGCTGGCCGGACCCGCGATTGCCAAACATGGCGGGCATTTTATTGCCCGTGCAGGCCGCTATGTTCAGCTTGAGGGCAAAGACCGCCCGCGCAATGTGGTCGCCAAGTTCGACAGCGTAGAGGCGGCAGAGAAATGTTATCACTCGCCAGAATATCAAGAGGCGCTGAGCCATGCGCGTAATGCGTCTGAGCGCGAATTGTTGATTGTCGAGACGGATGAGTAAATTCGCCTAACACATTGAAGAAAAAGAAAAGGGGCCTTTCGGCCCCTTCCTTTTATTGTGCAGCTTTCGCCATCCGCTTGCGTTCATGCGGATCCAGATAGCGTTTGCGCAGGCGCACGTTTTCAGGCGTGACTTCAACCAGTTCGTCGTCGTTGATATAGGCGATGGCCTCTTCCAGCGACAGGGTGACGGGGGTGGTCAGGCGGACTGCTTCGTCGGTGCCCGAGGCACGGACGTTGGTCAGCTTTTTGCCTTTCAGCGGGTTCACTTCCAGATCGTTTTCGCGCGAATGCTCGCCGATGATCATGCCTTGATAAACGTCTTCCTGTGCGCCGATGAACATCTTGCCGCGATCTTCCAGGTTCCAAAGGGCGAAAGCGACCGACTGGCCGTTCTCCATCGAGATCAGTACGCCAGCGCGACGGCCCGGGATCGAACCTTTGTGCGGAGCCCAGCCGTGGAACACGCGGTTCAGCACACCAGTGCCGCGCGTGTCGGTCAGGAACTCGCCGTGATAGCCGATCAGACCGCGCGACGGCACGTGGCCGATGATGCGGGTTTTGCCAGCACCTGCGGGGCGCATCTCGACCAGCTCGCCCTTGCGCGCACCGGTCAGTTTCTCGATCACAGCGCCCGAGTAATCGTCATCCACGTCGATTGTGACTTCCTCGATCGGTTCAACACGCTGGCCGTTTTCTTCGCGCATGATCACCTGCGGGCGCGAGATCGACAGCTCGAACCCTTCGCGGCGCATGTTTTCGATCAAAACGCCCATCTGAAGTTCGCCACGGCCCGAGACCTCGAAGGCTTCGCCGCCGGGGGTGTCTTCGATTTTGATTGCGACGTTTGATTCCGCCTCTTTCATCAGGCGATCCCGGATGACGCGCGACTGGACTTTCTTGCCGTCACGACCCGCCAAGGGGCTGTCATTGATGCCGAAGGTTACGGTGATGGTGGGCGGGTCGATGGGCTGAGCGTCCAGCGGTTCATCCACGGCCAGCGCACAGATCGTGTCGGCCACGGTGGCTTTCGCCATACCTGCGATCGACACGATGTCACCGGCTTGTGCTTCGTCGATGTCGGCTTCTTCCAGACCACGGAACGCGCGAATTTTGGTGACGCGGAACTGTTCGATCTTTTGGCCGATGCGGCTGAGTGCCTGCACGGTCGCACCCACTTTCAACGTGCCGCTTTCAACGCGACCGGTCAGAATGCGGCCCACGAACGGGTCCGAACCCAGCGTAGTGGCCAGCATGCGGAAATCTTCGTCCTGATGCGCGATCTGTTTGGGGGCAGGGACGTGGTTGACGATCAGGTCAAACAGCGCGTGCAGGTCTTTGCGCGGTCCGTCCAGCTCGTGATCGGCCCAGCCCGACCGGCCCGAGGCATACATATGCGGGAAGTCCAGCTGGTCTTCGTTGGCTTCAAGGTTGGCAAAAAGGTCAAAGCATTCATCCAGCGCGCGGTCGGGCTCGGCATCGGGCTTGTCGACTTTGTTCAGAACCACAATGGGGCGCAGGCCCAGCGCCAGCGCTTTCGAGGTCACGAACTTGGTCTGCGGCATCGGGCCTTCAGCGGCGTCCACCAGCAGGACAACACCGTCCACCATCGACAGAATACGCTCGACCTCGCCACCGAAATCGGCGTGGCCGGGGGTGTCAACAATGTTGATCCGGGTGTTTTTCCATTCAACCGAGGTCGGCTTGGCAAAAATCGTGATGCCCCGCTCGCGTTCAATCGCGTCATTGTCCATGGCGCGTTCGGCCACGGCTTGGTTTTCCCGGAACGCGCCGGATTGTTTCAAAAGCTCGTCAACAAGGGTCGTTTTGCCGTGGTCAACGTGGGCGATGATCGCAATATTGCGCAGGTCCATAAGGGCCACCTTTTACGGGTAATGGGATAAGTTAGGGCGCGCATAGCCCGGTTGCGGCGCGATTGCCAGAACAAAAGCGCCTTTTCGGGGGATTTCGCGGGTTCAGTGCTGGGCCGAGTTAGAAAACAGGTGAATAATCAAGATCCCGCAAAGGATCAAAGACAGGCCCAGAAGCGCGGGCAGATCCAGTTTTTGGCCGAAAAGTGCATACCCAATGGCGGCAATTAACACGATCCCAAGACCCGACCAGATGGCATAGGCCACGCCGACAGCCATGTATTTCAACGCCCAACCCAGCAGGAAAAAGCTGACCCCATAGGCCACAACCACGGTCAACGACGGCCCAAGCCGCGTGAATTGCTGGCTGGCTTGAAGGGCGGTGGTGCCGATTGTTTCTGCGATGACGGCAAGGATCAGGATCAGATAGGGCATGGCTTCGCTTTCAGTTTCAGCTCTGTTCTAAAGCGTCCAAATCAGCACGTCAGGTCCTAAAGCGACAGTTCTGTCGTTTCTTTCAACTCTTCCATCACGAAACTGGCGGACACGTCGCTGAGGTCCACTTTTTCGATCAGCCGTTGGTAAAGCGCATCATAGTCCTTCACATCGTTAACACGCGCGTGGATCAGATAGTCCAGATCTCCGGTCATGCGATAAGCGCCAAGGATCTCGGGCATCAGCTTGACCGCGCGCGAGAACTTCTGCAGCCAGTCGGGGTCGTGGTTCGACGTGCGCACCTGAATGAAAACAGACAGACCAAGCCCCAGTTTTTGTGGATCTAAAAGGGCGACGCGTTTGCGAATAACGCCGCTGTCTTGAAGTATGCGCACGCGCCGCCAACAGGCATTGCGCGAAAGACCAACCTTTGCGCCCAGGTCATCAAGGCTTTGGTCGGCATCCTGTTGAAGGGCGCTTAGGATTTTCCGGTCTGTTGTGTCAATGTTATGCATTATCGAATAATAGTGGGATAAAATCACACAATCAATCAAATATGACGCAACTTTGGGATATCTGTAATGCGCGCGCTGGTATCATGTTCACACGCAGACAGGAGACCCCCATGATCAATCGCATTTTCATCGAGCACCCGCAGTCCGTAGACGAGACCTATTTCCAGCATGCCCGATTTGCGGCCACGTTCAGCTTTTGGCTCTTTCTGGCGGCGGGCGCTGCGCTTATACATGCCATCATTCCAGCCGCGTTTGAAAAGACAGGAAGCCGCATCATTGCGAGGCTTTATGCAAAGACCCATAATCGTGGTCAGTAAAGCCGGTTCAAGACTGTAATGTAAGGGGGCAGCATGTGCCGTTGGGCAGCCTATTTGGGCGCACCGATTTTCATGGAAGAGGTCGTGGTACAGCCCGGCCACTCGCTGATCCAGCAAAGTCAGGAAGCAGAAGAGGCAAAGACCGCCATCAATGCAGATGGGTTTGGCGTCGCTTGGTATGATCATCGCGCCGAACCGGGGCTGTATCGCGATGTGTTGCCTGCGTGGTCCGATCCGAACCTGCGCGCCATTGCGCATCAGGTGAAGTCGCGTCTGTTTCTGGCCCATGTGCGCGCCTCGACCGGATCGGCGACCAGCCGCAACAACTGCCATCCCTTTGCTTATAAGCGGTGGAGCTTCATGCATAACGGCCAGATCGGCGGGTTTGAAACGTTCCGAAAGCGAGCTGACATGCTGATCCCCGAAGCGCTTTACGGCAAACGCCAAGGGGCGACGGACAGCGAAGTGCTGTTTCTGTTAACGATCGAGGCGATCGAGCAAGGCGCACCAGTACAGCAAGCGTTGGAGCAAGCAACGCGAGCTCTGCTAGATCTTTCGCGCAAAAATGGTTCAGCACCGCATCTGCGCCTGTCTGCGGCATTGTCAGATGGCACATCCCTGTGGGCGGCGCGATGCGCGTCGGATAAGTATGCACCATCAGTCTATTATCGTTGGTCCGACAGCCGGAAAGGATGGGCTGTCGTATCAGAGCCATTGGACCGGCATGAAGATGATTGGATCAGTCTGCCACCCGGTCACATCGTACGCTTTGACGGGCGCGATGTGACGGTGGAGCCGTTTCAGCCTTAAGCGTCTTCGTTCTGTGCCCAATCCGGCTTGCGCTTTTCGATGAAGGCCTGAATGCCCTCGGCTGTATCGCGCAACATCATGTTTTCCGCCATGACGCTGCCAGTGAAGGCATAAGCTTCCTCAAGCTCCATCAGCGCCTGATCATAGAAGGCGGATTTGCCGATTTTCACTGCGGCCCCAAGTTTCGAGGCGACTGTTGCCGCCAGCTCGTCTGTCGCAGCGCGCAGGTCTTCATGCGGCACGACGCGGTTTACAAGCCCAATTTCGCGGGCGCGGTCGGCATCGATGAACTCGCCCGTGGTCAGCATTTCGAAGGCGACTTTGCGCGGGACGTTGCGGGTCAAAGCGACCATGGGTGTGGAGCAAAACAAACCAATGTTCACGCCATTCACGCCAAAGCGCGTACCTTGGGCGGCGACGGCCATGTCGCAGGTCGCAGCCAGCTGACAGCCCGCGGCGGTGGCAATGCCGTGGATTTCGGCAATGACAGGTTGGGGCAGGCGAGGGATCAGGGTCATAACCTCGGCGCAGCGAGCGAACAGGTCGTTGAAATAGGCGTGGCCTCCATCATCAGCAGCCCGTCCAGCGGTCATTTCCTTCAGATCATGGCCTGCGCAGAAAACTTTGCCCGCACCTGCGATCACAACCGCCCGGATCGAGTTATCGTCGGCCAGTGCCTGAAGTTCGGATTTCAAAGCCGCCAGCATCGCATCCGACAACGCGTTCAACGCGCCGGGGTTGTTCAACGTCAATCGCGCAATTGACGCTGCGTCCTCGCGGATCAGAATTGGGTCTGCCATCTTGTCCTCCCTCAAAGTCAGGCCCACGATAGGCGGGAAGTGACTTGGGGGAAACCATGCAGTTGAAAATGACGCAACGTGAATTGCAGGCTTTCTTACAGGCCGAATTTCCGCAGGTCGCGAATGATTTCGAGGTTGCCGAAGTGGCCCCAATGCGCGCGATCATTCGCAAACGGATCAGCGACAAACATTTGCGCCCCGGCGGAACCGTGTCCGGTCCCAGCATGTTCGCGCTGGCGGATGTGGCGATCTATCTGGCGGTGCTCGCGATGATCGGCCCCAAGGCGCTGGCGGTGACGACCAATTGTTCGATCGATTTCATGCGAAAGCCTGCGTCCGGTGCGGACCTGATGGCACATGCGACCATCCACAAGCTGGGCAAAGTGCTGGCCGTGGGGGATGTGCTGATCTTTTCAGAAGGGGACGTGCGCCCGGTGGCCCGCGCCAGTTTGACCTACTCGATCCCGCCGGAACGGGGTTGACCCGGGCAGGCGAAAGGCGCACGACATTAGGAAATTGCAATATGTCGCGCGAGGTATCATTCGCCCATGTCTGACACGACCCAAGCCCCCGAACCGAACACGGCCCCCGAGGAATTCAGCCGTCTCGCACATTTCCCAGTGACCTTCTTTGCCATCGTGATGGGGCTGATGGGCCTGACACTGGCGATGCATGCCGGCGCGCCCACCATGCCGGTGCTGGAACCCGCGTCGTCTTTGATGCTTCTGATAGGGGCGACCGTGATGGCGGTGATTGCCATCATCTATGTCGCCAAGGCGCTGCGCCATCCCGCCGCAGTGGCCGAGGAATGGCACCATCCGGTCAAGCTGGCCTTCTTCCCGACAATCTCGATTTCACTGCTTTTGCTGGCGACGGCGACGTTCCCGTATAATCCCGCGCTGGCGGAATATGTCTGGCTGGCAGGGGTTGCGGGGCAGGGGGTGCTGACCATCGCCGTAATTTCGGGTTGGATCAGCCATCGATCTTTTCAGGTGGGGCATCTGACGCCCGCATGGTTCATTCCAGCGGTGGGCAACGTGATTGTACCCGTTCTGGGCGCCCGCATGGGGTACATTGAAACGTCATGGCTTTTCTTTTCCGGCGGTATGATCTTTTGGATCGTGCTTCTGACCTTGGTGATGAACCGCTTGATTTTCCACGACCCCATCGTGGCACGGTTGTTTCCGACCATGGTTATCCTGATCGCCCCGCCTTCGGTGGCATTTTTGGCTTATGTCAGCATGACCGGAGGTGTCGACGGCGTGGCGCGATTGCTGATCTATGCGGGCTATATCTTCGCGGCCCTCGTTGTCGCGCAGGTACCGCGACTGGCAAAACTGCCCTTCGCGCTTAGTTGGTGGGCGCTGAGTTTTCCGATTGCGGCCCTGTCGATTGCATCCTTCCGCTTCGCGCAGTTGGACGGGTCACGCACGCATCACAATATCGGCTTCATCCTGCTGATTGTACTGGTTTTAGTAGTAGCTGGCCTGATCTGGCGCACCGGCAAGGCGATCATGCGGGACGAGATCTGCGTGCCCGAGTAAAAAGCCCGAATGAAAAATCGGCCGGGGAAATCCCCGGCCCAGTAAGAGGTAACTTTTACGTTCACCCGCGCCAGAAGGGCTTTTCCGCCTCAAACTGCGCGTCGAGCTTGGTGACACCAATATCCTTGTGAATATGATCCGGAAGATCCTTCAAAGCCTGTCGGGTGGTCATTCGTTGGCGCCATTTGGTGATGGTCACGGCGACAACCAGAAAGGCTTCTGCCGATGCGGGCAGCGGGCTGTTCGTGTCGAGAAAGGCGAGCCGGTCATGCCGGTACGTGTTTCCGTGTTCCATCTTGAACTCCAAAAATTGTATTGATACAATATGGCATTAGTGCCATGATTTACTGATACAAAGCGAATCTAAGCCACACAATTGGAATATTGTTATGGGTACAATTTTCTCAGAGCGACTTATGGACGGGCAGGGGCCGAAATACCGACGGCTTGTGGACGGTCTGGTGGCCGCCATCACATCAGGTGATTTGCCTGAAGGTGAGAAGCTGCCCCCTGTGCGCGAACTGGCGTGGGAGCTGAAGATCACCCCGGGGACGGTGGCCCGCGCTTATTCCATTCTTGGCGAGGAAGGCTGGGTCTTGGCCGAGGTTGGCCGTGGCACCTATGTGCGTCCCCTTGGCGCGCGTCCCAAAACGAGGCCTACACCAAGCGATGCCTACTTGAAGCATCAGGCGCATGCGCTTCACAGCGAACCCGAAACGGATTTCCTGTTCGCCCCGCGCCTGCCGGATGTCGGGCAGCTCGACATTATCCGTGATGCGATCCGGGCTGCGGCGGACCTGCCGGACCCATTATTGCTGCGCTATCCGTTCAACGGGTCACAAGCCTATCTGCGCGAGGCGTTGCTGGCACATATCCCCGAACACAAACGCGGCGGGATAAGCCCCGACGACATTGTTGTCACCAATGGGGGGCAGAACGCGATCATGCTGTCCATGCAAACCCTTTTGGCGGAAGGCACGCGGGTGGTGATGGTCGAGGAACACTCTTATCCCGGCCTGCGCCGCGCGGTCGAATTGCTGGGTGCCAAGGTCGTCGCCGTGCCAATGGACGAGCAGGGGATTGATCCGCAGGCTTTAGAGCATGTCGCCAGAAGCTCGGGCGCAAGCCTGCTATTCACCATGCCCGAGGCGCATAACCCGACCTGTCGCGTCACGGATACTGCCCGGCGGCACGAAGTCGTGGACGTTGCACGCGCACAAGGGTTCCATATTGTGCAGGACGATTGCTATCGTCTGGGCCCGGCGCTTGGGCCCAGCTATCGGTCCCTTTTGCCGGAACAATCCTGGTTCATTTCTTCCTTTTCAAAAACGATCTCTCCGTCCTTGCGGGCGGGTTATGTGGTGACGCCATCTGGCTGGGCTGGAAAAATGCGCCGGGTGGTAGATGTGAACTATTTCGGAGTTTCATCCCCGACAGCTGAGATCCTCTATCAAGTGCTGACACACCCCGATCTTGAACGGTCCTTGGCCGAGATGCGCCGCCGCAATCGCGAGTATATTCAGATCGCCGTCAACATGTTGGGACGGTTTGATCTTGGCTGGAGCCACGATGTCCCGTTCTTTTGGCTGAAATTGCCTCACGGTTGGCGCGTGTCCAGCTTCTGCCAGAAGGCGGAAAACAAAGGCATCCGCATTCGGCCCGGCGATGATTTCGCGCTGCGCAATGGCCCGTCGCCCCAAGCGGTGCGCATTTCTGTCAACGGGCAGATGTCGCCCGAACGGTTTCGTCAGGTTTTGGCTGAATTGGTCGAACTTTTGGACAATCCGACTGACACCCTAAGCGTCTAGGGCGTGAAATCGGTGCAATATATATGGGGTAAAATAATACCATATTTGTAAGTCATTGTTTTTGATATGTTTATGCGGAAAGACTGCGCTTGACCCGCACTGCAAAATCACTAAAACCACCCCATCCGAAACCCAATCAGGGCTGAATCAATGAAAACCTTCTCTGCAACGCCTGCAGATATCGACAAAAAGTGGATCATCATCGACGCCGAAGGCGTTGTTCTTGGCCGCCTTGCATCGATTATCGCCATGCGTCTTCGTGGCAAGCACAAAGCCACGTTCACGCCGCATATGGACATGGGTGACAATGTCATCGTGATCAATGCGGAAAAAATCCAGATGACCGGCAAGAAGCGCACCGACAAAGTGCACTACTGGCACACCGGTTACCCGGGCGGCATCAAGTCGCGCACAGCCGGTCAGATCCTCGAGGGTGACCACCCCGAGCGTCTAGTGACCAAAGCCGTTCAGCGCATGCTGCCCGGCGGCAAGCTGAGCCGTCAGCAGATGACCAATCTGCGCGTCTACGCCGGCGCCGAGCACCCCCACGAGGCCCAGAGCCCCGAAGTGCTGGACGTCAAGTCGATGAACCCCAAAAACACACGTGAGGGCTGATCATGACTGAAGAGATCAAATCGCTGGACGAGCTGAACGCCGTCGCAGAAGGCACCGAAGCTGTTGTTGAGGTTGCCGCCCCCCGTGAGCCCGTCCGTGACGAGCTGGGTCGTTCCTATGCCACCGGCAAGCGTAAAGACGCTGTTGCCCGCGTGTGGATCAAGCCGGGCTCCGGCAAGGTCACCGTGAACGGTAAAGAAATGGACAAGTACTTCGCACGCCCCGTGCTGCAGCTGATCGTACGTCAGCCCGCACAAGTTGCTGGTGTTGAAGGCGAATTCGACGTTGTTGCCACCGTTAAAGGCGGCGGTCTGTCGGGCCAAGCTGGTGCCGTTAAACACGGGATTTCGAAAGCTCTGCAGCTTTACGAACCCTCGCTGCGCGGTGCACTGAAAGCTGCTGGCTTCCTGACCCGTGACTCGCGTGTTGTTGAACGTAAGAAGTTCGGCCGCCGCAAAGCACGTCGTTCGTTCCAGTTCTCGAAGCGTTAATCGCCGAGAAACAGAATTTGAAAAGGGCTGCCGGTTCGGCGGCCCTTTTCTTTTGCGCGCATCGGAATTGGCGCTGTTTCATGTTGCGGGGGGCAGGGCGATGGCCTATATCCCGCCATTAGGCACCCGTAGCTCAGCTGGATAGAGCGCTGCCCTCCGAAGGCAGAGGCCAGAGGTTCGAATCCTCTCGGGTGCGCCATTTTCTACAGTCTTATATGTCTGCGTTAGCATAATTGTTCTGTTGTAACGCTTATGTTGAAATGATAGTTCAAGCATCAAACAATGAGTTTTTTCAATGGTGATGCTGTGAAAAACCCATACGAAGATTTGCCCCCACACGCGTTCTGGAAGGTGGCTGTGGCAGATCCTCAGCGCGAGGCCATTTCAGGCCTTTGGCAACCGAAATTCGACATAAAACCCGATCAAAAAGTATCAACCTACGGATCGTGTTTTGCCCAGCATATCGGGCGTGCGTTGAAGGCGCGGGGTTATAGTTGGTTTTGCACAGAGAGCGCTCCGAAATCAGTGTCCGAAAAGCTGCGAAAGAAGTATAACTATGACGTTTTTTCTTCAAGAACAGCAAACATTTACACAACGACTCTGCTTCTGCAGTGGGTGAGGTGGGCACTTCAGGGCGAACCGGTTCCTGACGAGATTTGGGAATCTAACGGGCGTTTTTATGATCCATTCCGACCGGGTATCGAGCCAAATGGATTTTCATCGAAGGATGAACTACTGACCATGCGCAAAGTTGTGCTTGACGCATTCGCGCAAAGTGTCACCGAAGCGGACTACTTTGTTTTCACGCTTGGATTGACCGAGAGATGGATAAACAGCGTCCATGGCTATGAATATCCAATGTGCCCGGGAACTCTGGCTGGTCAGTTCGATCAGGATGTTCATCAGTTCGATAACCTGAAGCATGGTGCCGTAAAAGAAGCCTTGGAAGAGGTTTTGGGGGTCTTCAAATCAGTTAATCCTGATCTGAAAGTGATCCTTACGGTTTCACCCGTTCCGCTAACGGCGACGGCATCTTCAACCCATGTACTGACTGCTACGACCTATTCCAAATCCGTTCTGCGGTCCGTCGCAGGAGAGCTTTGCGATGAGCACAGTCATGTCGATTACTTCCCGTCTTACGAGATCATTACGAGTCCGGTCTTTAAGGGGGCGTTCTATGCTGAGAACCTTAGATCGGTGAAAGCAGAAGGCGTAAGTTTTGTTATGGGCAACTTCTTCAGGGATCTGGCAAGTGTATTCGGGGCCGAGAAAGAACCCAGCATACAACAATCTATAGAAAGCGGGGATACTTCGACTGGCTCGAACGGCACCGAGGCTTCAAGCAACGCGGAAGTTTGCGAAGAAGAGCTTCTTGCAGCATTCGGACCCAAATCAAAATGATCAGCAAGATTTTTAAATTGAAGACCAGGAAGACGTTCAACTTGTGTGTTCTTGGAAATAGCCATGTTGGTGCATTGAAACTTGCATGGGAAGACGTCAGGGAAAGCTATCCAGAAATAGAGCTAACTTTCTTTGCAAGCCCAGGGCGCAGCACAAGTAAGTTAAACACATCTGGTCGGAAGATTACCCCTACGAATACGCGTGTTGAAGAGAGCTTCAAGATGACGTCCGGAGGGCTGACGGAAATCGATCTGTCCCGATATGACGCCTTTCTTTGCTACGGTACATTCGGATGGATGCCGCTTTGTGACTCACCTATGTCCTCTGCGTTTCGATACGAAGTAGCAAAAGAGGTCGTGAAGGGATCGAATCTTCTCCGGCATCTTAGTATGCTTTCCAAAGGCACTCAGAAACCACTGATTGCATCAACCGCTCCACTTCCAGCCCCCTCATACCGGGAACGAGGTGAGTTGTTGCTTCCAATAGATGGGCTGCGTGAAATCTTGGAAGAATGCGTGGCTGAGAAGAATGGTGCTCAACTGATCTGGCAGCCGCCCGAAACGCTTGTTGAAGGCGGATTCGCCACAAAAGCCCAATACTCTACTGGTTCCATTCGCCTAGAAAGCTCTAGAATGTCGGACAAAGTACACCCAGATACAGACGACACGCATATGAACAAGTCATATGGTGAGATTTGGTTGAAAGCGTTTTTACCGCAGTTGAAGATTCTCTGATCGGCTCGTTTATCTGTTCCGATACCGATCCACAAAATTCCTCAAAACCTGCGCAGGGGCGTGGACGTCTGCTGCGTGGACCATCTTTACCAGCGCTTCCGCTTCTTCTGGCGGGAAGTACCCGTGGTGTTTGTAGATGCCGATCCGGGTTTCAAACCCGTTCGCGTCAGCTTCTGGATGGAACTGCGTGGCATAGACGTTCTGGCCGTAGCGGATCATTTGGAACGGGCAGGGGGCGGACGTGACCAGTTGCACGCAGCCTTCAGGTAGGTGCTGCATGGCTTCCTTGTGGGCGACGAAGGCTTCGAACGTGTCGGGGATGCCGGCGAGCAACGGGTCTGCGCGTCCGTCATCAGTCACGCGGCAGGGGCTGGCGCTGACGGGCTCGCCGTAATTCTCTTTTGAAACAGCGCCGGGCTCCAGATGGTGGCCCAGAATACCGATCCCATAACAGCAGCCCAGAAACGGGATATCGTGCGCGGTAATCTGCGGCATCAAGGACAGGCATTCCGCTTCGATCTTGGCCTCAACGGCGGACTTCTTTTCGGGCGCGTCGGATACGCAACCGGGGCCTCCGCCGACGATGACACCCGCATAGGCGGACAGATCCAAATCGGCGGGGATGTCGTCTTGATCCAGACGGATGCGGTGCACCCGATCAGCCGTCAGGCCGCCCTTTGACAAAAACGCCTGAAACTCATCATCCGAGGCATCGGTTTCCGGGCGCAGTTGCAGGATCAGGAACGGTTTCATCAAAGCCTCGTCGGTCGTTCAAAGATTGATGCCAAACAACTTACTGCGCCACAACAAAAAAGCGCCCGAGGGCGCTTTGCATTGCTTAGCAAGGTAAGGGCCGGCGGGGCTTAGCGCCCCCACGAGCGGACCACGCCACAATCCATATGTACGAAGTTCGATCCCGAATATTTGCCGACGCCACCACCATTACAGGCCACAGCCGCTTTGAACATCTGGTTAACAGAACGCGATTTCAGACGCAGGTCAGCGGCCTGACCTTTCATGTGAAGCGAGTTCTTTGCCACTCCGCTTGAACGTGCGCGCAGCATGGCGTTGGTTTTCGGAGAGCGATAGCCCGACAGCATTGTGTAAGGTTCGCGAACATCCATCAGGCCATGGGCGGCGGCCATAATGTCGATGGTGCGGGTGTCGATCTTGATCGAGGTGTCGGTCCGCCAGTCACGCATGAAATGGTTGATCTCTTTCAAGGCATCTTTGATGTATTTGCCTTCGATCCAATAAATCATGTTGATGGTTTCACCGGTGCGGCCCGAATACATGGCAAGGCGGCGAACATCACCGCCACCGCGCAAAAATCCGGCTGCATTGGCATACATGGGGGCGGAAGTCACAGCGGTCGCTGCAAATGCACCCAGCAATCCGCGCCGAGTGATGCCCGATTTCAAGCCGTTCGAAGTCCCGTAGGTCATTGTCTTAGCGTGTCCCGTCGCTTGCCTGTCACCATACCCGCCTGACTCTGTGGTCAAATCGGGGCGATGCGTTTGCCTAATCCCCAGATGTGCCTTCTTATGACACAACTCGAATCGTGCGCCAAGTGCAGTTTTCACTCCCTTAACGGGTTCAAGAAAAATCGGCGGGAATTTGCTGAAAGTTATGAAACTGTGGTTAATCGTGGCGCGAGGGCAGCACTTGGAGCGGACAGGGTAGGGTATTCCAGAAATGTTTTTCGGCTCCGGCCAAATTCCTGCCCCAGTTTTCGCTATTGTGAATAGACACCTTTAACGAGATGTTGGAATACTGAGTATCAGCACGACTATTCATTTCGGACATGACATGACGAAACCATTTCTTGCGCGCGCGCGTTCACCCTTTCTGACCTTCGCATTTGCTGCTGTCGGAGCTGCATATCTTAGCAGCGCTTCGCCTGCCAAAGCCAATGGGGTCGTATCGGCCTTTGCTCAATCGGTCGCCGAGGCAGCCGCCCGTGATGATGACGTCGCCGCCTTCTATCGCGCCAATGGCTATCAGCCGATTTGGACTGGCCAGTCGGACACAGATATGGCCCGCAGAAAGGCTCTGCTGGGCGCACTTTCCGGGGCCGAGGATCACGGACTTCCGCGCGTCGATCTTGCGGATCTGAAAGCACGTATGGCCAATGTGTCGTCAGTACGCGAACTGGGCGCGCTTGAGGTCGAGCTGTCCAAGCTTCTGGTGGACTATGCGCAGGGCGTGAACACCGGCATTCTGACGCCGGTGAAGGTCGACAGCGGGATCGTGCGCAAGATCGAACGTAAGGATGGCGCGGACATCCTGACCGCATTCGCCAGCAAGGCACCTTCCAAGTATCTGAAAACATTGCCGCCCAAGAATGCTGAATATGCCCGCCTGATGCGCGAAAAACTGCGTCTGGAAGACACAATTCTGCATGGTGGTTGGGGCAAAACCGTTTCGGCAAAAACGTTGAAACCCGGCGACGCGGGGGATGCGGTCATCGCGCTGCGTAACCGCTTGGTTCGGATGGGCTATCTGAACCGTTCCGCCAGCCGCAGCTACGACGCGTCGATCCAAAAGGCCGTGCAGCAGTTTCAAGCCGATCATGGGCTGACCGATGACGGTGTCGCGGGTGCTGGCACGATTGCCGAGATCAACGTCGCGCCTGTGAAACGTTTGGCCTCGATCCTGGTCGCGATGGAGCGTGAACGCTGGACCAATTTCGATCGCGGCCAGCGTCACGTCTGGGTGAATCTCACTGATTTCACCGCTCAAATTGTGGATGGGGGTGCTGTGACCTTCCAGACCCGCTCGGTCATTGGCAAGAATGTCTCGGACCGTCGCAGCCCCGAATTCTCGGACGTGATGGAGCATATGGTCATCAATCCGACGTGGAACGTGCCGCGCTCGATTGCGACGAAAGAGTATCTGCCGATGCTCAAGCGCAATCGCCACGCGGTCAGCCATCTAAAGCTGATCGACAGCCGCGGCCGGGTGGTCAATCGCGGCGCTGTGGATTTCACCAAATTCACCGCACGCAGCTTCCCGTATGCGATCAAACAGCCTCCCTCCTCGCGCAATGCGTTGGGGCTGGTGAAGTTCATGTTCCCGAACAAGTACAACATCTATCTGCATGATACACCGTCGAAAAATCTGTTCGCACGCGAGGTCCGTGCGTTCAGCCATGGCTGTATCCGCCTCAGCGATCCGTTCGACTTCGCCTATGCGCTTCTGGCCAAGCAAAGCGACAATCCGAAGGCGACCTTCCACAAGGCACTGAACACCAAACGCGAGACCCGGATCAATCTGGAGCAGCACGTTCCGGTGCATATCGTCTATCGCACCGCGGTGGCGCCGGCGAAGGGCCGTGTGAACTATCGCCGCGATATTTACGACCGCGATGCGAAAGTTTGGGCCGCTTTGAAGAACGCCGGGGTAGCACTTCCCGCCGTGGATGGTTAAATCCTTTAGTGCGGTGTTCGGGCGCGAGAGCCCGACACCTTTAAAGGAGCGTTGAATGACTTTCACCCTTTCCCAAATTGCAGCCGCCCTTGGGGCCGAGTTCCAAGGTGATGGAGACATTGCCCTTTCTGGCGCGGCCGAGCCGCAAGACGCGCGCGCGGACCAGCTGGCTTTGGCGATGGACCCGAAATACGCAGATGGGATCGCCAAAGGGCAAGCCCGTGCAGCGCTGTTGTGGGACGATGCGGATTGGAAGTCGCTTGGTCTGGACGGCGCGATTTGCATGGCACGCGGCAAGACTGCAATGCCGCTGTTGACCCGCGCGCTGGATCCGGGAATGGGCATCGCGCCGGGCATTCACCCGACAGCCGTTGTCGATGAAACCGCCAAGATCGGAGAAGGCGCACGCATCGGTCCGCTTGCGGTGATCGGGGCGGGTGTGAAAATCGGTGCAAATGCGCAGGTCGGGGCGCATGCGTCCATCGGATATGGCACGGTGATTGGCGATGACCTGACCCTGCATCCGGGCGCGCGCATCGCGCATCTGTGTATCATTGGGAACCGCTATACCGGGCAATCGAACTCGGTCGTGGGCGGTGACGGGTTTTCCTTTGTGACTTTGGACAAAGAAAGCGCGGTTGAAAGCCTGCGGGGCGGCATGGCTGAAGGCGAGACTTCCGCGTCGGTTGAAGGAAGCGCCCATTGGGCGCGGGTCCATTCGCTGGGCGGGGTCGAGATCGGGGATGACGTGGAACTTGGCGCAAGCTCGACCATCGACCGGGGCACCATCCGTGCGACCCGGATCGGGCGCGGCACCAAGATCGACTGTCAGGTTCAGGTCGGCCATAACGCTGAGGTCGGTGAAGACGTTATGATGTGCGGCAATGTCGGCGTGTCCGGATCGGCCAAAATCGGCAACCGCGTCGTGCTGGGTGGCAAGGTTGGCGTCAGTGACAATATCTTCATTGGTGATGACGTGATCGCCGGGGGCGGCACCAACATCTATACCAACGTGCCCGCCGGGCGTGCCGTGCTTGGCAGCCCCGCCGTGAAGATCGAGACCGAGATGGCCATCCGCCGCGAACTCCGCCGTCTGCCACGTCTGGCCGAGACGCTGCGTGAGCTTCAAAAAACAGTTACAAAACTGGTAGACAAGGGCTAGAAATTCGCCAACGCGAAAAGGGGGAGCACATGTCTGAAACCATTCAGAACCGCGTCATCACCATCATTGCTGAACAGGCCGTGTTGGAACCGGGTGATGTCAGCCTTGATCAAACCTTGGAAGATCTGGGGATCGACAGTCTTGGCCTTGTCGAAAGCATTTTCGCCATCGAAGAAGCCTTTGATATTTCCGTGCCTTTCAACGCGAATGATCCTTCGGAAAGCGAGTTTGACATCTCGTCTGTTTCGGCAATCATCCGTGCTGTCGAAGGTCTGGTCGCGGATCAAGCTGCCTAATCCATGAAAAGAATTGTCATCACCGGCCAAGGTACAATCAACGCGCTTGGCCGCAACGTGTCCGAAACGCTGGATGCCATGCGCGAAGGTCGCTGTGGGATTTCGGATCTTGAGTTTCAGGACGTGGACCGCCTGTCGATCCGTATCGGTGCGCAGGTCAAAGGCTATGAGCCGGAAGAAACGTTCAACCGTCAGCAAATCGCGCTTTACGACCGGTTTACCCAGTTTACTCTAATCGCCACGCGCGAGGCTATTGGACAGTCTGGGCTTTCGTTCTCGGGCGAGTTGGCCGCGCGATCTGGCGTGGTTCTGGGGACGTCCGGTGGTGGGATGAACACATTGGACGAGAACTATCGCTCGGTCTATGAGGACGGCAAAAACCGGGTGCACCCCTTTGTTGTGCCCAAGCTGATGAACAATGCCGCCGCCAGCCATGTCTCGATGGAATGGAACCTGAAAGGGCCCAGTTTCACCGTGGCGACGGCCTGCGCCAGTTCCAATCACGCGATGGGGCAGGCGATGCAGATGATCCGGTCGGGCATGGCAGATGTAATGATCACCGGCGGGTCCGAGGCGATGCTGTGCTTTGGCGGGATCAAGGCTTGGGAAGGGCTGCGTGTCATGTCCAAAGATGCCTGCCGCCCGTTTTCCGCCAATCGCAACGGGATGGTGCAGGGCGAAGGTTCTGCCATCTTTGTGTTCGAGGAATACGAGCATGCAAAAGCACGCGGGGCCGAAATCTTGGCCGAGGTGGTGGGCTTTGCCATGACTTCGGACGCAGCGGATATCGTGATGCCGTCAAAACAGGGGGCGTCGCGCGCCATCACAGGGGCAATGCGTGACGCCTGCATGAACCCGGAGGAAGTCACCTATATCAACGCCCATGGCACTGGCACGGCAGCCAATGACAAAACCGAATGCGCAGCGGTGGCCGATGCGTTCGGGCACCATGCAGACGAGTTGATGATATCCTCGACCAAATCCATGCATGGGCATTTGATCGGCGGCACCGGCGCGGTCGAGCTGTTGGCCTGTATCATGGCGCTTCGTGAAGGGGTGATTGCGCCCACGATCGGCTATGAGGAACCCGACCCGGAATGCGCGCTGGATGTGGTGCCGAATGTGGCTCGGGATGTGAAGGTCAGGGCGGTTCTGTCAAATGCCTTCGCATTCGGAGGACTGAATGCAGTGCTGGCCTTGCGAGCGCACTGACGGGCATTGATCTCCATTGGTTTCAAGGAAAAACGCCGCCCAGTGGGCGGCGTTTTGTGTTGTAATGCCTGACGATTACTGGGACGCAGCCGGGGCTTGCGGCACGGCCAAGGCGTCATAGGCTGCGGTGAAGCCCGACAGCGACATGGAAAGATTTACGCGCTGATCCGGTGCAGCGGCGGGCACGATCGAAACGCTGGCCTTCGCGCCTTTCTTAAAGCCTGCAATCTCGTCTGCAGTGAAGCCAATATTGGCCACGCAGCCCAGTTGGGCGCAGAAGCGGAAGGGATAGCGACGCCCTTGGGCGCCATCAACCGAAATGGTCAGCTGCTGGGTCAACAATGTTTCCAGCGGAACAACAACGGTGGCACCAGCGGCGGCCTGACCACCTGCGGGCAGTTTGCCCAACGAAATCTCGGCCACGGGGTTGCCGGTCTCATCTTTCAGAAGCTGATACATCTGGCAGGGATCGTCACCTTGGCCTTCCGGCAGGGCGATACATTTACGCTCCCAATCTCCGGTGACGCTTTCAACATAGGTCTGGCCGGGCTGGCGAGAGTTGTCGACAGGTTCGCCCATATCCACTTTGGGCTGCCCAGTGGTGGTCTCTGCTGTTGTTTCTTCGGTTGCCTCGTCTGTCGTTGCTTCCGAAGTTTCCTGTGCAAAGGCAGCGGTGCTTAGCGAAAGGGCGGCCACCAGCGAGAGGGATTTGATCAGCTCGATCTTCATGATCTTTCCTTGTTTCGAAATCAAATTTTGTTTGAGGTTGGATAACATGGCGCAGCAGGGGTGTCAGGTGCAAATGCACGTGTTTGGCGCGATTTAAGGGCGAGGGGCCGGGTACGGCGGCAGACCGCCGATGGGCTGCTTAAAGATGCAGGATCACGCTTAGCACTGCCGTGAATTCAGACCCCAAAATAAGAAAGAGACCCGCAAGCAGGTCTCTTTCGAATTTCTCTCCCTGCCGGACTGACCGGCTTATGGGTGTGACGCTATGTCACTTGAATTGAGGGGTCAAGTATCATTTTGGCCTGTTTTCGACATTCTTGCGGGGGGCTGCGACCTTTGGCGCAATTTTGGATCCCATCGCGCAACTTGCTGAACGTGTTAAAAAAACCGCGCCCGAAGGCGCGGCAGTCTGACAGGGAGGAAATGTTCCCAGACCCGAATGGCCTGTGGAAATGATTCCAGTATGGCCTCGTCTGGTTAATTTAGTATTGTCGCAGACAAGACGATTACTCAGGCCAGGAGACAGGCAAAAATGGACGGTACGATTTTCATTGGTGGTGGCGGCGAAGGTTATGGCGAAAAACAGGGGCTTTTGCTGAAATATGCCAACCGCCACGGTCTGGTAGCGGGTGCGACCGGGACCGGGAAGACCGTCACGCTTCAGATCATGGCCGAAAGCTTCGCCTCGCAAGGCGTGCCGGTGTTTTTGTCAGACGTGAAGGGTGATCTGTCAGGGCTGGCCAAAGCGGGCAGCGAAGGGTTCAAACTGCACGAGGCCTTCACCTCGCGCGCCGAAATGATCGGGTTTCAGGATTATCGCTACGAGCCTTTCCCGGTCACGTTCTGGGATCTTTACGGCGATCAAGGCCACCCGATCCGCACCACTGTCTCGGAAATGGGGCCGCTGCTTCTGGCTCGCCTTCTGGAACTGACCGACGCACAAGAGGGCGTGCTGAACATCGCCTTCCGCGTGGCCGACGAACAGGGGCTTGGGCTTCTGGATCTGAAAGACCTGCAAGCGCTCTTGGTCTGGGTCGGCGAGAATGCCAAGGAACTGTCGCTGCGATACGGCAACGTCTCGACCGCGTCCATTGGCGCTATTCAGCGCGCGCTGTTGGTGCTGGAAAATCAGGGCGGTCACAAGCTGTTTGGCGAACCCGCGCTCGAGCTTTCCGACATCATGCGCACCGACACGGATGGGCGCGGACGGATTTCGATCCTTGCGTCTGACAAGCTGATGGGCGCGCCGCGTCTTTATGCGACCTTCCTTCTGTGGCTGCTCTCCGAACTGTTCGAAGAACTGCCCGAGGTCGGCGATCCCGACAAACCCAAACTGGTTTTCTTCTTTGACGAGGCACATTTGCTGTTTGACGACGCGCCTAAAGCACTGGTCGATAAGGTCGAACAAGTCGCGCGTTTGATCCGTTCCAAAGGTGTTGGTGTTTACTTCGTCACCCAGAACCCGGCAGACGTGCCCGAAGACATTCTGGGCCAGCTTGGCAATCGTGTGCAGCACGCCCTGCGCGCCTTCACCGCCAAAGATCGCCGCGCGCTGAAACAAGCGGCCGAGACCTATCGCGACAACCCGCGTTTCTCGACCGAAGACGCCATCCGCGAGGTCGGGGTGGGCGAGGCTGTGACCTCGTTCCTTGAATCCAAGGGCGCGCCGGGCGTGGTGGAACGCACCCTGATCCGCCCGCCATCCTCGCAGCTGGGGCCGATTGAACCCGGCGAGCGAAAAGCGTTCATCGACGCCTCGCCGATTGCTGGGAAATACGAAACCTTGCAAGACCGCGAAAGCGCCTATGAGGTTCTGACCAAACGCGCCGCTGATGCCGCGAAAGAGGCTGAAGAGGCCGAACGCCTTGAAGAAGAAGCTGAAAGCGCTGCTGAACGTGAATACCGCGCGGGCCGCCGCTATTCGGGCAGCAAAGTAGGCCGCTCGACCTCGCGCAGCAAGTCGTCGTCAGGCGGCTTTGGCAAAGCCGTCACCGATGTTGTCCTGAAAGAGCTGAAAGGCACCACAGGCAAACGCATCGTGCGCGGCATTCTGGGATCGTTTTTCAAAGGGCGCTGATGTGCTCGCAAAGCAAATCCAGCCCTCGCGCCCTTTCCTCTTGCCTCAAATACCTTGGGGGTGAGCGCTACAAGCGTGAGGGGGCAACGCCCCCTTTTGTACCTCGCATTTAAAGAGGCCGAATTTTCAGCATCTCAATCCGGTTTCCGTCGCGTTTCACGACCTCGAACCGGAAGCCGTGGAAGCTGAAAACCTGGCCTTCATTCGGGATCATCTGCGCCTCGTGAATAACCAGTCCTGCGATGGTATTCGCTTCTTCGTCCGGCATGTTCCAGTCTTTCGCGCGGTTCAGGTCGCGAATGGTTACGCCGCCTTCGACCATGAAGCTGCCATCGCTTTGTGACTTGATTTCGTGCTCGGTCTGGACGTCAAACTCGTCGGTGATCTCGCCTACGATTTCTTCCAGAATGTCCTCGAGCGTGATCAGGCCCTCAAGCGAGCCATATTCATCCACCACAAGCGCAAAATGCGTGTGGCGTTTCAGAAACTCGCGCATCTGGTCGTCCAGCGTGGTGGTTTCGGGGATGAAATACGGCTCCATCGCCACGTGCAGCACATCGAATTCGTCGATCGGTTTGCCTTCGCGCTGGAAGGCATACATGGAACGAGACAGGTCTTTGGCGTGGATGACGCCGATGATGTTTTCGGGTTCGCCACGATAGACGGGCAGGCGGGTGTGGCGCGATTCCAAGATCTGCTCCAACACCTCGACCGCCGGGGCGTCGGCGTCGATCATCTCGATCTGGCTGCGGTGAAGCATGATTTCTTCGACTGCGCGGTCGCCCAGATCCAGCGCGCCCAGCAGACGATCACGGTCTTCCTTTTCCACGGCACCTTCCGAGTGGCCCAGCGCGATCGCACCCATGATTTCCTCGCGCACGGCAAGGATTTGGCTGTCGGGGTCTGTTTCCACGCCAAACAGGCGCAAAACGCCGCGGGTGATCATCCGTACCGCCGACACGATGGGCGCGAATACTAGGATGATCAGCGCGATAGGGCCCGACGCATGCGAGGCCGCCATTTCAGGCCGCGTGATGGCATATGTCTTGGGCAGTACCTCGGCGAAGATCAGGACCAGCAGTGTCATGACCAAAGTGGCCAGCGCCACGCCGCTGTCGCCAAAAAGGCGGGTGAACAGGGCAGTGGCGAGCGAGGTCGCCAGAATGTTCACAAGGTTGTTGCCCAGAAGGACAGATCCGATCAGACGTTCATTGTCTTCGGTGATGTTCAACGCGCGTTCGGCGCCACGCTCGCCCTTATCAGCGCGCGACCGTAACTTGCCGCGCGACGCGGCTGTCAGCGCGGTTTCCGAGCCGGAAAAAAATGCAGACAGCACCAAAAGCCCGGCAATCGCCGCGCAAGAGATCCAAAAGCCGCTGTCGAGGTCCATCATATTCTCCTTTGTTGCCACATCTTATGGGCACTTGCGCAGAGGCTTTCAAGAGAGCGTCCCAGACCAGCCGTAAAAAGCAAAAAGGCGAAAGCTTACGCTTCCGCCTTTTTCGGTGCTGCGAGTGGTGGGTGGTTACGATGTAATATCGTAGGCGCGTTCGCCATGGGCGGACAGGTCCAGCCCGTTGACCTCGGTCTCGGCATCGACGCGAAGGGGCGTGATGGCGGCGGTCAGTTTGATCAACACATAGGTGACAACGATGGTGAAGACACCGACAATTGCCAGCGCACCGAACTGGGCGACAAAGCTGCCCTGACCGAAGACTGCAATCATAATCGTACCGAAGATCCCGCCCACACCGTGCACTGCGAAGACGTCCAGCGTGTCGTCAATGTTCAGCTTGTTGCGGATGACGTTCACGGCCTCTTGGCACAAGACACCTGCGACGGCACCGATGATCAGGGCTTCGATGGGACCAACGAAACCAGATGCCGGCGTGATCGAGGCCAAGCCCGCGATGGTGCCGGTCACGATGCCCACAAGGCTGGCCTTGCCGTATTTGATCTTTTCATAAAGTGCCCAGCTAAGCGACGCGGTCGCGGCCGAGATATGCGTCACGGTGATTGCCATCGCAGCGCCGCCATCTGCGGCCAGTTGCGAGCCGCCATTGAAGCCGAACCAACCGACCCAAAGCATGGCCGCGCCTACAAAGACCATCCACGGTGCGTGGGGCGGGGTGGTGCGATGCTTGCGCGGGCCAAGCGCTACGGCAATCATCAGGGCTGCGATGCCTGCAGTCTCGTGAACCACAATGCCGCCTGCGAAGTCACGTGTGCCGACCTCGCCAAAGATGCCACCATCAGCCAGCGCGCCGCCGCCCCAGATCCAGTGAACCACGGGCGCATAGCAGAGAAGCATCCACAACGACGAGAATGTCAGGACGAAGCCAAAGCCTACCCGTTCCACATATGCGCCGACGATCAACGCGGGTGTGATGATGGCGAAGGTCATCTGGAAGGCAAAGAACAGAACCTCGGGCAGGGTGCCCGACAGGCTGTCTGCGGTGACGCCCGACAGGAATGCCTTATCCAGCGACCCGAACCAGCCATGCGATGCGTCGCCAAATGCGATGGTATAGCCAAAGGCCAACCACAGAATGCTCATCAAACAAGCGATGGCATAGACATGCATGAAGACGCTTAGCACATTTCGTGCCCGAACAAGGCCGCCGTAAAACAGCGCCAATCCCGGCAATGACATGAAGAGCACCAATGCGGTTGCTACGATGATCCAGGCGGTATCTGCGCCGTTCATATTCCCCTCCTTGGGTTTTTAAACCTTTGGAAAGGGTGTGTGATGGAAAATCAGGCGCAAAGCACCCTGAACGTGCGTATGACAGCGGTTATGCGTGTTAAGATTATAAACTGCATAAATTATCAGCGGAAAATCGGGCGCCATGCGCAGAGATTGCGCGATACTCGAACGTGCTAGACCTGTTTCGATACCGCAACTGCCCCTTGTCTAAGCAGGTCGAGCGCATGTTGGGCGGCTGCTTCGCGCACCTTGTCACGGCCCAATGCGCCTAATTCTTGTGTTTCCACATGGACAATGTTGCCATAGGCCAGTCCAAAGCAAACGCGGCCCTCGGGCTTGTGGTCTGATCCGCCGGGACCAGCGATCCCGGTGATCGAAACGGCGATGTTGGCCTGTGATCGGGCCAGCGCGCCAGCCGCCATTTCGCGGGCCACTTGTTCTGATACAGCGCCGAATGCGTCCAGACTGGCCGCCTTGACCCGCAACATGTCCTGCTTTGCGGCATTGGAGTAGGTGATGAACCCGCGGTCTACCACGTCCGAGCTGCCGGGAACTTCGGTCAGCCACGCGCCGACCATTCCGCCGGTGCAGCTTTCTGCCGTGGCCAGCTTCAAGCCATGCGCGCGGCAAAGGTCCAGAAGGGTGGCAGCGTCGCTCATGCCATCACCCCGTGCGCGGCATAGGCCAGAACGACCACCACAATCGCAGCAGCAACGCCCGCCCAGACGTCATCCATCATAACGCCCGTGGCGTCTCCGCGCCGGTCGGCTTTGCCAATTGGGCCCCATTTGGTGATGTCAAACAGACGGAAGGCCAGAAAAGCCACGATCCAACCGGGATAGAGCGCCAGAATGTCCGCGCCCATCATCCGCGCGCCAAACGAGACCGGGAAAAGGGCGATCCACATGCCAACAACCTCGTCAATCACAACCTCGGACGGATCGTGATCGGATTTGCCCGCTGTATAAGCTTCGGTCGCCTTCACGCCGATCAGATACGCCAGTATGGTCGCTCCGGTCAGGGCAACAGGGCCGCCGATCATATGCAAAAGCCACGCAGCGGGCAGGGCGGCTAGACTGCCCCATGTGCCGGGGGCCGGGCGCAGAAGGCCGGAGTAAAAGAAGGTGGCGATCAGCTTTGCGGACGTGGGGGTCATATCATGCTCCGATCTGGTGGCCGGGTTGCTTTAATGATGTTTAGGCTGTGCTTAGAGGAAGGACAACAGGGCAGTCTGGCGGTCAATAACTGCACAAAAATTATGCGGAAAATAAATCCAGCGCTCGAATCCCGTGCGAATTATTGATATATTTCCGCAAGTCAGCCCAATCTCTCCGCAGTGCACAAGGAATAAGCATGTCCCTTTCCATCGGACCTCTTCAACTGGAAGCGCCCGTGATTCTGGCCCCCATGGCCGGGATTACCGATTTGCCGTTTCGCAATCTGGTCGCCTCGTTCGGGGCGGGTCTTGTCGTGTCTGAAATGGTCGCAAGTCAGGAAATGGTGCAAGCCAAGCCCGGCGTTCGCGAGCGGGCCGAGCTGGGATTTGGGCTGGATAAGACCTCTGTCCAACTGGCGGCACGGGATGTCTATTGGGCAGGAGAGGCCGCGCGTATGGTCGAACAGAACGGCGCGCGTTTGATCGACATTAATATGGGCTGCCCGGCGCGTAAGGTCGTCGGAGGCATGTCTGGATCTGCCCTTATGCGCGACTTGGATCATGCGGCTCGCTTGATCGAAGCAATCGTGGGCGCAGTCAGTATTCCCGTCACGCTGAAAACCCGGTTGGGTTGGGATGAAAACAGCCTGAACGCGCCCAAATTGGCCCGACTGGCCGAGGACGCAGGCATTCAACTGATCACCATTCATGGGCGCACCCGCTGTCAATTCTACAAAGGAACGGCCAATTGGGCGGCGATCCGTCCGGTGAAGGATGCCGTGACGATCCCCGTCATCGCAAACGGAGACATCGTAGACAGTGCAACCGCGCGACAAGCGCTTGATCAAAGCGGCGCAGATGGCGTGATGATCGGACGTGGCGCTGGCGGGCGACCTTGGTTGCTGGCTCAGGTCGCGCATGACCTTTATGGCGGTCCCGCGCCCGAGATCCCCACCGGCGAGGATCTGGCGCAACTGGTGGTCGACCACTATTGCGCCAGTCTTGAATTCTATGGCTCCGACCTGGGTGCACGCGTCATTCGCAAGCACCTTGGCTGGTATATGGATGGCGCACAAACCGACCCGGATCTGCGCCGCCAAATCCTATCGTCGCGCGATCCTGAACAAGTCGTTGATCTTCTTCCCCACGCCCTGAACCCTGAAAGGATGGCAGCATGACCCGCGATGATCGCATCTGGTCTGTTTTGCCTGTGCCGGGGCTTTTGGTCGACGGGCAGGGCCTTGTGCTGCGCGCCAATGGGGCAGCCGAGACGTACCTGAACATGTCCGAACGCCGCTTGATTGGCCGGCACCCCAATGTGACGCTTGGTCTATCGCTTGATTTTGATGACCTGCTGACACGCGTACATCAAAGCGAAAACGGGCTTTACGTGGACGGCGTCACGCTGCACTTGACCGATGGAACCAAGCGCGAGGTCAACCTGAACATCGCCCCTGTTCCCGAAGACGCGGACGTGTCCGGTGGCTATATCGTGGTCCTGCAACCTCGCAACGGGTCGGACACGCTGGGGCAGGTGCAAGGGACAAAATCCGCCGCGCGTCAGGCCATCGGCATGGCCGAAATGTTGGCGCACGAGATCAAGAACCCACTGGCCGGGATTGCTGGCGCAGCGCAGCTTTTGTCCATGTCTTTGTCACCGGAAGATCAAGAGATGACCGACCTGATCGTGGCCGAAACCCGCCGCGTTGTCGCTCTGTTGGATCAGGTCGAGCGGTTCGGAGACTTGCGTCCACCCGAGCGCCAGCCCACCAACATCCACGACTTGTTGGACCGTGCCTGTGCAAGCGCGCAATTGGGCTATGCCTCGGGCATGGAGTTTGACAAGCTTTATGATCCGTCCCTGCCGGATGTGTTTGTCGATGCAGACCAGATCCAACAGGTGTTCTTAAATTTGATTAAGAACGCTTCGGAAGTCGCCGAGAATATTGGTAAAATCACGATGAAGACCTTCTATGACAGCGGTCTGCGCGTGCCCCTTCCAAACGGGGATCAGGCACATCTGCCAATACAAGTTGAGATCATCGACAATGGGCCCGGCATTCCGCCCGATATCGCTGACAGCATCTTTGATCCATTCGTGTCGGGGCGTGAAAACGGCACCGGCCTCGGGCTGGCGCTGGTGTCCAAGATTATCACGGATCACGGCGCGCTGATTTCAGTTAACAGCCAGCCCGGGCGCACGGCATTTCGCATCAGCCTCCCGCTCGCAAAATCAACCTCTAACCCGAATACTAGCCCGTAAGGAGACACCCCATGGATGGCACAGTTCTGGTCGCTGATGACGATCGCACGATCCGCACGGTTTTGACGCAGGCGCTGACGCGCGCTGGTTGTCGGGTTCATGCGACGGGCTCGATGCAGACCCTAATGAAGTGGGTGGAAGAGGGTCGCGGAGATGTTGTGATCTCGGACGTGGTGATGCCGGATGGCAATGGGCTGGAGGCTCTGCCGCGCATCCTTAAGATGCGGCCAAACCTGCCGGTGATCGTGATTTCGGCGCAAAACACCATCATGACTGCCATTCAGGCAGCCGAGGCGGACGCGTTTGACTATCTGCCCAAGCCGTTCGATCTGCCGGAGTTGATGAAGCGCACCGCCCGCGCGTTGGAACGCAAACGTGTCCGCCCGGTCGAACCCGAGCGGCCACAGGTGCGCACGGGACGTGATGTGGACGACCTGCCTTTGGTGGGGCACAGCCCGGCGATGCAAGAACTTTACCGCGTTGTCGCGCGGGTTCTGAACGTCGACCTGCCGGTCTTGATCACCGGTGAAAGCGGTGTGGGTAAGTCGTTGATTGCGCGGGCTTTGCATGATTTCTCGGATCGCGGCAATGCGCCGTTTGTCATTGCCTCGCCCGACGATCTAAGCCGTCCTGACGCGGTGCAATCCCTGCTGTCACGTGCGCGTGACGGGGTGATCTTGTTTGACGGGATTCAGGATCTGGATGACGCCGCTCAAGGGCGTTTGGCACGCGTTTTAGACGCGGTGGCCGAAAACAACACGCGCATCTTGTCCATTTCTCAGGGCGATCTGGGCAGTGCAGCGGCCAATGGGACGTTCCGCTCTGACCTTTATTATCGCTTGGCAGGGATCGTAATCCCGGTGCCGCCATTGCGCGACCGGATCGAGGATATCGTCGGATTGGCCGAGCATTTCCTGACCCGCGCGGCGCAAGATGGGCTGTCCAAACGCAGGCTGCCCGATGACGCGGCGGCGGTGCTGCGCGCCTATTCCTGGCCGGGAAATGTGCGCGAGCTTGAGAACCTGATCAGCCGTCTTGCGGTGACGGGTGTGGATGACACAATCAACCCCGCCGAGATCGAAGCCGCCCTGGGTGCGCCGGGCGCGCCGCCCAGCAACTTCACCCCTGGCGCAAGTGTCAATGGGCAAGACGTTGCCGGCACCCGTCTGGCCGACACGATCGCTCAGCATTTGCAGAGATATTTCGATCTTCACGGCGGCGCGTTGCCTCCAACCGGGCTGTATCAACGGATTTTGCAGGAAATGGAGCTTCCGTTGATCGAAATCGCGCTGGACGCGACGGGCGGAAATCAGGCTAGATGTGCTGATTTGCTTGGCATCAACCGCAATACTTTGCGCAAAAAGATTACCGAACTGGGAATCGAGGTGACACGCCGGCGCAAGTTGATGTAAAAGAGCAACAAGAGTGACATTCGGGCACAAGATCCGAGTCGCATTGGCGGTAACTGTCTGCAAGAGGCGGCAGGCGGAGTTTTTATAGGGGCGAGCACAGTGGCGCAGCGCGCGGTGCGGAAGTCGAATTACGAGCGTTATTTGTCCTTGCGTCGTTGGCGCAAGTACAGTTCCTACGGCGCATTTGCAATGATCGTGTTCGCGCCGATTTTGGTGGTGACCACCTTCCTTGCGCTTGGTCCGTTTGCCCAAGGGGCGGACAGTCAGGCGCTTCGGGCGATCATTCTGGCAGACATCATCTATGTGATCTTGGTGGCGGGTTTCGTTCTGTCGGGCGTCAGCCGTATGATTGTCGCACGCCGCAAGGAAAGTGCGGGATCACGATTGCATATTCGCCTGACGGGCGTTTTTGCGGTGATTGCGCTTAGCCCTACAATCCTTGTCGCGATCTTCGCGATGTTGACACTGAATATGGGGCTCGAAGGTTGGTTTTCGGACCGGGTGCGCACAGTTGTCGGAAACTCGCGCGCGGCGGCCGAAGCTTATCAACAAGAAAGCCGGGATGGGCTGGTGCAAGACGCCCGGGCAATCGCGGCGTTTTTCGAGTTGCAACGGCAATCTCAGCTTTTGCTAACCGATGCCGAATTGGGGCAACTTCTGAAACAGGCTCAAGAACGTATTCAGCGTGGACTGCGCGAGGCTTATGTGATCTCGGGCGACGGCTCGATCCGGGTGCGCGGCACGCGGTCTTATCTGTTTGACTATGAACAGCCCACGCCCGAGCAGTTTGCCCAAGCTCAAGCGGGCGAGATTGTGGTGATCGAGGATTGGGCCATCAACGAATTTCGCGTGTTGATCCGATTGAAGGATTTCACTGATCACTACATTCTGCTGACCCGCGACGTAAATGGCGACATCCTTGATCTGGTGGACGAAACGCAAGAGGCCGCTCGGGTCTATACCCAGCTGGAATCGCAACGCGGCCAGCGTCTGTTCCAGTTTGGCCTTATTTATCTGGGATTTGCCGCCATCCTGATCCTCGCTGCGATCTGGATGGGGATGTGGTTTGCCGAACGATTGTCGCGCCCTGTGGGCCGTCTGGCCAGTGCGGCGCAGCGCGTCGGGGCTGGCGATCTGGACGTGCGCGTGATCGAGGAAGAGGGCGATGACGAGATCTCGATGCTGGGGCGGTATTTCAACCAGATGACTGGACGCCTGAAGGGGCAACGGGATCGTTTGCTTGAAAACACTGAGCAGATCGAGCGTCGTCGGCGTCTGTTTGACAGCGTGCTTAGTTCCGTGACGGGCGGGCTTATTGGTCTGAATGCGGACGGGCAGGTGACTTTCTTGAACCGCGCTGCCGAACTGCTGCTAGATGTGCAGGACGAAAATGACCACGAGCACGAGCTGTCCTTGGTCGTGCCTGAATTCCAACCGCTTTTGGATGCGGTTGCGCAGGGCCAGCCCAGTGCGCAGCGAGAGATGCGCCTGACTCGGAACGGCAAACAGGAAAACCTTCTAGTGAGGATTGCGACGCGGCGAAACGATGAAGGCGGGCTTGAAGGCTATGTGATTGCGTTTGATGACGTAACCGATCTGGTCTCGGCCCAGCGGATGGCCGCTTGGGGCGACGTGGCGCGCCGCATCGCACATGAGATTAAGAACCCGCTGACTCCGATCCAACTGTCAGCCGAACGGATCAAGCGCAAATTTTCGCGCGTGGACGGCGTGGATGTCGAGGCGCTTGAGCAATATACAGACGTGATTGTGCGCCAGACCAACGACTTGCGCCGGATCGTGGATGAGTTCTCGAAATTCGCGCGGATGCCCGAGCCCGAGCGGCGCGAGACCGATCTGACCAAATTGTTGCAGGACATTTTGTTGTTGCAGAAAACCGGGCAAGAGGACGTGCGGTTTGAGGCGCAGATCGTGGACCATCCAGTCTTGATCGAGATTGACCAGACCATGATTGGTCAGGCCTTAACTAACCTTATTAAGAACGCAGGTGAAGCCATTGAAACTTTGTATGAAAATGGAAAACCTGTTGGGCACACACCCGAGATCCATGTGACCATGGCCGAGGCAGATGGGGGCGTCAGCATCACGATTGCAGATAACGGCATCGGCTTGCCCGAAGACCGCGCGCGTCTGTTCGAACCCTATGTAACGACACGGGAAAAGGGCACCGGATTGGGCCTGCCCATCGTTAAGAAAATCATCGAAGAACATGGCGGGCGTCTGACGCTGGAAGATGCGCCCGTTTTTGAAAGTGAACTCAAGAAAGGCGGCGCTCATTTTGGCGCCATGGCACGCATCTTCCTGCCGATGAGCAGCGTAGAACGCAACGCCAAAGCCGCAGTGACAGGAGCAGCGACATGAGCGATATTCTGATTGTTGATGACGAACGGGACATCCGTGAACTCATCTCTGATATTCTAGAGGATGAAGGCTTTACGACCCGATTGGCCGGCACCTCGGACGAGGCGGTCGCACAGGTCAAAGATCAGCTTCCAGCCTTGATGATCTTGGATATCTGGCTGAAAGACAGCGCGATGGACGGGATCGATATCCTGAAAATGGTCAAACGCGAACATCCCGAAGTGCCGGTGGTGATCATTTCAGGGCATGGCAATATCGAAATTGCCGTCGCGGCGATCAAGCAGGGGGCGTATGATTTCATCGAAAAGCCCTTTAATATCGACCAGCTGATGGTTGTGATCACAAGGGCGATGGAAACCAGCCGTCTGCGTCGCGAGAACACGGAGCTGAAACGCCGTGACAGCCTTCCATCCGAGATGGTTGGACAAAGTTCGGCTTTCAAGGCCTTGAAATCTAACCTTGAAAAGGTAACGAAGTCCAATGGTCGTGTGATGCTGACCGGCCCCTCGGGTGTCGGGAAAGAGCTGGCGGCACGCTTCATTCATGCCAATTCCGACCGGGCGTCATCGCCCCTGGTGGTGGTCAACTCGGCCTCGATTGAAGCGGACCGGATGGAAGAGGTTTTATTTGGACGCGAAAGTGACGATCGTGGCGTCGAGCCTGGGCTGTTGGAAGAGGCAAATGGCGGTGTCATCTATTTCGACGAAGTGGCGGACATGCCCATCGGCACCCAATCCAAGATCCTGCGCGTGCTGGTGGATCAACGGTTCCAGCGGGTAGGCGGGGGCGACAAGATCTCGGTCGATTTGCGGGTGATTTCATCGACCAGCCGGGATCTTCAGGCTGAAATTGCGGCGGGCAGCTTCCGAGAAGAGCTTTATCACCGTCTAAACGTGGTGCCGATTGCCGTGCCGCCCTTGGATGAACGGCGCGAGGATATTCCTGAACTGGCCTCGCATTTCATTTCGATGTTCAATTCCGAGCAGGGCTTGCCCCTGCGTGCGCTGGCCGAGGATGCGCAGGCGATGCTGCAAACTATGCAGTGGCCGGGCAATGTGCGGCAGCTGAAAAACGTGGTTGAACGGGTGTTGATCCTTGGTGACGGCACTGATCCCATAACCGCGGCTGAACTGCCGGGGCAAGAGGCTGCCGCCGAAGATACTGCCGATCAGGCCGTGGTCGTCTCCGGCGCGCTTGCAATGATGCCCTTGCGCGAGGCGCGCGAGGCATTTGAACGGGAATACCTGCTGACGCAGATCAACCGGTTCGGGGGCAATATTTCGCGCACTGCGAACTTCGTCGGGATGGAGCGGTCTGCACTTCACCGAAAGCTGAAATCCTTGGGCGTCGTAACCGGATCCAAGGCGGGCGCGCGGATGGCTTACGTTGCAGGGGAAGAGGAAGAAGAAGCCGAGGCGTGAGCCTAGGTTATGTGCGTCGCGGGGCAGGCCATTGACCCTGCCGCGCCCATCTGCCATCCCTTCGGGCAGGATTGCGCATGTCACATGCGGTCGAAGCGGTTCCTGACAAATCACGGGATCGCGTTCCAAGGAGAGCCGGATGAAGGTTATCATTTGCGGTGCAGGACAGGTGGGCTGGCAAATCGCCCGCCATCTTTCAGGCGAAAAGAACGATGTGACCGTTGTCGACAACAACCCTGAATTGGTGGCGCGGGCGACGGATACGCTGGATGTTCAGGGGATCGCGGGCCATGCCTCGCACCCGGATATTCTGGACCGCGCCAATGCGCGCGACGCGGATATGATCATCGCGGCCACATATTCGGACGAAGTGAATATGGTCACCTGTCAGGTGGCGCATTCGGTCTTTTCAATTCCGCGCAAAATTGCGCGTCTCAGGTCGCAAAGTTATCTGGATGCGATCTATTCTGACCTTTATCGCCGTGATCACTTGCCGATTGACGTGGTTATCAGCCCCGAACGCGAGGTTGCCGAGGCGGTGTTGAAACGCATTCAAGCGCCCTCGGCCTTTGATATTGAAAGCTTTTTGGGCGGAAAAGTGCAGCTTTTGGGCGTGCAATTGGGCGAGGACTGTCCAGTCCTGAACACCCCATTGCGACAGCTGACTGACCTGTTTTCCACCCTCAGCGCCATTGTGGTGGGCGTGCGCCGCGAAAAGGGGTTGTTTGCCCCCGAACCGGGCGACCAGCTGTTTGCGGGCGATCAGATTTACGTCGTGACCCGAAGCGAGGATGTGAACCGCACGCTTGAGGTGTTTGGCAAAACTTCCAAGCGGCAAGAACGTGTGGTGATCCTTGGGGGCGGCAATGTCGGCCTTGCCGTTGCGCGCGAGCTTGAGACCCGAACCGACCGCATCCGCGCCAAGGTGATCGAGCTGAACCGCGATGTGGCCGAACATGCAGCAGACACGCTGGAACGCACGGTGGTTCTGCACGGCGACGGGATGAATCGCGAGCTTTTGAAAGAAGCCGGGGTTCCACGCGCAGACGCCATTTTGGCTGTGACGGATGATGACAAGGTGAACCTTCTGTCCTCGGTTCGGGCCAAAGCGGAAGGCTGTGCCATGTCCATCGCGTTGGTCAATGACCCGTCGCTTGTAGGCCTAATGGAGCCCTTGAATATCGACGCATACATCAACCCGCGTACACAGACCGTCAGCTCGATCTTGCGGCACATTCGTCACGGCAAGGTGCGCGAAGTTTATTCGCTTGGCGACGCCGAGGCCGAGTTGATCGAGGCACAGGTTCTGTCGACATCGCCCATTGCAGGCAAAGCGATCCGGGATGTGGATTTCCCAGAAGGCGTGCTGGTCGGGGCGGTATTGAAAGGCGAAACCGTGGTCAAACCCACGGGCAAGACCCGCATTGACGAAGGTGACGTGGTGGTACTCTTTTGTATGGCTGCCGACGTGCCCGAGGTCGAGCGCTTGTTGCAGGTCACGATCGACTTTTTCTAAGGCGCGCGCATGCTGACCCAGATCACCAAATTGCCGCTGCTCGTGATCCTGATGGGGATCAGCGTGTTGTCGATGCTCCTGCCCGCAGGTTTTGCGTGGACGGTGGCGGAGTACTATCAGGGCCGCGTGTTCCTATATGGTGCGTTGCTGTTTGGGTTTCTGACCTTCTTTCTGGCGATTGCCATGGCAGACCGGCCCCGATCGACGCGTCACCGGCGTCACCTCATGGCGCTTCTGGGGCTGTTTGTGCTGCTGCCGGTCATGCTGGCGGTGCCATTTCATCAGGCGCTGCGCACCACGACCTTCCTGAATGCCTATGTCGAGATGGTCTCGGCCCTGACGACCACCGGGATGACGCTGTTTCCTGATGCTGACCGCCTTCCGAAATCCCTGCATCTTTGGCGGGCACTGGTCGGCTGGATGGGTGGTTTCTATATCTGGGTCGGCGCGATTGCCATTCTGGCCCCGATGGCCCTTGGCGGGTTCGAGGTTCGCACGCGCTTTGGTGCTCGCGGGTCGGCGCTGGACACGCGGCTTGGGGCGGGGCACAGCCAGATCACGCGGGTTGCTGATTTTTCTGATCGGATCCGCACCTATGGCGTGCGGTTGTTGCCGATCTATACCGGGTTGACCGCAGCCCTTTGGATTGGGTTGGTCATCGCCGGGGAAACGCCTTTTGTGGGCTTTTGCCATGCTATGTCGACTTTGGCGACCAGCGGGATCTCTCCGGTCGGAGGCTTGTCCGGCGGCGTTGCAGGCTTCGGAGGCGAGGTGATGATCGCTGCCTTTCTGGCCTTCGCAATCTCGCGACAGACCTTTGCCAGTGACATGCAGCACAGCGATGTTCCGTCGCTATGGCGCGACCCTGAAATCCGGCTGGCTTTGGTGATTATCCTGTCCCTGACTGCCTTTCTGTTCTTACGCCACTGGGTTGGCGCATATGAGGTCGACGAGGAACTGAACATGGTCGCAGGTCTGACATCGCTTTGGGGCTCTTTTTTCACTGTTCTGTCCTTCCTGACCACCGCCGGTTTTGAAAGCCAAGCGTGGGAGGCAAGTCGCAACTGGTCCGGCCTTGAAACACCCGGCCTGTTGTTGATGGGGCTGGCCCTGATCGGGGGCGGCGTTGCAACCACCGCAGGGGGGGCCAAGCTGATGCGCGTCTATGCGCTCTATCTGCATGGGCTGCGCGAGATGGAGAAGCTGGTTCATCCGAACTCGATCGGCGGGGCAGGGACCGAGGCGCGCCACCTACGCGGGCGCGGGGCCTATATGGCATGGGTGTTCTTCATGTTGATGACACTGTCGGTTGCGTTGATTATGGCGCTGTTCGCTCTGACTGGGCAGGATTTCGAAAGCGCGATGATCCTGACCATCGCCAGCCTGACCACTACCGGCCCAATGGTCGATGTCGTCGCCGTGGAACCTTTGTCCATTGTTGACCTGAATGTCCCAGCCAAACTGGTTCTTTCCGGTGCAATGATCCTTGGGCGTCTGGAAACGCTGGCAATCATCGCGCTTCTCAGCCCAGATATCTGGCGCCGTTGAAGAATTTGCAACAGAACCAATCTGTTTGGGCTGTTGTTTACATGCCATACCCGAACTGAACCCACGCAAATTGGGGGTGGAAACCGCCAAAAGAGCAAGCCATAGTGGCTTTCAGGTGAAATTCCTGCCGGATTCCGGCAGCACGAGACAAAAAAGGCAAAAAACGATGGCTGCCGATAAGCAAAACCTACAAGACGCATTCCTGAATCATGTGCGCAAATCAAAAGTTCCGGTGACGATCTTTCTGATCAATGGCGTGAAACTTCAGGGTGTGATTTCCTGGTTCGACAATTTCTGCGTCCTTCTGCGTCGCGATGGTCAGTCGCAGCTTGTGTATAAGCATGCGATCTCGACCATCATGCCGGGCCAACCGATCAATCTTTATGACGGCGAAGAAAGCTGACAGACCTTATTGAACGCGAGGAGAAGGCCACCCGAGCTTGGGTCCTTCACCCCGAACTGACCTCAGATCCCAACCGCCGGACCGCTGGTCCCGCGTTGGAAGAAGCCGTGTCCTTGGCGGCGGCGCTCCCGCATTTGGAAGTTGCGGGGGCGGATATCGTGCGCCTGCGCGATCCACATCCGGGGAAGCTTTTTTCCAAGGGTAAACTGGACGATCTTAGCCACAGCCTGAAAGCGGCCGAGGTTGATCTGGTGTTGATCGATGGTCCCGTCAGCCCGGTGCAGCAACGAAATCTTGAAAAGGAATGGGGCGTCAAAATCTTGGACCGGACGGGCCTGATTTTGGAGATCTTTTCCGACCGCGCGCGCACCCGAGAAGGTGTGTTGCAGGTTGAAATGGCCGCGCTGTCTTACCAGCGCACCCGGCTTGTGCGGGCCTGGACCCATCTTGAACGCCAGCGTGGTGGGCTTGGGTTTGTGGGCGGCCCCGGTGAAACCCAGATCGAGGCTGACCGCCGCGCCATTGACGACCACATGAACCGTCTGCGTAAGCAGCTGGAAAAGGTTGTGAAAACCCGCGAACTGCATCGCGCAGCGCGTGCTAAGGTTCCGTTCCCTATTGTCGCGTTGGTGGGCTATACCAACGCGGGTAAATCGACGTTGTTTAACCGGATGACGGGGGCAAAGGTTCTGGCGAAAGACATGCTTTTCGCCACGCTCGACCCAACCATGCGCCAGATCGAGCTTCCCGCCTTGGGCAAGACGCCCGGTCAGGGTGGTGGCCGCAAGGTAATCTTGTCGGATACGGTGGGCTTCATCTCGGATTTGCCGACACAGCTAGTTGCCGCGTTCCGCGCCACGTTAGAAGAAGTTCTGGCCGCCGATCTGATCCTGCATGTGCGCGACATCAGCCATGAAGGCACGGATGAGCTGGCGCAGGACGTAGTCACCATCATGGCCGAACTGGGTGTTGACGAGGAAACGCCTCAGCTTGAGGTTTGGAACAAACTGGATCTGTTGGACGAAGAAGACGCCGACGCCCGCCGACGCGAGGCTGCGCGTCAGGACGATATCCTGACCCTTTCCGCCATCACCGGCGAAGGCTTTGACGATCTGATCGCAGCCATCGACCGTGCACTGGATGCTCCGCGCAAAACCGTCACGCTGGATTTGGCGTTCTCGGACGGGCGCAAGCGGGCGTGGCTGTTTGACAAGGGCATCGTGGAAACAGAGGAGCCGGGCGAGACCGGTTGGAAGATCACCGTGACCTGGACCGACAGGCAGGCCGCGGAATACACAGCCCTTTAACCCAAAACAGTGAAGACCACCCCAAAGGGTGGCCTTCGGGCCGTGAGTGGCCACACATCGTCCAGTTGTGGGGACGCGCTAGTTGGCGTTGTGGACGACGATCTGCTGGAACGGAATCTCGATCCCGTCTTTCTGGAATTGCTCGTAGATCGCTTGGGGCAGGCTGTACTTCACATCAAAGTAATGTGCGCCCTCGGCGAAGGGCCGGACCAGAAGGTCAACGGAAGACGCGTTCAGGGTCTCAACCTCGACAAAGGGGGCGGGCTCGGCCAGCACATGCTCATGCGCCTTTAGAACCTTAGCAATCGACGCTTTCACCTTCTTGATATCGCTGCCATAGGCTACGGATGCGACCATATCGACACCGCGAATGGCGTGGTGCGAATGGTTGGTGATCTTAGCGCCCCAGATCTCGGAGTTGGGGATGATGATGTGCTGGTTGTCAAAGGTGATCATGTCAGTGGTGAACAGCGTGATCGCGTCCACCTTGCCAAACGTCCCTGCCGCATCAATGAAATCGCCGACTTTAAAGGGGCGGAATACGATCAGCATAATACCGGCTGCAAGGCTGGACAGAGTGCCCTGAAGGGCAAGACCCACCGCCAGACCTGCGGCACCCAGAATGGCTATCAGCGATGTGGTTTCGATGCCAAACCGATCCAGAACGATCAGCCCAGCGAAGACCAGAACCGCATACCGGGCAATCGAGCCAAGGAAATGAAACAGGGTCTCGTCCAATGCTTCGTGGCTTTTACCAACCCGGATGATCAGTCGCTTCACCAAACCGGCCAGCCAATAGGCGACGATGGCGATGATGATCACGTAGATCACGTTCAGTGCATTGGCTTGCAGCCAGCCCATACCTTGCGAGACGTTTTCCATGCTGGTTTCCCCATCTATCTGCATTCAGTTGGGGTGATCTAACGATGGCGCGGGCCTTGTATTAAGGGGAAAAGACGCCGGGATTTAACCCCGGCGCCTTGAAACAAAGCAGATTAGGGTCGCGGAACCAGCCGAGTGACGCCAACCGCAGCCGCACGCGCCAGCTCGGGATCCAGCGACATGGGCGTGAATTCGCCGCGCCGCCAAAGCTCTCCCAGATCGTCGTAATGCCGCGACAGCGGATGTCCGGATTGACCGGTCGAGGTCACGAAAAGCGAGCTGTCCGGGTCCGAGAAGTCATAGATGCCGCGATAGGCCGCACCGTGGACGTTTTGAAACGGGTTCTTTCCAGAGCCCGAAGTCAGCCCGCGCAGAAGCGTATTGTCCCCGCCCGAGGTCGACTGGCGGATGTTCACGAACCACCTTAGGAAGGGCACGTCGCCCAGCACCGCATGTTTGTGGACCGCTTGGTGGTAATCCCCCCAGCGCAGGCTTTCTTGCTTGCCGCCTGCATGTTCGGACAACCAAAGCAACGCGTCGTCCAGCGCCACGCGGGCGATGTCGGTGCAGGTCTCGGTCGCAGCGGATTGAATGACGTCACACCAGACCGATGCGCCATCGACGTCACGATACACACGTTCGACAAATAGGGGGTCCACATGGGTGAAGGCCTCGGCCAGCGGGCCAAGCTCGTCCCGGATCAGACGGTTTTGCAGCGCGCGCATCCAAGCCGAATAGATCAAAGGCTCGGGCATATGCTCGTTCATTTCGCCATTCCAGTTGGCCAGAAGGGTCAGCGCGTTTTGTCGTTCGCGTTCTTGCGTACCAGCAGGGGCGGCTTCACCCGTGAACCACAGATCCGCGCCCACAAGCGGCAACAGCGTGCGGGCGGTAACAGATACGCTGTCTAGCTGTGCCTCTATGAAGCTGTCGCGCGTATGCACCTCGCGTGCTTGCATCAGGCGCTGCCACCGCTGGATGCGCTGGCTGTCACCCCAATTAAAGCTCATATGCGCCGGAAAGGGCCGGTCGATGATTTTGTTATTCGTATTGCCAAGGATCCCGCCCGAGGGCTGCACGAATTCCGGGTTGGCGCTATAGCTTAGCGGCGCGCCCCACAGGTTGTCCTTGATCCAGCCGGGGCTGGGAATGCGGCCCTGCGTTTGGTGACGGGCGTTGCGGCCGGGCATTTGACCGATCACTTTCATGGCGATCGTATCCTTGTCCGCCAGTGTCAGGGTCTGGCTCGGTGCAACGTAATCGGCGGCGGCGGCGATGCCCTCCATCACTGTTTTCGCGCGCATCACACCGATCCCCGCGCTCATCGAGCGGTCTTTTTCCGTCAGCAGCGTCCAAGATAGGGACATAGCATGACCCACGGGCGTGATCAGGCCAAGACCATACATATCAGCGGGCAGGATCGGCCCATTTGGCGTCCATTGTAGCGTCACTGTCTTGGGCGCTTGGTCCTTAATTTTCAGGATCGTGCCGCGAGTGGTGATCGGGACATAGCCATCGGGGGTCAGTACTTCATTCGTATTGTCTGGGTTCAACTTCTCCAGATGAAGATCCTGATCATCCAGATAGGACGACGTGACGCCGAAACCGAACCCGTCCGTTCGACCCGCCAAGATCAAGGGCATTCCTGGGATCGACCCGCCGATCACACTGCCGGTGCTAAGGTCCAGCCGCGCCAGATACCAGATAGACGGCGCGGTAAAGCCCAGATGCGGGTCATTGGCCAGAAGCGTGCCGCCAGCCGCCGAGCGGTTCGGGGCGGCAGCCCATGCGTTTGATGCCCCCGCAAAGCCGCGTTTTGGGCTGGGCCACAGGGCAGGGCGCGCGAGGTCTTCAGTTGTGGCGAAGCGCGGAGCGTCGCCATCGAAAAATGCAGCATAGTCCGGCAGCGCCGCAACCCCGGTTCCCGGCACATCCGGCAGGATGTCACGCACCCGATCCTCGGGCAGGGTCAGCGAGACGCGGGCGCGCAGCACCTCGTCCTCCAAATGACCCGCCAGTTGCACGCCCATCAGCTTCAGGATCGCCAAACTGTCTACGGGTTGCCAAGGCGAGATTTCGTTTGAGAACAAGAAGAACTCGGGCGCGCCACGGCCCAGAGCCTCGGAGTTTACACGTGCCAGATATGCGTTCACGCCTGACGCATATGCATCCAAAGCAGCCTTGGTGTCATCGTCCTGATACGCGAGCGATCCGCGTGCCAGCGTATAAAGGTCAAGCCGCCGCATCAGCTCGTCCGTTTTTACAGTGCGGGTACCGAAAACTTCGGACAGACGCCCCTGCACGGTGCGGCGCATCATCATCATTTGCCACAGCCGGTCCTGCGCGTGGACATAGCCAAGTCCAAAGAAGACATCGCTGTCATTCTCGCCCAGAATATGCGGGATGTTGGCGTTGTTGCGCACGATCTCGACCGGGGCGGTGATGCCCGGGGTTTCGCGGGTGACGTCATAGTCGGGCAGGGACTGCGCGGCCAGATAATAGACCAGCCCCAGAACCGCGACGGCCAATGCCACAATTGCGGCGGTGCCGCGGATCATCCACAGTATGACTTTGCCCATACTCAAACCTAATTTCTGTCCCATGCGCCTGAAACGCAGGTTGAACTTGCTTTCGTGAGCGGTAACTACTGTGAACTGAACGGGAATTCAACGAAAGGGTCTTGGTATGGCGAAATGTGCGTTTTTGGGCTTGGGAGTGATGGGCTATCCGATGGCGGGTCACCTTGTGGCGCAGGGCCACGAGGTGACGGTTTACAACCGCACAACCGCTAAGGCCGAAGCTTGGGCCAAGGAACATGGCGGCAAATGGGCCTCGACCCCGCGCGAGGCGGCATTGGGCGCGGATTTCGTTATGGCCTGCGTCGGCAATGACGACGATTTGCGCTCGGTCGTGTTGGGAGATCAGGGCGCGCTCGCCGGAATGGCCGAGGGCGCGGTGTTTGTGGATCACACCACTGTGTCCGCCGCCGTGACCCGTGAACTTTATGCCGACGCGAAAGCCGCTGGCGTGTCCTTCGTGGATGCGCCGGTGTCGGGTGGTCAGGCGGGGGCCGAGAACGGCGTGTTGTCGATCATGTGCGGCGGCGATCAGCCTGCCTATGACGCGGCCGAGCCGATCATGCAGGCCTATGGCCGAACGGTGAAACGGCTTGGTGAAAGCGGTGCGGGCCAGCTGACCAAGATGGTCAACCAGATCTGCATTGCAGGGTTGGTGCAAGGCCTCTCCGAAGGGCTGCATTTCGCCGAGAAGGCCGGGTTGGACATTCGTCAGGTCGTGGACGTGATCCAAGGCGGGGCTGCGGGCAGTTGGCAGATGGTGAACCGGCACGAAACCATGGCAGACGATCACTTTGACCACGGGTTCGCGGTCGACTGGATGCGCAAGGATCTGGGGATCTGTCTGGACACCGCCAATGAAAACGGCGCGAGCCTTCCCGTCACGGCACTGATCGACCAGTTTTATAAAGACGTACAGAAACTGGGCGGAGGTCGTTGGGACACTTCAAGCCTGATCAAGCGGCTGCGTGCGCTGGACTAAACAAAAAGGGCGGCCATCGGGGCCGCCCTTTCTTTATCCTATGTGCGTTAGATCAGGTGTGCGTTAGATCAGGGAATGATCCGCGTGTATTTCGCACCTTCGATCGAGGCACCAGCAATCAGGCCGGTCTGACCGAACACCACGGCCACAACCGGCGAGGACGCGGTGATCGTGTCTGCTGTCAGACGGTCGCCTTCGTTCTGGAATGCGTATTTGATGTCCGCCGAAGCCACCCAGCCCGCATCTGCACGGAAGTCCTGCAGCGCGTCGTCGGTCATGAAGAACAGCACATGCGCAAATTGCTGTGCGCCAATCTGAAGACCCGCGCTGGCTTGGGTCAGCGAATAGTAATCCACCGTCACGCCATTGATGCGCAGCGCGCCGCGCCCGTAAGCGCCGCCAAGGCCAAAGCCTGCTTCGGTGACAAGCGGCATCACCAGTTGACCGTTTGATTTCTCGGACAATTGCCGTGCATCGGGATAGCGGTTGTAAAGATAGTTCAGCGTGCTGTCGGCCCGCGCGTCGATCCGTGCGCCGCCGCTGGAGCCAATGCTGTTGTCACAGGCTGCAAGCGTAACGCCCGCGCCGCCTACGCCGGCCAGAAAACCACGGCGAGAAAGTTTTGATGTATGCATGTGTTTGCCTTTGTGCCTCATGCTGGGTCGCCATACCGCCAAGGCACAGGATCGACCGGGTTGCTCGAACGCGGCTCTTTGTCCGCTTTGCTGCAAAATATAGCGGATCGGCTGCGGGCTGTCACCCAGAACTAAGGCCGATTGCGAAAAATCGCCTGTCGGGATCGCAGGGTTAGCTTTCGGTCAGAAGGCAGGCCATGCGCGGGGCGAAATAGGTCAGAATGCCGTCGCAGCCGGCGCGCTTAAATGCCATCAAGCTTTCGGCCATCACCTTGTCGCCATCCAGCCAACCGTTCTGCGATGCTGCCATCAACATCGCGTATTCACCCGACACCTGATAGGCGAAGGTCGGCACGCCAAAGCTGTCTTTCACGCGGCGGCAGATATCCAGATAGGGCATGCCGGGCTTGACCATGATCATGTCTGCGCCCTCTTGCAGGTCACGCTCGACCAGACGCATCGCTTCGTCGCTGTTGGCGGGATCCATCTGATAAGTCTTCTTGTCGCCTTTCAACGCGCCAGACGCCCCGACCGCATCACGGAACGGGCCATAGAACGCGCTGGCATATTTGGCGGTGTAGCTCATAATCGTCAGGTTGTGATAACCGGCGGCCTCGATCGCGGTGCGGATTGCGCCGATGCGCCCGTCCATCATGTCAGACGGCCCAAGAATGTCTGCGCCTGCATCGGCCTGCGCCAGAGCCATCTTGACCAACGCCTCGACCGTTTCGTCATTCACGATCTCGCCGTCCCGGACAATCCCGTCATGGCCGTTGGCATTGTATGGGTCCAACGCGATGTCGGTCATTACAGAAATCTCGGGCACTTCGGCCTTGATCGCGCGAATGGCGCGGTTGGACAGGTTGTCTGGGTTCCAGGCCTCTTCACAGGCCTCGGTCTTTAAGGCAGGATCGGTGTAGGGAAAAATGCAAATGGCCGGAATGCCAAGATCAGCGGCCTCGCGCGCGGCTTTCACCACCAGATCCACCGACTTGCGCGTGACGCCGGGCATCGAGGGGATCTCTTGCTCGACACCTTTACCTTCGACCACAAAAACCGGCCAGATCAAGTCCGACACCGTCAGCGTGTTTTCCCGCACCAAATCGCGCAACGCGCCGGACGACCGCGTGCGGCGCAAGCGCGTGGCGGGGAAAGGGGCAACGGTACTGGGCTGAGAAATGCGGTTCACGGGGCTCTCCTTGGCGGGCATGCCCAACCTTGCGGATCGGGCGGATCTTTTCATCTGAAATGTACTGCCACGGGACTGACGTCATCACAAGTCTGCAAATCTCGGAAAAATCCTATCATTCCCGCTGGAACCCGGTTTCTCCCGACGCTAGGGTGACGCAAGTCGTGCCCAAGAATGAAGGACCGGTTTTGGATATTTACGCCACCGTTTTCGAGATCATCGACATGCGGTCCTTTTCCAATCTTTGGTATTGGATCGGGCTTGCCGTGGCGTGGTCCATGGCAAGCTATTGGGTCATGGGGGTGCCTTATGACATGATCCAGCGCGCGGCCCGTGTTGAAGGGCAGGCACAAGATGATCTGGAAACGATCGTACGGGTGAATTGTAACCGGATCACATCGCTGTCTGGTCGATCGGGGATGTCACTGGTCGCTGTCGCCTCGACCATTCTGTCCTCTTTGATCATTCTAGGCTTCTGGTACAGTGTCGAGTTCGCCCAAGCGGTGTTTTTGCTGATGTTCCCCATGATGTTTGTCGGGCTTTTGTCGGTGCGCACTGCGGTGATGATCCAAAGGCGCGCGCTGAATGGCAGCGATTTGCGCCGGTATCTGCTGCGGCACCGGCTGGCGGTGCAGGTGATTGGGATGATGGCCATATTTGTGACCGCGCTTTGGGGGATGTATCACAACCTTGCCTATGGCGTGCTGAGATAGACCTGACAGACCCGGCCCTTGCGCGGCCCTAAACGCACGGATACATCCGCCGCATGGAAAAACTTCTTCTTTCTGGCGCCCCCGAGGGCTTTGATGCGACGCTTCTGGTGAAGGAACTGGACCGGTCCGGCGGGCCAGTTGTTCATGTGGCGCGCGATGAAAAGAGACTGGCAGCGATGCAGGCTGCATTGGCCTTCTTTGCGCCGGATGTTGCCTGCGTGACGTTTCCCGGTTGGGATTGCCTGCCATTTGATCGGGTGTCACCCAATGCGGATGTGTCTGCTGCGCGGATGGCGACATTGGCGGGGTTGGCAACGGATCAGATCAAGGGGCGGCTGGTCCTTCTGACCACGCTGAACGCTGCGACCCAGCGCCTGCCTGCCCGTGCAACCCTTGCCGAGGCAAGCTTTGTCGCCAGTGTGGACAACCTTTTGGATGTGGATACGCTTCGGGCATTTCTGGTGCGCATGGGCTTTTCGCAATCGCCCACAGTGATGGAGCCCGGAGACTTTGCAGTGCGCGGCGGCATCATTGATATCTTCCCTCCAGGCGAAACTGGCCCGGTGCGGTTGGACCTGTTTGGAGATGTTCTGGATGGCGTACGCCGGTTCGATCCCGCCACCCAGCGCACCACGGAAAGCCTAAAGGGGATCGAACTTGCGCCGGTCTCGGAAGTTATTCTGGACGAAACGTCGATCACGCGGTTCCGACAGAACTACCGGATCGAGTTCGGCGCCGCCGGGTCGGACGATCCGCTTTACGAAGCCGTGTCAGCAGGGCGCAAACATCAGGGAATCGAACACTGGTTGCCTTTCTTCCATGAAGAGTTGGAAACGCTATTCGATTACTTGCCCGAGGCGTCCATCATGTTGGATGATGGTCTGGACCCCGCCCGGCTTGCCCGGTGGGAGGCGATTACAGATCAATACGAGACCCGCAAGATCGCGATGAATGCGAAGAACCGGATGGACAGCGTCTATAAGCCCTGTCCGCCGGATCTGTTGTATCTGGATGATCCGGCTTGGGCGACGGCGTTGGATGGCCGGCGGGTTGTGCAACTGTCTGCGTTGCCTCAGCCAACAGGCGCAGGGGTTGTGGATGGTGGCGGGCGCATCGGGCGCAATTTTTCGCCTGAACGCCAAAAAGAAGATGTAAATCTTTTCAAGTCTTTGGCGGATCATGTTGAGGCAAAGCATGAGACATCTGTCATCGTCGCTTCCTATTCTGAAGGTGCGCGAGAGCGGCTTCAGGGCTTATTGGCGGATGAAGGTGTGATCACAAGCAGTGTGATCACAAATTACCGCGATGTGCCAGACAAGCCGGGTGGGATCTATCTGGCGGTTTGGGCGTTGGAGCACGGGTTTGAAGGTCCGGGACTGACCGTGATCTCGGAACAGGACGTGCTGGGCGACCGCCTGATCCGCGCGCCCAAGCGCAAACGCCGTGCCGAAAACTTCCTGACTGAGGCGCAAAGCCTTTCCCCGGGTGACCTGATCGTCCATGTGGACCATGGCGTCGGTAAATATAACGGGCTTGAAACCGTCACGGCGATGGGCGCACCGCATGAATGCTTGGCGCTGGAATATGCGGGCGGGGATCGCCTGTTCGTGCCCGTTGAAAACATCGAGCTTCTGTCGAAATTCGGCCAGGATACCGGCCTTCTGGACAAGCTGGGTGGTGGCGCATGGCAGGCTAAGAAAGCCAAGCTGAAAGAGCGTATCCGTGAAATAGCGGACAAGCTGATCCGGCTGGCCGCGGAACGCGAGCTGCGCAAGGCCCCCACGCTGGAAGCACCCCATCACGCGTGGGAGGAGTTCTCGGCCCGGTTCCCCTATCAGGAAACTGACGATCAACTGTCTGCCATCGAAGACGTAATCGAGGATCTGGCATCCGGCCGACCGATGGACCGTCTGGTCTGTGGCGATGTGGGCTTTGGCAAGACCGAGGTCGCGATGCGTGCGGCCTTTGTGGCAGCGATGTCCGGCCAGCAGGTGGCGGTGATTGCGCCGACGACTTTGCTTGCGCGTCAGCATTACAAGAGTTTTTCCGAACGATTCCGGGGCTTTCCGATCAATGTCGGGCAGTTGTCGCGTTTCGTGGGGCAGGCCGAAGCAAAACGCACCCGCGAGGGCATGTCGCGCGGCACAATGGACATTGTCGTTGGCACTCATGCGCTGCTGGCGAAAGATGTGCGGTTTGAAAACCTTGGACTGCTGGTCGTGGACGAAGAACAGCGCTTTGGCGTAAGCCACAAGGAGCGGCTGAAAGAGATGCGCTCGGACGTGCACGTTCTGACGCTCTCGGCCACACCGATCCCGCGCACGCTGCAAATGTCGCTGTCCGGGGTGCGGGATCTGTCGATCATTGGAACGCCGCCTGTCGACCGCCTGTCGATCCGCACCTATGTTTCGGAATTTGACGGTGTCACCATCCGCGAGGCGCTCTTGCGCGAACATTATCGCGGCGGGCAGAGCTTCTATGTGGTGCCGCGTGTGAAGGACATTCCCGATATCGAGGCCTTCCTGACGGACCATGTCCCCGAGGTCAGTTTCGTCACTGCCCACGGACAGATGGCCGCAGGCGAGCTGGATGATCGCATGAACGCCTTCTATGATGGTAAATATGACGTGCTGCTGGCGACGACGATTGTTGAAAGCGGCATCGACATTCCGACCGCCAACACGATGGTCGTGCACCGTGCCGATATGTTCGGTCTGGCACAGCTTTACCAAATCCGGGGCAGGGTCGGGCGGTCGAAAACCCGCGCCTATGCCTATCTGACCACCAAGCCGCGCGTTCCTTTGACGCCGACCGCGCAAAAGCGTCTGCGCGTGTTAGGGTCGCTGGACACGTTGGGGGCTGGGTTTACGCTGGCGTCTCAGGATCTGGATATTCGGGGCGCGGGCAATCTGGTCGGCGAAGAACAATCCGGCCAGATGCGTGAAGTGGGATACGAGCTTTATCAGCAGATGCTGGAAGAGGCGATTGCCAAGATGAAGTCTGGTCAACTCGAGGGTCTTTCGGAAGCTGACACGGGCTGGGCGCCGCAAATCAATCTGGGCGTTCCTGTATTGATCCCAGATAGTTACGTCCCCGACCTTGATGTGCGTTTGGGCCTTTACCGTCGCCTGTCATCCCTGTCCAAGAAGGTCGAGCTTGAAGGTTTCGCAGCTGAACTGATCGACCGTTTCGGCCCGCTTCCGAAAGAGGTAAACACCCTGATGCTGATCGTCCGTATCAAGGGCATGTGCAAACGCGCGGGGATTGCCAAACTGGATGGCGGACCAAAAGGGGCTACGATCCAGTTCCATAACGACAAGTTTGCCTCGCCCGAGGGATTGGTCGAGTTTATTCAGGCGCAAAATGGTCTGGCAAAGGTGCGTGACAACAAGATCGTCGTTCGGCGCGACTGGCGCAAAACATCGGACAAGATCCGCGGCGCGTTTGCCATTGCGCAGGATCTAGCCATGAAGGTGAAAGAGGCCAAGGCGCGCAGCAAGCCGTCTTGATCCCGTTTACTGTTGGGTCTTGGCTTCTGGCGATGTGTGAGAATTGTCATCCCGCAAGCGAAGAGCTGCGCGTGCGTGATTGCCGTGTAGGTAATCTCGGATACTTGTGTTACATTATACAAATACGAAGTGATCAGTAAGCACCCACAACGAGTTAACGATTTTAGAGGTGAGTTGAAATGGCAAACTATAGTATAATCGGTTACGATCCCGGTTCACTCGTGTTTTCCGGCGGCACAGTTTCGGTTTCCGGGTCGTATGATCCGAATGTAAACCGCCGCATATTTGATGTCACAGATGGTGCTGGGGGAACAGTTCTCGGCGGCAGGGCTGACGATGGCGTGTTGTTTGATGGTGATAGATACAACAATGAAACCGGTGATGACTCGACGCAAACAGGTGTGGCTACCAGTCTTGATGGTTCAACGACCTATGCTTCGGGAAACATGTACCTTGAAGAAAGCTATTCTCTGACCAAACCTGGCGGCGGGACAATAGATGTCTACCGGGTCGAGGTAGACGGGGTTCTCGTCGGTTACATCTCATCCGAGCCACTCGAGGCGGGCGTCAATTATTCATATTCGACGTCAAACGTCACACCTTTCAATGCGGTTGATCCAGCTAATATTGTTGATGTGCCCTGTTTTGCACGCGGCACATTGATTGATGCGGAAGCGGGCCAAATCCCTATTGAAGACCTGCAAGTCGGCGATCTGATCAGAACCGAAGATAACGGGCTACAGCGTATTCGTTGGATTGGGAAAACGCGATTTTCAAAAGAGCAGCTTGTGGCGTCGCCTAACCTGTATCCTGTTCGCATTCGCCAAGGCGCGCTGGGGCAGGGGCTTCCGATGCGTGATTTATCGGTGTCGCGGCAGCACCGTATGGTGGTTAGCTCTAAGATTGCGCAGCGGATATTCGGTGCGGACGCGGTTCTGGTATCGGCCGTAAAATTGACCGAGGTCGCGGGTATTGCTTTCGATCACACCGTCGACGCGGTCGAATATTACCACATTCTTCTTACGCGCCACGAGGTGATCTTTGCCGAAGGTGCGCCGGCGGAAAGCTTCTTTACAGGCAAGCAAGCGCTTGAAGCAATCGGGCCAGAGGCGCGCAAGTCACTGTCCAAGATGCTGATCGAGCTTGCGAAGACGGGTGGTGAAATCAAACCCGCGCTATCGATGCCGCCGGGCAAGCTGCAAAAACAGTTGATTGCGCGGCATGTGAAGAACGGGCAGCCGTTGCTTCAGCTTTTTCATGCAAGCCAAAATGCCCCAATGACGGATGAACAGGGCGAGATTTCGGCCTGATGCCGCTGCGGATTTGGCGGTGCGAATGGCGCTTTGACCCTTCAACCGAAGGGGTTTTTGCCGCTTGTCCACATGATACTGGGTGCTAGAAAACCTCTCTAAACGCTGTTTGGTCCCTACATGAAGTCGCGCCTGTGAATGGCCAGATGTGCAACAGCTTGCAAACACCGTGTTTCGCGCTTTGACAACAGAGTTTCGACCCCTTATCCACGTGACTACTGGGATGTCTAAAGAAAGATAGAAGCATGACATTTTTCGAGGGGTCGGGCAGCGCAGCCGGTAAACCGGCAATCACGTCGCTTAAAGGTTTGGCCAGCAGCAGTGGATTGGTCATTTTCCTTGCAATTTCAGGGGGGGCTGCCACCACCCCAATGCCCGCACAGGCGCAGGCATATTCGTTCAACAAGGTCGAGATCGAGGGCACGCAGCGGATCGAAGCTGCGACCATTCTGTCCTATCTGGGAATCGCTCAGGGTCAGACTGTTGGCGCCGCACAGCTGAACGACGGCTATCAGCGTCTTGTCGGATCGGGCCTGTTCGAGGATGTTCAGATCATCCCGCAAGGCAATGTTCTGGTCGTCAAGGTCCGCGAATATCCGACGATCAACGTCGTGTCTGTGGAAGGCAATCGCAAGGTAAAGGACGACGTGTTTACGCCGCTTCTGAAATCCCAGCCTCGTCAGGTTTTCAGCCCCGCCACTGCAGAACAAGACGTTCAGACCATCGTCGAGGTCTATCAGGCACAGGGCCGTCTGTCGGCACGTGTCACGCCGAAAATCATCCGCCGCTCGAACAATCGCGTCGATTTGGTCTTTGAAGTGATCGAAGGCAAAAACACCGAGGTCGAGCGCCTTTCGTTTACCGGAAACCGCAAGTTCTCGGATGCGCGTCTGCGTCGCGTTCTTGAAACCAAGCAGGCCGGTATTTTGCGCGCATTGATCCAAAGGGATTCCTATGTGCCCGACCGGATCGAGTTTGATAAGCAGGTTCTGAAGGACTTTTATCAGTCGCGCGGCTATGTGGATTTCAAAACCACTGGTGTCACAAGCGAGTTCTCGCGTGAACGCGATGCCTTCTTTATCACTTTCCAGGTGCAGGAAGGTCAGCAGTACCGCTTTGGTGAAATCACCACCGTATCCGAGATCGACGGTGTCGATGCAGGTGAATTCCACGCCGCACAGAACATCCAATCTGGCAGTGTGTTCAGCCCCGCAGATTTGGACAACGCGATCGCCCGGATGGAACGTCTGGCCATTCGCAAAGGTCTTGATTTCCTGCGCGTCGATCCGCGTGTGACCCGTGACGAGCGCAACCAGCTTTTGAACATTGAGCTGGTTCTGACCCGCGGCCCGCGCATCATCGTCGAGCGTATCGACATTGAAGGCAACGCCACCACATTGGACCGCGTTGTGCGCGACCAGTTCCGCGTAGTTGAGGGCGATCCTTTCAACCCGCGTGAGATCCGCGAAGCCTCGGAACGTGTTCGCGCGCTGGGGTTCTTCTCTGATGCGCAGGTAGAAGCGCGTCCGGGTTCTGCGCCGGATCAGGTTGTGATCGATGTGGATGTGGAAGAAGCGCCCACCGGGTCGCTAAGTCTTGGGGGTGTTTACAGCCTTGAGAACGGGTTCGGCCTGAACCTTGCTTTCACTGAACGCAACTTCTTGGGCCGTGGTCAGTACATCTCGGCCAGTTTCCAGAACACGTCGGACAGTTTGAACTTCTCGTTCAAGTTTGCAGAGCCGGCATTCTTGGGCCGTGATCTGGAATTCGGGTTCGAAACCTTCTTCCAAACAACAGAACAGGCATCGTCCTTCTATGACACCACGTCGCTGGCCGTTCGTCCGTCTCTGTCTTTCCCAATCAACGAATACTCGCGCCTTGGCGTGCGGGCCTTCGTGGAAGGTACCGAGATCACCAGTGTTTCTGATGACAGCTCGGACCTGTTGAAAAGTGACGAAGCACGCGGACGCCAGATCGGCGCTGGCTTTGGTCTGTCCTACAGCTATGACACGCGCCGCACGGGGCTGGATCCGAACCGCGGGTTCCTGTTCCAGCTGGACGGCGATATCGGCGGTCTGGGTTCGGATTATCAATATGCGCGCGTCTCGGCTTTGGGGCAGGCGCAAACCAAGGTCTGGAACGACCAAGTCACGCTTTTGGCCACCGTCGAAGGCGGCGTGCTAAGCAGCCTGAACGGCGCAGATTCGCGCGTGACGGATCGCTTCCGTTTGGGGCCGTCCAAGCTGCGTGGCTTTGCCACCAATGGGCTTGGTCCCCGCGATCTGAATGCGGCGAACGAAGACACGCTTGGCGGTAACTATTTTGCCGTTGCGCGCCTTGAAGCCCAGTTCCCGCTGGGTCTGCCGGAAGAATACGGCATCTCGGGCGGTTTGTTCGCAGACGCGGGCGCGCTTTGGGGGCTGGATGACACGCTTGGTGGCACCATTGATGACAGCGCACATCTGCGCTCATCCATCGGCGCTTCGATCTTCTGGGATACCCCCATCGGTCCGCTGCGCTTTAACTATTCCAAGGTTCTGGCCAAGGAAGAATATGACGAAGAAAACAACTTCGAGCTTACGATCTCGGCTCAGTTCTGATCGGAAAGTGCCTCGGCGGGTCCGGGGCACTTTTTTTCGGCTTTGTGTAAAACTCTGCATTTCTAGCACGGTGGTGGTTGGAAGCTATTCCATCACGCCCAGTTTTGCTCAGGAAAGTGCGGCTCAATCGGTGTCGCAAATCGTGACAATCGACCGTCAAAGATTGTTGTCCGAGACGCTGTACGGGCGCCGTATTGTCAGTACGGTTGAAAATGAACGTCAGCGGCTGGCTCAAGAAACACGCGATTCAGAAGCTGTTCTGGCAGAAGAAGAGAAGCAATTGACCGAACAGCGCGAGACGCTGGACCCGTCCGAATTCCGCGAACTGGCGGACGCTTTCGATACGAAAGTTCAAGCGCTGAGGTCTGAAGGGCAGGCACGCGAGCAGGAGTTCGTCGCAGTTCTTGAGCGGGAACAATCCGCGTTTTTTGAACGTATCGGTCCGGTGCTTGGCGATCTTGTACGTGAACTTGGTGCTGTGGTCATTTTGGACCGGCGCGCAATCCTGTTGTCGACACAGAATATCGACATCACAGAACTGGCCACGAAACGGATTGATGAAATCTTGGGTGATGGTTTGACGCCGTCCACGACCGAGGACAACGCAAACTCAGCAGATCCAGCAGATCCAGCGGCGAGTGAAGACAGCTCTGTGCCCTCTGACACCGAGTAATTCGGATTGTTTCAAGACACACGGGCTGTTATTCATTTATGCCAGACAGATAGCGCGGAAAGCGCACTGAAATAAAAGGAAGACACATATGGTCGACGTGCCCAGCACAGCTGATATCCAGCTTATTCAGGAATGTATCCCTCATCGTTATCCGTTCCTGTTGGTCGACCGGGTTGAAGACATCCGCGCAGGCGAGTTCGCTCGCGGCATCAAGATGGTCACGATGAACGAGCCGCATTTCCAGGGCCATTTCCCCGGTCTGCCCATCATGCCGGGTGTCACGATCATCGAAGCGATGGCACAGACCTCGGCTGTGATGGTGTCCTTGTCGCTTGATCTGGTTGGGTCCGGGGCTGTGGTCTATTTCATGGGCATTGATTCAGCTAAGTTCCGTCGCAAGGTTGTGCCCGGCGATGTGCTTGAACTGGAAGTGACCACCGTGCGCGGTGGCGCGAAAGTTTGGAAATTTGACGGCGTCGCAAAAGTCGGGGACGAAGTTGCCTGCACGGCAACATTCATGGCGATGATCGACGTCACCGGCGGGAAGGGCTGAACATGGGGATCGATCCCTCGGCCAAGATCCATGCCAGTGCCATCATCGACGAAGGGGCTGTGATTGGCGCGGGCTGTGACATTGGGCCGTTCTGTACCATTGGGGCTCAGGTCAAGCTGGGCGAAGGCGTGGTGCTTAAATCTCATGTTATCGTCACCGGGGATACCGAGATCGGAGATGAAACCGTGGTCTTTCCGTTCTCGGTGATCGGAGAGATCCCTCAGGATCTGAAATTCGCGGGCGAGAACACAAAGCTGGTGATCGGCAAGCGCAACCGCATTCGCGAGCATGTCACGATGAACACAGGCACCGCAGGCGGCGGTTATGTCACTCGCGTCGGCGACGATGGCCTGTTTATGGCAGGCTGCCATGTGGCCCATGATGCTCAGATCGGCAACAACGTGATTTTGGTGAACAACGTGGCCGTCGCAGGCCATGTGGTGATCGAGGATGACGTGATCGTTGGTGGGCTGTCAGGGCTTCACCAATGGGTGCGTATCGGGCGCGGCGCCATCATCGGTGCGCTGTCTATGGTCACCGCAGATGTCCTGCCGCACGCGCTGGTCCAAGGCCCGCGCGGAGAACTTGACGGTCTGAACCTTGTTGGCCTGAAACGGCGCGGTGTAGCGCGGTCAGATATAACCGCTTTGCGGGCGGCGTTTTTGATGTTGAAGCAGGGCGAAGGCTCGTTTCAGGAACGCGCCGCGCGGTTGGCCGATGAAAGTGACAGCGAATATGTCCGCGAAATGGTTGCCTTCATCACCGGTGACAGCGACCGTGGCTTCCTGACGCCGAAGTAAGCAGCCATGTCAGACCGCCTTGCCATCATTGCAGGAACGGGCGAGCTGCCGCAGCAAATTGCGGCAGCTAACGCCGACGCTTTATTCGTGACGATTAAGGGCGTGGATGTGGAGGTTCCTGCTGGGTTTGAGCATGTTGCGGCGAGCTATGAAAAGCTGGGCGCGTTGTTCAAGGCGATGCGCGGGGCAGGGGTTGGCCGCGTTGTCTTTGCCGGCAAGGTTGATCGGCCCAAGCTGAATCCCCTGCGGATGGACCGCGTGACCTTGGCCTTGTTTCCAAGGGTCAAAGCAGTGTTGGGCAAGGGTGATGATGCGCTTTTGCGTCTTGTGGCCGAGGTGTTCGAAGAACAGGGGTTTTCCGTCGTTTCTGCAACAGAAGTGACCGCCGCGCTGGCCATCGAGGCCAGTCACGCCGGTCGCGCGATGAACGCGCAGGATCGCGATGATGCGAACCGGGGTTGGCAGCTTCTGGACGCATTGGCCGGACAAGACGTGGCGCAAGGCGTTGTGTTTGCGGGCGGGCAATGTTTGGGCATTGAGAGCATACAAGGCACGAATGCTCTGTTGAGTTTCGCGGGACAAACGCCAGAACACCTGAAGCAGGGCGCGCGTGGCGTCTTTGTGAAACGCCCCAAACCTGGGCAGGACGGGCGAATGGACATCCCGACCATCGGGCCGGAAACGGTGCGCGCCGTGGCAGCTGCTGGTTTGGGTGGAATTGTGCTGGAAGAGGGCGTGATCGTTTTGGAGCGCGCAACGGTCGAAAAGCTTCTGGCCGAGCATGATCTGTTTCTGGACGTGCGAAAGGGGGCGTCATGAAGGTGTTCATGATTGCGGGCGAGCCCTCGGGCGACCGCTTGGGCGCGGCGTTGATGGAAGGCTTGAAAACCCTACAGTCTGACGTGGAATTTCTGGGAATTGGCGGTGACGCCATGGCAGCGCAAGGCCTTACCTCGCGCTTTCCGATGTCTGAACTCTCCGTCATGGGTATTGCCGAGGTTGCTCCGAAATACTTCCACCTGAAACGCCGTATTCGCGAAACTGCCGAGGCCGTGGTCGAGGCGAACCCGGACGTGTTAATCACCATCGACAGCCCGGATTTCTGTCTGCGCGTGGCGCGGATCGTGAAGGAAGAAGAAATTGAAGGCCAGACATTCGGTCACGACATCCCGATTGTGCATTACGTGGCCCCGTCGGTCTGGGCGTGGCGTCCGAAACGTGCTGCCAAGATGGCGCGCTGGGTGGATCATGTGCTGGCGCTTTTGCCGTTTGAACCGCCGTATATGCAGGCCGCCGGCATGGGTTGCGACTTCGTAGGCCACCCGGTTGTGGCCGAACCGCAGGCCGATGACGAAGCCGCGCAGGCGTTCCGCGCCGCACATGGGATCGGGGACGCTCCGCTTTTGCTGGTCCTGCCGGGGTCGCGCAAGGGCGAGGTTTCGCGTCTGGCCGAACGATTTGGAGAGGTGATCGCCCATTCCAAACGCGCCAAGCCGGACCTGCAGGTGGTTTTGCCGATGGCGCAGGGCGTCGAAGAATTGGTGCGTGATGAGACCGCGAAATGGTCCGTTCAGCCGATCTTGATCCCTGCCGCGGCGCAGGAGGACAAGCAGGCCGCTTTCAAAGCCGCTGATGTGGCGCTGGCCGCTTCCGGCACCGTGTCGTTGGAACTGGCCGCAGCCCATACGCCGATGGTCATCGCCTATGACATGAACTGGCTCAGCCGATTCCTGATCGGGCGTATGTTGAAAATCGATACGGTAACGTTGGTTAATCTCGTGTCAGAGACCCGCGCGGTACCGGAATTCCTTGGCGCCGACTGTGACCCTGATCGTATCACGCCCGCACTTTTGTCTGTTTTGGACGCCCCTGACGCACAAAACGAGGCGATGCGCCTTACGATGGAACGTCTGGGGCAGGGCGGCGAAGCACCGGGACTGCGCGCAGCCAGAGCCGTGCTTGACTTGGTCCGTTAACCCCGCCAGATCCACCCGCCGCCAAAGATGCGCGGGCCGTCCATGTCATAGAAGACACACGCCTGACCGGGGCTGACGCCTTCCTCGGGGGTCAAAAGCTCCACCTCGGCCTCGGTGTCCGAGATCGGGCGGATGATCGCCTCGCGCGGGGGGCGGGTCGAGCGGATTTTGACGCCAAGATGCCATTCCTTGCGCGACGTGAAGGGCTCGTCGCCCAACCAGTTGATCTCGCGCACCGGCACTATCCGGGTGGCCAGCATTTCTTTCGGGCCGACAACGACTTGTTTGTTGTCGACGTCCAGTTTCACCACGTAAAGCGGCTCGGACAATCCGCCAATGCCAAGGCCGCGACGCTGGCCAATCGTATAGTGAATGACGCCCTCGTGTTCTCCCAAAACGCGGCCATCCGTATGGACGATCTGACCGGGTTCGGCGGCACCGGGGCGTAGCTTTTCGATCACGCCAGCATAATTGCCATCGGGCACGAAACAGATGTCTTGGCTGTCGGGCTTGTCCGCAACTTCAAGCCCATATTTTCGTGCAAGTTCACGGGTTTCCGCCTTGGTCTTCAAGTGACCTAGAGGGAAGCGCAGATAGTCCAGCTGCTCGGGCGTTGTGGAAAACAGGAAATAGCTTTGGTCGCGCACAGGGTCTGCGGCGCGATGCAATTCCGCTCCGCGATTGCCCATCGCACGCTGAATATAGTGACCGGTTGCCATGCAGTCAGCGCCCAGATCGCGGGCGGTTTCAAGCAGGTCTTTGAACTTCACCCGTTCATTGCAGCGAATGCAAGGCACAGGGGTCGCGCCGCCCAGATAGCTATCGGCGAATTCCTCGATCACCGCATCCTGGAAGATGTTTTCGTAATCAAGGACATAGTGGGGAAAGTTCATGTCTTCTGCCACGCGGCGTGCGTCATGGATGTCGATCCCAGCACAGCAAGCACCCTTCTTGGCCAGCGCAGCGCCGTGGTCGTAAAGCTGAAGTGTAACGCCGATCACGTCATAGCCTTCTTCGGCCAGCATGGCGGCGACGACCGAGCTGTCGACGCCTCCGGACATGGCGACAACGACCCGCGTTTCCGCAGGGGATTTGGCAAAGCCAAGAGAATTCAGCGCGGGCGCGACGGATACGTTAACCGACATTGTGGGATCCTTTTCGAAGAGTAACGGAATATAAGAAAATTCGAACGAACAACAAGAGGGGCCTTCACGGATCTTTAAGCCTGTCTGGGCAGAGTTGGCGCAGATGAGTCACGAGGGTTCACTATGTATCTGAAAAAAATCGAAGGGCCGCGTGCAGTTACACTGCCGGACGGCTCGATTCTAACACGGGCAGATTTGCCGCCAAAAGACACGCGTCGATGGGTGGCCAGCCGGAAAGCAACCGTGGTTAAGGGCATTCAAAACGGGCTTTTGACTGCGGATGAGGCATGCTCGATGTACGAGTTATCAGAAGAAGAGTTATCTGAATGGTTGAATGCGGTTGATCGCCATGGCGAGGCTGCCCTAAAAGCCACAGCTTTACAAAGATATAGACAACCATAAGTGGAATTCGCTAAAAGTTCTTCTAGGGTAACCTGTGATTAACCATTTCACGCAATGTTCTACCCAAGACAGAACCAAATGCGGAGAAGCCCATTATGCGAATCCTTCTTGTTGAAGATGATCCAACCACATCGCGCAGCATTGAATTGATGCTGACACATGCCAACCTGAACGTCTATGCAACTGACTTGGGCGAAGAAGGGATCGATCTGGCAAAGCTTTACGATTACGACCTAATTCTTCTTGATTTGAACCTTCCCGACATGAACGGGCACGAAGTTTTGCGTCATTTGCGTCTTGCGCGGATCGACACGCCGATCCTGATCCTGTCAGGTGCGGATGATACGGAAAACAAGATCAAAGGTTTTGGCTTTGGGGCAGATGACTACATGACCAAACCCTTCCACCGGGAAGAGCTGATCGCCCGTATTCACGCGATCATTCGTCGATCAAAGGGGCACTCGCAATCTGTGATCAAGACCGGGCAGGTTTGTGTCAATCTGGACGCGAAGACCGTGGATGTGGATGGCCGTCCTGTGCATCTGACCGGCAAGGAATACCAAATGTTAGAGCTGCTTTCCCTTCGTAAAGGCACCACTCTTACGAAAGAGATGTTCCTGAACCACCTTTATGGCGGCATGGACGAGCCGGAACTGAAAATCATCGACGTTTTTATCTGCAAACTGCGTAAGAAACTGTCGACCGCCACCGGCGGCGAAAACCATATCGAGACCGTCTGGGGCCGTGGCTATGTGCTTCGTGATCCTGACCCGGTCGAGCTGGATTCGCAAATTGCGATTGGGGCCTAATGGGCTGATCAGTAAAAAAACATCTAAGATCTGCACGATAAAGGGCGGCTTGGCCGCCCTTTTCTGATGCCGCAGTTTCAGACCGCGACCAGCGCCTGTGCGATCTGAGAAGCCAATCGCGCATTGTTCTTTACCAATGCGATATTGGCCGTCAGCGACGCCCCCTCGGTCGCATGGAAAATGCGATCCAGAAGATAGGGCGTGACCTGTTTGGCAGAGATGCCCTCGGCCTCAGCGGCCGCGAGGGCTTCCTCGATCACCGGGGTAATAACCTCGCGCGGGATTTCAGCTTCGGCCGGGATCGGGTTTGCCACCAGTTGACCACCCTCAAGCCCCATCAGGGCGCGGGTCTTAGCAGACGCGGCAATCTGATCGGCATGGTCCATACGCAGAGGCGCGGCCAGATCCGAGACACGCGACCAGAAGGCCGGGAAACTGTCTTGCCCATAGGCGATTACCGGAACGCCCAGCGTTTCCAAAACCTCCAGCGTTTTGGGCAGATCCAAGATCGCTTTGGCCCCGGCGGCTACCACGGTGACGGGTGTTTTCGATAGCTCTCGCAGGTCCGCCGAGATGTCGAAACTGGTCTCCGCACCGCGATGCACGCCGCCAATGCCTCCGGTCGCGAAAACGTGGATACCAGCCAGATGCGCGGCAATCATTGTGGCGGCCACGGTGGTCGCTCCGGTGCCACCAGTCGCAATGCAAGCGGCCATATCGGCACGCGACAGTTTCGCGACGCCCTGGGCTTGACCCAACGCGTCCAGTTGCGCGTCGTTCAACCCGATATGCAGATTTCCATCCAATACCGCGATGGTTGCGGGAACCGCGCCGTTTTCACGAATAACCGCTTCTACCGCACGGGCGGTTTCGACGTTTTGCGGAAACGGCATCCCGTGGGTGATGATGGTGCTTTCCAGCGCCACGATGGGCGCGCCAGACGCACGCGCGGTGGCGACCTCGTCCGAGAAATGCAGGGGCAGGGTCATAGGTCTTCTCCTGATACGTATTGGGCTGCGATTTTTTGAGCCATTTCCAAAGCGACGTCAGGAGCGTTGCCAGCCAATTCGGCGGCAATATGGGCTGCCATAAACGTATCTCCTGCGCCGGTGATCCGACGGACGCGGACCGAGGGGCAGGGCGTCTGGATAACGCCGCGCTGATGATGGCCGTCGGCGGCAAAACTGCCTCCATCGGTGACTAGAACCCGCGTGGCGCCCGCGTCCAACAGCCCCTGCGCTGCGGTGCCTGCGCTGTCATATTGTGCATCGGTCAGATAGCCTGCCTCTTCACGGTTTACGTAAAGCGTCGCCCCGGGGTGTTGCATCAGAGGGGCCAGACGGCGGGCTTTGCCCGGGCTGGCAGGGGCCACGCGCAGATCCGCACGGGCAAAGCTTTCGCGTTTGGCGATGTCTTCCAAAAGCACGCGCGTTAGGTTCCCGTCCAGCGCAATCGTTCCCGAATAGGGCGTGGTCGCACTACCTAATCTTCCGTCCTCGAGCGCGGCGAGAATGGCATCGCCTGCCGCTTCCAACGTATGCGCATCAGCGACGGCGGCGATCAGACCCTCGGGACTTTCGATAGCCATGTAGCGATCGGTGGGCAGCGCTTCGGGGCGGTAGACGAAATCGGTATTCATCCCGCGCGCCGCGCAGTCATCCAACAGCTCGTCGCCCTCGCGATCCCGTCCAACGGCCGTCAACAAGGCCGAACGCAACCCAAACCGCTGCAAGGTCATAGCAATATTCATTGCGACGCCGCCGGGCAGACGTGTGATCCGGCCCGGCTCGTCCGAGCCAACATGCATAGAGTGCGGCGTGCGCCCGATCACGTCCCAAAGGACCGATCCGATGCAGAGAATATCCTGTGTCATGACCGTTTTGTGCCGCGAAACTCGGGGAAGGACAAGCGAAGACTGCCGGTCGTCGATTAGGGCTTGCGCGGACGGAAACCGGGCTGTATACGCGCGCTCACAAACCACAGGTGCTGTGCGGGCCTTTGGGGGAGACATCCCCATCGTGTCCACCGGTTGAAGGGGAACCTTCGAAACGCAGCGCCGAGGATGAAACCGGAAAGGATATAGAAATGGCATTGCCTGATTTTTCGCTGCGCCAGCTGCTCGAAGCTGGTGTTCACTTTGGTCACCAGACCCAACGTTGGAACCCCCGTATGGCTCCGTTCATCTATGGTGAACGAAATGGGATCCACATTTTCGACCTGACCCAGACCCTGCCGATGCTGGACGCTGCACTGAACGCTGTTCGTGACACCGTTGCTAAAGGCGGTCGTGTTCTGTTCGTCGGCACCAAGCGTCAGGCCGCTGGCCCGATCGCTGATGCGGCTGAAAAGTCGGCTCAGTACTACATGAACCACCGTTGGCTGGGCGGCACGCTGACCAACTGGCAGACCGTTTCGCAGTCGATCAACCGCCTGAAAGAGGTAGACGAGAAGCTGGCGTCGGGTGCTGAAGGCCTGACCAAGAAAGAGCGTCTGGGCATGGAGCGTGACCAGCAGAAACTGCAAGCGTCGCTGGGCGGGATCCGCGAAATGGGCGGCGTTCCTGATCTGCTGTTCGTCATTGACGTGAAGAAAGAAAGCCTGGCCATCGCAGAAGCAAACAAACTGGGTATCCCGGTTGTTGCTGTTGTGGACACCAACTGCCCGCCGGAAGGTGTGGATTACATTATCCCGGGCAATGATGACGCTGCACGCGCAATTGCTCTGTACTGTGATCTGGTTGCCCGTTCGGCTCTGGACGGCATGTCGGCCCAGATGGGCGCTGCTGGTATCGACCTGGGTGCGATGGAAGAAGCACCGGCAGAAGAAGCCGTTGCTGAAGAAGCTGCTCCGGCAGAATAAGACAGACCGCGTGCGCGGGGCAGGGGACTGGTCCGCGCAACTGTCACTGAATTGATACCCGGCGGGATTATCACCCGATCGGAGACCCCAAGGAGTAGAGACATGGCAATCACTGCTGCACTCGTAAAAGAACTGCGTGAATCCACCGGCGTTGGCATGATGGACGCGAAAAAAGCCCTGGTCGAAAACGACGGCGACATGGAAGCCGCTCAGGACTGGCTGCGCACCAAAGGCCTGGCGAAAGCCGCCAAGAAAGCTGGCCGTACCGCCGCTGAAGGTCTGGTCGCTGTGACCGTGGCTGATGGCAAAGGCGTCGCGGTTGAGGTGAACTCGGAAACCGACTTTGTTGCGAAAAACGCTGAATTCCAAGACATGGTTTCGGGCATCGCAAACGCTGCTTTGACCGTTTCGGATGTTGACGCGCTGAATGGCGCGGACATGGGTGGCAAAACCGTTGCCGACACCATCACCGACAAAATCGCCACCATCGGCGAAAACATGTCGCTGCGTCGCATGGCGTCGGTCGAAGGCGAAAACGTTGTGACCTACGTCCACAACGCTGTCACCGACGGCATGGGCAAGATCGGCGTGTTGGTTGCAATGAACGGTGGCGACGAAGCATTCGGTCGTCAGATCGCAATGCACATCGCTGCTGCAAACCCGCAGGCTTTGAACGAAGCTGCTCTGGATCCGGCCATCGTCGAGAAAGAGCGTCAGGTTCTGACCGATCAGGCCCGTGAAAGCGGCAAGCCCGAGAACATCATCGAGAACATGATCAAGGGCCGCATGAAGAAGTTCCTGGCAGAAGTTACCCTGCTGGGCCAAGACTTCGTCATCAACCCAGATCTGACTGTTGAAGCTGCTGCCAAAGAAGCTGGCGCCGAGATCGTCGGCTACGTTCGCATGGAAGTTGGCGAAGGCATCGAGAAAGAAGAAGTCGATTTCGCTGCTGAAGTCGCCGCTGCTGTTCAAGGCTAAGCCAAGACAGGGCAGGGCGCTTGCCCCGCCAACAGCCTGAGAATTGAAAGGCCGGTCTTTGTGACCGGCCTTTTCTTTTACGAATGACTGGCTGCTGGAACCATATTGAATGGCCCACCGAAAGCAAAAAGCGCCGACCAAGGTCAGCGCTTTGCAAGCAGATAAACTGTATCTGGTAAGTGCTGGTGCCTTTGGGATCAATACTCCATCAGCACCAGCTCCGTTTTACCGGAAGAATGAAACGCGATCTGAAATCACAGTCCGTTCACCCCAAAATGTCCCAAGGCCAAAGCCACCACTCACGGAACGCATTAAACATGCCTGATTCGTGTAAAATAGGGAAGTACGGGAATCCCTACCTTTCCTTCCGTTAGGTAAACAAACTGATCTTTATGAGGAAATTTGTTGCAGATAAGCGCGCCTACATAACCATAAGATCAGGTTTCTAGGGTTTGTCGGGCGTGAATATCTGATTCAGGAACGACATCTTCAAAACAGCCTGTGCCGAGGTGTCGACGCCAAGCTTGTCTCGTGCAATGCGCAGATGTTTCTCAACTGTCGCCGGGGTGACGCCAAGAATGGTGGCAATGTCCTGATTGGTTTTCCCGTCGCCAACCCATTCCAGAACCTCGCGTTGCCGCTTAGACAGGGTGGCGCGCTCGGTGCTAAGTGGCAGTGAGATCATTTTAAGATGCGCGATGTTGTTTAGCGCTTCGATCATCTCGCCGTGTTCGCCCCAAATGGCATCCACGGCATCTTGGGTCAGCCCGGGTTTTGCCGTTAAAGCAATGACGCCTTTGGATCGGCGCGACGTCTCTTGAAACGAAAGAGTATAGCCGGCGGTTACACCCATTTTCCGGTTCAATTCCATAACTTTACGGTTGTTGCTGTCCATCATGTCGATGTTGTCCTGAATCCAGGACCAGCTGCAAGAGCCTGTGTTTTCCGCGGCCCACATAAGCATAGGGCTAGAGCGATACAGCTCTAGCCCATAATAGTGTTCCATATATTCTGGATCATGCGAGGACAGGGTCATCACGTCTTCGCGTGGCCCGAACGAATTCGGTGTCATGAAATGCGTGATGCCATAGATCAGCCGATCAAAGCCGAAACTCTCCATCTTATCGCAATGGATCTCCCAGACGTCGGCCATTGTTTCACATTCACAGATGCTTTTAACATATTGAAGCATCAGGGAAACTCGGCGCCACCCACGGCGGCGTCAATCGCCAGAATGTACCCTTTGGCGCCAAACCCGCAGATCTGCCCAATCGCCACAGGCGCGATGTAGGATTTGTGGCGAAATTCCTCGCGTGCGTGGATGTTCGACAAGTGAAGCTCGATCGTAGGCACTTCGGATGCGACAATCGCATCCATAAGCGCGATAGATGTATGAGTATAGGCGCCAGCGTTCAAAATGATCGCATCATGCACACCGCGCGCATTCTGGATCATCGTCACAAGTGTGCCTTCGTCATTCGTTTGCTCGAACTGACAAGAATGTCCCAGCTTTTCCGCATAGGCAATACAGGCGTTTTTGATGTCATCCAAACGCATTTCGCCATAAATCTCGGGCTGCCGCGTCCCAAGCATGTTCAGGTTGGGGCCGTTTAAAATTAACAGTGAACTCATATCGTTTTCCTTATGCGGACACTGATTTATCAGCATTTTTTATCTTGTTGTCGAGATATTTGAATAGTTGGCAGGTTCGAGAATGAAATTCGATGTTTGTTACATCAAATATTAACATAATATGTATTATGCGTTTAATATGTGTAGCCAGGTGGGTTCACAGATGAAGTGCAACTTCTGTATTAAAACAAGTTGTTACATGGAGTTTTCCGATGGGCCGTTGTTACCCCCACTTGAACCTAAAAGAACGCAAGATACTGGCGAAGTCACTTGAAGCCAAGATTCCTGTGCGAGAGATCGCGGAATATCTGGGCCGTGACCGTTCCACGCTTTATCGGGAGATCCGGCGCTACGCGCATCGTGATACTGAACTTCCACAACTGAATGGCTATTATGTTTTGGCGGCGCAAAGTTCCTATGAACGCCGACGCGCTGTTCACAGAAAGCTTGTCAGATCGCCGCAGTTGAAGGCCGCGGTTGAAGATCGTCTAAGAGCTGGGTGGTCGCCGGAACAGATTGCGGGGCGAATGAAGTTTGAACACCATCCGACCCGCATCAGTCACGAGACGATCTATCGCTATGCCTACTCGAAGGAAGGTCGCGCGGAGCAGTTTTTCAAGCATCTGCCAGAACAGCGCCGCTTAAGGCGCCGGCGCGGAATGCGTCGTCATCATGGGGTTCGCTTCCCTGTTCACTTGTCGATCTCAGTACGGCCGGACGTCATTTCAGATCGCCAGCAATTTGGACACTGGGAATGTGATCTGGTCCAGTTTCGCAAGGAGTTCGGCAAGGCAAACATCACGTCACTGGTCGAACGTGTCAGCCGATATACCGTGGTTCTTAAGAATCAGGATCGGCAATCGAAGCCAGTGATGGAAGGTCTGATCAGAAGCCTAAGTCCCCTGCCCGCTGAAGCACGCCGCTCGATCACTTTCGATCGTGGCACAGAGTTCACAGCTTGGGCCCATCTCAAGGCCGGGCTTGGTGTAGATCCGTGGTTCTGCGACCCACAAGCACCTTGGCAGAAAGGCACGGTTGAGAACACAAACAACCGGCTACGGCGCTATCTACCGCGTAAGAAAGACCCAACGTTCCTTTCAAACGAAGAACTTCTAGCGATCGGCGACCATCTCAATGCGACACCACGCAAATGTCTCGGTTGGCGGACACCGGCTGAAGTGTTTCGTGAGTGCCTCTGGGAAGCGGCGGGGAGATCATAAGATGACGGGGGATGTGCGGCAGTAGTGCAGTCTTGAGGCCGCCTATTCATTAAGAAAGCCCAAAATCAGCACCTCCGCCAGTTTGACCCGGTCCAATCGTGCCGCCATTCTGTAGTCGCCTGGCTTCGGCCGTCGGTTCTATTGAGGAGTGGGGCTTATGTTCTTGGCTGCTTATGCGTTTGGGAGGACGATTGGCCTTCTTACGGAAGTCGAAAATAATAGCGCCAACACCAAAAAGACAGAGCGCGGCAAAACCAGAATATGCAATAGTTTTCTTTTTTATACCCTAAGTAGTATCTCTCGCTTTGCCAACCCAAGTAGCTTCGAAACTCAACCAGCCAACCACATCGCGCAGCCGGTGAACGCTGCGATTTTTGATGTCTCCGCGCTCCCCGGCCGCGCTTAACAAACGTCAGTTCAAAATCGCCGACCGAGATGATAGGATTTAATCTCAGTTGTTGCACTTCACCGTGAGTCCACACCAAGATATGCGCTGCTTTAAAGCGCGGCAACGCCCTGTCGTTGATCGAAAGTAATATCGAGTGGTCCACGCGGCTGTATGGATGCCGTCGTTGACAATTCGTGGGCATGTCTTCAAGTTCCACGCGGTCAGCGCTATCTGCCGCGCGCATCCCTCGGGAACGGTGAAAGCGCCTTGAATAACTTCGTTTGATTTTCCGACCAGCATTCGGTCGGCAACGCGCGCACCGCTGAATATGTGCTGGTATGGAGAGATAGATGATCAGCTCTGACCAGGCCAAGTCCATGGCCAAAAAACTGCGTGTAGCCCTAAGTGCTGACGACATTCACGTTCCACATGGCAAAGCGCTGGAACTTATTGCTGCCAGTCTCGGGTTTGCTGACTGGAACACAGCAACGGCCGTGCTCGAACGTGCAGCACCTGAGGCAATCGAGTTCACCGATTGCAACCCAATCTTAAGGTTCTTCGACGAGGACAAAGCGCGCGAGTTCTATTGCGGATTTCTTGGGTTTTCCATTGCCTTTGAACATCGCATTGCAGACGATCTTCCGCTTTACATGGCGGTAGAACGGGCAGGATTACAATTGCATTTGTCTGAACATCACAATGATGCCAGCCCGGGTTCAAATGCGTTCATTCCGACGACGAACCTACGCGCATTCCATCTAGAACTGATGGACAAACAGTATACCTTTAACCGCCCCGGCTTGGAAAAGATGCCATGGGGGCTGCAAATGCAAGTGCATGATCCCTTCGGCAATCGTTTGAGGTTCTGCGAACAAGGGTCATAGATCCAGTAAAGGAAAGATGGCGCCCAGTTTGCGCAGAACGTACTGTTAACTGGGTGACCGTCCGATATTGCCTTGTTCGTGCGCAAAGGTCTGCGTCCCCTGCCCTCGCAAAACACCCAAGGCTGCAAGACGTATGATCTCGGCCTTCACAGGTATTACGCCTCACGCGCCCAGCAGTCGTTTCATTGATTGACAACGACCTCTGAGGCAAACATGACTACGAAACCAGATATCGTCCGTTTTTAACATGCCGCGCGATCATCCCGCGCTGACGTTGGCCTGATGGGATATGCGCAGCAGGAACGTCTTTGAAATCTGAATCTTTTAGCTCTGGAAAAAGCAAAAGCAGTTCATCCCGCGCTTTCTCGGGGACAGATTTCAGCGCTTCAGGTCCAAGATACAGACTTTCGGTCAGCGCCCCGTTAGAGAAAATCACCTGATGCGCATCGAAAAGAAGATGTACATAGCAGACCGTGTCTGCCGGAGCAGCAGCATCGACTCCGTCCAAAGCAAGAAGTGATTTTGCCGAAACCAAGACTTCGTTTGTCCCAAACATCCGGCGCACAATGTTTGAGCTGGCCAGAACACGATGCTGGGGTGAAACGAACAGGTCTTGCGACGGTATGCCATCACCAAGCGCCCCCGCAGAGATCTTTATCGGTCGTATGTTTGGGCTAAGTGCCAGATCTACGCTGTCTAGCTGGCGTTTTCCGACCCAACGAACGGGTTGAAATCCATTGTCCTTCGTCAGAACAAGGTCGTTAACGGATATATCTTCAACTTTGACCAGTCCACGTGACGTTTCGATAAGCGAGCCAGAGACAAAGCACGGTATGTTCTCGATCGGCGTTTGCTGCCCATCTTGGCTGCTTGCGACGGTGTAAGACGTACCAGGAACAGGAAGTGTCGGCCCACTTATTCCAACATTGGTGCCATCAATCCGGATAATCCAAAAAGTCTCACCGGTTGTTGTGGTAAATGCGAACTCGAGCTCTACCTGATCACCAGCTTGGTAGGTGGTCCCGTTGATCGTAACGGGTTGTGTCAACACCTGGTCGTTGTTTGCGGTGTTTGATGGTGACCCATCGCCTGTGACATCAATGTACCCATCGGAAAACGCATTGTTCGGCGATCCAGCTGGGTTTCCGTCATCATCTTCGACTTCAATAATTGTCAAAGCCGCGCCAGGATTAAGCGAGAATGACGTTCCTGATTGGTATTGAACTGTGTTGTTGGTACTGGCGCCCGACCATTGGTCAAACCCATAGATCGGAAGATTGAAGTTATAGGCAACCATATTCAAGACCCTTTAGACAAGACTGTCCAACTCGTTCGTTTCGAATAGTCGTTGTGGGTCACTTTAAAGTAAATTCTTTCCGCGGGTAAAGATCTGGCTTTCTCGCGGGTTTGTGAACCTCTGCTTAAAAAAGCGGCAAAAATATAGTTGGGCCACCACCGAATAACCCCTCCGGTGGTAACCACTATGTCCCTTAATCGCTCAAGGGGTTTTGGTAGCGAACGTCGCTATCAGTTCAGATCGAACCGATCGGCATTCATCACTTTGGTCCAGGCTGCGACGAAATCCTTCACGAACTTCTGGCCAGCGTCGTCTTGGGCATAAACCTCGGACAGTGCGCGCAGTTGCGAGTTTGAACCAAAGACAAGATCGACGCGTGTGGCAGTCCATTTTTGGTCGCCAGTCGCGCGATCAGTGCCTGCATAGGTGCCGTCGCCCTGGTCTGCCCACTTGGTACGCATATCCAGAACATTCACGAAGAAATCCGTGCTCAGTTTGCCAGGGTTTTGCGTAAAGACACCATGCGCGCTGCCACTGTGATTGGCACCAAGAACCCGCAATCCGCCGACAAGCACTGTCATTTCGGGGGCGCTCAGTCCCAACAGCTGTGCTTTGTCAACAAGCAGCTCTTCGGGCGAGATTGTGAATTCGGTCCGTTGCCAGTTGCGGAAACCGTCCGCTTCTGGTTCCAGATACTCGAAACCTACGATTTCAGTCATCTCTTGTGTCGCGTCTCCGCGACCCAAAGTGCACGGAACCAGAATACATTGGCCCGCATCGGCAGCGGCTTGTTCCACTGCGGCGGCCCCAGCGATGACGATCAGATCAGCCATCGACACGGGCTTGCCAAAGCTCTCACGCAGCTCTTCCAAGCGGGTCAGGACGCGGTCCAGCGCTTCGGGCTCATTGGCCTCCCAGCTTTTCATCGGCTCAAGACGGATACGCGCACCATTCGCTCCACCGCGCATGTCTGAACCCCGGAAAGATGAGGCCGACGCCCACGCGGTTTTCACAAGGTCCGAGATGCTCAGCCCGGTATCCAGAACGGCCGCCTTCAAAGCAGTCACATCCGCGTCGCTCAGGTCCGTTTCCGAGGCCGGAATCGGATCCTGCCAGATCAGCTCTTCACTGGGGACCTCTGCGCCCAGATAACGTGCGCGTGGTCCCATATCGCGGTGTGTCAGCTTGAACCATGCACGCGCAAAGGCATCGGCAAACTGGTCCGGGTTTTCATGGAACCGTTTGGAAATGGGGCCATAGATCGGGTCCATCCGCATCGCCATATCCGCCGTGGTCATCATGGTCGGAACTTTCTTCGACGGATCATGCGCCTTTGGGGCCATGTGGTCTTCGGTGACGCCGACGGGTTCCCAGATCCAGGCGCCCGAAGGCGATTTGGTCAGGTTCCAATCATAGCCAAACAGCAGATCAAAATAACCGTTGTCCCATTGGGTTGGGTTCGCAGTCCACGCGCCTTCGATCCCCGAGCCGATTGTGTCGTCACCTTTGCCTGTGCCGTGTTTGCTGGTCCAGCCAAGGCCCATTTCTTCGATCCCGGCGGCTTCGGGTTCGGGGCCAACCAGTGCCGGGTCCCCTGCCCCATGTGCCTTACCGAACGTATGGCCGCCAGCAACCAGTGCGACTGTTTCTTCGTCATTCATCGCCATGCGGGCAAAGGTCTCGCGGATGTCGCGGCCCGAGGCCAGAATATTCGGTTCTCCATCCGGGCCTTCCGGGTTCACATAGATAAGACCCATCTGAACCGCGGCCAGCGGGTTTTCCAAGTCGCGTTCGCCCGAGTAACGGCTGTTTTCACTGCCGCTTTCGGCCAGCCATTCGGTCTCGGCGCCCCAATAGGTGTCTTCTTCAGGCTCCCACACATCTGCGCGGCCTCCGGCGAAACCAAAGGTCGGCCCACCCATGCTTTCGATGGCGACGTTGCCAGCAAGGATCATAAGATCCGCCCATGAAATCTTGTTTCCGTATTTCTGCTTGATCGGCCACAGAAGGCGCCGCGCCTTGTCGAGGTTCACGTTATCAGGCCACGAGTTCAGCGGAGCGAAACGCTGCTGCCCGGTCCCTGCCCCGCCACGACCGTCTGCCGTACGATAGGTGCCTGCGCTGTGCCACGCCATGCGGATGAAGAAACCACCATAATGACCATAGTCTGCGGGCCACCAGTCTTGGCTGTCAGTCATCAGCGCAGTCAGGTCTGCTTTCAGAGCCTTAAGGTCCAGCGACTTGAATTCCTCGGCATAATCAAAGTCTTTCCCCATCGGGTTCGACTTGGTCGAGTTCTGGTGCAGTATCCGCAGGTTCAGCTGATTGGGCCACCAGTCTTTGTTCGACCGCATTCCAACATTCGTTGCGCCATGTGCGATCGGGCATTTGCCCATCGAGTTTCCGTCCATCTTGCGACTCCCATAAGTTTGGATTGGCTGGCGACGGTGATTCCCGTCCCGTATAGGCTTCACCTTAGCGCTGTCGATTGATAAGAGGAAATTACACCTTTTAATCCCGGCAATAGGTAAACATTATGAGTAATATCACCCTACGCCAGCTTCGATACTTCGATGCTTTGGCTGAGCACGGCCATTTCGGGCGCGCGGCGGATGCCTGTGCTGTGTCGCAACCCGCCCTGTCAGTGCAAATTAAAGAGCTTGAGGAAGCGCTGGGATGTGTTCTGTGTGAACGGATGCCGCGTCAGGTGCGCCTAACCACTCTGGGGCGCGAATTTTTACGGCGAACGCAGGATATTCTGCGCTCTGTGGACGAGCTTGAGGACGTGTCACGTGCTGCAAAAGATCATTGGGTGGGCGAACTTCGGATCGGTGTGATTCCCACCATCGCGCCCTATTTGTTGCCCACGATTGTGCGGGAACTGACCGGTACGTTTCCCGGCGCCGAGATCTATATGCGCGAGACGATGACCTCGAACCTGATCAAAGAGCTGGTGGATGGGCGAATTGACACGGCTATTCTGGCCCTGCCGATATCAGACCCCGCCCTGACCGAAGTGCAGCTGTTTGACGAGGAATTCGTTCTTGTGCGACCGCTGGCCGACAAAGACAAACCCATCCCCAATCGCGAGGGTTTGCGCGAGATGCGGCTTTTGCTGCTGGAAGAAGGCCATTGTTTCCGCGATCAGGCGCTGTCGTTTTGCGATGTGCAAAGCTCTAACCCGCGCGAGACATTAGACGGCAGCGCGCTGACCACATTGGTGCAAATGGTCGGCGCAGGAATGGGCGTGACGCTGATCCCGGATATGGCCGTTGCGGTCGAAACTCGATCTGCCCCTGTTACCGTATCCCGCTTTGACGCGCCCAAGCCAAGCCGCACCATCGGTATGGTTTGGCGGGCAAGCTCGCCTTTGGCGCAGCAGTTTCACCGAATGGCGGATTGCGTCAAACGGGCCGCAAAGGCGTCTGGATCAGGGGCAGAAGAGGTCGTTTGAAAGGCCGAACACCATCAAGGTCAGCACCACCGCCAACCCCATGGCCAGAAGGATGTTCAGCACTTTTTCGGCGGGTGGTTTGCCGGTTACGGCCTCCCACGCGTAGAATACCAAATGCCCGCCATCCAGAACGGGGATGGGGAACAGGTTCAACATGCCGATGGCGGTGGACAGCATGGCGATGAAGGCCACGAAACTGACAGCGCCCTGCGACGCCACCTGCCCCGAGACCTGTGCAATACCAAGCGGTCCCGACAGGTTGCAGCTGGAAATCGCGCCAGTGATCATGTGCCACAAGCCCGAAAGGCTGCTTTGAATGATGTAGATTACCCGTTCAACACCCGACGAAAGGCTTTCCCAGACACCGGCCGGACGGGTCGCAGGTTCAAACACCATGCCCGAGGTGATGCCGATCAGCCAACGGGTTTCAAACCCGCCATCCGCCGTGGGAACATCCTGACGGCGTGGGGTCAGGGTTACGTCCATAGCAGCGCCATCACGATAGATGCCCAAAGACAGCTTTTCCCCGTCACCATTCACCACGATCTCGCGCAGGGCGTTGAAGGTTGGAACGGTTTCACCATTGACCGTGCGAATTAGATCGCCCTCTTTCAGGCCCGCCTCGAACGCCGCGGATTGCGGGCTGACCGATCCGACTAGCGCCGGATAGGGGTGGGTGGCTGAAACCGTCAGTTCCTGCCCATCTCGGTTGACGCGATACTCGACCAGATCGGTTTCAGGAAGTTTTTCGATCACAGTGTAAAACTCGGCCAAGGGCGGTGTGTCGATGCCCGCGATGGACAGAACCTCGTCGCCCGGACGCAGCCCCTGCTCCATCCCCGGCACGTCCATGACGGCTTTTACTGCAAGCGGATCGCGGGCGACGCCCGTGGACATCATCAGCCCCGCGAAGATCAACGTGGACAGGATAAAGTTGAAGATCGGCCCAGCAGCCACGGTGGCTGTCCGTGCCCACAGGGGCGCGCCATGCATGGTGTGGCGGCGGTCCTCAATCGACAGTTCGGCCAGTGCAGCCTCATCCGCCCCGGCAGACGCCGCGTTGGCGTCACCGCGAAATTTCACATATCCGCCAACGGGAAAGGCGGCGATCTGCCATTGGGTGCCGTGGCGGTCGGTGCGGGCAAACAGCACCGGCCCCATCCCGATGGAAAACACGTCTGCCTTGATGCCGCTCCACCGGCCAACGATGTAGTGGCCGTATTCGTGCACCGCGACGATTACCGTCAGGGCGGCCACAAAAGCCAGGATCGTGAAGGCAATATTGCCGAAATCGGGCAGGAAGCTGATCAGATCCATGTGTTGGTCGTGTCCTTCGGTTCGGGCGCTTGGAGCTTCGGCTCGGGTTTCATCTGGTCAGTGATTGCGGGTTTATCAAGGTCGCCAAGGCGATTGAAATGCGGTTGCGGGCGTTCATTTTGCTTATCCTGCAAAGATCAGCGATGCGATGCCCGACAGCAGCACCAAGGCCCCTGCCGCGCCGATCATGGCGTCAAACCGATCCAGCACACCGCCGTGGCCCGGGATCAGGTTCGAGCTGTCTTTCACCCCCACCATCCGCTTGATTGCGCTTTGGGCGATGTCCCCCATTTGGCCTGCGAAGGCGATCAGGGGTACAAAGGCAGCTTCAAGCGGTGTGAACACACCCTGAGACGCGCCGATAACGCCAAGGATCAAGGCGCCTACCCAGCCTGCGATTGTGCCGGACCAGGTTTTCTTCGGGCTGACGCGCGGCCAGAATTTCTTGCCTCCGATCATGCGGCCCGCAAAATATCCGGCAACATCTGAGATGATGATGATCAGGATGAACCAGATCAGCACGGCGCCAGGGCCCATCGCTAGAAAACCAAGCCCGGCCAGCATGATCAATAGCCCGTAAGCAAAGAACAAAACACGGTGCTGGTTGGCCAAAATCGCTCCCATCAAAGGTGCGATGAACAGCGATGCGATCTGCGGTGACAGAACGACACCGGGCGCATTGATCGGCCCAAAGCTGCACAACAGGATACCACCGGCGGCCGCCAAACCAAGCACGATGGGCAAGGCTGTCGGGGGCGATTGTAACAGACGCGCAAATTCCCACATGCAAAGGCCGATGACGACTGTGATCAGCGCCAGATAGGCCGCGCCGCCCAGCCAGATGGCCGCCACTGCGATTGCCGCCATAGCAAACGCTGATAACAAGCGGGGCGCAAGATCGGCCCATTTTGAAGGGGATGTTTCAGAACTCATTAGGAGGTTATCGCATTGCGCGGTCTGGGTCTCAAGTTCAAAGAGTGCCCTGCGCGCTGCTATTCGGCGGCCTGTTTCACAGCACCAAACCGACGGTCACGGCCCGAGAAGCGATCCACGACCTCGCCAAACACTTTCTCCGAGAAATCAGGCCACAGCGTTTCGATGAACTCGTATTCGGCATAGGCGGATTGCCACAGCAAAAAATTCGAGATCCGTGTCTCGCCCGATGTGCGAATGACAAGGTCTGGATCCGGTAAAGATCTTGTATCTAAATAGGTTGAAACGGTTTCTTCATCCACCGCTTCCGGCAAAAGCACACCACTTGCAATGTCCTGCGCCATCCGTTGCGAAGCGCGGGTCAGCTCGTCCCGGCCGCCATAGTTCAGCGCGATGGTCAGGTTGACGTGATCATTCCCTGCCGTCATCTCTTCCAGCTCGGCCATCAGCTTGGTCAGCTTTTTGCCCAGCCGGGCGCGATCACCGATGAAGCGTACGCGGACGCCTTCGTCGACAAGGGCGCGGGCTTCTTTCTTGATGTAACGACGAAACAGGCTCATCAGCCCGGTGACTTCGACCTCGGATCGTTTCCAGTTTTCGGTCGAGAAGGCAAAGATGGTCAGGTACTTCACGTCCAGATCTGGACAGGCGCGCACGATTTCCCGCACGCGCTTGGCCCCTGCCCGATGCCCGAACAAGCGCGGCTTGCCTTGGCGCTGCGCCCAGCGACCATTGCCATCCATGATGATGGCAACATGCCCGGGCGATTTTGCCTTGGCCGGTTTCTCCGACTTTGCCATATCCATCAACTGATCCAATACCTATTAAAAAAACATAAGAAGAATGCAGGCTTAGACCTGCATGATCTCTTCTTGTTTGGTTTCCAAGGCTTTATCCACGACGCCAACGAATTTGTCGGTCAGTTCCTGAACCTCGTCCGACCACATTTTCGCGTCATCCTCGGACATGTTGTCCTTGCCCTTTTTGATCTGCTGCATACCGTCCTGACGCACGTTGCGCACGGCCACACGGGCGTGTTCAGCGTACTGAGCAGCGACACGGGTCAGTTCGCGACGGCGTTCTTCGTTCAGCTCGGGGATCGGCAGCATGATGATTGTACCATTGAGCTGCGGGTTGATGCCCAAACCGCTTTCGCGAATGGCCTTTTCAACCGCCTGAACCATGCTTTTGTCCCAGACATTGACCGTCACCATGCGCGGTTCGGGCACGTTCACGGTACCGACCTGATTCAAGGGTGTGCGTTGGCCATACGCCTCGACCGTGATCGGATCCAGCATCGAGGCCGAAGCACGCCCAGTGCGCAGCGATGCAAATTCAGTCTTTAAAGCGCCAAGCGCACCCTCCATCCGGCGTTCCAGATCGTCGATATCCAGTTCAAACTCTTCGTCAGCCATCGCTTGGCGTTCCCTTCGTCTTTCAAGCTCTTATAAACCGAGCGTGTTTCGCCCGGTATAACGCCACCACCCCCTGATTGTATAGGTCAGGTTCCTCTGACGGTGGCAAACAAGTTCATCTGGGCGATTTTCCGCCCCGTTTTGGTGTCATCCACCAACCCGCGTATAGGTGCCCTGCCCGTCCAGAATGCCGCGGAAGCCGCCGGGTTCATCCAGCGAAAACACAATGATCGGCAGGTTGTTGTCGCGCGCCAGCGCGATGGCGGACGCGTCCATGACGCCCAGTCGTTTCGCCAGCACATCGTCATAAGACACCGTGTCATAGCGCACCGCATCGTCATTCTTGACCGGGTCTTTGTCGTAAACGCCGTCCACCTTGGTGCCCTTGAAGATCGCCTCGCAGGCCATTTCGTTGGCGCGCAGTGTGGCGGCTGTGTCGGTGGTGAAATACGGGTTACCGGTGCCCGCGGCGAAGATGCAAACGCGCTTTTTCTCAAGGTGGCGTACGGCGCGGCGGCGAATGTAAGGCTCGCAGACCTGATCCATCGGAATGGCCGAGATCACGCGGGTATACACCCCTAGCCCTTCCAGCGCGGATTGCATTGCCAGCGCGTTCATAACCGTGGCCAGCATTCCCATATAGTCCGCCGTGGTCCGCTCCATCCCCTGCGCCGAGCCTTGAAGCCCGCGGAAGATGTTGCCGCCGCCGATCACCATGCAGATCTCGACCCCCATGTCATGGACCGACTTCACTTCGCGCGCGATACGTTCCACTGTGGGTGGGTTCAGGCCGAAGCCTTGGTCCCCCATTAGGGCCTCGCCCGAGATTTTCAGCATGACACGTTTATAGGTCGGCTGCGGGGTTTCACCCTCTGCCGTGGTCTGGGCCTGATCACTCATCTGTTGCCACTCTCTGATTGTCGTGATTGTGTTGCCCGGCAATTTGACCGATTAGGGCCGGATGATCAATGAGCGATCCGCTTGTGGCTTCAAAAAATTAAGGACGACTTCACGTGTCGAGCGCAGAAGACAGCATAGATGCACTGGCCCGTCAGGTTGGCGGTGATCAACCTGTGCTGATTGCAGGGGCCACCGCGTCGGGCAAATCGGCGCTGGCATTGGCGATTGCCGAAGCCTCGGGCGGAGTGATTGTGAACGCAGATGCGCTGCAAGTTTTTGCAAACTGGCGCATTGTGACCGCGCGTCCCTCGGTGGAGGATGAAGCCCGTGCGCCGCATCTTTTGTACGGGCATATTGCTGGCGATCAGGACTATTCCGTGGGGCATTGGCTGCGCGAAGTTGCACCAATTTTGCAAGGCCCCAAGCGGCCAATCATTGTCGGTGGCACGGGGCTGAACCTGACCGCTTTGACCGAGGGGTTGGCCGACATCCCGCTTACCCCGCCCGCCATCCGGGCCGAGGGTGAAGCACGCTTGGTCGAAGGTGGCTTATCCGCGCTTCTGGCGGATCTGGACCCGGATACTCTGGCTCGGATCGACACCCGCAACCCCGCCCGCGTCGCCCGCGCGTGGGAGGTTCAGCATACGACAGGCCTCGGGCTGGCCAGTTGGCAGGACGACACCCCCCCGCCCCTTCTGCCCCTCACCTCGGCCCGCGCCTTCCATCTGGATGCTGAACGCGATTGGTTACGCGACCGGATCGAGCGGCGGTTTGACATTATGTTGGAAGAAGGCGCGCTGGACGAGGCGCGCCAGAACCTTGCCACATGGGATCCCAAGGCGCCGTCCTCGAAAGCCATTGGCGCGCCGGAACTGATCGCGCATCTGAAGGGTGAGATCGCGCTGGATCAGGCCCGCGCCGCCGCCATCATCGCCAGCCAGCAATACGCCAAACGCCAACGCACGTGGTTTCGAAAGCGTATGAAGAACTGGCAGGTGATTCCCCTTGGGACCGATCACTAACGGCACAAGGAATTCCACGCCCGCTAAGTTATCCACAGCAAAGCCACTTATCTTGTGGATGACCCTGTGGAAAAGTTGTAATGTGTCAAAAAAACTGAGACAGGTCGAACAGGTTAAGTTAGCGATTGAGCGGTAAAGTGATTTTTGCTGGCTGCTGCGATTGTATTCTTATGACTGACTCAAACATCCCGAAATCCCCTTTTCGAGTGCTTCCTTTGGTACGTCTGGGCGCTGGTGGGCGCTGGCGTACGGAAGCCATGCGCTCGTATGGTGCGCCGGTCCTTTTGTGGTTCACGCGCGGACAAGGCCGTATCACGGTAAACGGCGTGACGGCGGGTTATGGCCCGCATAACTGCATCTATCTGCCTGCCGGCACGATGCATGGGTTCGAAATGACCAGCCAAGTGTCGGGCACAATCATCGTGTTCCCACAAGACAGCGAAGTGCAATTGGGCTTGCCTCAGGACACCGTCCATTTGCGCCTGCGCGAGGCGGATCGGCAGATCGAACTTAGCAATCTGGTGGATGACCTTCAGCGCGAGATGGGCAAAGGCACCGAGCGTGCCGACCGCGCAATGATGTGCCATGCGGGATTGATCTCGGTCTGGTTGGAGCGTCAGATCGAAGCGATTGACGAAGACGATATCAAACGCAAATCCGGGCAGCGTCTGGTCAATGCCTTTACAGCATTGGTCGAGAAAGACTTTCACAGCGCGAAAACCGTGCGGGATTATGCGGCCGATCTGGGCATTACGCCCACACATCTTAGCCGTGTGTGCAACAGTGCCTGCGGGCGACCGGCCTCGGCGATTTTGCAAGACCGTGTGACCTATGAAGCGCGGCGGTTGTTGACCGAAACTCGCGTGCCAATCAAGGACATCGCGGCTTCGCTTGGTTTTGCCTCGGCAGCCTATTTCACGCGTTCCTTTCAGAAGCAAACCGGGCAGACTCCATCCCAATTCCGCAAGCGGGGTTAAGAAGCGCGCTGATTGGCTGCGCAAGAAAGTGTTGCCAAACGCCGAGTGACGACGCGTGTCATTTGAACTAAGCATAGGCGTATCTTTGAAAGGATGCGCCGATGTCATTTGACGACACCCGTTTCGCCCCCCTGCCTGAACCGCCTTATTATGCGGTGATTTTCACCAACCAGCTGACCGCGAATACGCAGGGCTATGAACAAATGGCCGACAAGATGGTCGAGCTGGCCGAAAAGCAAGAAGGTTACATCGGTGTCGAAAGCACGCGGGATGCGTTCGGGGTTGGAATAACCGTATCCTATTGGCGTGATGAGGCTGCGATTTCCGCGTGGAAAGCGGATGTTGGTCATCTGATGGCGCAGAAACTTGGGAAGACACGGTGGTATGCGCAGTATCACTTGCGCGTTGCCAAGGTGGAACGCGCCTATTCCGGTCCGGAAGGTCGCGGGGTTTAGCTGCCCAAAATGGCTTTTACATAGCCTTGGGTTTCGCGATATGGCGGGACACCGTTGTATTTTTCGACAGCACCCGGGCCGGCATTATACGCTGCAAGGGCCAAACGCCATGACCGGAAGCGGTCATATTGCTGGCGCAGATATCGTGCGCCACCTTCCAGATTTTGCGAGGGGTTCCAAGGATCTACACCCAGTTTGCGCGCGGTGAAGGGCATAAGCTGTGCAAGGCCAATAGCGCCCGCATGGCTTTTCGCCTTCGGGTTCCAGCCGCTTTCCTGTTGCACAAGGCGCAGGAACAGGTCCTCGGGGATACCGTGTCGCCGCGCCATTGCTTGTGCCACCGGCAGGAACTGACCCTTATAATTTCCCGAATAGGTGGGAATGCCATAGCTGGCCGGTGTTTTGGGCGCATTCGGCTTAAGACGCGACGAGTTTGAGTATTGTTGCGCAGCACGAGAATCCAGCACGTTCAGCTGTGAGTTAAACGTGCTTCGACTGCCCGAAGAGCCAAACAGGCTTTCGGCCATGGCCACGTTGCGCGGTGCCTCGATTGAAAGGGCTGCTACAATGCTCAGCCCGGCGATGGTGAATACGCGTTGGCGCAATGTCCCGCCCCCAGTTTGAATACAGCGACAATATAGGGGTAATAGGTGGCTCTGGGAAGGGTTGCGCGATTGATCGCGCGAAACTCGGCGAATTGGGCCGTTTGCACGGCAGAAATCGCGTTCCCCTCGCCCATTTATGGTGTAACCATATGGCCCAATCTAGAATCGAAAGGACGCAGGATGGCGGGTTCGCTTAACAAGGTCATGCTTATTGGTAATCTGGGCGCAGATCCCGAGGTACGGACCTTCCAGAATGGTGGCAAAGTGTGCAACCTGCGCATTGCGACCTCGGAAACCTGGAAAGATCGCAACACGGGCGAGCGTCGCGAAAAGACGGAATGGCACACTGTGTCAGTCTTCTCGGAAGGCTTGGTGCGCGTGTGTGAGCAATTCTTGCGCAAAGGCTCGAAAGTCTATGTGGAAGGACAGTTGCAGACCCGCAAATGGCAAGACCAGTCGGGCAATGATCGCTATTCGACCGAGGTTGTCCTGCAAGGCTTCAACGGCACACTGACCATGCTGGACGGCCGCAGTGGCGGCCAAGGTGGTCAGGGTGGCGGCTATGGCGGCGGTCAAGGTGGCTACGGCGGTGGCAACCAAGGCGGAGGCTTTGGCGGCGACAACCAAGGTGGCGGCGGTCCTGCTCCGGCAGGCGGCGGCGGGTTCGATGACGAAATCCCGTTCTAAATCGCGCATTGCATGACAGAATTTCAGGCGCCCGCCTCACGGTTGGGCGCCTTTTTTATGTCTTGCCTTTTGGAGCACGGGCGGATGCGTGACTCGGCCTCGCGCTCCAGGACATTTTTGTAAGAAAATAGAGTTACTTAAGCGCGTCTTCTAGGACGTCCTTGACCACGCCCATGTCCACGTCATCGGCGACGAAGGCGTCCCCGATAGAGCGCGCCAGAATGAAGCGCAGTTGGCCCTGCACGACCTTCTTGTCCTGCCCCATCAACGCGATCAACCCATCTGCATCGGGCAGATCGCCGGGGATGTCGCTGATGTCTTTTTTCATCCCCATCGCTGCCAGATGCTGACGGAACCGCGAGGGGCTTTCTTGGCTAAGCAGCCCCAACCGCGCCGAGGTTTCAAAAGCCAGTGCGCAGCCGATAGCAACGCCTTCGCCATGAAGCAGACGGTCTGAATAGCCGGTCGCCGCTTCCAACGCGTGGCCGAAGGTATGGCCCAAGTTTAGAAGCGCACGGTCGCCTTGTTCGGTTTCATCGCGCACTACGATGTCGGCCTTCATCTGGACGGACCAGCGCACGGCCTCTTCCCGCAGGGCCTGATCGCCAGCTGCCAGCGCGGGGCCGTTCTGTTCGAGCCAGTCAAAGAAAGACGCATCGCCAAGGCCGCCGTATTTTACAACTTCGCCGTAACCAGCCAGAAAATCGCGGGGTTTCAGCGTGCCCAACACGTCGATATCGGCCAGCACCAATGAGGGCTGATGGAAGGCGCCGATCAGGTTCTTGCCCTGTGGCGCGTTGATACCAGTCTTGCCACCGACCGAGCTGTCGACCTGAGCCAAAAGCGAAGTTGGCATCTGCACGAACCGCACGCCGCGCCGCAGGATTGCAGTGGCAAAGCCCACAAGGTCCCCGATCACACCGCCACCGAAGGCCACAACGACGTCTTTGCGTTCAACCTTTTGATCCAGCAGCCATTCGACGGTTTGCATCAAGTAAGGCCAGCTTTTGGTGGCTTCCCCGGGCGGCAGGATCAACGCCTCGGACGCGATGCCTTCGGTGGACAGTCCGGCTTTCAAAGCCTCCAGATGCAGCCCTGCGACGGTTTCTTCGGTCACGATCCAGACCTTGGAGCGCGGCAGCAAAGGCGCGATTTCAGCGCCCGCGCGTGCAATCAATCCCGGTGCAATCCGCACGTCATAGGCGCGATCCCCCAAGGGGACGTGAACGGTGGTCATGCGGGGGTCTCCTCAAGCACATCGGGACGGGTTTTCAGAACCTCGATCACAGCGTCGGTCATCTGTGCGATGGTAAAGTCAGGATGGGCGTCCACAACCAGATCGGCGAGCTCGTAAACCGGTACGCGCGCGTCATAAATCTCGGTCAGAGTGGCCTTGGGATCGGGAGTACGCAACAAAGGCCGCGTGTCCTTGTGCTTGACCCGGTTCCACAGAAGCTCCAGATCCGCGCGCAGCAGGACGGACGCGCCGCGTTCGCTGATCATCTGGCGATTGCGCTCGGCCATAAAGGCTCCGCCACCAGTTGACAGGATGGCGCGTTCACCATCCAGAAGGCGCCCGATTACCTCGGTCTCGCGGTCGCGAAAAAACGCCTCGCCATCACGTTCAAAGATCTCAGCTATGGACATGTTCGCGGCGCGCACGATTTCCTCGTCACTGTCCAGAAACGGCACATCCAGACGGGCGGCAAGCGCCTGTCCGACAGCGGTTTTACCCGCCCCCATCATGCCCACCATGACGATGGATTTTTTCACGTTAAATGCCAAAGCGGCGCCCACTTGCCCAAAACCAGATTTCTTTCCTGAATGGCGTGATCTTGGGGAAAATACCATATATAAAATCAGCAAAACGATACCCGAGGCAGAAAAATAGGTGACTCTCTATGCTGATCCGCTTGATCAAGCTTTTGTTCTTTCTGGCAATTCTGGGCGTGATTGGGTTGTCGGGCTATGCCTATCTTGGCGATATGTCGCCCCCCAGCGCGCCGCAAAGCAGCACCGTGACGCTGAATGGCGGTTAACGGGTGTCACAAGGCCGCGGCGTTAGGCGCGGTTTTTGCCCTGTCCATCGGGGCTGCGCAGGCGCAAAGCACGCAAGGCTCGGCACCGATGTCTGCGATTGGTTGGCTTTCGGATAGTGTGGCCCTGCCCGCGCCGTCTATCGACAGCGCCGTTTTACCCCCCGACCCGAATGAACCCGAGACCGCGACCGGTGCTTCGGTTGCGCAGGTCACCATGAGCCTGATTGAGACGCCTGTTCTGGATGCGGTGGGCCTGTTGTCCAGTTCGACCACCGGCTTTGCCCGCGACCTGTGGGGCCAATCGCGCCCTGATGATCTGGCCCGCCGGATCACCGGGATGCCGCTTTACCTGTACCCTGCGATGCAGGACCTGCTGAACACGCTGCTGTTGACCGAGCTGAACCCGCCCAAAGGCGCACGTACAGGAGATGATCGTCTGTTCATGGCCCGTGTCGACCGTCTGCTGGCTGTCGGAGCGCTGGATCAGGCCGAGGCGCTTTTGGACCGCGCTGGCAACACCAACCCGCGCGTTTTCAGACGTGGGTTTGACACGGCACTTTTGCTGGGATCCGAGGATCGGTTTTGCGAGGTATTAAAGAACTCGCCCGACCTTAGCCCCACCTATCCTGCGCGCGTCTTTTGTTTGGCGCGATCAGGCGAATGGGACGCGGCAGTTTTGACGCTCGAGACCGGACGCGCCTTGGGATACATCAACGATTTCGAGGACGCGCTTCTGGCCCGTTTTCTGGACCCGGAACTGTTCGAGGGCGAGCCGCCCTTGCGGCGCCCACCGGATCTCACCCCCCTGACCTATCGCGTGTTCGAAGCCATCGGCGAGCACATCCCAACCGGCAACCTGCCCTTGGCGTTCGCGCAGGCCGATCTGCGCGCCAATGTAGGTTGGAAAGCGCGCGCTGAAGCAGGCGAGCGTTTGGCGCGTGTGGGCTCGGCCACGCCGAACCAATTGCTGGGCTTGTATACCGAGCGCCGACCGGCGGCATCGGGTGGGATATGGGACCGGATGCAAACCGTTCGACGGTTCGAGCAAAGCCTGAACAACGGGAACGAGGCCGCCCTGTCAGCATCGCTGAATATGCTGTGGCCTCAGATCGAAGACGCAGCACTTGAGGTGCCTTTTGCGCGTTTGTTCGGCAGCCGGTTGATCTCGAAAATCCCAACCGATTCTGGCGCACGGAGTGTCGCGCTTTCGCTGGGGCTTCTGTCCGCCGAGAGCGAGGAATTTGCCGCCGCGTGGCCCGCACTTGGACGAGACGAACGGGAAAGCCTACTGACTGCCATAGCCTTGGGCGAGACCGACAGCGCAACGGCGTATAACGCAACCTCGCGCGCCGTGGTCGAAGGGTTAAACGCAAATGAAGTGCCTGTTCGGCTGAAATCCCTTATGGACAGCGATCGCATGGGCGAGGCGATCCTGCGGGCCATCGCACTTTACGAAAACGGAACACACGGAAATCTGGACGAAATCGCAGATGCGCTGGCCTTCTTCCGCCACATTGGGTTGGAACGTATCGCCCGACAAGCCGCGCTTGAGGTTCTGATCCTCGAGAGGCGCGGATGACCCCAGATCACGCGCGGTGGATTTCTGCCTTTCTGGATGCCCAAGCGGCCGAGCTTGGGGCGTCAGAAAACACGCGATTGGCCTATGGCCGGGACCTGAAGGCGTTTACAGAATTCCTTGAACGCAAGAAGTTGGCATTTGACACGTTGGCGCGCGCGGATATCGAAGACTTTCTGGTCGATTGTGACGTGCAGGGACTGGCGGCTTCGACACGTGCACGCAGGCTGTCCTCGATCAAACAGCTTTATCGTTTTGCTTACGAAGAAGGCTGGCGCACCGACAATCCCGCGCTGAAAATCCGTGGGCCCGGCCAAATGAAATCCTTGCCCAAGACGCTTTCCGAGGATCAGGTCGAAGCCCTTCTGGGCGCCGCGCGCGAGGTCGGACGTACCGAAGCCGACCGTCTGCGAAACACCTGTCTGATGGAGCTTCTTTACGCCACTGGAATGCGCGTAAGCGAACTTGTCACCCTGCCCGTCTCTGCCGCCCGGGGTGATCCGCAACTTCTGTTGATCCGCGGCAAAGGCGATAAGGACCGGTTGGTCCCGTTGTCGTCCGAGGCCCGCGCAGCCTTATCCGATTGGCTGTTCTGCCGAGATAAGTCCGAGGACATCGCGCGGATGGAAAAGGGCGCGAAGCCCTCGCCCTTCTTGTTCCCATCGACGGGATCATTAGGCCATCTCACGCGACACCGTTTCTATGCGATTATCAAAGAGATTGCGGTGATCGCCGGGGTCGCGCCCAATGACGTCACACCCCACCGTCTGCGCCACGCATTTGCAACGCATCTTCTGGCACATGGTGCGGATCTGCGATCCATTCAGGCGCTGTTGGGGCACGCGGATCTGGCCACGACCGAGATTTACACGCATGTTTTGGAAGAACGCCTGCGCGAGCTGGTTTTCACCCACCATCCCCTTGCTGAAAAGGACTGAACCATGAGCAACCTTGCGACCATCTTGATCCTGCTGATCGCCGCGCTGCATCTATATATCCTATGGTTCGAAATGTTCGCTTGGGAAAGCCGTGGCCCGAAGGTCTTTCGCAGTTTCCCGCGCGATCTCTTTTCGCCGACCAAAGCGATGGCTGCCAATCAGGGGCTTTATAACGGTTTTCTGGCAGCCGGCCTGATCTGGTCTCGGGTGATTTCTGACCCTGTTTGGGCGCAGAACGTGGCGCTGTTTTTCCTGGTCTGCGTCGCCGTCGCCGGTATTTTTGGGGCCGCCACTGCCTCCAAGAAGATCTTTCAGGTGCAAGCCCTGCCCGCCCTGATCGCCATCGCGGTTCTTTTGATCAGCTGATCAGTCGGAATAGAGCGCGGCAGCGCGTTTCTCGAACGCCACCACGATCCGGTGCATCGCCTCGTTAAACACGAGGCCAATTACCTTTTGCAGCATCCGGCTTTTGAACTCGAAATCTACGAAGAATTCGACCTCGCAACCCTGCGGGTGTTCTTTGAAGATCCAAAAGGATTTCAAATACTTGAACGGGCCATCCAGATATTCGGTATCAATCCGCTGTCCGGCCTGATCCAAGGTCACGCGGCTGGTGAACCGTTCGCGAAAGACCTTGAAGCTGATCACCAGATCGGCCTCCATCAACTGCCGTCCATCGTCCAACGGCACCACCCGACGCACCCGCGCGGCCGAGTTCCACGGAAGAAACTCTGGATACCTGCCCACATCCGCCACAAGATCGTACATCTGGGCCACGGTATAGGGCATTACGCGTTTTTCGCCATGTGTGGGCATGGTTCGGTTTTTTCCTTCTTTGTCAGACGCACATGTCTTAGGAATGCAGTCGAGAATCAAGGGGGAAGCCATGGTTCAGCGACCATATGTCATTGATACGCTCATTTCTGCCAAGCAAATCGCCGCGCGGGTGGAAGAACTGGCGAAAGAAATTCACGACGAATTTGATGGTACCGACAAACTGGTTGTTGTCGGGTTACTGAGGGGTTCGTTCGTCTTCATCGCGGATGTTGTCCGCGAGCTGGATCTGCCGGTTGAAGTCGATTTTCTGGAAGCGTCCTCGTACGGGAATTCGACTGAAAGCAGCAGAGAAGTCCGTATTCTCAAGGACTTACGCGGCGAGATTTCTGGGCGTGACGTGCTGGTGGTAGAGGATATCGTCGACACCGGATTTACACTGAAGCACGTGATCAAGCTGTTGAAAGCTAAGGGGCCAGCCAAGCTGCGCACCATCGCCCTTCTGGACAAACCATCCCGGCGCGAGGTCGATGTAAAGGCCGATTGGACCGGGTTCGAGATCCCAGATGAGTTCGTCGTGGGCTATGGCATCGACTTTGCCCAACGCAACCGCAACTTGCCGCATATCGGCAAGGTGCGGTTCTTAGACCCTCAAGACGGCGAGAGCTGACAAATGAACCCACTTTGGCTGTTTCGCATGTCAAAATGGGCTCGCAACCCGCCCTCGACCAAGCGGGTTGTGTTTGGGTTGATCGTGATCGCAATCTGTCTGGCGCTGTTTGCCTATGAATACTTCATAGGTGCGCCCGACTGGATGCAGATCGAGCGCGTCAGAAGGCCGAAATTCTAGCCATATCAGGCTTTTGCAAGGCTTTCTTCACGTGCCTTGCGCAACTGTGCAAAGTCGTCGCCCGCGTGATAGGACGACCGCGTCAGTGGCGTGGCCGAGACCATCAGGAAGCCCTTGCCATAGGCAGCCGTCTCGTAATCCTTGAACTCGTCAGGATGCACGAACCGTTCGACCGCATGGTGTTTCGGTGTGGGCTGCAGATACTGACCGATGGTCAGGAAATCGATGTCGGCGGCACGCATGTCATCCATGATCTGCATGACGGACTGACGATCCTCACCCAGCCCGACCATGATGCCGGATTTGGTGAACATCGAGGGGTCCAGCTCTTTCACGCGCTGAAGCAGACGCAGCGAGTGGAAATAACGCGCACCGGGGCGCACTTCAGGATAAAGGCCCGGCACAGTTTCAAGGTTGTGGTTGAACACGTCAGGGCGCGCTTCGACGACAGTTTCCAGAACGCTGTCTTCACATTTCAGGAAGTCCGGCGTTAGAATTTCGATCGTTGTGTTGGGCGACTGGTGACGCACAGCGCGGATCGTCTGGGCGAAATGCTCGGCCCCGCCATCTTTCAGGTCATCGCGGTCAACGGATGTGATCACAACATGGTTCAGACCCAGTTTCTTCACCGCATGCGCGACGCGGCCCGGTTCGAAGGCGTCCAGAGTATCCGGCTTGCCGGTGGCCACGTTGCAGAAGGTGCAACCGCGGGTGCAGATCTCGCCCATGATCATCATGGTGGCGTGGCCTTGGCTCCAGCATTCGCCTGCGTTGGGGCATCCTGCCTCTTCACACACGGTAACCAGATTATTCTCGCGCATGATCTTATGCGTCTCGGCATAGCCCTTCCCTCCGGGCGCTTTCACGCGAATCCAGCTGGGTTTTTTAGGCTGTGCGTTGTCCTTGCGATGCGCCTTCTCGGGATGGCGGCTTTCAGGGATTTTCAGATCACGCATGGCTTTCCTCCGGGCCAAGTGGTTCTGACCTATATAAGTGCCCTGTGCCGCTAAGTCACCTTGAAAACTTGTTTTCCGATATGCAGCAGATGCATAGCCGAAACAGTTTTGGGCAGATTATGGTCGCCAATGGCATCAAAATGTTGCACTGCAGAAAAACCCCGTTGAGTGGCATTTGGAATCGTTCTAATCCTTATCCTGACGCGCGCAGCGATTCCCAGCCACGCGCCCGAAAAGCAAAGGAATATCCAAATGAAAGCAGGCGTTAACGTCCCCAACATCACCTTCCGCACCCGCGTTCGTGATGAAAGCATCGAAGGCCCGAACCCGTTCCGCTGGCAGGACATGACCTCGGACGATTACTTTAAAGGCAAGCGCGTTGTTCTGTTCTCGCTGCCCGGCGCGTTCACCCCGACCTGCTCGACCTATCAGTTGCCCGGATACGAGAACGGCTTTGCCGATTTCGCCGCCGAAGGCATCGACGAGATTTACTGCATGTCGGTCAATGACAGCTTCGTCATGAACGCCTGGGCCCGCAACCAGGAACTGGAAAACGTCAAAGTGATCCCCGACGGCTCGGGCGAGTTCACCCGCCTGATGGGCATGCTGGTTCAGAAAGACAACCTGGGCTTCGGCGCCCGCTCGTGGCGCTATGCCGCCGTTATCAATGACGGTGTGGTAGAAGCATGGTTCGAAGAGCCGGGCCGCTGCGACAACCACGGCGAAGACCCCTATGGCAAAAGCGCGCCGGAAACCGTTCTGGCATGGCTGAAAGAGGCCAAAGAAGCCGTCGCATAAGCGAGTGCTCATGGAATGACGAAGGGCCGCCCGATTGGGTGGCCCTTTTCAATTGGTGGTACAGAAATCAATGCAGTGACACACGGGCGGTTACACTTTCGATCGAAACCATTCGATTGATGGGTCTAGCTCTTTTAAGCACCATCTCATTAAAGGAACGCCTAGCCGTGCGAGCAAAGAGAAGTAGCAATATAAAAGTAAGACGAAAGCCACGTACCAGCTCGCCAGAATTGGTACGGCCACCACAGTTGTGAGCGCGATTGCAATCACAGTAAAAATCCACGAATTCGCGGCCAGCTTAGTGAGCATGAAAAGCGCTATGACGATCAAGAATACGGCAGTCTGATAGATAGGAAACCACAACAGCGCATACTTAACTTTGCTTTCATCAAACTGTTGCAGCAACCAGCGACTTAATCTCTTGGCAGCCCCTAAGCCGAGTACTTTCAAACCTGAGTTCTGAGAGCGATAGTGCATCAGGAGAGCTATTCGACTTCGCCTTGTTCAACCGGCTTCAATCTGCTCAAAAACCGAGCTGCATTCTGCTGATAATGCACTGCAGACGCCTCGATCCCCTTGATCGCCGCGTCATCCAACTCGCGCACCACTTTGCCCGGTGCGCCCAGAACCATCGATCCGTCGGGGATCACCTTGCCCTCGGTCACCAGCGCCCCTGCTCCGATCAGGCAGTTCTTGCCGATCACCGCGCCGTTCATCACGGTGGCGTTCATGCCGATCAGGCTGTTGTCTCCGATGGTGCAGCCATGCAGCAGCACCTTATGGCCGACGGTGACGTTCTCGCCGATGGTCAGCGGGAAGCCCAGATCGGTGTGAAACACGCTGTTTTCCTGCACATTCGTGCCCGCGCCGATGGTGATCTGTTCATTGTCGCCACGGATGGTCGATCCAAACCAGACCGAGGCTTTGTCCCCGACCTTCACCCGTCCAATGACATTGGCATCGGCGGCGACAAAGACATCTTCGGCAATTTCGGGCGCGATCCCGTCCAGTTCATAGATCATGCGTTGCCCTCATCAAATTCGGTTTGCAGTTTGCGTACGTGATCCAGCAGGGTCGGCTGCTGGTTGCGGCGCTGGCGGGTGGCTTCGACGATGGTGATCAGCTTTTGCGTGGTCGCCTCTAGATCGTCATTCACCAGCACGTAATCATAGCTGCCCCAGTGGCTGATCTCGTCCCAGCTTTTTTGCATCCGTTTCTGGATCACCTCGTCGCTGTCCTGTCCGCGTCCCACCAGACGAGAGCGCAGCTCGGTGATCGAGGGCGGCAGGATAAAGATCGACAGGGAATGCGATGCCATGGATGAATTGCGGATCTGCACCTCGCCCTGCCAATCCACGTCAAACAGCACGTCGCGGCCGCTTTCGATGGCCTGTCGGACGGGCTCGGCGGGGGAACCATAAAAGTTCCCGAAGACGTGGGCGTGTTCCAGCATCTCGCCCTTGATCACCATGTCTTTGAATTTGTGTTCTTCGACGAAGTGGTAATCCTTGCCGTCCACCTCGCCTTCCCGCGGTGCACGCGTCGTGGCCGAGACCGAGAAGCTGAGCGTTGGGTCCCATTCGATAAGCCGCTTGGCCAATGTCGACTTCCCCGCGCCGGATGGCGAGGACAGGATAATAAGAAGGCCGCGACGGCTGTTGGGGGCGCTCATGGGGTCACTCCACGTTCTGAACTTGTTCGCGCATCTGATCAATCACATGCTTCAGGTCAAGCCCCACGCGGGTCAGTTCGTTGAATTGTGCCTTGGAACACAAGGTATTGGCCTCGCGGTTGAACTCCTGCATCAGGAAATCGAGCTTACGGCCTGCGGGCTCACCTGCGGTCAAGTGGGACCGCGCGACGGCGACATGTGCTTTTAGGCGGTCCAATTCCTCGCGCACGTCGGTTTTCACGGCAATCAGGGCAAGTTCCTGTGATACCCGGTCGGGGTCTGCGCCTTCGGTCGAATCCATAATCCGGGCGAGCGCTTGACGCAGCCCGTCGGCTTGCGCCTGAGCACGGTCGTCCAGCAATGCCTCGGCCTGTCCGACCAGTGTTTCCACCTGATCGACCTGACCCACCATAATCTCGGCCAGCGCTTGACCCTCTTCCTGGCGGGAAGCTACGAAACTGTCGATCAGCGCGGGAATCTGCGCCTTTAACGCCTCGATTAGAGGCGCGCGGCTGTCGGCATCTGCGGCCCGCATTTCGATCACGCCACGCAATTGGGCAATGTCGGCGGCGGAAACTGGCGCGACCTGCAAGCCGCGCATTTCCGCCTCGGCTGCGATGGATAGAAGATGCGTGACCGCCTGCCCCAGCCGTTCCGGGTTCACTGCATATTGCCCGTCATCCTCGGGATGCGACACGCGCAACGTCACCGAGACATTCCCGCGAGCGATCTTTTGTTTCAATGACTTACGAAGGGCATCCTCGACCCCGTCCAGCCCGTCGGGCAGCCGAAGTCGGATATCCAAACCGCGCGCATTGACCGATCGCATGTCCCATATCCAAGTAAATCCGTTCAGCTCTCCAGTGGCACTGGCGTATCCGGTCATCGAGTAAATCATGGGTGGTTAACCATTTGATAAGATTTTCCGCCAAATTCGAACAGAATTATGACATATTAAGACATCAGAAAGCATAAGCTACGTATTCGTTAACAAACGGTCACCGATTGAACAAGGATCAGACTGATCCATAAACGGGGACCAGATTGCCGGGAACTAAGAGATGAGAATCGAGTATTTGCGTGACGGGAATGTTGTGTCTCTGCTGTCCGCCCGACAGACGAAAACCTATCCGTCGATCGCATTGGTCGAGGCTTATTGGGACGGGCTGCGCAATGGCCGTCTGTGCCCAACCCGGAACGAGGTTGACCCGCGCGGCTTTGCGGGCGCCCTGCACGAAGCATTCATTCTTGAAAAGATCGCTCCGGGTCTGGCGCGCATACGCTTGGCCGGGCAGCATCTAAACGATGTGCTGGATATGGAAGTGCGCGGGATACCGATCTCGGCCTTTTTCGTGAACGATGCCCGCAAAGAACTGCACCGCGCGCTTGAGGCTTTGTTCGACATGCCAGCGCAGGTCACGCTGTCGTTGACCACGGAACCACGCGCGTTTCGCAAGCCGCTTCAGGCGCAGATGGTGCTTTTGCCCCTGCGCGATGAAGACGGCCTGATCACCCGCGTGCTTGGTGCCCTGCAAGTCGACGGAGAGCTAAAGAGCGGCCCTCAGCGATTTGATATTAAGTCGGTCGAGGTGACGCCCATCGTCGCAAGCCAAGATCAGACGCAGGCCTTAGAAGCCTATCAGGAAGGTGTCGAAGCAACACAAACCACAAGGGCGCAGCTGGATGCACGCGTTGGGACCAGCGCCGGGCGTGGTGGACACGTCCTTCGCGACACCAGCGGCATCGCAGGTGACGTGTTTCGCGAATTTGCCGAAGCGCAAAGCCATTTCGTGATGCCGGACCGGTCGGCCCAAAGGGGCGGCCCATCCGCAAAGCCATCGCATTTGAAGCTGGTCAAATCCAACTGATGTAGCGGTCTTCGTCAGACAAAGAAAAACGCCCCGGCAGTTAACCGGGGCGTTACTTGTTTCAAATCCGCGCGTGGGGTCAGCTGGCTTTGGCCGCCAATGCACCCCCATTGCGTCGCGCCGAAAGCTCTTCCGCCACCAAGAAAGCCAGTTCCAAAGATTGGCTGGCGTTCAGGCGCGGGTCGCAGGCAGTGTGGTAACGATCCGACAGATCTTCGTCGGTCACGGCACGCACGCCGCCGGTGCATTCGGTCACGTCCGAGCCGGTCATCTCGAAATGCACGCCACCGGGGACGGATCCCTCGGCCTTGTGTACAGCGAAGAACTCTTGCACTTCTTTCAACACGCTGTCGAAGGGCCGGGTTTTGTAACCCGAAGCCGATTTGATCGTGTTGCCGTGCATCGGGTCACAGGACCAAACCACGTTAGCGCCCTCTTCCTGCACGGTCTTGATCAGACGCGGCAGGTGCTCGGCCACTTTGCCAGCCCCGAAACGGGCGATCAGGGTCAGACGGCCTGCTTCGTTTTCCGGGTTCAGCTTCTCAAGCAGAATTTTCAGGTCTTCAGCAGTGGTGGTCGGACCACATTTAAGACCGATCGGGTTGATCACGCCACGCAGGAATTCCACATGCGCACCGTCGGGCTGACGTGTGCGGTCGCCGATCCACAGCATGTGGCCGGAACCTGCAACAGTTTTGCCAGTGGTCGCGTCCAGACGGGTCAGAGCCTCTTCATATTCCAGCAGCAGGCTTTCATGCGAGGTGTAGAAATCCACCGTTTGCAGCGTGTGCATCCGGTCGGCGGTCACGCCAGCCGACTGCATGAAATCAAGGCTGTCCTGAATACGTTCGGCCATGGCACGGTACTTTTCCGCCTCGCCCGAGGCGGTGAAGTCCAACGTCCACTGGTGCACTTGGTGCACATCCGCCAGACCACCGGTCGAGAACGCGCGCAACAGGTTCAGCGTCGCCGCCGATTGCGTATAGGCTTGCAACATTTTCTGCGGATCCGGGATCCGGGCGTCCGAAGTGAAGTCCAGTTCGTTGATGATGTCACCACGGTAGCTGGGCAGCTCTACGCCTTCCACTGTTTCCGTGGGCGCCGAGCGCGGCTTGGCGAACTGACCAGCCATACGGCCCACCTTGATCACCGGCACTTTCGCACCGAAGGTCAGAACCATCGCCATCTGCAACATCACTTTGAACGTGTCGCGAATGCCATCAGCCGAGAAATCGGCGAAGCTTTCGGCACAGTCGCCGCCTTGCAGAAGGAACGCTTCACCGCGCGATGCACGGCCCAATTCTTCGCGAAGGCGCATGGCTTCGCCGGCAAAAACCAAGGGCGGATACTTTGCAAGCTGCGCCTCGACCTCGGCCAGCGCGGCCGGATCGGTATAGTCTGGCATCTGTACCCTTGGCTTGTTGCGCCAGGTCGACTTGTCCCACTCCGTCATGGTTTTCTCCGTAAAATATCAGTCTTCGCCCGCTATTCGGGCGACGCCCCTTCTAACCTGTCCGGCGCTAACGTGCAAACAATGTTGTGTATCCGTTTCGTGACGGGAATTTAGCTTCGTTTGTCGTGCGGGCTTTGGTGACGTATGATTGTGAAAAAATCGTCTTGCCGCAGAGGGATAAAACTGCTGAATTCCTCGCTACCTTTAGTGAACCCGTAAAGAAAAAGGGTGAGTCGCATGACCAAGCTGTCTGAAATGAATGAACAGGCCACGCGCCGGTTCGTTTTTGTTTTGGTCGATGGGTTCACCCTTCTTAGTTTCGCAGGCGCAGTCGATGCGCTTCGGATTGCCAATCGGGCCAGCGGGAAAAAGCTGTATGACTGGGTGATCCAAACCGAAGATGGTGGACAGATCACATCATCTGCGGGCCCAAGTTTCATGGCAGATTGTCCGCTTGAAGAACTTCGCCGAGATGACACACTGGTTCTGGTATCGGGCGTGGATGTGCAAAGCAAATGCTCGACGAAGCTGCTTAACTGGCTGCGGCGCGAGGCGCGTCGCGGGGTGCGGATCGCGGGCCTGTGCACGGCGGCGCATATTCTGGCCAAGGCCGGGCTTCTGAACGACAAGCGCGCAACCATTCACTGGGAAAACCACGACAGTTTCGCCGAGGAGTTTGACGAGGTCGACCTGACCAAGCGCGTCTTTGTGGTGGACGGCAAGATCATGACCGCCGCGGGCGGCACCGCCGCGATTGATCTGGTCCTGAAGATCATCGCCGAAGATCAGAGCGAGGATGTCGCCAATGTGGTTGCCGACCAGCAAATCTATACCACCATCCGCACCGAAAGCGACAGCCAACGCTTGTCTGTGCCGACCCGCATCGGTGTGCGTCACCCCAAACTGTCCGAGGTGATCCGCAAGATGGAAGCCAATATCGAAGAACCTATCTCGCCTTCCGTATTGGCCAGCGAGGTTGGCATGTCCACCCGCCAGCTAGAGCGGCTGTTTCGCCGCTATTTGAACCGTTCGCCCAAGCGTTACTACATGGAGCTGCGTCTGCAAAAAGCGCGCAACCTTTTGATGCAGACGGATATGAGCGTAATCAACGTGGCCTTGTCCTGCGGGTTTTCCAGCCCCTCGCATTTCTCGAAATGCTATCGGTCGCACTATGACACCACCCCCTACCGCGAGCGTGGCAGCCGCGGGGCCAAGCCCGCGTGATCCTGCGTACCGAACGACTTGTGTTGCGGCCTCCGCAGCCGGACGATCTTACGCCGTTGCATCGCATCTTTTCAGATCCCAAAGTCATGCGGTATTGGAGCCACCCTGCCCATGACAGCATTGACACCACACAGAACACCCTAGACGGAATGCTTTGGTCCCATAATGAGACTGGGTTGGAATTCGTGATCGAACGCGACGGCGCATTGATCGGCAAGGCGGGTTTGTGGCGTTTGGCTGAACTGGGATACATCCTGCATCCCGATCATTGGGGCCAAGGGCTGGCGTGTGAGGCGTTGAAGCCCATTATTGACGCCACCTGGGACCGTCATCCCAACGTGGCAGAAATCACCGCCGAAATTGATCCCAGAAACATCGCTTCCGCCCGGTTGCTGGCGCATCTTGGGTTTACTCATACGCATTCCGCACAGGCAACGATCAAGGTCGCTGGCGAATGGTGCGACAGCGATTACTATGCCTTGTTGCACCCGGATCCTGACGCGCGATAACCCCCGCCGCTTTTTTAAGCAAATCGCCTGCTTCGGCCTTTTCTTTTTCGATATCCGCGCCTAGGGTCGAGCTGGAAATTTTCCAATTGGGAGAACAAATATGAAAAAACTTTTGCTGGCCACTGCGGCCACCGCCCTGACCTGTGGTGCGGCCTATGCCGACGACCATGCTGTCAAAATCGGCGTTCTGCTGGGCTTTACTGGCCCGCTGGAAAGCCTTGCCCCGCCGATCGCTGGTGGTGCTGAAGCCGCCATCGCGGAAGTCAGCGCAAGCGGCACCTTCATGGGCGGAAAAGAAGTCATGGCAGTCCGTGGCGATTCGACCTGTGTGGACTCGGCGGCTGCCACGGCGGCTGCGGAACGTCTGGTCACTGGTGAAGGCGTTTCTGGCATCGTGGGCGCCATGTGCTCGGGCGCGACCGGCGCTGTTCTGACCGGCGTGTCGATGCCCAACGGGATCGCTCAGGTGTCGCCCTCGGCCACCTCGCCTGCCCTGTCGACGCTGGAAGACAACGGTCTGTTTTTCCGTCTCGCCCCCTCGGACGCCCGTCAGGGCGAGCTGATGGCAGACATCATCATGGGCAAAGGCATCAAATCGGTTGCCGTGACCTATACCAACAACGACTACGGTAAAGGCCTGGCTGACAGCTTTGCAGCCGCATTCGAAGCCGCTGGTGGCGCAGTCACCATCAACGCAGCACACGAAGATGGCAAAGCCGACTATTCGGCTGAAGTTGGCGCGCTGGCCTCGGCCGGTGGCGACGCTCTGGTGGTTGCAGGCTATGCCGACCAAGGTGGCGCTGGCGTGATCCAAGGTGCCCTTGATTCAGGTGCGTTCGAGACCTTCGTCCTGCCCGACGGCATGGTTGCAGAAGCACTGACCAAGAAGTTCGGCGCGGATCTGGACGGCAGCTTCGGTCAGCACCCTGCGTCGCAAAACGACGGTGCTGGTAAGCTGGAAGAACTGCTGGCAGCCGCTGGCATTGATGGCAAATCCGTCTATGCAAAAGAAGGCTACGACTCGGCCGCTGTACTGCTTCTGGGCATGCACAAAGCCGGCTCCACGGATGGTGCGGCCGTAGCAGCTGCGATCACCGAAGTGGCCAACGCTCCGGGTGAGCCGATTGGACCGGGTGAACTGGCTAAAGCGCTGGAAATCCTGTCGAACGGTGGCGACATCGACTATGTCGGCGGCTCGGATGTCGAGTTGATTGGACCCGGCGAAAGCGGCGGCAGCTACCGTGAAGTCGTCGTTGAAGGCGGCGCTTTCAAAGAAGTCGGCTTCCACTAAACCGACCTGACAAACCAAGAAACAGCCCGGAGTTTTCCGGGCTGTTTCCGTAGGTTACGCCATAAACTTAAAGTGGCAGGAGAATTCACATGATCGTCATCGAGGATGTCCACAAGCATTTTGGCGGCTTTCGCGCCGTTGATGGGGCAACCCTGACCATCCAGGATCAGTCCATCACCGGGCTGATCGGCCCCAACGGCGCGGGCAAAACGACGCTGTTTAATGTCATCGCAGGTGTGTTGAAACCGACCTCGGGGCGGATCACCATGGCGGGAGAGGATATCACCGGCCTGCCCCCGCACGAGCTGTTCCACAAAGGCCTTCTGCGCACCTTCCAGATCGCGCATGAGTTCGGGTCGATGACTTGCCGCGAGAACCTGATGATGGTCCCCGGCGGTCAATCCGGCGAACGCCTGTGGGACACGTGGTTTGGCCGCAAACGCATCGCCGACGAAGAACGCGCGTTGAAAGCCAAAGCCGACGAGGTGCTGGAGTTCCTGACGATTTCACATATCGCCGACCTGCGCGCGGGCGAGATCTCGGGCGGACAGAAGAAACTTCTTGAACTCGGCCGTACCATGATGGTCGACGCCAAGATCGTGTTTTTGGACGAGGTCGGCGCGGGCGTAAACCGCACGCTGCTCTATACCATCGCCGACGCGATCAAGCGCCTGAATGAAGAGCGCGGCTATACCTTCGTCGTCATCGAACACGACATGGATTTCATCGAGAAAATCTGTGATCCCGTGATCTGTATGGCCGAAGGCAAAGTGCTGGCCGAAGGCACTCTGGCCGAGATCAAAGCCAACGAACAGGTGATCGAGGCCTATCTGGGGACCGGCTTGAAGAATAAGAAAGAGGACGCATAATGAGCGAACCCTTCCTCATCGGAGACAGCATGACCGGCGGCTATGGCAAGGGTCCGGACATTCTGCATGACTGCACCATCGCCGTAGACAAGGGCGAGATCGCGGTGATCGTCGGCCCCAATGGCGCGGGCAAATCGACCGGCATGAAGGCCGTGTTTGGCATGCTGAACATACACTCGGGCGCGGTGCGGCTGGACGGTGAGGACATCACCAAACTGTCGCCTCAGGCCCGTGTGCGCAAGGGCATGGGCTTTGTGCCGCAGACCCACAACATCTTCACCTCGATGACAGTGGAAGAGAACCTCGAGATGGGGGGCTTCATCCGCACCGACGACATTCGCGAGACGATCGAGCAAGTCTATGATCTGTTCCCGATCCTACGCGAAAAGCGCAACCAACCCGCCGGAGAGCTGTCAGGCGGTCAACGTCAGCAGGTTGCCGTCGGCCGCGCGCTGATGACCAAGCCGACCGTGTTGATGCTGGACGAGCCCACCGCAGGCGTCAGCCCCATCGTGATGGACGAGCTGTTCGACCGGATTATCGAGGTCGCCCGCACCGGCATCTCGATCCTGATGGTCGAACAAAACGCCCGCCAAGCGCTTGAAATTGCTGACAAAGGCTATGTGCTTGTGCAGGGCCGCAACGCGCATACGGGATCGGGGAAAGAGCTTCTGGCCGATCCCGAAGTCCGCCAGTCGTTCTTGGGAGGATAACAAATGCGTATCGCCCTGTCCCTAATCCTTACCACTTTGTCGTTGCCCGCCTATGCCCAAGACTGCACCTTCGTAACCGAATGCTACGAGGCCGAGGCCTGTCAGGACACGTCGTTCTCTGTGACCGCCGATCTGACCAACGAGCGACTGATCACCGATTTTGGTGATTTGGCTATCGTTGCCGTCAAACAGGCCGGCAACCTGACCACGCTTTTCGCCACCGGCGATGGCGCTGAATATCTTTTGTCCCGCAACGGTGACACCGCCCGCTTCACAGCTCATGCCAATGAAGGCCCGGCGGCGATCACCTATTTGGGCACCTGTAAGGGAGAGTTCTGATGGACTTTCTGAACGCGCTTGTGGCGCTTTCCAACTTTGTTCTGATCCCCGCGATTGCCTATGGCAGCCAGCTGGCGCTTGGCGCGCTTGGGGTCACGCTGATCTATGGGATCCTGCGGTTTTCAAACTTCGCACATGGCGACACGATGGCCTTTGGGGCGATGGTGACGATCCTGTTTACGTGGTGGTTCCAGTCGATGGGCATCTCGATCTCGCCCTTGCCGACAGCCCTTCTGGCCCTGCCCTTCGGGATCCTGTTTACGGCACTTCTGCTGATCGCCACGGACCGTGTCGTCTATCGCTTTTATCGCCGCGTGAAGGCCAAGCCGATTGTGTTCGTCATGGCCTCGATCGGGGTGATGTTCATCATGAACGGCGTGGTGCGTTTCATCATCGGGCCGGGCGATCAACGCTTTGCCGATGGCGAGCGGTTCATCATCCGCGCGCGGGACTTCAAGAATGCCACTGGGCTGAGCGAAGGTCTGGCCTTCAAAACCTCGCAGGGCATCACCATCGTGACCGCGATCATCGTTGTGGCCGCGCTGTTTTGGTTCCTGAACCGTACACGCACCGGCAAGTCGATGCGTGCGTTCTCGGACAACGAAGATCTGGCGCTGCTGTCGGGCATCAACCCCGAGCGCGTGGTGATGATCACATGGATCATCGTGGCTGCCCTGATCACCATCGCGGGCACGCTTTACGGGCTAGATAAGACCTTCAAACCCTTCACCTATTTCCAGCTTCTGCTGCCCATCTTCGCCTCGGCCATCGTAGGCGGCTTGGGCAACCCGTTGGGCGCCATCGCAGGCGGCTTCGTCATCGCGTTCTCCGAGGTCACAATCACTTATGCGTGGAAGAAAGTCGCGGTCTATCTGCTGCCCGAAAGCCTCGAGCCATCAGGCCTCGTCCAACTGATGTCCACCGACTATAAATTCGCGGTCAGTTTCGTCATCCTGATCGTCGTACTGCTGTTCAAACCTACGGGTCTATTCAAGGGGCAATCGGTATGAGCCAATCCCTTCGTACACCGCTTTTGTTCGGCGCTGTTGCGCTGCTGTTCATCCTTCAAGGGTCGACCAATTGGTGGATCTTTGCGGGCAGCTGGAACGCGTCCCTGACCATTCTGAACATGGCGCTGATCTCCGCCATCATGGCCTTGGGCGTGAACCTGCAATGGGGTTATGCGGGCCTGTTTAACGTCGGCATCATGGGTTTTGTGGCGCTTGGGGGGCTGGCGACTGTACTTGTGTCCATGCCAGCCACGCCCGGTGCGTGGAGCCAAGGTGGCGTTGGCATCATCTTTGGCCTTTTGGTTGGGGCTGCGACGGTTGTGGCTGCCGTTCTGATCCACACCCGCATGGCCGCTGGCCGCAACCGCACCCTTGCTACGATCGCCACGCTTGTTGTCGGTTTCTTCATCTACCGTTTCATCTTTGACGCAGGTGTTGCGGGGGTCGAGGCGATCAACCCGGCCCAGACAGGCTACCTCGGCGGTCTGAACCCCGGCGGGCCCGAAAACTATAAGGCGCACGGATACATGACCCTTCTGGCATGGCCCGTGGGCGGTCTGCTGGCCGCTGGCGCCGCATGGGTCGTGGGCAAAACCGCGTTGGGGCTGCGCTCGGACTATCTGGCGATTGCCACACTAGGGATTTCCGAGATCGTCATTGCTGTCATCAAGAACGAGGACTGGCTGGCGCGTGGCGTGAAAAACGTGATCGGTCTGCCCCGCCCCGTCCCCTACGAGGTTGACCTGCAACAAAGTGCTGACTTCGTGGCCCGTGCGGACAGCCTTGGATTGGACGCCACCACGGCCTCGACCTTGGCCGTAAAACTGTCCTATTCCGCACTGTTCACCGTGGTTCTTGTGGCGTTGATCATTTTGGCGCAGCTGTCGTTGAATTCGCCTTGGGGGCGCATGATGCGTGCCATTCGCGACAACGAGGTTGCCGCCCAAGCGATGGGCAAGGACGTCACCAAGCGGCATCTGCAAATCTTCGTATTGGGCTCGGCGCTGTGCGGGCTTGCAGGTGCGATGATGACCACACTGGACGGGCAGCTGGTGCCCGGCACCTATCAGCCCCTGCGGTTTACATTCCTGATCTGGGTGATGGTGATTGTCGGCGGGTCTGGCAACAACCTTGGTTCGGTTCTGGGTGCGTTCCTGATCTGGTTCCTGTGGATACAGGTCGAGCCCATCGGCAACTGGCTGATGTCGGTCGTAACCATGGGGCTCGAGGATGGCTCGGCGCTGAAAACGCATCTGATCGACTCGGCGGCACATATGCGTCTCTTTTCGATGGGAATCGTTCTGCTGCTGGTGCTGCGGTTCAGCCCACGCGGCCTGATCCCCGAGAAGTAAGCCATGACGGCGGCCAACATCGAAGTGGTGCTGTTGGCCGCCGGCCTGTCCCGTCGCATGGGGCAGGACAAACTTCTGCGTATCCTGCCATCCGGACGAAGCCTTCTTGAGGATCGCATACGGATGGTGAAATCCGCTGGAATCACGCCCCATGTGGCGGTGCCCAGCGGTTCCAAGAAAGCAGAGACCGTTGACCAACTGTCAGCCATCCCGGTGCCCATAGCGGGCCATGCAAAAGGTCTTGGACACAGCCTATCCGTCGCTGTCCGCGCTCTGCCGGATCAGATCAATGGAATCTTGGTTATGCTGACGGACCTGCCCGACGTGACCGCAGATGATCTGAAAGACATGATTGCCCGCTTCGATGGGGAAACTATCCTGCGCGCAGCCGATCACGACGGGAAGCCGGGACATCCCGTGATTTTTCCCCGCCGCTATCGGACGCAGTTAGAGAATTTATCGGACGATCAAGGTGCGAAGACGCTGCTTGGGGCGGAAACTGTCGTGCTGCATCCACTACCCGGTCAGAATGCCGTTCGGGATCTGGACACGCCACAAGATTGGGCCGATTGGGAAAACGTGTCTACGCACCCGCGAAAATGACACTGGCTTCGCGCCGGTCAATCACAAGATACTCGCGCAGATAGGACGCAATCCCCTGCCGGCTTCGCAGCCTTGGGCAGGCATCCAGAATCTCTTGTGCTAGTTCCGGAGCGTCTTGACGGATCTGATCGATTTCGGGGATCAGGCTTTCGACCCAATAATCGCCGCAGCGGATCATCTCGGTCTTGTCCAGAAGGATGTGCACCATCATGGGGGTTACGCTGTCGTCAGCTTCACCCTGTCCGACTTCGGCCAGCATATCAGCCGTGCAGACCACATTGGCCTCGCCGGTCAGCATTTCGCAAACAGGGTCGTCCACCAAAACAAGGCTGCCCGGCGTCAAAAGCGCACCGGACTGGCCATCGGTCAGGCCAGGAAAACGAATTGGAAAGGCGGTTTTGCTCTTGGGCATCGACGAATGACCCACCCACCGAATGGGCGAAAATCGCCCTTTCAATGTCTTGACTTGATCACCGACTTGCAAGCCCCGCGCAGGAACAACCCCGCGTGCAGTTTCGACCATGGTGTTGGCCGAAATGCCTGACAAGGAACCACCGAGCTTCGCACGGCGTGATTCATTTTGCGATGATACGGAGGTGTCATCGAAAACGTTCGGGACGCCAGGCCACGCCACGTACAAACTGCTTTCACTTTTTACATCACGAAAAACCAAAGGATTTACCCACTACTCAACACTGGACCCTGATTACTTCCTTCTCCATCTATTATTAAAGGGGAATATACAGGGAAAACGTACCCAAAACATAAACGTGATCAAATTTCTGCTGTTCGCACCCGCATTCCGAGATTGCCCTGTTACAGCAATAACTTTTGGTGGATTTCAATCGCGCAGATACTAGAAACTGACGACAACTCAGAATGGAAATCAGTCGCTTAACCCATCCAGAGAATCAGTTAAGTCTTGCAAAAGTGCCGCAGCCGGTTCGCATCCAACCGACAACCGGACATAGCCCGCAGATACCTCATCCCCCCAACGCGCCCGCCGCTCGGCCGAGCTGTGAACGCCCCCAAACGAGGTTGCGGGACGCAGATAGTTACAGGCTTCTATGAACCGCTCGGCGCGGTCTTCGCAGCCAAAATCAAGTCCGATCAGGAACCCAAATCGCGCCATTTGGCTTGCCGCCAGATTATGCGATGGATCAGTCGGAAGGCCGGGAAAGCGCGCGGCTTTTACGGCAGGGTGTGCGGCCAGAACCGGCGCAATCACCTCGGCTGTGTCGCACATGCGGGTGAAGCGCAATTCCAGCGTCTCGAGCCCGCGATAGAGCGCCCATGCCGCGTGCGGCGACGGGATGCAGCCAGACATTTTGCGCCAATCTTTAACGCGTGACAGAAGCGCAGGATCGCGTGTGGCGACATGGCCCATCAAAAGATCCGAATGCCCGCCCGGGGCTTTGGTGTCCGACGCCACCACCACATCCGCGCCCAGATCCAAAGGACGTTGCCCGAACGGTGTTAGCGTGGTGTTGTCAACGATGCTGATCCCACCAGCCGCGCGTACACCTACACAGATGGCACGCAGGTCGCACAGGTCCAGACCCGGGTTTGATGGTGTTTCAATGAATACCACGTCGATCCCGTCAAACCCACCTTCGGCAAACTGCGCCGTCGGGCGTTCGATCACATCCACGCCGAATGCGGCCAGAAACTCGGACGACAACACTCGGGTCACGTAATACCCGTCCGAGGGCACCAACAGGCGCTTCCCCGTCCCCAAACAGGCAAAAAGAGCAGCAGAGATGGCCGCCATGCCGGATGGCAACGCCACACAGGGTGCATCCTCTAAGATTGCCAGCGCGTCTTCCAGCGCCTCCCATGTTGGGTTGTCAACGCGGCCATATCCGGGTGTATCCGCCGGATCGCCGGGCAGATGAAACATCGAGCTTGTGGTGATCGGAAGCGCAATCGGATCGCCCTTGGCCAGCCCCTGCCCACGGTGGTGCAACAACTTGGCGGCGCGGTTTAGCTGATTGGTTTTGCTGGATGTTTCGTTCATGTCTTCCTCCGGTTTGCCACCGGCAGTCATGAATCACGAATTCGGCGGGAAGTTGGTGCCCAAGGAGAGACTCGAACTCTCACGATGTTACCATCGGGGGATTTTGAATCCCCTGCGTCTACCATTCCGCCACTTGGGCACTGTTTGGTTGGGATACCCAAGCCACGGGGCAAGGTCAACGGCATTTCTGCCCCTGCCCCGCGCATTTTTTAAGTCAGAACAACACCCCGACCAGCCACAGCGTGATCCCCGGGAAAGCCACCAGCACAACCACGCGGATCAGGTCGGAAAGCACGAAGGGGGCAACGCCACGATAGGTGGCGCTCATCGGGATGTCGCGGGCCATCGAATTGATGATGAAAAGGTTCATGCCCACGGGTGGCGTGATCAATCCAACCTCGACCACGATCAGGGCAAGGATGCCAAACCAGATGCCGGCCTCTTCCGGGGTCAGGCCGAAATCCAAGACCTCGATGATGGGATAGAAGATTGGGATGGTCAGAAGGATCATCGACAGGCTGTCCATGACACAGCCAAAGATCAAATAAGCGATCAGCATCATCGACAGGACCAGAAGCGGTGCATAGCCTTGGCTGGACACCCAATCGGCCAGCATTTGCGGCGCTTGGGTGAAAGCAAGGAACGAATTGAAGATCTGCGCGCCCAGCACGATGAAAAAGATCATGGCGGTGGATTGGGCCGTGGCCAGAATGCTGTCTAGAAAGCCTTTCCATGTCAGGCCACCGGTAATGACGCCATACAGACCTGTGGCGACGGCGCCCACGGCAGCGCCCTCGGTCGGGGTGAACAGCGCTTGCACGCCTGTTTTCGTCCAGTTCCAGTCGCCCGCGATACCGCCCATCACAAGGCCGAAGATCACCACAACGGGCCAGATCGACAGAAGTGTCTTGAAACGCTGTACATAGGGCACGCGTTCGGCCGTCGTCGCACTGTCCGGATTGATGCGCACCATCACGGCGACAGTCAGCATGTAGCCAAGAGCCGCCAGAATGCCCGGCACCAGAGCAGCAATGAACATCTTTACGATGTTTTGCTCGGTCAGGATCGCATAGATCACCAGAATGACGGATGGAGGGATCAGGATGCCCAACGTCCCGCCCGCGGCCAGAACGCCGGTGGAAAGCGCATTGGAATAACCGCGCTTGCGCATCTCGGGCAAGGCTACCTGCCCCATGGTCGACGCCGTCGCCAGCGACGAGCCACAAACAGCACCGAAGCCCGCACAAGCGCCCACGGCGGCCATCGCAACCCCACCCTTGCGATGTCCCAACCAATCCGAGGCCGTACTGAACAGCGCGCCGGACATGCCAGACTTTGTCGCGAACTGCCCCATCAGCAGGAACAGCGGAACAATCGACAGCGAATAGCTGGAAAACGTGTCATATGTCAGCGTCTTCATCTGGCTCAGCGTCACCGAAGGACGCCCCATCAGATACCAAATGCCGAAAAAACCGGTCATGCCCATCGCCAGACCAATGGGCAATCGCAGGAAAATCGCAAGCAGCATCAGCGCAAAGGCGACGATTGCAAGTTCGATACCGGTCATACGTGTTGTTCCTTACCGTCAAGAACCCAATTGAATGATCGCCACATCGTATAAACGGCAACCAAAAGGAAGAATGCAGCACCGATCAAGCACAGACCGAAGGGGATCCAAAGCGGAACCTCAAGTTCATAGCTGCTTTCGGCGAAGAAGGGTTTCGACCCCATGCCCAAGGCGTTGCGAAAAGCGTCCGAGCCGAAGGGGAATTTCTCGCCGAAACCCAGCCATAGACGCCACAGGATGACAAAGGCTGCTCCTGTCAGAAAGACGTCTCCGATAAAGCCAAGAAAGGCTTGGATGCGTTCGGGAAGACGGGTGATGAAGATATCAACAGTCACGTGGCCGCGCTTGAATTGGCACCACGGCAGGAAAGCGAAGACGGCGACGGCGCAGCCCATCTCGACGATCTCGAAGTCGCCTTTGACCGGCGACAAGCCATAGCCCGACAGCGCCCGCCCGATGATCGAGACCACGGTCGTCATGGCGATCCCGACCAAAACGGCCCCGCCCGAATAGGCCATCCAACGGCTTAAAACTTCCATGAAGCGCCCCACTCGGAGCTCGGCAGATTTCGCGATTGCCACGATGGTTCCCCCCTTTTCATCCTACGCCGCACAATGCAGGCCGCGTCGCAAGAAAAACTCCGGGTAGCCGGTCTGGCCACCCGGAGCGTTCATTTGCACCAGATCACTGGGCAGAGTACTTGGCAACCAGCTCTTTCGCGAAAGCGACCATGCCTTCGCCATCCAGACCTTTCGAGGTCATATCAGCAGCCCAAGCTTCCACCTGCTTATCACCCATGGCGCGGATTTCAGCGACCAGCGCTGGGTCCAGCTCGTGGATTTTGTTATCGGTGGCTGCAACGATCTCGCGACCGCCCACATCACCTGTGTCGAAGGACGCACCTGCCCAAGCCGACGTTTCCAGACCCGAATTCGCGTCGATGACGGCTTTCAGATCATCCGGCAGTGAAGCATAGGTGTCTTTGTTCATAGCCCAAATGAAGAAGGTGTTATAGAGCGAGCGATCACCCGGGAATTCCGTGTGGCTGTCTGCCAGTTCGTGCAGCTTCAAGGGCGGCACGATTTCCCATGGTGTTACACCGCCGTCTACGACATCTTTGGACAAGGCTTCAGGGAAGGTCGGCATGGGCATTCCGATCGGTGACGCCCCCAAGGTTTCAAGCAAAGCATTGGCCTGACGCGAAGGGCCGCGCAGTTTAAGACCGTTGAAATCCTCAAGCGCCATTACGGGATCGCCCTTTTTGTGAACGATGCCCGGACCGTGTACGTGGACAGCCAGCAGTTTGACGTCGCCCATACGCTCCATCAGGTACTTTTCCGAAAACTCCCAAGCGGCTTTCGACGATGCGGCAGCGTTGCGCGAGGTCATAAAGGGCAGTTCAAAGGCTTCGGCTTCGGGGAAACGGCCCGGCGTATAAGCGGGCAGCGCCCAGCCACAGTCAATTACGCCATCGCGGATCTGGTCATAAAGCGCTTGTGGTTTGCCGCCCAGCTGCATCGCCGGATAAAGCTCTACCTTGATACGGCCACCCGAGTCTTTCTCGATCTTTTCAGCCCAGGGCGCCATGAAATACAGCGGGGTCGAGCCTTTAGGCGGTAGGAAGTGCTGGCAGCGCAATGTCACATCCTGCGCAAAGATGGCTGTAGCGCTAAGACCCAGAGCAAGGGCTCCGGCCAAGGTGGCTTTCATGGTAAGTTTCATTTCGCTTCCTCCCAAACGCGATATGTTTCGACTGCAAGGGCACCTGCCCCGGCAATTGGCGACAATTCAAGCAGGCTCTGCTGACTCGCGCAAGCTTTTTCGACCGGTCGGTCAGCTTTGTTCAATCCTGTCTCTGAAATTTTTGCAGTCAATTTTCGTTGCGTTCGCAACATTATAACTAAAGGCGCGTATTTCCTGAAGTTTTACTGCGGTTGCAGCGTCGGAACGAAGAAACTTTTGTTGACCAGGCGGATCACATAGTGAACCAAAAAGGAATCACAAGCTGCGCGCCGAGAACGTATCGCAGGCCCGCATGTCTCCGCTTTCCAAACCACGCGTGAACCAGCGTTCGCGCTGTTCAGACGTGCCATGCGTGAACGTATGCGGCATAGGCACCCGCCCTGCATTGCGCTGCAACGTGTCATCCCCGATTTGGCGCGCGGCGTTCATCGCCTCGGCGATATCCCCGCGCTCCAGTGACCCGAAACGCGCCTGCGCCTCGCGGGCCCAGATGCCGGAATAGCAATCGGCCTGAAGCTCGATCCGAACCGAGATGGCGTTGCTTCTCTCTTGGCTGGACTGCTGACGGATGCGGTTGGCTTGCATCAGGATGCCAAGTTCGTTCTGAACATGATGGGCGACTTCATGCGCCACCACATAGGCCGCGGCGAAATCCCCGCTGGCCCCCAGTTGACGTGACATGGTGGTGAAGAACGCCGTATCTAAATAGACCTTTCGATCCCCGGGACAGTAAAACGGCCCGGTCGCGCCCGACGCGCCACCACACGGGCTTTGAGTCACACCTTTGTAAAGCACCAGCGTGACGGGATTATAGCTTTCACCCACCTGCGTGCGGAACAAATCAGACCAGACCTCTTCCGTATCCGCCAAAGTAACCGAGACGAATTCGCCTGCCTGCCGGTCGGCCTCGGTAATTTCGCCGCTGCTGCTGCCGCCAGATATCCCGCCGCCTTGCAACAAAGGCGTTACATCCACACCCATGAAATAGCCGATGGCCAGAATGGCAAGCAGACCAAGCCCGCCTACTTGCGCCTTACCTCCGCCAGCCCGTCTACGGTCTTCGATATTGCGGCTTCCACGCCGACCTTGCCATTTCATAGTCTAGCCCCCCTCACCCGTTACATTCACAAGCAGTTTACCGACCTTCCCACAGGCTTCAAGCATGACCGACTTGACGTCGCGCCCCGCTCGTGGTTCGTCAAGTTTAAGGAAAAACTATTCGAGCATTAGCATGATTAAGCGGCTTTACGATTGGACGATGGGTCTGGCCAACACACCCCACGCGCTTTGGGCGCTGGCGGTGGTGGCCTTTTTGGAAAGCTCGGTTTTTCCGATCCCGCCTGATGTTCTGATGATCCCAATGATCATCGCCCGCCCCTCGCGCGCGTTTGTGATTGCGGGCGTGGCGCTGGTTGCGTCCGTTCTGGGTGGCATGTTCGGCTATTACATCGGCTGGGGACTGTTCGAGACCGTCGGCCGCCCGGTGTTGGAATTCTATGGCAAAGACGCCTATTTCGGCGAGTTCGCCGAGCGCTATAACGAATGGGGCGCATGGGCGGTGCTGATCGCGGGCGTAACCCCGTTCCCATACAAGGTCATCACCATCCTATCGGGTACGACCGGGCTGAACTTTGGCGTCTTCATGGTCGCCAGTGTGATCGCACGCGGGCTGCGGTTTTTCATCGTCGCCACCCTTCTATGGAAATTCGGAGAGCCCATCCGTGACTTCATCGAACGCCGTTTGGGCCTGATGTTCGCCCTGTTCTGCATCCTGCTGATTGGCGGCTTCTATGTGGTGAAATTCCTATGACATTGCTTGATCGCTTTCCCACCAAAACCCTGATCATCGTGACCGCCGTGGCTTCGGCTGGCATTCTGGCGGGCGCATTTGTCTTTCAATCTCTGGGCTATGCGCCATGCAAAATGTGCTTCTGGCAGCGTTGGCCCCATGCGATCGCCTTCGTGCTGGGTGGTGCAGCGATTGCCACCAAAATGCGCCTTCTTCGCTGGGTAGGAGCCCTGACCATGGCCGTATCGGCAGGCCTTGGGATCTTTCATTCCGGCGTCGAGCGGAAGTTGTGGGACGGTCCAGCATCGTGTTCGGGCGGAGGCGTTGGCAATCTGTCGGTCGAAGACCTTCTGGCGCAGATCCAAGCCGCGCCCCTGGTGCGTTGCGACGAAATCCCGTGGCGCCTGTCAGACATGATCCCGATCGAGGCATTGGACATCACCATGGCGAATTTCAACGCCGTTGGGTCTTTGGTCTTAATGGCGATGTGGATCGTGGCGGCGCGTCGGGCGGACTGATCTTAGCCCTTATTGCGCAACAGCTGGCGCAGGATGCCGTGGAACATCTGCACATCCAGACGGCTTAGGTTCAGACGGCTCCACATGTTGCGCTGGGTGATCTTCATCACTTCGGCCTTGGTCTCGGGGAAGAAATACCCGGCCTCGTCCAGACGCTTTTCATAGTGCTCGGCCAGCTTCTCGATCTCGATCGCGCTGGCGGGTTCGCTGCTGGCCCATTCCATCACGTGATGGGCGGTGTCATGGGTCTGGCGGCGATACTCATAGGCCGTCAGAAGCACGCATTGCGCAAGGTTCAGCGACGCAAATTCCGGGTTTACAGGGACCGAGATCAGGGCGTTCGCTCGTGCAACCTCGTCATTTTCCAAGCCAGTACGTTCCGGCCCAAACAGCACCGCAACCTTTTTGCCCTGAAGGCGCATTTCACGCGCCTCTTCCATGGCACGTTCGGGGCTGAGCACTGGTTTTGCCAGATCCCGCGACCGGGCGGTGGTCGCATAGACATAATCGCAATCGCCAATCCCCTCGGCGAGCGTGTCGTAGACCCCTGCCGCATCCAGAACCCGCCCCGCACCAGACGCCATCGCCACAGCTGTTTGGTTCGGCCAGCCATCACGTGGGGCAATGATCCGCATACGCTCTAACCCGAAATTCAGCATCGCGCGTGCCGCTGCACCGATATTTTCTCCCATCTGCGGGCGAACCAGTACGATTTCGGGCTGAGGTCCCAGCTGGGTTTCGGGGGTATCCATCACGGCGGTCTCTTTCATTTGCTCGGGCGCGTGATACGCTGAGCGGGATCATTCGGCAAGCAGGAGCTTTTCATGGCTTATGACAGCGGTCTTTATGAAATCCTGAAAGATGATCTGGGCGACCAGCCCGGTCTGGCGGAAAAGAGGATGTTTGGCGGCATCGCCTTCATGCTGAACGGCAACATGCTGTGCGGAGTTCACAAAGATGGCGCGATGTACCGCGTCGGAAAAGAGCTTGAAGCCCAAGCACTTGCCCTGCCAGGTGCGCGTAAGATGGATTTCACCGGGCGGCCGATGGGTGGGTTCATTGACGCAGGTGAAGAGGCAATGGCAGATGATGACACCCGCGCCGAATTGTTGCATCTAGCAGTCGATTTCGTGTCCAGCCTGCCCGCAAAGTGACGCCTGTGCTTGCAATAGCGGCAAACCCGGCTATGAAGCCCCACAGAACGACTAAAAAGGATCGCGCAGATGGCCGACACTGACCAGGACCGCCCACAGCTTTATCTTGTGACCCCGCCCGAGATCGAACTGTCGCGCTTTCCCACGGAACTGGCGAAGGTGCTGGACGCGTTCGAAACCGCCTGCCTGCGCCTGTCGCTGGCAACCACGGACGAAGACCGCATCATGCGCGCTGCTGACGCCTGCCGCGAGGTTGCCCATGCCCGTGACGTGCCGATCGTGATCGCCGAACATGCGGTGCTGGTCGAACGTCTGGGACTGGACGGAGTGCATCTGGGTGATGGCGCGCGCCGTGTACGTAAAACCCGTGACGATCTGGGCGCGGATTCGATTGTCGGCGCATATTGTTCGGCATCGCGCCATGACGGGATGAATGCAGGCGAAGTTGGTGCGGACTATGTCAGTTTTGGCCCCGCAGGATCGACCCCCCTTGGCGATGGCACCCGCGCGGAACAAGAACTTTTCGCGTGGTGGAGCCAGATGATCGAAGTGCCCGTGGTCGCCGAGGGCGCATTGGACGAAGACACGATCCGCGCCCTGACCCCCGTCACTGATTTCTTCGCCATAGGGGAAGAGATTTGGCGCACCGAGGACCCTTCCGCCACGTTGCACCGCCTGCTGTCGGCGATGAACGGTTAACGTTCGACGTTCAGCTCGCCCAGACCTTCGCGCACGGCCGCTTCGCAATAGGCGGCCAATTCTTTGCGACCCTTGAAGTCCGAGACCTTAACCGGGTCGTGATAAACCAGCTCCACCTGCCCTTGCCGCTTGGTCGCCAAGGTTTGCAACAGATGTGGTGCGAAATCCATGTCGCCCCACCAGCCATAAAAGCGTGGATCGCGTGTTTCGGGGGCGAAATAGCGCAAGGTGACGGGCTGAACCCACATGAAATCGCGCAGCTCTGGCGCGAAGAACGCCGCGAAAAGGGTTGATTTAAATGGCAAAACCCTCTGACTGTCCGAGGATGTGCCTTCGGGAAAGAAGAGCAGCTTATGCCCGGCCATCAAACGGGTGCGAAAAACCTCGATCTGGTTTTGCGCTTCTTTCCGGTCGCGATTGATGAACACCGTCCCTGTCGCACGTGCCAGCAAGCCAATGCCGGGCCAGCCCGCGACTTCGGATTTCGATACGAAATATACCCGCTTGCGCGCGTTCAGAGAAAAGATGTCCAGCCAGCCCGCGTGATTGGCCACCACTGCACCTTTCTGGTGCATCGGGACGCCGTTTGTAGAGAATCGAATGCCAAGGATCCGAAACGCGTTGCGGCAGACAAACTGGGTGATATGCGGCGTGATTGGGCGCTGCATCCCGAAAATCGGCCGCTCAATCAAGCGGAGCAGCAGAAGCAAAAGCAGCCCACCGAAAACCAACAGGCCAAGCGGCAGACCCCGACGGATGACGCGCAGATAATCCAACCCCGAGGGGTGAAACGCCTCTGGTTCTTGGTTGCTTTGCCAGGTTCCGCTCATGACTTGCCCCCCGCATAGATGGCGCGCGATCTTTCATTCACCAAGCTCATATCGATGATCAGACAGACGTCTGTGGTGTTGAAGTCATGATCTATGTAGGCGCCCTCGCCCACAAATCCACCAAGGCGCAGATAGGCTTTGATCAGTGCGGGCACCGCGCGCATCGCGGCGGGACGGTCGATGTCGGCCTCGCGCATAAGGTCCATTGATTGAAACGTGTCAGGTTGCGCGCGCACGCGGATCACTTCGGGGGCGAGGTGCCGGTGATGCAGCAGCGACAAAGGAGCCTTCAGCGCGTTAATATCGGTCCCGTGAAACGAGGCCACACCGAACAGAACTTCGATGCCGTGTTCCTCGACATAGGTCGCCAGACCGCCCCACAGATGCATCATCGCAGCGCCACCGCGATAATCGGGATGAAGGCAAGATCGGCCCAATTCCAACAACTTACGCTCCGAAGCTTTCAAAACACTTAGGTCATACTCAGCTTCGGAATAGAAGTGATCAGGCCCGGCAGGCGTATCCAACTTGTCGCCACGCAACAGCCGATACACCCCGACCGCTGGCGATCCCGCGCGCGCGTGATCAAACAGGATCAGATGGTCATAAAACGGGTCGAATGCGTCTCGCTCTAACCCGTTATCATGATCCACCAAGGGCCCATCCCCACCCAGCTCGCGCACGAAAACATCATAACGCAGTCGTTGTGCTGCGATCAGATCTGCGTCACTCTGGGCCAATCTCAGTTCAAATTTGGGCGCAATCATGTGGGATTAACCATTTGCTAACCTTGTTCAGCTAATATGGCTCAGACAACGGACGTACAACGCAGCATCCGCGCGGCACCTTACCGCTCAGGAGGCGTAAATACAGGCATCAAGTCAACATGTTCAATCATGATCACCTGCTTACCGGCATGTTCGAAATTCACCGTGACGCGCCCTCCGATATTGGATTGCACCTGCCCCAAACCCCAATCGGGTTTATCAGGGTGGCGCACCAGCATTCCCGGCTCCAGAAGTGATCCCAATCCCATGACATTCTTCCCTATCAGGCTTTCAACATGACCAAACAAGACCGCGACCTGACCGCATTGATCGGATCCCGTATCTGCCATGACCTTATCAGCCCTTTGGGCGCAATCGGCAATGGGGTAGAGCTGTTGCAGCTTTCAGGCATGGGCGACAGTCCGGAAATGGCGCTGATTGCGGAAAGCGTGACCAATGCAAACCTGCGCATCCGTTTTTTTCGCGTGGCCTTCGGCGCCGCTGCAGATGGCCAATCCCTGTCGGAACGTGAAATACGTGCCGTGCTCGCGCCCGGCGTGGATGGCCGCAAGATCGAGATTGACTGGCAACCCGCGGGCGACCTGCCCCGGGCCGAGGCGAAGCTGGCCTTCCTTGCACTTCAGTGTTTTGAAACCGCGATGCCGTGGGGCGGTCAGCTGTCGGTGACACGCGAGGACGGGCATTGGAAGATGTCAGCGCGCGGAGACAGGTTGAACATCGACCCGGACCTGTGGGGATTGCTGTCAGCGGCGAACCCAAATCTTGATGTCCCACCTGCCCAAGTTCATTTCGCACTGATCCGGCCCGAGCTTCAGCGGCAAAATCGCGTTGCCGCCGTGCAGACCACGGATCAGACGATCACCCTGTCCTTCTAAGAAGAAAGCCGCCCGGATTAGGGCGGATTTTTCAGGTTTTAGGCGCGTGTGGTTCCGTCTCCAATCACCAAATACTTGAACGATGTCAATTGCTTGGCCCCTACCGGCCCGCGCGCATGCATTTTACCGGTGGCAATCCCAATCTCGGCGCCCATGCCAAATTCGCCGCCATCGGCAAACTGGGTCGAGGCATTGCGCATCAGAATCGCGCTGTCGAGGCGGTTGAAGAAATGATCTGCGGTCGCGTCGTTTTCGGTCATGATCGCATCTGTGTGGGACGAAGAATAGCGGTTAATATGCTCAATCGCCCCGTCCACATCATCGACCAGCTTGGCGGCAATAATGCTGTCCAAATACTCGGTGCCCCAGTCGTCTTCGGTCGCGGGAACACTTCCGTTAAGGCCTTCGCCCACGCGCACCTCGACCCCGGCAGCCATCAGATCATTGATCACCGCCTGCCCCAACTCTTGTGCATCACGATGGATCAGCAAGCATTCCGCCGAACCGCAAATCCCGGTCCGGCGGGTCTTGGCATTCATCACGACTTTGCGGGTCTTCTCAGCATCCGCGTCCTTATCGATATAGATATGCACAATGCCTTCCAGATGCGCGAAAACCGGCACGCGGGCCTCGCGTTGGACCAGCCCCACAAGGCCTTTGCCGCCACGCGGGACAATCACGTCCACATGGTCGGTCATGGTTAACATCTCGCTCACTGCCGCGCGATCACGGGTCGGGATCAACTGAATCGCATCCTCGGGCAGGCCGGCGGCACGAAGCCCGTCTTGCAGGCACTCATGGATCAGCCCAGCAGAATGAAAGCTTTCCGAACCGCCGCGCAAGATCACCGCGTTCCCGGCTTTCAAGCACAGCGCGCCCGCATCTGCGGTCACATTGGGGCGGCTTTCATAGATCACGCCGATCACACCAAGCGGTGTACGCACGCGGCGAATGTTCAGACCCGTCGGGCGGTCCCATTCGTCCATCACCTCGCCCACAGGATCGTCCTGCGCCGCCACGGCCCGCAGTCCGTCGCACATGCCTTTGATGCGATCTTCGTCCAACATCAGACGGTCCATCATGGCATCAGACAGACCTTTGTCCCGGCCAAACTCCATATCTTTAACGTTGGCGGCAATGATCTGATCACGGCGGTCCCAGCAGGCATCCGCAGCGGCCATCAAAGCCTTTTCTTTGGCTTCGGCTGGCGCGAAAGCAAGGTCACGTGCGGCCGCGCGGGCGCGGGTGCCAATGTCGGTCATCATGGTTTTGATGTCGTCACTCATCTTGCTTTCTCCAATAAGGTGGTTCTATATCTTCTTGTCTTTAAAGGGACATATCGTCCCGATGGATCAGGGCTGCACGGCCCGGGTGACCCAAAATGCGTTCGATTTGGTCAGACCTCTGGCCCTTGATGGCACGCGCCTCGTCCGCCGTATAGCCAGCCAGACCTGCGCCCAGATGGGTGCCATCTGCGCCCTGAATGTCAACGGGATCGCCGCGCAGAAACGCTCCAACCACATCCGTTACACCCGCCGACAACAGCGACTTTCCAGACCGGAGCGCCGCCACAGCGCCCTCATCCAGCACCAACACACCCTGCGGTTTCATCGATGCAATCCAGTGCTTGCGTGCTGCTTTCGGCGTGGTCTGCGCGGTAAACAGCGTCGCTGCCGCGCCTTCGATCAACGAAGTCAGCGGGTTCATCCGTGACCCTTCGGTGATCGTCATGTCACACCCTGCCCCGGTTGCAGTCTTCGCAGCCATGACCTTGGTCTTCATCCCGCCTTTCGACAGGCCGGTGCCGGCATCGCCCGCCATCGCCTCGATCTCGGGTGTAATCTGGTCGATCACGTCAAAGCGCGTGGCGGTCGGGTCGTCCTTGGGATTGCCGGAATAGAACCCGTCAACATCCGAGAGCAGCACCAGATGGTCCGCTCCGATGGTCACGGCCACTTGGGCCGCCAAGCGGTCATTGTCGCCAAAGCGGATTTCGTCGGTCGCCACGGTGTCGTTTTCATTCACAATCGGCACCACACCTAACGACAGAAGCGTTTCCATCGTCGCGCGCGAGTTCAGATAACGGCGACGATCTGCGCTGTCTTCCAGGGTTACAAGAATTTGCGCGGTGGTTGCTCCCAGCGGTGCCAAGGCTTCTTCATAAGCGCGGGCCAGACGGATTTGCCCAACGGCCGCGGCAGCCTGTGATTGCTCAAGCGACAATGCACCCATCGGCAAGCCAAGCACCCCCCTGCCCAAAGCAATCGAGCCCGAGGACACCAGAACAACATCCGCACCGCGCGCCTTCAACGCTGCCACATCCGCGCACAGCGATCCCAGCCAGTCCGCCTTCAGCGCTCCGGTTTTGGCATCCACCAACAGTGCCGAGCCGATTTTGACAACGACACGTTTTGCCGTGCTCAGGGCTGCCACGTCTCTTCTTCCTCTTCCGGCTTTTGCCGAATGCGATCTTCCGAAATTTCCTTGCGCAGCGCACGCAGAACATCCGTCGTACCCTGCTGAGCCACACCGGACATCAGCATAATCGGACCACCAACGGCCTTTTCAAGGGCGGCCAGTTTCTCGGCCCGTTCTTCGTCATCCAAGGCGTCGATCTTATTCAACACGGTGACGCGCGGCTTGTCGCCCAGTATGTCACCATAGGCCTCGATCTCGGTGATGATGGTCTGCCAGTCGGCAACCACATCTTCGGCAGTACCATCCACCAGATGAAGCAACACGGCGCAGCGTTCGACGTGACCAAGGAACAGATCGCCCAGCCCCCGGCCCTCGGATGCGCCTTCGATCAGGCCGGGAATATCGGCCACCACGAATTCAGCCCCATCCACACCAACGACACCCAGATTGGGGTGCAGCGTGGTAAAGGGATAATCCGCAATCTTCGGCCGCGCGTTCGAGGTTGCCGCCAAGAACGTCGATTTGCCCGCGTTGGGCAGCCCCAAAAGACCCACATCCGCGATCAGCTTCAGGCGCAGCCAGATGGTGCGCTCAACACCTGCAAGACCAGGGTTGGCACGCCGCGGCGCACGGTTGGTCGCGCTGGTGAAATGCAGGTTTCCGAAACCACCATTGCCACCCTTGGCGATCACCACACGTTGACCGACTTCGGTCATGTCGGCGATGACGGTTTCCTCGTCCTCATCCAGAATTTCGGTGCCTACAGGAACGCGCAGCACGATATCATCGCCATCCGCACCGGTACGCTGTTTGCCCATGCCCGGGATGCCATTGCCCGCGAAAAAGTGCTGTTGATAGCGGAAATCGATCAGGGTGTTCAGGCCTTCGACCACCTCGACCACGACGTCGCCGCCACGCCCGCCGTCGCCCCCATCTGGCCCGCCATATTCAATGTATTTCTCGCGCCGAAAAGACACGCAGCCAGATCCGCCCGAACCGGACCGGATATAGACCTTTGCTAAATCGAGAAACTTCATGACGCGCGCCTTTCTGTTATGTCACAGGCGATAGAGGGAAATGGGCCAAGGCTCAAGGGTGGAGCCAACGGCCAGGGCAATTCGATCAGCTTTGTGGTCGCAAAAGCTGGAAATTGCGCAGGGGATGACACACTCCACGGGCGCGGCTTTCGCCGGTGCTTGTATCAAGTTCTGTAAACCCAAGCTTTTCCAAAACTCGGACCGAGGCAGGATTGTCCATGAACGCCCCGGCACGGATCAGCGACCAGTCATAGCGCGTCCAGCAATGATCGATAAGCGCGCGCGCCATTTCCGAGGCATATCCCTGCCCCCAATGCGCGCGGGCCAGCATATAGCCTAGCTCGGGATGTTCACCGTCTCGAATGGCTATTCCCATCGAGCCCACAAGAACACCATCGCGCAGGATCACGCCCGTCATACCCAATTCCGGGTCAGACGGCACACAGCGCGACTTGGTCACGTCTGGGTCTGCTGGAAACGGCCAGGTGCCTGTCATCTTCGCCACCTCGTATTCCGAGACCATCTCGTGCATCGCCTCGAAATCTGTGGGTTGCGTGCGCCGAAGCTCCAAACGCTCTGTGAAAAGACGGGTTTTCATCGGCGCGCCTCCCAGTCCGCACGGGACAAGCTAAGCTTGATCAGCACTTCGTCGCAATCGCGCGAAACGCAGTGTGCGGGTTCTGTCTTGCCGGTGTCGCGAAAACCAAGCCCGGTCAGCACAGAACGCGATGCGTCGTTGCCAGGAAAGTATCCCGAGCCGATCTGGTCTTTATCGGTTGAGGCAAAAACATGGGAGATAAGCGCCGATGCAGCTTCGCGCATCACACCGCGGCCATGGTGTTTACGTCCCAACCAGTATCCAAGCGTCGGGTCCAAACCGACCACGCCCAGCACCTGACCGTCCTCGTCTATGGCCAAGCCACCCAGCGGATTGGAGCTGGCAAGATAGTTCAGAACTCCGTTGAAATCGGCGCGTGTATAGGGATGTGGAACGACGGTCAGCCAGCGCGCGACTTCGAAATCATCAAGCAGCGCGACGACCTGACCTGCGTCCTCAGACGTCAAAGGGCGAAGCGTAAACCGCTCCGTTTCAATCTGGATATTCTGTTCCATGGCAAGACGTTACACCATCTTCCTGATGTAAGTCCATGTGGGCACATTGGCGCCGCGCGCAACCGAATGGCTTTCTGCGTCACCGATATATTCGAACCCAGCGTGGGTCAGAACACGGGCCGAGGCCGGGTTGTCCTGAAAGACCTCGGCAAAAATGGTGCAGTTGCCTTGCGGATTTTCATTAATCAACGCGCAAACAGCTTCGGACGCGAACCCAGCATTCCAAAAGCCCGGAGCGACCCAATAGCCAAGCTGGCTTTGCCCGCGATCTAGCTTGTTCAACGTAATCACGCCCAGAACCTCGTCCTGATCTTCGCGCAGGCTGTCCATGACCCAGACATCTTCGTTGCGATCATCGGCCATGGCACGTTCGATAAACGCCTTGGTCAGGCCGGGTGGCAACGGATGCGGGATCGAGCGCGTGGCCTCGGCCACACGTTTGTCCGATACAGACAATTCCAATGCCCCAAGATCGGATTGCCGCACAGGACGCAGCACAAAACGCTCCGCCTGAATGATCGGCTGTGTTCTAATATCAACATGCTTCATGGCTTTCCCTCCTCTGAAAAAGCGCTGAATGCACCGCGTGCTCCGCTCCGAAGTCCAATATTTAGCCTGTGTTTCAGGCAGCATTAGGGCGTTCGTGTGAACGTTGGATGAACAGGCAGGTAAGTACTCCAAACAAAAAGAAAAGGGGCCGGCTATTCAAAGCCGGCCCCTTTAAATTCACTACCTTGTGAGGTTCGGCTTATTCAGCGGCCTCCGCCACCGGGAGAACCGAAATAAAGGTGCGGCCTTTCAGGCCTTTGTGGAATTTGACGGTGCCTTCGCTGGTTGCAAAGATGGTGTGATCTTTGCCCATGCCGACATTGTCACCCGGCCACATCTTGGTACCGCGCTGACGCACGATGATGTTGCCCGGGATCACAACCTGACCACCGTATTTCTTTACACCAAGGCGACGACCGGCTGAGTCGCGGCCGTTACGGGATGAACCGCCTGCTTTTTTATGTGCCATGCTATCTCTCCTTAGCTCTTGTTAGCCTTTGGCCAATTCTTTGGCCTGCTCTACCCAGCCTTCACGCTCGATACGGCCTTTGAACGACAGTTTCTCGTCGAACTCGGCAATCTCGGCTTCGCCCCATGCGGCGATCTGAGCAAAGGTGGTAACGCCATTTTCCAGCAGTTTCTTCTCAAGCGCGGGGCCAACGCCCGACAGCTTTTTCAGATCGTCAGCACCAGCGGGTGCTTCTGCTTTTGCTTTGGCGGCTTTCGCCGGTGCTGCTTTCTTGGCCGGAGCCTTCTTGGCAGGCTTCGCAGCGGCTGCAACAGCAGCACCCGAAACCGAACCTGCACCGATGGCAGATTTCACGCCCGACTTGTCGGCACCCTTTTCAAGGATGTCGGTCACGCGGAGCAGCGTCAGTTGCTGACGGTGACCCTTGGTGCGCTTCGAGCTGTGCTTACGGCGACGCTTCACGAAGTGAATGACTTTTTCGCCTTTGATCTGGTCGATGACTTCTGCCTGGACGCCAGCACCTTCTACGGTGGGCGAACCAACAGTCGAGCCGACCATCAGAATCTCGTTGAACTGGACTGTCTCGCCAGCATCGGCCGCCAGCTTTTCAACGCGCAGAACGTCGCCAGCTTGGACCTTATACTGCTTGCCGCCGGTTTTCATAACCGCAAACATTTGATCTTCCTTCATAATCCGCGTCCTATGGCCCCGGAATGCTCCGGCGTTTGTCGAAGGGCCCATCCCTTCCATTGCCTCGAACTGCGCGCCCGCCACTTACGTTTTGGACATAGTTTTCAAACCCCGCACAGGATAATCCCGGCAGGAATGGCGGCTTATCGGGTGGATTGGGGTTAAAGTCAAGACATTTAAGCCGCGCTTGGGCGCATATTTTCATGCCCTTCGGCTGGCTCTTGCAGGTCTTGGTGGGACATAATAGCGAAGAGCCTAACGTTGTTCCAGCTTAAACGGATCCTCCATGCTGCCTTTGAACTCAAATCAGATCCCTGCCCTGTTTCAAAAAGCGGGCAATCTAGCGCGGGCGGGCAAGCCGAATGAGGCGCTGAAAGTGCTTGAGCAGCTACAGACCATGGCCCCCAAGCGGGCCGAGGTACCGTTCCAGATGGCGCAGATACATCAAAAGATGGGGCGCATGGACGCCGCAATGAATGCGCTTGAGAAGGCAGCGCATCTGGCCCCCGGGGAACTTGCCGTCTGGCGGGCCTATGTCACCCTTGCGCTCAGCCTTGATGGCGCGGCGCGCTCGACGGTCGAGAAACAGCTGAAATCCGCAAAGATCCCCACGGCCGAGCGTAAGCGGCTGACTGGTTTGCTAAAAGGCACCAGCGCAAACACCAAGCGCGTCAGTACCACCGCCACGAAAGCCGAAATCGACGCCTTAACCGCGCTTCTGAATGCGGGTCGCGCCAAAGATGTCGAGGCAAAGGCCTGTGCACTGCTGGCACGCGGCCCGAACGAAGTCGTTTCGATGATCCACGGTGTGGCGTTGGCGGCTTTGGGGCAAACGGACGCGGCCGATGCGGCGTTTCGGACAGCAATCTCCGCCGATCCCGACTATGGCGAGGCGCTGGCGCAATACGGACAATTTCTGCTGCAACACAAGCGCCGCACGGAAGCCCGAAAGGTTCTGGAGCACGCCCGCCAGATCATCCCAGACAACCCCATTGTGTTGGGCAATCTGGGCAAGCTTTATGCTGATATCAACGCCCCAAGTGATGCCATCAAGGCCCTTGATGCGCTGCTGAAAGTGGCCCCCAATAACCCGGCAGGGCTGTTTACACGGGCCCAAGCACGCCTGACGCTGGAAGATGCGACCGGGACGCTGGAAGATTTGGACGCGCTGGCCGCGCAAACAGCGCCAACCGGCGAAATGCTGGCCCTGCGGGCTGTCGCCGAGAAACTTCGGGGTAATCTGGATGCCTCGCAACAGGCCATCGACGCCGCGCTGGGAGCAGATCCCAACCACTTGCGGGTGGTCACCATCGCCGCAAACCTTCTGCAACAACGCGGCGAATTCGAGGCCGCCGAAAAGGTCCTGCGCGACGCAATTGCCCGCGGTGTCCGCTCGGGGGCCGTCTATCGTATGGTCGCTCAGGGGCGCAAACTCGATCCCGAGGATCCGCTGATCGCCGAGATGAAAGCGCTGTGGGACCGTTCAGACCTGCCAGATGACGCCCGAATTGACTTGGGCTATGGGCTTGTGAAGGTGATGGAGGACCAGAAGGACGCGGATGCGGTCTGGACCTATCTGTCACGCGCGAACGAAGTTATGGCCCGCCTTTACCCACATGACGCGGCCAAGGAACAAGGCGATTTCGATCGGTTCACCGCCTTCCTAGAAGGGTTCGATCCGGCACGGATCGGCAGCTGTGGTTATGATCAGAACAACACGATTTTCATTACCGGATTGCCACGGTCTGGCACCACTTTAGTTGAGCAAATCCTAGCAAGCCACTCGACCGTCACCGGCGGGGACGAACTGGGCATTTTCCATCCGATGGGCTTTGCCGAGGTCGCCAAGGTGGCCAAAGCGGGTGGCCAAGTGGGCGACATGACCGACACCCAGTTTGAAGACCTTGGCCGCGCCTATCAAGATGCCATCGACACCCGCGTACCCGGCGCGGATCGGATTACCGACAAAACGATCTCGACTTATCAGATTGCGCCCTTGGTCTGGCTTGCTATGCCCAAGTCCAAAATCGTCGCCCTGCGCCGCGATCCACGGGACAATCTGTGGTCAATCTTGAAGAACCGCTTTGTGCCCGGGTTGCACCGCTACAGCTATTCTCAGGAGGCCTTGGTTCAGACCTATCGCCTGTACAATGAATATCTGGACCAGTGGCGCGCCCTTGCCCCAGATCGGATTTACGAAATCTCTTACGAAGATCTAGTCGACGATCCCGAGACCGAAATCCGCAAGCTGCTAGAGTTCTGTGAACTGGAATGGGAGGACGCCTGTCTGGACTTCCACAAGACCAAGCGCGACGTAAAAACGCTATCCATCGCGCAGGTACGCCAACCGCTGTACAAAAGCTCGGTCGGCAAATGGGAACCCTATGCCGAACATTTGTCAGAACTTCTGGACGGATTGAAAAAGCTCGAGATCGGAAAAAGCTGAGCGTTAAAGCTCTTGCTCAAGCGAAAACGTCCCCACCGCGCGGCCCAGATCGTCTGACAGCCGTAAATATATGACGTCAAACGCTGCAAACAGCGCGTGATTCAACGCCTGCCCCGCATCCGTCGCGGAAAACGCGACATATCGGTCCAGCGCATCGAGGTCGATCTCTTCATAGGCCGTGTGAAGATAGGCGTACATCCATTCGGTCGTATCGGTGCGGATATCAATTTCCTGCGACCAGACATGGGATAGAATGTCTTGCTCGGTCATCTGGCCTACCGCCTCGGGCAGGTTCTGATTCAATGCCGTCAGGAACACGAAGTTCGAGTTCAGCGCCCCCATCACATTCAGTTCGATCAAATCGTTTTTGTCTACGTATTCGCGGATCGTATCATCCAATTGATCGGACGTTTCACCTTGAAGCCAGCGATCCCGCGCGGTCTGCTCGGCATCTATGTCCAGAAAAGCGCGGCGGGCGGCAATCTCGTGCAGAATAATATCCTGCATGTCAGCCGTTTTGTAGAAATCACACAACGCTGACAGATGGTCCTGCGCGAGATGTAATTTGAACTGCGCCTGCAATTCGTCCTGCAACACGCCTTGGTCATAAATAGCCTGAACCGCGCTTTCCCAACGCGGCCCGCCCTCGTACCCCAGAAGGTCCATATCCGAGGCCAAGGCCATCGAAACCCCTTCATCATGCAGGATCGAAACCATGTCAGACAGACCAAGAAGCTGCCAAAGCTCTTCAACGCTTTGCGGTTCGGCAGACTGGGATTGATTTGCAACAAGACGCAGTACCTGCCCCTGAATCTGGCCTGTTCCTTCAGCAAAGCTTGCCTGGCTGGACAAGGACACCGCCAGCACTGCGCCCAGCAGGCGAAGAGATCTAGCGCCGCGAGTCACAGTTCGGTCTCCGGCGACAGCTCGTCCAGACGGCTGGCCATGGTTTCATAGCGGTTCGCCATGATCTCGAACTGCACGGCGTTCAGGATCTCATAGACCTGCCCCATCTTGGGGTTCTGAAGCGCAGCCAGATAGTCGATCAGATCCGCCTCGTCCATGGTGCGATAGGCATAAGCGTTTGCAATCAAACTGTTTTCCTCAATGCTGTCCCGCATCAAATCTGATTGGCTTAACAGAATGCCGCGCAGGTCATCCTCGTCAAGCTCAAGGTCGCTGGCACCTGCCGCCATCGCGGCCATCAGATATCGCACCTGTATTTCAATCAGCGATCGGATCGCTACATCGGTCGAACCGATCGCATCCCCCATCGCCTTGTAAAGCTGCACCCTCAAGTCGCCAGTTTCCATCAATTCGGACGCGATTGCAGCGCCTTCGGTGTATTTCACGTCGTCATCAGTCATGTGGCTTTCGTTCTCCACCTCGACCAGACGTTGTCCAAGGGGGCTTTCGTAAAACGACATGCCGTGATCCAGAACGTCCTGCGGCAACACGGCGGAAAGCATTTCAACGGCATCATCCACCATGTCCTTGGGCGCGAACACCTCGCGCGCCAGATCCTGCCATTGACGGCCAAAGACATCAGGGTCTTCGCCGGTCATGCCCGGCCCTGCCATCGCGCCCAACTGGATCGATTCAATCGCCACATCGAAGCCAGTGATCTTCAGAAAGGTCCGAATTTGATCTTGGTCGCTGGCAAATGCACTGGTTGCGGTCACAAGAACAGCCGCTGTGAAACTTATAATTTTGTTTACAATCATAGTATTATATATGTTTCCCACCTAGGTTTTCGACATCAGACTAGCGCCGGGTATCGACCTTGCCAAGCAATTGCCGTTCACGTTTTTTCCAGCATTTCCAAAATAGGCAAAAAAAGTGGTTGCACATGCGGCGTGGTCGAATTATCCCCCCCTTCACAGACCCCCGCGGAGAGGTGCCGGAGTGGTCGAACGGGGCGGTCTCGAAAACCGTTGTGGGTGCAAGCCCACCCAGGGTTCGAATCCCTGTCTCTCCGCCACTTTCCTTCTCTGGAAAGATGCGCACTCCCCCAGAATTGCCCCAAATCAAAGGCTGGTTTGCCACCTTGTATGGCCTGTGTTCACAAGGTTCTGGTGGGGCCTCAAAAGGAAAACGCCCAACGGTGACGCTGGGCGATTATATATCTTATCGATACCTTAGAGGACGATGTTCACATCACCCCAGGGCATACCCGGTACCGCGTACAGTGCGCAGCGGATCGTCTCCACCGTTGCGGCAAAGCGCTTTGCGCAACCGCCCCACATGGACGTCCACTGTGCGCGTATCCACATAGACATCACGTCCCCAGACACGATCCAAAAGCTGCTCGCGGCTCCAAACCCGGCCGGGCTTTTCCATGAGGGTCGACAGCAGACGAAACTCGGTCGGACCCAGTTTCACGGGCTCGCCCGATCGGGTGACGCGGTGGCTTTCACCATCCAGAATGATGTCAGTATATTCCAGCTTTTGCCCCACAGACACCGGACGGGTCCGGCGCAGTTGGGTGCGGATCCGTGCCATCAACTCGCCCACGGAATAGGGTTTCACCACATAGTCATCGGCGCCGGTTTCCAGCCCACGTACACGGTCCACTTCCTCGGACCGTGCGGACAGCATGATCACTGGAATGGCGCGGGTTTCCTTACGGCTTTTTACCTGACGGCAGATCTCGATCCCCGAGACGCCGGGCAGCATCCAATCCAGCAAGATCAGATCCGGCATAACTTCGTCCACCAAGATCAGCGCGTCATCCCCGTTCTCGGCCAAGGTGACATCGTATCCTTCGGAGGTCAGGTTATAGCGCAGGATTTCGCGCTGTGCTGGTTCGTCTTCCACCAGCAAAACGCATGGTTTGTCTGTACTCATGCCTCGGCCTCATCAGCGCCCTCCTTGGGCATTTCATAGTTGGCCGAGGTGCCTTTCGGGCGTGCCTCTTCCGGCAGTTCACCACTGACCAGATAGATCACCTGATCCGCGATCGAGGTCACATGATCCCCCATACGCTCGATATTCTTGGCGATGAAATGCAGGTGCATGCAGGACGTGATGTTGCGCGGATCTTCCATCATAAAGGTCAGGAACTCGCGGAACAGCGCGTTGTACATCTGATCCACTTCCAGATCGCGGTGACGCACGTCTTGGGCCAGTTCTTCGTCGCGGCGGATATAGGCATCCAATGCGTCGGTCAGCATCTGGCGTACTTCGCTGGCCATCCGCTTGATCGCGCCCGAGGCGCCATCAATCGGCTGCATATGCACCAAAACAGTGGTCCGCTTGGCCATGTTCTTGGCATAGTCGCCAATCCGTTCAAGGTTGGCGGCCACTTTCATCACCGTCAAAATCGTACGCAGGTCCGAGGCAGCAGGTTGGCGCAGCGCAATCACGCGGGCGCATTCTTCCTGAATTTGCAGGTCCAGAGCGTCGATTTTCTTGTCGGCGCGACGCACTTCATCGGCCAGCTCCTCGTCCCGGCGCTTCAGCGATTTCGCGCCTTCACGGATCGAGTCCTCGACCATGCCGCCCATCTTCATCAGGTGGGCCTGAATTTCTTCCAGATCGCGGTCGAAAGCGGATGCAATATGTTGGTCAATCATGTCTTTTCTCCTGCCCTTATAGGGGCTTAGCCGATACGGCCAGTGATATAGCTTTCTGTGCGCGGATCTTCGGGATTGGTGAAGATCTTGGTCGTGTCGTCATACTCAACCAGATTTCCAAGGTGGAAAAAGGCCGTTTTCTGGCTGACACGCGCGGCCTGCTGCATCGAGTGCGTTACAATAACCACCGAATAGCTTTGACGCAGTTCGTCGATCAGTTCTTCAACCTGAGCCGTCGCAATTGGATCAAGCGCAGAACAGGGTTCGTCCATCAACAGGACTTCCGGTTCGGTCGCCACGGCGCGCGCGATGCACAGGCGCTGCTGCTGACCACCGGACAGACCGGTGCCCGGAGCGTGCAGGCGATCTTTCACTTCGTCCCAGATGGCGCCGCGACGCAGGGATTTCTCGACGATCTCGTCCAGTTCAGCCTTGTTCTTGGCCAGACCGTGAATGCGCGGGCCGTAAGCGATATTGTCATAGATAGACTTGGGGAACGGGTTGGGTTTCTGGAACACCATCCCCACCTTGGCACGAAGCTGCACCGGGTCGACGCGCTTGTCATAGATGTCTTCGCCGTCCAGCAGGATGTCACCTTCCACGCGGCAAATATCAATCGTGTCGTTCATCCGGTTCAGGCACCGCAGGAAGGTCGACTTGCCACAGCCCGACGGGCCGATAAAGGCAGTGACAGTCTTGTCTTCGATCTCGACCGAGACGTCTTTGATCGCGTGCGTGTCTGCGTAATAGACCTGCACATTCTTGGCCGAGATTTTCATTTCATTCATCTCAACAGCCCTTTCGAGTTTCGTCATATCGTTCATGTCTGCGGCCCTTATTACCAGCGGCGCTCAAATCGGCGGCGCAGAATGATTGCAATGATGTTCATGGTCATCAGGAACACCAGAAGGATGATGATGCCGCCCCAGGCGCGTTCATAATACGCAGGGTCCGCACGTTTTGCCCATTCATAGATCTGGGCTGGCATGGCCGAGTTCGGGGACATTAAGCCTTCGATGATCCCACCCGGATAGTTCGAGGCGATATAGCCCACCATCCCGATCAGAAGCAGCGGCGCGGTTTCACCCAGTGCCTGTGCCAGACCGATGATGGTCCCGGTCAGAATACCCGGCATGGCCAGCGGCAGCACGTGATGGAACACAGTCTGCATCTTGGAGGCGCCGATGCCCAATGCGGCCTCGCGGATCGACGGTGGCACCGCTTTCAGCGACGCGCGGGTCGAGATGATGATCGTCGGCAGTGTCATCAGCGTCAGCACCAGACCACCGACAAGAGGGGCCGATTGTGGCAAATGCGCGAACTGGATGAACACGGCCAGACCCAGAATACCGAACACGATCGATGGCACGGCGGCCAGGTTCGAGATGTTCACCTCGATCAGATCCGTGATCCAGTTCTGCGGGGCAAATTCTTCCAGATAGATGGAAGCAGCAACCCCGATAGGCAAGGCACAGGCCAGCACCACCAGCATCATGTAAAAGCTGCCCAGCATCGAGACACCGATCCCGGCTTGCTCGGGCCGGCTTTCGGATGCATCCGCGCCAGTGATGAAGCCAAGGTTGAAGCTTTTGGCCACAATGCCTGCGTCTTTCAGCTGATCCACCACATCCAAATGCTCTGGGGTCAGGTTTTTGTCGCGGGCAAGGCTTTCGCGGGTCACACGGTCTTTCAGATAACCATCCACACGGGACGATGCCAGCAGACGGAACTGCACAGTTTCACCGATCCGGTCGGGGTTGGCGACTACGAATTCACGAAGGTCAGCAGCCGCACCCGAGGACAGCATCTTGCGCAGATCCTTGCCCTTGGCGAAGGGGTTTTCAACGCCAGCCTCTTCCATCGCTGTTGTAAGCGCGTTTTCGATCAGCGGATTATACCCAAAGGTCGTGACCTTTTTGATCTTCTCGATGTCCCGTTCGCCAGTCTTGTCCAACTTGCTTTCCAAAAGCTCGACCTCGAGCGTGATAAAGGTCTGCTGAAACGCGCCCACACCCTTCGAAATGATCGAAGTGATCAGCACCACAAGAAAGACCAGACCCACGGCGATGGCCGCGATTCCATAGGCGCGAAAGCGGGCCTCGGCGGCGTTGCGTTTCTTGGTGCGTTGGTCCAGTTCAAGGATCGAGCTGGTGGCGCGCGGCGAACCCATTTCGGGACCGTTCTGAAGGCTTGCGTCGCTCATTCGTATTGCTCCCGGTATTTGCGCACGATGTAAAGCGCAAGGACATTAAGGCCTAGCGTGATCAGGAACAGAGACATGCCAAGCGCGAAGGCGACAAGCGCCTCGGGGCTGGCGAAATCACTGTCACCAGTCAACTGGCTTACAATTTTTGCTGTAACTGTGGTCATGGCTTCGAAGGGGTTCAGACCAAGCCGGCCCGCGGCCCCTGCCCCCATGACGACGATCATGGTTTCACCGATGGCACGCGATGCAGCCAACAAAACCGCGCCGACGATGCCGGGCAATGCCGCTGGCAGAACCACCTGACGAACCGTTTCCGATTGCGTCGCGCCAAGCCCATAAGACCCGTCACGCATGGCCTGCGGCACCGCGTTGATGATGTCATCAGACAGCGACGATACAAACGGGATCAACATGATGCCCATCACAAGACCAGCCGTCATGACCGATCGCTGGCCCTGCATCCAACCAAGCCCGTCATCGCCAAAGACGCTCATCAGCATCGGACCAACGGTCAACAAAGCAAACAGGCCGTAAACAATCGTTGGGATACCCGCCAAGACCTCAAGCAAGGGTTTTGCAACGCTGCGGGTTTTAGGCCCGGCATACTCGGCCAGATAAATCGCCGAGAACAGACCAATCGGCACAGCGACCAACAAAGCCACGACCGAGATATAGAGCGTGCCCCACAACAGCGGCAGCAGACCAAGTGCGGATGACCCACCACGGCCCGAGAAGCTGGGCGCCCATTCCAGAAGGGTGAAAAAGTCACTTGCTGGATACAGTCGGAAGAACTCGAGCGTGTTGAAGATTAGCGACAGAATGATGCCAACTGTGGTCAGAATGGCAATCGACGCAGCACCAATCAGCAGCGCCCGAACACCAAGCTCCACCAAATTCCGGGCGCGCAGCTCTCCGTTGGTTTTTGCAAGTGCATAAACAAGGCCAATCACTGCGATGGCCAGCACGACAATCGCGCGGAACAGATTTCCGCTTTTGACTTTTGTGCGCATGTCTTGCGCAGCGGCCAGAACAGGTTGCTGGATGTCAGACCCAAGTGCGACCCCAACGTCACCAAGAAGTGCGCGCACATCGGTTGTTTCAATGTCAATTTGAGCTGCTTCAGCGACGCTTAGAACGCCTTGCTCAACAGCAAGATCAAGGCCGGTCGAGATGCGTTTCACATCACTCATCACCAGCCCCAACTGACCGCTATTCTCGTAAAGATCGGATGGAATGTATTTCGAAACTGAATTGTTGATCACCATTGGTTGAACAACAAGCCAAAGCAGCAAAGCCAGCAAAGCTGGCACGGCGGCCTGCATTGCGACATTGAAGCCATAGTAATTTGGAAGGGAATGAAGCTTGCGTTGATCACCATCGACCGAGGCGAGTGCGCGGCTTCGACCAATTATGAAGCCAGCGAACGCCAACCCCAACAAGATCACAAGTAGCCAGAATGCAGTCATAGGAAACTCTTGCAGAGGAGATGTGGGGCATTGTCCCGACCCACTGAAAGGAGTGTGCGGCGCGAGGTTCCCCCCGCGCCGCGATAGTGCTTAGTTGGTCAGAACTTCTTCGCCAGAAACAGCGGCTTGAGTAACCGACAGTTCAGGGTCAGCAACCAGACCGTATTCCGACAGCGGGCCGTCGGGGCCAGCGATTTCGTCCGAGATGAAGAACTCGGCATATTCTTTCAGGCCGGGGATAACGCCAATGTGGGCTTTCTTCACATAGAAGAACAGCGGGCGCGATACCGGGTATTCACCGGTCGAGATGGTTTCGGTCGACGGTGCGACGCCAGCCATCGTAGCGACTTTCAGCTTGTCGGTGTTGTTCTCATAGAAGGCCAGACCAAACACGCCGATGGCGTTTGCGTTGGCTTCGATCGAGGCCAGCGTCTCGGTATAGTCGCCGTCGATGTCCACTGCGCGGCCGTCAGACATAACTGCCAGACATGCATCTTCAGCATCGTCTTCCGACATGCCGCCAGCAATCATGGCTTCCATTGCGCCAGTGGCTTCACATCCAGCAGCAACAACTTTTTCTTCGAACACTTCACGGGTGCCGTGCTTGGTGCCCGGGATGAAGGCCAGGATGTCTTCGGCAGGCAGATCAGCGTTGAAGTCGGCCCACTGTTTGTAGGGGTTGTCGACCAGAGCACCGTCAACCATGACTTTCGGAGCCAGAGCGTTGAAGATATCCGACTGAGTGAATTGGGTGTAAGCCGGGCCGTCCAGCTGCGACGCGAATACGATGCCGTCATAACCGATGCGAACTTCGATGATGTCGGTTACGCCGTTTTCGGCACAGGCTTTGATTTCTTTTTCGCGAATGGCGCGCGATGCGTTTGCAACGTCGGTGTGCTCTTCGCCAACACCTTGGCAGAAACGCTTCAGACCAGCAGACGAGCCGCCCGATTCAACAACCGGGGTCGGGAAGTCAAAGTTTTCACCGAAGGCTTCAGCAACAATCGAAGCATAGGGCAGAACGGTCGAGGAACCAGCAACCTGCACCTGATCACGGGCGGTAGCAGCGGTGGCAGAAACGGCAGCAATCGCCAGAGCAGAGGCGGTCAGTTTCACGAAGGACATGGGTAACTCCTGTTTATACATTGCGACGCCCTTGGACGTCTTGGCGCCGTCCTAAAGCCATTGATCAAAGCTTTTGTGAATGTTTTGTAACAGGAGTGTGACAATTGGCGGTTTCTGGCAAAGAAACTAGGTAACCTAAGGGAAATCAGGCTCGATCCAAGCAGTTACAGATCGTTGCGCAATAGGACCGAGAATTTGGTACCCTGCTCCAACTTGCTTTCTATCAACAGCCGTCCGCGGTGGCGGTTTATGATGTGTTTCACAATCGCCAAACCCAGCCCGGTTCCGCCCAACTCGCGCGAGCGGTGATTGTCAACGCGGTAGAAACGCTCGGTCAATCGCGACAGATGATGGTCAGCGATTCCCGGCCCATCATCTTGAACGGAAACGCAAATTCCCGGCCCCTTAAAGGCGGGAAGCATTGACAATTGGGTGATCGTGACCGTCACCGTCCCATCCTGCCGTCCATATTTGATCGCGTTCTCGATCAGATTTGTGAAAACCTGTGCCAGTTGATCCAGATCGCCTGCGACCAAGATAGGGGGCTCAAGGTCCGTGTCGAGTACAATTGTGACCCCACGCGCTTCGGCGGTTTGTGACAAAGCATTGCGGACCGATTGTAACACTGCGTTAATATCAACGCTCTCGGTCGGACGTATGCGCGCCATATCCTCGACCCGGCTGAGTGACAGAAGATCCGTCACCAAGCGGTTCATGCGCTTACCCTCGGCCTCCATAATCGCCAGAAACCGCTCGCGAGCTTCGGCGTCATCGCGTGCAGGCCCCCGCAGCGTTTCGATAAACCCAGTTAGCGCGGTCAAAGGTGTCCGCAATTCATGGCTAACATTAGCCACGAAATCCGATCTCATCTGCCCCGCTTCTTCATGCGGCTTCACATCCATGAAGCTCAGTAATACGCCGTTCTCCGCGTCGTTTCCGCCAACGACACGTTCAAGATACACCTCGTACACGACCTCGCGACCTGCTTCGGTCAGAATAAAGCTGACCTGCCCGGCGACGCCATCGGCCAGAGTCTTTTCGATCTGGTTCAGAAGCGAGGGTTGCCTCAAAACAGTCACATAGTGACGCCCGTCAAACCGCATATTCAACAGCTTCTGAGCCTTTTCATTCGACTGGCGAATCCGATTGTCTTGTCCAATGAAAATCGCCGGGATCGGCAATGCATCCAGCATGTTACGCGCAACCATATCTGCCCTGCCTTTTCGCCAGATCATCTGTTTTGCAGTCCTGCAAGACATGACCTTTCCCCCGGCTTGGGTCAATCACAGAAATTATATTCGTAAAAAGTGTTAATGGGCCTTCATAGCCACTTTAATTGGTGTTACTGCGGCCATCTTCTGGTCTGAACAGACCAGACCCTAAACTTACAAACACTATCAAAGAAGTCAGGTCGTGACGTCTTCAAAGAAGATTCTATTACTGGAAACCGCCAGGGATCTGGCATACGCAGGGAATGCTTCAGGACAAGAAGTGTTCATGCCATGCAGCGTGTTTGAACAACTAAACGAACAGCAAATCGCAGACCTTGCATTAGACGTGGTGGTATCGAAGTTCATCTGCGGCTCACTTGACTGTCTCGAGATCAGCCAACGCCTTGCCAATGCAGGATTTTCTGGGCGATACTATGTGCTGGTGCCAGACCTGCCGAACCCACAAATCATCAGCAACGAGATCACGCAAGCCTGTCCCGGCATCGACATTCGGGTCGTCACCGATCCCTTCTCGATCTAGTCACGCTTAGTAGATCAGCTCGTGATCTTCGCCGGTTTGACTGTCATAGTGGCGGGCCAGATACTTCAAGGCGATCCGCAGCATGTATTTGCCCGACCGCGCAGGCATCGACAGCTCGCGCTCGACACATTCCATGCCCTTTTCATGACAACAGACCGCCACGGCCAGCTCTGCCAATTCCGGCCCGATTGCCTTGATAGCCAAGGCGAACCGGCGGCGCGCGTCCAATTTGCGATCCGAAGGATGGCCTGCCGGATCCATTGCGGTCATCACCTCGCCTTTGCGCATCCACGCTGCCCAACTTCCTTGCACTTCCGAGTGTTCGAACTGCCCAAGCGCAAAATCGCGGTTTAAGCGCTCGGCCGAAACAACCAAATCCTTATCCAGATACGGCTTATCCTTGCCCCGCTTTCGCGCCAACACGCGCACTGGCGTTTCTGCACTTGCGGCTCGCGACCGTGAACGAGAGCCTGAAGTTTTCTGCACCGTCACGCGGCTTGGTCCAGCCAAAAAACCAGCCTGACTTTCCGCAAACCCAGCGGCGCGCGCTTCCTGTTGGGCCAGCAACTTGTTCAACGCTTGCCGCCCTGCCTGAGTGACCTGAAAGCAGACAACGCGGCCTTTCGCTCCCCCCTCGATCCACTCCAATAGCGCCATCAACTCGACCACGCTGACCGGTGCCTTCGCGACCGCCGCCGGGTTTCCATCGGGATTGGCTTTCAGAACGACCGCCGTCTCGACGCCTTCACCGACAACCAGGCTGGTGCCCGGTGCCAACAAGGCGCGCACTACGCGGGTTAGATGCGGCGTCATCGGATCATCGCCCGCATTGTCAAACGAAAATGCCACGTGATCTGCGCTGTCGCGGATCTCGTCCCCCAACCGTGTCAGCAGCGAATCCACCAAGGGATCGTCGCGACGCGCTTCGGTCTTGCGCACCTGCCGCAAGACTGTCGAAGCATGAACCCCCATCCCACGCGCAATGGCACGAATGGATTCGCCCTCTTCAGTGTGTTTCAGATAGGTGTGAACTTCATTTGGCAGCCAGTTAATAATAGCCTTGCAGTTGATTTCGGTCCCGATTGTGTTGTGCATCTACGCCCCTTCCAGTTTGTACACCGTGGCACGTACCGAACCTCCCGACCACGCAACCCCCGGTTGTTATCGAGCCGAACAGACCTATCGATCTATGGTTACTGGTTGGTTAACCATGCCAAGTCCCCTCAACACTAGTTTCCAAAATGATAACAAATATTAACGCTGCCGTACGCCGGTCTTGGAAACGCAACACCCCTTAAGGTTGAGTCAAGATGCCGCTGAATCACAACAGCGAGGCAAACATGACCACCACCACTGACATGCTGAAATCCCTACGCCGCCCCCGCCTTCTTGTACGGGCTGCCCGATTTGGCCAAAGCGAATACAATCGCGATAAAGACCTAAAAAAGCTCATGAAAACTGCCGCGACTCCGACGCCCTCGCAAGCTGTTGATGGGCTTCTTGTGACTGAAGCACAGTTGGAAGACACACGAAAATCCGGGGATGCATCCTATTCCTGTTCGCGCCATGTTGAGGTTCTGATCGCCCTGCTGGCCGAGCTTCAGCTGCTTCCACGCAGCTCGCATCAGGCGTAAGCCCTGACACTGGATACAAAAAACGAAAGGGGGGCCGTTAAGCCCCCTTTCCAAACTGTTAACCATTTGGGACGCGCAACACCCTAAAGCATTTCGGGATACACTTTAGGCGCAAGACTGTCGCGAAACGCTTTAGGTGAATGCATCCGGCATCGACGCCTTCTTCTCGGCGACATAGTCTTTCAGACCCTCCGCAATGCCCGGATCCAGAGCTGGCTCCTGATAGTCCGCCAGCATCTTCTTGACCTTAGCAGTGGCCAACGCTTGCGTATCGCGCGCACCTTCCTCTTCCCAGGTCTCAAAGGGTTTGTAGTCCAGCAATTCTGAACGCCAGAAGGCCGATTTGAAGTTCTTCTGGGTGTGATCGCAGCCCAGATAGTGACCGCCCGGCCCCACTTCGCGGATCGCGTCCATAGCCTGCCCGTTCACGTCGACCTCGACGCCTTTGGCAATGCCATGCAGCACGCCCAGCTGGTCGGCATCCATAACGAATTTCTCGAACGAGGCAACCAGACCGCCTTCCAGCCACCCGGCCGAGTGCAGCATGAAGTTTACGCCCGACAAAAGCCCAGTGTTCAAGCTGTTCGCAGTTTCATAAGCCGCCTGCGCGTCAGGCAGTTTCGAGCCGTTGAACGACCCCGCCGAACGATAAGGCAACCCAAGACGGCGGAACAGCTGGCCCGCACCATAGGTCACATTCGCCGCTTCCGGCGTGCCAAAGGTCGGCGCGCCCGAGTTCATGTCGATCGAGCTGACAAACGTACCCGCAATCACCGGCGCACCTTTGCGGACCAGCTGGCTGTAAGCAACGCCAGCCAGAACCTCGGCCAGAACCTGCGTCAGCGTACCCGCCACCGACACGGGGGCCATCGCACCGCCCACGATAAAGGGCGAAACAATCGAAGCTTGGTTGTTCGCCGCGTACACTTCCATCGCGCCCATCATTACGTCATCGAATTGCATCGGCGAGTTGATGTTGATCAGCGAGGTCATGACGGTGTTTTGCTGCACGAATTCTTTGCCAAACAGGATGCCGCACATATCGACACTGTCCTGCGCGCGTTCTGGCGCCGTAACCGACCCCATGAAGGGCTTGTCGGACAGGGTCATATGGGCGTGCAGCATATCAAGGTGACGCTTGTTCACCGGCACGTCGGTCGGCTCACACACCGTCCCGCCAGAATGGTGCAGCCATTTGGACATATAGCCCAGACGCACGAAGTTGCGGAAATCTTCAATCGTGGCGTAACGGCGACCGCCATCGGCATCGCGCACGAAAGGCGGGCCATAGACCGGGGCCAGAACAAGGTTCTTTCCGCCGATTTCCACGTTACGTTCCGGGTTGCGGGCGTGCTGGGTAAAGCTGGACGGCGCCGTCTTGCAAAGCTCGCGCGCCAGTCCACGCGGGATGCGCACGCGTTCACCATCCACATCGGCGCCGGCTTCTTTCCACCGCTCAAGCGCGGCAGGGTTCTCTACAAAATTAACGCCCACCTCTTCCAACACGGTTTCCGCGTTGTATTCGATGATCTCCATCGCCTCTTCATTGAGGATTTCGAGATTCGGGATGTTGCGCGTGATGAACTTTGCACATTCGATTTTGACAGCAGTGCGTTCAGCGCGACGGGCGGCACCACCGCCACCACGGCGGCGTGTTCGAGCCTCGGCCATGGGAAACCTCCAATTTGACTTGTTGAGCCTTAGATAAGCGACCCCAGTCGGTAAAGCTGTCCCCAAGCGGCCATGCAGAGGCAAAAACGACATTCCGGCAGATTTGACGTTTTTAAACTGTTGTCGCTTCACTTTCAGTCGTCATTCGCCGGCTCCCAAGACAGTGAGCGGATGTTTGGATCCAGCATCAAGGGGGCGACGGCGGTCTTGATCAGGCTGTCGCTGTTGTCTTCCACATTGACCAAGACCTCGATCGTGCAGTCTTCGCCGCTTTCCGTCGCATCAATGGAAACAAGCGCCAAGCCGGGCAAGGCCAGCTTGTGCACGATGGTCGATCGAACCTTGTTTTCATGCTTGGAACGGCAGGAAATCCACAGGCGGAACTCTAATAACAAGGGCTGTCCTGCACGGGTTTTGCGTTTCAAGAACTTCACCAAGGGCCGCAGGCCAAGGTTCACAAATATGATCAGCCCGCACATCAGTGCGGCAAACCCGATGGCGCCAACACCCGCCATGACCCCGACGGCCGCGGAACACCACAAAGTTGCTGCTGTGTTTAACCCGTGAACCGTGAACCCATGTCGAAATATGATGCCCGCGCCCAGAAAGCCAATGCCAGAGACGACTTGGGCAGCAACGCGCGTCGGGCTGACCTCGTGCGGGAAAAGCGCTGCAAACACGACGAATCCTGCCGCACCCAGCGACACAAGCGCATTGGTGCGAAGCCCCGCCATACGTTGGCGTACCTGTCGTTCAGACCCGACCAGCGCGCCGAAAATTACGGCGGCGGTCAGGTTTATGGCGGCTATTTCCAATGTGATGGCGTCTGGTGTCATGCGCGTCCCCTTTTTAGCAGATTGTCTGCGCTGTGCAGGTCTGACGATGGAGCAAATACGACCATTCTGATGCCGGAATGGGCGGTTGGTGCTGTTTCGCGGTTCAACTTCGTCGGATTTGTCCATTCCCGCCCGGCTTGGGGCTTGCGCAAACCCGTCCCCTGCCCTAATCGGTCAACATGACAGATCAGAGCCATGACCGCCTTCTTATCATCGACTTCGGAAGCCAGGTGACGCAGCTGATTGCGCGCCGCCTACGCGAGCTGAATGTCTATTGTGAAATCCACCCCTATCAAAACGTCACGATGGAGTTCGTGCGCGAGATGGCACCGAAAGCGGTGATCTTCTCGGGCGGGCCGGACAGCGTGACACGTGAGGGGTCGCCCCGCGCACCGCAGGAGATCTTTGACTATGGTGTGCCGATCCTTGGCATTTGCTATGGCCAGCAGACGATGATGACGCAACTGGGCGGCAAGGTCGAAAGCGGACATGGCACGGCCGAGTTTGGACGCGCCTATGTAACCCCCAACGGCAAGTTGGATTTGCTGGACGGTTGGTTTGAGGACGGCGACGAACAGGTTTGGATGAGCCACGGCGACCATGTCTCGGAAATCGCTCCGGGTTTTGAGGTTTACGGAACATCGCCCAACGCGCCTTTCGCGATCACGGCGGACACGAAACGCCACTTCTATGCGGTTCAGTTCCACCCGGAAGTGCACCACACGCCAAACGGCGCGAAGCTGTACGAGCAATTCGTCAAACTGGCGGGTTTCAAAGGCGACTGGACCATGGGGGCTTACCGCGAGGAAGCGATCCGTCAGATCAAGGAACAGGTTGGTGACAAGAAAGTCATCTGTGGTCTGTCCGGCGGCGTTGACAGCTCGGTTGCGGCGGTTTTGATTCACGAAGCCATTGGCGATCAACTGACCTGCGTGTTCGTCGATCACGGCCTTCTGCGCAAAGGCGAGGCCGAAGAAGTCGTCACCATGTTCCGCGACAACTATAACATGCAGTTGATCCACGCGGATGAACAAGAGCTGTTCTTGGGGGAATTGGACGGTCAATCCGATCCCGAAACCAAGCGCAAAATCATTGGCAAACTGTTCATTGACGTGTTCCAGAAACACGCCGACACCATCGACGGTGCTGAATTCTTGGCGCAGGGCACGCTCTATCCTGATGTCATTGAATCCGTTAGCTTTTCGGGAGGCCCCTCGGTCACGATCAAATCGCACCACAATGTGGGCGGCTTGCCAGAAAAGATGGGCCTAAAGCTGGTCGAACCGCTGCGCGAGCTGTTCAAAGACGAAGTGCGCGCGCTGGGTCGGGAACTTGGCCTGCCGCAAAGCTTCATCGGTCGCCACCCCTTCCCCGGACCGGGTCTTGCGATCCGCTGCCCCGGCGAAATCACCCGCGAGAAACTGGACATCCTACGCGAGGCCGACGCGGTCTATATCGACCAGATCCGCAAGCATGGACTGTATGACGAAATCTGGCAGGCCTTCGTGGCCATCCTGCCCGTACGCACCGTGGGTGTGATGGGCGATGGGCGGACCTATGATTATGCCTGTGCTCTGCGCGCCGTAACCTCGGTCGATGGAATGACGGCGGATTACTATCCGTTCAGCCACGAATTCCTTGGCGAAACCGCCACACGGATCATCAACGAGGTGAAGGGCATCAACCGGGTGACCTATGACGTGACTTCCAAGCCTCCAGGCACGATTGAATGGGAGTGAGTACCGACCCGTAAGGGAAAATCAGTCCAGTGGACTGATTTTAGGTGCGAACACCTGAAGGTTAGAAGCCCGAAAATTGATCCAGTGAATCGATTTTCAGCACCGTCGCACGACCCAAAGGAATGAATTTGTCCGGTGGACATGTTCAAGTGGCGAACCCCCGAGGCCTCGGCCGAGGGCCACCAACCCCAAAAAACACATAAACGCCGTCCTTCCGGGCGGCGTTTTCTTTTCCGCTCGCCAATTTGGGCCTCGCTTGCTAGCTCTGTCGCATGAGCAAAGCACCGAACATCATCCTGACCGGCCATATCGACGTGCCCGAAGATCGAATTGACGCCATCCGCGCCGCCTTGCCCGCCCATATCGAACTGACCCGCGCCGAACCGGGGTGCCTGTCTTTTCAGGTGGTCGAAGATCGGTGCCATCCCGGCCGGTTCAATGTCTCGGAACGTTTCACTGATCACGCCGCCTTCGACGCGCACCAAGAACGCATGAAAGCCTCGGATTGGGCGCAGATCACAGCGGGTATCCCGCGTCACTATACCGTGACCGAGGCCAATTCGTGACCCCAACCCTCCGCGCCGCAATATGGATGACAGGGGCCATCGGATCGTTTTCCGTCATGGCCATCGCGGGCCGCGCGGTCAGCCTGCAACTCGATACGTTCGAGCTGATGATGTACCGGTCCTTTGTCGGGCTGACCATAGTCCTTGCAGCCCTAACATTTACAGGCCGCTGGCACATGGTCTCGCGCCAGAACCTCGGGCTGCATTTCACCCGAAACCTTGCCCATTTTGCGGGTCAAAACTTGTGGTTCTATGCACTTACCCTGATCCCCTTGGCACAGGTCTTCGCGCTAGAATTCACCTCGCCCCTTTGGGTCGTGTTCCTTGCCCCGCTTTTGTTGGGCGAACGCTTGAAGCGGGCTCAGCTTCTATGTGTCGCAAGCGGCTTTGTCGGTATCCTGATCATCACAGCGCCCTCCTTGATCGAGCCGACAACGGCCACCGGAACCCTTACTGCGGCCCTGTCAGCGATTTGTTTTGCGATGACCGCCGTCTTCACCCGCAAGTTGACCCGCACACATTCAACACTGTCGATCCTGTTCTGGTTGACCCTGATGCAATTGGCCCTGGGAATCATCTGCTCTGGCATCGACGGATCCATCGCCATCCCGCACGGGGTAAACCTGCTATGGCTGTTCGTCATCGGATGCGCTGGCCTTCTGGCCCATACATGCCTGACACAAGCCCTGTCCCTGGCCCCTGCATCAGTTGTGATCCCCATAGACTTCACCCGCCTGCCCCTGATCGCATTGGCGGGCGCCCTGTTCTATGATGAACCCATCGGGATCACGCTGGTCATCGGCGGCCTGATCATTGTCACTGCCAACATTTTCAGCATTCGCCTGTCAGAACGGCAACGCGCTGCATAAACGTTCAAACGTATGTAAAAGCAAAGAAAATCGGCAAAACCGTGTCAATTCCACATCGCTGCGAAGCCAATTCGCAACCCTACGTCACATGACCCCAAGTAAAGATTGACCCGATAAGCCCCCCCAAAATACCTTTTTTCCATACCGCCGTCCCGGAGGAGATGGCCACGACATGAAGAAGTCCCAGGGAGGAAACATGAAGAAACAAACCTTAACCCTTGCAGCAGCATTGACTGCTGCGGCAACATCCGCACATGCCGGGATCGACCGCTCGGGTCAGGATGTTGGTATCCTGTTTGAAGAAGGCAGCTATTTCAAATTTAGCTTTGCCAATGTCAGCCCGGACATCACCAGCGACGCTTTCGGCACCTCTCAATCGGCGGTCGATTTCTCGACCTTCTCGTTTGGGTACAAACATCAGTTCACCGAAAACCTGAGCTTCTCGCTGATCTGGGACCAACCCTATGGTGCTGATATCTCGTATATCGACGGTCCTGCGGCTGGGGGCTATGCCTATATCGACAGCCAACAGATCACCGGTATCCTGCGCTACGAGTTTGACAACGGCTTCTCGGTTCATGGTGGTGCCTTTGCGCAGAAAGTTTCCGGTAGCATTCTGACCAGCAGTGGCCTGTTGGAAGCAGAAAGCGACCGTGAATGGGGTGGCGTGGCCGGTGTGGCCTATGAACGGCCCGATATCGCACTGCGCGTTGCGCTGACCTATTTCCAAGGTATCGATCACACGCTGACCGGCACCCATTCAATTCCACCGGGCGTAAACCCCCTTCTGCCCGCTGGTCTGGTAACCCCGGCAACGGGCACCGTATCCATGCCCGAGGCGTTCAACCTGGACTTCCAAACTGGCATCGCCCCAAACACATTGCTGTTCGGTTCGGTCCGCCACGCCAAGTATGACGGCATCTCGCTGGACACAACCAGCCCGCTTGGCACCGTCAACTGGGTGAACTTCGTGGATGACGTCACCAGCTATGAGCTGGGTCTTGGCCGCAAGCTGAACGACAACTGGTCGGTTGCAGTGATGCTTGGCTATGAAGAAGGTGCCTCGACCGGAACGACCTTCCTGGCCCCGGCTGGTTCGGCAACGTCGATCGGCCTTGGCGCAACCTACACCCATGAGAACATCAAGGTCTCAGGCGGTGTTCGTTATACCAAGTTCGACGAAAAAGTCGTGAACGGCGTCCCGTTTGAAGGCGACGCACTGTCCGTCGGCCTAAGCGTCGGCATCGGGTTCTAAACCCACCGTAAACTGACATGCAAACGCCCCGCCCAGCTGCGGGGCGTTTTCTTTTGCGGCTAAGGGTTTGACCCGCCCGGCCCGGCCCATTACCAAAGGCTGAACGAACGAGGCCGCAGATGATCTATCAAACCGCTCAGGACTGGCAAAACGCCCCGCATAAACGCGTGCTGTTTTTCGGCATGTCTGGGCTGGGCAAGACCTATCTGTCTAACCTACTGCGAGATCAGGGGGATTGGTTTCATTACTCGATCGATTACCGCATTGGCACGCGGTATATGGGTGAACACATCGCGGACAACTTCAAAGCCGAGGCGATGAAAGTCCCCTTCCTGCGCGAGCTTCTGATGTCGGATTCGATCCGCATCACCTCGAAGATCAGCTTCGAAAATCTGACGCCTGTGGCAACCTATCTTGGCAAGCCCGGTGACACCGGCAAAGGTGGTTTGCCCATCGACGAGTATCGCCGCCGTCAGGATCAATTCAAAACGGCCGAGGTTTCAGCCCTGATGGACACCGCGTCTTTCATTGACCGCGCCGAGCGTATCTATGGCTATCCGCATTTTATCTGCGACAGCGGAGGTTCGATCTGCGAATGGATCGACGCGGCACTTTGCGAGCATGACCCCCTTCTGGCCGAGCTTTCCCAGCATTGCCTTCTGGTCTGGCTGAAGGGCGACGAAGCGCACACCCAAAAGCTGGTCGAACGGTTCGATCGCGCGCCCAAACCTATGGCCTATCAGCCCGAGTTTCTGGCCCGCGCTTGGGACAAGTATCTGAATGAATTCAATGTGAAAGAAGGCGACGTTGATCCCGACGCCTTTATCCGCTGGACCTATGCCCAAGCGCTGGAACATCGCCAGCCGCTTTACGAACATATGGCGCGCTATGGCGTAACGCTCTGCGCGCACGAGGTCGCGCAGATCAAGTCCCCACAGGACTTCGACCGCATGATCTCGGCTGCCATTGACGCGCGCTGATCGCGCCCCATCTATACCCCTTAACCAAACGATAAAAGGACCGGTTCCATGCCCATCAAGATCCCCTCGACCCTGCCAGCCGTAGATGTGCTGAAGGACGAAGGCGTGATGGTCATGCCCGAGGATCAGGCCGCCAAGCAGGACATCCGCCCGATGCGGATTGCGTTGTTGAACCTGATGCCCAAAAAGATCGAAACCGAGACCCAATTTGCACGCCTAATCGGCTCGCATCCACTTCAGATCGAGCTGACATTGCTGCGCCCGTCTGAACATACCTCGAAAAACACCAGCGAAGCCCATATCGGTGCGTTTTATCAGCCATGGGACGAGGTTAAGGACCAGAAGTTTGATGGTCTGATCATCACTGGCGCACCGATCGAGCACCTCCCGTTCGAGGACGTGACCTATTGGGACGAACTGACTCAGATCCTTGATTGGACCCAGACCAACGTGCACTCCACCTTCGGCGTCTGCTGGGGTGGGATGGCGATGATTTACCACTTCCACGGGGTTAAGAAACACATTCTGGACGCCAAGGCCTTCGGCTGCTTCCCGCAAAAGAACTTGGCTCCTGCATCGCCCTATTTACGTGGGTTTTCTGATACTTGCGTGGTACCCGTCAGCCGTTGGACAGAAATGAAGCAAACCGAAGTGGACGCCGCCAGCGGCCTGAAGACCCTGCTGGGCTCAGACGATACCGGCCCCTGCTTGATTGAAGACAAGGCCCATCGCGCGCTCTATATCTTCAACCATTTCGAGTATGACGACCTGACCCTGAAGGGTGAATATGACCGCGACGTGGCCAAGGGCGCACCGATCAATGTTCCGATGAACTATTACCCTGATGATGATCCCACCAAGCCACCCGAGAACCGCTGGCGCAGCCACGCGCATCTTCTGTATCAAAACTGGATCTCGGAAATGTACATGACCACGCCCTATGACATCAATCAAATCGGCATGGCCATGAAAGATCGCCGCGTCTAAGCCGATTGCCAAACGCGGCCCCGGCCCCCATATTGATGTGAAATCAGGAGTTTGCCATGTCATTGCCGTTTGACGGAGCCATTTCCGAGTTCTTTCGCAACACAGCACCCGATGCGGTGCGCGACGCCATCAAAGGCGCATCCAAGAAGGACATCTTGTCCGAAAACTATCCGTACAAAAAGCCCATAGACAAAGACATCTACGAGGCCGAGATCGAGGCCCTTCAGCTTGAGCTGGTCAAGCTTCAGGCGGATGTGAAAGCGACTGGAAAGCGCGTGGTTGTGGTCTTTGAAGGACGCGATGCGGCAGGCAAAGGCGGCACGATCAAGCGCTTCCGAGAGAACCTGAACCCGCGCGTTGCGCGCGTCGTGGCCCTGTCCAAACCCTCGGATCGCGAGGCTGGAGAGTGGTATTTCCAACGCTATATCAAGCACTTGCCAACCGAAGGCGAGATCGTTCTGTTCGATCGCAGCTGGTACAATCGCGGCGTGGTCGAAAAGGTCTTTGGCTTTTGCGAGGATACGCAACGCGAGGCCTTCTTCCGCCAACTGCCCGAGTTCGAGGACATGCTAGTCGACGAAGGCATCCATTTTGTCAAAATCTGGCTGAACGTTGGCCGGGCCGAACAGCTCCGCCGCTTCCTGTCGCGCGAAAAAGACCCGTTGAAGCAGTGGAAGCTCAGCTGGATTGACGTCGAAGGCCTAAAGAAATGGGATGCCTATTCCGACGCCATTCAGGAAACCTTTGATCGCAGCCATCGCCCGAAGACACCGTGGACGGTTATTCGCTCCGACGACAAAAAACGCGCCCGTCTGTCAGCCCTGAAAGCCGTCCTGCAAGGCATTGATTACGCAGGTAAAGACAGTAGTGTTGCCAATGCGCCCGATGACCAAATTTGCGGCGGGCCAGAACTTTGGAATGACAGCGGCAATGTCTAAGCGCGGCTATCACCACGGCAATCTGCGCCAAGCTCTGGTCGACGCGGCCCTCTCCCTGATCGAGGAAAAGGGCCCGACCGGCTTTACCCTGTCTGAAGCCGCAAAGCAGGCTGGCGTCACCCCCGCCGCCGTCTATCGCCACTTTGCAGGCCGTGAAGACCTGATCGCCGAAGCCGCCCGTCAGGGATATGAGATTTTCGCGGATCTGATGGAATACGCCTATGACAAGGGCCAACCCTCGGCGCTTGCCAGTTTCGAAGCGACCGGCCGCGCCTATCTGGCCTTCGCGCGCAAATATCCGGGCCACTATATCTCGATGTTCGAAAGTGGGATTTCAGTCAATCACTCGCCGGAGCTGGCGATGGTGTCCTCCCGCGCGATGGGCGTCTTAGAAAAAGCCGCAAGCACACTGACCGAAAACATGCCCGAGGACAAACGCCCTCCCGCCCGCATGGTCAGCGCCCATATCTGGGCCATGAGCCACGGCGTGGTCGAACTGTTCGGGCGCGGTAGCCCCGGACAGAAAAGCCCCTTCCCGCCGGAAGAGCTTCTGGAAAGCGGGATCGGGATTTATCTGCGCGGGCTTGGATTGATTAAGGCGGATGATTGAAAACACGCTGATCCGCCTACTCGGACATAAACGTTACATCCGGTTCTACACATGGCTACATGATATAAATCCTCTGGTAGGACTAACGGTGTTACTGATCCCGCTGGCAGCGATTTGGGTTGCGGCCTTCAGCCCAGACAAACACGTACATGATGGCTATATTAACGGAGAAGTGCTGTTTACCAACTCTGTCACCTCTGAGAATGGAGGGTTCACATTTACAGCAATCGTACAGTTACCCGACGAAAAAACTGTGACCGTGAGAACCAAGTTGATGGCGATCGCGAACGAGACAATCAAGACTGCTTGTCTTGAACGACGTAAGGAAGAAGATGGGGATCTTTTCTACTATTTAGTCGGGCGGGCTAGATGTGAGCCGATGTTAAGCAAGTAGCTTGTGGCACAGCTCCAGCCCGTCAATCAGCGTGTCCACCTCGTCCTTGGTGTTGTAAAGACCAAAGGACGCGCGCGCCGTAGCGGCCACGCCCATATGCTCCATCAAAGGCTTGGCACAGTGATGCCCGGCCCGTACGGCAATGCCCTTCTTGTCCAGAATGGTCGAGATGTCATGCGCATGCGCCGCCCCGTCCATGGTCAGCGAGAAGATCGCGGCCTTGCCCGGCGCGTGCCCCTGCACGTTCACCCAATTCAGCCCAGCCAGGCGCTCGGACGCATAAGCTGCCAACGCGGCTTCATGGGCGGCAATGTTTTCCATGCCCAGATCCATCATATATTCCAGCGCGGCACCCATGCCGATAGTTTGCACGATGCCCGGCGTACCAGCCTCGAATTTCAGCGGGGGTTTGGCGTAGGTCACATTGTCTTTCGTGACCTCATTGATCATGTCTCCGCCGCCAAAAAACGGCTGCATCTCGGCCTGACGGTCTGCCCGGATATAGATCGCGCCGGACCCAGACGGGCCATAGAGTTTGTGACCGGTGATGGCATAAAAATCACAGCCAATGTCCTGCACATCCACCGGCATATGCACCGCGCCCTGCGACCCATCCACCAGCACCGGAACGCCCTGCGCACGCGCGCCTGCGCAGATGGTTTTCACATCGACCACAGTCCCCAACACGTTCGAGCACTGCGTGACCGCAATCAGCTTGGTCCGGTCGGTGATCGCCTCCAACACCTTCTGCGGATCCAACGATCCGTCTAGTTCCGGATCAATCCATTTCAGAACCACCCCCTGACGTTCGCGCAGGAAATGCCACGGGACGATATTGGCGTGATGTTCCATCGTGGACAGGATGATCTCGTCCCCCGCCTGCATCCGCGGCGCGGCCCAAGCGTAAGACACAAGGTTGATCCCCTCCGTCGTGCCCGAGTTGAAGACGATCTCGTCTTCAGATCCCGCATTCAGGAACTTCGCCACGATCCCGCGCACGGCCTCGTAGCGCTCGGTCGACAGGTTCGACAGATAATGCAGCCCGCGATGGACGTTGGAATATTCCTCGCCGTAGCCGCGCGTGATCGCGTCGATCACCACCTGAGGCTTCTGCGCCGACGCCCCATTGTCCAGATAGGTCAGGGGTTTGCCGTTTACCTCGCGCGAAAGGATCGGAAACTCACTGCGGATCTTGTCGATGTCATACATGGTCAGTTCCGATTGTTAAGCGGGAATCGGGGTTGGTCCAACCCCAAGAAGAACAAGGATAAAGGACAGGACAAACACCGCCAGCACCATGAACACAAGGATCGAGGCGAAGACCAGCCCGACCGACTGAAAGCCGTGGTTTTCAGCAGTGAAATGGCTGAGAATCCAGAATGAGATAAATGCCGAAGCGAAGGTAACCAGCACCGCCATAGCAGGAGCGATCACAAACAAAAAGACAGTAAGCGCCTGTATTCCCAACAGAATAAACTGGCCCCAAACGACCGTCATGATCGAGTTCTCAAGACTGCCCTGCCCGCCCATCAATCGCCCAATGAAGTAAAGGGCCAAAGCCAGTCCGAATGTAAAAAGACCATTCAGAAATCCAAGCATGATCGGGCTGATCACCAAGACAGCGGCATGATCGGGCGCGTATGGGGGCAATAGCGACCCGATGATGACCAAGCCCGTAGATAGAACCACACTCAACAAAAGCGCGGTCCACAGCACCTCGCGGCTTAGCCCCAGCGCGAACAGGTCACGCGCCACTTTGCGCGGTTCTGGCACGGTTTGAAGCGCCATCCCAAACAGATATCCGGGGGTGAATTGCATCACTCTGCCTTGCTTGTCTCGCGCAGGACACGTTCGGCCTCGCGCAGATTGATAGACCAGAACAGGATGAACACCACAAGGGCCACCAGCCCCACCAGCGACAATTGGACGCCCGGACCGATGAAGCCCGCAACCAGCCCCCAAAGAAGCCAAATGGGGGCCGCACACAAAAGCGCCCAGAACAGCGCAAACCGCGCCGTGTACCCATTGCCTTTGCCACCAAACATACGGGCGATCATGTGGGTGATCGTGCCCAAGCCGTACAACACCAAGGGCATGATAAAAAGCCACGCCAACAGCGTCGCCCCCATCAGCATGTTCAGCTCTTCCCCGGTCTCATGTGCCTGTCGCGCCAGGCGCGGCAATTGCGCTGCGAAAACCAAGGCGCAGGCGAACATCAAGACCGCCAGCGCACGGTCTTCGCGCGGTCCATCGGACACGCGGCGACGAAACACCGCGCGCGGGTTGCGGTAGGTTTGCATCATATCCTGTAGGACCGACACCGGGCGTTCCCTTCACTTCAACCGCGACGGCGCGCCAACCACGCGTCCAGACGATTGGTGACTTCGGCGGCAATCTCTTCGTCTTCGATCTCTTCAATGGCGTCGGCCAAGAAAGCCAGCACCAGAAGATCGGTCGCGATCGGCGTCGGAACCCCGCGCGAGCGCAGATAGAACAGCGCCTCTTCGTCGATTGCGCCAGTGGTCGAGCCGTGCGAACAGATCACGTCATCGGCGTAGATCTCAAGCTCGGGCTTGGCTTGGAAGCTGGCGTCGTCATCCAAAAGCAGCGACTGAGACTTCTGATAGCCATCCGTCTTCTGCGCATCGGGTTTCACAAGGATCTTGCCCTGAAAAACACCCTTAGCGCCGTTTTTCAGCACTTTCTTAAAGACCTGACGGCTTTCACAAGCTACGGCATCATGGGTGATAAACACAGTGTCGTCGTGATGGAATTCATGCTCTGCCCCGTCGCCAAGTGCAGCGCCCGCGACATGCGCCACGGCCTCGTCACCGACAATGTCGATCACGCATTCATTGCGCGTCAGTTTGCCGTTCACCGTCATGGTGAAGCTTTTGAAAACAGCTTCGGCATCCACGCGGGCGAAAATATGGGTCACGGCCTGACGGGCATGATCGCGGCCCTGAGCGCGCACGTGATGGAACTCGGCCCCTTTGGCCACGTCCACCTCGGTCACGTTCGAGAAACGCGCCGCAGCGGGGCCGTTCTCAAGCAAAGTCAGCTTAGCGCCTTCGTCAATCCGAATGACGCTATGCAACACAGCGTCTGACGAGGCGCTTTCATGGCGATAGATCAAGCTGACCGGGCGGCTGACCGGACCCGTAGCCCGGATCACGACACCATCGGTGGCCATCGCCGTGTTATGCGCCGCCAGTGGGCGCTGAACCGGAGACTGACCGGCGGTTTCCAACACGCCATACAGATCCTTAGCCCAGTGAATGTCCTTGGCGGCGGCATCGGCAAGACGATCGATCTCGAGCCCTTCGCCATCCAGCGCGTCGGATGCGCCTTCGTCAAACACACCGTCGACAAAGACAATTTTCAGGCGGTCGATCTGATCGAACAGCGGCAATTCGCCTTCACGATCAAGGACTTCTGCGGCCTCTGCGGCAGCACTGATCAGGCTGTCAGGACGCGTCCATTTCCAATATTCATCCCGGCGCGTGGGCAGACCCATCGTGGCCAAGCGGCTTGCAGCATCCGCGCGGGCATCCGCCGCCCAAGCGCCCGAGGCCGGACGCGCATCGGCGCTGATCTGACCTGCCTGCGGTTTCACAGCGGTGCTCATGCGTCGATCTCCGCCAGAATGTCGGCATAGCCGTTATGTTCGACTTCAAGCGCCAGCTCAGGACCACCAGATTTCACGATACGGCCTTCGGCCATGATGTGCACCACGTCGGGTTTGATGTGGTCCAGCAGGCGCTGATAGTGGGTGATCACCAAGAAGGCACGGCCTTCGTCGCGCAGCGCGTTCACGCCTTCCGACACCAGTTTCATCGCATCGACGTCAAGACCCGAATCCGTTTCATCCAAGATGCACATCTTGGGTTCCAACATCGCCATCTGTAGGATTTCGTTGCGTTTTTTCTCACCGCCCGAGAAGCCCACATTTACCGGGCGCTTCAGCATATCGGCGTCGATCTTCAGATCTTTTGCCTTGGCGCGGATGAACTTCAGGAAATCGGCAGCCGACATTTCCTCTTCCCCGCGCGCTTTGCGCTGAGCGTTCACAGCGGTCCGCAGAAAAGTCATGTTGCCCACGCCGGGGATCTCGACCGGGTATTGGAAGGCCAGAAACAGACCCGCCGCGGCGCGCTCTTCCGGTTCCATATCTAACAGCTCTTCACCATCCAGCGTCGCGTCACCTTCGGTCACTTCATAGCCATCGCGGCCCGACAGCACATAAGACAAGGTCGACTTACCCGACCCGTTCGGCCCCATGATCGCATGTACTTTGCCAGCAGGCACTTCCAGATCCACGCCTTTGAGGATACGCTTATCCTCTTCTTCAAGTTTGACGTGCAGGTTATTGATTTTCAGCATTTTATTGTCCTTCAAGACCATCGCCAGCGCTGTGGCGGTCATATATTCCTTAGGCCGTATTTACCCGACCGACCCTTCAAGCGAAATCGCCACAAGCTGTTGAGCTTCCATGGCAAATTCCATTGGCAGGGCTTGCAACACTTCCTTGGCGAAACCGTTGACGATCAGGGCCACAGCCTCTTCTTCGTCCATGCCCCGCTGGCGGCAATAGAACATCTGCTCTTCGTCCACCTTGGATGTGGTCGCCTCGTGCTCGACGCGGGACGAGTTGTTCTTCACCTCGATATACGGAACAGTGTGTGCCCCGCATTTATCACCGATCAGAAGACTGTCACATTGCGTATAGTTGCGCGAGTTCTTGGCTTTCGGGTGCATCGACACCAGACCACGATAGGTGTTCTGTGCTTTACCCGCGCTGATCCCCTTGGACACAATGCGCGATTTCGTATCGCGGCCCAGATGCACCATCTTCGTGCCGGTATCGGCCTGCTGATAGTTGTTGGTGATCGCGATCGAGTAAAACTCGCCCTGGCTTTCCGCGCCGCGCAGGATGCAGGACGGGTATTTCCACGTCACGGCGGACCCGGTTTCCACCTGCGTCCACATCACTTTCGAGCGATCCCCACGGCAATCCGCGCGCTTTGTCACGAAGTTATAAATACCGCCCTTGCCTTCTTCATCGCCGGGAAACCAGTTCTGAACGGTCGAGTATTTCACCTCGGCGTCTTCTTCGACAATGATCTCGACCACAGCCGCGTGCAGCTGTGCGGTGTCGCGCTGCGGCGCGGTACAGCCTTCCAAGTAGCTGACATAGCTGCCTTTATCGGCGATGATCAACGTGCGCTCAAATTGGCCGGTGTTTTCCGCGTTGATGCGGAAATAGGTCGACAGCTCCATCGGGCAGCGGGTGTTGGGCGGGATATAGACAAATGACCCGTCCGAGAACACGGCCGAGTTCAGCGTCGCATAATAGTTATCAGACACCGGAACCACGGACCCAAGATACTTTTTCACCAGCTCTGGATGTTCGCGGATCGCTTCCGAGATCGAACAGAAGATAACGCCAGCCTTTTTCAGTTCCGCTTGAAAGGTCGTACCAACCGAGACCGAGTCAAATACGGCATCCACAGCGACTTTGCGTTCTTCTTCCGGCATTTCGACACCGGCCAGAATAGCTTGCTCTTTCAGCGGGATGCCCAATTTTTCGTATGTTGCCAACAGTTTGGGGTCAACCTCGTCCAACGACTTCGGCTTTTCCTCCATCGACTTGGGACGGGCATAGTAATACTGATCCTGAAAATCGATCTCCGGATAGTTCAAAAGCGCCCAAGCAGGCTCATCCAGCTTTTCCCAACGCGAAAACGCTTCAAGACGCCATTCGGTCATCCACTCGGGTTCTTCGTTTTTCTCGGAAATCAGCCGGACGATATCGGGGGTTACGCCTTTGGGGGCGTATTCCATCTCGATCTCGGTTTCCCAGCCGTATTTATAAGTCCCGGCAAGGGATTTCACCGCTTCCACGGTCTCTTCTTCAACGCCTTCCTTGACGTTCAGTTCGTCCAAACCGGCCACGTTTTATCCTTTCAATCCGACCAGGGATCAGCGTCCCCGCGCGCGGAATTTTTCGTGTTCGCGAAGCCAAGCCTGTGCAAAGGCTCGGACATCATCCTCACTTGTCGTAGGTCCAAGCGAGACACGCAATGCGCATCCCGCTTGATCCTGATCAAATCCCATTGCTGCCAAGGCAGCGCTGGTTTTTACCTTCCCGGATGAACAGGCCGAGCCTGCGGAAACCGCAAATCCGGCCAGGTCCATCACCATCACCTGCGTTTCGCCCTTCCAGTCCGGAGTGATGAAGCACGAGGTGTTGGGAAGCCTGTTCGCGTCTTTCCCGACAAAAATAGTCTTATTCGCCGATTCCGCAATGGTGTTTTCTAGAATCTTTCTAAGTTTCTCAACGCGCGCCCACGTATCCGCCTCCAGATCCTTCTGTGCGGCGACCGCAGCGGCGGCAAAACCCGCAATACCAATGACGTTCTCGGTGCCCGAGCGGCGGCCCATTTCCTGCCCGCCCCCCTTGATCCGCGCCTCGATATCCGTGCCACGCTTCACGATCAATGCGCCAACACCTTTCGGGCCGCCAAGTTTATGGGCCGAGACGATGGCCATGTCTGCCCCGCACCAGTTGAAGGCAAAGGGGATTTTTCCGAAAGCCTGCGTGGCATCGGTCATCAATAAGCCTTCGGGCAATGATTGGATGATCCCCGTTTCGGAATTGGCCAATTGCAACGAGCTGTGCCCCGGATCGGAAACGCTGACTGCGCCCTGCCCGTCAATTTCCAAGTTTTCCTCGCACCAAGATCGCACCGCATCATGCTCGATCCCTGCACAGGAAAGCCCGCGCCCAGCCAAGGCAAGCGCCGCAGCCTCGGTCGCCGAGGACGTAAATATGATGTCCGCCCCCTCGGCCCCCAGTGTCGCCGCTAAATCCTTGCGCGCCCGCTCGATCAACCCTTTCGCCGCGCGCCCCTCGGCGTGGACCGATGACGGATTGCCCACAAGCTCCATCGCCTCAACCATCGCGGCCTTAGCCTCAGAGCGCAAAGGTGTCGTGGCGTTCCAATCCAGATACACGCGGCTCACCGGTCTGCTCCTTTTGACTGAGTAAGAGTGGCGATCTCGGCAACAATGTCCGCACGTAGATAGACTTCTGCGCTTGCCATAAAGGACTCGTCTGCCTGCACCCCGAACGCATCATAGAATTGCCGAAGCACGCGTGCGCTAATCCTGACATATCCACGCCGAGACACAGTTAAACGGTTCAACAAACGGCCGAAAAAAGTTTGGTGTCTGTTCCACGATTGCATCGCCTCAACGCGGTGACGCGCAAAGTAGACATGCAGCTCATCATGGGTCATTCCCGCGAGTGCGGTTGCTTCAATACGAGCCCGGAGATAAGCTTTTTGGTCTTCACCCGAGCTCCAAACTGGCAACTCACTCGGCACGCCAGTTAGATAGAGAGCTTCCGGTTGTTCTCGTAGCGCAGCGAGATTGCTAATCTCCACTGATCAATCCTCGTCTACCACCGAAAACAACGTGGGAACGGCGGGACATGGGGTCAGTTCGTTCTTCACCACATCCGACAGACGGGTCTGATGCAGGAACACATAGACATGGGCTGACAGGCCCTCCCACAACCGGTTGGTCATGGATTGCGCCCGCGAGCCCGAAGACGCACCGGACGCACCCGCGCCCTTGTGCATCGCTGATACGGTCTCATCCACGGCTTCAAGAATTGCAGAGACGCGGATATCGGATGGGCGCTGCGCCAAGCGGTAACCACCGCCCGGGCCACGGACACTTTCCACCAGTCCGGCGCGTCGCAGTTTCACGAAAAGCTGCTCAAGATAGGGAAGCGAAATATCCTGCCGTTTGGCCAGATCAGTCAGCGACAGAAGCGCGCCATCATCCTGCATCGCCAGATCCGCCAGCGCGACCATTGCGTATCGGCCTTTTGTGGACAGCTTCATACCATTCCCCCTGCAAAAACATTGACCTTTTCGGCCTCGACCTCTAGGTCACTTAAGACTGGTGACAATGCGGCCAAATTCCGCCCGGATCACCAACTACGTATTATGGTGCGGGTCGGCCAGCGTCAAGAAAACCGGTTTTCGGACCAAGGCTGCCCCAGACAGACGAAAAGAGGCCCAGACCAAATGCCCGAAGTGATTTTTGCAGGCCCCGAGGGCCGACTTGAAGGCCGCTATCACGCTCAGAAAGAAAAAGACGCCCCCATCGCCATCATCTTGCATCCGCATCCGCAGTTTGGCGGCACGATGAACAACAAGGTCGTCTATAATCTGCACTACGCCTTCCACAATATGGGCTTCAACGTGCTGCGCTTCAACTTCCGTGGCGTTGGCCGCAGCCAGGGTGAGTATGACCAAGGCGTGGGCGAGCTGTCGGACGCGGCCTCGGCCTTGGATTACCTTCAGTCTATGAACCAGAACGCCAAGCATTGCTGGGTGGCAGGCTTTTCGTTTGGCGCATGGATCGGCATGCAGCTACTAATGCGCCGGCCCGAAATTACGGGTTTTGTATCCGTCAGCCCGCCCGCCAACATGTATGACTTCAGCTTTCTGGCGCCTTGCCCCAGCTCGGGTTTGATCATCAATGGCACCGCCGACCGTGTGGCCCCTCCGGCCGACACGCATACGCTGGTCAACAAGCTGCACGAGCAGAAGGGCATCACCATCACCCATGAAGAAATTCAGGGCTCGGGTCACTTCTTTGAAGATGACCACATGGACACGATGATCACCAATGTTGACGAATATGTCCGTCGCCGCCTGACTGAAACCACGCGCTGAGGCCGCTATGGATCTGCTTGAAAAAGTCTCGGACCAGCTGGCTCAGGAAGTTCTTGAAGCGGTGCGTATCACTGGCGACGATTCCTTTGTGGACGAGGTGAAGAAAACCATCGGCGCTTCGTCCACCACACTGGAAGAGGCGTTCATGACAGCCGTCCGTATCCGCCGCGCCGAGGCGCGCGGCCGGGAAACGCTGCGCCAGCTTTTGAAAAACCAAAAGCAGGACTAAGCGCCGGACAGGCGTGAATCAGTCAAGCCCTAACTTACCTAGGGTCAGCCTTCACCCTTATCTCTGATAAAGGCAGCCGTTCGTTTTGCGCTTTTTCCGATCAATTACTTCCATGTGTGACGACAATTTACCCTGAAATTATGGTCACTTGGCCGTAATTCGGTCACATTTCACACTCGATTATGGCAATCCCGCGGCATTTGTGTAAAAATAAGCATTATTTAGCTTATGTTCGTGTCTTTTTTGACCAACGAAATTGAGAAGCAGAAGTTTAAGAGGGGTGAAAATGCTTAAACGTAAGACAGCGCTGGCCGCGCTTTCAATGGCCGGTGCGGTCTGGGGTGGATCCACGCAGATCGCGCAAGCACAGAGCACATGTAATGTGGCAACGGCGAAGCAATCGCTGAAACCCGAGGTGCTCTGCGAATGTAAAGTCGTCACAACACAGATGCTGAGATACATTCAGCGGCAGGATGAGTTCCTGACCGTCTTGGCTAATGTCACAGAAGAATGTCCAGCCTTTGCAAACGCTCTAAACGCGTTGCCGACCGCGTCGGTGGTTCCTACGCGATCACCTCGTGATCGTGATGACGGCCTGGATGACTTTTCGACAACGGGGCCAGATGATGACGATAAGCCTGAAAAGCCGGATGACAAACCGAAAAAACCGGACCGGAAACCTAAGGACAAACCGGACGATAAACCCGGCGGCAATCCTGGGGGCGGCGGTGGCGGTGGCGAACCCGGCGACAATCCTGAAGGAGGTGGCGGCGGTGACAACCCCGGCGACAATCCCGAAGGTGGCGGCGGCGGTGACAACCCCGGGGACAATCCTGAAGGCGGTGGTGGCGGTGACAACCCCGGTGATATCGTTAGCCCTGAAGGCTGCGGTGGCGAGGGCGGTTGTAACTAACCTGCAGCTTATTGACGAAAAAAAGGGCGCGCCATCGGCGCGCCTTTTACATGTCCGATCCATGGTAACAGGCGAACTTCCCTTCGCTGACCTGATCAGCCCCCTGCCAAAACATTCACCCAACGCGACGGGCGCTTGGGATCTTGCATCCGCAGGAACACATAGCGTGTTTCGCGCCAGCTGCGGATCGAGTTCGTGACATTGTCCAATACCATGTCCCCGCGATCCGTACGCACGACCAGCACAGCATGTGGGCGGCGGCTGCGGTCCAGAACAGTGGCGATCAACAAACGCTGCGGGTCAATCCCCTTACTGATCAACGCGCGTTTTTTGGCCAAAGCATAATCTTCGCAATCACCACCACGGCTGGTGGGCATGGCCCAACGCTCGGCCTCGCCATATTGTTGGCGGTCTTCGATGGCGCGGGTTGAACGGTTGATATGCGAGTTCACAGCGCGCACGACGCCCATTTGCCCCTGCGAGACGACGCCGTTGGAAGCACCACGGGCACAGGCCCAGTTGTAAGTCGAACACAGGCGCTGCGCACCCGGAGGCGCTGCCCCCTGTCCACGCGCTTTCAAATAGCCAGACCCACTGGCAAATCCATCCACTGGGGATGTGATTACAGCCATAGCCGCCAAGGCAATTGCACGTAACGCGTTGCGTCCGGGCAGACGTATCTTATCAAGACCAGTGAACTGGACCATTCTTCAACCTCCATCGGTTGCAAGCTTAAGCGCACAAACGTTTACAATTCGTGCCCCTTGGCTTCAGCAACCCTGCTGTCCCCCCTGTAAGACGACACACTGAACGTGAAAAATGGCTAAAAACGGTCCTACGTTAGGCCTTAGTGCAACATTTTTGCGATTGGCACCAAACCCACGAGACTTTGACGCGCGTAAATCCGCCGACCACGCCCTAGCATGGCAGCCCAATATCGCGCGTGAATAGGGTATAGAATCTGGAATTTCCCCCTAAGCGTGAAAAATCTAAAGTGGGTAGATATTCTCGAACTTGTTTTCCAGATAGATTAGAAGCGGCTCGACTGAAACTGGCTTGCCCGTCGCGTGCTCGATCGTTTCCCGCGGAGTGCGCAAGCTGCCATGGCATTGCAGCTTCTCGGTCAGCCACGCCGTAGCATAGGTTGCATCCCCCTGCTCCAATCGGGCTTCCAGATCCGGCAAATCACCCTGCAACGCATCATACAGGCAACCTGCATAGATATTGCCAAGCGCATAGGTCGGGAAATAACCAAACAGCCCAACGGACCAATGCACGTCCTGCAACACGCCGTGTGATGCCTTATCGACTTCGTACCCGAAATCAGCCTCGAACCGTTCGTTCCACGCGGCTTCCAGTTCCGCCACGTCCAGCTGACCTCCGATCAGGCGGCGTTCCAGATCAAAGCGCAGCATTATATGCAGGTTGTACTGAACCTCGTCCGCCTCGGTGCGGATAAAGCCCTTTTGCAGACGGTTCACCATGCGGTAAAATGCTTCCGCATTGCTGGCAGGTGTCTTGCCGAACTTTTTCTCCATTTGGTCAAACAGCCAGCCGGTAAAAGCACGCGAGCGGCCAAGCTGGTTTTCATAGATACGCGATTGGCTTTCATGCACACCCATAGACGCGCCGCGCCCGATGGGTGTCAGCAGATAAGCGTTGTCGATGTTTTGCTCATAGCAGGCATGTCCGACTTCGTGGATCGTGGAATAGAAACAGTTGAACGGATCTTCTTTCGACGTCCGCGTTGTTATGCGCACATCAAGGCCCGAGCCCGAGCTGAAAGGATGTACCGCTTTGTCGATCCGTCCATGGTTCAAATCATAGCCAAACGTCTTGGCCAGCTTGGTCGACAGCTTCAGCTGTTTCTTATTGGCCCAGTTTCCCACAAGAATTTCAGGCTGGTTGGCCGCCCCCAACGCCTTGTCGCGCAGGGTTACCAGACGCGGGCGCATCGCATCAAAAAGTGTCTGGATGTCGCTGCCGGTGATGCCGGGTTCGTAGTCATCCAGCAGCGCGTCATATAGATCGCCACCATCCGACAGCGCGCTCGCTTCCTCGCGGCGCAGTTTAACGACCTCTTCCAGAACCGGCTGGAAGGCGGCGAAATCATCCGCTGCCCGCGCTTCGGCCCATTTGCCTTGCGCGGCAGATGTTACGCGGGCCAATTCCGCCGCCAGCGCCACAGGTACTTTCGCGGCACGGTCGCGGGCGCGGCGAATTTCGCGTACTTGCGCGCGGCCTGCATCGTCCAAGGCGCTTTCGTCGATGGCTTCAAGCCAATCACTGACACGCGGATCGTTGCGGCGAGCATGAAGGATCTTTTCGATCGCGGCCATTTCCTCGGCCCGCTGTGGCCCTGCCCCATCAGGCATCACCGTTTCCTGATCCCAGCCCAAACGGCCCGCGACTTCGCCCAAGGCTTGGGTGTCGCGGGTATACTCCATCAGATCGTCAAACGCGCTCATGTTCAGCTCCGGATGCTTTGTTCGGTGGGATAGCCGGCAAGGAAGCGGGCGTTCAGGACAAGAACCCAGACCAGCATTGCGCCGATTTGGTGGGTGATGGCCACGTGCAAGGGCGAGGCTTGCAAGACCGTTGTGATCCCCAGAACCGCCTGAGCACCAATCATCACACAAGCCAAGTTAAAGCCAGTGCGCACCATTTGGTTGCCAGACTTGCGCGAGGCGCGCCAGACGACCACAGCGAAGATCACAAGCAGATAACCAACCATGCGGTGCATGAACTGCACCAGACCTGGATTCTCAAAGAAATTACGCCAAAGCGGCGTGATGTCGAAGGCGTCCGGTGGAAAGAACTGATCACCCATCCACGGCCAATCAACGAAAGACCGGCCAGCGTCGATGCCAGCCACCAATGCGCCCAGCAGGATTTGCAGAAAGGCCAAATGCAACAGCCCTGTGCCCATACCAAAGAGTTTTCGCTCGCGCAGGCGCCGCGCGGCCATCAGGCTGGCCTCTTTCCGACCCAGAAGAAGCACGTACCATGTGATGACTCCCAAGATCACAAAGGCCAACCCCAGATGCACCGCCAAACGGTACGAGGCGACGTCCACACGATCCCCCGTCAGGCCCGAGGATACCATCCACCAGCCAATCGCCCCCTGAAGCCCACCAAGAGCACCCAGAAGCAACAGTCGGCCAGTCCAGCCATTGGGGATCTTGCGAGCGGCAAGAAAGCCGAAAAAGCCGATGGCCCAGACAAGGCCGATGAAACGGCCTAGCTGGCGGTGGCCCCATTCCCACCAATAAATCGATTTGAACGCTTCAAGATCCATATGGCTGTTTTGCAGCTTGAACTCGGGTATTTCCTGATACTTCGCGAACTCAGATTCCCACGTAGCCTGATCCATCGGAGGCATCGCCCCCGTAAACGGCGCCCATTCGGTGATCGATAAGCCAGAATCAGTCAGGCGCGTCAGACCGCCCACGACGACCATCCCGGCCACCAACGCAAACAGCAATATCAGCCACAGCCGGATGGCCCCACGCGCGCCACCCCCGCCCGATCCGCGCTCGATCACGCCGGTCTTAGGGGTATCGCGCACCTGGTCATTCGTGTCGCTGACTTCCTCGAAAATGCTGCGGGGCTTGGGCATCTGGCTCTCCGTTTCGCGTTTGCGCGATAATGGCCCTAAGGCCCGCGAAAGCCAAGGGGCCAAAGCGCGGGAAATGATGCAAAAAATCGCCCGCAGATGCCCCGAAACGCTCCCTTTTGGTTGCCCCCATATCCGGCGTTCTGTTAAGGTGGCGTGACCTATATATAGTGTGAAACGCACAAAAACGGCGGACAACGTGACAGATACTCCTGATACCCCGGAAAACATGGACGAAATGCCCGAGCGCCCCGTCTATGACGGCCCCCAGATTTCCATCGAAGAGGAAATGAAAAGCTCGTATCTCGATTACGCGATGAGCGTGATCGTAAGCCGGGCCATCCCAGATCTGCGCGACGGGTTGAAGCCGGTGCACCGCCGGATTCTGTATGCGATGTACGAAACCGGCAACAGCCACGACAAACCGTATCGCAAATCGGCCCGTCCAGTGGGCGACACGATGGGTAAGTATCACCCGCATGGCGATAGCGCGATTTATGACGCGCTAGTCCGTATGGCACAGCCGTTTTCCATGTCGCTGCCACTGCTGGATGGTCAGGGTAACTTTGGCTCGATGGACGGCGATAACCCGGCGGCCATGCGTTACACCGAAGTCCGAATGGACAAGCCTGCCGCATCCCTGCTGGCGGATATCGAAAAAGACACGGTTAACTTTACCGACAACTATGACGGCAAGGATCTTGAGCCGACCGTCCTGCCCGCTCGCTTCCCCAATATGCTGGTCAACGGTGCCGGTGGTATTGCTGTTGGTATGGCCACGAACATCCCACCGCATAACCTTGGCGAAGTGATCGACGGCACGCTGGCACTGATCGAGAACCCGGATCTGACATCGGAAGGGTTGATGGAGTATATCCCCGGCCCCGATTTCCCGACCGGCGGTGTGATGCTGGGCCGGTCCGGTGCGCGCAAGGCCTATCTGGAAGGGCGCGGCAGCGTGATCACACGCGCGAAAACCCGTGTGGAAGAGATCCGCAAGGATCGCTATGCCATCGTTCTGGACGAGATCCCCTATCAGGTGAACAAAGCCTCGATGATCGAAAAGATCGCCGAGCTGGTGCGCGAGAAAAAGATCGAGGGCATTTCCTCGGTTCAGGACGAAAGCGACCGGATCGGTGTCCGCGTGGTGGTCGAGTTGAAACGCGACGCGACACCCGAAGTCGTGCTGAACCAACTGTTCCGCTATACGCAAATGCAGACCAGCTTTGGCTGCAACATGCTGGCCCTGAACGGCGGCCGTCCCGAGCAGTTGACGCTTCGCGATTTTCTAAGCCATTTCATCACCTTCCGCGAGGAAGTTGTCACACGTCGCACCGCGTATGAACTGCGCAAAGCGCGTGAACGCAGTCACATTCTATGTGGCCTGGCAGTGGCCGTATCGAACGTGGACGAGGTCGTCGCGACGATCCGCGCCTCGCAAGATCCCGCAGATGCCCGCGCCAAGCTGATGTCGCGTCGTTGGCCCGCCGCCGACATCGCGGAATATATCCAGCTGATCGACGATCCGACCCATAAGATGAACGACGACGGGACCTATAACCTGTCCGAGACACAGGCCCGCGCCATTCTGGAACTGCGCCTGCAACGTCTGACCGCAATGGGCGTGAAAGAGGTTACGGACGAACTTCAAGAACTCGCCGCAAAGATCCGGGATTACTTGGATATTTTGCGTTCACGCGAGCGGATCATGTCGATCATCTCGGACGAATTGAACGAAGTGAAAGACGCCTATGCTGTGCCCCGTCGCACCCAGATCGTGGACTGGTCGGGCGACATGGACGATGAAGATCTGATCGAGCGCGAAGATATGGTCGTGACCATCACCGCCTCGGGTTGGGCCAAACGGACGCCGTTGGCCGACTTCCGCGCGCAGAAGCGTGGTGGCAAGGGGCTGTCGGGGATGCAGACCAAGGACGAGGACGTGATCACAACGCTTTTCGTCGCCAACACACATACGCAGCTTCTGTTCTTCACCGATGACGGTATGGCGTATAAACTGAAGACATGGCGCCTGCCCCAAGGTGGTCGTACCGCCAAAGGCAAGCCGCTGGTCAACATCCTGCCGATCCCAACCGGCGTGTCGATCGCCGCCATTCTGCCCGTCGATCGGGACGAGAAAGAATGGGATGACCTGCAGATCGTCTTTGCCACGTCCAAGGGATCGGTCCGTCGTAACCGCCTGTCAGACTTCACCAATGTGAAGTCGAACGGCAAGATTGCGATGAAGTTTGAGGGCGACGACGAAGGCACCCGCCTGATCAACGCCCGCATTTGTGACGAAAACGACGACGTGATGCTGGTGACATCCGGCGGTCGCGCGATCCGCTTCCCAGTTACGGATGTTCGCGTCTTCAATTCGCGTTCTTCGACCGGTGTACGCGGGATCAAGTTAATCAATGACGGGGACGAGGTCGTCTCGGCCTCGGTCATCCGCCACTTTGACGCGACGCCAGACGAACGGAACGCCTTTATCAAGCGGTTCCGCACTGAATTTGGCAGCGATGGCGACGACGACACCGGCGAAGAGCCGTCCGGTGATCTGGAAGACGCACGCTATCAGGACATGCTGAGTGCAAACGACCTGCTGGTCACGATCAACAAGACCGGCATAGGCAATCTGACCACCAGCCACGACTACCGCGTCAGCGGACGTGGTGGTCAGGGTGTGGCAGCCATGAAAGGCGGCGACATTGTCGCCTGCTTCCCGATCGAAATCGAAGATCAGATCATGCTGGCAACCTCGAAAGGCCAATCGATCCGCTGCCCTGTTGACGGCATCAGCTTCCGCTCGCGCGGTGCAGGTGGCGTAAAAGTCTTCAACACCGGCAAAGGGGAAGAGGTCGTATCCGTCGCACGGATCGTCGAAAGCTCAGATGAAGACGAAGACGGCGGCACAGAGGAATGAGCTATTCTCTGACGCTGTTCATATTCGGGGGGGCGCTCATCATCGCGATGGCCGTCCTTTCCCGTTATCAGCAGAACGCGTATCGCCGTTATCTGTCCGAACACGTCGCCAAAACCGATGAACTGCGGCAAGGGCAGGAACAGCTGATCACGCTTTCGATCCGTCAGGCTGAGGCACAGGAACGCATAGCCGCGGCCCTCGAAGCCCGAAATGCAAAATAAGCTCGCTCTGATCACCTTCCTGACCGACGACTACGACAAAGCCATCGCGTGGTTCCAATCCGCGCTGGGATTTGTCCTGCTTGAAGACACCGACATGGGCGGCGGCAAACGCTGGGTCCGCATGGCGCCCTATGCCTCGGCGGACACGGCGTTTTTGATTGCCAAAGCGACCGGAGAACAGGCCAAAACCATCGGGAAACAAGCCGGAGGCCGCGTCGGCCACTTCCTGTTCACGGATGATTTCGACGAAATGTATGCCCGGATGCTGGACGCTGACGTGACATTTCGCGAAGCACCCCGGGACGAACCTTATGGTAAGGTCGTCGTCTTCGAAGATCTGCACGGAAATCCGTGGGATTTGATGCAGCCCAATACGCCCTAAAAAATACTCCCCCAGCGGTGGAACGGCAGAAAGCCGCCCAACAGGCGACTTTCCGCGCCAATCCACTTTTTCTGCTGGAAAACTTCACAGTTTCGCCCTATTTCAGAACTTAGATTTTCTCAACCATAGGGCGCGAAAGGGGTTTTTCGTCATCGTGTTTGGATACACCGTCCGCTTAATACACACGACATCTAACGCAAAAAAAGCCGCCCACCGACATTCGATCCCCGACTGACCCCACCCCACCCCAAAAGGTCAGAAAGGGCGTCCCCGATTACCGGGGCAAGGGTGAACTTCCCCTCACCCAGAAAAGCCCGCCATTCCCCATGGCGGGCTTTTCATTTGTCAGGCGATGTCCTATCTGCGGGGCATGACAGACAAGACATTACATATCGTCGGCGGCGGAATGGCCGGATCGGAAGCGGCCTGGCAGGCCTCGCATATGGGTGTGGACGTGGTGCTGCACGAAATGCGCCCAAAGGTCGAAACCTTCGCCCACCAAACCGGCGATTTCGCCGAGATGGTGTGCTCGAACTCTTTCCGCTCGGACGATGACGAACAAAACGCCGTAGGCCTTCTGCATTGGGAGATGCGTCAGGCAGACGGTTTGATCATGACCACCGCCGACAAGCACCGGCTGCCCGCCGGTGGCGCGCTGGCTGTCGACCGCGATGCCTTCAGCGCTGCCGTGACCGAAAAACTGCGTGCCCGCGACAATATCCGCGTGGAATATGGCGAAGTCTCGGACCTGCCCAAAGACGGCCACTGGATCTTCGCCACCGGCCCCCTGACCTCGCCCGCCCTTGGTGAGGCGATTGCTCGCGAGACCGGCGCTGAGCGGCTAGCCTTTTTCGACGCCATCGCCCCCATCGTCTATGCCGACACGATCAATATGGACGTTGCCTGGGCGCAGTCTCGCTATGACAAGGGCGAGACCGAGGAAGAACAGAAAGCCTATCTGAACTGCCCGATGACCAAGGATCAGTACGAAGCCTTCATCGACGCACTTCTGGCTGCCGACAAGACCGAGTTCCACGAGGGCGAAACCGCCACCTATTTCGACGGCTGCTTGCCGATAGAGGTGATGGCCGAGCGCGGTCGCGAGACCCTGCGCTTCGGCCCCATGAAACCCGTCGGCCTGACCAACGCGCATGATCCCGAGAACAAGCCCTATGCTGTGGTGCAGTTGCGCCGCGACAACGCACTTGGGACGCTGTTCAACATCGTCGGCTTCCAAACCAAGATGAAGTACGGCGCGCAGGCTGAGGTGTTCAAGATGATCCCCGGGCTTGAGGACGCCAGCTTCGCGCGTCTGGGCGGCATCCACCGCAACACGTTCATGAACTCGCCCACACTTCTAGACGATCAAATGCGCCTTAAATCCCGCCCGAACCTGCGTTTTGCAGGTCAGGTGACGGGCGTCGAGGGCTATGTGGAAAGCGCTGCAATGGGTCTGCTCGCAGGCCGTCTGGCCGCGGCCGAGATCCTTGGCCTCGACCTGCCCGCCGTGCCGCAAGACACCGCCATGGGTGCCTTGATCCACCACATCACCGGCGGCGCCGAGGCAAAAACATTCCAGCCGATGAACGTAAATTTCGGCTTGTTTCAACCCGTTGACGGGCTGAAAGGCGGGCGGCGCGGCCGCAAGGATCGCTATAAAGCCTATACCGACCGCGCCAAAGCGGACTGGTCGGACTGGCTGTCGAATTTCGCATAAAGGCATCGCGCAAATGTCGGAATTCATAACCAGATTTGCGCCCAGTCCCACTGGCCCCCTGCATCTGGGCCACGCCTATTCTGCGCTTTTGGCGCATGACATGGCGCGCGCTGCGGGCGGAACATTCCTGCTTCGGATCGAGGATATCGACAGCACGCGATCCCGCACCCAGTGGGAGGATCAGATCTATGACGACCTTATATGGCTTGGCATCACATGGGACGACACGCCGATGCGCCAGTCAGATCGCCTACCCGCCTACAAAGACGCTCAACACACCCTCTGGGACCGCACGCTTCTGTATCCCTGCACCTGCACCCGACGCGACATCGCCGCCGCCGCCAGCGCACCGCAAGAAGGCACCGAACCCGCTTTTGGCCCTGATGGGCTGATCTATCCGGGCACCTGCCGCGCGAAAACCGACCGCCGCTCAGACTTCCCTGAGCACGAAGCCCTTCGCTTGGACATGCAAGACGCACTCAACGCCGCCAACCAGCCAGAGTTCTGCTACACCGAGCAATCGTCTGGTAAGGGCGAGATCTTGTGCGCCCCTGCAGGGAACATGATCAAAGAGGTCGGAGACATCGTCCTCTCCCGCCGCGATTTCCTCGGGTCCTACCACCTGTCCGTGGTGCTGGACGACGCGGCCCAAGGCATCACCCATGTGATCCGGGGGCAAGACATCCAGCCCGCCACACAGATCCATGTCCTGTTGCAAACGCTCTTTGGTCTGCCCACCCCCATCTATAACCACCACCGCTTGATCCGCGACGAAAACGGCAAGCGCCTTGCGAAACGAGACGACGCCCGCGCTATCGCGACCTATCGCGCCGAAGGCAAAACGCCCGACGACATCCGCCGGATGGTCGGCCTCTAACCCTCATTTTCTTGTCATAAATACCTTGCGGGGGTCCGAGGGTGCAAAACCCCCGGCTTGGCTCACGCCATGGGCTTCATCAGCTCAACTTCTTCCCCATCGCGCACCGCAGTATAGAAACACGAGCGCCGATTGGTGTGACAGGCCGCCCCAGTTTGACGGATCCGCACCAGCAGGCAATCCTTGTCGCAGTCAAACCGGAAGTCCACCAGCTCTTGCACGTGGCCCGACGTCTCGCCCTTGATCCAAAACGACTGACGCGAGCGCGACCAATAGGTGACGCGCCGAGTCTCAAGCGTTTTTTCCACCGCCTCAAGGTTCATCCAAGCCATCATCAAAACCTCACCGGTTTCGTCATCTTGCGCAATCGCCGGTATCAGACCCTTGTCGTCAAACTTCAATTGGCTTGCATCAAATGTCATGACCCGTCCTTTTCTTTCCGGTACTGCGCTTCTATGTAGAGCGGATAAACGCCCGATGAAAGGCCCGGATATGAGCGATACCGACCTGATCAAGCTTTATTCAAAGCAGATCCTATCCTTGGCGGCATCCATCCCACATCAAGCCGCATTAGACGCCCCTCAGGGCAGCGCCAAAGTGCGCTCGCCGCTGTGCGGATCTACGGTGACAGCGTCGGTTATGCTTGAAGATGATCGCATCACCGATTTCTCGCAAAACGTCAAAGCCTGCGCGCTGGGTCAGGCGTCGGCGTCGATCCTTGGCAAGGTAATCGTCGGGCTGGATCGCCCAACTTTACAGCGTGGCCGCGCCCAGTTGGCAACTATGTTGAAAGACGAAGGCCCCGTCCCCTCAGCCCCGTTCGATGGCTACGAGGTGCTACAGCCCGCGCGCGAGTTCAAGAACCGCCATGCTTCGATCCTTCTGGCCTTTGACGCCTCCATAGACGCCTTCAACGACGCAAAAACGAGCGCATAAAAAAACCGCCGCGCTCCTGGCAGGGAGGCGGCGGAAGTGATGCGGTTTGGGTCGTCCGGGACGGTGTAAGAGGCAGGAACACCGACAGGCAAATGACAGGCAGGTCATCTAGGCATCGTGAAGGCTTCGGGACAGAAGCCTTCGGTGGGACATGATGCAGGATCAGACCATCCGCAGGCAGAAAACTGTGTGGGATCAAATCATCCCGGGCAGATGCAGCGCACCCAAAAGCAGTACAAGCAGGGAAATGGCCCCAAGCGTGTCCGACACAATCGTGCTGGTGGACCGGGACAAAGCGATTTTGACATCGTTCAACATGGGGTTACTCCTGCTCTCTGACGTGCTGGGCAGCGTGTGTCGCTGCATCCGTGTTGCTATTTTGTTCGCATACCAGGGAACAGTTTGTAAAGAACTTTTTAAGAACATTTGTGAACTTTTGAGAACAAAAGCGCTAACCCACTGAAATCAAACGGATCGCTTCGTCCTGTCGCATGAGCCATAAAAGAACACGCGCAGCATGTCCGCGCGGGGTGCTTAGATCCGGATCCTGTTGAAGCAACAGTCGCGCATCTTTTTGCGCTACAGCCATCAACCCGGCCTGATGTTCCAAATCAGCAACCCAGAATCGCGGCAGACCGGATTGCGCCGTGCCCAACACATCACCCGCCCCGCGCATTTCCAGATCAGCCTCAGAAATCACGAACCCATCTTCGGTATCGCGCATCACCGACAGGCGCTTTTCGCCGCCCTCGGTCAGCGGGGCTTGGTACATCAACAGACAGGTTGACGCCGCCTGCCCGCGCCCCACCCGTCCGCGCAATTGGTGCAGCTGCGCCAAGCCGAAATGCTCGGCCCGTTCAATCACCATGATCGAGGCATTGGGCACGTCGACCCCAACTTCGATCACCGTGGTGGCGACCAGAAGCTTGGTCTTACCGGCCACGAAATCGGCCATCGCGGCGTCTTTTTCCGCCACCGGCATCTGACCGTGGACCATGCCGACGACGCCCTCGCCCAAGGCGGCACGCAGGTGCTTAAACCGTTCCTCGGCAGCGGTCATGTCCATGACCTCGCTTTCTTCGACCAGAGGGCAGACCCAATAACACTGGGCCCCTTCCGCAATGGCCCCGCGCAGCCGTTCGACCACCTCGTCCAATCGTCCCGTGTTGATCAGCACCGTTTTGATCGGCTTACGCCCCGGAGGTTTCTCGTCCAGCACGGATACATCCATGTCGCCATATTGCGCCAAAGCAAGGCTGCGGGGGATCGGTGTGGCCGTCATTACCAACACGTCGGAAGCCGCGCCTTTCGCGCCCAGCTCCATCCGCTGGGCCACGCCAAACCGGTGCTGTTCATCCACGACAGCAAGGCGAAGATCTTGAAACTCCACGTCTTTCTGGAACACGGCGTGTGTACCGACCAGAATATGAATGTCGCCGGCTTTCAGCGCCTCAAGCTTGCACCGGCGTTCTGCACCCTTGTCGCGCCCGGTCAGGATCTCGACCACCACGCCCGCCTCATCGGCCAAAGGCCGCAGCCCTTCCAAATGCTGGCGGGCCAGAATTTCCGTGGGGGCCATCATCACGCCCTGCCCACCTGCTTCGACCGCGACCAGCAGCGACAGAAGCGCCACCAAAGTCTTGCCCGCGCCCACATCGCCTTGCAACAGGCGGTTCATACGGGTGCCAGCGGCCATATCTTCTGCGATCTCTTCAACCGCGCGGGATTGCGCGCCGGTGGGCGTATAGGGCAGAGCCGCCAGAACCTTGTCGCGCAACACACCAGTGCCGACACTGACGCGCCCCTTGCCCCGTCGCACCGTGGCCCGCGCCAAAGCTAGCGTTAGCTGATGGGCGAAAAACTCGTCATAAGCCAAGCGACGGCGTGTGGGCGATTGCGGCGACAGATCATCCGGGCCGTCGGGCGTATGAGCTGCGAGCAAAGCTTCGTGCCAATCGGGCCAGTGCTCACGGTCCTTCAGCGCCGGGTCGACCCATTCCTGCAACATCGGCAGACGGGTCAGAATATCGCCGACGCCCTTGATCACCGTTTTGCCGGTAACCCCAGAAGTCAGACGATAAACGGGCTCGAAATCAGGAATTTGCCCGACCTCACCCGGCGGCAGAATAAAATCTGGGTGCACGATCTGCGCGCGCCCATCGAAATGTTCGACTTTACCCGAAATCACGCGTTTCGACCCAACCGGAAGCTGCCCTTCCAGCCAACGTGCATTGGCGTGAAAGAACACCAGCTCAAACGTGGTCAGCGGATCCGAGACCTCGACCCGATAGGGCGCGTTGCGGGACCGTCCGGGACGATGCGGTCCAACCTCGACTTCGACCGTGGCCATGTCGCCGGGTTGTACCTCGGTAACTGATGCTCGGAACTTTCGGTCGATGCCTGCATGAGGCAGCCAGAACAGAAGGTCACGCGGCAGAGTAATCCCAAGCGTTTCCAGTGACTTGGCAGTCTTCGGCCCGATCCCACCCAGCGTTTCCAGCTTGGCGAACAGAGGGAATAGGATTTCGGGCCGGGTAGACATCAGGCGTCTCCGATGAGCTCAAACCAGCCGTCTTCGTCGATGGTTTCGATCCCCAAATCGGCGGCTTTCTTGGCTTTGGACCCCGCGCCCGGTCCCGCGACCAAAAGGTCCGTCTTGCCAGAAACCGAGCCCGACACCTTCGCGCCCAGAGATTCCGCCCGCGCCTTGGCCTCGGCACGAGTCATCTTCTCCAGCGAACCGGTGAAGACGACCACTTTGCCCGCGACGGGGCTTCCATCGGTTTTCGGCGCTTCGACGGGTTGAACGTCCAATTCAGCTACCAACCGGTCGATCGAGGCGCGTTCACGGTCCTGCGCGAAGGCGGCAACCAGAGATCCCGCCATCACCGCGCCGACGCCATCGATGGACACCAGATCATCCCATTCAGGTGTGCCCGGTGTGGCGGCTGTCACGGCGGTCTCGAACGCGTCCCACGTGCCATAATGGCGCGCCAAAAGATTGCCCGCACTTTCACCCACGTGACGAATGCCAAGCGCAAATATCACTTTATTCAAATGGATTACGCGCCGTTCTTCAATCGCTTGAAACAGGTTCTCTGCGCTTCTCTCGCCCCAGCCATCGCGGTTCTTCAAGCGCGCCAACTGCCCCGCATCGCGGGTTTTCAGCGTGAAAATATCGGCAGGTTCGCGGATCGGCAGAACCTCGTCGTGATAGAACATCTCGACCTGTTTTGCGCCCAGACCGTCAATATCAAACGCCCCCCGCGACACGAAATGTTTCAGCTTTTCAACGGCCTGTGCCGGACAAATGATGCCGCCTGTGCATCGACGCACCGCGTCCCCTTCATCGCGGATCGCGTCTGATCCGCACTCGGGACAGATCTTGGGAAACTCATAGACCTGCGCATCATCAAGCCGTTTCGACAGATCCACATCCGAGATCTTGGGGATCACATCGCCCGCGCGATAGACCTCGACCCAGTCGCCGACGCGAATGTCTTTGCCGCCCCGGATCTCGGCCCCGGTATTGTCACGTCCTGCGATGTAATCTTCATTGTGAAGCGTGGCATTCGAAACGACCACCCCGCCCACCGTGACCGGATGCAATCGCGCAACCGGTGACAACGCGCCGGTGCGCCCAACCTGAATGTCGATCGCTTCCAGCCGCGTCCACGCCTTCTCAGCGGGGAACTTATGCGCAATCGCCCAACGCGGCGTGGTCGAGCGAAAGCCAAGCCGCGCCTGAAGCGCCAGATCGTCCACCTTGTAGACCACCCCGTCAATGTCATAGCCCAGCGTGGCACGCTGCACTTCGATGCTGTGATAATGCGCCAGAAGGTCTTCAAGATCGGTAAATTTCTGGGTCAGCGGGTTGGTCTGAAACCCAAGCTCAGCCAGTCGCTCGACCGCGCCCATCTGGGTGTCAGACAGCGGAGCAGACAGCGCACCCCACGCATAGGCAAAGAAGCGCAGTGGTCGATCTGCGGTAATCGAGGCATCCAGCTGTCGCAAAGACCCCGCCGCTGCGTTACGCGGGTTGGCGAAGCTCTTGCCGCCGCGCGCTGTATAACGTGCGTTCAGGTCGGTGAAGTCATCATGGGACATATAGACCTCGCCCCGCACCTCCAACACCTCGGGTGCATTTTCAAGAACCTTCGGTATGTCTTTGATTGTCAGTGCATTTTCGGTGACATTCTCGCCCACGGACCCGTCGCCGCGTGTCACCGCATGGACCAGCTTGCCACCCTCGTACCGGATCGACAGCGACAACCCGTCGATCTTGGGTTCGGCGGTCAGGGCCAGCGGGGCTGTGGCGTCCAAACCCAGAAACGAACGGATGCGCCCGACAAATTCCGCGACATCTTCGTCGCTGAACGCATTGCCCAAGGACAGCATCCGCACCTCATGGGCGATTTTACCAAAACCCTCCGAAGGGGCCGCCCCCACTTGGTCCGAGGCACTGTCTGCGCGCTTCAAATGCGGAAAACGTGCTTCGATCTCGGCATTGCGGCGCTTGGCGGCATCATATTCAGCGTCCGAGATTTGTGGCGCATCTTCGCCGTGATAGGCCGTATTGGCAGCGGCCAGCAAGTCCGCCAGTCGGGCAAGTTCGTTTTTCGCCTGTTCTTCGGTCAGGTCTGATACGGCGGTTTCACGGTGCGCGCTCATCTGGGTTTGGTGCTTTCTGAATGGGTTACTTAGGAAAGTGATATGCGTATCCGCAACAGCACGTCCAGCCCCAACCGGTGCGCACAGTACCTAAGCCCCTGAAAATCCCCGCTTCACAGGTCAAATTGACGCTAGGGCTATTGCCGATCCAGCCCCAAGCACATAAGTTTTGCGCGAAGACGATACGGGAACCCACCTTCATGAGCGAACAGGACGACCAACACAGGCGCAAGTGGCGCCCCTTTACCGGTCTGCGCAATAACTTCCTTGCGGGATTGGTGGTTGTGGTTCCCATTGCCATCACGATCTGGATGATCTGGACCTTTGTGGGCTGGATCGACAGTTGGGTTCTGCCTTTTGTCCCGGGAATCTATCACCCCGACGCCCTGATCGACCGATTTTTCGGCGACAGCGAGTGGTTCAAGATGCTGTTCGGCGAGGATGTGCGGGTCAATGTACGCGGTCTTGGCGTGGTTGTTTTTCTGGCATTCACGGTTTTGGTGGGTTGGATCACCAAGGGTCTGATTGGCCGGTCCTTCTTGGCTTGGGGAGAGCGCGTGGTCGACCGCATGCCGGTTGTGCGCTCGCTTTACAATGGGTTGAAGCAGATTGCCGAAACCGTGTTCAGCCAATCGACGGAAACGAAGTTCGACAAGGCCTGTCTGGTGGAATATCCGCGCAAAGGGATTTGGGCGATTGCCTTCATTTCGACCAAAGCCAAAGGCGAGATTGACGCGCGGATTCCGGTGAACGAGGATATCATCTCGGTCTTTCTGCCGACCACGCCGAACCCGACCTCGGGCTTTTTGCTCTTCGTTCCACGTCATTCCGTGGTCGAGTTGGACATGACGGTTGAAGATGCTGCGAAACTGGTGATCTCAGCCGGGCTGGTCTATCCGAATTCCAAGGATCCAAGCCTTCCACCGGAAGAGATCCCAGACGCATGAGTTTCGCCCCTGCACTGACCGGGTTCGCCACCGGGTTTTCCCTGATCCTTGCGATCGGTGCCCAAAACGCCTTTGTCCTTCGCCAAGGGCTGATGAAACAGCATGTCTTCTGGCTGTGCCTGTTCTGTGCAACCTCTGATGCGGTCTTGATCGCCGCTGGCGTGGCCGGTTTCGGCGCGCTGGTCGAAGCCATGCCGTCCCTGCCCACAGTCATGGCACTGGCGGGTGCGGCCTTTTTGATCGTCTACGGCCTGTTGCGGTTCATCGCGGCATGGAAAGGTGAATATGCGATGGAGATCGCGGGCAAATCCCGTGGGCTTTGGGCCACCTTGGCCATCGCGGCGGCCTTCACTTGGGCCAACCCACATGTCTATCTGGATACGCTGGGCTTGATCGGCGCGATTTCCACGTCCTACCCCGACTGGCCCACCCGGTTCACCTTTGGCGCGGGCGCGGTGATTTCCAGCTTCGTTTTCTTCTTCTCGCTGGGTTATGGCGCACGTTTCTTAGCGCCTGTGATGCAAAAACCCGCCTCGTGGCGGGTTCTTGATGTGATCATAGGTGTCGTGATGTGGGCAATTGCCGCAAAGCTGTTGCTTGGCGTCCTGAATGGAACCCTGCACTAGCCGCTAGCCAAACATCTCTTCCAGATTAACTGTACTGCGAGAGTTCAAATCCCCGCGATGCGCGGACAAGAAAGTTTTTGCCGCATTGCGCCCAGCCTCTTTCATCCGCGACAACATCACTGCCGTTGGGATAAGCTTGGTTGCGATGGACAGATCACGCATCAACACATCATCGGCGATCATATGGACCAACACGTCCCGCATTTGATCCGATGACATCTGACCTTCGGAAATCAATCGCTTCACGAAACTGATCGCGCGCAATTCACGCAACAGCGAAGTATTAAAGCTGATCTCGTTGATACGGTTCTGAATATCCTGCCCGGTGGTGGGCACATCAGGCCGGAACAATGGGTTGATGTTCACCACCACCACATCTGCCGGCAGCGAGCGGTCAAACAACGGGAACAGTGCCGGGTTTCCGGTGTAACCGCCGTCCCAATAAGCCTCAACCTTACCGGTCTTCGGGTCCTCCATCTCGATCGCTTGGAAGATGGTCGGCAGGCAAGCTGATGCCAAAATTGCGTTGGTCGAGATTTCCTCTCCCTGAAACACCCGGATTTTACCGGTGCGCACATTCGTGGCCGAGATGTGCAGCTTCGGGCCAGTATAGGCGCAGACTTGGTCAAAGTCGAACGCATCCACAACCGATTTCAGCGGGTTCATATAGAACGGCCCATAGTCATAGGGGCTGACCATCCGGCTGGCCATATCAGCCCAGGCGAAGACGGGCGTCTTTTCCAGCGCCTGACTGATCAGGTCGCTTTGTGGGGCAAATTGCGCAAGCCACGTGGTCAGGCGCAGGTCATTTACGCCCGCAAGGCGGTGCCACAGCGCATCCAACTGCGCGCGGGCGGCGTCACGGTCATTGCCCTTCCCGTCTGCGACCAATCCCGATTTTACGGCGGCGCCATTCAGCGCCCCCGCCGACGCGCCCGAGATCGCGGCGATTTCAATACCTTCGTCTTCCAGAAGGCAATCCAGCACACCCCAGGTAAAGGCGCCATGCGCCCCGCCCCCTTGCAGGGCCAGGTTAATCCGTTTTGGCTTGGCCATCGGTTACAGCGCCGTCCAACCACCATCGACCGAGATCGTCGTCCCGGTGATCTGTGCAGCCGCGTCCGAGCACAGGAAGATCGCGGTTCCGCCCATCTGTTCGGTTGTAGCAAAGTCTTTCGATGGCTGCCGTTTCAACATTACGTTCTTGATCACCTCTTCGCGGCTCATATCGTATTCGCGCATCGTGTCAGGGATCTGGCTTTCTACCAGCGGGGTCAGCACATAGCCGGGGCAGATTGCGTTCACGGTGATCGGATCCTCGGCGGTCTCGAGCGCAACGGTCTTGGTCAAGCCAACCACACCATGCTTGGCCGCAACATAGGCCGACTTATAGGGCGACGCAGTCAGACCATGCGCGGATGCAACATTGATCACCCGCCCCCAACCGTTGGCACGCATCTGCGGGATCGCCGCAGCGGTGGTGTGAAAAGCCGAACTCATGTTGATCGCGATGATCGCGTTCCACTTGTCTACGGGAAAATCCTCGACCGGGGCGACATGCTGAATGCCCGCATTGTTCACCAGAATGTCGCAACGCCCAGATTTTTCGACCAGCGCGCGGCAGTCATCCGCCTTGGACATGTCGGCTTGGATATAGCGTGCCGTCACGCCGAATTCCTGCCCAATGGCATCCGCGATCGCGTGATCATCCGCAGAATCAGTGAACGAGTTCAGGACGACATCCGCGCCCGCACGCGCCAGTTCCCGCGCGACCCCAAGCCCAATGCCCGAGTTCGATCCGGTGACAATTGCGGTTTTACCCTCCAACGACGTAGTGATGGCCATTTTTGCGTTCCTTATCCACGAAGAGAATTCTGTTGCGATGCAGCATAGCGCAAGGAATCCAAGGCACCAGCGATTTCGGCGGGGAAAGCACGGCAAGGAATCACCCGATTCTTCATGCCTCGCAAACCGGGCTAGATGTGGAACCTGTCGACAGAATCGCCATAAAAAAAACGCCCGCACAAGGCGGGCGCAAAGTTATTGAGGCAGGTTTCATACAGGCAAGAAACCTATCGAGCAGTGAATTCTTTATAAGCGGTTCAGCGCCTTTATCCAAGCTAAAAGTTTGAAAAGGCTGTTTTCCACCTCTAGTGTTTCCCTAAACAAATCAGGGGCGTGAAGGATCCTTTCGCAATGAGAGCAAATATACACCAAAAGTTTCGCGGGATGATCGCAACAGGCATTTTGACGCTGTCATCGACGCTGACTGCCCTTGCAGAACCGCAACACGGTATCGCGATGTATGGCGACCCAGCCCTGCCCGCTGACTTCACCGCATTGCCCCATGTGAACCCGGACGCGCCCAAAGGAGGCCGAATCGTTTTTGCCGAATCCGGCACTTTTGACAGCTTGCATCCCTATATTCGCAAAGGCAGCACCCCGTGGCAGTTGCGTTTCATGCTGGCTGAAAGTCTGATGGGCCGCAGCTATGACGAGCCGTTCTCGCTTTACGGATTGCTGGCCGAATCCATCGAAACAGACGAGGACCGCAGCTGGGTCGAGTTTAAGCTTCGTGAAGAGGCCGCGTTCTCGGACGGGTCGCCCGTCACAGTCGAAGATGTGATCTGGTCCTACGAGACATTGGGCACCATCGGCCATCCCCGCTATCACGGGTTTTGGAAGCAGGTTGCGTCGCTTGAACAAACCGGCCCACGCAGCGTGAAATTCACCTTCACCGAAGCCAACCGCGAGCTGGTTCTGCTGGCCGGTATGCGCCCAATTCTGAAAAAGGCCCAGTGGGAAGGCAAAGACTTCGAAGCCTCGGGCGTTGACGTGCTGCCCATCACCTCGGGCCCCTATACCATTGGCGATTTCGAGCCCGGCCGCTATCTGACCCTTAAGCGCAATCCAGACTATTGGGGTAAAGACGTGCCCTTCATGCGCGGCCAAGCCAATCTGGACGAGATACGGTTTGACTATTACGGCGACGGCGGCGTGACGTTTGAGGCCTTCAAGGCCGGCGAGGCCAACACCCACCGCGAGTTCAACGCCCAGAAATGGGCCACGCAGTTCAACTTCCCTTCGGTGCAATCAGGCGACATTGTCCTGTCCGAGATCACCCATCAGCGTCCCAGCGGGCTCTATGGCTATGTCATGAACACCCGCAACCCGGTCTTCGCGGACCTGCGTGTACGCGACGCGATGATCCACGCGTTTAACTATGAGTTCATCAACCAGACCATCAATGATGGCGACCGCAAGCGGATCCCCAGCTATTTCGGCAACTCGGTTCTGGGCATGGAGGTTGGCGCGCCAGCTGAAGGCAAGGTCCGCACGTTGTTGGAGCCTTTTGCAGAACAGATCCCCGCCGCCGCGATGGACGGTTATCAACTGCCAGTGTCAGACGGGTCCGAGCGTAACCGCGCGGGCATCCGCAAGGCGATGGCGTTGATGGAGGAAGCAGGTTGGACCATTCAGGACGGCAAGATGAAAAACGCAGACGGCGAGCCCTTCACCTTTGAGATCGTCTTGCAGCAAGGCGCAAACGAGACCCGCCAGACGATGGATATCTTCATTGCGGCGCTGGACCGCATGGGGATCGCGCCCTCGGTCACTTCGATCGACAGCGCCCAATACAAAGAACGTACCCGCTCTTTTGACTTCGACATGACCTATATTGAACGCGCTGCATCCCTGTCGCCAGGCAATGAACAGACGTTCAACTGGGGCAGCGCTGCGGCGGATGAAGTGGGCAGCCGCAACCTGATGGGCGTGCAAAGCCCCGCCATTGACGCGATGATTGAAGCCATCCCCACCGCCACCACGCAAGAAGACTTCCGCGCTGCCACCAAAGCGCTGGATCGCCTACTGATGGCCGGGCGATATGTCATTCCGGTCTGGTATCGCGATGTTTCATGGATCGCCCACGCCAAGGAATTACACTTCCCCGAGCGCATTCCCATGTATGGCGACTATCTGGGCTTCCAGCCAGAAATCTGGTGGTACGAGGAATAAGATCCTGTCCACATTTTTTTGGCGAAACATGGTGTAGAAACGGTATGCAGCATACATGGCGTGTGGGCATTTCAGTTTCATGTCGGACGCCAATCTAACCAGAAACGCTTTTGGGTTGAACTGACTTCTGTCGGCGGCTAGGCATCGCATAACACGATCATCTACCGCCCGGAGGTCTCATGGGTATTTTCGAACGTTTCCTGTCCGTCTGGGTGGGCTTGTGTATCATCGCGGGCGTGTTTCTGGGTAACCTTCTGCCCGGGCTTTTCCAAACCATCGCAGCACTTGAGATCTCGAAGGTCAACCTGGTGGTTGCCGTGCTGATCTGGGTGATGATTTACCCGATGATGGTTCAGGTTGATTTCGCCTCGATCAAGGATATCGGCCGCCGCCCCAAGGGGCTGGTGCTGACGCTGGTGATTAACTGGCTGATCAAGCCCTTCACCATGGCGGCCCTTGGCTGGCTGTTCTTCCGAGTGATCTTTGCCGGTCTGGTCGAGCCTGAAACCGCCAATGAATACATCGCGGGCATGATCTTGTTGGGCGTGGCACCCTGTACGGCGATGGTCTTTGTTTGGAGCCAACTGACCAAAGGCGATCCGGCCTACACGCTGGTTCAGGTCAGTGTGAATGACGTGATCATGATCTTCGCTTTCGCCCCCATCGCAGCTTTCCTTTTGGGTATCTCGGACGTCACCGTCCCGTGGGAAACGCTGCTTCTGTCGGTGATCCTTTACGTGGTCCTGCCGCTGGCGGCAGGGATCGTCACCCGCGCGCGCCTGATCAAGAAAAGCCCCGCCGCATTGGACGGTTTTCTTGCGCGGCTGAAACCGTGGTCTGTGGTCGGGTTGCTGGCCACTGTCGTGTTGCTTTTCGGCTTTCAGGCGCAGACCATTCTGGCCAAACCGCTGGCCATCGTGTTGATCGCAGTGCCGCTTTTGATCCAGACTTATGGCATCTTTGTCATCGCCTATGGCGCTGCGAAAGCGATGAAGCTGCCGCACAACATCGCGGCCCCGGCCTGTATGATCGGGACGTCGAACTTCTTTGAACTTGCAGTGGCTGTGGCGATTTCTCTGTTCGGCCTAAACTCGGGCGCAGCGCTGGCAACTGTGGTCGGGGTGTTGGTCGAGGTGCCTGTGATGCTGTCGCTGGTCGCCATAGCCAACCGCACCCGCCACTGGTTCCCCGAGGCGTGACCCTCAGGTCAGCGAGGTCACCCACAGGATCATCGCATCCTCTTCGCTGACCGAGATTACGTTATGCCCCATCGAGGCATCGTAATAGGCGCTGTCGCCGCGGCGCATCTCGACCGGTTCATAGAACTCGGTGATCAGGCGGATGGCGCCGGTCAGGACATAGAGGAATTCCTCGCCATCGTGACGGACCCAGCCATCAAATTCATCAAACGAACGGGCGCGGACACGGGCACGGTAAGGCAGCATGGCTTTTTTGGTCAAAGCACCTGCCAGCATCTCGTGCTCATAAGTTGTGGTGGGATGGGCCGCGCCTTCACCTGACTTGGTGATCGCCATGCGACCTGACACTTGCGCCGATTTGGGCGCGGTGAACAGTTGGGGCACTGAAATCTCAAGCCCAACGGCCAGCTTTTTCAACGCCTCATAAGTCGGTGACATCTGCCCGTTCTCGATCTTGGACAGGGTCGAACGGGCAAGCCCCGCCTGCCCTGCGGCCTGCTCCAACGTCCACCCGCGCGACTTGCGCAGATCGCGCACGCGTTCGCCCAAGTTCAGAGGATTGGGATCGGGCAGGTCTTCCCCGGTTTCGCGGGCAAGTTTGATCAGGCTGGGTTGGTCTGGCTTCGTCATGCTTCTTGCATACAGACAATCTGGGCTGATGCAACCACACGGCTTGCATCAGGGGCCAAGCCTTGGCACATCAGGGCGATGATTTCGCAACTTATCCCCTCTGCCCCTCTGCGTTCCCCCCCGACGCCATTCAACATGGCCGCATACGTGCTGCAACACGCAGAGCGTTTGGGCGACAAGACCGCATTGGAAATCGTATCAACAGACTCCGCACAGGATGCCACATGGACCTATGCGCAGCTTGAGCGTGCGGTGCTGGGCGTGGCGACGGGCCTTCTGGAGCAAGGATTGGCACCAGGGGATCGCGTTCTTCTTCGCCTTGGCAACACTTTGGACTTCCCGTTGGGCTTTCTAGGGGCGATCGCAGCGGGGCTGGTGCCGATCCCAAGCTCGTCCCAACTGACCCAATCCGAAATCACGCGCATGGAAAAGTTGGTCACCCCCGCGCTGATCATCGCAGATCCCGGCATCGCGCTGCCCAAACCAGTGTCATGCCCGGTTGTTACCACCGAAACCCTGCACGGTTTCACCGACCTGCCCCCGGCCCCCTATCATCAAGGCGACCCGGAACGTCCGGCCTATATCATCTTCACCTCGGGCACGTCCGGCCAAGCGCGCGCGGTGTTGCACGCGCATAGGGCCATTTGGGCGCGGCAGATGATGTGGGATGGGTGGTACGGGATCACCTCGGACGACCGCGTGATGCATGCAGGCGCCTTCAACTGGACCTATACGCTGGGTACGGGATTGATGGATCCGTGGTCGGTTGGCGCAACGGCGATGATCCCTGCTTCTGGCAGTACGCCAGACCAGCTGGCGCAGTTTCTGCACCGCAAACATATCACGATTTTCGCAGCCGCACCGGGGGTTTACCGACAGATACTGAAGCGTGATTTGCCTCCGCTGCCCAATCTGCGCCACGGCCTATCTGCGGGCGAGAAACTGCCCGACACCACCCGCACCCGATGGGAAGATCAGACAGGCACCCCCATTCACGAGGCGTTCGGAATGTCTGAATGCTCGACCTTTATCTCAGGTTCGCCCGCGCGCCCTGCACCCGACGGCGCGCTGGGCTTTGGGCAGGCCGGACGGCATCTGGCGGTGCTGGGCGAAGACGGCACGCCCACCCCCTTGGGCGAAGCCGGAACGCTTGCAATCCACCGCAACGACCCCGGATTAATGCTGGAGTACCTGAACGCACCCGACGCCACCGAAGCTAAGTTTCAAGGCGACTGGTTTCTAACCGGCGACAGCGCCTCGATGTCCAAAGACGGAGCTTTCACCTATGAAGGCCGCTCGGATGATATCATGAACGCGGGCGGCTTTCGCGTTTCTCCGATCGAGGTCGAAGCCGTCATGGCCCAGCACCCCGCGATCATCGAAGCCGCCTGTGTTGAAATTTCTGTGAAGGCCGATGCAAGCGTAATCGGATGCTTCTATATCCCTTCGGATACGACCGTGACCGAAGACGAGCTGTCCCAACACGCCCACGCCCTGCTGGCGCACTATAAATGCCCGCGGATATTCCGGCCTGTCGACAACTTGCCCCGGTCCACAAACAACAAACTTTCACGCGCAGCTTTGCGCCTATTGATTGAGAGGACGTCAGGGTAAATCAACTGAGCCCTTTCCAAACCTTTCAATCCCAGATAGAGCTAGCGCCACAGGAGTACCACATGATCCGTCTGGATATTTTCTCTGATCCGATTTGCCCTTGGTGTTACATCGGAAAAACAAGACTTGATAAAGCATTGGAAACACGCCCGGACCACCCGTTTCAGGTTCAATGGCACCCGTTTCAGCTGAACCCGGAAATGCCGCCTGAAGGCATGGATCGTCGTGCCTATCTGGAAGGCAAGTTCGGCGGCAAGGATGGCGCGATCAAAGCCTATATGCCGGTGGTTGAAGAAGCTGCCGCATCGGGACTTGAGATGAACCTTGAAGGGATCGAGCGCACGCCCAACACGATGAATGCCCATCGACTGATCCATTGGGCTGGGCTTGAAGGCAAGCAGAACGCCGTGGTCGACCGACTGTTCAGCGCTTATTTCGTGGACGGTCAGGACATTGGCCAAAGCGATGCTCTGGCCGATATCGGCGCAGCCGCTGGAATGGAGCGTGACGTGGTCGCCCGCCTATTGGCGTCTTCAGCCGATGCAAGCGATCTTCTGGCCCGCGATATGGATGCGCGACAAAAGGGCGTGAACTCGGTCCCGACCTTCCTGATCGCCAACCAACACGTTGTGCCCGGTGCGCAACCAATTTCGCTGTGGCAACAGGTTATCGACGACATCACTGCGCAGTTGGATGCGCAGGATAATCAAAGTGGGGCGCCCATTCAGTGAGATTGATGACCAACCCTCCGGTCAAGCCCCTAAGCTTGCGGGAATATGTGCTGCTGATGGCAGCCCTGTTTTCGATGGTTGCGTTTTCGATCGACTCGATCTTGCCCGCCCTGCCGGAAATCGCTGCCCTTCTGGTCCCTGAAGACGTCAACCGGGCGCAACTTCTGATCAGTTCCTTCGTAATCGGAGCCGGTGCCGGGCAGTTAATTTTTGGCCCTTTGTCTGACGCGATTGGGCGGCGCTACTCTCTGGCGCTGGGCATGGTGCTTTACATGCTTGCGGCCTTTGCGGCCCTTTGGGCACAAACGCTGGAAGCTCTTTTGTTCTGGCGCTTCATCCAAGGTGTCGGCGCCGCTGGTCCACGAACCTGTGGTATGGCCATGACCCGAGACCTATATGAAGGGCGCCAAATGGCGCGGGTCAACTCGATGGCCTTCACCTTTTTCGTCCTTGTTCCTGCGGTTGCACCGTTGATCGGGCAATGGGTGGTGCTGGGCTTTGGTTGGCGCCATATGTTCACCACTTACATCCTTGTGGCCATCGCCATCCTGACATGGTTCCTACTGCGCCAGCCCGAAACGCTTCCACCCGAGCGCCGTCGCCCACTATCCCCGCGCCCCACGCTGGAATCGTTTGCAATCGTTATGAAAAGCCGAGTCACGCTGCTGTATATGGGGGTGATCACCTTTGCGTTCGCGCAGTTGATCGCCTTTATCAGCTCTGCCCAGCAGATCTTCGTCGATGTGTTGGACGCAGGGACAAGATGGCCGATCTATTTCGCGCTCATTACCGTCTTTTCAGCGGCATCTGGCCTGCTTAACGCGCAGTTGGTGATGCGGATCGGCATGCGCCGCTTGGCTCAAGCGGGTTTCGCGACGCAAACCGTACTGGCCGGTCTGACCCTGACCTTCTGGTGTATGTTCGAGCCACAAGGAACGTGCGCATTGGTCATTTTCTGCCTCTGGGCTGCAACCCTGTTCTTCTTGAATGGGCTGAGCTTCGGCAACCTGAACGCGCTGGCCATCCAGCCGCTGGGTCATGTCGCCGGGACCGCAGCCGCGATCATCGGCGCGCTTCCGACGATGTCGGCGATGGCCATCGCCGCGCCCATCGGGCTGGCCTTTAATGGCACCCCCCTTCCATTGATGACAGGTGTCACAATCTGTTCAGGCCTTGCGCTGGCGCTGATGCAGTTAGATCGGCACAATAATCACTAGGCAAATAAAAGCCGCCCGAGCCATGCGGCTGGGCGGCTTATCATTTCAGGTCAAACGCTTAGAACGGCGCTTCCAAATCGCTCAGACGCACGTAAACCGTCTTCAGCTCGGAATAATGCTCGATCGCCGCTTTCGAGTTTTCGCGCCCCACACCCGATGCTTTCGAGCCTCCGAACGGTGCCTCAACCGGCGCATCGTTGTAGGTGTTGATATAACAAGTGCCAGCCTCGAACCCGGCGACCACACGGTGCGCGCGGGTCAGGTCATTGGTGAATACACCTGCGGCCAGCCCGAAATCGGTGTCATTGGCGCGGGCCATGACCTCGGCCTCGTCTTCGAAATCCAAAACGGACATGACGGGGCCAAAGATTTCCTCGCGCGCGATGGTCATGTCGTCAGTCACATCGGCAAAAACAGTAGGTTGCAGATAGAAGCCTTCACCGTCGATCCGCGCCCCGCCATAGGCCAGACGCGCACCCTCTTCCTTGCCCTTTTCGATATAGTTCAGGACGATGTTCATCTGCCCTTCGCTGACCATCGGCCCGAACGAGGTTTCGGGGTCCAGCGGATCGCCGATGACGGCGCCGTCCAAACGTTCGGCCAGACGTTTCAGGAAGGCTTCTTTGACGCCTTTCTGAACGAAAACCCGTGTGCCGTTCGAGCAAACCTGCCCAGACGAATAGAAGTTGCCAAGGATCGCACCCGATACGGCGTTTTCAACATCCGCGTCATCAAAAACGATCATCGGCGACTTGCCACCCAGTTCCATCGTGACGTGTTTCATTCCCTCGGCAGCAGCAGCATAGACCTTGCGGCCCGTCGGCACCGACCCGGTCAGAGACACTTTGGCCACGCGGTCATCCGTAACGAGCGCGGCCCCAACGTCTCCATAGCCTTGGATCACATTGAAGATGCCCGCAGGCGCACCCGCTTCAATCATGATCTCGGCCACTTTCAGGGCAGACAGCGGTGTGGTTTCCGAAGGTTTGAAAATCGACGTGTTGCCGCAAGCCAGCGCAGGTGCGGCCTTCCAGCAGGCGATCTGGGTGGGATAGTTCCACGCGCCGATGCCCACACACACGCCAAGCGCTTCGCGGCGGGTATAGACGAAATCCCCATCCGGCATCTGGATGTGCTCGCCGGTCAGCGACGCGGCCAAACCACCGAAATATTCCAACGCATCCGCACCCGAGGTCGCATCCGCCACGCTGGTTTCCTGATATGGCTTGCCGGTGTCCAGCGTTTCCAAAACCGACAGGTCGTGGTTGCGTTCGCGGATAATATCGGCGGCGCGGCGCAGGATGCGGCCACGTTCCGTCCCTGTCATCGCTTCCCAATCGGCCTGTGCCGCCAACGACGAGGCGATAGCCTGTTCCACAATCGCAGGCGTGGCCGAATGCAGCTTGGCAATCACTTCGCCCGTGGCCGGGAAGATCACGTCGATCTCGGCCCCGGCGGTGTCTTCCACATATTCGCCATTGATGAAATGGCTGGCTTGAGGTTGTGCGCGCATGTTGCACCTTTCCAGTTTTCCCCAGCCCTGTGGCGGGGCGATAATTCAGTTTGATAAGGTTGTGTCAGATGTGAGGCCTAAGGGCTATTCAAAAGACGACAGGCTAAGGGCTACACGCGCCGTGCGGCCCCAAACCTAGATCAGCCCTTAAAGCCCATCGCGACCACAAATTTTTCCGAGCTGTCGGACCGGCTTGAGGGCGGCTTGACGTTCATCACCTTGTTGAACTTGGTCTTCAAGAGCTTCTGAAGCTCGCCTTCTGCCCCACCTGCCAGCACTTTGGCGACAAAGGTTCCGCCTTCGTCCAGCACGTCGAATGCGAAATAAGCCGCCGCTTCGCAAAGCGAGATAATCCGCAAATGGTCAGTTTGTTTGTGGCCCGAACTGGCAGCCGCCATATCGGACATGACCACGTCGGCTTTGCCGCCCAGCCAGTCGCGCACCACTTGGTCGGCATCGTCTTCCATGAAGTCTAGCTGCTCGAACCGGGCACCGGCCAGTGCTTCGACCTCTTGCAGATCAACACCCAGATAGGTGCCGATGCGCTTGCCGGATTTTTCGCCCAACGCATTAATCCGCGGCACGGCAACTTGCGCCCAGCCACCCGGCGCGCAGCCGAGGTCCACCACACGGGCGCCATTCACCAAGAACCGGTGTTTGTCGTCCAACTCCATGATCTTATAAGCGGCGCGACCGCGGAAACCTTCCGCTTGGGCACGTTGCACATAAGGATCGTTCAATTGGCGCTGAAGCCAACGTGTCGACGAGCTGCGCCGCCCCCGCGCGGTTTTCACCTTCACGGTCAGGTCACGCTGCCCCCGGCCCGAGCTTTTGCGCGTGCGCTTCGAATACTTATTGCCACCCCCTTGGGAGCCGCCCGAGTTACCACCGTCTTGAGACATCAGAAAGGTCCGCCTTCCAACACGCCGTCCGAGGACATTTGAGAATAAAGGATGCCTTCTCTAAGGCCACGATCCGCAACTGACAAGCGATCAGTCGGCCAGACACGAAGAAGAGCTTGCAAAATGGCCGCGCCGGACATGATCAGCGATTGCCGGTCTCGTCCGATGTGCGAATTTACGCGCCGCCCTTTGGGGCCCATTGCCAGATAGCCCTGAATGACGCGCTCGATCTGCTCGGACGTCATGCGCAGCCCGTCCACGCGGGTTCGATCATAGCGGCGCAGGCCCAGATGGGTCGCAGCGACGGTCGTGACGGTGCCAGAGGTACCGATGATCTGGAACCCTTCGCGGGGCGGTTCGTGATAGAAGGGGCTGAAATCGGCCAGTTGTTCTTCAAAATGGACCGACATCAGGGCATAGCGGCCCGCGTCGTCTTCCACGTCGTCAAACATCTCGCGCAAGGTTGCCACCCCCAGCGGGACGGAAATCCAGTCGACCACGCTTGCGGTTGGGAAATCGCCCACACCGCCAGAAAAACCACGCCCCATGCGCATAATGGATTGCGAGCGCTCCAACGGGGGCACTTTGGACAGGTCGATCCAGACAAGCTCGGTCGAGCCGCCGCCAATATCCACCACCAAAAGCTGTTCGGTCTTGGTGGACACCAAAGGCGCGCAGGACACCACGGCAAGGCGGGCTTCTTCCTCGGGCTTGATGATCTCCAGATCCAGGCCCGTTTCGCGCCGGATATTTGACATGAAGCTTTTTCCGTTGGTCGCGCGACGGCAGGCCTCGGTTGCGACAAGGCGCATCCGTTTCACATCATGCTTGATCAGTTTCTTGCGGCAAATGCGCAGCGCTTGGATGGTGCGCGACATGGATGACCGGCTGAGTCGCCCGGACGCTTCAAGCCCCCGACCCAGCTGCACCGATTTCGAGAAACTGTCCACGACGTGAAACTGACTGCCCTTTGGTTGGGCAATCAGCATGCGACAACTGTTTGTACCGAGGTCCAGAGCAGCGTACAGGCTGGCCGGATCCACGGGGGACGGCGCGGGGGTTTCTACCGCTTTCGGGAACGCGCCCGCACCTCTGGGACGCTTGGGCGCCATTGAACACGCCCTCCATTTTTCGAGTTACCTTCAAGATAGGGTGCTGGGCCCGCGCTGGCAATCCCTGCGGAACGGCAAATGTAACGCTCTTACGTCATAATCAACATGAATGGTTTTCACCGCGCAGGGCATAGCCTGCCCGCGTTGTTTTTCGTATTCCATTGGCGCGGATCGTTTGAACGCCGCCCTGTGAAGTCGCTGTTGAAACGCGGCGTGTCGAAAACCGACACAAGGCAAGGGCCGTGCGCGATTACGAATAGAGAACGAAGAACAGGGAGAATCGCAATGCCAGACGTCACCATCGTTTACTGGAGGGACATCCCCGCCCAAGTGATCGTGGGCAAAGGGCGCCGTGGGTCGAAAGCCCCCCTGCCCGAGCGTTTCGAACAGGCCATTGACCGGGCTGCCATGAAGGTGAACGCAAAAGACAGCGACGCCTATCTGGCAGAGTGGCGCAAGGCCGACCCCTATTCTGTCGAAGGTGACCCGCAAGAGATCGCAACGGCCGAGGCCGCGCGTCTGGATGCGGAATATGACAAAGAGCGTCTTGTCGCTCTGATTGGCAACGACGGATGGGCTTGATCCCACCCTCTATCAAGGAGGCAGCCATGGCGCTGTTGAACTTCCGCAAGAAGCCGACCGAAGGTCAGGCCAATGCCGCTTCCCCCGAACTGCAGGCCTTCCTGAAGGGCTATTCGATCGAAGTCATGCCCCGCACGGCTGGCAAGGTCGAAGACTTCCGTGATCTTCTGCCCGAAGGCACGCGCGTATATATCGCCCATATCGAAGGCACGCCGATCGAGGACATGGTCGCCACCGCCAAGCGCCTGAAGGAAGAAGGCTTCGACGCGATGCCCCACTTCCCGGCGCGCATCATCAAGGACAAAGCCACCTTGGCCGACTGGATTGCCCAATATCAGGGCGAAGCTGACGTGAAGCAGGGTCTGATCCTTGCAGGTGGCGTAGCCGAGCCGGTCGGTGACTTCGACAGCTCGATGCAGCTTTTGGAAACGGGTTTGTTTGATCAGGCGGGGTTCACCAACCTGCACGTTGCCGGTCACCCCGAGCCCAATCTGGACATCGACCCCAAAGGCGGTCGCGCCAACACCTATGCGGCGCTGGACTGGAAGCAGAAATTCTCGAACCGCACCGACGCGGACATGGCGCTGGCCACCCAGTTCTGTTTCGAGGCCGAACCGGTCATCGAATGGGCCAACGAATTGGCCGAGCGCGGCATGAACCTGCCGATCCATATCGGCATCGCAGGCCCGGCCAAGCTACAGACCATGATCAAATTCGCGATTGCCTGCGGCGTGGGCCCGTCCCTGAAAGTACTGCAAAAGCGCGCCAAGGACGTGTCGAAGCTTTTGCTGCCGCATGAACCGACCGAAGTTCTGAACAATCTGGCGCTGCACAAAGCCGCCAACCCCGACTTCAACATCACCCAAGTGCACTTCTTCCCGCTGGGTGGGATCAAGACCAACGCCAACTGGGCCATCGAGCATGGCGGAGACAACACCGCCCCAGTAAATGCCCCTGTGAACGCGACCAAAGGATAATCAAGAATGACACGTACCATCGTCGAAAGCGCGACCAAGACTTCGATCATCGGCTTTGACCAGCCGTTTTCCGTGATCGGCGAGCGCATCAACCCGACTGGCCGCAAAATCCTGAACGAAGAGCTGGAGCGCGACGATTTCAGCCGTGTGGAAGCTGACGCTCTGGCGCAGGTGGCCGCTGGCGCGACCATTCTGGACATCAACTCGGGCGCTGTGTTCTCGAACAAAATGGCCGAAGATCCGCGTTATGCCGACAACAATTTTGTTGAACCCGACCTGATGCGCAAACTGGTTGAAACCGTGCAAGCCGTCACCGACTGCCCTCTCTGCATCGACTCGTCGGTTCCCGGCGCGCTCGAGGCTGGTCTGGAAGCCGCTAATGGTCGTCCGCTTCTGAACTCGGTCACCGGCGAGGAAGAGCGTCTGGAAATCGTCCTGCCGCTGGTCAAGAAGTACAACGTGCCTGTTGTGGCGATTTCGAACGACGACACCGGCATTTCGGAAGACCCGGAAGTGCGCTTTGCGGTCGCCAAGAAGATCGTAGAACGCGCAGCTGACTTCGGCATTCCCGCCCATGACATCGTGGTCGACCCGCTGGTCATGCCCATTGGCGCGATGGGCACCGCTGGCCTGCAGGTGTTTGAACTGAACCGCCGACTGCGCGAAGAGCTTGGCGTGAACACGACCTGTGGCGCCTCGAACATCTCGTTCGGTCTGCCAAACCGCCACGGCATCAACAACGCGTTCCTGCCGATGGCCATGGCCACCGGTATGACCTCGGCGATCATGAACCCAATCGCCCTGCCCGTTGGCCCCAAGAAACTGGCTGAAAAGAAGGCCGAAGTGGAAGCAAAGGGCATCGTGATCCCGGCAGATATGGATGACGAGACCTTCTGCCAGCTCTTTGGTCTTGGCTCGACCAAGCCTAAAGCAGGTAAGGAAATGGAGGCCATCCGCGCCGCCAACTTCCTGACCAACAACGACGAAGGCGGCGCCGAGTGGATCAAGTTCAACTCGACCAATGCCGGGGGCGCAGGGGCCGCCGGTGGTCGCCGCGGCGGTCGTCGTCGTCGGGGATAAGCTTTGACACGACGAGATTCTGAAAAACGCGTCCAATCGGGCGCGTTTTTTTTCATTCTTCTGTGATGGATTTGTGAAACTTGATCTATAGCAAAGTCTAAAGCGCCTCGTCCCGTTAGCGATCACAAAAACCCAAAGGACATCCCATGGCCGCCCCTCTTTCCGACGTTACCATTCTGGACCTAACCCATGTTCTGGCAGGACCGTATTGTTCTATGATCCTGTCGGATCTGGGCGCGAAGGTCATTAAAGTGGAACAGCCTGGAACCGGCGATGATACGCGTCACTTCCCGCCCTTCCGCGACGGTCACAGCGCCTATTTCGCAACCATCAACCGTGATAAAGAATCCATTGCCCTGAACCTGAAAGACGACGCCGATCGCGCCATCTTTGAGCGCCTTCTGGCGCAGGTCGATGTGGTGATGGAGAACTATCGCCCCGGCGTGATGGAACGTCTGGGCTATGGGTGGGATGACCTGTCGGAACGCCACCCGCATCTGATCTATGGCGCGGTGTCGGGCTTTGGGCACACCGGGCCGGACGCGTTAAAACCTGCATATGACATGGTGGTGCAGGCACGTGGCGGCGTCATGTCGATCACCGGCGAGAAAAACCGCGAACCTGTGCGTGTGGGCGCGTCGGTCGGGGATATTGTCGCGGGCATGTTTCTGGGACACGGGTTACTGGCAGCACTTTTCCAGCGGGAAAAATCCGGCAAGGGGCAAAAAGTGGATGTGGCGATGCTGGACAGCCAGTTGGCCATCATCGAACATGCCATTGCCATCGTGGGCGAAACCGGCATCTCGCCGGAACCCTCGGGCGCGCGCCACCCCTCGATCGCGCCGTTCGAGACATATCACACCGCCGATGGATTGATGGTTATCGCTTGCGGCAATGACGTCCTGTTCGCCAAACTTTGCGAGGTGTTGGGTAAGCCACAATGGGCCACCCTGCCCGCGTTCAAAGACAACCTTGCGCGGTGCAAAAACGTAATGCTTCTGCGCCGTCGGATCGAGACGATGACACTGGCCCATCCGCGCGACCATTGGCTGAAGCTCCTTACCGCAGAAGGCATCCCTTGCGCACCGATCCAGAATGTGGCCGAAGCCATGCAGGATCCGCAAATTCTGGCCCGCAACATGGTCAAGTATCTTCCAGCGCCCGACGGCGAAAACCCCTTCGTCTCGGCCGGCAACCCGATCAAGATGGGCAGCATCGACGACACAGAGCAACCCGGCCCAGCCCCCCTGCTGGACGGGAATCGCGATGCAATTCTGGATTGGTTGGCCGAACAAGAGCGCTGATCGGCGAACCACGGCAAAAAACGGCGTTTCCGGGCATTTTATGCCGCATGCAGGCATTGCGCGCGCCGGTGCGTTCCTTAAATTGATGGAAAATCAACAGGAAAGACGCGCGCAATGTCTCAGGATCCTTTGGTCATCTTTACCCCCTCGGGCAAACGGGGCCGTTTCCCGGTTGGCACCCCAATTCTGACTGCCGCCCGGCAATTGGGCGTGGATCTGGATTCTGTTTGTGGCGGGCGTGGCATCTGCTCGAAATGTCAGGTGACGCCCAGCTTTGGCGAATTCACGAAACATGGCGTCACCGTCGAAGAGAACGCCCTGTCCGAGTGGAACAAGGTCGAGCAACGCTATGACGACATTCGCGGCCTGCCCAAGGGCCGCCGTCTGGGTTGTCAGGCCACGGTACAAGGCGACGTGGTCGTGGACGTGCCGCCGGAAAGCCAAGTCCACAAACAGGTGGTCCGCAAACGGGCCGAGGCACGGGACATCACGCTGGATCCAGTTGTGAAACTTTTCTATGTCGAGGTCGAAGAGCCCGACATGCACGAACCATCGGGCGACTTGGAACGCCTTGTCACGGCCCTTGAAAAGCAGTGGGAAATCAAAGGTGTACGTGCAGACCTTCACATTCTTTCGACACTCCAACCTTGCCTGCGCAAGGGCGAATGGAAGGTCACTGTCGCCGTCCATTTGGGTGACGAAGAAAATCCGCCGCGCGTTATGCATGTCTGGCCGGGCTATCACGAGGGCAGCGTCTATGGCATGGCCGTGGACCTTGGGTCGACGACCATTGCCGCGCACCTTTGCGACATGTCGACAGGGGAAGTGGTCTCCTCGTCAGGTCTTATGAACCCGCAAATCCGCTTCGGTGAAGACCTGATGAGCCGGGTCAGCTATTCGATGATGAACAGCGACGGCGCGCAAGAGATGACAACCGCTGTGCGTGAAGGCATGGACGCGCTTTTCACCCAGATCGCCGCCGATGCCGAGATCGACAAATCCCTGATCATGGACGTGGTTGTCGTCTGCAACCCGGTGATGCACCACCTGTTCCTTGGCATTGATCCGTTCGAACTGGGACAGGCGCCGTTCGCGCTGGCGACCTCGGACGCGATGCGGCTGCGGGCGACGGATGTTGACCTGACCATCCATCCCCTTGCGCGTCTGTACATGCTGCCCTGCATTGCGGGCCATGTGGGCGCGGATGCAGCTGCCGTGGCGCTGTCAGAAGCGCCGGACAAATCCGACGATCTTGTGCTGGTCGTCGATGTAGGCACCAATGCGGAAATCCTGCTGGGTGATAAGGGCGGCGTGCTGGCCTGTTCCTCGCCCACGGGCCCTGCATTTGAAGGCGCGCAGATCAGCGCGGGTCAACGCGCCGCCCCCGGTGCCATCGAGCGGGTCGAGATCGACCCCATCACCAAGGAACCCCGTTTCCGCGTGATCGGCTCGGATATTTGGTCGGACGAGGAAGGTTTCTCTGCCGCAACCGCTGTCACGGGTGTCACCGGCATCTGCGGTTCGGGCATCATCGAGGTGATCGCAGAAATGCGTATGGCCGGGTTGGTGGATGCGGGCGGGCTGATCGGATCGGCCGAGCAAACCGGCACCGACCGCTGTTTTGCCGATGGTCGCACCAACGCCTATCGACTGTGGGACGGGGACGAGGATCAGAAACCGATCACCGTTACCAATGGAGACATCCGCGCCATCCAGATGGCCAAGGCGGCGCTTTATTCCGGGGCACGTCTGTTGATGGACAAGCGTGGCGTCGACAAGGTGGACCGCGTGGTTCTGGCGGGCGCGTTCGGCGCGCATATCTCGGCCAAACACGCGATGGTTCTTGGTATGATCCCGGATTGCGAATTAGACAAGGTGACGTCGGCTGGGAACGCGGCTGGCACCGGTGCACGCATCGCTCTTCTGAACCGCGCCGCGCGGTCCGAGATTGAGGACACAGTGCGCAAAATCACCAAGATCGAAACCGCTGTGGAAGAAAAGTTCCAAGAGCACTTTGTGAATGCCTCGGCGATGCCGAACTCGGCCGATCCTTTCCCAATTTTGCGCTCGGTCGTTGATCTGCCGAACCCCAGCTTCAACACCGGGGGCGGGGATGAAGACGGGGGCGGTCGCCGCCGACGTCGTCGCCGGGGATAACCCGATAAGCGCTTGAACTTCCCTGTCCTTTGGCATAGCTCATGAGGTATGGCGGGTGTAGCTCAATGGTAGAGCAGCAGCTTCCCAAGCTGACGACGAGGGTTCGATTCCCTTCACCCGCTCCAAGTTCCCCGCATAGATCGTCCGCCCGAGGTTTCCATGACTGATCCGCTTTCCAACATCCCGTTGGTCACCCCATTGAACGCCCAGCAACTGCAAAGCGCAGGTGTGCCCGAGGGCTGGAATTTTTGGGCAAATGGATCGCGTGCGCTTTCACGAGCTGGACGCACTGAACCATGTGAACAACATCGTCTATCTGCGATGGTTTGAAGACATCCGTGTCCCGTATTTCCACACGCATAAGGTCAGCAGCTATAGCACAGCAGATGACCCGCAGGTCGTGCTGGCCACGAATTTCGCCCGTTATCTCAAGCCGATGTTTCTGGGCGAGACCTATGTGGTTACGGCGCGCTGCACCAGTTTTCGCAACAGCTCGTTCGTGCTGGAATACGGCGTCTGGGTAAACGGCGAGCTACGCTGCTCGGGCGAAACAGTGGTGGTCACACTGGAACATGACGGCAAAACGAAACGCCCACTAAGCGCCAATGTTATTGCTGCTCTGACGGCTGACGGGGCAACTAAGGCAGGGTAAGCCAGTCGCGCACTCCGCCGGGCATGTCCGGGCGGAAATAGGCGATCATGCGCCCCTCGGGCGGCGCATTGGCCCCATCTTTCCACGGAGCCACACCATGAAGCGTAAACCGATCCAGCAGATAGGTTTCGCCGGGATTGCATGGAGTGTGATGCGCGGACAGGTTTCAAACACTTCGCGGCGCGCGGCCTGATAGGCTTGGGTAATGTCGTGGCGGCACATCTGGTCGGCGGGGACGCCGTCAAACGCCGTTTTCATCGCGTCGCGCATGATCCGGTGGCTGCCCTCCCACAAGACCAAGGGGCTGGCGCGGTCATCTGTCTGGTTCAGAGGGATGCCAATGACGAAGGCATGCGCCTCGTCCACGCAGCGCGCATTGCCCGGAAGCTCGGGTTTGACCCCGTCCAGATGCGCGGCGTCGCGATCACGGCGATAACGAAACCCAGCGGCGCTGTCGTGCGGGTCTGGTTGAGGATAGCCGGGATAGGTGATCGACACCTGCGCCCGATCCAGATCGTGCCAGCCAAATCGGCTCTCGATGAAATCTCGCAATTTACCAGCAAGTGCGGGCCCGCCATCCACACGCCCTTCCCCATCATTGTCGATTGCATTCACACCGACAAACCACGTCCTCCCAGCGCGCAGCCATTTGGCGATCTGGTCGGGATCGTTGCGTGATTGACGGGCGTATGGTGTGACGTGCTCGACCCATCCTGCGATGGCGTCATCATATGGAAACTTGACCCAGCCTTGGCGGTCAAAGGCGTGCAGGTGGTCTACCATCCCAGTGCTTTGCGAAGCATGTTCAACGCCACCAACGTCAGGAACACGGCGAACACCCGTTTCAGCGGTTTCGGGTCCATGGCATGGGCTAATTTCACCCCCAAAGGTGCGGTAAACAGGGTCATCGACACGATCAACACGAAGGCAGGCAAGTTAACGGCCCCGACGGTCCAAGGCGGGCGCACTGCCGGGTCAATATTGACGAACAGGAACCCCAAAACGGATGGCACTGCGATCAGCACACCAAAACCTGCCGCCGTCGCCACCGCTTTGTGAATAGGCCGCCCATGTAGGGTCATCAAAGGAACACCGAAACTGCCCCCTCCGATACCCATCAGGACGGACAGAAAGCCCAGAATGGGGGCGAAGATCGCAACGCGCGGGCCTTTGGGCATATCTTCGGCCAGCCTCCAATCGGCTTTGCCCAGTCCCAGATACAGGCCGATGCCCAAGCCCAGCGTGCCAAAAATCGCCTGCAAAACAACGGATTTCAGGCCCGAGGCGACGATCACCCCAATCAGCGCACCCGCCGCGATCCCCGGCGCCCACGCCTTCAAGATCCCCCAATCCACCGCGCCCTTCTTGTTATGAGACAGGACCGAACGCATCGAGGTCACGATAATCGTCGCAAGCGAGGTCGCTAAGCAGATCTGCATCAACTGATCCGAGCCATAGCCAAGCGCCGAGAATGCATAGAAAAACGCAGGCACCAAAACGATCCCACCACCTACGCCCAAAAGCCCCGCCAAGACACCCGCAAACGCTCCGATCACCGCCAAAAGCGCGGTCATAGGCAGAAGCAAGGATAGGTCTGGCATTGGGCGGCCTTATTCAACGGGGACGTGTTCAGGCACAGATGACAGGGCTTCAGCGACCAGCGCAACCCCTGCCCCCGGTTTGGGCGCGCCTTCCGATAGAATGCGCCGCCATTTGCGCGCACCGGGACGGCCGGTAAAGATGCCCAGCATGTGGCGAGTGATGGAATGCAAGCGGATGCCTTCGGCCAAGCGGGCCTCGATATAGGGGTACATCGACTCGACCACCTCATGCGCTGATCGCGCAGGGGCAGTGTCGCCAAAGATCGCCTGATCGGCCCCCAGCAGCACGGTGGCCGGGTCGTGATAAACTGCACGTCCGATCATCACCCCGTCCATCACTTCCAAATGTGCGCGGGTTTGTTCGAGCGTTGTGATTCCGCCATTAATCGACAGATGCAGATGCGGGAAATCCTGTTTCATGCGATGGACCAGCGGGTAGTCCAAGGGCGGGATGTCCCGGTTTTCTTTCGGGCTGAGCCCTTGAAGCCATGCCTTCCGGGCGTGGATGGTGAAACGATTGACACCGACGGCTTGGACCTTCTCAAGGAAATCCGGCAGCACCTCGTCCGGCACTTGATCGTCCACGCCGATACGACATTTTACCGTAACTTCAATATCTTGTGCGGCGTCTTTCATTGCAGCCATGCAATCTGCCACCAGATTTGGGTCGCGCATCAACACGGCCCCAAATGTCCCCGACTGAACCCGATCCGACGGGCAACCCACGTTCAGGTTCACCTCGTCATAGCCACGCTCGACACACAGTTTGGTGGCTGCGGCAAGTTCCACCGGATCCGACCCGCCCAGCTGCACAGCCACGGGGTGTTCTTCGGTATTATAGTCCAGCAGATGCAATGCTCCGCCCCGCACCAAAGCGGGGGCTGTGACCATTTCCGTATAGAGCAACGAGCGACGGCTCATCAGTCGGTGGAAATACCGGCAGTGGCGGTCCGACCAGTCCATCATGGGGGCCACGGACAAACGGGCGCTTTGTTGGATGTCGTTCATACGCTTTTCCATGCTGACCAACGCAGCCTATTCCGCGCTCTGTCGACGAAAGGATATAGATGTGCGTTTGGCGCTACAAATCAATAGATGCCCAACGTATCCGATACACGGGCCAAGCCGCGTATCGGTTGTTTTCTCGGATCGCGCTTGGATTAGGGCTGATAAGGAAGCGACGAGTGGTGCAGGACAATACGCAGCACGCCTTCTGCATCTTTCTTATAACCGAAGCTCTTGTCGACCTTAGTGACATCACCATTCTTGTCGGTCAGCATGATCCAGCCCATCCACATTGCCACATCACCTTCGATGAATTCGGCCGCGGTCACACTTTCCGTCGAGCGCCACCCCTGAATTGCAAAGCCTGCATCCAGAGGATATTCCTCGGAATGTCCGCAAAAATAGGCAAGCGCTCCGGGTTTGGTTGTGCGAAAGGTCTGTTCCCCGCTTGCCATGGTCGGTTTGAAAAGGACTGGGCCCATAGCATGCCCATACAAAGCATCCAGGTGCTCTCCGGCGACAACTCGCGCCGCTTCGATTCCACCTTCTTCAAATGCTTTTGAGATAACGACCTTGCCATTTCCCCATGCGTCGCGTGCGGTTTTAAGCTCTTCGGTGGTGATCGACATATTCGCGCCCTTTCCAGTTATCGTTGCGTCACATATTGCTGACGGGAAGCCCAGCGTATTTCCGAAGGGTCTATAACAGACTTTCGCTTCACGTCACGTTCTTTCATTCACACAAGTAAAGCCTTCAGCGCGGCGCCATGCGCACAGCGCCGTCCAGACGGATCACTTCGCCGTTTAGGAAGGAATTTTCGACGATATGGCGCACCATACCGGCGAATTCCGCCGGGTCACCAAGGCGCGAGGGGAATGGAACCTGAGCGCCAAGGCTGTCCTGAACCTCTTGCGGCAAGCCTGCAACCATCGGTGTCTTGAAGATGCCCGGCGCAATGGCCATCACGCGAATGCCGTCACGCATCAGGTCACGCGCCATGGGAAGGGTCATGCCTACCACGCCGCCCTTGGACGAGGCATAGGCCAGCTGGCCGATCTGGCCGTCCATCGCCGCGATTGAGGCAGTGTTGACGATCACACCACGTTCACCATCATCGGTCACGGGGTCAGCCATTGCCATGCCGGCTGCGGCTTGACTGGCGCAATTGAACGTACCGATCATGTTTACGCCAATCACCTTGGCATAAAGGCCCGCATCATGGGGTTCGCCCTTGGACTGGGTCTTGGCGGCTGGCGCGATGCCCGCGCAGTTCACCATCACACGTTCTTGGCCCAAGGCCGCGCGCAGGGTCTTGAACCCTTCGGCGACAGATGCCGCGTCAGACACGTCCACCTTGGCAAAGGCGCCGCCCAGCTTTTCAGCCATGGCCTGTCCGGCTTCCTCATTCAGGTCGAAAATGCCAACCTTGGCCCCAGCGGCAGCAAGCGCCTGAGCGACAGCGCCACCCAGTCCGGATGCTCCGCCTGAAACGGTGACGACGGTGTTTTCTGTGATGTGCATGGGCAAGCCTCCGTAAAATGTTGGCCCGCCCTAGCAAGAATTGTACAAGCGTTCAATAAATCTGGCCACCCTGCCCTAGGTTACGCAGCGTCGCCTTTAATCCACGGGTCCAAAAGCACACATCGCGGCGTGTTGCATCAAATTGACAGGACCACACCAGCAGACACGCCGATCTCACCCCGAAACCGAGCACCAGCAAAGCCACGCCAAAGGGGCTGGCCCTCAGATCCGCATTTTCGATCAGCAAACCCGAAGCGGTAATGAACCCGGCAATCACCGTGTGGCTTAAGAATCTTGCCAAAATGCCCGGCCGGAACACGCCCCTGATCTTAGCAGCGTTCCCAGTCATGAATGGGCAAAAATGGTCAAATGGCAGCGCCGAGCGCCGCCATAGCCCTGTTCACACCCATGGCTAAATTCCGTTTGTTTTAAACCTGTTGACGAAAGTCTGGCCGGATCAGCTCATTGCGAAGTTCCACAGGATTTCGCAACGTGTGCCAGTACGGCAATAGGCAAAGACCGGACCATCCGCGGCCTCAATCACCGCACGGAACGGCTCTTTCAATGCCATCACATCTTCACGCGAAGACATGGGCAGGAAGGCTGTTTTCATCCCAGCCGCCTCGGCCGCAGCTTTCACGTCTTCCCAAAGCGGCTGGCCCGGATCCTCACCATCCGGGCGGTTGCACATCAAAAGGGTAAACCCTTGATCGCGGATGGTTTTCACATCCTCAATTGCGATCTGGTAAGCTACCGTGATCGTGTCATCCAGTTTCTTGGTTTGCATCGGAACCTCTTAAAGCGCGTTTACCGGAACCTTCAGGAAAGTCTTGCCGTCCTCATCCGCCGGGGGCATCTCGCCCGCGCGCATGTTGACCTGAAGCGACGGAATGATCAATCGCGGCATGTCCAGCTGGGCGTCGCGCTCGGTGCGAAATTTTACGAATTCCTCGCGGGATTTGCCTGCACCGACATGGATATTGTGCTCTTTCTCGGCGGCCACTGTGGTCTCCCACTGAATGTCACGGCCATTGGGGCCGTAATCATGGCACATGAACAGACGGGTATCATCCGGCAACGCCAGAACCTTCTGGATCGAGTCATACAAGATGCCCGCATCCCCACCGGGGAAGTCCGCACGCGCCGAGCCTCCGTCCGGCATGAACAGCGTGTCGCCCACAAATCCAGCATCGCCAATCACGTGCACCATACAGGCGGGTGTATGGCCAGGAGTATGGATCGCATAAGCCTCCATATTGCCGATCTTGTAGGTGTCGCCATCCTCGAACAATGCGTCGAACTGGCTGCCGTCGCGCTGGAATTCAGTCCCTTCATTGAAGACCTTACCAAAGACGTCCTGCACAACCGTGATCTGGCTGCCGATGCCGATCTTTCCGCCCAGATTCTGTTGAATATAGGGGGCGGCCGACAGGTGATCTGCGTGCACATGCGTTTCGATCAGCCATTCCAGCTTCAGCCCTTCGGCTTTGATATAGTCGATGATCTCGTCTGCGTGCTCGGATGAAACCCGGCCTGCGGCATAGTCGATGTCCATCACGCTGTCGATCACCGCACAGGCGTCCGAGGTCGGGTCTTTGACCACGTAAGAAATCGTGCTGGACTCAGGCTCGAAGAACGCCTTGATCTCGGGGATCAGGTCGGTGCTTACGGGATGGTCAATCATGACATGTCCTTTCCTTAGAGCCCGGATGGACCGGGGTTAATTTGCAGTTGCGGCGTCGCGCCGTTGCGCGGATCGCTGGATCATGAAACGGGCAGCGAAGATGCCGACGATAAGAGACACCGTGAAAATCAAAACATCTGGGTTGCCTGTCGAAATCACCGGAAGCGAAGCACCGGGGCAAAAGCCCGCCAAGCCCCAGCCCAGACCGAAAGTGAAGGAGCCACCGACCAGACGGCGATCAATCAGCTTTGTGCCGGGCAAAGTGAAGCCTGTGCCGAAGACAGGTTTTGGGCGCTTCAGAACCAGGAAATACCCGGGCGCAGTGACCAGAATGGCCGCGCCCATCACGAAGATCAGGCTGGGGTCCCACGTGCCAGCAAAGTCAAAGAAATTCAGCACTTTGGCCGGATTTGCCATGCCCGAGATCGAAATCCCAAGACCGAAGATAAGGCCGATGACATAGATGAAGATCAACTGCATTTCGGTTCCTCTTTACAGGCCAAAGATGTGGCGTATGACAAACACCATAGCGGTGATGCCAGCCATAAAGCTGAGCGTTGCGACAATGCTGCGCGGCGACAGGCGCGACATGCCGCAAACACCGTGACCCGAGGTACAGCCGGATCCATAGGTCACGCCGATCCCGACGATCACGCCGCCCACGATCATCGAAAGCCGGCTAACCGGCACTTGGATCTCGGGGAACCCACCGGTGGCGAACAGATAAACGAACGGACCCGTCAGCATCCCGGCCAAAATGGCCGCACGCCATGCCCAATCAGCCGAGCTGTTGGGCTGCATGAAACCAGCTAAAATGCCAGTGGCCCCCAGAATATTGCCGCGCACCCACATCAGCCCAACCGAGGCCAGCCCGATCAGCGCGCCCCCCAGCGATGCTGCCAGCGGTGTAAATTCAGTTTCGATCATGTCATGCCTCAGCAGGTTTTCCGTTCACCTGTTAAATTTAGGTCAGCCAAACACTGGGAACAAGATTAACATTCATCTTTACGAATGCTTCTTTGACAACCAGACGTCAAGCAAAAGGCCCCGCGTGTCATTGCGGCACGCGGGGCCTTGTTTTTCAAGACAAATTGTCTTTATTCAGAGATTGCTTCCAGCACGATCCCATCCAAAAGCGCTTGCACCTTCTGCATCTCGCCTTCGGGATAAGTGCTGTACCCTACCCGTACCTCGCCATTCGTGTCGGTCACGAAGATGCTGTACGGGCAGAACGAAATATTTGCGGCATCTGCTTCCATCACCTCGCGGCTGATTTTGGCCGAGCAGAACAGGAAAATATCAGCGGCCTCGAAGATCTTCACGTCAGAACCGACATCGCCCTTGGTGCGTTCCAGCATTTCGCCAGTATGGCTGACATGATCAATCACCAACCCCAACCCCACGATGGCGCTTTCAACCGCGAAGGTCGCATCGTCGAAACTGCCGTCAAAGGCGTATGTGATGGCCTGATCGCTCATTTGTTTGCCGTGGTCATCCGCCAAGGCCGGGGCGGCCAATGCAGCGGCAGCCAAAAACGCCGTTCCAAGATATTTGCGCATAAGTGCTCCTCTTGATTTGAGGGCCGTTCGCGCAAAGCCCCGTGAAAAACGGGGCCCAGACATCCGGGCCCCGTGTTGATCTGAACATATTCGCAACCGCGAATACTGGCAAGAATATCAGCCAAACATGTCCGAGGTGATCCCGGAATACCAGCCAACACTTTCTTCATATGTGGCCTGACGCAGTTCAGCGTCCTCGCCGACGGCGCTGATGAAGCCATCAACCTTGGCGATTTTCTCGTCCGTGGCTTCATAGCTTGCGCCCACTTTCACACCGTCATCGTCGCTGATCAAAGACCAACAGGTGTTGGTGAACTTCGCCGGGAACAGTTTCGATCCAGTCAAAGCCGAGCGCACGGCCATTGCAGCCACCTTGGCCTGAGAATTCGCAGAGAAACCCGATTTCGGCATATCGCCTTGCTGGCTGGCGTCACCCAAAACATGGATGTTTTCATCCACACGCGACTGCATTGTGTGCGGGTTCACCGGCGCCCAGTTGCCTTCGGTGATTCCAGCCATGTCGCAGATCTTGCCCGCTTTCATCGCTGGGATAACGTTGCAGACATCGACCTTGGTCTCTTCGCCGTCGATGGTTACGGTCATATCATGCGGGTTTACAGACACGTTGCCGCCGCCGAAATCACTGCCGATCCAGTCGATCATACCGTCATAGTGACGCGACCAGCCGTCTTGGAACAAAGCCATCTTCGAGAATTTCTCTTTCGGGTCGGCGATGATGATCTTGGCCGTCGGGTTTTTCTTCGACAGAATGTTGGCGATCATCGAGATACGCTCGTACGGCCCAGGAGGGCAGCGGAACGGGTTGGGTGGGGCAACCATGGCAAAGGTGCCGCCTTCCGGCATAGCCTCGACCTGCGCTTTCAAGAGCTCGGACTGCGAACCGGCCTTATAGGCATGCGGCATCGCGTTCTGATGGCTGACATCCCAACCTTCAACCGCGCCGTCAACAAAGTCGATGCCCGGCGACAGGATCAGACGGTCATAGTTCAACGAACCACCACCGGCCAGCGACACGGTGCGCGCCTCGCGGTCGATATCAATCGCCCAGTCATGCACAACATTGATGCCGTATTCAGCTGCCAGCTTGCCGTAGCTATGCGCGATTGATCCCAGATCGGTGAAACCCGCCATGTATAGGTTCGAGAAGAAGCAGGTGTAGTAGCTGCGGGTAGGCTCAACGAGCGTGACCTCGATCTCGCCTTTGCTGTCTTTAGCGATATAGCGCGCAGCAGTCGCCCCGCCTGCCCCGCCGCCAATCACAACGACCTTCGGCTTGCCGTGACCGGCAGCATGTACCATCGGCGCCGACAGCGTGGTGGCCGCGGCCCCGGCGGCTGCGCCCCCCATAAACAAACGTCTGTTAATTTTCATGTTTTCCTCCCTATTGGTCGCGTAAGCGCGCGACCGTCGCAAAAACGCGGACCCCTCCCGGCCCGCGTGTGTTTTTCTATGGCTTCACCACCTCGAAATAGGCAGCCAAAGCCGCGATCTCGTCATTGGACAGGCGGCCCGCCATCATCTGCATCACCGGATGCGGGCGGAACTTGTCCTTATAGGCGTGCATGGCGATCACAAAGTCTTCTGTGGGCCAGCCGATGATGCCCGGAATGCCGTCATTGTCGCCCGACAGTTGGTGGCAAGAAGTGCATTCCGACGACAGGTATTCGCCGTATTCCGGATCGCCCTGAATAGCCAAAATGGCTGGATCGACCGAATGGTCCGTCCCTGCCGCAGTCGGTGCCGCTTCAGGAATATCGCCCGGATTATCCGAATAACGTCGCAAGAACGCCAGCAAATCAGCCCGTTTCTGTTCGTCCTTCAATCCGCGATAGGACATGCGCGTATCCGACGCAAAAGCCTTGGGGTTTTCGATATAGCGATCCAGCAGATCGAATTCCCAAATCAAGCCATCCTTGCCCATGCGGACCAGACCCTTAGAGTATCTAAACCCCTCTTGCGCACCTGCACGACGCCCGAAAATACCGTTCAGATGCGGCCCAACGCGGTCCTTCGCGCCCTCACCAACCGAGTGGCAGGATTTGCATTCTTTCCACAGCTTTTCGCCCTCGGATGCATCCCCAATTTCATTAGAAAAAGAAGGCGTTGCGGTGCAAAGCGCAACCGCAACCCCTATCGCAGCGTTTCGAATCCGTCCCATAGGCAAGAGTTTAACGAGTGAAGTATATCCACTCAATAATTTTCATATACAAATTCGTGCATAACATGAACAATTGTTGCGCCAACGAAAAACGGGCGTTGCCGTGATGGCAACGCCCGTTTCAGGTTCACTTCCGCCAGCTTACTGGCTGTGCGATTTCAGGAATTCCAGTACCGCAGTGATGTCCTTGTCTTTCTTCAGACCCGCAAAGGACATTTTGGTGCCCTTCATGTATTTGCGCGGGTTGGCAAGATAAGCGGTCAGCTCGGCCTCATCCCAAACCAGACCACCCTCGCCGGCGGCCAGCATGGGTTTCGAGTATTTGAACCCGTCCACGACCGCAGCTTCACGACCGTAAACGCCGTTCAGGATCGGGCCGGTGCCGTTCTTGGCCTTGTCGCCAACTTTGTGACAGGCCTTACACTTTTTGAATACCTTCTCACCCTTGGCGACCAACTCCTCATCCAAGGCCATCGCGGCAGGTGCGGCAGCTTCTTCAGCGGCAGGTTCCTCAGCCGGGGCTTCCTCGACCGGAGCTTCCTCGGCAGCAGCGGGCGCTTCAGCTTCCGCCGCAACAGCGGCTGTCCCCATCACAGCTTGGCTGATCGGCGTCGCATCCGTGCCCGAGTTCGGGTCGCCGGGGAACACAACAGTCGCCGTGATTTCCACCGCGCCGGGCTTACAATCGCTCATGCAGCGATTGGTGAATTTGCCATATTCCGTGGCTTCGCGGTCATCCACGATGAAGCCATCTGCATTCGGCAACTCGACATCCAAGAAGGTCTCTTTCGACAGGACAAAATCGTCATCCACAAGATCGTTCGAGTACAGGATGTAGGCCACGATCGCATAGGTGTCGTCATCCGACAGCGTCCCCGCCGCGCCAAACGGCATCGAGCGGCGCACATAGTCGAACGTTGTTGAAAGATACGGCCAATAGGATCCAACCGTCTTCAGCGGGTCTTCGTGGTTCAGCGTATCCATGCCCCCGGCCAACTTCGGCCAATTGTCCACGCCTTCGGCAAAATCACCGTGACAAGCGGCACAATGTTCGGCAAAGACCTCTTCCCCGGTCAAAACGTCACCCGAACCCGCAGGCAGGTTCGATCCGTCCGGGAACACATCCAGATCCCACGCAGCCACTTCGGCCTCGCTTGCGGTGCGGCCCAGACCCAGCTTTTCTGCCATCGCAGGGGCAGCGGTCAAAGCAGCAACAGACGCTGCCATCAGGAATTTAGGAAACTTCGACATTGTTTGCCTCCCCGTTTGCGTTGACGTGCCACGTCTGGATGCAATTGTTGTGATAGATCGAGTTCAACCCGCGCACTTCGCGCAGTTGCGCTTTGGTGGGCTGAACATATCCGGTTTCATCCATCGCGCGGGATTGCAGGAACATCTCGGACCCATCCCAGTTGATATCCAGATAGAAGCGGGTCAGCGCCATCTTCTTGCCAGGCTCGGCCAAGCGGGCCTCTTGCCACGTCACGCCGCCATCCAGCGACACGTCGACCGCGGTGATCGCGCCATTGCCCGACCATGCCAGACCGGTGATGACCAAGGGGCCTTTGCCGTGCTTAATCGGCATCTGAGGGCTGGGGCTGGTGACAACGGATTTCGCATCCATCGCCCACGTCCACTTGCGCGAAGTGCCGTCTTCCAGCGTGTCCGTGTATTTCGAGGTCTCTTCTCGGCTTTCAACCGGCTTGTCCATCACCTCGATCCGACGCAGCCATTTGACCCACATGTTGCCTTCCCAACCGGGCACAACCAGACGAACCGGATAGCCATGCTCCATCCGCAAGGCTTCGCCGTTGGCCTTGAAGGCGACCATGCAGTCATCCAGCGCTTTTTCCATCGGGATCGAGCGGCCGTTCGACGACGCATCCGCACCTTCGACATAGACCCATTTGTCTTTCAACTCGCCTGCAGCATCCAGACCAGCCTCTTCCAGCAAGGTCCGCAGGCTGACGCCAGTGTATTCCATGTTGTGGATCATGCCGTGGGTGTATTGCGCGCCATTTAGCTGCGAGCCCGCCCATTCCATGCCGGTATTCGCCGCACATTCCAAGAAGAACGTCTGTTGCGACCGCGGGAAACGCTCGAGGTCTTCATAGGTGAACACCAGCGGCGTATCGACCAGACCGTTGATCATCAGGCGATAGTCTTCTTTCTTCAGTGTGATCGCGCCCGAGTGGTGGCGTTCAAACGCACAGCCCTGCGGGGTGATCGTGCCATCCAGAGCGTGGATTGGCGTGAAGTTGATCGAGGATATCGTGTCAGCCGTCAGCCATTCCACATTGCGGCGCACAACGTCGTCTTCAAATTCGATCGGCATGCCGTAAGGCGTGGCATCGACGCCATCGCCAAGGCCAGATGCCCAGTCCTGCACTTCGGTGATCAGCGGATCACCTTCTGCCTTTACCGCGCCCGCGGCGCCAAGCGCTGCACCTGTTGCAGCGGCCCCTTTCAAGAACCCGCGCCGGTTGGTGCTGTGATTGTTCGAGCTGTCACTCATCTGGCATCTCTCCCATTACATATCCATATTCGTCTATTTGCATGAATAGACTTGAAAAAATGGCCCGGATGCACATGCGCCCGAGCCAATGGTTTTAAGCGCCTACAACCTGAACCGAGTTGTTCGGATCCAACTTGATAGTGCCTTGTTTCTTGATGTGGCTTTCAACGACATCCCAGATCTGTGGACCCTCGGTGCCTTCGTTGACGCTGGCCCAGCCCGCAACCACATAGGTCTTAGACGGGTCGATCGCCTCGCCGGTTTTCAAAAGCGTCATATCGGTGATGCGCTCGCCCTGCGGCTTCGAGATGTCGATGCGATAGCCCATGCCACCGATGCGCACCATGTCGCCGCCCTGCTGATAATAGGGATCAGGGTTGAACAGGTTGTCGCCCACATCCTCGAGGATCGTATGGATGAATTCACCTGTCATTTCAGTGCGGTACGCTTCGCCGTAAGACATCGAGGTCACGTTCCAGATGTCTTCACGGGTGATTTCCTGCCCCGGCAGAATGCTCGGCCCCCAACGGACGCCCGGCGACATGGCAATGTCGGCCTCGCGCTCGGAAATCAGAGCGTCACAGATCAGGTCATCCCATGATCCGTTAAAGTTGCCACGACGATAAAGCAGGGTGTCGGTCGTGCCGATCACCTCTTCCAACTGCTCTTTATAAGGCGCGCGTTGTTCGTCGATCAGCTTGGTGATCGTGGCGTCCGGCGTGATCACGTCGGCAAAAATCGGGATCAGCTTGTGACGGATGCCCATCATCTTCCCGTCGCGTACGTCTAGGTCGACGCGGCTAACGAATTTCGAGTTCGACCCCGAGGCAATGATAAAGGTCTGCTCGACCTGCACCGGCTCGGGCAACGCGTCATGGGTGTGACCCGACAGGATAACGTCGATGCCTTTCACGCGGCTGGCCATCTTCTTGTCCACGTCAAAGCCGTTGTGGCTGAGCACAACAACCAGTTCCGCACCGGCAGCGCGCACCTCATCGACCATGGCCTGCATGTTCTCGTCGCGGATCCCGAAGGAGTATTCCGGGAACATCCAACGCGGATTAGCGATCGGCATATAGGGGAAAGCTTGACCGATCACGGCAACCTTCGCCCCGCCACGCTCAAAGAACTTGTAGGGCTTGAACAGCTCGGCGGGCTCGTCCCATTCAGCGTCAAAAATGTTCTGACCAAGGGCGGCGAAGGGCAATCCCTCGACGATCTCATTCACGCGTTCGGACCCAAGGGTGAATTCCCAGTGGAAGGTCATCGCGTCGGGCTTCAGCGCATTCATCACGTTGACCACGTCCTGCCCTTCGGTGTGGTGGCAGGTATAAGACCCGTGCCACGTATCACCGCCATCCAGAAGCAGCGCATCAGGACGTTCCGCGCGGATGGCGTTCACAACGGTCGCCACACGATCCATGCCGCCCACTTTGCCATAGGCCTGCGCGAGCGACGAAAAGTCGTTATAGGTCAGCGCATAAGCATTGGGCGAGCCATCCTCGATCCCGTAGGCCTTGCGGAAATCCGCGCCGGTCACGTGCGGCATCTGGCCATTGGCCGCGCCGACACCCAGATTGATCTCGGGCTCGCGGAAATAGATCGGTTTCAGCTGGGCGTGAATGTCAGTGATGTGGATCAGGCTGACATTGCCAAACGTATCAAACTTCAGAAGGTCATCTTGGGTCAGCGCCTGCTGTGCAGCCAGCTTGGCCCAGTTGCCAAAGCCCGACGCGCCATACAGCGCAGACGCGGCCATCGAGACCTGAAGAAAGTCGCGGCGAGAAATCATGAGCGGTTTTCCTTGGTTTTCAACCCCTTGCACGCCTCACCCATGCCGGGGATTGAATGTGTTCGAATAAAGCAAACCCCGCCCAAATCCTGTTTGGGCGGGGTCTTTGATTTAGTTGCGGACCGATGGGCCTTCGACCGACAGACCATTGCCGCGCGACGCGACATATAGTTCCAGAGCTACAAACTCGTCCGAACCGGGGCTGTAGGTGTGGGCACGCGTATCGCGAATACAGCCTTTAAAGCGCGAATGCACCCCATTCAGCTTGGCATTTTTCAAACGATAGGTCGGGAACCCGTTGATCTGACCTTGGCTAAGGTGGTCGGCACGGATCATGTTGCCGTAATTGTCTTCGTGACAGTTGGCACAGCTCAGCTCCAGCTGACCGGTGCGGGTATAGTAAAGCTCTTTGCCTTGCTCCCACACGATTTCGGCCGGGCCGTCGATGGCAACGTTCACGGGCATGCCACGCGATACCGACGCCAGCAGGGCCTCGACATTGATCGCGTCAGAAGCGTCATACTTCCAAGGCTCAGCACCCATGGCGTTTTCGCGACAGTTGTTCACGGCCATCTGAATGGTTTCCACCCGCTCGCGGTTATCATTCCACTTGGGATAAACCGGCTTCACGCCTGCCATTTCCTCGGGCTCGCCATGACAATCCGCACAGGATTTGCCCTTAGAGCCGTCTACGGTGTTCCAGATCTCGATCCCTGCTTCAACACCCAGCATGCCGGGGTTGTCGAAATCATCCATCTGCATTTCTTGCGTCTGATCGGACCGGAAACGCCAGCCAGACATAACCTCGTCCAACACATCCGAAAGATGAGCAGGCGCGGCGGTTTTTGTTACGATGTCAATCTCGCCGTTGATGGTGAGTTCAGCGCTTTCGTCGGCCGTGGCTGTGGCTGCCCCGAAGATGGTCGAGGCCGTCAGTATAGCTGCGATGCCTTTTTTCATTATTGTCTCCTCCCTGCGCTGGCCTCAGCCAATGGCGATCGATTTGGTCGTGTCGTACACGTCACCGTCATCGTCGTACCAAGTGAATTTGAAATCACCTGCTTCATCAACCTTAGCGTCAAATTCGATATACGGGTTGGTCGAAATTGCAGGTTCCAGCGTCACGTCGATGACCGACTTGCCGTTAAACTCGCAAGTGAAGCGATTGATGATCGAGCGCGGAACAAGGTTGCCGTCGCTGTCTTTACGTTGACCCGACTCCATCTTGTGGCTGATCAGGGTCTTGATGGTCACCACATCACCGGCAGCAGCCGTCTTGGGGACCTTAACGCGGGGTTTTGAACCTTTTGCCATATCTCTGTTCTCCAGTATCTGTTTGGTCGCAATCCCGAACCGCAAAACCGGTATCTACTTTTGCTGGGATTGCTCCGCGCTTAGCCGCCGCAGCCGCCGATAGTGACTTTTACAGTCGATTGCGCCTTAACGAAGCTGCCATCTGCCATTTTGGCAATGGCAATAACATCCTGTGTGCCGGCAAGACGCATACGGGTCGATGCAGCCTGCGAACCGGCTGCTTCACCAAAGTTAAACTGCGCCACGCCCGGGGTCGGGTTGCCCGCGGCCAGAACAATGATCGAAGCCGCGCCAGGGGCGTCGACCGAGATCGGAACAGTGTTGCCGTTTTCAGCGATTTCCGGCGCAGTCAGGGTGATCCCGCCCTCGCCCATATCAGCACCACCGGTGAAAGCGGCAATCGCTTCGTCGGCAGCAGCCAGTGCGCGCATCGGCAGCATGGCAACGGCGGTCGCGCCGAGCCCAAGTGCCAGAGCATCACGTCGAGTGAATTTCATCTCTAGTCTCCTGTGAGTGATTGAACAGCGAATTCCGCTGTTATTCTTTCAGCGTCATAAGATAGGCGACCACATCTTCGATCTGCTGAGCAGTCAGAAGCGGTTCCACCTCGCCCTCATGCGCTTTTCCGGTATAGGCGTTGCCCAAACGTGTGAAGCCTTCGACCTTGTAGAACGATGGCATCATCGAATCTTCAAAGGTCATCTTGGCATCTACCAGAATTCCGCGAAGCTCGGCTTCGCTCCAAGTTTCCCCGGTGTATTCCAGCATAGGGCCGACTTCTCCGTGAAATGGCACATCTGCCAGATCAGGAATCTCGTGACACGCAACGCAATTACCTAGCGATTTGGTCGAAACGACTTTGGCGCCCTCTTCTGCATTGCCTGCAACGCCGGTCAAAGATTGGGCCACGGCCCCGTCTTCAAACGCGACGGAGGTAGGTGCCACCGTTTCGGCATTTGCCGCTCCCAGCCCTGCAATCAACAGGGTGCAAAGCGAGATCGTTGTCCGCTTCATGTTTCCTCCCATAAACCGTTATCTGGTCAAACTACGCAGGAGAAGCAACTTTCGCAACATCAAATTCCGTTATTTGAATTAATATTATATTTCGAACATATATCGCCTGTTAATCGCACGATTTGACAAACATCTGCGTCCGCCAGAAAGGTGCTTTACCCGACAGATCCCAACGCTGGGAAGGTTTCGAGCAGCCACTGCCCGATCCGGTTCACCTGCCCTGAAACGATCAGAACAGCGAACAAGATCAGCATCGCGCCCATCCCCTTTTCGACCCACGGCAAATACTTCCGATTGCGTACGACCCACGCCAAAAACGGGCGTGCAAACATCGCTGCTAGTACAAAAGGCAGCGTCATTGCCAGCCCATAGACCGCCAACAACAGCGTCCCGCGCATCAGATCCCCCATGCCGCTTGCTATCATCAGGATCGAAGCCAATGCCGGCCCAACGCAGGGCGTCCATCCGAAACCAAACGCCAACCCCATCAGATAGGCGCCAAGGATCGAGCTGGGCTGTGATAGCCCATCCAATCGCGCCTCACGATAAAGAAAAGGTATGCGCATGATTCCCAAGAAATGTAGCCCGAACAGCACCAAAATACCCGCGCCAAAATAACTGAGCTCTTGCTGATATCGTGCAAAGGCCGCACCCAAAGCAGTCGCCCCCAGCCCAAGCAGCATGAAGATCGAGGTGACACCAAAGGCAAACGCAAGTGCCGCCGCAACCAACCTGCGTTGCGCTCCGGGGTTGATTTTGCCCTCGCCCGTCAGCTCGGTCATTGACAGCCCGGCCATGTAACATAGATAGAACGGCACCATCGGCAGGATACAAGGCGAAAAGAATGACAGAAGCCCTGCAAGCGCCGCTCCGGCAAAGGATATGTCCAGCATGAAGGCTTCCTTGAATTCAGAACATATTCAATTTACCTATTGGATGAAACGAAGGTCAACCAGATGTCAAGAACAGGGCTGCGGAATGCGTAGATTTACATTAAGCTTGCTGTCTACAGCCATGATTTGTATTGGCTATATGGCTCAGGCTGCCGAGCTGGTCATGGTCGAAGAGCCCGGCTGTGCATGGTGCGCCAAATGGGAAAAAGAGTTGGGCGATATCTATCCGAAGACTTCGGAAGGCCAGTACGCGCCCCTGCGCAAGATCGAGCTGAGTGACCTGAAACGCAAGGATGGGCCCAAAACGCTGGGCGTGATGCCAGCTACCCCTGTTGTCTTCACGCCAACTTTCCTTCTGGTTGAGGACGGTAAAGAACTTGCCCGGCTTCAGGGCTATCCGGGGGAAGATTTCTTTTGGGCGCTTTTAGAGCAGATGTTGATCGAGAACACGGACTACACAGCCCCCACGGCGGATCAAGGCAGCTGAACCCGCCCCAAACGCCTGTGTTTCAAGACTATGGCCACCAGAACACGACTTAGTCATCTAACCGCAACGATGATTGCAAAAAACCGAGCCTCCTATTAAATGAGGCCGGAAACGGTAACGGACCACAAGGACCAGTCGCAATGGCATTGCCCGTCATAAAAGAAGACATGTCGCGCGAAGAGCTGGACAAGATGATGACCAGCGCTTGCGATGCGTCGACCCTTCTGAAGGCGATCAGCCACGAAGGGCGATTGATGATCCTGTGCCATCTGGTGACCGGCGAGAAATCCGTGACCGAGCTTGAGAAATTGCTGCACGCCCGTCAGGCCGCCGTGTCGCAACAACTGGCCCGCTTGCGTCTGGAAGGTCTTGTGACCCCGCGCCGCGACGGCAAAACGATCTATTATTCGCTGACGGATGATCGCCCCCGGCGCATTCTGGAAGTGATTTACGAGCTGTTCTGCTCGATCGACACCCCGGCTTCGGAAGAGCGTAAGGCGGCCGAATAACCTCTGCCCCTTTTGCAACCCTAGCCGATCCACGACCCACTGGAATTGGGAGGTTCCATGTTCGACTGGATCAGCGACACCAGCCTTGCCGCATTTGTCGGTTTAATCGGCGGTATTCTTTTGGGGCTCGCCGCCCGACTTGGACGTTTCTGTACATTGGGCGCCATTGAGGACGCGCTTTATGCGGGTTCCGGCCTAAGGATGCGCATGTGGGGCGTGGCCATTGGTGTGGCCATGATCGGCAGCCATCTGCTGATTGCCACAGGCCATTTGCCTGCGGCGGATACGGTTTACCTGCGACTGGGCTGGAACCCCTTGGCCTCGATCATCGGTGGACTGCTCTTTGGCTATGGCATGGCGCTGTCGGGCAATTGCGGCTTCGGCGCGCTGGCGCGGCTGGGGGGCGGTGACCTTCGCTCGTTCGTCATAGTGCTTGTCATGGGCCTTTCGGCCTATGTGGCCATCTCGGGGCCATTGGCGGGCCTGCGCGTCACGCTGTTCCCCGAAACGCCCGCTGACCCCTCTGCCCTGCCCTCGCTCGCCTTTGGACTTGAGAGGCTAACTGGCCTGTCTGCCGCCCATATCGGCATCGTCGTGGGGCTTATTCTGTTGCTGGCAATGCTCGCCAACCATGAACTCCGCCATTCGAAACCCGAGCTGTTCTGGGCCACCATTGCAGGCATCGCTGTCGTCACTGGCTGGGGTGGAACTGCTTGGGTGTTGGCAAATGGGTTCGACGCTATCCCCGTGGAAAGCCATACATATTCCGCGCCTTTGGGTGACATGATGATCTATCTGATGACCTCGTCGGGCAATAACTTGAATTTCGGCGTGGGATCCGTGGTAGGCGTACTGACAGGCGCCTTCATTGGCAGCCTTTTCAAGGGTCATTTCCGCTGGGAAGCCTGCGAAGATCCGCGCGAATTGAAGCGCCAGATCGGCGGGGCGGTGATCATGGGGATCGGCGCTGTGGTCGGGTTTGGCTGCTCGGTCGGGCAAGGGCTATCGGCGTTTTCGCTTCTGTATTACGGGGCACCAGTCACGTTTCTGGCGATCATCGCGGGTGCTGCCTTGGGCCTTCGCCAGCTGATCCACGGATTTGCCGTAGCCGAGTGACCCTCGCACGCCTGTGAACGTCGCTTTTCACCTTTCCACGCCGGTGCTCTCGGGCTAGTGTCCGCGCCGAACCGCAGCTTCTGCTGACCGCGCGAACACAGGACGAATTGTCGATGACCAGCTTCACCCCAAGCCCCGATCACGCGGGCGAGTTCCGTCAGGCTTTGGGTCAGTTCGCGACGGGCGTCACAGTGGTGACGGCGGGCTCGGACGCCGGTCCGATTGCCATGACGGTAAACAGCTTCACCTCGGTCTCGCTGGATCCGCCGCTGATCCTGTGGTGCCCCGCCCATGTGTCCGAGCGTCATGACGCTTTCGTCAAAGCCCCGCATTTCGCAATCCATGTGCTGAAAGAAAATCAGACAGAGCTGGCACGCCACTTCGCGATGAACGGCGCCGATTTCTCGCCTGTTGATCTGATCAACGGCGCCCATGACGTTCCCTTGTTCGAGGACTGTCTGGCCCGGTTCGAATGCGCGACCCACACCGTTCACGTGGGCGGAGATCACTCGATCATGATCGGCGAAGTGCTGCGCGTAACGCTTGACCCTGGCGCGCCGCTGGCCTTTCAGGCAGGCCATTTCGGGCGGTTTACACCCATCGGCTAAGACTTACTGAATCTGGATCTGAGCGCGTTTATAGCCTGCCACGGTCTCGGCCCCGTCATCATAAACGATACGCACTTCAACCGTGTCGACGGATTGAAGCTCGAACTGCTGATAGGGCAACAAGTCGGTGACTTTCAGCGCGTTGGGCGTGGCTTCGTCTTCGTAGCACGGTTCGGCCTTGAACGGGCGCTCCTCGCCGCCATTGATGCTGAAATGGATCGATTCAAGCCCGCAGCGCCACGCCAAAAGATGGGTGAAATACAGCAGATCCTGCCCATTGTATTCGCGCACAGCCACCCAGTTTCCCTGCGTGGCGTTCAAGATCGGGCGCACCTCGGCGGCGGTGGTCATATTTTGCGCTGATGCGGGGATCACCATCGCGCCCCAAATTGCCGCCAAAACCATGTATTTGCGCATAAGATCCCCCTTTTGGACAGATTCCATTGAACCTTTCAAAGCGACCAACACGCTCTTTCAGACTCGGTAATTACCTGCCTATACTGCCTCAAAGAACAACGCGGGCAAAGCAGTGATGGCGACTTCCAAGAAAACAGGCGAAAAGACCACGACTTCGCCCAATATCGTGATTGTCGCCCAAGATGGCCGCTTGGCGTATGAAGCAATTTTGTTCGCCGCCAGCCTGCGCCACAGCGACCCAGATTTTCAGGGCCGCCTTCTGGTCGCCGAACCGCAGCCCGGTGATCTGTGGCTGGACGACCCACGCCTGAAACCGCATATCCGCGAGACGCTGGAAATGCTCGGGGCCGAGATCGTGCCTTTTGAGGCCCAGCAATTTGGTCGCCACTATCCCTATGGCAACAAGATCGAAGCGCTGCTGGCCCTGCCCGAAAGCGAGCCGTTTCTGTTCTTTGACACAGATACGGTGATCACGGGAAAACTATCCGAACTGCCGATCCCGATTGACCGCCCGTCGGCGTCGATGAAACGCGAGGATACGTGGCCCACGATCGAGCTTTATGGCCCCGGCTATACCCAGATCTGGAAATCACTCTATGACAAGTTCGAACTAGATTTCGAAGCCTCGCTGGACCAAAGCTGGCCCGACGAATACTGGCAACGCTATATGTATTTCAACGCCGGCTGGTTCTTTGGCCCCTGCCCGCGCGAATTTGGTCGCCGCTTCAAAGACTACGCCGTTGCAATCCATCATGATGGCCCCGAAGAACTGGTCTGCCAGACGCTTTACCCGTGGCTCGATCAAATCGCCCTGCCCCTTGTGATCTCAAGCTTTGGCGGGGGGCGCCCCGGCCCGGAACTGAACGGTCTGGACGGCGACATTAGTTGCCACTGGCGCATCCTACCCCTAGCCTATGCCCGTGAAAGCGACCGCGTGGTCGAGGTCATCGAAGCCTCCACCGCCCCCAACAAGATCAAGAAGGTTCTGAAGGAATACGACCCGATGAAACGGATGATCTTTCAGGGGCGCGGGCAGAAAGTCCGTGCACTGTTTGATCGGGATAACCTGCCCAAGAAAGAGCAAGCCATCCGCAATACGATCAAGCGTGAAGGGTTTTGGATGCGGTGATCACTGGTCCAGCCTGGCTATGTCGTCCACAGCTTTCTGCAAGGACACACGGTCAAGCGCTTCGACCGACAAGGCTGCAAACGCCATAATACGGTTGCGCAGTGCACCATACGTGCCTTGGAAAGCCAGACTGATTTCTGCATCCGTCCCGGTGGCTTTCACCGGGTCCGGCAACCCCCAATGACCGCTGATTGGTTGCCCCTGCCAGCTTGGACACTCTTCGTTTGCAGCCTGATTGCAGACGGTAAAGACGAAATCCATTTTCGGTGCGTCATCTGCCTGAAACTCACTGACATTTTTCGACCGCAACACGGTCACGTCATGCCCCTTTTGTTCAAGCACATCCACGGCAAAGGAATTCAGCTCGGATGTCGGCTTGGTGCCGGCTGAATAGGCATTGAAGCGGTCCCCGGCCAGATCCCGCAGAAGGGCCTCGGCAAAAATCGAGCGGGCAGAGTTGCCCGAGCAGATAAACAGGGCATTATATTTCTGATCTGGCATTTTGGTGTCTCCTTCATGTGAGATCAGATTGGTAGGCTGGCACAGCTCGGGGCGGCCCCGGCAGCAGTCGTTCAGCAGGAAATTGAAGGTTTGTTGGCATGGCTTCATGTCAATTGCGTAAAGCAGCGAATTCCCATCCCGCTTCTGCGCAATTAGTCCCGCCCCCATCAGCGCCGACAGATAATTCGACGCCGTGCTGGGTTTAAGCGCTAGAACGTCACAGATTTCGCCCGCCGAAAGCTCATCCGGATAGCGACGCATGAGCAGCCGAAAGATCTTAAGGCGTAGCGGGTGACCTAGGATGGCCAAGCGATTCGATACTTCTATTTCCATATTTCATGAAATACCGAAATAGAAACTTATACGCAACCGATTTGACGACGGCAGGCGTTGCCAAGCCTTCCTTTGTCAGTCAAACACCCCGCCCATATCGCGAAAGCCTTTCACCTCGATCGGATTGCCGCTTGGATCGCGAAAGAACATCGTCCATTGCTCGCCGGGTTCGCCTTCAAAACGCACTGTGGGGGCGATGACCCAGTCGGTGCCAGCTGCCTCAAGCCGATCCGCCAGTGCGCGCCAGTCGTCATAGGCCAGCACCACGCCGAAATGCGGCATGGCCACCATATGGGCGCCGACTTTTCCACTGTTGGAGGTTGCAAAGGGTTCACCCAGATGAAAGCTCAGCTGATGGCCGAAAAAGCTGAAATCGACCCACGTGTCGGTGGATCGGCCCTCGGTACAGCCAAGAAGATCGCCATAGAAAGCACGGGTTTGGTCAAGATCACGCACGTTGATTGCAAGGTGGAATGGGATCAGCATTGGGTCCTCTGGAATGGTTTCCCGCCGAGCTTAGCAAATCCAGAACAAAGGACCAGCCCGCCCGGAAAAGGCGAAGGGCCGTCTAAAGCGACAAATTTCATGGGTTAAGCCCCGCTGAGGCGTTGAAGCCCGGCCCCCTTTCCCCTAGCCTTCCCGAGACCACGAATGAGGGAGAGAACCATGTCCGACGAGCGCCCACAGGGCTTTGACACGCTGCAAATCCACGCAGGCACTGAACCTGATCCGGCCACAGGCGCCCGTCAGGTGCCGATTTACCAGACCACCGCCTATGTCTTCCAAGACGCAGACCACGCGGCGCGTTTGTTTAATCTCGAGGAAGTTGGCTATATCTATTCGCGCCTGACAAACCCGACTGTTGGCGCACTGGCCAATCGCATCGTCGCGCTGGAAGGCGGCGCAGGCGGGTTCTGCTGTTCCTCGGGTCACGCGGCGCAGATCATGGCGCTGTTCCCGCTGATGGGTCCGGGCCTGAACATCGTCGCGTCGAACAAGCTTTATGGTGGCACCGTCACGCAGTTCACCCAAACTTTCAAACGTTTCGGCTGGGAAGCCAAACTGGTGGACTTTGACGATCCTGCCGCAGTAGAAGCCGCCATCGATGACAACACCCGCGCTGTCTTCTGCGAAAGCATCGCGAACCCGGCGGGCGTGCCCACCGACATCCCCGCCATGGCTGCGATTGCCGACAAAGCAGGCGTTCCGTTGATCGTCGACAACACCTCGGCCACGCCCTATCTGGTCAAGCCGATCGAGCTGGGCGCGACCATCGTCGTGCACTCGACCACCAAATACCTGACCGGCAACGGCACGGTGACCGGCGGCGCAGTAGTTGATAGCGGCAAGTTTGACTGGATGGCGTCGGACAAGTTCCCGTCGCTCAGCCAGCCCGAGCCCGCCTATCACGGGCTGACCTTCGGTGCGGCACTTGGCCCGATGGCGTACACCTTCCACGGCATCGCCATTGGCCTGCGTGATCTGGGCATGACCATGAACCCGCAGGGCGCGCATTACACGCTGATGGGGATCGAAACACTGTCGCTGCGCATGCAGAAACACGTTGAGAACGCCCAGAAAGTTGCCGAATGGCTGGAGGCCGACGACCGCATCGAAAGCGTCAGCTATGCGGGCCTGCCCTCGTCACCCTATCACGACCGAGCCAAGGCGATTGCGCCCAAAGGTCCGGGCGCGCTGTTCACCGTGGGTGTGAAAGGCGGGTACGAGGCCTGCGTGAAGCTGGTTAACAGCCTGAAACTGTTCAGCCACGTGGCCAACCTTGGTGACACGCGGTCGCTGATCATCCACTCGGCTTCGACCACGCACCGTCAGCTGAGCGAAGAGCAGCAGGTCGCAGCAGGCGCGGCCCCCAACGTGGTCCGGATCTCAATCGGGACAGAAGACGCTGCCGACATCATCGCCGATCTGGATCAAGCGCTGACGGCGGCGACAGCGTAAGTCGCGCCACATCCAAAACACAGAACCCCGCCAAATCGGCGGGGTTCTTTTTTGCTTACAGCTTCTTAGACCCCGTTCACTCAACCAGTTCAAACACCATCGTCACGCTGGAATTGATGCCCATCTCACCAGCGGCAATCGGCATGTCGGCCGAGGCCCGTTCCATCGCCATCATGACCGGGCGACCGGGCGATGCACCGCCTTCCTGCATCGTCAGGACGGACCCGAGTTTCACCCCCGCAGCCTCGGCCAGAACTTTGGCGCGGCTCATCGCGTCATCAACAGCCAGTTTGCGCGCCGTGTCTTCGGCCCCTGCGCGGTCCTTCACATCAAACTGAAGCCCATGGATTTCATTCGCCCCGACCGACGTTACTGCGGTCATGATCGCCCCAAGCGTCGACAGCTCTTGTACCTTCACCGACAAGGTCGAGCTGGCGATAAAACCGACCAGTTCGGGCGCGCCGTCGCTTTTGCGGTTATAGTCATATTGCGGCGACAGGTTGACCTGCGTGCTTTGCACATCGCGCTCGGCCACACCGGCCTCGGTCAGTTTTTCCAGCATACGGGCAATTGACCCGGCCACTGCTTCAAGCGCTTGGCCTGCATCGTCCGAGCGTTCGTTCACTCCAAGGCTGATCCGCGCCATATCCGGCACCACCTGCGCAACACCTTGCCCGGTCACGGTCAGCTGCGGGGCGGTTTCGGCCTGTGAAACACCGGCTGCGGCGATGGTAATCGCAATAATTGATAAGAGTTTCCGCATCTTGATCTCCTTCTTTCGGTCAGATTGCGCTGTCTTTCGCCATAGGCAAGCCCGCGACGATGCCCCCCCTTCCCATGGGCAATTTCCTGCTATAGTTTCAAAGCGGTATTTGGCGACTGCATCGCCGCAAAAGGTGTGCCCGGTTTGGGGCAATTTAAGAAGGACGGGGTCCCAATGAAACCAAGCTTTGCGCTTGATCTCAATCACGATGGGATCGGCCTTGTCCATCGCGGCAAGGGCGGGTGGCAGCTTGTTGGCAAGGTGGGGCTGGACGAGCCTGACCTTGGGGCGGCTTTTGCTGCATTGCGCGACAAGGCGGCGGCGCTTGGATCAGGGACGCTTTCCACCAAACTGATCGTGCCTGGATCGCAAATCCTGTTCACCTCGATGACCGCGCCCGGGCCTGATGACGTCACCCGCGAAGCCCGTATTCGCGAGGGGCTGGAAGGGCTGACCCCCTATCCGGTCGAGGATCTAGTCTTTGACTGGCAGTCCGACAGCAGTGAAGACGCGATGGTGCATGTGGCCGTCGTCGCCCGCGAAACACTGGACGAGGCTTTGGGCTTTGCGGACGAACACGGGATGAACCCGGTCGGTTTCGTAGCACGCCCCAAAGGCGCATTTTCTGGCGAAGTCTATTTCGGTTCCGTAGACGGCAGCACCACCACGCTGGAGCGCGAAGCCCGCCCCGTGCCCAAGCTTCTGGATGCAGCGGCGCTTGAGACCGAAACCAATGAGATCGAAGAACTGGTTGCGCCTGCGCCCGACGAAGCGCCGCTAGTTCTGGGCGAAAGCACCCCGCCTGCTACCGACATTCCCGCGCTGGCCCCCTTCCCCCCGACGCCGGACCTGCCCGCCGGGATCGACGCCACAGAGCTCGCCCCTCCAGTGCCCGAGCCGAAGCCAGAGCCGCCGGTTAAAGCCAAGACACCGCCGGAGCCTGCCGAGGAGCCTCGGGTCGCAACGCCAGAAACAGTATCTGACCCCGCTCCTGAACCCCCTGCCGCTCCTGCAATCGGATTTGCTTCCAGCCGCAATGTTGATGCGCCCAAAGATGTGGCGCCAGCAAAACCTGCCGGCAGTGCGCCGAAGCCCCCGGTGTCGCCTCCAGCGCCGAAACCTGAGCCTCTGCCCGCCGAGCCGCGATTGTCGCTTGGGCTTGCCCAGACCGAAACCGAGATTGATCCCCCCGAGGAACCCGCACGGTCCATTCCCAAAGCCCCTCCGACTAAGGTTCACGTGCCCGTCACGGCCCCAGTGGCCTTTGAGGAAGCCCCTAAGCCTTCGAAAACCGCCGATGCCAAGGCCAAGGCGAAAGCCACAGCCGAGCGCAGCAAGGAAAGCCTTGGCAAGGCTGCGCGCAAAGGTGCTGCTGGCCTAAGCGCCGCCGCCGAGCGCGCCAGTGCTTTGGGTCGACAGGCTGCCAGCAAGATACCGTCGCCCAAGCCAAACGCAGGGAAAACCTCGCCTGCCGAAGGCAAGCCGGGGGGCGCAGCAGCCTTAGCCGGGCAAATCCTGCGCAAGGGGCAGACAAAACCTGATCCTGCCCCGTCGCCGCAGGTCACACCCGTCGCGCCGCCCCCCCCCGCTGCGGCTGGCGACGCCACAGCAGCCCCGAAAGGCAGCTGGACGCGCGAGGCCGAAGCGCTGACCGTCTTCGGAGCCCGCCAGACCCAGAAAGTGGGCGGAAAGCCCCGCTTCCTTGGACTATACTTGGTGCTTGGTCTGCTTCTTTTCATGGCCATTTTGGTCATTTGGTCGATGCTGTTTCTATCGGATTCGACAACTGCGAGCAGATCGGGACAGGCAGATCCGTTTGAAGATGCGATCACAACGGCGCAATCGGATGCAGATGACAATGCGGTCTTTGGCGCAGACAGCGACCTTGTCGATCCCGCCTTGGTCGAAAACGATATTCAAGACAGTCAAACACCTGCCCCCCTGTCCGAGGAAGCCGCGCAAGCGCGCTATGCCGCGACAGGGATCTGGCAACGTGCCCCCGCACCGTTGGAGGACGTCACGGCGGGACGCATCGATGACCTTTATGTGGCCTCGATTGACCCGAAGACCGGCGGGCATGACGCAGTGGCGCTGACCGCACTGACGGCGGGTCCGTTAGGCGGGCCGACGCCTAACACCAACCCGCCACCGCCCCTTGGAACCGTGTTCACATTGGACGACCGCGGCTTTGTCGAAGCCACGCCCGAAGGCGCGTTGACCCCGGCGGGGGCGTTGGTCTTTGCTGGCCGACCTGACGTTGTCCCAGCCCCAGCGCCGCGGCCCGAAGTGGCCCAGCCAGAAGTTGCCGAAGATACGCCTGAAGACACCGCCGACACCCCGACCGAGCTGGCCGAGGCCGAGCCGTCTGTGCGCCCCCGCGCCCGCCCGGAAGGACTGGTCGAGGGCAATGAACGGCTGCTGTTGGGCGGACGAACCCGCACGGAACTTGCGCAACTGCGCCCACGTGGCCGACCTGACGCGATCATTGCCGCCGCGCAGGCTCAAGCCCAAGCACAAGCCGACGCAATTGCCGCCGCTTTGGCGGGGGAAAACGCTGCAGCCGCTGGAATTGCGCCAACAGCACTGGCCGTCAACCGCTCGGCGGCCCCAAAGGCACGGCCCAAGAACTTCTCGCGCATTGTCGCCAAGGCGCGCCCGAATGGAAATGCCTCGGACGGGACGGTTGCCGTGGCCGCCGTATCTCCGCGCCAAACCACGTCGCCCGCGATCCCAACCCGCGCGTCGGTCGCGAAACAAGCCACGATCAAGAACGCGATCAACTTGCGGAAAATCAGCTTGATTGGGATCTACGGCTCGGCCTCGTCGCGCCGTGCTTTGATCCGTATGCCATCGGGCCGCTATGTGAAGGTGGGCGTTGGCAGCCGTTTGGATGGCGGCAAGGTCGTGTCGATCTCGACCACCAAACTGATTTACCAGAAAGGAAGCCGCACGGTCACATTGGACGTGCTGCCATTTGGGTGATTGACGCGCTCGCCGCATGACCTGAAACATAAAAGGCCGAGGCGCAGCAACGCCTCGGCCGTTTTCTTCGATATTCTAAGCAATTTACCCGTCCGAGACCCCAGCCTCGGCAAAGGTCGCCATGCCGGAATGACAGGCCACGGCGGCTTTCAGGATGCTGATCGCAACCCCCGCGCCCGAGCCCTCGCCAAGCCGCATGCCCAACGACAAAAGCGGTTCTTTTCCCAGACGGTCCAAGGCGTTGGCATGGGCCGCCTCTGCCGAAACGTGCCCCGCCACTGCGTGGTCCAGCGCACCCGGGACGGCCTGATGCAAACAGGCCGCCGCAGCGGTCGAGATGAACCCGTCGATGATCACCGGAACACCAAGCACACGGGCGCGCGCCATGGCCCCAGCCATTGCAGCGACCTCGCGCCCACCTAAACAACGAAGTGCTTCCAGCCCGTTGCCGGATGCCGAAGGGTTCGCGGCCAGCCCCTCGCGGATCACGCGAGATTTCAGCGCCAGACCATCGTCATCCACGCCAGTGCCGCGCCCGACCCAATCTTCGGCCTCGCCACCGTAAAGCGCCAAGAACAGCGCGGCGGCCGAGGTCGTGTTGCCAATTCCCATCTCGCCCGTCACCAGAAGGTCCGCGCTGTCGCTGACCGCGTTCCACCCCACCAGAAGCGCCGCGACGACCTCGTCTTCGCTCATGGCTGCGCCTTGGGTGAAATCCCGCGTTGGGCGGTCCAGATCGATCGCATGAACGTCCATCGACGCCCCAGCGACCTTGGACAGCTGGTTGATCGCCGCCCCGCCGTGCTGAAAGTTCAGAACCATCTGTTCGGTCACTTCCGCCGGGAAGGCCGATACGCCCTGCGCAGTCACGCCGTGATTGCCCGCAAACACAACGACCTGAGGCGCAGTCAATTCAGGACGTCCATTGCCTTGCCAGCCTGCCATCCAGATCGCCAGCTCCTCCAACCGTCCCAGCGCGCCGGGAGGTTTTGTCAGCTGGCCATTGCGCTCTTGGGCCGCTTGAATCGCCGCCGCGTCCGGGCCTTTCGCCGCCTCAAGCAGCGCCTTGAACTCGGCCAGGGTCGAGAATGGCTGTTGCGACATGGCGAGACTCCTTGATTGATTCATTTCCCCACCCTCTTTACCGATGGGGGACAACTGCAACCAGACTGCAAAAGACCAAATATGACCAAACACGACAGATCGACGTCGATCCTGCATCCAGCGGATATCCCAGCGGCGATAGGGCTTTTGACGCGTCTACCGATACGGGTGGATACCAAGCTGGCAACCCAGCGAGCGGCCTTGTCGGCTTGGGCGTGGCCCTTGGCTGGTTTGGTGCCTGCTTTGATCGGATGGGCACTGGGGGTCGGGGCTGTGTCTGTCGGCCTGCCACCGCTCTTTGCGGCCTGTCTGACGCTGTTGGGACAGATCATGGTGACAGGTGCTCTGCACGAAGATGGTCTGGCCGATGTCGCCGACGGATTTTGGGGTGGATTTGAGCGCGCGCGGCGGCTTGAGATCATGAAAGACAGTCGGATCGGCGCCTATGGCGTCATCGCGTTGGTCTTGTCACTGGGCCTGCGCGCCTCGGCCCTTGCCGCGCTTCTGACCGCCCCTTCTGTGCTTCCAGCGCTGGTGGTCATCGCGGTTACCAGCCGCCTTCCCATGGTGCTTCTGATGGCGGCCCTTCCCAACGCGCGCGGCGCGGGGCTGGCCAACCAAGTGGGACGCCCGCCCGCGCGCACCGCTTGGATTGCCTGTGGCGTGACGGCGTTGGTGGTGCTGATCCTGATACCAAGTGCCCTGCCCGCGCTTATAGCCTGCATCGGTCTTGGCACTGTCGCATTAGCCGCGTTGACGAAAGCTAAAATCGGCGGGCAAACCGGCGACGTACTGGGCGCCTCGCAACAAATCAGCGAGATCATCGCGCTCGCCGTCATGATCCACCTGATCGCATAGAAAAAGCCGCCCGCACGGTGGCAGACGGCTTTTCTGAATTTTCAGTGTATCTGCTTACGCAGCGCGCGACATCAGAACGTCCGAGACCTTCTTCTGCGCGGCCAATTCGTCCCCGCCACCCACGGCGGCAACTTCGCGGGTCAAACGCTCCAACGCAGCTTCATAAAGCTGACGCTCGGAATAGCTCTGCTCGCGCTGGTCATCGGTGCGGTGAAGATCGCGCACGACCTCGGCAATGGCGATCAGGTCGCCCGAGTTGATCTTTTGTTCATATTCCTGCGCACGGCGCGACCACATGGCGCGTTTCACGCGGGCCTTGCCTTTCAGCGTGGTCATGGCCTTGGAAATCTCGTCGGGGCTGGACAGCCCACGCATCCCAACTTCGGTGGCTTTGTCGGTGGGCACGCGCAAAGTCATCTTGTCTTTCTCAAACGAGATCACAAACAACTCAAGCTCGATGCCAGCGACTTCCTGCTCTTCGATCGACACAATCTGGCCAACCCCGTGGGCGGGATAGACAACATATTCGTTCGGGCGGAAATCCAGCTTTTTCTTGCTCATTACAGGCGATCCTTCGCGTCTTTGTTACAGTCGGGCGTCATGGTTCTTGAAACTGCGCGCAAACGGCTTGGCGGCGCAGTCTTTGCGCGTGATCCGTCGCATCATTTTCCGAAACAAAACGCCCTGCCTCAGGAACAGAGCGTCACAGTCGACCCGTATTTAAGATACAGAATACCACAAAAACCAAGTGTGGAAAAGCGCTGCATCGCAGAACCCTGACCGGCTGGTCAAATTCCACGACATGCGCCCCACCTTTCGGTTAGGAAACCGGCTTACTGTTCGCCAGGCGCTTCCGAGAAATACTTATCGAGCTTACCATCTTCACCGTCACGCTCTTCCGCTTCGGGCAGCGGGTCTTTACGCTCGATAATCACCGGCCACAGTTCCGAGTACTTGCGGTTAAATTCGACCCACTTTTCGGTCCCCGGCTCGGTATCCGCGCGGATGGCGTCTGCGGGGCATTCTGGCTCGCACACACCACAGTCGATGCATTCGTCCGGATGGATGACCAGCATGTTTTCACCTTCATAGAAACAGTCTACGGGGCAAACTTCCACGCAATCGGTGTATTTGCAGGCGATGCAGTTGTCTTGGACGACATAGGTCATTGGGGCACCTTCAGGTTGGTCTTGGCCTCACTTAGGACAGCGCGCGGGATCAATCAAGCATGGACCTACGGGTTTGATCTAAGATGCGACGATCTTTCTTAGTAGGGCGGCCCTTCCCGACCGTTTTTAGCGCAGCGGCATTGGATTGCGGAACATTATCCGCCGTCGCAGTGGGCGGATCAAGGTCTTCATAAAGCGCTTGGGCCTCGGGTGCTGGGCCGCGACGCGTTGAAAGCGCTTGAATACGGATCACACGGACCTGTTTCGCTTGCGGAAAGGTCAGCACATCGCCTTGGGTGATTCCATAAGAGGCTTTCGCGATCTTGTCGCCGTTGACCCGCATATGCCCAGCCGTGACCAGCTTGGTGGCCAGCCCGCGGGTCTTGAAAAAACGCGCGTGCCACAACCACTTGTCCACGCGCATTTTTGTGGTGTCCGGGGCGGGCGGCCTGCCGCCCTTCCCCTGTGTATCCGCCATCGCGGCTTAGCCTTTGTCTTTCAGCCCCATCAGGGCCGCTGCAAACGGGTTGTCCGGATCAATGGCTTTTTCCTTCTTCGGACCCGACTGATAGCTTTTCGGCTTCATGTCGCGCGGGCCTTTGTTCGGACCCTTGCCGCGCTTGGGCTTGCCGCCTGCGCGGTCACCACGGGGCTTGCCACCCGGCTTGCCCTGCCCACGTTCGCCACGCGGTTTGCCTGCACCACCTTGACGCGCGCGGCCAAAGCCACCCCATGTGAAGGTGAAGAAGGTTTCCATTTCAGGACCGGTGTCTTCGGCAGTTTCGGAAACGGCTTCAGCAGGTGCTTCTTCTGCGGCAGGTGCCTCGGCGGTTGCCTCTTCAGTTGCGGGCGCATCGGTCGAAGGCTCAGCGGTGGCTTCGACCGCAGCCTTTACCTTCTCGCGCTCGCCCTTCTCGGCTTTATAGCCGAGACCCTGCATCAGATCAGCGAACTGCTCTAATGTCATGCCAGTGATCGACAACATATCTGCCTTGGCTTCAAAACCGCCACGGCTGTCTTCCACACGCAGTTGGTCGGCCAAACGTTCCAGCATGTCGATGCGGATCGCACGTGCGCCTGCGGGGCGATAGCCCGACAGCAAATAGGCCGAGTGATCCACGCCCTCGATCACAGGGATCGTCACCAGACCGGGGGGCGGGCTTTCGGGGAATTCGGCCAGACCTTTCCACAGGCTGTCCAGCACCAAACGCAGACGCGTGGGCGCGGGTTTCAGCAGCAGCGGCATAAAGATGGTGAACTGACCAAAGCGCACACCGTGTTTGCGCAGCGCGCCACGAGCGTCTTGGTCCAGATCTTTCACCTCGGCCGCGACTTGATCGCGCGGGATGATGCCGAGGTTTTCGATCATGCGGAACCCAAAACCACGGGCCATGCCGGTCATGGCCTCGTCCTTCTCGATCGCTGTCAGCGGCTCGAACAGCGCCTGAACCTTGCGGTCGATGAAATGCTGCAAACGGCGAGCGACCTTTTCAGCCACGTCCGATCCGGCTTCGTCATCAACGAAAGCATGCACGCGCGGCTTGGCCACGTCGTCGCCCTTGACCAACTTGCCAACGGCATGTTCGCCCCACATCAGGCCACCTTGTTCGGTGAAATCCATTTCCGTGTCGGGCGCGTTATAAAAACGGTCCGCCCGCAGGTGAAATTCCGGCGCCAAGGCCTTCAGGCTGGCCGCCCGCAGGGTTTTCGCCTCTTCCGGTGTCTGGGCAGAGTCCTGGCTGAACCGGAACCCTTCCAACCGACCAACAAATTGGCCTTCTACCGTAACTTCACCTTTATCGTTCACGTCAGCCACAAGGCTCTCCTTCTGCTTCAACCGGCGCAGCAAAACGCTGGTGCGCCGGTCAACAAATCTTTGGGTCAGACGCTCGTGCAAAGCATCTGACAGGCGATCTTCTACAGCACGAGTCTCGCCACGCCAATGGCTAACATCGTCCAGCCAGTCGCGTCGTTGCGCCACATAGGTCCATGTGCGGATATAAGCCAGCCGTTTAGACAGCGCGTCAATATCACCGTCGGTGCGGTCGATCCGCTTGACCTGACGCGCAAACCAGTCGCGTTTGACGCGGCCATATTGGTGAATGTCATTGAAAAGCTGGGTGATCAGGCCTGCATGTTCGCCATGGCTGATACCCCGGAAGTCCGGCAGTTGGCAAAGTTCCCACAACAACGAGACCGAGCGCCCATCGCTGGCGCGCGCTGTCACCTCGGCATCTTTAGCCAAAAGTTTCAGCGCCATGACGTCGTCCGCATCCCGCCCGCGGGTCAGCCAGTCATTGCCGGTTGGCGCTTCAAGTGACCGGATCAGTGCGGATACAGACCCAAAGGACAGATCGCGGTTGCGCCAAAAAACCTTCTTGTCGGGCGCGAATTGGTGCGAACAGATGGCGTCCGCGACCTCGTCGGACAAAAGCGGAGCTTCGCCCGTCACCCCAAAAGAGCCGTGGTTCATATGCCGCCCTGCCCGGCCCGCAATTTGTGCCAGCTCGCTGGGCAGCAAACGACGCATCCGATGACCATCAAACTTCGTCAAAGCCGAGAACGCCACATGGTCGATATCAAGGTTCAACCCCATGCCGATGGCATCCGTGGCGACCAGATAGTCGACATCTCCGTTCTGATACATCTCGACCTGCGCATTGCGTGTGCGTGGGGAAAGCGCCCCCATCACTACGGCCACGCCCCCCTTCTGGCGGCGCATCAGCTCCGCAATCGCATAGAGGTTGTCGACCGAGAAGCCCACGATGGCAGAGCGCCCCGGCATCCGGCTGAGCTTTTTCGAGCCGGAATGGATCAGTTCGGAAAACCGTTCACGCCGCAGGAACTGTACGTCCGGGATCAGGCCAGCGATCACAGGGCGCATCGTGTCTGACCCCATGAACAGCGTTTCCTGTGTGCCGCGCATATGAAGAAGACGGTCGGTGAAGACATGCCCCCGCTCGGCATCTGTGCAGAGCTGGATTTCGTCAATGGCGACGAAATCCGCGCCCAGCCCCAGCGGCATCGCCTCGACGGTGGCGACCCAATATTGGGCGCGGTCGGGCACGATGCGTTCCTCGCCGGTGACCAGCGCCACCGCGTTGGGACCGCGCAGGGCGACCAGCTTGTCATAGACCTCGCGCGCCAAAAGGCGCAGCGGCAGGCCGATCACGCCCGAGCGATAGCCCAACATGCGTTCAAGCGCGTAATGCGTTTTGCCGGTATTGGTCGGACCCAAAACGGCAGTGATCCGCGGGCCACCCCGTGCGCTGTCGGAAACCATGCTCTGCCCTTTCGACGCCCCGCCTTATGGCGGTCAAATATCCTTCACCCGTTTCTGTTCCAAACGGGTCACGGCGTCTTTTATGTCGTCACTGTGCGGATGTATAGCAAGGGCGTGGCGATAAGCATCTAGGGCAAGCGCTTCGTCACCAAGCTCTTCCAAAATCAAACCCAGCCCCGTCAACGCGCCGAAGTGGCGGGGTTCAAGCGCCAAAGTGCGGGCGATATCGTCCAGCGACAGGCCAAGGTGACCTTGCAAATAAAAGGCCGTCGCGCGGGCGTTCCACCCTTCCGCAAAGCCCGGCGCGTGATCTGTTAAGGCGCTTAGATGCGCGACTGCGCGGCCCAGATCCCCGGCCTCGATCGCGCTTTGCCCGCGCTGCAGCAAAAGATCCATCGCATCCGAACCGGACCGGGACCAAAGCTCCCAAATCTCATCCTCTAACGCTTCCCAATTGCTGGCATCGGCGGTTTGAAGCTGTGAGAACAGGTTGTCCAACTGCGCCTGCCGATCCTGCGCAACCGCTTGGGACGGCCCAACGGCCCCCATCGTCACGACAAACAGCAAGATCAGCAAGAACATGCGCATACCGAATGTTAGCGCACGATATGCTTCGCGCACAGTGACTTTCGCGTGTATCCCAAACCATAGATGAAAATTCTAACAAGTTCCCTTGCGTCCTTTGATGGAATACAGGTTTACGTGAACGGAAACTTTGATTTAGCATGCAAGCAACATCACTGCCCGACGGGCAATTTTCGGAGGATTAGACTTGAGCGACGTGATCAACGCGGCAGTGGCCGCCCTGAGCGAAAAAGTAAATGGCGGATTTGACGGTGGCACCGCCAAGTTTGTGATCAATGGCGAAGGTGGTATCATCATCGACGGTGACGGTGTGCGCGCAGGCGATGACGAAGCCGATGTGACCCTGACTGCAGATGCTGATGTCTTTCAGGAAATGCTGTCGGGCGAATTGAACCCGACCACCGCTTTCATGACCGGCAAACTGGCGGTCGACGGAAATATGGGGCTTGCCATGCAGCTGGGTGCTGTTCTGGCCTGACGATCCTGACAGGATCCCCAAAGGGAACGACTGGAAGACGCGGCATGGACAACTCCAACGCTCCATTGTTCGAAGACATCGCGCAAGGCCCGGCCAATGGTCGGGCTTTCTGGCGCATGACCTCGGACCAAGTGAAGATACGGCTTGGATATTGGCCAGCCGCGCCGGAATCCCACGCGGCCGGGACGGTTCTGCTTTTCCCCGGTCGCACCGAATATATCGAGAAATATGGCCTGATTGCCTCTGAACTGGCTGATCAAGGATTTGCGACGCTGACCATTGACTGGCGTGGGCAAGGTCTGTCGGATCGCGCCGATCAAGATCGACTTTTGGGCCATGTTGGCAATTTTGCCGAGTATCAGACGGACGTCGCCACCATGATGGAGCTGGCCAAGGAATTGGACCTGCCCCGCCCCTTCGTCCTTCTGGGGCATTCTATGGGCGGATGCATCGGTTTGCGGTCTCTGCACGAGGGGCTGGACGTAAACGGCGCCTGTTTCAGCGCGCCAATGTGGGGCATCACCATCACTTCGTTCTTGCGCCCAATCGCATGGGGCGTGTCTTGGGCGCTGCATCACACCCCATGGAAGCAGATGTTGACCCCCGGCACCGCGCGCAAAACCTATGTCGACATTCAGCCCTTTGACGACAACATGCTAACCACCGACCCCGAGATGTACGCGCTGATGCAGCGACAGTCCAGCACCCATCCAGAACTTACGCTTGGCGGCCCCACTGCGGGCTGGCTGTACGCCGCGCTGCGCGAGACGACAGACCTGATGAAACTGCCCGCCCCAAGCACGCAAACCGTTACCTTCCTTGGCACGCAAGAACGCATCGTCGAGCCCAAGCCGATCCATGACTTGATGGAGCGTTGGCACAATGGGCGGCTGGTGTTGATGCAGGGCTGCGAGCACGAAGTGCTGATGGAGGCCGAGCCCAAACGCAGGCAGGTTTACGACGCCATTCAGAACTTGGCCAGCGCCAGCGGAAGCGTGAACGCAGCTTGATTTTTCGCTTCTAAATCAAAGACCTTACGCCTTAAACTGGTCCAAAACCTGAATAAGCGCGCGTGTTGATCCGTCCAACCCCTTGGCCGAGGCTTCGCCCTGCAATACAGGGGTCAGTGCTACGGCCAGCTCTTTGCCCAGCTCGACGCCCCATTGGTCGAACGAGTTGATGCCCAACAGAACCCCCTCGACAAACACGCGGTGTTCGTAAAGCGCGACAATCGCGCCCAGCACCTCGGGTGTCAGCTTGGGATAGACCAAGGTGGTGGAAGGCCGGTTGCCCGGAAAAACGCGATGCGCAGCTTGGCGCTCCAGCTCGTCCCCTTCAAAGCCTTTCTCAGCCATCAACGCGCGGGCTTCATCCATGCTGCGCCCCATCATCAGGGCTTGCGACTGGGCAAGGCAATTGGCAACCAAAAGCTGATGCTGATGCGCCAGATCGGGTTCGTGCCCTTCTGCGCCGACCATGAATTCGCACGGGATGATGTCCGTACCCTGATGAATCAACTGATAAAACGCATGCTGACCGTTGGTCCCCGGTTCGCCCCAGACCACAGGGCCTGAAGGCAGCTTAAGCACGGTCCCATCAAGCGCCACGCGCTTGCCGTTGCTCTCCATTTCCAGTTGCTGAAGATAGGCAGGCAGACGCGCCAAACGTTGCTCATAGGGCAATACGGCGCGCGTGGCATAGCCACAGACCTGACGGTTCCAGAACCCGACCAAAGCCAGCATCAACGGCATGTTGGTGCGGCCCTCAGCAGTCTGGAAATGCTGATCCATCGCCCGTGCACCTGCCAGCATTTGATCGAAACGATCCGCGCCAATTGCGATCATCAGCGAAAGACCAATCGGCCCCCACATCGAATAGCGCCCACCGACCCAATCTTCGAACCCAAAGACACGCTCGGCAGCAATGCCCCATTCAGCAGTTTTCTCGAGGTTCGAGGACAAAGCCGCGAAATGCAGCCCAACTGCATCCACTGGCACATCGCTCAGCAACCAGTCGCGCGCAGTTGCGGCGTTGGTCATGGTTTCAATGGTGGTGAACGTCTTCGAGGCCACCATGATCAGCGTTTCCGCCGGGTTCAGCCCGCGCAGAACATCAGCGATCTGCGCCCCATCCACGTTGGACACGAAATGCACGCGCGGCCCGTCGTGATAGGGCGACAGCGCCTGTGCCGCCATCGCAGGCCCAAGGTCCGAGCCGCCAATGCCGATATTTACCACATCGCGAAACCGTCCGCCCCCCGGCGCACGGATCTGGCCCGAGCGCAGGCGCGTCGCGAAATCCCGCATCCGTTCCAGAGTGTCACGCACACCGGGCATGACGTCTTCGCCATCGACATACACCTGTGCGTCGGGGCCGGCGCGCAGGGCTGTGTGCAGCACAGCACGATCTTCGGTCAGATTGATCTTGTCGCCTTGAAACATCTGGGCGCGGCGTTCGGCGATCCCTGCCTTGTCCGCATACTCCAACAGCAGATCCACTGCCTGATCATCCAACCCGGTTTTCGACCAATCGAGATGCATCCCAACGGCCCGAGAGCTGTAGCGTGCCGCCCGATCTGGGTCCGCGTCGAACAAATCTTTCAAAGGCGTTTCGGTCAATCTGCCGTGATGGGCAGTCAGCGTTTCAATTGTCATATTCTTCCCCAAGGGCTTGGCGTCAGCCCGCGATTATTCCGCCCAATGCACGGTCATATCCGACATTACGGCCTTAACAGGTGCAAGTTGGGTGTGTTTCTCGGCCATCGCGCCTTTCAGCGCGACCCGTTTTGCATCGCCAAGGATCAACAGGTGCTTGGCCATGGCCCCGTTCAAAATGGGCGCAGTCAGTGTGACGCGCGGCTCGTCTGCACCCGGTGCGCGCATGGGCAGCAAAGGCGGCGCGTGGCGGGCCAAAGCCTCGTCCAGATGATCGGCCCCTGGAAACAGGCTGGCCGTATGCATGTCCTCGCCCATGCCCAAAAGCAGAACCGAGATCGGCGTAATCGCCTGAACACCTTGCGAAAGCGATTGCAAAGCGTCCTCGGGCCGCGGGGTGTCGGCGTAAAGGGGGACCAGATTGGCCTTGGCAGCAGGTCCAACCAACAGGCGCTTGCGCAAGAGCGCCGTATTGGACCGCGGGCTGCTTTCTGGCACCCAACGTTCGTCCGTCAGCAAAACATCCACCCGCGCCCAGTCCAAATCCACGGCGCTAAGCGCATCGAACACCGGCCCGGGTGTTGTGCCCCCCGGAACCGCCAAAGACGCCCGGTCTTCGTGATCCAGCATTTGGGTCAGCTCGGACGCCAGCACATCTGCCAGATCCAGCATCATCATGTCCCGATCGGGGTATTCAACCAGATTCATTCGCGAATCTCCCTCCAGCGGCGGCCATCTTTATGCAGAAGCATAAGCGCCTCTTCCGGTCCGGTCGAGAAGGGTTCATAGCTGGCAGGCTTGTCGCGGCGACGTTCCCAATCTTCAATAATCGGATCGGTCCAGGCCCAAGCGGCCTCGACCTCGTCCCCACGCATGAACAGCGTCTGGTTGCCCCGGATCACGTCCATGATTAGGCGCTCATAAGCATCTGGAGCATCGGCAGCTTCTTCGCCCAATGCCTCGGCAAAGGTCATGTCCAAGGGCACGTCGATCAGACGCATCCCGCCCGGCCCCGGTTCTTTGATCGTAACCTTTAAGTCCATGCCCTCATTAGGCTGAAGACGAATGGACAGCTCGTTAGCAGATTGGCCGGTATCAGCTTCAAAAATTGAATGCGGTGGTTCCTTGAAACGCACGACGATCTCGGACATGCGGGCCTTCAGGCGTTTGCCCGTGCGCAGATAGAACGGCGTGCCATTCCAGCGCCAGTTCGAGATATGCAACTTCATCGCCACAAAGCTTTCCGTGTCGCTGCTGTCTGTATCCGCATCGGACAGATAGGACGCCACATCACCATCCGCCGCATATTGCCCGCGCACCATGTCTTCGGGCGCAACAGGGTCCAAGGCACGGATAATCTTAAGCTTTTCGTCCCGTACAGCGTCCGAATCAAACTTCGAGGGCGGCTCCATCGCGGTCAGACACAGAAGTTGCATCAGGTGGTTTTGCACCATGTCCCGCATCGCGCCAGACTTGTCATAATACTCGCCCCGCCCCTCGACGCCGACGGTTTCAGCCACAGTGATCTGGATGTGATCCACGTATTGCGCGTTCCAAAGCGGCTCGAACAGCATGTTGCCGAAACGAAGAGCCATCAGGTTCTGCACGGTCTCTTTGCCAAGATAATGGTCGATGCGGTAAATCTGGCTTTCATCAAAATGCTCGGCCAACGTGGCATTCAAGGCGCGCGCAGTTTCAAGGTCGTGACCAAAGGGCTTTTCCACCACGATCCGCGCCTCGGGACCGGCAATGCCCTTGGTGTGCAAACGCTCGGCAATTGGCCCGAACAGGCGCGGCCCGACTGAAAAGTAAAACGCCTGTACCCGGCCCGATTGGCTTTTGGCTTTCAAATCTTCCCAACCGCCATCGCCCATCGCGTCGACCTGCACGTAGAACAGCGTTTCGCGGAAGGCAGCCAACGTGTCCGGATCGCATTTGCGCTTGGACACAAACTTGCGCACGGCCTCTTCCACGAAATCGCGAAAGCCTTCATCGTCCAGATCACTGCGCGCCGCCCCGATGATCCGTGCGCCTTCCGGCATCTGCCCATCAAGGAAGCGCCGATAGAGACCGGGCAGGATTTTTCGGCGCGACAGATCCCCTGTACCGCCAAAAATCACCAGATCAAACGGATCGACAGGAATAACACGCGAGACCATTGGGAACTCCAGTTATGTTAGCGCTAACTTTCTTGCTCAATGGCCTTCTAACCACTTCGCCTCGTCAAGTCTAGCATTCTTATGAAAGGTCACAAGTGTATGACGGATAAAGGCTCGCCTTATCCGGCCATTACGCAAAGAAGCTCGAACATGATCGATGCACCCAGATATGCGGTCGCACCGCTGGGATCGAACGGGGGCGAGACTTCGACCAGATCGGCCCCGACAATGTTCATCCCCTGAAGGGTGCGCACGACCTGAAGCGCCTGATAGGAATTCGGGCCTCCCACCTCGGGCGTGCCGGTGCCCGGAGCAAAGGCCGGATCAACGAAATCAATATCATAGCTGACATATGTCGCGCCCTGCCCGGCAATCTCGCGCGCTTCAACCATCACATCGTCAACACCACGAGCGTGAAACTCCTCGATCGGGATAACCCGTATGCCAACGCTTTCGGCGAAATCACGATCTTCGCTGTCATAGGCTGTGCCACGAATACCGATCATCACCACGCGTTTGGGGTCAAGCAGCCCCTCTTCAACTGCGCGGCGGAAGGGGGTGCCGTGCGTGTACATGGTGCCGTCGAAATACGAATGGAACAGGTCCGTGTGACTGTCAAAATGCACCATGCCAAGCGGCCCATCCTTGGCCAGAGCGCGCAGAATCGGCAGGGTGCACAGATGATCCCCGCCCCCGGTCAGGGGGCGAATGCCGGCACTGTGAACGCGGGCATAGAACGCCTCCATCCGTTTCAAGCTGTCCATCACATCGGCCGGGTTCGGGGCCACGTCGCCCAGATCCGCGCAGTTCATCGCCTCGAACGGGCGCACGCCAGTTGCCCCGTTTTGCGCGCGGATCATGGTGGACATGTCGCGCAACTGGCGTGGACCGTGGCGCGGGCCGGGACGATTGGTTGTGCCGCCATCCCAAGGAGCGCCGATCAGGCCGACCTGCACCTCGGCAAGCCGCGGGTGATCAAAATCCACATAGGGCAACCGCATAAAAGTTGGGACGCCTGCAAAGCGCGGCAGGTCAAAGCCTGAAACAGGGGTGAAAAATGGGTCTGACATGGAAGCCTCGCTGCTGTTTCGGAAACGCTAGCGGGAATGGGCTGCGGCGTCATGGGAAAAGATGCGAAGTCGAGAAACAAAGAGCGTTGATCTGCCCGTGGGATGGCGACCAAACCTGCCTATCAGGCAGTTTATCTGTGCGAAATCCGACTGCCCCATCTGAACACGCTTCCAGAGCGACTTCACCAGCCCGCCGGGACGGGCAGACGAACGCTCGGGCGCTGCGCGCTGTTCCGAGAAGGGATTACGCGTCCAATTCGGTATCCCAGTACAGAAAGTCCATCCAACTGTCATGCAAGTGACCGGGCGGGAACTTCCGCCCCACATTGCGCAACTCTTCTGCCGTGGGCTGGCGCGCAGGTTTGCGCAATGTCAGCCCCGAATGCCGAAGCGGCTTCGACCCCTTCTTCAGATTGCAACGTTGACACGCGGCAACAACGTTTTCCCAGCTGGTCACGCCGCCCGCAGCCCGTGGCACCACGTGATCAAAGGTCAAATCCCCCTTCGCCCCACAGTACTGACAGCAAAATTCGTCCCTTAAAAACAAATTAAAGCGCGTGAAGGCCACGCGCTTTTGAGGTTTCACATAGTCTTTCAATACCACGACCGAGGGGATCCTCAGCTCAAGCGACGGGCTTCTGACCACCTCGTCATACTCGGCCAATATATTGACCCGATCCAGCACGGCGGCCTTCACGGCCTCCTGCCAAGGCCAGAGAGACAGCGGATAATAGGACAATGGCCTGAAATCCGCGTTCAACACCAAGGCGGAACGCTGTTTAACGCCGCCGCCTTCCCGTACAAAATCAGTCCTGAAATCTCCATCCATGACGCATCCAATCCTCGCCCGTATAAACCCTCAAAAGGTTATCGGGGCGGGGACGCCCGCCCCATGCTTATAGGCTGACTATATATTGATAAGGCAACCTGACAACCCCAACATATGGGGTCATCAGCGGGATAACATCGGATTATCTCAGGGATGTGACAGGCAGTGGGCCAGATGTGATCAGTTGGCGGCTTCGGCCGGGGCCAGCCCCAGCTTGTCCAACATGAAGCTTAGCGCGACCGACAAACCGTCCATCGCAATGCCGTGGCCTGTGCCTTTCATAATGAAGCCATAGGTCTCGAACCCGGCAGCTTGCAGCACCTCGCCGCTTTCACTGAAATGACCCGGAGGCACCATGTCGTCCTGATCACCATGCACCAGCAGAATGGGCAGTTTCGACACCACGTTTTCAGCAAACTGATCCGGCTCCAACATCCGACCCGAGAACGCGACCAGACCGGCAATCGGCTCGTCCCGGCGGGGCAATACGCGCATGGACATCATCGAACCTTGCGAAAAGCCAAACACGATCAGTTGCGAAGGCTCGATGCCTTCATCCTCCAGAACCTGATCAAGAAAGGCGTTGATGTCGCCCGTCGCCATTTCAACGCCGCGCATGCTGTCTTCTTCGGATGAACCGTCTAGCCACGGGATCGGGAACCACTGGTATCCCATCGGGTTGCCCAAACATTTCTCGGGCGCATCGGGGGCGATGAAGGTGGTATCGGGCATGTGTTCCGACAAAGGATCGGCTAGCCCAAGCAAATCCGCGCCATCCGCGCCATAGCCGTGCAGAAACACCACCACTGATTTCGTGGTGCCCGAGGCCGCTTCGCGCCGTTTGCTTTCCAAGATCCGGGTCATTCGCCTATCCCTTCGCGTTCTGTTTCCATGCGGTAATAGGCCCAGAGCAACCGCGCCGCAACGCCCCTGTTGGGGGACCACGCCTGCGCCATGGCCCGCATAGCCTTTTCTTTGGGCCGCTCGGGCAGATCAAACAGCCGTTTTGCCGCCTCTTGCAGGGCCAAATCGCCTGCTGGGAACACGTCTGCGCGGGCCAGCGCAAACAGCGCATAGATCTCGGCCGTCCACGCGCCGATCCCGGGCACGGAGGTCAGGGTCTTGATCACCTGATCGGATGGCAGGTAGTGCAACGCGGGATAGTCTATTCCCGCTTCAGCCAAAGCCTTAGCATAGCGGATTTTCGGGCGTGATAGGCCCACATCGGCCAGATCCTGATCGCTGGCGCGGATGACATTGGCGGGATCCTCAAACCCTGCCTGTTGCACCCTGCCCCATATCGCGGCGGCGGATGCGGTCGAGACCTGCTGCCCCACGATGGCGAACATCAGGGCGGCGAATCCGTCCGGGCGCAACCGCAACGGAATTTCGTCCAGTTGATCCCAAATGGGCCGGAACCGCGGCTCGATCCCGCAAAGCGCACCCGCTTCGCGTTGCAGACAGCCCTGCCCTTGGATCAATGCGTCAACCGTATCAGCCATTCCAGCGCCTCTTGAGGGGTTTCTACGCAGTCGCAACCGGGCAAAGCAGGCCTGTTCAGCATCACCACCGGCACGCCCAACTGGCGTGCGGCCAGCAATTTGGCGTTGGTCGGCCCACCTGCGTTTTTGCTGACCAAATGGGTGATGCGGTGGCTGCGCAACGTCTCCAACTCTTCTTCAAGCGAGAATGGCGGGCGTCCGACGATCCAGCCGCCATCATAAGGAAAAGGATCGTCTGTCGCATCCACGCGGCGGCAAAACAGCGTCCGCCCCTCGGCCAGCGCGGCCCAATCTGCGACCGAAGCTGCCCCGGTTGCGAGAAGAACTCGTGCGCCGGGCGGTACATGCTTGGACGCCGTGTTGATATGGTCGATCAGATGCCAGTCATCGCCGCTATCCGCACACCATTCCGCTCTTAACAAGCGAAGGTAAGGCACTGATAATGAACGACATATACGAAAGCTACGCTCAGAAATCTGCGCCGCAAACGGATGCGTCGCATTGATCACTGCGTCAAAGCCTTGGGCGGCCATAAAGCCCTGTTGTTCAGCCTCTCCGCCAAACCCACCGACCCGCGTCGGCACCGGATAGGCCAAAGGAGAGTGCGTCACACCAGCCAACGAAGCCAGAACGTCCTGCCCCTGATCCGCCAAAAGCTGCGCAAGTGCGCGTGCTTCGCCCGTTCCCGCCAAAAGAAGGATCTTCACAGGGCTTGCGCGATAATCTCGCCCTTTCGGTCAATCACAGTGATGTCTACGGTAATTGGTGCACCACGTAGGATTTGATGTGCCTGTTCCTTCGCCTTTTCGGCAATCATGGAAGACATGACTTCCCCATGTTTTTCAAAAACTTGCAAGGCTGTATTCATTCCAGCAACCTCAGGATCCTCCAGCCACTCTGCCAGCACATCAAAATCCACCTGACTGCGCCCCGAATGTAAATCCCGCGCGCCCTGCGCCAGCTTGGTCAGCTTACCGATGCCGCCCCCGATGGTCACGCGGTCCACCGGATTGCGCGCCAGATATTTCAGCATTCCACCCGCGAAGTCGCCCATGTCCAGCATCGCCCCGTCTGACAAGCCAAACAGCCCCTGCACGACCTTCTCGGACGTGGCTCCGGTACAACCCGCCACATGGGTCAGCCCTTCGGCCCGCGCAACATCAATCCCCCTATGGATCGAGGCGATCCAGGCCGAACACGAAAACGGCCGCACGATGCCCGTCGTCCCCAAAATGGACAGCCCGCCCTTGATGCCAAGCCGCGGGTTCCACGTTTTTTCCGCCAGCGCCGCCCCGTCTTCGACCGAGATGGTGACAATCACGTCGGCAGGCTGGTCATAGGTGGCAGAGGCTTCGTGTACGACACCTTTGATCATCTGGCGCGGCACCGGGTTGATGGCAGGTTGACCGACAGGAATCGGCAGGCCGGGCTTTGTCACTGTGCCCACGCCGTCACCCGCGACAAAGAACACGCCTTGCCCCGGCTTGGCTGGGGTCACGCGCGCACGGATCACTGCCCCGTGGGTGACATCAGGGTCGTCACCCGCGTCCTTCACGATTGCCGCTTCCGCCCAAGTGTCACCGGAGATCAGGTCATAAATCAGGAAATCGGGGGTTTCTCCGCGCGGCAACGTGATCGTCACGCGCGACGGTGCGCCCTGCCCCCAAAGCGCGTCCAACGCCGCTTTCACTGCGGCGGTCGCACAGGCGCCCGTGGTCCATCCACGGCGCAACTCGAGGGGGGCTGTCTGTTCCATCGTACTGACTATAGGCTGGCAAATCAGCGCCGCCAATCCGTTCTGTGACGTCGCAGTTCGGCTTTTCGTGCGCGGCCAACGGGTGCATAAGGGGCGCATGACCGACTCGCACACCTATACCGCCCCTGTTTTGCCCGGCCACAACTGGCCCACGCTGGAACCCGGCTGGGTTTGGCTGTGCGGCGCTGGCCCCGGAGATCCCGGACTTTTGACGATTCACGCCGTAAACGCGCTGATGCAGGCAGATGTGATCGTGCATGACGCGCTGGTCTCGCCCGAGATCCTGAACTGGGCGCGTCCCGAGGCCGAGGTAATCTATGCCGGCAAGCGCGGCGGGAAACCGTCAGCGAAACAGCGTGATATTTCATTAAGGCTGGTGGATCTGGCACGCGCAGGCAAACGCGTTTTGCGTCTGAAGGGCGGCGACCCGTTTGTCTTTGGGCGTGGCGGCGAGGAAGGCCAGACGCTTGTGCAACACGGTGTCCCGATCCGTATCATTCCCGGCATTTCCGCCGGGATTGGCGGGCTGGCCTATGCAGGCATCCCCGTCACCCACCGCGATGTGAACCAGTCCGTGACATTTGTCACGGGTCACGACCAGTCTGGCAACGCCACCGGATCTTTGAACTGGCCAGCGATCGCACAGGGGTCGCAAGTCATTGTGATCTATATGGGAATGAAGCATCTGGACCGCATCCGGTCCGAGCTGATGGCCGCTGGTCGTGCGAAAGACGAACCCGTCGCCATCACCATGAATGCCACAACGCCCGATCAGCGCGTCTTGGAAACCACCCTTGGCACCTGCGTTGAAGACGCGGATCGCGAAGGCATCGGTGCGCCCGCCATCATCTGTGTGGGACGTGCTGTTCTGATGCGGCAGGCGCTGGATTGGCAGGCACTGGCCGCCGGTCTGGACCCGAGAAACACCGATCCGCTGGGCCGTGGCCGCCCGGCCGAGGATCGCTGATGCCTTCGCCCAAGGGCCTGATCCTGTCCGCGCCATCCTCGGGCAGTGGCAAAACCACCCTGACGCTTGGCCTGTTGCGCGCGCTGTCTCGACGTGGCGTGGATGTCAGCGGGGCAAAATCCGGCCCCGACTATATCGACCCCCGGTTTCACGCCGCCGCCTGTGGGCGCGAATGCCCCAATCTAGACGCTTGGGCGATGGGCCCCGCGCGTCTGCATGATCTGGCCCGTTCTGGCGCTGAATTACTGCTGATCGAAGGTGCGATGGGCTTGTTTGACGGCGCACCACCGGAAGGACGTGGCGCAACCGCTGATTTGGCGCGTATATTTGGGCTTCCTGTTGTGCTAGTGATCGATTGCGCCCGTCTGGCCCATTCGGTCGCCCCCTTGGTGAACGGCTTTGCACAGCACGACCCGAATGTCCGCGTCGCAGGCGTTATCCTGAACCATGTGGGCAGTCCACGGCACGAGGCGATGCTGCGCGCCAGCCTGCAAGACAGCCTGATCCCGGTTCTGGGGGCCGTGTACCGTCAGTCCGGCCTTGAACACCCCTCGCGCCATCTTGGTTTGGTTCAGGCCGAGGAACATCCCGATCTGCAAGCCTATCTGGACCGTGTCGCGGATGTGGTTGAAACGGCACTTGATCTGGACGCGCTGGTGGCTTTGGCGGGTCAAACCGCTGCTAACCCGGGAGCTGCCACGCGCCTGACACCTCCGGGTCAGCGGATTGCGGTGGCGTCTGACAAGGCGTTTGCCTTTGCCTATCCGCATATCCTGTCGGACTGGCGCACCGCCGGGGCCGAGGTTCTGCCCTTCTCGCCGCTCGCCGACGACGCCCCCGCCCCCGACGCAGATTTCATCTTTCTGCCCGGCGGTTATCCCGAACTGCACGCAGGCAAACTGGCCGCCGCGCAAAACTTCAAACAGGGAATGCAATCGGCCACCTGCCCGATCTATGGTGAATGCGGCGGCTATATGACGCTTGGGCGCGCGATCACCGACAAAAACGGCGATCGTCATGAAATGCTGGGACTTTTGGGTTTGGAAACCAGCTTTTCCAAACGCAAGCTGCATCTTGGATACCGCGCCCTCAACGCGGCCAACGGCCCTTTTTCCGGTCACTGGAACGCCCACGAATTCCACTATGCCACAACGCTTTTGGCCGAAGGCGCACCGCTGTTTGATGCCACCGACGCAGAAGGCCGCGCTTTGGCTCCGATGGGGCTGATCGAGGGGCACGTGTCTGGCAGTTTTGCGCATTTGATCGACAAGGCGTAGGCGCGACAATCCCCCCCACCAAAGGGTACAATTTCGCTCTGGTCAAAGCTGGCATGCATGGATACGCATATGCGCATGACCGATGCGACCCTGACACCTGCCGACGACGCGCGCGCCAAGCGCAATGTGACCATTCTTGTGCTTGCGCAGGCGTTTCTTGGTGCGCAGATGCCTTTGTTGTTCACCATGGCAGGACTTGCTGGGCAAAGTCTTGCCAGCAATGCTTGCTGGGCGACGCTTCCGATTTCGATGATGGTCGGTGGCACGATGATCTGGGCAAACCCGCTCAGCAGTTTCATGCAGAAATATGGACGACGCGCCGGGTTTTGGGTTGGCTGTGCAGGTGGCACCATTGGGGCGGCTATCAGTGCTTATGCGCTAACTCAATCTGATTTCCTTCTTTTCCTTTTGGGCTCGTTCTTCACCGGCATCTACATGTCCGCCCAAGGTTTCTATCGCTTTGCCGCGACTGATACAGCCAGCCCAGAGTTCCGCCCCAAAGCGATTTCTTATGTGATGGCGGGTGGGCTAGCCTCGGCTGTGATCGGCCCGCAGCTTTTCAATGTGACCAATGATTTGATGGTTGTGCCCTTCCTTGGGGCCTATCTTGCCGTGGTCGCGATCAACGTCATCGGCGCATTCCTGTTTCTGGGATTGGACATTCCCAAACCCGAAGCTCCGAAGGCGGATGATCCCAAAGGGCGCACTCGGCTCGAGCTTTTGCGTGATCCTGTCATTGCCGTCGCGATCATCTGCGGGATGGTGTCCTATGCGCTAATGAACCTTGTCATGACCTCGACACCTTTGGCTGTTGTGGGCTGCGGGTTCGAAACCGAAATGGCGGGCAATATCGTGACAACCCACGTGTTGGCAATGTTCGTACCCAGCTTCTTCACCGGCCACTTGATCGCACGCTTTGGGGTGCGCACGGTGATCGCCTCGGGCCTTGTCATTCTTGCGCTGTCCGGCGTCGTCGCCCTGCAAGGGGTCGAGTTAGAGAACTTCTTTATCGCGCTTGTCCTTTTGGGTGTTGGCTGGAACTTTGGCTTCATCGGCGCAACCACAATGCTTGGCAGCGCCCACGCACCCGAAGAACGCGGTCGCGTGCAAGGCATGAACGACATGATCGTCTTTGGCTGCGTGACCATCGCGTCGCTGGCGTCAGGCGGGTTGATGAATTGCTCGGGCGGCACCGCCGTTGAAGGCTGGAGCGCGGTGAACATCGCCATGGTTCCCTTCCTAGCCCTTGCAGGCGCATCGCTGATCTGGCTGATGATGCGTCCAAAAGACGAGGCTTAATCCAGCCAGTCCCCTTTTGGGATGTCCCTTCGCGGCAGAACCGCTAAACAGCGGAGAACTCAGACAAAGGGACGTGGGAATGAATCGCGACATCACTCAGACCGACTATAAATTCGGGCCCGGACAGGCGCTTGTAGGCGCGCAAATGCTGTTCGTGGCCTTCGGGGCGCTTGTGCTGGTGCCCCTGCTGACGGGGCTTGATCCCAGCGTGGCGCTGTTCACCGCAGGCGTCGGAACGCTGATCTTCCAGATCGTCACACGCGGCAAGGTGCCGGTGTTCTTGGCATCCAGTTTCGCCTTCATCGCGCCGATCATCTATGGGGTGCAGACGTGGGGTCTTCCGTCCACCTTGGGCGGGCTTGCAGCAGCGGGTCTGTTCTATGTGGTGATCAGCTTCGCGATCCGCATTTGGGGCTCTGACTGGCTGCACCGCTATCTGCCGCCCGTCGTGGTGGGACCGGTGATCATGGTGATCGGCTTGGCGCTGGCCCCCGTGGCCATCAATATGGCCACAGGTCTGGCGGGTGACACGCAGATCATGCCGAAATCCTATGCGTTGATTTTGGCCGCCATTTCGCTTGGCACCACCATGCTGATCGCGATACGTGGTCGTGGTATGATCAAAGTAGTTCCGATCATTTTTGGCGTCATTGCAGGCTATGTCTCGGCGCTGATCCTTGGCGCCATCACCGGCGAGACCCTTGTGAACTTCCAAAGCCTGACAGATGCGGCATGGTTTGCCACGCCCGGCTTTGTTGCGCCCGAGTTCAATCTGGCCGCGATCCTGTTCATTCTGCCCGTCGCCATCGCCCCGGCAATTGAACATTTCGGGGACGTGATGGCCATCAGCTCGGTCACCAAGAAGGACTATCTGAAAGAGCCGGGCATCCAGAACACCATGCTGGGCGACGGTCTGGCGACCGTGTTCGCTGGTCTGGTCGGCGGTCCGCCCAACACCACCTATTCCGAGGTCACCGGAGCCGTCACCCTGACCCGCGCCTTCAACCCGGCGGTGATGACATGGGCGGCGATTTTCGCGATTGCCTTGGCTTTCGTGGGCAAGGTCTCGGGCGCGCTGGGGACCATTCCCATGCCCGTCATGGGCGGTATAATGATCCTGATGTTCGGAATGGTGACGGTGGTCGGCTTGACCGTGCTGGTGCGGATCGGCGCGGATGCGCTGACCGACAGCCGCAATATGGTGATCGTCTCGACCGTGTTGGTGATCGGGATTGGGGGGCTGTCGATCCCGTTTGGCGGAGGCTTCTCGCTGGCGGGTATCGGCCTTGCGGGCGTGGCTGGTGTCATCCTGAACCTGATCCTGCCCAAAGAAGCCGAGCATATCGAAGCGTAAGCCCGGCTGGCCATCAGATCAAAACCAAGAAGACCCGCCCTGATTGGCGGGTCTTTCCATATAAAAGAGCTTGTGTGGTGCTAGTTCCCGACCCGCGCCTTGCGCCCGCCGCGCCGCTTCGGTTCGGCTTTTTCCTCCAACGCATCTGTCAAAACCATCGTCATCGGATGGTTCGGGTCCGTGGGGCCATAGTGATCAAGCAGGGTCTTGATCCGCTCTGCCTGCGCCATGTCATGATCATCAAACAACGCCCAATCCAGAAAGATCGAGCGGCATTCCCCCGGGGTGATCCCTTCGATCACATAGCTGTCGCGGATCAGCCCGCGTGGATCAATGGCAGCGATTAGGTCGGTCATGTGGTCCTCCGGCTGGCGTCACCCGGGCGGGTTGGCCAGCACCTTATCAATGGCTCGGGCGGCGGCCCTTGCTTTATTCTTAAGATCCTCGATCAGGGCGGCCTTACTTTTCGCCCCGGTCTCGCGCAGAAGCAGATCCTGCCCGCCCTGCCCCAAGGTTTCAAGGTCCAAGGGACCGTCAGACAGCAGTTTGGACGCGGCCTGCAATCGCCACATTAGGTCATGGGACTTTGCCATATCGCGCCCCTGCGCGTCAGAAAACCAGCCAATGGCGACACCTTGGGCGATCTGCTCGTCTGGGGCGCGGGGCGTTTGCGGGGCCAAAAGGGCGGCAGCTTGCGCCACCAGTTCGACGTCCTGAAGATGTCCTTCGCCCAGCTTGGCGTCCAACGCGCCGCCTGCCTGTTTAGCCCCCGCAATGCGATTGCGCATCTCGATCACGTCGTTGATCACCTTGGCCGGGTCGCGCTGTAAGCCCAGAACCTCGGCTCGCGCCTGATTGTAATCCTTGGTCAGCCCTTCGGGCCCCGTCACCACGCGTGCGCGGGTCAGGGCCAGGTGTTCCCACGTCCACGCCTCGTCCCGTTGGTATGCTTTGAAACTTTCGATCGAAGTCGCCACAGCCCCCTGTCGCCCGGATGGGCGCAGGCGCATGTCGACCTCGTAAAGCCGCCCTTCAGCCATAGGTGCGGATAGCGCGGTCAGGAAGGCTTGCGTCAACCGGGCATAATAAGGGCGCGTCGCCAAAACGCGCTTCCCGTCCGACATATCCACGCCTTCCGGGTCATAAATGATGATCAGATCAAGGTCCGAGGTCGCAGACAAAGACCGCGCGCCCAAAGACCCCATGCCAATGATCGCGGCACCTGCCCCCGGCGGTGTGCCATGTTTCTGCGCGAAATTGTCCACGACCACCGGCCACAGCCCGCGAATGACCGCATCCGCAAGGTCGGTATATTGCGCACCCGCCTCGCGCGCATGGATCAACCCGCGCAGGAAATGAACGCCGATGCGGAAATGCCATTCCTTCATCCAGCGCCGCGCGCCATCCAGTTTGGTCTCATAGTCCGGGGCATTGTCCAGTCGCGCCACCAATTCGGCCTCAAGTGCCGCGCCACCGGGCCACGGTTCAAAGAACCCGCCACCGATCACCGCGTCCAGCACCTGCGCGTTGTGACCCAGATAGGCGGACAACGCGGGCGCCGTGGCAGCGATGTCGACGATCAGATCGACCAGCGTCGGGTTCGCCTCGAACAACGAGAAAAGCTGCACCCCCGCAGGCAAACGGCTGAGAAAGCCGTCAAACTGGATCAGCGCGTCATGCGGACGTGGTGCATCGGCCAGACGAGCCAGCAGGTCGGGCTTCAGGCGGTTGAAAATCTCGACGGCCCGAGCAGAGCGCAGGCAAGGATAGGTTTCCCAACGGCTGACGATTTCGGCCTCGCCTTCCGACAACTCGCGACTGTCGGCCGAGGTGCCGTCGGGGGCGAAGAAACCTTCAGTCACTTCGTGAACTTCAGCCAGCGCGTCGTGGATACGGGCTCTCAGCACATCCGTGTCGCCCTCGCCCATCATGCGGGCCAAACGGTCGAACTCGTCGTCGGTTTTAGGCAGGTTGTGTGTCTGGGCGTCGCGGAACATCTGGACGCGGTGTTCAACCTCGCGGTGGAATCGATAGTGGCGGGTCAGGATTTCAGCCACATCCGAGGGGATCCAGCCCTTCTCGGCAAGCGCGGCCAACCCCGGCACGGTGCCACGCATCCGCAACCCTTCATCGCGTCCGCCCGCGATGATCTGGCGGGTTTGTGTGAAGAACTCGATCTCGCGAATGCCACCGCGTCCCAGTTTCATGTCATGGCCGGGCAGCGTGATGTCGCCATGCAGCCCCTTGTGTTCACGAATGCGCAAGCGCATGTCATGAGCGTCTTGGATGGCGGCGAAATCCAGATGCTTGCGCCAGATGAAGGGGCGCAGGCGGGTCAGATAGGCGTTGCCCGCTGCGATGTCGCCGCCACAAGGGCGGGCTTTGATGTGGGCCGCGCGTTCCCACGTGCGGCCAAGGCTTTCATAATAGCGTTCGGCAGCTTCCATCGAGACGCAGACGGGCGTCACAGACGGATCCGGACGCAGGCGCAGATCGGTGCGGAAAACATATCCGTCCTCGGTCAGTTCCGACAGCATCGTGCTCATCTTACGGGTGGCGCGCACATGGCTGGCGCGGGCTTCGTGGAAATCCGCGCCCTCGAACCTGCTGTCGTCAAACAGCATGATCAGGTCAATGTCCGAGCTGTAGTTCAGCTCGTGCGCGCCCATCTTGCCCATTGCCAATGCGACCATGCCGCCAGCGGCCTCGATGTCATCTTCGGTCATGCCGGGCAGCTTGCCGCGCGAGATTTCATGGCCGACTTGGAAGGTCATGGCAGAATGGGTGGCGAAATCCGCCAAATCAGTCAGCGCGCCGGTGACGTGCTCCAGCTGATAGACGCCTGCCAGATCCGCCAGCCCTGTCATAAGCGCGATGCGCTGTTTGGCAATGCGCAAGGACTTTCGCAAAGCGCTGTCGCTGTCGCGGTTCATGTCCTGCATGGCAGCAGTGATGGCGTCTTCGGGGGCGATGCTCAGCGCTTCGCGCAACCAATCCGCCTGCTTCTCCATCAGCCCTTTCAGGTAAGGCGAACAGCCTGCCGCCCCAGACAGCACGCCGCGCAGATCCGGCGTCAGATCCGCGAACAGCGTGTCGATATCTGCGGCGGGTTCGGCCTCGTACGCGATGGGAGTACGAGAGATGCGGGCGGCGAAGGGTTTCTGGCTCATATGTGCAAACTGCGCCGGGCGGCGGGTCGGGTCAACATGGGAAACGGGGTTGCGACCATTCTGTGCAGCTTGTTTGCTGGCGCCGAATGGCTATGGTCGCGGAACGGACCAGAAACGACGACAGGAAGCACCATGTCCAAAAGCCTGAAACGGGTCAAAGCCGCGCTTGAAGACGCAGGCATCGCCACAGAAGTGGTCGAGATGTCGGACGGCACGCGCACCGCCGCAGATGCCGCCCGCGCGTGCGGTTGCGAGATCGACCAGATCGCGAAATCCATCATCTTTCGCGGCGAAAGCTCGGGCCATGTGGTGCTGTTTTTGACAGCGGGCGGCAATCAAGTGGATGCAGCAAAGGCGTCGACCTTGGCAGGCGAGGCCTTGGGCAAAGCCGACGCGAAACTGATCCGCGCCGAAACCGGATTTGCCATCGGGGGCGTGTCGCCCGTGGGTTTGACCAATCCCGTACGCGCCTTTTATGACGCGCGTCTTTTGGACTTTGACGAGGTTTGGGCCGCAGCGGGTACGCCACGACACGTGTTCCCCGCAACGCCACATGATCTGATCCGCATCTGTGGGGCGCTACCGGGTGAATTTACCTGAACGTCAGCCGCAGCCGGACCCCGCAGCTTTGCTCAATAGCGTCAGAAGTCGCAAAAACTCGCGCTGATCATTTGGGGGCAGCAGATCCAACAGATCCTTGTTCTGCTCGCCAACGATCCCGAAGATTAAGGGCATCAGCGCCCTGCCCTCGCCCGTCAGAAATACGCGATGCGTGCGCCGCGACTGTTCGTCCTGCTTGCGCGTGACCAGCCCCTGTTTTTCCAGCGCATCCAGCGCACGCGAGACGGTATAGCCTGCAAGCCGCAGCCCTGCGCCGATTTCAGTCTGGCTGGCGCCTTCTTTCTCGGTCAGGGCCATAAGCACGATGAAGTGATCCATCTTCAACCCATGCGCCTTCAGCCGCGCCTGCATCTGGGTTTCCGTCATGCAAGCCAGTCGTTGCAACATCCAGCCCGCACTGGTGCTGCGCGTAATATTGGCCTGATCGCGCAGAGTTGGATGCACAGAGTCGGGTTTGTTCATAAGGGCACCTTGGCAGACCTACATTGCTTTGGTTCACAACATAGGTCACGACATTTGCAGTTGCAACTTTCCCCTTAATGTATTTGCAATCGCAAGTATCGTGGCAGACACAACAGACAAGAGGAACGCCATGAAACGCTATCACCCTCTTCTCGTCGCCATCCACTGGCTTGTCGCCCTAATGGTCATTGTCGCGTTGGTCATGGGGTCGAACGTGCTGGCCGCCTTGCCCAATGATCACCCTGACAAAATGTTCAGCCTGCGGGGCCACATGTCTATCGGCATAATCGTAGGTGTGTTGATGATCCTGCGCCTTGTGACGCGATTGCGCAGCGCACATCCGCCGAAGGCCGAAACGGGAAACGGGCTTTTGAACCTTGCCGGCGCCGCGGCGCATTGGGCGCTTTATATACTTGTGTTCTTGATGGTCGCCAGCGGCATGGCGATCTCGTTGGGCGCGGGACTGCATGATATCGTGTTCTTCGGCGCGGATAGCCCCCTGCCCGAAAGTTTTGACCATCTCGCTGCGCGCAGGGCGCATGGTGTTCTGTCAAAACTGTTGATGCTCACCATTCTGGCCCATATCGCGGGTTGGGCATATCACCAATTCATGCTGAAAGACGGGCTTTTCAGCCGCATGTGGTTCGGGTCGCGCAACTAATTGCGACGACACCAAAACAAAAAGCCGCCAAATCTGGCGGCTTTTTTCGTTTATTATCAGCGCGATCCTCGAATAATGTAAAATACTTTCACATTTCTCCTTGAACCCAGCCCCGAAACCCCCATCTCTTACTCATGTGAAAGGCATTCACATTCAAACGCAACACAGACAGAACGATGGAGACCGCAATGAACACCGCAACCCACACCACCCACTATGACACCGCCCCCCGCGGCTGGTTCTCGCGCGCCGAGGCGTGGCTGGACGCACGCGGTAAAGGCGCTTGGATCGCTACGATGGTCGTCAGCTTCATCCTGTTCTGGCCCGTCGGTCTTGCCCTCTTGGCTTATATGATCTGGAGCAAACGCATGTTTTCGAAATCCTGTTCTCACCGCCACCACCATGAAAGTCAGGCTTGGCAGGACCGTCACATGTCGCATCGCCACGGCTTTGCAACCTCGGGCAATTCGGCCTTCGACGCTTATAAGGCAGAAACCCTGCGTCGTTTGATGAGCGAACAGGAAGCTTTCGAAGCCTTCCTTGAACGCCTGCGCGCTGCAAAGGACAAGTCCGAGTTCGACCAGTTCATGGACGAACGCGCCGAAGCCGCCCGCAATTCGACCATCGACGAAGAAGACATGTCTGACGATGACGCCGAAGACACGGCCGAGGATGTCGAAATCTTGGATGAACCCAAGCGCAAAAAGAAGTAAACTGCCCCTAAGTTTGCTGTTCTGCCCGGCCCCCAGTGGGCCGGGTTCCCTTTGACAAGAAAGACCCGAGACCCCGAATGACGCATTCCTTTGACCACAACAGCAACACCCACGGCGCAGGCCTTTGGGGTTTGCCGGACCCGGACACCCAGGCCGAGTTCTATCAGGACGTGACGCTGAAGCGCCTACTGGCGTGGGTCATCGACGTCGTGCTGATTGTTGCGATCTGTATCCTGATTGGGCTTTTGACCCTTGGCATCGGGTTCTTCTTGTGGGGTCTGGTCTATCTGGCGGTGGGCTTTGTCTATCGCATGACTGCCCTGACCCGGAAGTCCGCCACAATCGGGATGCGCCTGACCGCGATCGAGCTGCGCCGCCATGACGGGCAGCGCTTTGACCGCCAGACCGCTGCCTTGCATACGCTGGGGTATTACCTGTCGATGTCGACTGTGGTGCTGCAAATGATCTCGCTCGTGATGATGTTCACCACCGCACGCGGTCAGGGTCTGGGCGACATGGTGCTGGGCACCGCCGCGATCAACCGCGCCTCTGAACGCCGCTAAGGCCAAATCAGCAACTAAAAGCCCTTGTTTACTGTGTTGGTAAGCGGGGGCTTGCCCGATCCCTCTTGGTCAGGCTAGGCTCGTCCCGATCTGACGTAAAACCGAGAACCCATGCGCCATACACTTCCGCTTGCCCCTCAGTTCTATGTGACTGCCCCGCAGGAATGCCCGTATCTTGACGGGAGGATGGAGCGAAAGCTGTTCACAGCCCTGCAAGGCGAACATGCGGAAACGCTGAATGACACCCTGTCAAAGCAAGGGTTCCGACGGTCGCAAAACGTTCTCTATCGCCCATCCTGCGCCGAATGTTCGGCCTGTCTGTCCGCACGGATCCGGGTGGCAGACTTTGAACCCAACAAAAGCCAACGGCGCACTGCGAAACGCAACGCAATGCTGGAACGCCGCGCTCGCGCACCTTGGGCCAGCGAAGACCAGTATGAGCTTTTCCGCCGCTATCTGGACAATCGCCACGCCGAGGGCGGTATGGCGGATATGGATGTGTTCGAATTCGCCGCCATGATCGAAGAAACCCCGATCAAAAGCCGCGTGATTGAATATGCCGAACGTGGGCCCGATCAAAAACCCGGTGATGACGCCACCGGCCCCCTGCGCGCTGTCTGCCTGACCGATGTATTGGAAGACGGGCTGTCGATGGTCTATTCCTTCTACGATCCAGATTGGCACCGCAAATCCCTTGGCACCTATATGATCCTCGATCATATAGACATCGCGCGCGAGGCGGGCTTGCCTTACGTCTATTTGGGCTATTGGGTGCCCGGCAGCCCGAAGATGGACTATAAGGCCACGTTCTCGTCAATCGAGATCTATCGCGACAATCACTGGACGCCGCTGAATGTCGACGAAGATTACTCGGCCGAGCTGCACCCTCTGTCAACCGATCCCATCGCTGAACAAGTCGCCAGCATCACCCTGCCCGACACCGCCAGCAAGGCTCAACGCGAGACCTGATCACCTGCAAAGACCAGAAGTATTGCTGCGCGCGCATGGTATCGCGCGCTGAAATCATGGAAAACCGGACAGATCGCGATCTGAATTTCCAATAATTGCGCCAATCCCACCCAAAAATGATCGAAAATTACAAAAAATTCACCTGCGCGACATTTTATACGTGCTTTCGCTGTTGACGCGTCCGTCCACCGCTCATAATGTCCCGCGCACAGATGGAAGAAGCCTTCAAGGATCTCCTTGGGCAAGAACATGGGAAAACTGCAATGGGCGGCGTCCTAGTGATTGTTGAAAATTGGCGCATGGGCCGGTAACGGAACCATAATGGAACCCCATGCGCCCCCGAGAAGATCGGGGGCTTTTTTGTGAGAAGCGCACGTGGAACGGAGAAGAAGATGACACGTCAGATGACCGGAGCGAAAATGGTAGTTCAAGCCCTGAAGGATCAGGGTGTGGACACAGTCTTTGGCTATCCCGGGGGCGCTGTCCTACCGATCTATGACGAGATCTTTCAGCAGAATGACATTCGTCACATCCTGGTCCGTCACGAACAAGGCGCAGTCCACGCCGCCGAAGGTTATGCCCGTGCGACCGGCAAGCCCGGCGTAGTGCTGGTAACATCCGGCCCCGGCGCGACAAACGCCGTGACCGGGCTGACCGATGCGTTGCTGGATTCGATCCCTCTGGTTGTTCTGACCGGTCAGGTTCCGACCTTTATGATCGGCACCGATGGCTTTCAGGAAGCAGACACCGTTGGCATCACCCGCCCCTGCACCAAGCACAATTGGCTGGTGAAAGAGACCGACAAGCTGTCCGACACCATACATCAGGCTTTCCATGTCGCGGTTTCTGGCCGTCCGGGTCCGACGCTGATCGACATCCCAAAGGATGTTCAGTTCGCCACCGGCAGCTACACCCCGCCCGCCAAGATCGAAACCAGCCACTATCAGCCGCAAATGCGCGGCGATATAGAGGCGATCACCGAGCTGGCCGAGCTGATGGAAACCGCCGAGCGTCCGATCTTCTATACTGGCGGAGGCGTCATCAATTCTGGCCCTGCCGCAAGCCAGCTTCTGCGTGAACTGGTGGATGCGACCGGCTTCCCGATCACCTCGACCTTGATGGGTCTGGGCGCCTACCCTGCTTCGGGTGAACACTGGCTGGGAATGCTGGGCATGCACGGGCTTTATGAAGCCAACATGGCGATGCATGACTGTGACCTGATGATCTGCGTTGGTGCGCGGTTTGACGACCGGATCACCGGCCGCTTGGACGCGTTCAGCCCGAACTCGAAAAAGGCGCATATAGACATTGATCCCAGCTCGATCAACAAGGTGGTCCATGTGGACCTGCCGATCGTTGGCGATGTGGGCCACGTGCTGGAAGACCTTTTGAAAGTCTGGAAAGCCCGCGGACGCAAGACCAATAAAGACGGTCTGGCCAATTGGGGCGCGCAGCTTGCAGAATGGAAAGAGCGCCGCTGCCTAAGCTACACCAACACCGATAAGGTCATCCAACCGCAACACGCGTTGGAACGACTTGAGGCGCTGACCAAGGACAAGGATCGCTATGTGGCCACAGAAGTCGGCCAGCACCAGATGTGGGCCGCACAATTCCTTGGCTTTGAAGATCCGAACCGCTGGCTGACCTCGGGTGGGCTGGGCACGATGGGCTATGGCCTGCCCGCATCGCTGGGCGCGCAGATCGCGCATCCCGACGCCTGTGTGATCAACGTGGCAGGCGATGCCAGCTGGCTGATGAACATGCAGGAAATGGGCACCGCGGTTCAATTCCGCGCACCGATCAAGCAGTTCATCCTGAACAACGAACGTCTGGGCATGGTGCGCCAGTGGCAGGAATTGCTGCATGGCGAGCGCTATTCGCACAGCTGGTCGGAAAGCCTGCCGGACTTTGTGAAGCTGGCCGAGGCGTTTGGCTGCAAAGGCCGTCAGGTCTCGGACCCGGCGGAACTGGACGACGCGATTCAGGAAATGCTGGATTATGACGGTCCGTTCATTCTGGACGTTCTGGTTGAAAAACACGCCAATTGCTTCCCGATGATCCCTTCGGGCGCACCCCATAACGACATGCTGATGGGCGAGGCCGAGACGCAGGGCGTTATCGGTGCCGCTGGCGCAACACTGGTTTAAGGAGGGCCTCTAAATGTCTGCACTCAAAATTAAAAAAGGCTCTTCGCGCAAGTCGGCATATGATCTGCGTGACCCACATTTGGACATCGTGGAAAGCCACACACTGGCCTGTGTTGTTGACAACGAAGCCGGTGTTCTGGCGCGCGTGATCGGGTTGTTTGCTGGCCGTGGTTATAACATCGAAAGCCTGACCGTGGCCGAGGTTGATCACGAAGGACATCGGTCGCGCATCACCGTCGTAACCACCGGAACACCCGCCGTAATCGAACAGATCAAAGCGCAACTGGGCCGTATCGTTCCAGTCCACGAAGTGCATGACCTGACCGTCGAAGGACCTGCGGTCGAGCGGGAACTAGCCCTGTTAAAAGTCGAAGGCGCGGGCGACAAGCGTGTTGAAGCGCTGCGTCTGGCCGATATTTTCCGCGCCAATGTGGTGGACAGCACGCTGGACAGTTTTGTCTTTGAAATCACCGGCACGACCGAGAAAATCGACGCCTTCGCCGATCTGATGCGCCCCTTGGGCCTAAGTGATGTTGCACGGACCGGCGTCGCAGCCCTGTCCCGCGGCACATAAGCAAACGATCCTGAAAATGACGAGCGCCCGGTTGCACCTGCGACCGGGCGTTTTTCTTGGCAAAAGAAAAACGGGGTGTCCCGAAGGACACCCCAGTTTCACTGATAGGGCTCATCATTGGTACCGCTCTGATTTATTGCCTGCGGCCCTACCTGTGTCTGGGGCAAGCGCACCTGCCCCGTGTTAGGATGGCGGGCATCCCCCAGACCCACCCTAACCTTGCCCGGGCCGCCACTTGGGACAGGGCGGCCCAGACGAAACTGTTAACCTAGATTGTCGCGTTCTGACCCATTTGGATTAGACGCGATAATCCGGCGACCCTCCACACGACGCACGTGGTAGCCTTCGTGAAGCCCCCTTTCCACCTCGCTGGCGAGCCGTCCTCGCGGAACTTCTCCCCTTCCAGGTACATTGAAGTGGGTATTCAATCCGGTTTCTGTTTCACGGGTAACCATGATCCGTTTACGAGGCATGCTAACCTCCTTCTAGTTATCCACAGGCTGCGAGCATTTCTTGGTGGCAAACCTGTGGGTAAGTCAGTGCGTCATTGATTGCCTAGTTCGGCTGTGGTTTCCTTATTTAGTCGACCAGTGCGGTCGAATAGGTTTCTCTCTCGCCCACACTGATCAAGCGAGGGATGAGCCGGGGCGCAGAACTGGTACTTCTGCGCCCCAACCCTCAATTCTCTTAGCTACAGCCCGTGGTCGACCCACAGGTGTTGCACTTCATGCAGGTGCCGTTGCGTACCAGCGTATAGTTTCCGCATTCGCCACAGGGATCACCTTCGTAGCCCTGCATCTTGGCTTTGGTGCGCGCGTCGATGGTGTTCACCGTCCCGGTCGAAACCGAAGTCTCGGTCACTGACATCTCGACCACAGCGGTTTCACCGCCTGCCGTTTCTGGCACCAACGTGTTCAACGCGCCGATCGGGTCAGAGCCGCTAAGCGCCGTAGCACCCGCTTCGGCACCGCCCTGCAGCACCACCAATTCCTGCGGCAGACGTTTGCGCAGATAGCCGGTCGAGCTGATTTGTTTCAGCACTTCCAAAGACTTAGTGGCTGCCGTCTCGGACGGTTCTTGGACGTTGGATACGCCTTCTTCTTCGCCTCGGCCCAGATCGTCGAAGGCAGCGCCTTGCGGCTTCACATGTGCCAGGTCGGTGCGGTCCAGATAGGACACAGCCAATTCGCGGAAGATGTAATCCAAGATCGACGTCGCGTTCTTGATCGAGTCGTTGCCCTGAACCATGCCTGCCGGTTCGAACTTGGTGAAGGTGAAGGCGTCCACGAACTCTTCCAGTGGCACACCGTATTGCAAGCCAACCGACACGGCGATCGCGAAGTTGTTCATCATTGCACGGAAGCCAGCGCCTTCCTTGTGCATGTCGATGAAGATCTCGCCCAGATTGCCGTCTTCGTACTCGCCGGTGCGCAGGTACACTTTGTGACCACCAACGATGGCTTTCTGAGTATAGCCCTTGCGACGCTCAGGCAGCTTCTCGCGTCCGCGTGCGACCTCTTTGATCACCACTTTCTCGATGATCTTCTCGGCCAGTGTAACGGCTTTCTCGTGGGCCGAGCCCGAGGCCAGAATTTCTTCTGCTTCCTCGTCATCCTCGACCAGAGCCGCCGCCAAAGGCTGGCTGAGTTTCGAGCCATCGCGATACAGCGCATTGGCCTTAACACCCAGCGACCAGCTGAGTTCGTAAGCTTTCTGGCAGTCTTCGATGGTTGCGTCATTCGGCATGTTGATCGTTTTCGAGATCGCACCCGATATGAACGACTGTGCTGCGGCCATCATGTAGATATGGCTGTCAACACTCAGGAAACGCTTGCCTTTTTTGCCGCACGGGTTGGCGCAGTCGAAGACGTTATAGTGCTCTTCCTTCAGGAACGGCGCGCCCTCCAGCGTCATCGTGCCCAGCACGTGATCGTTCGCGGCTTCGATGTCCTGACGGGTAAAGCCCAAGTGACGCAGCAGGTTGAACTCGGGATCGTTCAGCTTTTCAGCCGGGATACCCAGAACGTTGGTGCAGAACTCCTCGCCGAGCGTCCACTGGTTGAATACAAAGCGGATGTCGAAGGCCGATGGCAATGCTGCCTCGATCTTCTCGATTTCGTTCTGACCAAAGCCGTGGCCGATCAGGGTCGTGTGGTTGATGGCAGGCGCGTTGCCCATGGTGCCGTGACCCACGGCGTAGGCGATGATCTCTTCGATCTGTGCGCTGTCATAACCCAGCTTTTCAAGGGCCGCGGGTACCGAGCGGTTGATGATCTTGAAGTAACCGCCACCGGCCAGCTTCTTGAACTTCACCAGCGCAAAGTCCGGCTCGATCCCGGTCGTGTCACAGTCCATCACCAGACCAATGGTGCCGGTCGGCGCAATCACAGACACCTGTGCGTTGCGATAACCGTGCTTTTCACCAAGCGCATAGGCTTCGTCCCATGCGCCCATGGCCAAATCGACCAGCTTGGCATCGGGGCAGTTTTTCAGGTCCAGCGGAACCGGCTTCACGGCCAGATCTTCGTAGCCTTCGCTGGCACCATAGGCGGCGTTGCGGTGGTTACGGATCACGCGCAGCATGTGGTCCTTGTTGCGCTCATAGCCTTCAAACGCGCCCAGCTCTCCGGCGATTTCGGCCGAAGTGGCATAGGAAACGCCGGTCATAATCGCAGTCAGCGCGCCACACAGCGCACGACCTTCGGGCGAGTCATAGCCGTAACCCATATTCATCAGAAGACCGCCGATATTGGCATATCCCAGACCCAAGGTACGGAAAACATACGACAATTCCGCGATCTCTTTCGACGGGAATTGCGCCATCATGACCGAGATTTCCAGCGTGATGGTCCACAGGCGGGTCGCGTGCATATAGTCTTCGGCCTGGAACTCGCCATCCTTCAAGAAGGTCAGCAGGTTCATCGACGCCAGGTTACAGGCGGTGTCGTCCAAGAACATGTATTCCGAGCACGGGTTCGAGCCGCGGATCTGGCCGTCTTCCGGGCAGGTGTGCCATGCGTTAACCGTGTCGTGATACTGGATGCCGGGGTCGGCACAGGCCCAAGCAGCGTGTCCGATCTGATCCCACAAATCGCGCGCTTTAATGGTCTTGGCGACCGAGCCGTCTGTGCGGCGGATCAATTCCCAATCCGCGTCAGCCTCGACGGCTTTCAGATAGGCGTCGGTGACACGCACCGAGTTGTTCGAGTTCTGGCCCGAAACGGTGGCGTAAGCCTCGGAATCCCAGTCGGTGTCATAGGTCGGAAATTCGATCGAGCCATAGCCCTGCTTGGCGTAGTCCAGAACGCGCTTAACGTAAACCTCTGGGATTGCGACCTTTTTCGCGGCGCGTACGGCGTCTTTCAGGGTATCGTTGACCTTGGGATCATAGGCGTCTTCTTCCTTACCGTCCCATGCACGAATGGCGGCGAAGATGTGGTTCAGATGCTGTTCGTGCATCTTCGATCCGGCGACCAGCGATGCAACTTTCTGCTCTTCCTTGACCTTCCAGTTGATGTATTCCTCGATATCCGGGTGGTCGCTGTCCACGATCACCATCTTTGCTGCGCGACGGGTGGTGCCGCCCGACTTGATCGCGCCAGCCGCGCGGTCACCGATTTTCAGGAAACCCATCAGGCCCGAGGATTTGCCGCCGCCCGACAGCGGTTCGTCCGCTGCCCGCAGGGAGGAGAAGTTGGTGCCGGTGCCCGAGCCGTATTTGAACAGACGTGCCTCGCGAACCCACAGGTCCATGATGCCGCCCTCGCCCACCAGATCATCGCCGATCGACTGGATGAAGCAGGCATGGGGCTGCGGGTGCTCATAGGAAGACTTCGAACGGGTCAGCTTGCGGGTCTTGTGATCGACATAATAGTGACCCTGTGCAGGCCCATCGATGCCATAGGCCCAGTGAAGACCGGTGTTGAACCACTGCGGGCTGTTCGGCGCGGCGCGCTGGCTGGCCAGCATGTGGCGCATTTCGTCGAAATAGGTACGGGCGTCTTCTTCGGTGGTGAAATAGCCACCTTTCCAACCCCAATACGCCCACGCGCCTGCCAGACGGTCAAACACCTGCTTGGCTGAGGTTTCACCGCCGAAACGCTGATCTTCGGGCAGGTCTTCCATCGCCTTTTCATCAGGAACCGAGCGCCACAGGAATTCGGGCACACCCTTTTCCTTGACCTTTTTCAGAACCGCCGGGACGCCAGCCTTACGGAAGTATTTCTGCGCAATCACGTCTGAAGCCACTTGGCTCCAACTAGTCGGCACTTCGCAATCGTCCAGTTTGAAAACGATGGTGCCGTCGGGGTTGCGAATCTCGGACGACGTCGTCGTGAACTCCAACTCTGCGTATGCGCCCTGCCCCGATTTTGTGAATTTGCGTTCAATCTTCATTGTGCCCTGTCCAGTCCCTTCAGTGGCTCCCTGCGCCCGGTCAACGCATGGGATCTGCCCTATTCCATCAAATTCGTGCTAGTCGTAGAGGCTGAGGATCAGACACAGGAATATCGCTGAGTGCCGCACACCAAGGTGGCACACCCTTTTGACTTCAAGATTGAAGCATGGTCCCTGTCTCGCCCTACCAACCGCGGGCCACTATATATTGTGGCCATTCCGACTAGCCCCCACAATCTGGCGTAGACCGCCCTATACCGTCAACGACTAATTCAAAGATATCCCCAACTCTTTTCTGTTGACGTGCCTAGTCGTGCGGGCATCGGGCTAGCTTCGGTTGATTCTTATTCATACTCAATTTTAACGGGAAGATATCTTTTGCTAGCAAATTAGCTGGTTTACGCTTCAAACACTATATGTTGCTTGAAGTTACATTCGCACTAGTAGCTATGGCCACCTTAGCACTTAGCTGCGGGTTTTACGCCACAGGCAATATCCCCACGCACCACCAAGGCCGAGAATCACCGGACGTATGCCCCCTTGGACGAAGAGTTGCCGATTCATTTTCCATGAATGGTTGCCATCGCGATTGTTTCTTTTTCGCGAACAATTCCAGGGGATACCACTATATGTAGTGCTGAGGACCAAGCGCATGGTGTGAAGGCTAACCTAGTTAAAAGCAGGGTCCAGCATCAAACCAAGAGTCAGACTTGCCCCCTTGGCAACCCGATTGATCCGAAGCGATCCGCCGTGACGTTCGGCCACGGATGCGGCAATCGCCAACCCCAACCCGCTGCCTTGCGAGGGTTCGACCTGCGAAAACCGGCCCAAGGCGGCGGCGCTTTGTTCGGGTGACAAGCCCTTTCCATCGTCGCGAACTGTGATTTGCGCCTTATCCCCAGACTTTTGCAATTCGACGGTGATGGCGCTCAGCCCGGCCCCGCCATGTTTCAACGCGTTGTCGATCATATTCTTCACCGCTTCGGCGATGAACACATGATCGCCGGTAATCTGAAGGGGCACTTCAGGGGCGATGAATTCAAACTCAACACCGCGAGACAGCACATCTGGGCCGACTTCGGCGCAGACCTGCCGCAGCAAATAGGTCAGGTCAAAGCTGGACCGGCGGCTGTCGGGCATGGGCTGACGCAGTCGGTCCATGGACAACAGCTGCTCGGTGACACGCGCGGATGCACGCGCTGCAACCACCAGATCCTCGATCCGTTGTTGTCGATCCTCGCGCGTTGGCGCATCCCGTAGGCTTTCCGCCATAGACTGCACCGACGCCGCCGGATTGCGCAGCTGGTGTGCTGCGTTTGAAATAAAGACCTGCTGGGCATTCATACTTCCCTGCACCTTGGAAAACAGGCGATTCAGCTTATCAACGATCCCCTGCGCCTCTATAGGAATGGGGCGCCGGATCTGGCTGAGGTCATCTGGCGATCTGATCTCGATCGCCCCTTGCAGGTCAAGCAATGGCCGCAGACCACGCGCCACGCCGAACCAGACGACCAGCGCCAAGGTGATCAGCAACCCGCCGATCAAGCCCGCAGCCCGCAAGGCAAGCTGGGTGGCAAAACGGCTGCGTTCCGATAGTCTTTGCCAGACGGTGACGGTGGCATTGCCTGTTACGCCTTCGATGGTCACGCGCTCGCTGATCTGTAACACCCGGACGGGTTCGCCGCGATACATGGCCTTATAATAGTGAGGCGTGAAAGGATCCGCATTCGGCCGGGCCCCTGCGGGCGGATAGGCATAGCCGGTCACATAGATCCCGTCCGGTCCCGTTGCGTGATAGAACACCTCGCCCCCGGTGGCGTCGCTGATCAAGTCGCTGGTGGACGGCAAAAGCGCATCGCCGCCGGAAATCGCCACGTCCCGCGAAATCGCCAAGGCGGCGGACAGAAGGGAACGGTCGAACAGCTCTTCCGCCGTGTCTTGCGCGACCGAGACACGCCAATAGCCCAGCACCAAACCCATCAGCAAAAGCGGCACAAGGATGAGGGTGAAAAGCCGCTGGCGAAGGGAAAAAACCCGCGTCATGAGGCGACCACATCCAGCATATAGCCAAGCCCGCGCGCCGTTTTGATAACAACGCCGTGGTCTGACAATCGGCGGCGCAAGCGCGAGACCAGAGGCTCGACCGCTGTGTCGTCCACATTTGCCCCAATGCCGTACACGTGGTCAGTCAAGACGGGCTTTGACACAATACGCCCTCGGCGTTCCAACAGGCATTCAAATACCGCCAATTCCTTCCGCGGAATGTCGATGGCTGCCCCGTTCGCCGAGACCTGACGCGCGTTGCGGTCAAAGGACAGATCGCCAATGGTCTCGACCGCGCCAAATTCTAGGTTCCGGCGGCGTGAGAGCGCCCGGATGCGGGCCTCGAGCTCGTCCATTTCAAACGGTTTCACCAGATAGTCATCCGCCCCAAGGTCCAGCCCAGCCACACGGTCGCTCAGTTCGCTTCGCGCGGTCAGAAGGATCACCGGCGCATTGTCCCCCCGCGCGCGCAGATCCCGCAGCACCTCGAGCCCCGACTTGCCCGGCAGGTTGATGTCCAACACGATCAGATCCGCGCTTTCCTGCTTTAGGAACGCATCCGCATCCGCCCCATCATGTAAAACATCCGCCGAATGCCCACGGTCCCGCAAACGATACGAGATCGCCTTGGCCAAGGGTTCGTTATCTTCAACGACGACTATTCGCATATTGAGGTCCGCAAGGTTCACGCAAGGTTGGCCCACCATGTTCAAGAGATTGCGGGGGGAATCAACCCTCGAAAGATATAATTCAATCATGATGGCGCAGAGGACGTCCTTGTGATTGTCTGGTCAACAGGGAGGAACCAATGACCGTATCAAACTTTACTCGTCGTGCTGTGATGGGCCTGATCGCTGCTGCTGGAGTGGCCGCACCCGCCACCGCCGAGGTCGATTTCTCGGGCAAAACCGTTGAATGGGTCATCCCGTTCTCGGAAACCGGTGGATCGGCCAAATGGGCGAACTTCTTCGGCCCGCTGCTGTCGGAAGCCCTGCCCGGCAAGCCGACCGTGGTCGTGAAATTCATGCCCGGTGCTGGTTCGACCAAAGGGGCCAACTGGTTCCAAGAACAAGAGCACGAAGACGGCACGCTGCTGTTCGGCACCTCGGGATCGACGCAATTCCCGTATCTGCTGGACGATCCGCGCGTGCGTTACGAATATAACGACTGGAACCCGGTCATGGCCTCGGGCACCGGCGGCGTGGCTTACCTGAACGCCGAAGATGGCGCTAAGTTCGACGGCTCGGCCAACGCGCTGAAGGACACCGATTTCATCTATGGCTCGCAAGGCGCGACCCGTCTTGACCTTGTGCCGCTGCTGGCTTGGCAAATGCTGGGTATGAATGTCGAGCCCGTCTTCGGCATCAAAGGCCGTGGTGATGGCCGCCTGATGTTTGAACGTGGCGAAGCCAATATCGACTATCAGACCTCGTCGGGTTATCTGGGCGGATCGACTGCGCTGGTCAATGATGGCAAGGCTGTTCCGATGATGACATGGGGTGCACTGGACGCCGATGGCAACATCGTGCGTGACCCGACCTTCCCCGACATCCCGACCTTCAAAGAGGTCTGCGAAGCCACAGATGGCTGCGAAACCTCGGGCGATGCGTGGGACGCGTGGAAAGCCTTCTTTGTCGCCGGCTTCCCGGTTCAGAAATTGGCCTTCCTGCCTGCTGGCACGCCGCAAGATGTGATCGACACCTACACCAAAGCGTTCCAAGACGTTGTAGCTCGCGCTGACTTTGCCGAGATCTCGTCCAAGCGCGTTGGCAAATACCCGGTCTTCACTGGTGAAGGTGCTCAGTCTGCATTGGGCACGGCCACGCAGGTTCCGGACAGCGCCAAAGCCTATGTCACCGACTGGCTGCAAAACGCCTATGGCGTGTCGCTGAAGTAACCCACCCTTGGCGCGCGGCCCAACGCTGGCCGCGCGCCCTTTCCAACATTTCCTAATAGAAAGGCGGCTCCGATGGAGATCTTCGCCACCGCACTTCCCGCGCTTGGAGAAGCGTGGGCCCTGATCTTGCAACCCGTCGTTCTGGGTTATCTTGTTCTTGGCGTCGTGATGGGTCTGGCCGTAGGCGTGTTCCCCGGTCTGGGCGGCATCGCGGGCCTGTCCCTGCTTTTGCCCTTCATGTTCGGCATGGACCCGGTGCTTGGTCTAGCGTTGATGATCGGCATGGTCGCCGTTGTGCCTACTTCGGATACATTCGCATCGGTCCTTATGGGGATCCCCGGATCATCCGCGTCACAGGCAACTGTTCTGGATGGATTTCCAATGGCCAAAAACGGTCAGGCCGCACGGGCCTTGGCCGCGGCCTTTACCTCGTCCCTATTTGGCGGGCTTGTGGGCGCTACCTTCCTGACTATGTTTATTCTGGTCGCCCGACCCATCGTGTTGGCGTTCGGCCTGCCCGAGATGCTGATGATCACCATTCTGGGCCTGTCGATGGTCGCCATCCTTGCCGGCCGCTTTGCCCTGAAAGGTCTGGCGGCGGCTGGGCTGGGCATGATGATCGGCACCATTGGCGAGGCTGACGCCGGCGGTTCGCTGCGTATGGCGAGTTATGACATCCCCTATCTGACGGACGGATTGAAACTGGTCATCGTGGGCCTTGGCATCTTCGCCATCCCCGAGATCGTGTCCCTGCTGCGTCAGGACCGTTCCATCGCCAAGGGCGCCTCGCTGGGCGCAGGCTGGATGGACGGTGTACGCGACTGGATGGCCAACAAATGGCTGTCGGTACGCTGCTCTATCATCGGTGTGGTCGTGGGGATCATCCCCGGTCTTGGCGGCTCGGTCGTCGACTGGATCGCCTACGGGCACACGGTGCAGACCACCAAAGACAAAACGAATTTCGGCAAAGGCGAAGTGCGCGGCGTGATCGGGCCGGAAAGCTCGAACAACGCGAAAGAGGGCGGCGGTCTGGTCCCCACCCTTCTGTTCGGTATTCCCGGTTCAGGCTCGATGGCGATTTTCATCGGCGCGATTGCCCTTCTGGGTTCGGGCGACATCGAAGTCGGCCCAGCGATGCTGAAAAACAACCTCGACATCACCTATTCGATCGTCTGGCTGCTGGCGCTGGCAAACGTCGTGGGCACCGTCTTGTGCATCGCGGCTTCAGGTGGGATCGCCAAGCTGACCACGATCCGTTTCACCTATCTGGCGCCGTTCCTGTTCATGCTGATCAGCTTCGCCGCCTTCCAGTCGGGCCAAAACTTCGAAGACCTTCTGGCGCTGTTTGCCATCGGCTTGATCGGCATTTTCCTGCGCCGCTTTGACTGGTCGCGCCCGGCTTTCCTGATTGGCTTCGTGCTGTCCAACCCGGTCGAGAAGTTCTCGAACCAAGCGTTCCAGATCGCCTCCTTCCGCTTCCGCAAAAGCTTTGAGGAAGGCATCGATTATGTCTTCTCGCCCATCGTGATCGTGTTGATCATCATCACTCTTGTGTCGGTGGTGCTGGGCCTTCGTCAGGCGAAAGCCATCATGGCCGAGGGCGAGGTTCAGTCGGGTTCGAAACGCGCGCCGCTGATCTTCCTTCTGGTGATCGCCGCCTATCTGGTGGTCGCCCTGATCAACGCCAACATGATCCCGGACTATAACCTGACCGACAAAATCATCCCACTGGTGGTGGGAAGCCTTGCGCTGCTGTGCTGCCTGATCTTGCTGGTACAGATGATGCGCCGCCCGGAAGGCGACGCGATCTTTGCAGATAAGGAAGTCGCGGGCGAGGACGCGGATGCACCCTACGGTCTGTGGTCCACGCTGGCATGGTTCGCAGGCCTGATCGCTGCCACGTGGTTTGTCGGCTTCATCCTTGCGCTGGTGGGCTTCCTGATCACCTTCCTTAGGGTGCGCGCGGGCGCGGGTTGGGGCAAAACCCTGATCCTGACCGCCTGTGGCATCGGCTTTATGTGCCTGATGGCAGGGGCGCTGAACCGCGACTTCCCTCCGGGCCTGTTGCAAGGGGCAGTTGACCTGCCATGGCCGCTGAAATGACCCAGACAGCCATCCCCTATATCCACATGCGTGGAGGCACCTCGAAAGGTCCATATTTCCGGCGCGAAGATCTGCCGGAAGATCTGGACACTCTGTCCGAGGTGCTGATCGCAGCGGTCGGCTCGGGCCATACGCTGAACATCGACGGGATCGGCGGCGGGGCCGCCGTGACCACCAAAGTCGCCATGCTGTCAAAAAGCATGGATGACTGGGCGGATGTGGATTACTTCTTCGCCCAAGTCTCGGTTGAGGATCGACTGGTCGATTACAAACCCACCTGCGGAAACATCATGTCCGGCGTCGGCCCTGCTGCCATTGAAATGGGTCTGATCACGCCCACGGGCGACGAGACCGAGATTCGCATTCGCGCTGTGAACACCGGGGCCAAAGTGCTTGCGAAAGTGCAAACGCCGGGCGGGAAGCTGACCTATGAAGGCACGACACAGATCGCAGGTACGCCCGGTAGGTCCGCGCCCATCCAGCTCAGCTTTATGGGGGTGGTCGGATCGTCGACCGGAGCATTCCTGCCCACCGGAAATCTGCGCGACACGATTGATGGGATCGAGGTCACCTGCATGGATGTCGCCATGCCCATCGTCATCGCACGGGCCGAGGATTTCGGCCTGACCGGACACGAAAGCGCCGAGGATCTGGATACCAACACCGACTTCTTCACCCGAATGGAAGCCATCCGCATCGCCGCGGGCGAAAAGATGGGCATGGGCGATGTGACGAAATCCGTGACGCCAAAATTTGGCCTGCTGGCCCCGGCGCGGGACGGTGGAAGCATTGCAGTGCGGTATTTCATGCCGTGGAAAACCCACCCGACCATGGCTGTCACGGGTGCGCAATGTCTGGCCTCTTGCGCCTTGACGCCGGGCAGCGTCTCGGACGGGCTGTTGGCACGCCCCAATCAGAACCCCGCTAGATTGGTACTGGAACATGCCTCGGGCACCATCGAAGTCTTGGTCGACTTTTCCAACGAAGACGGCTTTTCGCTGAACTCGGCCGGGCTGGTGCGTACTGCGCGCAAACTGGCGGATGGTAATGTGTACGTGCCCGCCAGTATCTGGCCGGGACAAGGAGAGATTACATGAGCATCCACAATATACTTGTTGCTTTCAACGGGTCTGACAGCTCGGTCTCGGCTCTGAAATACGCTGTATCACTGGCAAAGGGCGGTGCCCATGTCACCGCGCTTTTGGCCCATTCGAAACACGAGGCCGTCAACAGCAACGCCGCGTGGGTCCCTGCCAAAGCCCGCGAGATCATTGCGCAGGCCAATGCCGATATCCTGTCGGAAATCCAAAACCGGTTCGACGCGCTGCGCCCCAAGCTGGGACTTGGAGATCGGCTGCATTTTGCGCAAGCCTCGGGCCGGGTCGATGCGGTTTTGTCTGAAACGGCCCGCAACTTTGACCTGCTGGTCGTCGGTCATGACGGCACGGAAGAGGTGGACGAACATGTCTCGATCCACCCGGACCGCATCGCTTTGATGAGCGGTCGCCCCGTGCTGATCGTGCCACGCGATCACGACGCGGATGTCCGGCACTCTCACGCCGCCTTGGCGTGGGACGGAAGCCGGGCGGCAGCGCGGGCACTGTCAGACAGCCTTGGGCTTTTGGAAGATCAAGGCCGCGTCACCGTCCTGACCGTAGGCGACGAGCCCACCCCGCGCCCTGTTGACGACGTGATGACCCACTTGTCCCGCCACAATGTCCAAGCCACACATAAGGCCATCCCAGCCGAGCCGGGCATTGCCCGCGCGCTGATCGACTATTGCCGCGAGACAGACCCCTGTCTTTTGGTCATGGGCGCCTATGAGCATTCGAAGTTCCGCGAGGATTTCTTCGGAGGCGTGACAGCGCGCGTGCTGCGCGGTACACTTGTTCCTGTTCTGCTATCACATTGAAAGATAACGATTATGACTTCTTCCGATGCAATTTGCGAAGTAAATGACGCGATGAAACGCTTGCGTATGGTGCGCGATTCTCTTGGGAAAAGCTTGGCTGAGCGAAGCTGCCAATCAAGCGAAACCAAGCAACTTTCCGAGCTTCATGACCGGGTCGCCTTGGCGATCGAAGCCTATAAGCGCGGTAAGTAAACATGCGCGTCCACATTCTGGACGATTGGTTTGACACGCTGCGGTATTTGCCCAGCTTTCAGTTGTTGACCGATCATAACGTGACCGTCTGGACCGACCACGCAAAGGATGTGGATACGCTTGCCAAGCGCCTGTCCGATGCCGACGCTCTGGTTCTGTTTCGCGAACGCACCCAAGTGACGCGCACCTTGTTGGAGCGCTTGCCCAACCTGCGTCTGATCAGCCAGCGCGGAGTCTATCCCCATGTGGATGTGGATGCCTGCACCGATCAGAACGTGCTTCTGTGCTCGAAAATTCCGTCAGGCGGCGGCACCAACCATGCAGCGGCCGAGCTGACCTGGGCCCTGATCATGGCCGGAATGCGGGATCTACCCCGACAGATGACCAGCGCGAAAGCCGGGACCTGGCAGGCGGGCGTGGGCAAAACGCTGCATGGCCGGACGCTGGGGCTTTATGGCTATGGCCGGATTGCACGGGCTGTGGCGGGCTATGCGCAGGCGTTCGGAATGCAGGTCATCTGGTGGGCGTCCGAGGAAGGCCGCGCGCGCGCTGTTGCTGATGGGCAGAACGTTGCGCCAAATCGCGCTGCGTTCTTTGCAGACAGCGATATCGTGTCGCTGCATGTGCGCCTAAAGCCCGAAACCAAAGGGGTCATCACCGCTGAGGATCTTGCTGCAATGCGATCTGATGCGTTGTTGGTGAACACATCACGCGCGGGATTGATTGCGCCGGGCGCTTTGCTAGATGCCCTGAACGCAGGCCGCCCCGGCATGGCCGCCATCGACGTCTTCGACACCGAGCCTTTGACCGATCCAAGCGATCCCCTGCTGGCGCATCCTAACTTGATCGCAACGCCGCATATCGGCTTCGTGACGGAAGACGAGTTCGAAAAGCAGTTTTCGGACATCTATGCGCAGATCAACGCCTTCGCCGACGGCGCGCCAATCCACATGATCAATCCTCAGATCTGGTCCGGCGCATAAAGGCGGCCACCAGTGGCGCGCCGGTGATTACAAGCACGATCCGTGTCAAATGGTGCGCAATCACAAATCCCAGATCCGCCCCGGCGACGATGGCAAGCACGGTCATTTCCGCCTGCCCACCCGGCGCAAAGGCCAAGAAAGCTTCGATCCCGCCGGCGACGCCCAATGCGCCCGCAAGCTGGGCAAATCCGGCCGCAAGCACAGCAAGGATCAAGACGAATGCCACCCCCGCAAAAACCACCTTCCGCAGCTCGGACAGCGTGACACCCACATAGTGCACACCGACCCCGCACCCGATAAAAAACTGAGCAATCAGAATGGCTTCGGCGGGGGGACGTGAATGCAGGAACCCGGTCAGGGTCAGCGCTGCAGAGACAATCATGGGACCAAGAATGGATGCTCCAAAAAGGCCGATCTTTTCGCCCCCTTTCCAGCCAATCAAAGCGGCAAGAACCATCAGCACAAGCTCGTGCGGGGGCAGTTCGGCGGCGGGTTGGCCCATGGGATTGCTTAGGCTCGCGCCATAGAATGAGGTCAAAAGGATCGGCGCGATGCTGATAATGATCAACACGCGAGTTGCGTGGATCAAAGACAGTGTGCGTGGGTTGCCCCCGGCCTCTTGCCCAAAAATGATCATGTCTTGCAGCCCGCCGGGCATTGCCGCGTAATAGGCCGTCACCCGGTCAAAGCCACAGACGCGCCGAAAGAAGGGAACACCGACCAGCCCAATGGTGAAGATATAGATCGGAACCAGCGCGACCGACCCGGCCATTTGCGGCAGTTGGCCCAACACCTCGGGCGTGATTGTCGCGCCGACCGCCACGCCCAGAATGGTGCGCGCCCCGACCGAGGCCTGTCCGAACCCCTGCATCTTTCCGCCCGCCAGCGCCACAATCAAGCAGCCGGACATGGGTCCAAACAGGAAAGGCAGCGGCAGGCCTAAGACATAGAAGATCCCTAGACCGACCAAGGACGCGGCAAGCGTCAACAAACGGGAGCGTGCATTACTACTCATTTCCGCCCTCTGCCGTATTTGGTCCAACCCTTCGGACCCATCATTCTTTGTTGCATCAATCGATCGGTCATTGTCACCTCGTCATTGATTGCGCAGCGCATTTCGCGCGCCGGGCTTGGCGCTCAATTCAGGGGTCGGTTGCTTGTTCTGTTCTTCCCGGATCAAGGCGGTCAAGCGATAGAATCCATGCGCCATTTTGCTGTAAGGCGTCAGTAGAAAAAAGCTGAGCACAGCGCCAAGATGGATGGCAAGCAGCGCGGGCATGATCGGCGTTCCACCCAAGGCATAGAGCACCAAGCCACTAAAACCGACAAAGCCCAGAAGCGCGATGAAGGCCATTTCACCCCCCCACGCCTTGGCGTCCGCAAGGTTGCGATCCGCTTTCAGCTTCAGCATGGCCATGCCGATTGTTCCGACGGTCAACAGGATGCCTCCGGGTATGCCCAGCAGTTTGGGCAGCGAAAAGAAGCCGTAAGGCGCGTGCATGCCAAACGCATAGTGCATCACGGTCCCCGACGCGGTCGAGGCGAAGCACAGCAGGAAGCCATACATAACCGCCTGATGCACGTGACGGCGCGCGTGGCTGAACCGGTCTTCGTCCTCGAAATTGCACCCATCGCCGTGGCCGGCGGCAAGGTCTTTCATCTTCGCAGCCGACCCAAAGGCGGCCACGATATGGGACAGACGCAGGGGCTGCCCGTCCACCGATTTCCAGTAATTTCGCAGGCTGATGGCAAGGCTGAGAAGCGGGAACAGGAAGGAAGGCAGGAAAATCGCAACCATTGCGTTGTGGGACAACGCGGCATAGAAGCCCTCGCCCCCGGCGGATCCGATGGCGCGGATGGCGAAAAACAGCACCGCAAAGCCCAGAACACAGGCCAGTGCGATGCGCATCCCGTGGGTCTGGAACGCGCGGGCGAACGGACCGGGCCAAGCATAGCTTTCCCAACTGTCGCGACGCACCTCGGCCAGCGCTTTGGGCAGGTTCAAATCGAACTCGTGCGGGGCGGTGTATTGGCAGGCGTAATAGCAGCCCCGGCAGTTATGGCAGAGATTCGCCAGCTGGGTCAGATCCCCGTCCGAAAACGCGCGTTCGCGGTGCAATGCCGGGAAAACCGAGCAATAGCCCTCGCAATAGCGGCAGGCGTTGCAGATTTCCGCCTGACGGCGGGCTTCTTGAAGCAGATCAGTTTGCATATGCGGCGGCCTCTCGTCCTGCGATGCGTCCGAAGACGGTTCCAATTGTCATGCCGTACCCGGCCAAATAGCCCTGCCCCAGGATGGACCCGGCCATGGTTTCCCCGGCGGCCCACAGGTTCTTGATCAGTCCGTCTTCCGTGCTGCACTGCGCGTTGTCGTCCACCTTCAAACCCAAATAGGTGAAGGTCACGCCGGTGCGCAGGGAATAGCCATAAAAGGGCGACTCGGTGATCGGCCGCGCCCAGTTGGTTTTGGCGGGAGCGATCCCGCTGGTCGCCACGCCGTCCAGTTCGGTCGGGTGGAAGTTCGAGGTGTCGCCACAGGCGGCGTTGAACGCGTCAACCGTGGCGGTCAGCTTGTCGGCGGGCAGATCCATCATAGCTGCGAGTTCATCCAGCGTGTCCGCTTTCAACGGTGGAAACACAGAAGGCATGAACAAATTCAAGGACTTGGCGTCGATGATCACATAGCCCACCTGATCGGGCTGCGCGGCAACCAAACGGCCCCAAATCGCATAGCGTTTGGGCCAGACATCCTCGCCTTCGTCATAGAAGCGCTCGGCGTTTTTGTTCACAACAATCGAGAACGGAACGCAGTCCAGCCGGGTCACGATGCCCCCGTCAAACTTGGGCGCGCGCCCGTCGATCGCCACGGCGTGGCATTGCGTCGGGTCGCCAACAGACTGAACGCCTTGGTCCAACAGATCCGCCAAAACGACACCCCGGTTATAAGGTGTGCCGCGGATCAAGAAGTTCTTGGCAGGCTCCCCCCAAGCGCGGGTCAGCCATTCTGTATCGGCCTGAAACCCGCCCGAGGCGACGACTACGGATTTAGGGCTGATCGAGTGGGATTGTCCATCGTGGGTGTAATCGACGCGGGTGATCTGATCGCCGTCCAGCTCAAGATGCGTCACCGCAGCCTCGTAAAGCACGTCCACGCCCAGCTTTTCAGCCGTCCGGTAGTAGGCGTTCACCAGCGACTTGCCCCCGCCCATGAAAAACGCGTTCGTGCGCGCCAAGGACAGCGTGCCCGACAGTGAGGGCTGAAAGCGTACGCCGTGCTGTTCCATCCAAGGAAGGCATTCTTCCGAAGTGCGGATTGCCAAGCGGGCAAGGTGTTCGTCGGTCTTCCCTGCCGTGACCTTCATCAGGTCGGCGAAGTATTCTTCCTCGCTATAGCTTTCGACCAAGGGACCAAGCGGCCCGGAATGCATACAGCGAAAGTTACGGGTGTGGCGCGAATTGCCGCCACGGTATTCTTTGGGTGCAGTTTCAAGGATCAGCACCTTGGCGCCTGCCTCGGCGGCGGTCATGGCTGCGCAAAGCGCCGCGTTGCCGCCGCCAATAACTGCGATGTCGTATTGGGTTTTCATGTCTGGTGTCCTCACAAAACCCGGATAGCAAAGTGGTTTTAATTTGACCAATGCCATAAGTTCCGCAATTAATGCGAAATGCTCATCAATTATGATTTCAACGATCTCGAAGCGTTCCTGGCCGTCAAGGAAACAGGATCTTTTCACTTGGCCGCGGCGCGATTGAACATGTCACAATCCGCCGTCACCCGCCGGGTTCAAAAGCTGGAAACCGCGCTGGACACCACGCTGTTTGAAAGGACCACGCGCGCGGTGAAGCCGACACTGGCAGCGAAACGTCTGCAAGCCCGCGCCGAAGCTATTTTGGCGGATGCTCATGAAACGGCACTGGCAATGCGCGATGAAAGCGTTGCCTTTGAACATCAGCGAAACGCTCTGGTGACCGTCGCGGTCATCCCCACCGTTGCGGGCCTGATCCTGCCAGATGCTATCAAGACTTTCCGGCGCGAAGGGCATGCCGCACGGTTCCGTTTTCTGGATCAAACTGCCAATGCCGTGGCCGAGGCCGTCGCCAAGGGTGAAGCTGATTTCGGCATCTGCTCGATCCCGGAACTGGAACCCAACACCCAGTTTGAACCATTGTTCGACGATCAGATCGTGATCGTGTTCCCTCCGACCCATCCCCTTGCAAAGAAAGACAAAGTAACCTGGAGCGATATTGCTGAGGAAGACTTGATCGTGCCCGCACGTGGCACAGGGAACCGGCTTTTGATAGACGAGGCGATGGCCAGCGCCGGGCTGCCCCTGCAATGGTCCTACGAGTTCCGGCGCTCGACAACAGCGTTGGAATTGGTGACCGAGGGCATCGGGTTAGCCCTGTTGCCAAAATCGGCGGTTTTGCGAATTCCCCGCGACGTCATCGGTTACAAGCCAGTCGCGCACCCTCAAATCGCACGCCCGGTTGGGCTTCTAAGCCGCAACGGTCAGACTCCTACCAAATCGGAAGAGGCATTCAAAACGATCTTACGACGACTCGCGTCGACATCGGGGGACGTGTTTCCGACCACCGGCCTCTGACGGCCTAAGATGTTGAAAAGTGGTCGGGACGGCAAGATTCGAACTTGCGACCCCCTGTACCCAAAACAGGTGCGCTACCAGACTGCGCTACGCCCCGAACGCCCCCTCCTTACCGATGTGTTTCGGCAATGAAAAGAGAGAAAACCGCACAAACTGCATCGTAAGTCGATTATTCTGAGTTGGCCCCATCGCAGGCCCATGCAGCAGTCGCCGGATCAAAGGCCGGGTGCTGCAATTCGCTGCCTTCAGCAATACCAAAGCGTTTGGCCAGCCCACCATTCACCTCGAGCACCGCATAGACGCCGGTGCCTCCATCAATCGGCGTCGTATCATGGGGAATGGCGTTGTGGTGAACGTGCGAAACTGTGCCGTCAGACTGCACAAAGATCATATCCAGCGGGATCAGCGTGTTTTTCATCCAGAAACTGGCCCGCTGCGGCGCGTCGAACACGAACAACATACCATGGGTCGTCGGCATGGATTCGCGATGCATCAAGCCCTGTGCGCGCTCATTCGGATCGTCCGCGACTTCTATGGTAAAGGCCGCCTGCCCCCAGTCGCCACGGATGCTGATCCGGTCAGGGCTGCAATCACCAGCAAATGCAGGGGCGCAGAAAGCGGCCACCCCACAGCCAAGCACACCGCCGGCCCACCGGGCAAACATCAGCTGTCGGATCCGCTTTCGACAGCGGCATCCCAAGCGTGGACCGACACAGCCATCTTGCCGCGCTTGCCGTCGGCGGTACGAATGCTGATCGCCTCGCCGGGTTGAAGATCGGCCAACCCTGACCGACGCAACACTTCGACATGAACGAAAATATCTTCCGAGCTGCCGAAGGTGTTGGCAAACCCAAACCCTTTGGCCTTGTCGAACCATTTGACGCGCGCGGGCTCCATTTCGCCGATGCTTTCGGGATCAACCAGCCCTTCAACGATTTCTTCTAGCTGATGATCGCTTTCCCCTTCCGGAGGAGAAATCGACAACACGCTGACAGCTTGACGCCCGCGATCCGTCGCCTGAACGGTGATTTCAATGCTCGATCCATCGGCGACCGAGCTTTGGCCGAAATTACGCAGGACATTGGCGTGCAACAGAATATCCGCGCCGCCTTCATTCGAGACGACGAACCCGAACCCCTTGTTCGGATCGAACCATTTAACCTGCCCCTGTACCACATCAGGCACGCGAGCGTCACCGATCTGCGCCATATTAACCTCAAGCAATTTTCATCCCCGTTTTACTATTGGGGTGTTTACAGAGGCGACGCAAGCCCTAACCCCCTGTATTTTTGGGTAGGTAAACTCAAAAAGTAATTTGTTTTTCAAGGATTCAGACGCGATACCTGCCAGCCCTGATCGGCCGCTTCGCGGGTCCAACGAAACCGGTCGTGAAGCCGGAAAGCACCATCCGCCCAGAACTCGATTTCGACAGGTTGGATCCGATATCCACCCCAGAAATCAGGACGTTGCGGGGCCGGGCCATGTTGCGCAGTGACCTTGGCGACCTTTGCCATCAGTGCGGCACGCGAGGCCAAGGGTTGGCTCTGCCGCGAGGCCCACGCCCCCAGCTTGCTTTTCAAAGAACGCGACGCAAAATAATTATCCGCCTGCACGCCTTCTTCGCGGGAAACTGTTCCTCGGACGCGAATCTGCCGGCGCAGGCTTTTCCAGTGCATTACGAAGGCCGCATTGCCGCCCTGTTCGATTTCCTGCGCTTTGACGGATCCATAGTTCGTATAGAAAACAAAGGCATCGTCTTCGATATCCTTCAAAAGGACCATGCGCGCATTGGGCATGCCGTCCGCATCCACCGTCGACAAGGCGATGGCGTTCGGATCATTCGGTTCGGATTTTTCAGCCTCGGCCAACCAGCTTCGCGCAATCGCAAAGGGATCGTCGCCTGCAAAAATTCCTTCACGTTCAGACATTTGCTTTCCTTCTGACTGGGATCAAGTTCGCATAAACACCCCGGATTGGTGGGCCAAATCCCGCCCTTTCACAAGCACATAGCGCGAAGCCACACTTGAAGACGCACCGTCAATCGCCTAAACGGTCTTAACGCAGTATCTCGGGACAAGGAATATTTATGTCGACCGAATTGATGAAGGGAAAGCGCGGCCTGATTATGGGTCTCGCAAATGACAAATCCATTGCTTGGGGAATCGCAAAAGCCTGCGCCGATGCCGGTGCCGAGCTTGCCTTTTCGTATCAAGGTGACGCGCTGAAGAAACGCGTTCTGCCACTGGCCGAGCAGTTGGGATCGGACATCGTATTGGAATGCGATGTTGCTGATCAGGGTTCGATCGACACGCTGTTTGCCGAGCTGGAAAAGAAATGGGGCAAGCTGGACTTCATCGTCCATGCCATTGGCTTCTCGGACAAAAACGAGCTTCGTGGCCGTTACGTCGACACCAGCCCGGAAAACTTCCGCATGACTATGGACATCTCGGTTTACAGCTTCACCGCTGTGGCGCGCCGCGCGGCTGATCTGATGACCGAAGGTGGCTCGATGCTGACGCTGACCTATTACGGTGCTGAACAGGTCATGCCACACTACAACGTCATGGGCGTGGCGAAAGCCGCTCTTGAGGCCTCTGTGCGATATCTGGCCGAGGATCTGGGCAAGGACGGCATCCGTGTGAACTCGATTTCCGCAGGACCGATCAAAACGCTGGCCGCGTCTGGTATCGGTGATTTCCGCTATATCCTGAAATGGAACGAGCTGAACTCGCCCCTGCGCCGCAACGTCTCGATCAACGATGTGGGCAATTCGGCCCTGTACCTGCTGTCGGATCTGGGCGCGGGCGTAACCGGCGAGACGCATCACGTCGACGCGGGCTATCACGTGGTTGGTATGAAGGCCGTCGACGCACCCGATATCGACGTGACCACCGGCCGCAAGTAAGGAACGCATGTCATGAGCGACCATCGTCTGCCGCACGAAAAAGGCTTTCACATCAGCTGGGATCAGATCCACCGCGACAGCCGTGCGCTGGCGTGGCGTCTGGACGGGCAAGGGCCGGATAACGGCGCGTGGCGCGCGGTTGTGGCGATCACCCGTGGCGGCATGGCCCCCGCAATGATCGTCAGCCGCGAATTGGACATCCGTACCGTCGATACGATCAGTGTGAAATCTTATCATGCGGGCGGCGGCAAGGCCGATCAGCAGAGCGAAGCCCAAGTGCTGAAATCTCCGGATGCAGAGTTGATGGGGGATGGCGAAGGCATTCTGATCATCGACGATCTGGTAGACAGCGGGAAAACACTGGTACTGGTGCGTCAGATGTATCCCAAGGCGCATTTTGCAACGGTCTATGCCAAACCCAAAGGGCGTCCGCAGGTGGACACGTTCATCACGGAAGTCAGCCAAGACACCTGGATCTTTTTCCCGTGGGATATGGCGCTTCAATATGTCGAGCCCTATCGCGGTACAGACTAAACCATTCTGATAAAAACAAAAAACCCCGGCCAAGCCGGGGTTTTTTATTGCCATATCGCTGGCAGATTATTCGGCGGCTTCGCCTGACGGATCCGTTGCCTCGGGCGCGGGGGCAGCGTCATCCTTGCGGGCGGGCTTACGCGGTTTGCGCGCGCGCGATGGTTGGCGACGCGGTTTGCTTTCCGGCGTTTCGACCAGACCGTTATCACCACCTTCAGCAACGTCAGGCTGTGGCGCTTGTGCCAGATCGGGCTGATCGCCCTCGCCCGGTACGGGTTGTTCTGTTGCGGCAGCGGCGGACTGTGCTTCGGCGCGTTCAGCGCGCGCATCTTTATCACGCTGCTGACGTTCGCGGTTCTGCTGATCTGCCTGCTGGCGGCGGGCCTCGATCTCGCGCTGCGCTTCACCCAGAAGGCGGGTATAGTGTTCCGCGTGCTGTTGGAAGTTCTCACCAGCCACCCGGTCGTTCGACAAGAACGCATCCCGCGTCAGCTGGTTGTACTTGTCGATAATCTGCTGCGGCGTACCGCGCACCTTCCCTTCAGGGCCCGAGCTATCATACACGCGGTTGATGATGTTACCCGGGTTGTTCCGGTTGCGGTTCGACTTGTTGCGCGAACGTGATTTCGACGATCTCATATATAAGTATCCGGTTTCAGCACAGTCTTGCGGCCTTTGCCGCGCTGTTGTCTCGGTCGTTGACTGCTTGGCAGCCGTTGATCCGATTTTTAGGGCTTGTTCCCAGCGGCGGTCCGTGTGGACTGCGGCGCTGGTATCCTTGCTAACCATGTGGCCCGGAAAAACACAAGCCTTATATGGTATTTTTACGTGATTTGGCGATGTTTTGCGGGTTTTCGAGGGGTTTAGGGCACGATCTGAAGGTCATGCCACCGAAAAGCCCGAAGCCGCCACAACGCGATCCTTCCCGGCCAAGTCCTGATGAACAGTGACGGACCGAAACCCGGCAGCAGCGCAGAGATCCGAAACCGCTTGCCCCTGCAGATGCCCGATCTCAAGTAAAAGCCGCCCACCGGCTTCAAGATATGCAGGCGCGGCTTGCGCAATGGTCCGATAGGCGTCCAGCCCATCCCCGCCGGGGGTCAGTGCCATATGCGGCTCCCAATCGAGCACTTCAGGCGAAAGCTCGACCATCTCGTCTTGGGTGATGTAAGGCGGGTTCGAAACGATCAGATCAAACCGCACATTGTCGATTGGTGCAAACCAGCTACCCTCGTGAAACGCGGCCCGATCCAGCAGGCCAAGCTGGTCTGCATTACGCAGGGCAACGGCCAAGGCCGCATCGGACAGGTCCACCCCCTGCCCCATTGCTTCAGGTCGTTCTGCCAGCAAAGACAACAAGATACAGCCCGATCCTGCTCCAAGGTCCAGTACTGTTTCAAACGGCGAAGACAGCGCAAGATCAACCAAAAGCTCGGTATCTGGGCGCGGGTCCAGCACGTCCCCAGTCACAATGAAATCCCGCCCATAAAACGCGCGCTGACCAGTGATTTGTGAGACGGGTTGGCGGGAGACGCGGGCCTTGATGGCCCGCTCAAACGCATTTTCCTGTTCAGGCGTCACATCATCCTGCACGACCAAGGTTAGGCGGCTGCGATCCACCCCCAACGCATGTGCCAGCAGAATACGCGCATCACGGGCCGGATCGTCTATCCCAGCAGCGCGCAATCGCCCCACGGCCGCGGCCAACAGAACGGACCCGGTCGTCACGCGTCCAGATCCGCAAGCTGCGCAGCTTGGTCCTCGGCGGTCAGGGCGTCCACAATCTCGTCCAGATCGCCGTTCATCACCTGATCCAGCTTATAGAGCGTCAGGTTGATACGGTGATCGGTCATGCGGCCCTGCGGGAAATTATAGGTGCGGATCCGTTCGGACCGGTCCCCCGACCCGACCTGAGACTTCCGGTCCGCCGCGCGTTCGCTGTCGACGCGCTGACGTTCCAAATCGTAAAGCCGCGTTTTCAGAACCTGCATCGCAATCTCGCGGTTGCGGTGCTGAGACTTTTCCGAACTGACCACCATGATGCCCGTGGGCAGGTGGGTGATCCTCACCGCCGAATCCGTCGTGTTCACGTGCTGGCCACCAGACCCGGACGCGCGCATCGTGTCGATCCGCAAGTCTCCGGAGTCGATCTGAATGTCCACATCCTCGGCTTCCGGCAGCACCGCAACGGTTGCTGCCGACGTATGGATCCGCCCGCCGCTTTCCGTTTCCGGCACACGCTGAACGCGGTGCACACCGCTTTCGTATTTCAGTCGCGCAAAGACGCCCTCGCCCTTCACATGGACGGTGACTTCCTTGATACCACCAAGCTCGGACAGGCTTTGTTCAACGATATCAAAGCTCCACCCGCGTGCCTCGGCATAGCGTTGATACATGCGCAGAAGATCACCCGCGAACAATGCGGCCTCGTCACCTCCGGTGCCGGGACGAATTTCAATCATTGCAGGGCGCGCATCGGCGGCGTCTTTGGGCAGAAGCGCCAGCCGCATGGATTGCTCCATCTCGGGCAGACGTTCACGTAGGGTGGGCAGTTCTTCTTCGGCCAATTCCCGCATGTCGGGATCGTCCATCATCAGCTCAGCCTCGGCGATGTCGTCCAGAAGCTGCTGATAGAGGGCGATTTCGTCCACCACTGGCTTCAGCTCGGCATATTCGCGTCCAAGGGCCGCGATTTCATCGCCCGATAGCCCTTCGGCCATGCGAGCTTCAAGATACTGAAAGCGCTCGGTGATCGCGTTGAGTTTTTCCATAGGAACCATAGGGATGGTGTCTATGATTACGCGGATTTGGTCAAGAGGCGCAGGCGTGCTAGACTGTTGGTATGATGTATCGACTAGCAATTGGTGCAGCGATGGTCGCCGCGCCGGTTTTCGCGGATGTGACCGGGCCAGGAGGCAAGGTCATCGACTGCTTTTGCACAGACAGCACTGGCGGCCGGGTCGAGCTGGGGCAGTCCATCTGCCTCTATGTGAACGGCCGCGCCTTCACCGCCCGCTGCGAGATGAGCCTGAACGTACCGATGTGGCGCGAAACGGGCGACGGCTGCGTGTCAGCGGATCGAGGATTGAAGCTGATCAATCCACTGTCCCACTCGGTTCCCGTTGACCCCAAGATCTGATTTTCCGATCACAAGATGTGCGTGTATGTGCAGGGCGTTGCCTGCGACCCACACCCGCGTCACATCCGGAAACCCAAAGCCGCGGGATCGGGTGATGAAGGTATTGCCCTGATCCAAGGCCACTTCGCGCGTGCGCGGCGTATTCCGTATGATCTTCAACAACTTACCCATGGCTTCTTCGGGCAAATCCGCCAGAGGGATTACCCATTTCACCCCACCATCCAGCGCATGCTTCCCCGGTTCCATCGGTCCGGGCTGGGCTGTGAACCGGACCGGATCAATAGGCTTCAACCGGGCGTATATGGCCAAAAGCGCGGCCAAAGCCGCTACCAACGCCAAAATCCACAGGGCAATTTTCATAAACGGGCCTTTCCTGCCACAAAAGGCGTTGCGAAGCGCGCTTTATACGCGCTTGTTATAGGCAATGAGATTCAAAATCTCCATCGCCACATGCGCGCCTGCAATGGCCGTCGCGCCGGTGGTGTCGAAGGGCGGAGACACCTCGACCACATCGCCCCCAACCACATTGATCCCAGCCAGATCACGCAGGATGATCGACGCCTGAGCAGACGTCAAACCGCCCCAAACCGGCGTACCGGTACCGGGGGCAAAAGCCGGGTCCAGACCGTCAATATCGAAGGTCAGATAGGTCTTCCTATCGCCCAGAATGGATTTGATCTTTTCGACCACGGCTTTGGGGCCGGTTTCATGCACCTCGCGCGCGTCGATGATGTTCACGCCCAGAGTGTCTTCGTTCGTGGTGCGGATCCCCACCTGAACGGATTTCGCGGGGTCAATCAGCCCCTCTTTTACCGCCTTATAAAACATGGTGCCGTGATCGACGCGGTTCATGTCATCATCCGCCCAAGTGTCCGTGTGAGCATCGAACTGCAGCAGGCTGAGCGGCCCGTGCTTCTTCACATGCGCCCGCAGGATCGGGAAAGTAATGTAGTGATCCCCCCCCAGCGTCAGGCAGGCCGCGTCCTGATCAAGGATCGACGCAATATGTGCCTCGAGCGTCTTTGGAAACTGGTCGATCCGGGCATAATCAAAAGCCAAATCACCGTAATCCGCGACCGCAAATTCCGACAGCACGTCGAAATCCCAACCATAGGCCGGATCCGGCGACTGAAGGCTCGACGCTTCGCGAATGGCGCGCGGTCCAAGCCGGGTTCCGGGGCGATTTGTCACCGCTTGATCAAATGGAACGCCGGTCACGGCGATGTCCACGTCAGTCAGATCTTTGGTATAGGTCCGGCGCAGAAAGGACGACACGCCCCCAAAGGTGTTTTCATAGGAAAGCCCTTTAAAACCATCGCGCGTGATCGCTGTATCCACCTGCTTGGCGGCGTCTTCCAATGCCATGTCGCTTCTCCTTTTCGCTGTGCGTTGCTAACACAGCCCGGTGACCTGCACCAGCAATTTGATCATATTTAAGTGGCCGGGTTCAGACGCTCGACCAGACGGGCGAAAAAGCTGGCACCATGGGCTGCAACCTCGTCATTGAAGTCAAATTTCGGGTGATGCACCCCAGGCCCCTCGCCCTGCCCCAGGAACAGATACGCGCCGGGACGCTCTTCCAGCATATAGGCGAAATCTTCGGCCCCCATCTCGCGCCCGGCGGCGTCGTCGACGCGCTCTGCACCGGACACATCGCGGGCGGCATCAGCGGCCTTTGCAACTTCGTCTGCGCTATTGATCATCGGCGGATAGCCCAGCTCGTAGTCAATTTCGACTGTGACGCCGAAACTGGCCGCGTGGCCCTCCACAATCTCGCGAATGCGGGTTTCGACCATCTTGCGCACGTCTGGCGTGAAGGACCGGATCGTCGCACCGAACCAGCCCGCTTCGGGGATCACATTGTCCGCCGTGCCTGCATGGAGTTCCGTGACCGAGACCACAAGCTCGTCCAAGGGACGCAGGTTGCGGCTGACGATGGTTTGCAGCGCCTGCACCATCGCAACCATCGCCGGGATCGGATCGACGCATTCATGCGGGTAAGCGCCATGCCCGCCAACACCTGTGACTGTCACGCGCAAAGTGTCAACGGCCGCCATCACCGGACCGGGCGTGGTCACAAAATGGCCAAGCTCGATCCCCGGCATGGTGTGCAGGGCATAGACCTCGGATATGTCAAAACGATCCATCATGCCTTCGTCGCACATATGCTTGGCCCCACCGAAGTTTTCCTCGGCCGGTTGAAAGATCAGCGCGACCCGCCCCCGGAAATTCCGCGTCTCAGCCAAGTACCGCGCAGCCCCCAGCAACATCGTGGTGTGCCCGTCATGGCCGCACGCATGCATAAGCCCCTGATTTTTCGAGGCATAGTCAAGCCCTGTCATCTCGTCCATTGGCAGGGCATCCATATCGGCGCGCAAGCCTATGGTCGGCCCCTCGCCCTGCCCGTTGATGATCGCGACAACACCTGAAACGCCGATCTGTTCATGAATTTCATCTGCGCCGAATTCGCGCAGCCGGTCACAGACAAACGCCGCGGTCTGATGGCACTCCAATCCAAATTCAGGGTTCTGATGCAAGTGACGGCGCCAGCCCTTCATATCTTTGTCAAAATCAGCGATACGGTTGATAACAGCCATGGGGCCCTCCTGAATTGGGTCGAAGGTTTCCTGAAAAAGGGGCAAATGCAATGACCAATTCGTCCGACCAGCTTGTGCACAACCCAAACGGCGGAATGGACCGCCTGCGCGAGATTATGCGCCGACTGCGCGATCCCGAAACGGGGTGCCCGTGGGACATTGAACAAGATTTCAGCACCATCGCACCCTATACGATCGAGGAGGCTTACGAGGTCGCCGACGCGATTGAACGCGAGGCATGGGACGAGTTGAAGGGCGAGTTGGGCGATCTGCTGTTCCAATCCGTCTTCCACGCCCAGATGGCCGAGGAAAAAGGTCTATTCAGCTTTGACGACGTGGCCGACACCATGTCGGACAAAATGGTTGCGCGGCATCCCCATGTATTCGGAGACGAGAACCGGGATAAGTCTGCCGAACAACAAACCCGCGATTGGGAAACCATCAAAGCAGCCGAACGCGCTGCCAAGGCGCAACAGGGCGTGTTGGATGGGGTCGCCATCGGTCTGCCCGCCCTGCTGCGCGCCGTGAAGCTGCAAAAACGTGCGGCCCGTGTGGGGTTCGATTGGCCCGAAATCGGCATGGTTCTGGATAAGATCACCGAAGAGGCGCAGGAAGTGGCCGAGGCACGCGACACGCTGGGACAGGACGAACTGCGCGAGGAAGTCGGCGACCTTCTGTTCGTCGTCGCCAATCTGGCACGTCATCTGGACGTGGAACCCGAAGAAGCCCTGCGTCACGCCAATGCGAAATTCGAGCGTCGTTTCAAAGGGATCGAGCGCCGATTGGCCGAAAAAGGCAGCACGCCCGAGCAATCCAACCTGGAAGAAATGGACGCAATGTGGGAGGCCGAGAAAGCCGCCGAACGCGCCCAAAAGTGACCTGCGGCATTTTTCCTATCAAATCTATCAGGCATTGACCCAAGCAAAATACTCGGATTTAAACACCCCAACGTAATCGAAGGAGAACCGCGCGATGAAACCTGCTCGCACGATTGCAATGGCCCTTGTTGGTGCCACAGCCCTAACCCCCGCCGTCGCAAGCGCTGACGAAGTGAATGTCTATTCCTATCGTCAGCCCGAGCTGATCCAGCCCTTGATGGATGCGTTTCAGGAAGACACTGGCATCACCGTCAACGTGGCGTTTCTGAAACAAGGTGTAGTCGAGCGTCTGGAAGCCGAGGGCAAACGCAGCCCCGCAGACCTGATCATGACCGTCGACATCTCGCGCCTTGCTGGTGTGGTCGAGGCCGGCCTGACCCAGCCCGTGCAATCCGACACACTGGAAGCCAACATTCCCGACGCTTATCGCGATCCGGCGGACCAATGGTTCGGCCTGACCTCGCGTGCGCGGATCGTTTATGCCTCGAAGGATCGCGTGGCCGAAGGTGAAGTAACGACCTATGAGGATCTGGCAGACCCGAAATGGAAGGGTCGCATCTGCACCCGTTCTGGCACGCACAGCTATACGCTGGGTCTTGTCTCAGCTCACCTGACCCATCACGACGCAGCCTCGACCAAGGCGTGGGTGGAAGGTCTGAAAGCCAACCTCGCGCGCAAGCCTCAGGGCAACGACCGCGCTCAGGTCAAAGCGATTTGGGCTGGTGAATGCGATATCTCGATCGGCAACACCTATTACATGGGCAAAATGCTGGCCGATGAAGAGCAAAAAGCATGGGCCGACAGCGTGAACGTCATCTTCCCTGTTTTCGAAGGTTCGGGCACGCATGTGAACCTGTCTGGTATGGCGCTGGCCAAGCATTCACCGAACAAAGACAACGCCATCAAGCTGATGGAATTCCTGTCTTCGCCGAAAGCACAGGAAATCTATGCGTCGCAGAACTTTGAATACCCGATCGCACCGGGAACTGAAGCCGATCCCGTTGTCAAAAGCTGGGGTGATTTCACAGCAGATGGTGTAAACTTGATGGAAGTGGCCGGCAATCGCGCCGAGGCTCTGAAACTAATTCAAGAAGTCGATTTCGACGGTTAACCATATAGAAATAATAGAAAAGCCCGGATCACCTCCGGGCTTTTTTTGTGACCAAACAGAACGCCATTTTGCCGCGCGGAACATCCCAGTTGCAACGCAGGTCAGACCGGCTCAACCACCCTGCCCGCACTAGGCGTCGATCAATCGAATACCCGAATGTCGGCGCAAAATTTCCAGATCTTGTTGATACCGATCCTGCAACGCGCGGGCTTGTTCGGGTGAAAATTTTGCGAAGGGCCTGTCCGAAGTTGCGTCTGCAAACGCGTCCCTGATTTCTCTTGCGACCTCACGCGGAAGCTCTTCCCCCGCGTTCAACATCTTCTGGCACTCGAACAATGCTCTGTCCGAGAAGCTGGAATTTACCCACTTTTTCGGTCGCTTCATGGACGCGACATCCAGTTTTGGGCAAAGCTGGCTTAACAAATCCAAATCATCACGATTGCGGCCATAGGCAGCAACAATCAATCGCTTTGGACGAAGAGCCGCAAGGATATCTTCAACCACATCCGGCCACCCCCCACTAAATGCAGCCTGAAGTTTCGCAACTTCCACAAACTCGGGAAGTGCGTTCACCTCGGCACGTTTACGAAACGCCGATTCGAAAAAGGAATCGTAAGACCGCACCAACAACAAAACATTCCCAACTGCACTTGGATAAAGCGCTTTGCGCAACAGCGTCAAACGCGCGCGCGTGTGCGGGTAAAACCGACCTTCCTCGAACGAGGCCATGATGCCAATCATGTTTTCTTCCGACAGAATGGCCTGTTGACCAATCCCCTTCTTTACGACCGGAACAATCTGAGATCGGCTTTTCGCAATCTGTTGCTTGCGCTTTTGCTTACCTTTCGCAAGCTCTTGGTGGCGCAGCCTTAGCTCTAGATGGCCATTCGGAGCCAGATGGCGGCGGGAATAACCCACGCGAATTCCCTGAGACTGAATATTGTCGAAGTTCTCGCCTAGTAGCGTCTGAAACGACGTCGAACCAGTTCGATGCGCCCCAAGGTGCAAATGCACTTCCCCAAACAGTTTTGCCCGCAATTCGTTGCCTCCAACACCGATTTTCGCCTGATGTATCACGACTTTTTCAGCAGGTCTTTCAGATAATACCCAGTGTGGCTTTCGGCCACCTTCGCCACCTGCTCGGGTGTGCCTTTGGCTACCACCGTGCCTCCGCCATCGCCGCCTTCGGGGCCGATGTCAATGATATGGTCGGCGGTTTTCACCACGTCCAGATTGTGTTCGATCACCACAACCGAATTCCCCTGATCAACCAATTCATGAAGCACTTCCAATAACTTACGAACGTCTTCAAAGTGAAGCCCCGTGGTCGGTTCGTCCAAAATGTAAAGCGTCCGACCGGTCGATCGTTTGGACAATTCCTTGGACAGCTTCACCCGCTGCGCCTCGCCGCCGGACAGGGTCGTTGCTTGCTGACCCACCTTGATATAGCCCAGCCCGACCCGCATCAACGCGTCCATCTTGTCGCGGATCGAGGGCACGGCTTGGAAGAACTCCTGCGCGTCTTCGACCGTCATATCCAGCACATCCGCGATGGACTTGCCCTTGAACGTAACCTCAAGCGTTTCGCGGTTATAGCGGGCCCCCTTGCAGGTCTCGCATTGTACATACACATCGGGCAGGAAGTGCATCTCGATCTTGATGACGCCGTCGCCCTGACACGCCTCGCATCGCCCGCCTTTGACGTTGAAGCTGAAGCGACCGGGCTTATAGCCACGGGTTTTCGCTTCAGGCAGACCAGCAAACCACTCGCGAATAGGCGTAAACGCCCCGGTATAGGTCGCGGGGTTTGATCGCGGTGTACGCCCGATGGGGCGCTGGTCGATGTCGATCACCTTGTCCAGATGCTCCAGCCCCTTGATGGTTTCACAGGGTGCCGGGGTCTGGCGCGCACCATTCAATCGCATCGAGGCGGTCTTGAACAAAGTCTCAATCGTCAGGGTGGATTTACCCCCGCCCGACACGCCCGTCACACAAACAAACTTGCCCAAAGGGAAGTCCGCCGTGACATTCTGCAAATTATTCCCCGTGGCCTTCTTCACGGTGATTTTTTTGCCATTCCCTTTGCGCCGCTTGGTCGGCACTGCGATCTCGCGCACACCGGTAAGATATTGTCCTGTCACAGAATTTTCGTTTTCCGCGATATCTTTGGGCGTGCCTTGAGCGATAATCTCGCCGCCATGCACACCGGCACCGGGGCCGATGTCCAAGACGAAATCTGCTTCGCGAATGGCTTCTTCGTCATGTTCGACCACAATGACAGTATTCCCCTGATCGCGCAGGTTCTTCAACGTGGTTAAAAGCCGGTCATTATCGCGCTGGTGCAAGCCAATCGAGGGCTCGTCCAACACGTAAAGCACCCCGGTCAAGCCCGAACCGATCTGGCTGGCAAGCCTAATCCGCTGGCTTTCCCCGCCGCTAAGCGTGCCTGAATTGCGGCTGAGTGTCAGGTACTCCAGACCCACATTGTTCAGGAACCCAAGGCGCTCGCGAATCTCCTTCAAGATTGCGCGCGCGATCTCGTTTTTCTGGACGCTCAGATGGTTCGGCGCGTCCTCGACCCAAGCCAAAGCCTCGCGGATCGACATCTCGACCACCTGCCCTACGTGAAGCAGCTTGTCAGCATCATCGGCGGGACCGATTTTGACCGCCAATGCCTCGTCCCGCAGGCGATACCCGCCACAAGCGCCACAAGGGCGGTTGTTCTGATACCGCTCAAATTCCTCGCGGATCCAGTTCGAATCCGTCTCGCGATAGCGGCGCTCCATATTGGGAATGACGCCTTCAAAGGGCCGCGTGACCTCATAGACCCGCCCGCCTTCATCAAAGCGGAACTTGATATCTTCCTCGCCCGAGCCATACAGAAACACCTGCTGCACATGGGCAGGCAGGTCTTTCCACGGGGTGTTCTTGTCGAACTCGTAATGTTTCGCAATCGATTCAATCGTTTGCAGGAAGTATGGCGACTTACCCTTCCGCCATGGAGCCAGCGCGCCGTCATAGACCTTCAGCGTGGCGTCCGGCACCACGAGGCGTTCATCAAAGAACAGTTCTTTTCCCAACCCATCGCATTCCGGGCAGGCGCCAAAGGGGGCGTTAAAGGAAAACAGACGCGGCTCGATCTCGGGGATGGTGAAGCCACTTTCCGGACAGGCGAAGTTTTCCGAGAAGGTTATAATCTCGGGATCACCTTCTTTCGGGGCGGTCTCGAACAATGCGATTCCGTCGGCCAGATCCAACGCCGTGCGGAAACTGTCAGCCAGTCGTTGCTCCATCCCATCGCGCACAACCACGCGATCCACCACAACGTCGATGTTATGCCGGTATTTCTTGTCCAGTGTGGGCGGTTGATCCAGCTCGTACATCTCGCCATTTACTTTGACGCGCTGGAAGCCCTTCTTCTGAAGCTCTTGAAATTCCTTGCGATATTCGCCCTTCCGGTCGCGTACGATCGGGGCCAGAAGATAGGCACGGGTGCCCTCCTCCATCGCCATCACACGGTCGACCATGTCCTGCACTTGCTGAGCTTCGATGGGCAGACCCGTGGCCGGGGAATACGGCGTCCCCGCGCGGGCAAACAACAGGCGCAGATAGTCGTAAATCTCGGTCACCGTGCCGACAGTCGAGCGCGGGTTTTTCGACGTTGTTTTCTGCTCGATGGAAATCGCAGGCGACAGGCCCGCGATGTGATCCACGTCGGGTTTCTCCATCATATCAAGGAATTGGCGCGCATAAGCTGACAGGCTTTCCACATAGCGCCGCTGCCCTTCCGCATAGATCGTATCAAACGCCAAGGACGACTTGCCTGAACCCGACAGCCCAGTGATCACCACCAGCTTATCGCGCGGGATATCCACGTCGATCGATTTCAGATTATGCTCGCGCGCACCGCGGACCTGTATTTCTTTCAACTCGGCCATTCTGACCCCCAATTCACACTTCAGTAACGGTTAGGGCAAAGCCCGCGGCGAGACAATCGAAAAGTTAGAACATTGCAGGAACATGCTGCCAACTACCGACAGGATTAGCACTACATGCCAGCTTTAGATTTTTTGACCTATCGCGCTCAATTGCGCGCTGGATCTTTCAAGCGCGGGTTTTCTGTGCCGAATTCATCATTCACCCCACGGGTTGACTGAAGGCATTCAGCATGTTATTCATCCATATGGTTGAACGACATGATACAGACACCCTGTCCACGGTTTTAAAAGCGGCATCTGATCCGACGCGCCGCGCCATCCTGACGCTGCTCGCGCAGGAAGGTCCGCTGCGGATCACTGATGTCTCGGCGCGGTTCGACATCAGTCTGAACGCCGTATCAAAACACATCAAAGCGCTTGAAGCCGCAGGGCTGGTGACACGCCGCACCGAATGGCGTGAACACTTGATCGAGGTTCAACTGGAACCTCTTTTACTTGTCGATCAATGGTTTAACGAACTCCGGTCGATCTGGGCGCTGCGCCTGGACGCCCTTGAAGCTGCCTTGAAGGAGGACGCCAATGACTGAACTTTCCCTGGAAATCACCCGCCACATCCCTCACCCACCCGAACGCGTATTTGACGCGTGGCTGGACCCCAAGATGCTGGCAAAATTCATGATACCCGGCGAAGGCGTGACCATCCCCGAGGCCAAGGTGGACGCCAAAGTCGGCGGGCAGTTTTTGATCATGATGCGTGTGCCAAACGCGGGCGACCTGCCCCATACGGGCGAGTATCGTGTGATCGACCGTGCCAATCAGCTGGCCTTTACGTGGATGTCGCAGAACAGTCAGGAAGATTCAGTCGTGACGCTGGATTTCGCGCCCAAAGATGGCGGAACCGACCTGACTTTGCGCCACGTCCGCTTCCCATCGGAACAAAGTCTTCAGGACCATAAGGGCGGCTGGACCCGTATTCTGGACATGTTGGCGGGACTTAAGGTGGCGGCCTAAGAAACGCAAAAGGCCGGGCGATCAACCCGGCCTTTTCCTTTAATTATCATCATCTTAAATGTGAATGACGCGATCATAGGCGTCCAGCACAGCCTCGTGCATGCTTTCCGAGATCGTCGGGTGCGGGAAGACCGTGTGCATCAGCTCTTCTTCCGTGGTTTCCAGCGTTTTGCCAACCACATAGCCTTGGATCATCTCGGTCACTTCCGGGCCGACCATATGCGCGCCCAGAAGCTCGCCTGTTTTGGCGTCGAAGATGGTCTTTATCATGCCCTCGGCGTCGCCCATCGCGATGGCCTTGCCGTTGCCGATGAAGGGGAAGCGGCCGACTTTGATGTCCAACCCCTGCTCTTTCGCTTTGGCTTCGGACAGGCCGACGCTGGCCACCTGCGGGTGACAATAGGTACAGCCGGGGATGCTTTCGGGTTTCACCGGATGAGCATGCAGCCCCGCGATCAGCTCGGCGACCATGACGCCTTCGTGGCTGGCTTTGTGGGCAAGCCACGGTGCGCCGGCGATGTCGCCAATGGCATAAAGGCCATCGACGCCGGTTCGACAGTATTCGTCGGTCACAACATGGGTGCGGTCGATCTTGACGCCCAGTTCTTCCAGCCCCAGACCTTCCACATTACCGACGATCCCGACGGCAGAAATCACAGTGTCGAACTCTTGCTTTTCTACCTTGCCGCCAGCTTCGATATGGGCGATGACTTTGCCTTTGGCGCGGTCCAGCTGTTTGACCATGGCTTTCTCCATGATCTTCATGCCCTGCTTGACGAAAGACTTTTTGGCGAAGGCTGAGATCTCGGCGTCTTCCACAGGCAGTACGCGATCCATCACTTCGACCACGGTGGTGTCTGCACCCAAGGTGTTGAAGAAGCTGGCAAACTCGATGCCAATCGCGCCCGATCCAATGACCAAAAGCTTCTTCGGCATGCGCGGCGGGTTCAGCGCATCTCGGTACGTCCAAACCAGATCGCCGTCGCCCTCTAGCCCCGGAAGTTCACGAGCACGGGCGCCGGTCGCCAGAACGATGTTCTTGGCGGTTAACTCTTCTGTGCCTTTCTCGGTTTTGACCGAGACTTTACCCTTGGCGGGGATCGTTGCTTCCCCCATGAAAACAGTCACTTTGTTTTTCTTCATCAGGTGGCCAATGCCGCCCGAAAGCTGAGCTGCAACGCCGCGTGAGCGCTTTACAATAGCGGGCAAATCATAATCGATCTTGCCAGCCGACAGGCCGAATTCCTTGGCGCGGTGCATCAAGTGGAACACCTCGGCCGAGCGCAAAAGCGCCTTGGTCGGGATACATCCCCAGTTCAGGCAGATACCGCCCAGATGCTCGCGTTCGATGATGGCCACCTTTTGGCCCAGCTGCGCCGCCCGAATAGCTGCAACATAGCCGCCCGGCCCTGCGCCGATCACGATCGTATCAAAACTCTGTCCTGCCATGGGTGGCTCCTCCTCATCCAAGATAGTTTGGCATTAAACTATTTTGTTCAATGGATCAATTACCTCAGCGAAACCCTGCTATTCGCTCAGCGAAAACCGGGAAAATCGCCTTACTTCTGTTCATCTTGCAACGCGTGAAGGATGCTTCCATAGCCACCATTGGTGATAAAATCCTTTTCTTCGGCACTGCTGTCGCGCCCAAGAGCGTCATTTCGATAGGGAAACCGCCCGAAGCGGTGAATGATTTCACGATGCACGCGGGCATGCAGCGTATCCCCCGCCCCGCGCGGTTCCGACATGCGGTTTTGCATCAGTTCGATGCAACGGTCCTGCATCGCCATCTCTTCCGAATGCATGAATGGCATGTAAAAGAACTGTCGTGTGGGCAGGTCGATCTGCAAATCCAGCCCGTTATCAATTGCACGCTCGGCGCAGGCCAAGGCTGCAGCATCCGTCGCAAAAGACCGCGCGTCGCCGCGAAACATGTTGCGGGGGAATTGGTCGGTCAGGATCAGAAAACCCAAGGCACCTTCGGCTGTGTCCTGCCATTGATCCAAAGCGCCTGCCTGCGCTGCCTCCCAACTGGGTAGGAACCTGTCGCGGATGGTGTCATCCAACGCCTCGGTGCCGTTATACCAGCCGTCAGGCCCGGTTTCGTCGACCCAGAAGTGGATGATCGTTTGCGCTGTGGCCATATTGTCCTCCCACCCATTACCCTAACGGGCGTGGGGAACACTGCAAGCCCTGTCGGCATTTAGCGCCCTCAGCTTTCGTCCTCGTCACTGGCTTCGGCTTCATCCGCCCAAAACTCTTGCGCCATGTCCACCGCAACGGGGGACGTCGCTGGGGCCATGGTCATAAACGCACCGGTCTCGGCAGGCGCAGGGGCAGAACGCTGGGTCGAACGCCACAGGCCATACGCCAGCAAGGCCAGAAGCAAAATCGCCATATAGGCCCAGAACCCGCTGGGGCCGATGACGCCCATCACCCAACCCGAGATGATCGGCCCGGCAATCGCGCCGATCCCGTTGATGAAAATCAAACCGGCCGAGGCCGCGGGCATGTCATCGGGCTCAAGAAAGTCATTCACATAGGCCAGAAGCAGGGCGTAAAGCGGGTTGGTCATACCGCCCATCAGGAACGCAGCGCCCAAAAGCACGGAATAGCTTGAAGACAGGAGTACCGGCAGGAACCCAGCGAACGCCGCGACGGCGGTGACAACCAGGATCAGGATGCGGCGGTCCATTCTGTCAGAAATCCAGCCGATCGGATATTGCAGCACCAGCCCGCCAATATAAAAAGTCGACACAAAGCCCGAAATCTGCGCCACGCTCAGCCCCGCCTGCTGACCATAGACCGAGGCCATTCCGAACTGCGCCGCAAAGACGCCGCCAAGGATAAAGAAGCCCACACAGCCCAAGGGCGAGATCGTGAAAAGCTCGCGCAGGCTTAGGCCCTTAGTGGTTTCAAAGGCGGGGGTCGGGTTGATTGATAAAAGGATGGGTGCAAAGGCAATCGAAACCAGCACTGACGGGATGATGAACAAGATAAAGTCGTTGGGATCGCCCAGCACCAAAAGGCCCTGTGCGGCGATAATGCCCACCATCTGTACGAACATATAAAGCGACAGGGCTTTGCCGCGGTTTTCGTTGTCAGCGGCGTTGTTCAGCCAGCTTTCCGCCGTCACATACACGCCCGAAAAACAAAAGCCGACCGCAACGCGCAGAAGCGTCCAGGCAATCGGGTTGGTCATCGCCGGATAGAGGATCAGAACGGCCGAGATAAACGACCCAAGTGCCGCAAAGACCCGCACATGCCCGACCCGGCGGATCATCACCGGAGCCATCCGCGAGCCAAACAGGAAGCCTGCAAAATAGCCAGACATGACCAAGGACAGCTCGAATGTGGAAAAGCCTTCCAGCCCACCACGAATCCCCAACAACGTGCCCTGCACGCCGTTGCCAACCATCAAAAGCATGACGCCCAACAGAAGCGCCCAAGAGCTTGCCAGAACCTGAAGCATGAAGTCCTCCGCCAATCCGAGATGTTCAGTCTAACCGACCCTGTCCGTTCAGAAACGCATTTTCGCGACCTCGTAGAGTCGCGTTCCGGCCTTTACGCGCCCCGATCGGCACCGTGCGGCAACAGAAGCGAGCTGTCTCCGTAAGAAAAGAAGCGATATTTTTCGGCTATCGCATGGGCATAGATGTCGCGCATCCGCTGTGTGCCCATCAAAGCCGAGACCAGCATCATCAACGTGGATTTGGGCAGGTGGAAGTTGGTCATCAATCCATCTGCAATCGAGAACTCAAAACCCGGTGTGATGAAGATGTCGGTCTCGCCCGTCCACGGGGCGATCTGCCCCTTTGCGATGGCGGCGCTTTCAATCAGGCGCAACGCCGTTGTGCCTACCGGGATCACTCGCCCGCCTTCGGCAAGAGTTGCGTTGATCTGATCCGCCGCTTTCTGGCTCACCTCGCCCCATTCTGCATGCATTTTGTGCTTTGAAACGTCATCGACCTTCACAGGCAGGAACGTCCCCGCCCCCACATGCAACGTGACATGGGTCAGGCCGACGCCCATCCCTTTGATGCGGTCCAAAAGGTCAGTGTCAAAATGCAGCGACGCTGTGGGCGCGGCCACGGCACCCGAGTTGCGGGCGAACACCGTCTGATAGTCCTCGTTATCCTGCGCGTCCGCCGCGCGTTTGGCAGCGATATAGGGCGGCAGGGGCATCTTCCCGGCTTCGGCAATCGCTGCGTCAAACGCGTCGCCTTCCAGATTGAACCGCAGCACCGCCTGATCATCGTCACGGCCAAGAAACTCAGCATTCAGATCGTCCGAGAACGCGATCACATCGCCCTCTTTCAACTTGCGAAGCGGCTTGGCCATCGCGTGCCATTGGCCCTGTCCATCGGGCGACAGAAGCGTGATTTCGATGTTGGCAATGCCTTCGCCGGGGGCCCCACCCGGACGGGTGCGGGTGCCAAACAGACGGCCCGGAATGACCTTGGTGTCGTTCAGGATCAGCCGATCCCCCGGCCGCAGCCAATCGGTCAGGTCGCCTACATGGGCGTCGGTCAGCCTGTCAGGCGTTGCGACCAAAAGACGGCTCGCCGTGCGCGGGCGCACGGGGCGGGTCGCAATCAGATCCTCGGGCAGGTCAAAGTCAAAATCACTCAGTTTCATGGCCGCGCACATATGGCTGATCCGCGCCCGCGTCAATCATTCCGGCTTGGGCGGAGGCGATCGCCGGAAAATGTCGCGGAAAATTCCGGGCGTCAGGACGGACAGCGGATTGACTGACACCTGCGGGTCGGTGGCCGAACCGCCAAGCTGATAGTTGAACCCGACCAGCCCTTCGCCCTTCCGTGCAAAAATGCGCCCCGCCGAGTTCACCAGATAGAACGGAGAGATGACGCCCTGCATCTGCATCTGCTTGGCCCCGAGATAGTAATACCCGTCCATCGAAATCCCCATTGAATGGCCCGAGGCCGCGCCCTCGTAAATGGTGACTTTTTCGGGATCCAGCCGGAAGCGGGCGTCGACATCGGTAAAGGGTATGCCCTGCCCGCCCAGTTGCTGCAAAAGACCAATGACCGAGATGGCGGACAAAAGCTCGGCCATCGCAGGTGCATTATGGACCGAGATATCGTCGGTGATCTCGAGGTTTCCGTCGTAGACGCCCTTTCCGCCGGCCGGGGCCAAAACCAGCTCCATCTTGCCGCCCTTGGCGGATTTGAACAGCCCGGCCTCGCGCATGACAGCGCCTGCGTTGCGGGCCTTGATACGGAAGGCGGTGCCGTTGGGTTGCGGGGCTGCAGTGCCACGGATCACGGGCTTGCCGGATACGCGGCCCTCGAACCGGCCAGATAATCCCTGTGACGTGGTTTTCAGATTGGCCTCGAACGGGGTCAGAACGATGCCTTCCGAAATGGTCAGCCGATCCAGTTTCAAATCAATCGGGGTTTCCCCGGAAGATCCACCGCCCCCGCCCGAGCCAAACGTGGCCCCGCGCATGTCAATCGAGCCGCCATTAACCGTCACAGCCACCGGAACGCCCGCACCACGCCCGGTCAGCGTAACCTTAGCGTCTAGCCAATTGCCCAGCTTCACCCGGTCAAATATCGCTGTATCCAAACCGCCTTCCGTGCGGATGTTCACTTGCCCCGCCGCCGTAAGACCCGGAGCCGTCAGCGCCAGTTGGTCGATCCTTGGGACCTCGCCCAGATCTGCGGTGAGCGTGACCTGCCCGTCCGAACCTTTGGATTTGGACCAACCCAAAGCTGGGATCGACAAACCGACGCCATTCAGATTGCCCTCGAGCGTCAGACGCGGGGTCGTGTCTTTTGCCAACACGATCTTATAATCTCCGCGCCCTTCACCCTGCACGGTTCCGGCGGGCAGGCCGACCTTAAAGACATCCAGCATCTTGGTGTTCAAAGGGAACTGCCCGGTAACGGTGGATTGTTCGGCGGCTTTCCCGGCCTTAAACGGCAACTTCCACAGACCTGTGACCGGTAGGCCCGACAAGGTTCCCTGCCCCTGAAGGCTTAGCTGCTTGTCATCAAAACGCATCAAAGCTTTGGGCAGTTCCAAATCGTGGCCGGGCACGATCTTAGAGCTGGCGACATTACGAAGATCGGCGGTCAGGTCGTAAGATATCGCATCCCGCGGCAGCTTCGGTTGCATTTGAACATCAATACGCCCCCTGACAGTCGCACGGCCGGTGGCGATGTCCGGCCCCATCTTGCCCTCGCTTGCACGAAACACGCGGAAGGGTTTGGCGTTTAGCAGATTCAGCGCAGCACTCATCGTTCCAGAGACAGACAGGTGAACCTCGGCTGGGACCGGCGGCCGGGCGATGTTGGGATCAGCGCCCGCCGGGCGGGGTTTCGCCAATTTCGGAATGATGAACTGAGTACCCGATGCGTCCAGAACACTGGCAAGCTTTCCGTTTTGATCCAGCGGACGCACCACAGCGCGATCTGCCACGATGGACAATCTCCGTCCTTCAATCACCAGACGTCCATCCGCATTTTCAATGGGTTGCATGTCTTTGACCGCGTGGATCGTCATATCCTTATAAGACGCGCTCATATTCAGCTGTGCAGGCGCATCGCCGTGCTTGCGCCACGCAACCGCGACGTCCTGAAAACGGCCATCCGACACGTTCTTGCGGATCCATTCACGGGTTTGCGTGCTTCGCGCCTCGGGCCACAGGGCGATAACCTGCGCGGGTGTAACTTCGTCCGCGCGGCTGTCAAATCCCAAGGACCACCCGTCACTGTCCGCCGAAATCCGGCCTGATCCAGCAATCTGGCGGTCTTCATGGGTGACATAGGCCTGGCCGATCATCACTTCGAACGGGTCCAGCCGCAGCCGGAAATCCGCGCTGCCCTGCCCCAGCAGTACAGTCTTTTCAAACAGGTCTGACGGGTTCACTTCAGCCTCGGAAAGCTGGATCTGACCGATCAGTTCGGTCGGCCAACCACCCGACCAACCGCGCAAATAAGCATGCCCGGCCGCTTGGGCCTGCACCCATTCAGACGACAGCGACATTTCCGAGAAATCCATGCGCTCGCGTTCAGGGTCATAGTCAATCTGAACCCGCCCCCCATTGAACCGCACCGGTTTTGCCCCGGCATCGGGCGAAATCGCGCCCGCGCCGAACTCCATAAACCCGGACAAGTCGGAAATCGCTCCATCCTCGTCCATCGTGGTCAACAGCTCGCCCGAGATCGGCGCATCCACGATCCCAAGGAAGGTCAAAAGCGGAGATTGAGCGGCAATGTCGGCGGAAAGCGCATTCTTGAATCGCGCCGTAAACTCGGCCGCCGAGGAATTCTTGGCACTCCGAAATTCCAGCACTGTCTCGGCCAAAGTTTCGGTCTGGTTAAAAACGTCGAAAGTCACTTCCATGCGGACATCATCAGCGTCCTGCGTGATGACCAGCGCCCCGTCGGTCACCTGCCAAATCCGGCCTGTGCGAGCGTCTTCAAGCGTGATGGTCAGCCCACCGGCGCGGATTTCGTCAGTAGAAGCCAGCGCGCCAGCCGCAAAGACCTTATCAATGCCGTCCAGAACACTAGCAAAGTCGCCAGTCGCGCCGACCCCCTGCCCAAAGCTGAGGGCGAAAGCCCCGTCCGCTTGTCTGCGCACAGTAATCTGCGCACCCGAAAGTTCCAGCGACGCTGGTTCCAACCTCCCGGACAAAACCGGCCAGAACAAAACCGAGCCTTCGACCGCGTTCAGACGCCCGATCTCTAATCCGGTTTCGTCACGAATACCCAGATCGATCAGCCGCAACCGGGGGCGTCCATTGCCGGACACGCCAAGCTCGATCCGTGAAAGCGAAAGGCCGACCGCATCCGATTGCGCATTCAAATGCTGTTCGACCCGCTGGGCCACCCAATCGGGCATCGTAACCACGCGACCCGAAACGGACAAAGACACCAGCGCCAGAAACAATGCCGCAGCGCCAAACAGGAACACGGTCCAGACGCCCATGCGGCGTTTCAACTTACGGGGCAACTTGGGCTTTGGCGTGGGCGCGGCCACCGGTGTCGCATCAGGCACATCACGCGAGGGCACAACGTCGAGGCTTGCGGCCTCGGACGCAGCCGGTTCCGACCGGCGAAGTTTAGGAAGGTCACGCTTTCGGCGGGGCTGATCATCGCGGTCGGAGCGAACCAAGTTTTCCACTCGGCGCGGCTTGCGAAGGCGCATGAAGGCTTGTTCAACCAGCCCACGCAATGGCAGGCGGCGGGCGCTGGCCGCCAGCACGGCAGCCTCGGCCTGTTCGATGCTCATTTCACCGGCAGTTTCGCGACCCTGCGACGCCGTCCCTTGCGCACCGCCTTTCGGAGGCACGCCAGTCAGGTCATCATCTGGCGTCGTATCACTGGTCATTCTGCCTGTCGGACCGGCCTTGCAGCCCCCTGTCTTTTCAATCATTCTGCCCAAAATACCAAGACGGGGAAAGTCCTGAATAAGGGCACGAGCCCGGATTTACCGCCCCATCGGCACAATGCCACCGCGCAAATCGGTTCGTTGCTACGCTCAGCACCGCCAGCATATGTTTTGCAACGGTTCTAACGGCTTAACGGAAGGAGTTCCAGAAACATGACCCAGACCCTGCCCGCAATTGGCGACATCGCGCCGGATTTCACCCTTCCGCAGGATGGCGGCGACCCTGTGACCCTGTCCGAATTGGCAGGCAAGCCGGTGGTTCTGTTCTTCTATCCCAAGGACAACACCCCCGGTTGCACCACCGAAGCGCTGGACTTCACCGCGCTGCTGCCCGAGTTCCAAGCGCTTGGCGTGCAGGTGTTGGGCGTGTCGAAAGACAGCTTGAAAAAGCACGAGAACTTCCGCGCAAAGCACACGTTGGCCATTCCTTTGCTTTCTGATGCCGAAGGTGACGTCTGTGAACGTTATGGCACGTGGGGCGAAAAGAAGAACTATGGTCGCACCTATATGGGCATTACGCGCTCGACATTTCTGATTGACGCGAATGGCCGCATTGCGCAGGTTTGGACCAAGGTGAAAGTGAAAGACCACGCGCAGGATGTTCTGGACACTGCGCGCGAACTGGTGGCGGGCGCATGACCGGCCTGCCAAAGCCCTTGGCCGAAATGGCAAACGAGATTCTTCGCACCGCAGACGGGCGCGAAAAAACCGCCTTGGCACGCAAATACGCCGCCACATGGTTTGCTGCACGCGAGGCGGGTCAGATCACATCCCCCTTGCAGGACCGCGAGCGCGTCATCGGTCAGGCCACCCCGCCTGACTTCCCCGCGCGTCCGGAAAAGCCCGAGCTGAAAGACCCGCGCGATGTACCCCGCCGCCGTCCGGGTGCGCGTCCCGGTCAGATCGCCTTGCTGCACGCCGTGGCACATATCGAACTGAACGCGGTGGACCTTCATTGGGATATCATCGCGCGGTTCACCGACACGCCGATGCCGCTTGGGTTTTATGATGACTGGGTGAAAGCCGCTGATGAAGAAGCCAAGCATTTCAATCTTGTATGCGACTGTCTTGAAGCCTTGGACAGCCACTATGGCGCGCTGGCCGCTCATGCGGGCATGTGGCGCGCGGCGGAAGATACGGCCACAGATTTTCTGGGTCGGCTCGCTGTGGTGCCGATGGTACTGGAAGCACGCGGGCTGGACGTCACCCCCGGCATGATCGAGATTTTCCGCAAGGCAAACCTGCCTGACACGGTGGCCGCGCTGGAAGTGATCTATTCCGAGGAAGTCGGCCATGTGGCCTATGGGTCCAAGTGGTTTCACTTCCTTTGTGGGCGTCACGAACTTGACCCGAAAGACACGTTCCACCAGCTTGTGCTCACCTATTTCCACGGCGCGCTAAAGCCCCCTTTCAACGAAGAAAAACGCGCCGAGGCCGGGTTGCCGCCGGACTTTTACTGGCCCCTTGCCGAGGAAGCCTTGGACCGTCAACGCGGTACGCCAAATTGACGCAACCGCTTGCTGAAAATCAGAATGCCCCGCAAGATCTGACACCAGATATTGTGGGACAGGATTTCCTGACCACATCACACCTGTTCTGATAGCAATAAATCGGCAGAAAATTGCCCGTTTCGCTGCGGCAAGTTGATGAATTCCCCAAATTTTCTTGCGTGCGCGAAGGCTCCACGCTAAGCACCACGGGTCTGTCGGAATGCCTTCAAGAGCATCCAACCGCCACAGACAGGGGAACTAGGGACGACACTGGGAATTGCACATTGCATAACCACTTGATCACCAAGACCAATCATCTGCTCGAGCGGGCTTTCCCCGAGCAGCGACTTTTCCTGAGATCCGAGGACGGAACGCGATTCATTCGACTGTCTCCTCTGACACAAGCACTTGGCTGGACCGGCTCGGCCGCGTTCTTTGCGTGGTCGATTATCGCAACCGCCGTGCTGCTGATGGATTCGATTGGATCGGGCAACCTGCGCGACCAAGCCCAGCGGGACAAACAGCTTTACGAACAGCGCGTTCAAACCCTGTCCGAAGAACGCGACGCCCGCAGCGTCGAGGCGATTGCCGCCCAAGAACGCTTCAATCTGGCGCTTTCGCAGATTTCGGAAATGCAAAGCGAGCTGTTGGCATCTGAAGAACGTCGCCGCGAGCTGGAAACCGGCATTGGCGTCATCCAGTCCACCCTGCGCCGCACCATCGGCGAGCGCGATCAGGCCAAAGGCAGCTTGGAAGAGATGCTGGCCGCAGCGCGTGAAAACGCGGATAGCGCCGCCCCCGGCGCCCCCTCTGCCGCCAGCAACGCAACGCTGGCCTTCATGACCGAGGAACTGGCCCGCACCGCTGCCGAGCGCGACAAGATCGCTGCCAACGCCGCCCAGTCCGAGCAATTCGCCCAAGACATGATGTACGAGGCCCGTCTGCGCGAAGAGCGCAACGACCAGATTTTCCGCCAACTGGAAGACGCGGTGTCAATCTCGCTGGAACCACTGGACAAAATGTTTGCCAAGTCGGGTATGTCTGTAGACAACATTCTTGGGCAGATCCGCCGAGGATACTCGGGTCAGGGTGGCCCGCTGACCCCGCTGATCCTATCGACCAGCGGCGGTGCACCTGACGCCTACACAGAACGCGCTAACCGCATTCTGGGCGAGCTTGACCGCATGAACCTTTATCGCATCGCCGCCCAGAAAATGCCCTTTGGCATGCCTGTGAAGTCGAACTTCCGCTTCACGTCTGGCTTTGGCACCCGCTGGGGCCGGATGCATAATGGCACAGATTTTGCCGCCCCTATCGGAACCCCGGTTTATGCACCGGCAGATGGGGTCGTCATTCACGCCGCATGGTCTTCGGGCTATGGACGGCTTATCAAAATCCAACACGAGTTCGGTATTGAAACCCGTTACGCCCATTTGTCGCGCATGAACGTGCGCAAAGGACAAAGGGTCTCGCGCGGGGAGCGAATTGGTGATATTGGAAACAGTGGACGCTCGACCGGGCCGCATCTTCACTATGAAGTGCGCGTGGGCGGACGTCCGATCAACCCCATGATCTATATCAAGGCAGCACGCGATGTTTTCTAAAAGCAAGATCAACGAGCCCGGCCCGAAAGCCGGCGGACAGGACACAACTGCGGCGGCTCCCGCGGCTGAAAAGCCAGCGATGCCCCCCAAGGCATCAACACCGCCCGTGCCGTCTTCGACCCCGAAAGCCAAGCCGCCCGCATCGACGCTGTCGTCTGACATTGTCATCAAGGGCGACGTCAAATCGACCGGCGACATCATCGTCGAAGGCACCGTAGAAGGCGACATCCGCGCCCACCAACTGACCGTTGGCGAAGGCGCCACCGTACGCGGTGAAGTGATTGGTGATGACGTTGTGATCAACGGCCGCATCATTGGCCGGCTGCGTGGCCTGAAGGTCCGCCTGACCGCGACCGCGCGTGTCGAAGGTGATATTATCCACAAAACCATCGCCATCGAAAGCGGTGCGCATTTCGAAGGCTCGGTTCAACGTCAAGACGACCCGCTTTCGGGTGCCTCGAAAAAGGTTCAGACCGCGGCCCCTGCCCCGGCCGAGAAAGCCTAAGCCAGAGCTTATTTGGACATACCAATGCAAAGGCCGCCCCGTGGGCGGCCTTTTTTTGTTGCAAGTCTTGCAGCGATCAATCGTCGAACGACATGACCTTGCGATACAGGTGCCAGGTTGCATGACCCAGTATGGGCAACGCGATGAAAAGGCCAAAGAACAAAGGAAGCATCGCCAGCACCAGCAGAACCGCGATCAGCGCGCCCCATATCAACATCGGGACAAAATTCTGCACCACCGACTGAAACGAATAAATCATGGCCGAGATGAAATCCATCTCGCGGTCTAAGAGCATCGGAAGGCTGCACACGGTCAGGGCAAAGGCCACGAAAGCCATGATGCCGCCAACCACGCTGCCCACGGCCAGCATCGTAATTCCGTTTCTGCTCAGCAGCGCATCCTGCCAGTTCGAGGTGATGTTGGTCATAGGGTGCAACCCCATGAAAAGCATAAAGACGATATGCGCCACGAAGATCCAGAACAGAAAGCCCATGATCAGCACCATCGCAATCGATGGAAACTGCCGGTCTTTCTGATTAAACACCACGCCCAAGATCTGTGGCCAGTCCAGCGGCGCTCCGGCCTCTAACCGACGGCTGACCTCGTACATGCCAACGGCCAGAAAGGGCGCAAGGAACGGGAAGCCGAAGGCGACAGGAATGATCGAATAGCTTTGATCTATCACCTTGAGTTGAAGAAACAGAACAATCCCGCCCAGCACGAAAAACAGTGCAAAGAACAGCCCGAACGCGGGTGCGGTTTTGAAGTCCTGAATTCCTGACTTTAGGGCTGACAGCACATCCGAGACGGAAATGGATTGGATATTTGGCGGCGGCGAGGCCTCCAATTGGGTTGCGTCAGACATATCTCCTCCGTGCACGTTATTGTTTTTCTTTTCGCGCGCAGGCCGAGTGTTGCGGGTCATTTGGCATCCGTCAAGTTTCTGAATGTGTTAAGGAATGCAGCCGACGAACATCTGGGCCAGAAATTCGCGTCTGCCCCATGACGAGAATGAACAAAAGCTTGACCCGGATACCGCGAACGCGCTTTCGTAGGGATGGCTTCAAGGGCGCTGCGCCCCGTGCCGTTTTGTGTGACAGGAATTTCGACATGCTATTTATGAAAAAGTTCATCGCCATTGGATGTACCATCTGCCTAACTTCGGGCGCTGCCATGGCTGCTAATTGCAGCAATACCTCGGCCGGGTTTGACGCGTGGAAAGCCAGCTTCGCGAAAGAGGCGCAGAAGGCGGGCGTGGGGAAACGCGGGCTTCAGGCGTTGGCCTCGGCCAAGTATTCGTCCGCCACAATCAGCGCGGATCGCAACCAAAAGTCTTTCCGCTATTCCCTGTCCAAATTCATGCAGATCCGAGGGTCCGCCACGATCGAAGCGCAGGGGCGCAAGCGACTGGCGCAGAACCCGAAATTCTATCAGTCGCTTGAGAAAGCATACGGAGTGCCCGCCGGCGTTCTGCTGGCCATCCACGGGATGGAGACCGGGTTTGGCGGCTTCATGGGCAACACGCCGGTTGTGTCCGCAATCACCACGCTGGCCTTCGATTGCCGCCGCTCGGACTTCTTCAAACCCCACGCCATCGGTGCTTTGAAACTGGTGGATCAGGGCACAATCACCGGCAACACGCGCGGCGCAAAACATGGCGAGCTGGGGCACACTCAGTTCCTGCCCGGAAACGCCTATAAATACGGCGTCGATGCCTCGGGCGATGGGCGCGTGGATCTGTATAATCTGGCGGACGCGATGGCGACCACGGCGAATTTTCTACGCAAGAAAGGCTGGAAGCCTGGCAAAGGTTATCAGCAAGGACAGCCGAATTTCCGCGTGATTAAGGAATGGAACGCGGCGACGGTTTATCAGCAGGCCATCGCGATTATGGCGGCGAAGATCGACGGCTAACAGCTTGAAAAACAAAGCCCCGGCCAGAGATCCTGACCGGGGCTTTTTACCGTCTTTCGGGCGGGATTATTCGTCCGTGTTGGCTTCGGCCCGCGATTTCCCGGCCACATCTTGCGCCAGAACCGACGCCATGAACGCGTTCAAATCGCCGTCCAGCACGCCCTTGGTGTCAGAGGTCTCGTGCCCCGTGCGCAGGTCTTTCACCATCTGATAAGGCTGCAACACATAGGACCGGATCTGGTTGCCCCAGCCTGCATCACCCTTGTTTTCATGCGCCTCGTTGATGGCGGCATTCCGACGATCCAGTTCCATTTGATACAGGCGCGATTTCAGCGCTTTCATGGCGATGTCGCGGTTTTGGTGCTGCGATTTCACCGAGCTGGTCGTAACGATGCCCGTTGGAATGTGCGTGATCCGGACCGCCGAGTCCGTCGTGTTTACGTGCTGGCCGCCCGCGCCCGAGGACCGGTAGGTATCGATGCGAATATCGGACGGGTTCACCTCGATCTCGATATTGTCGTCGACCACGGGATAGACCCAGACCGAGCTGAACGAGGTGTGCCGCTTGGCCGCGGAATCATATGGCGAAATCCGCACCAGACGGTGCACACCGCTTTCCGATTTCAGCCAGCCATAGGCGTTGTGGCCTGAGATTTTGTAAGACGCGGACTTGATCCCCGCCTCTTCGCCCGCGCTTTCCGACTGAAGCTCGACCTTATAGCCCTGCTTTTCAGCCCAGCGGACATACATCCGCGCCAGCATCGACGCCCAGTCACAGCTTTCCGTCCCGCCCGCGCCCGAGTTGATCTCGAGGAACGTGTCATTGCTGTCCGCCTCGCCGTCCAGCAGCGCTTCCAGCTCGGCGGCGGCGGCTTTCTTGACCAGAGCAGCCAAAGCGGCCTCGGCCTCGGCAACGACTTCGTCGTCTTCTTCCATTTCGCCCAGTTCGATCAGGTCAATGTTGTCCTGCATGTCCTGCGCCATGGCCTTGTAACCATTGACGGAATCCAACAGAGACTGACGTTCGCGCATCAGCTTCTGCGCCCGGTCGGGATCGTTCCACAGGTCAGGGTCCTCGGTCATCGCGTTGAATTCCTCCAACCGATGTTCCGCCGTTTCCCAACCGATCCGCTGCCGCAAAAGCGCCAAGGATTTCTCGATTGCATCAACGTTGTTCTGAGCCTCTGCCCGCATGGGTTCGTTCCCTGTCCGAAATCTCGTCCCCCGCAATAGCAACCGGGGCGCGGATGGGCAAGCGCGGATGGGGGCGCTGCCTTGCATTTGAAAGGGTCGCAGAGCATCCTCTGCGACCCTTTGGCCATGTGAGTGGTGTGGGAGAGGTTGGCCAGTCCTCAGGTTCGCATCGTCACGCCATCCGCGAAAATTTGCAGCTTCGACGGTTCCGCCGTCAGGCGCACATTCTGGCCCTTCAGCCCATCATGAATGCCGGGCAGTTTGGCGATCAGGTGGGTCTGGTTGGCGCTGTCTGCGCCCTCGCCCACGGACATTTTCGCAGGAAGATACAGAAGCGAAACCTCGCCCAAGGCTTCGACAATCTCGACCTCGCCTTCGAAGATCGCGTCATCCTCGGCAATCACGAAATCCTCGGGGCGGACGCCTAGATTGACCACGCGGCCCATGTCGGCCTCGGTCGTGGCGATCTGGGTCGTGGCCACACCGCCGGCGTCCAGAGTGACCTGCGTGTTCGCGCCAGTGGCGGTGATTTTGCCAGGCAGAAGGTTCATCGCAGGCGAGCCGATGAATTGTGCCACGAACTCGGTCCGGGGACGTTCGTAAAGTTCCAGCGGGCTGCCCACCTGCGCGATGCCCTTGTTGGCCAGAACCACGATACGGTCGGCCAGCGTCATCGCCTCGACCTGATCATGGGTCACATAGATCATGGTACTGTCGGGCATCGCCTCTTTCAGCTGCGCGATCTCGATCCGGGTTGCGACACGCAGGGCTGCATCCAAGTTCGAAAGCGGCTCATCAAACAGATAGACCTTGGGATCGCGCACAATCGCGCGGCCAATGGCGACGCGCTGCCGTTGCCCGCCGGAAAGCGCCTTTGGCAGGCGATCCAGATATGGCCCAAGCTGCAATGCACTGGCGGCTTTGTCGACGGCGGCGTCAATCTCGGCCTTTGATTTCTTCGCGATGTTCAGCGCAAACGCCATATTATCGCGCACCGTCATATGCGGATAGAGCGCGTAGGATTGGAACACCATCGCAATGCCGCGTTGGCTGGGGGGGACGTCATTGACGACCTGCCCGTCGATTTCCAAAGTGCCGTCGGTGATCTTCTCGAGCCCAGCAATCATCCGCAGAAGCGTCGACTTCCCGCAGCCAGACGGCCCGACGAAGACGATCAGCTCGCCCGTTTGGATGTCCAAATTGATGTCGTTCAGGACATTCACATTACCATAGCTTTTAACAACATCTGTTAGCTTCAGATCAGCCATGGCTATACCTCTTCTTTCATAATCCGAGCGCCCCAAGCGGGGATGCCGGCTGTGTCATCGCCGATCAGCATTTGCCAGTCACCGCCGAGACGGTCCGCGATGATCGGGGTGTTGCCAAGATTGAACTGACATAGGATCCGTTCGTCCCCGTGCTGGCGTTCAAACTGCAAAAGCGGCCCATCCGACAGAAGATCCAGCATCTCGCCCTTAGCAAGCGCGGGATGGGCGCGGCGCAGAGCGATGACGTCGCGATAGTGATGGATCAACGCGTCACTCTGGGCCTCGGCCTGATCGACCGCCAAGGGCAAGTGATCCTCGGCCACAGGCAACCACGTGTCAGCGTTGGACGAGAACCCCCCTTGCGGCGCGGTGCTGTCCCACACCATCGGCGTGCGGCAGCCGTCACGGCCTTTGAATTCGGGCCAGAACTCAATGCCATAGGGGTCTTGAAGGTCTTCGAACGCGACTTCGGCCTCGGCCAGACCCAGCTCTTCGCCTTGATAGATACAGGCCGAGCCACGCAAGGACATCAGAAGCGTGATGAACAGGCGTTGCGCCTGATCGGACAGCTCCCAGCGGGTGGCGTGGCGGGCGACATCGTGGTTCGAATAAGCCCAGCAGGCCCAGCCGTCCGGCGCGACATCGGCCACTTTGTTCATGAGATCGGCGATAAAACCCGCATCAGGTTGATCGCCCGACAACAGCTCGAACGCATAGCACATCTGCACCAGATCATCGCCACGGGTGTAGTCGCCCATGATTTCCAGACCGCGTTGGGCATCCCCCACTTCGCCCACTGCCGCAGCGCCATAAGGCTCCATCACCGCGCGCAGTTTGCGCAGGAAGTCCAGCGTTTCGGGCCGGTTCTTGTCATAGAGATGTTCTTGGTGGTTATAGGGGTTCACCGCGGGCGCAATCGTGCTGTTGCGATCCTCGGGCGCAAGCGGTGGGTTGTCGCGCAGTTGGGCGTCGTGGGTGTAGAAATTGATCGTGTCCAGGCGGAACCCGTCTACGCCGCGCTCAAGCCAGAACCGCGCCACGTCCAGCAGCGCCTCTTGCACTTGGGGTTCGTGGAAGTTCAGATCAGGCTGCGAGGTCAGGAAGTTGTGCATGTAATATTGCTGCCGCTTCCCGTTCCACTGCCACGCCGAACCGCCGAAGATCGACAGCCAGTTGGTCGGCGCGGTGCCATCGGGTTTCGGCTCGGCCCAGACATACCAGTTGGCTTTGTCGTTCTCGCGATCCTGACGGCTTTCCTGAAACCATGCGTGCTGGTCTGACGTGTGGCTGAGCACCAAGTCGATCATCACTTTCAGCCCAAGCCCATGGGCCGCGCTGATCAGCTGGTCGAACGCATCCAGAGTGCCGAACATCGGGTCCACGTCGCAGTAATCCGACACGTCATAGCCGAAATCCTTCATCGGGGACTTGAAGAACGGAGAAATCCAAACTGCATCCACGCCCAGCGACGCGATATGTGGCAGACGGCGCGTAATCCCTGCAAGATCCCCCACCCCATCGCCATTATCGTCCTGATAACTGCGCGGATAGATCTGATAGATCACCGCGCCGCGCCACCAATCGGTGTCCTTGGTCAGGTGTCTCATATCTTGTTGAGAAACGGTTGCGTTCATGTGTCAGCCCCCTTTGACGGAACCGGCCAGCAGGCCGCGCACGAGATAGCGTTGGAGTGAGAAGAAAACGAAGATTGGCACCGCGATGGACACGAAGGCCGAGGCCGCAAGGATTTCCCAATCCCCCCCGCGCGAGCCCAGAAGCTCCACGATGCGACCGGTCATGACCAGCTCGTCCTCGCCGGTGCCAAGGAAGACTTTGGCGACCAGAAGGTCGTTCCAAACCCACAGAAATTGGAAGATCGCGAAAGAGGCCAGCGCCGGGAAGGAAAGCGGCAGAATAATACGACGGAAGATCTGGAAATCTGTGGCCCCGTCCACGCGGGCGCTTTCGATGATCTCGCCCGGCAGGCCCACCATATAGTTTCGCAATAGAAAGACCGCCAAGGGCAATCCGAATCCCGTATGCGCAAGCCAGATGCCCAGATAGCCTTTGCCCAGCCCGACCCCGTTATGCAGCTTTAGAAGCGGGATGAAGGCGACTTGAAGCGGTACGACCAGCAGGCCTACCACGGCTGCGACCAGAAGTGCGCGGCCCGGCATCTCCATCCACGCAAGCGCATAGGCGGCGAAGGCGGCGACCAGCACGGGAATGATGGTGGCAGGGATGGTCACGGTCAGCGTGTTCATCAGCGACTGCCCCATGCCCTCGGCAAAAAGCACCTCGCGGTAATTGTCCAAGGTAAAGCCCGGTGGCGTTTCGGCCCGCACGAACAGGCGCTGGCCCCGGCTTCCACTGGGTTCTTCCGCATATTCAATGCGATAGGTCCCATCCGCCTGCACGGTGATCTTATGCCCACGCGCGTGGGTTGCGGTGTCGCCGGGCGCGAAGGCCTCCGGCTCCTTTGAGGTGATACCAAAGGCCGTGACACTCACGCCCTGCCCTGCCAGCACCTGCCCTTCAAGCACCCAGATGTCGCCTTCCAGCTTCGCCTCGCCGGGCGCCAAGGCGCGTTCGATCACGTTCTTCTCAGACGCCGACAAAGCCGTCCACCAGCCCGAGGTCGAAATCGCGTCCCGATCCCGAAACGAGCTGATCAAAAGCCCCACCGTCGGGATGATCCACAACAGCACCAGCGCGGCTGCCGACAGATTGACCGCCCATGTCAGGCGGGATTTGCCCCCTGCCATATCCATCAGCGTGTCTCCTTATGAGCGTTGTAGATGTTCCAGACCATGACCGGCGTGACCAGAAGCATGATCACCACAACAATGGCCGATCCGCGCCCGAAATCAGGCGTGCCGCGGAACATCCAGTCATACATGAGATTGGCCAGAACCTGCGTGCCCCATTGGCCGTTGGTCATGGCAAAGACGATGTCAAAGACCTTCAGGACGGTCACTGTAATGGTCGTCCAGACCACCGCAATCGTGCCCCAGATCTGAGGGATTTTGATCTTGAAAAAGACCTGAAGCGGGCTTGCGCCGTCCAGATACGCGGCCTCGATCGTTTCTTCGCTGATGCCTTTCAGGGCAGCTGACAGGATCACCATGGCAAAGCCCGTCTGTATCCAGATCAGGATCGCCATCAGGAAGAAATTGTTCCAAAACGGCAGCGTGATCCACGCTTGTGGCTCGCCGCCAAACGCCTGAACCAGCGCGTTCAGAAGGCCGATCTGCTCGCCCTGACCCGCGCCGCGATAGTCATAGATGAACTTCCAGATCACCGCCGCTCCGACGAAGCTGATCGCCATGGGCATGAAGATCAGACTTTGCGCCGCCTGCCCCCATTTGATGCGGTCGGTCAGACCGGCGGCCACCAGACCAAAGAAGGTCGAGGCGGCGGGCACAACAAGAAGCCAAAGCAGGTTGTTTACAAGGCTTTCGCGGAACTTCTCGTCCCCGGCCAGCCATGTGTAGTTGCCCGCGCCAATAAACTCGCCCTTCGTATCACGCAGCGAGAGCAGAAAGGTCGAGACCACGGGATAAAGCAGATAGATCGACAGGATCGCCAGCGCCGGGAAGACGAACAGCCAAGGGCGGATGGCATTCGCCCGGTTGATGTTCCGTCCAGCGTTCGGACCCTTTGCGGGCAACAGCCGATCCAGAATGATGTTCGAGAAATAAAAATAGGCGACACATCCAAAGACACCGATGATGATCGTGGATAGCGCGAAGATGGCTTGTTGCATGTCCCCTCCCTCCAACCGATGGGCAATCGGCTTGGATGTCCCCGGCGGATATATCCGCCAAGGACGTGCTTATCAGTTCATCTTACTTGATCGAGTCCCAAGTAGACTGGATCGACGCTGCAACCTCGGCGGCATCCTTGCCACCCGCATAGTCAACCATGCCGGTCCAGAAAACACCCGCGCCAACCGCGCCCGGCATCAGGTCTGACCCGTCGAAACGGAAGGTGTCTGCATTCAGCAATATGTCGTTCATCTTGGCCACAGTCGGGTCAGTATAGACACCGCTGTTCACGCCCTTATGCGGGGTCAAGAAGCCAGTTTGCGCCATCCAAACCTCGTGTGCGATGGGGGATTTCAGGAAATCCATAAAGGCCTGCGCGCCTTTGCTGTCAGACGTGATCGCCCAGACGGTGCCAGCGCCCAAGACGGGCTTGCCCAGATCCTTGCCTTCATAGGCCGGGAAATAGAAGAAATCTGCGTCCACACCCACTTCGGTGCCTTCCGGGAAGAAGCTGGGAATGAAGCTGGCCTGACGGTGCATGTAACACTGCGGAGGCGACGCGAACATGCCTTGCGGGCTGTCGCGGAAGTCGGTGGTGGCAACAGCCCCCGCCCCGCCCGAGACATAGGCGTCATTGCGGGCAAACGCGCCAAACTCTTCGATCGCGGCGACCACTTTGGGGTCATCGAACTTCAGATCATTGGACACCCAAGCGTCATAGTCGGCAGGCGTCTGCGTGCGCAGCATCATGTCTTCGACCCAATCCGTCGCAGGCCAACCCGTTGCCCCACCTGATCCCAGACCGATGCACCACGGCACGCCGCCATCCGCCACGATCTGATCTGTCAACGCCTTCAGCTCTTCCATCGTCTGCGGCACGTCATAGCCCGCATCTTCGAAGTTTTCAGGCACGTACCAGACCAAAGATTTCAGATCGACTTTATAGAAGAACCCGTAATGTGCCGGCGTTCCGTCTTTCCCATCATAGGTTCCCAGATCAACCCAGCTTTGCCCGGCGGCATAGTTTTCGCGAACCCAGTCGTCAGAGCCAGCCGGCAAGGCCGCCAAAAACCCTTTCGACGCCATATCAGCCGCAAGGCCCGGCTGCGGGAAGACAGCGATATTGGGCGCGCTGCCGGCTTCGGCATCAATTACGATCTGTTGCTCGAAGCTGTCCGAGCCAGAGTATTGTACATCCGCGCCAGTTGCGGTTTCAAAATAGTGGATAACACTTTCCACCAGTTCTTTGTCTGGGCCAAGCCATGGGCCAAGGACGGTGATTACCTCGCCTGACAGGTCCATAGACTTTAGCGCTTCAAAGCTATCCCAGGTGAACGCGCCTTCGCCTGGCGCAAATTTCAGATGATCATCTGCAAAACCTGCACCAGCCGACAAGGCCAGCGCCGCGGCGCTTGCGTAAAACACGTTCTTCATAATGTCCTCCCACGACATTTCATCGGTTTCGATGATGTTTCACCGAACTAAGCCGGTGCGCCCGAGGGGTTACAGAAAATCCCCAAAGCGCTTTGAATAACCAACAGTCGCCCCTAAAGCGATTCCTGTCAACAGGTGTGTTAGCGCCACCATTTTGATGTTTTTTACCTTTACATCTCAGCAAACGCAGGAATAGCTTAGGGCACAGCATTATTGGTTTCCGACCAAAATCGACACCCAAAACGCTTTGGATAACCCGCTATGACACTCAAGGAACTCTCTGATCTGCTCGGTCTTTCCCCGACAACGGTCAGCCGTGCCTTGAACGGCTATCCCGAAGTATCCGAAGCTACACGCAAGAAGGTCGCCGCCGCCGCCCGCGCCCATGGATACGCCCCCAATACCCGCGCCCGCGCGCTGGCCACGGGTCGTGCCATGGCCATCGGGCACGTAATTCCCATCAGCGCCAAGCACGAGATGGTAAACCCAGTTTTTGCGGATTTCACTGCTGGCGCAGGCGAGGTGTATTCCCGAAATGGCTTTGACATGCTGATGTCGGTTGTGTCCGATGATGACGAGGAACAGGCCTATCGCAGCTTTGCCACCAAGCGGAATGTGGACGGGTTGATCATCCACGCGCCCAGCCTGAATGATGCGCGTATTCCCCTTCTGAACGATCTGGGCCTTCCTTACGTGGTGCATGGGCGAAGCACCAACGCCACCGCCCCTTACGCATGGGTCGACGTGAACAACACACGCGCTTTTCAGCGTGCGACCGAGCTGTTGTTGGATCTGGGACACCAACGTATCGCACTTTTGAACGGGCTGGAGCATATGGACTTTGCCGCCCGCCGCCGTGCAGGGTACGAGGCCGCTCTAACCTCGCGCAGTATCGCCCCGGATCCCTCCTTGATGTTTTCTGGCGAGATGACCGAAGCACAGGGTCACGACCTGACCCGCACCCTTTTGGCGCGTCCAGCCCCCCCCACCGCGATCCTTGCCAGCTCGATCATCATGGCCATTGGCGTGCGTCGCGGGATCGAGGAAATGGGCCTGACCATGGGGCGCGACGTGTCGTTAATCACCTATGACGACGACCTGAGTTACTTCCGAAACGGCGCAGATATCCCTGTCTTTACCGCCACCCGTTCCTCGGTCCGCGAGGCGGGACGGCGCGCTTCACAGATGCTGATCGACATCATCAACGGCAAGGACAGCCCGACCGAAATCCTGCTTGAAGCCGAGCTGACTTTGGGAATGTCAACCGGCCCCGCGCGCCGTGATCCCTAATCAATCCCTCACCCAAGGTAACTTGATGATGCTGCCACATCGCTCTGACTTTCCAGCCGAATTCCTGTTCGGCGCCGCAACCTCGGCCTATCAAATTGAAGGCCACGCCCAAGGGGGTGCCGGGCGCACCCATTGGGACGATTTCGCGGCCACTCCTGGCAATGTGGTGGGGGCGGAAAACGGAGCCATCGCCTGCGATCATCTGAACCGGCTGGACAAGGATTTGGACCTGTTGAAGGATGCAGGCTTCGACGTCTACCGCTTCTCGACCAGTTGGGCCCGCGTGTTGCCCGAGGGGCGCGGCACGCCCAATGCCACGGGGCTGGACTTCTATGACCGCTTGGTCGACGGGCTGTTAGAGCGCGGGATCAAACCCGCCGCGACGCTCTATCACTGGGAACTTCCTTCGCCCCTGTCTGACCTTGGTGGCTGGCGCAATCGTGATATTGCCAGTTGGTTCGCGGATTATACCGAGGTTCTCATGTCCCGGATCGGAGACCGCGTCTGGTCCGCCGCCCCCATCAACGAACCTTGGTGTGTGTCGTGGCTGTCGCATTTCGAAGGGGCCCACGCGCCCGGTCTGCGTGACATCCGCGCCACCGCCCGCGCCATGCATCACGTGCTGCTGGCCCACGGGCGCGCCACGCAGGTCATGCGCGGGCTGGGCATGAAGAACCTTGGCGCGGTCTGCAATATGGAGTTCGCAGCCCCTGCAAGCGAAATCGATGGGGCACGACAAGCTGCAAAGGTGCAGGATGCGATCTATAATCGCTTCTTCATTTCCGGCATCACCAAAGGCTGCTACCCGGACGAGGTATTGGACGGTCTTGGCACGCATCTGCCGGAGGGTTGGCAGGATGATTTCGATACGATCACCCAGCCACTCGATTGGATCGGGCTGAATTACTATACCCGCAAGCTCTATGACCCCGCCCCCGAGGGCACCCCTTGGCCCGCCACGGTCGAGGTCGAAGGTCCCCTGCCCAAAACCGCGATGGGTTGGGAGGTCTATCCCGAAGGCCTGTCACATTTTCTGATCATGGTGCAGCGCGAATACACCGGCGACTTGCCGATCTATGTGACCGAAAACGGGATGGCCGGGCAAACGGAACTGACGGGCGATCCACTGTCCGACCCTGATCGCATCTCATATTTGGCTGCTCATCTGGAACAAGTACAGGCTGCATTGGCGCAAGGTTTACCGGTGAAAGGCTATTTCATCTGGTCGCTTTTAGACAATTACGAATGGGCGCTGGGATATGCGCCACGATTTGGTCTGCTACATGTGGACTGGAAGACGCTAAACCGCTATCCGAAGGCATCGTTTGACGCTGTCAAAGAGGCTTTGAAACGCTGATGCCCCACCACACGATCGTCGCGGATGTCGGCGGCACAAACACGCGCGTTGCCATCGCGCAAAACGGACAAGTTTTGCCCGATAGCGTTCGTAAGTTCCCCAATGCGGACCACGCCAGCCTGACCGAGATCCTGTCGACTTACTGCGACCAGCACGCTGATGTGCCGCTGGAACAAGTGGCTGTCGCCATTGCCGGTCCCGTGCGCGATGGCGCCGGGCGATTGACGAATCTGGACTGGACCATCGACGGCGTGTCTTTGACCGAAGCAACAGGCGCACAGGATGCACATGTGCTGAACGACCTTCAGGCGCAGGCCCATGCGGTCGGCTCTATCGCCCCCACAAATATCGAGGTGATACGCCCGGGCCAATCCGCCAGCCCCGAGGCTGCGCATCTTGTCGTTGGCATCGGCACCGGGTTCAACTCGGCCGTGGCCTATCAAGCGCCGGGCGGACGGCTGGTGCCCCCTGCCGAAAGCGGTCACGCCACCCTGCCCGTCAGCAATGCGGAACAGCTTGTCTTCGCGGACTATATCCGCACCCGTTTCGGTCATGCCGCCATCGAAGACGCGCTGTCCGGGCGCGGTCTTGGACATTGCCACGATTGGCTGCGCCACAAGGCGGGCCAGCCCGTTGGCGCGACCTCGGCGCAGGTGTTTAACGCCGCAGCGGGCGGGGATGCCATAGCGAAAGAGGCCATTGACCTGTTCGCAAAATTCCTTGGCACCGTACTGGGTGATCTGGCCCTGACCACCCTGCCCTTTGGCGGCATCTATCTGGTGGGCGGCATGTCACGCGCCATCACCCCATGGCTGGATCAGACCGGGTTCGAAGCGGCATGGCAGGACAAGGGGCGCTTTGGGCCATTTCTGGATCAGTTCCCCATCCGCCTTGTGACTGACGACTATGCGGCATTGACAGGCTGTGCCTGTTTTCTGGAAGAATTCCGCATCACGCACTAAGCGCTCTGCTGGCTAAGACACCCCAAGCAAGGACAAGCAAACATGGCGGGATGGATACTCTATACCCTTGCGATCATTTTGTTTTTCCTGACGCATTCGATCCCAGTGCGACCTACCAACAAGGCGTGGATCGTAGCCCGCATCGGTGCGCGCGGGTTCACGCTTGCCTATTCGGCGCTGTCCATCGCCGCCCTTGGCATTGTGATCTACGCCGCAAACCACGCGCCAATCGTGCAGCTTTGGCCGTGGGCGCCGTGGCGAAACCACGTGACACTTCTTGCAATGGCACTGGCGACAATTATCGCAGCCCTCGCCATCGCCCGTCCCAATCCGCTGTCCTTCGGCGGGCGCAACAATCACCTGTATGATCCGCTTGCCCCCGGCATCATAGGTTGGATGCGCCACCCGCTTTTGGTGGTACTGCTGATCTGGGCCGTGGGGCATCTTCTGCCCAATGGCAACCTTGCCCATGTGATCCTGTTTGGCATTTTCGCAGGGTTTTCTGCCCTTGGGATGAGGATCATCGACCGGCGACAAAAACGTGTTTTGGGGGCCGCGGAATGGCAACAGCTGGCAAACACCACGCGGCAGTTTCGCCCCAGCCTGAACGGGCTGTTTCGGGTGGCAATCGGCCTTGCCGCCTATGCGGCTTTGATCGCCCTGCATGGCCCCATCATCGGCGCCTACCCGCTGCCGTAACCTATGCCGCGATCTAGAAACGCACGGGGCGGCGCTCCGTATTCCTCGCGAAAGGCGCGGGCGAAGGCGCTGGCGTCCGCGTATCCACAGCGAAGCGCGACCTCGGCCACTGCCAGCCCGCCCTCTTGCAACATCCTCTTGCCTGCATCCAGCCTGAGCCGTCGATAGACCTTCTGCGGCGACGCGCCAAAAAGCTTGCGAAACCGCTGTTCAAGATCGCGCTGACGACAACCCGCCCGGCGGGCCAGTTCCGGCATCGGCAAAGGCGTTTCGATGTTCGCGGCCATTTCCGACAGACAACGATCCGCCCGCCGATCCCCACCCAAACGCGACACCGTGCGCGGCTGGCTGGGCATGCCCGACATAAACATTTGCCCGATTTCCAGCACCAAAGCCGCGCCGTGATCTTGCCCAATCAACTCGCAAGACAGATCGAAGCCAGCCATCGCGCCGCCGCAAGTGATCCGATCGCCATCCTCGACCCAACGCATCCGCTCGACCTCGATATTCGGGAAGCGCTCGGCGAAAATGTCGCTTAGATCAAAGTGGATGGTGGCCCGCCGCCCGTCCAACAGCCCCGCCTGAGCCAGCAACCAACTGCCCGTGTCGATGCTGCCCACACGCCCATGCTGACGTGAAAGCCCGCGCAACATGGCGCTTACCGCAGGGGTCGCCAGATCCTTCTGACCGTAGCTTGAGATCACGAACAGCAGGTCCCCCCGCCCCATATCCTTGCGCGATATTGTGGGCATCACCGGCAATCCACTGGAAGACGTGACCGGCCCGTCATCGGGGGTGATAATCTCCCACCGATAGGCAGGTCTGCCCAACAGGGAATTGGCCGCGCGAAACGGCTCCATCAGGTTGGCAAGCCCGTGGTTCGAAAACTGCTGGAACGCCAGAAAGGTAATTTGCCGCGTCGCAGCGGTTGAATTTGACCAATTTCGCATAGTATCTACTAACTTCGCACATTGCTCAGCGTCAATTCCCCCTGTGATGAACATGTGAATTTCCGCATCAGGAGGGACCAGGATGCCGCTTCAAATGAACCGCGAGGTTTTCATCACCGCCGCCGTGACCGGATCGGGCGGCACGCAGGATCGTTCGCCCCATGTGCCGCGCAGCCCTAAACAGATCGCCGACAGCGCCATTGACGCCGCGAAAGCAGGCGCCGCTATTGTCCACTGCCACGTGCGCGACCCGGAAACGGGCGCCCCTGCCCGCGACCTAAAGCTCTATCGTGAAGTCACTGACCGCATCCGCGACGCCGAGGTCGACGTGGTGCTGAACCTGACCGCCGGGATGGGCGGCGACATCGTCTTTGGCTCTCCCGACGCGCCCTTCCCTGTAAACGCGGCTGGCACCGACATGATCGGGGCCGAGGAACGCGTGGCCCACGTGGCCGAATGCCTGCCCGAGATCTGCACGCTGGATTGCGGCACGATGAATTTCGCAGAAGCGGACTATGTCATGACCAACACTCCCGGCATGTTGGAAGCCATGGGCCGCATGATGACCGAGCTTGGCGTCAAGCCCGAGATTGAAGCCTTCGATACCGGTCACCTGTGGCACGCGAAAACCCTAGTGGAACAAGGCGTTTTGGACAGTCCCGCGCTGGTTCAGCTGTGTATGGGCGTGCCGTGGGGCGCGCCGAATGACCTGAACTCCTTCATGGCGATGGTGAACAATGTGCCGTCCGATTGGACATGGTCGGGTTTCTCGCTTGGCCGCGATCAGATGGCCTATGTCGCCGCTGCGGTGCTGGCGGGCGGCAATGTGCGCGTCGGTCTGGAAGACAATCTGTGGCTCGAGAAAGGCGTGCTGGCGACCAATGCACAACTGGTTGAACGCTCGGTCACCATCATCGAAAACATGGGCGCACGCGTAATTGGCCCTACTGAGGTGCGCGAGAAACTGGGGCTGACAAAACGTGCCCCGGTCTAAGATGAGCCGCCGGATACTCGTCACTGCGGGCGCTGCCGGGATCGGACGCGCCATTGCTGAACGCTTCATTGCGGACGGTGATCAGGTTGCTGTCTGCGACGCGGACCCCGAAGCTGTTGCGGAATTTTCCAGCGCTCACCCAGATGCCATCGCAGGTGTGGCAGATGTCACATCAGAACCAGAGATGCACGCATTCCTGTCTGATCTTGAAACCCGCTGGGGCGGCGTCGATGTGGTGTGCGCCAATGCAGGCACGGGTGGTCCCGCGGGCAGTGTCGAAACACTGGACTATGATGACTGGCAGCGCTGCATCGCCACCAATGTACATGGCTCCTTTCTGACCTGCCGTTGGGCCGCGCGCGTGATGAAGGCGCAAGGGCATGGTCTGATAACCATGACGTCGTCAACGGCCGGCATCCTTGGCTATCCCTTGCGCGCGCCCTATGCGGCGGCGAAATGGGCGGTGATCGGAATGACCAAGACCTTGGCGATGGAACTTGGCCCCCATGGCATCCGCGTCAACGCGATTTGCCCCGGAGCCGTAGAAGGACCCCGGATGGAGCGGGTATTAGAGCGTGAAAGTGCAGCCGCCGGTCGCAGCATCGAAGAAACCCGCGCCCAATACGTAAAGGGCGTGTCTATGAAGACCTGGGTCACAGCGCAGGACATCGCAAACAGCATTCATTTCCTGGCCTCTGACGCTGGAAATAAAATCTCGGGACAGGTTCTGTCCATCGACGGCCATACGGAGACATTGGCACCATGACACAAAAAGCAGCAATCATCGGCGGTGGCGTCATCGGCGGCGGCTGGGCCGCGCGCTTCCTTTTGAACGGTTGGGACGTCGCGGTGTTTGACCCCGACCCGAAAGCTGAACGCAAGATCGGCGAGGTTCTGGACAATGCCCGTCGGTCTCTGCCCGGTTTGTACGATACAGCGCTGCCAACCGAAGGGGTGCTGACCTATCACGTCGATCTGGCAGTGGCTGTCGCGGGTGCGGATTGGGTGCAGGAAAGCGTGCCGGAACGGTTAGACCTGAAACACAAGGTGCATGCAGGGTTGACAGAGTTCGCCCCCGACACAGCCATCATCGGATCCTCAACATCGGGCTTTAAACCCTCGGAACTGAACGAAAAAGGCGCGCGCGCTGTCGTCGCGCATCCGTTCAACCCGGTCTATCTTCTGCCGCTTATCGAGCTGGTCGGAGACGCTGGCACCTGCGCCCGCGCTGCCGAAATCCTGCGCGACATTGGCATGTTCCCCCTGATCGTGCGCAAGGAAATCGACGCCCATATCGCCGACCGCCTGCTGGAAGCCGTTTGGCGCGAAAGCCTGTGGTTGGTCAAAGACGGCGTCGCCACGACCGAGGAAATCGACGAGGCGATCCGCATGGGTTTTGGCCTTCGCTGGGCGCAGATGGGCCTGTTTGAAACCTATCGCATCGCGGGTGGAGAAGCGGGCATGAAACACTTTATGGCGCAATTCGGCCCCGCCCTTGAATGGCCATGGACCAAACTGATGGACGTGCCCGAGTTCACGGATGAGCTGGTCGACTTGATTGCGGGTCAATCCGATGCGCAATCCGGTCACCTCTCGATCCGCGAATTGGAACGACTGCGCGACGACAATCTGGTGTCGATGATGCGAGCCTTGAAAGCGCGCGGGCAAGGGTCTGGCGCAGGCAAAGTCATCCGCGACCACGAGGCCGCTTTGGTGCCGGGCATGAATGACGCCGCCCCGCTGCGCACCATGTCCCGCGACGTGCCCATCGATTGGACCGACTATAACGGGCACATGAACGAAAGCCGCTATGGGCAGGTGTTTTCCGACGCCGCCGACCGCGTTATGGTGCATGTGGGCGCGGATGCGGGCTATATCGCATCAGGCCTTAGCTATTTCACCGCAGAAACCACCGTGAATTATCTGGATGAATGCCACGCGGGCGACGCGTTCTATGTGGACAGCCGCATCACCCTTGGTGAAGGCAAGAAGCTGCGCCTGTGGCACGAGATGAAGCGCGCATCAGACGGCGGAACGCTGGCAACATGCGACCAGTTTTTGCTGCATGTTGACCTTAACACCCGCAAGTCCTGCCCACCTGCCCCTGCCGTTCAGGCGCGGGTCGAGGCGCTGGCCAAACTCCACGCAGAAGGAGACGCGTGATGCATTTTGGATTGTCTGACGAGCAGGAAATGATCGTTTCGACTGTGCGGTCCTTCGTGGAAAATGAAATCTACCCACATGAGGCCGAGGTCGAGCGCACCGGACAGGTGCCGCATGAGCTTGGGATGGAGATCAAGCAAAAGTGTATCGATCTTGGTTTCTACGCCTGCAACTTCCCGGAAGAGGTTGGCGGCGCGGGGCTATCTCACCTCGATTTCACTCTGGTCGAGCGCGAGCTGGGGCGTGGGTCCATGGCGCTGACCCATTTCTTCGGACGCCCCCAGAATATCCTCATGGCCTGCGAGGGTGAGCAGCGCGAACGCTATCTTCTGCCCGCTGTGCGGGGCGAGAAGATGGATGCGCTGGCCATGACGGAACCCGATGCTGGCTCGGACGTGCGCGGCATGAAAGCCAGCGCGATGCGGGATGGCGGTGATTGGGTTTTGAACGGGTCCAAGCACTTTATCTCTGGCGCGGAGCACGCTGATTTCTTTATTGTTTTCATCGCGACGGGCGTCGACGAAACCCCCAAAGGCCCAAAGAAACGTATCACCTGTTTCTTGGTGGATCGCGGCACGCCGGGCTTTGACGTGCGCGAAGGCTACAAATCCGTCAGCCATCGCGGCTATAAAAACTATGTGCTGGATTTCGACAATTGCCGCCTGCCTGACGCACAGGTTCTGGGCGAGGTTGATGGTGGGTTCGCGGTGATGAACGAATGGCTTTATGCCACCCGCCTGACCGTCGCCGCCTTCTGCGTGGGGCGTGCACGCCGTTGCTTTGACCTTGCCGTCGACTACGCCGCCGAACGCAAGCAATTCGGCCAACCCATCGCCAAGTTTCAAGGTGTCAGTTTCCAGATCGCCGACATGATCACGGAAATCGACGCCGCCGATTGGCTTACCCTGTCGGGCGCATGGCGGCTGGACCAGAACCTGCCCGCCAACCGCGAGATCGCCTCGGCCAAGCTCTATGCCTCGGAAATGCTGGCCCGCGTCACCGATGCCAGCCTGCAGGTCTTTGGCGGCATGGGGTTGATGGACGACTTCCCCATCGAACGATTCTGGCGTGACGCCCGCGTGGAACGCATCTGGGATGGCACCTCGGAAATCCAGCGCCACATCATCAGTCGCGACCTGTTCCGGCCACTAGGAGCTTAAGACATGACACAAGACCAAAAGATCAAACCGCAAATCACAATCACATATTGCACCGGCTGCAACTGGCTGTTGCGGGCAGGCTGGATGGCGCAGGAGCTTCTGCAAAGCTTTGGCGCTGACCTTGGGGGCGTGGCGCTTGTTCCCGGCGAGATTGGCGGGATTTTCGAAATAACGCTTGATGGAGATCTGATTTGGGAGCGTAAACGCGATGGCGGTTTTCCCGACGCGCGCGTATTGAAGCAGATCGTACGTGATCGGATCGATCCTGGCAGGGATTTGGGGCATATCGACAGCTCTGCCACACATCAGGATAAGGGCTAAATGGCGCAGACAGAGGCACCCCTTGATCGCCTCTTTCGCCCCCGCTCGATCGCGGTGATCGGCGGCGGCACGTGGTGTGCAAATGTCATAGAGCAATGCCGCAAGGTCGGCTTTCAGGGCGACATTTGGCCCGTCCACCCGACAAAGCCCGAAGTCGGCGGGATCCCCGCCTTTCCGTCGATCGAAGCCCTGCCCGCAGCCCCCGACGCCAGTTTTATCGGCGTTAACCGCAACGTGACGATCGAAGCCGTCACAGCGCTGTCTGCTGCCGGTGCAGGCGGCGCGATCTGCTTTGCGTCGGGGTTTCGTGAAGCCAGCGCCGAGTTGGAAGATGGCGCTGCGCTGGAACAGGCGCTTCTGGATGCCGCTGGCGACATGCCGATCATCGGCCCCAACTGTTATGGTTTTCTGAACCTTTTGGACGGTGCCGCTCTTTGGCCCGACCAGCATGGCGCGACCCGCTGTGACAAAGGCGTGGCGATCATCACCCAAAGCTCGAACATCGCAATCAATCTGACCATGCAGCGCCGGGGCCTGCCCTTGGCCTATGTGGTCACAGCGGGCAATCAGGCACAGACGGATCTTTCCCAAATCGGGCGCGCATTGCTGGATGACACGCGTGTGACTGCCCTTGGCCTGCATATTGAAGGCATAGGTGACATCACCGCGTTCGAGGCCTTGGCCAAACATGCCCATATGCTTGGCAAGCCGATTGTCGCGCTGAAAGTGGGGCAGTCCGAACAGGCGCAGGCGGCGACGATCTCGCACACTGCGTCATTGGCCGGCAGCGATGCGGGCGCGCAGGCGCTGTTGTCGCGCCTTGGCATCGGTCAGGCGAACGATTTGGCAAGCCTACTTGAGGCGCTGAAGTTGCTTCATATCACCGGGCCGCTTGGATCGAACCGGATTGCTTCGGCCTCGTGCTCGGGAGGAGAGGCCAGCTTGATCGCGGATGCAGGCCACGACCGAGCGATTGAATTCCCGCCCCTTGGCGACATGCAAAAATCTGGATTGCGGGCGGTATTGGGAACGAAAGTGGCGCTGGCTAACCCGTTGGACTACCATACATATATCTGGGGCGACGTGAACGCCATGAGCACCACATTCACCGCATTGATGCAGGGCGATCTGGCATTGGGACTGGTGGTTCTGGACTTCCCTCGTGCAGACCGCTGTGACACTGCGGAATGGGATAAAGTTATCCAAGCGGTGGAAAACGCCATGGCTGCAACCGAGCGACCGATGGGGATCTTGGCATCACTGCCCGACACCATGCCGGAGAATGTCGCAGCGGATCTGATCAGACGCGGGATCGTGCCGTTTTCCGGCATGACCGAGGCGATGGCCGCGATCGAGCTTGCGGCGAACCTGAACGCCCCCTGCCCAGTGCCCGTTTTGCACGCGGCCCCATCCGACACCGGCGCCACCCTGACCGAGGCGGAGGCGAAAACTGCACTGGCCGGCTTCGGGCTGCGGGTGCCGGGGACTGCGCGGGCCTCGACACCAGACGCAGCGGCGCAGGCGGCCACCGAGATTGGATTCCCCGTCGTTTTGAAAGGCGAAGGCATCGCCCACAAGACCGAAGCCGGTGCCGTGGTGTTGAACTTGACTTCGGGCAAGGCTGTAAAGGCTGCAGCCGACGCCATGCCCGCCAGCGGCTTTCTGGTGGAAGAGATGATCACAGGCGGTCTGGCCGAGCTTTTGATCGGTATCACCCATGACCCAGCCCATGGCTATGTTCTGACCGTCGCGGCAGGCGGCACGCTGACCGAGATTATGAAGGACAATCAGGCCCTGATGGTCCCTGCCCCGCGCGACGACATGAAAGCTGCCCTTGAGCGTTTGAAAATCGCCCCACTTCTGGCAGGCTATCGCGGCGCACCGCCTGTCGATTTGAATGCTGTGCTGGACGCCATTGACGCCCTGCAAGCCTATGTCACGGCGCATCCCGTGGCCGAAATTGAAGTGAACCCGCTGATCGTTATGGCACATGGTGCTGTGGCGGCTGACGCCCTGATCCGCACCGGAGGAAAGACATGACCGACCTTACAAACCTATCGAGTGGCCCCATCCGCACAGCCCGCAATGGCCACGTGCTTGAGGTCACGCTTGACCGGCCTAAAGCCAATGCAATCGACTTGGCCACCAGCCGGATCATGGGTGATGTCTTCACTGCCTTTCGCGATGATCCCGACCTGCGCGTGGCACTTCTGACTGCCGAGGGCGAAAAGTTCTTTTGCCCCGGTTGGGACCTGAAAGCAGCGGCAGAGGGCGATGCGGTGGATGGTGACTATGGCGTCGGTGGCTTTGGCGGGCTGCAAGAGCTGCGGGGGCTGAACAAACCGGTGATCTGCGCAGTGAACGGTATTTGCTGCGGCGGCGGGCTAGAGCTGGCGCTGTCCGCCGACATTATTCTGGCCGCAGACCACGCAACCTTCGCCCTGCCGGAAATTCGGTCGGGCACGGTGGCGGATGCGGCCTCGATCAAGCTGCCCAAACGGATCCCCTATCACATCGCGATGGAGATGCTGTTTACCGGGCGCTGGCTGGACACCGAGGAAGCCGCCCGTTGGGGGATGATCAACCATGTCTATCCGGCAAGCGATCTGATGGCGAAGGCGCGCGAGATGGCGGATCTGCTCGCCTCAGGCCCGCCCTTGGTCTATGCGGCCATCAAGGAAGTGGTGCGCGAGGCCGAAGACATGAAATTCCAAGATGCCCTGAACAAGATCACCAAAAGCCAGTTTGAAACGGTCGAAAAGCTTTATCGGTCTGAGGACCAGTTGGAAGGCGCACGAGCTTTTGCCGAAAAGCGCGATCCGGTTTGGAAGGGCAAGTAACAGGCTTCAACCCACAAAAAAGGGCGGCTCAAATGGCCGCCCTTTCGTGTTTTTGATATGTGTTTTTGATATGACAGATCAGACGTGCATCGCCGCCACTGCGTCGGCTAGATGAACCTGACCGGTCACTTTGCCCGAGGCGTCTTTTACGGGCACCTGATGACCCTCGGCCCCGGCAATCGCTTCCAGCGCGTCTTCCAGAACCGTGGTATCAGCCAGCGCGTCACCCGCTGGAATTGACCCGTTCAACGGCTTTTGAAGCGCGCGCAAGCGCACCACTTTGGCGCGGTTGATCTCGCGCGTGAAGTCCGCGATGTAATCATCCGCCGGGTGCAGCACGATGTCCTGCCCGTCGCCCGCTTGGATCAACGCCCCGTCGCGCAGGATGGCGATGTTGTCGCCGATGCGCAGAGCCTCGTCCAGGTCGTGGGTGATGAAGACAATGGTCTTGTGCAGCTCTTCCTGAAGTTCCAGCAAGATGCCTTGCATATCCATGCGGATCAGCGGGTCGAGGGCAGAAAATGCCTCGTCCATCAGCAGGATATCAGCGTCAGTGGCCAGCGCGCGGGCCAGCCCCACACGTTGCTGCATCCCGCCGGACAGTTGACCGGGGAAATAGTCTTCGTACCCCGACAGCCCCACACGATCCAACCAGTGACGTGCGCGCTTGGCCGCGTCGCTTTCATCCACGCCCTGCACCAGCAGCCCGTATTCGGCGTTTTGCAAAACGGTCCGGTGCGGCAGAAGCGCAAACTTCTGAAATACCATCGACATCTTGAAACGCCTAAGGTCGCGCAGCTTGTCCTCGTTCATTTCCAGAACGTTTTCGCCATCGACAATGACCTCGCCCGCCGTGGGCTCGATCAGGCGGTTCAGGTGACGGATCAGGGTGGATTTCCCCGACCCCGACAGCCCCATAACCACCTGAATTTGCCGTGCTTTCATGTCTAGCGAGATATCGTTGATCCCCAGCACATGGCCGGTTTGCTCCAACAAATCGTCCTTGGACAGGCCTTCGCGCACGCGCTGCATGGCGCGCGACGGATTCTTGCCAAAAATCTTGTACAGATTACGGATCGAAATCTTTACATCATCAGCCATGTCCGCTCTCCCGATAGGCTTGCAGGCGTTTGCCATAGGTTTGGCTGACGCGGTCGAAGATGATCGCCAGCACAACAATGGCCAGACCGTTCATCAGACCCAGCGCCAAATATTGGTTGGTAATCGCTTTCAGAACCGGTTGTCCCAGCCCTTTCACACCGATCATCGAGGCCACAACGACCATCGACAGGGCCATCATGATCGTTTGGTTGACGCCTGCGAAAATGTTGGGAAGCGCCAGTGGGATCTGTACCCCGAAAAGCTTTTCCTTATAGGACGCGCCAAAGGCTTCTGCGGCCTCCATCACGTCCTTGTCGACCAGACGGATGCCCAGATTGGTCAGGCGCACGATCGGCGGCAGCGCATAGATGCAGACGGCGATCAGGCCCGGCACCTTGCCGATGCCCAGAAGCATCACAACCGGGATCAGATACACGAAAGCCGGAATGGTCTGCATGATGTCCAGAATGGGCGTGATGACAGCTTGCGCCCGATTGGAGCGCGCCATCAGAATGCCAACGGGAATACCCAACACGATGCATAAAAGCGTCGCAACCGAGATCATCGCAAGGGTCGACATCGTGTCTTCCCACATGCCCAGATAGCCGATGATCAACAGCGCGATCACCGCCCCTGTGGTGATTTTCCACGACCGCGATCCCAGCCATGCCAACGCGGCAAGCGCCAGAATGACCAGCGGCCAAGGCGAGTTTTGCAACAGCTTCTCGAACCACACCAAAAACTTCAAAAGCGGATAGAAGAATGCTTCCAGCAACTCTCCGTATGCCCGCGAAAAATCCCGAAACCCGTCGTCGATGAAGGTCTTGAGATCGGCCAGATCCCGGCGCTTCATCTCTGGGAATTCAAAAAACCAATCCATGGTTTCCCCCTGTTTTACCCTGTCCTTGCGCAAAGGGCCCGCGACCTGCGCGAGCCCTTTTTTGTTTTTACATCAAGCGGATCAGAGCGCGCCTTTAACCTTCTCGGCAACATCTGCAGGCACCCAAGCCGTCCAGATATCCATATGCTGCTCAAGGAACTCATAGGCTGCGTCTTCGCCACCGGCCTGCTTTTCGTTCATGAAGACTAGCATGCCGTTCATGGCGTCGCTGGGGAAGGTGCGCGCCTTGAAGTATTCCGAAGCAGCGCTGGCGTTGTCCATGAAGTCTTTGGTCACAACGGTCTCAACTGCCGACGCGATATAGCTGGTCATTTTGGGATCAGCACATTCTTCTTGAACGATGCAGTTGTCCCAGTGTTCTTGCCCCTGGAATTCGGCTTCTGTGGGCAGTTGCACCAGCTTATAGCGGCCGATCACAGCGGTGGGCGACCAGTAATAGCCGATCCAGTTTTCATCCCGCTCGGCGGCCTTTGCAATTGCGCCGTCCAGACCAGCGGCCGAGCCCGGATCAACCAGCGTCCAGCCTTTGGCTTCCATGTCGAAGGCTTTGAACAGGTTGTTCATGGCCAACTGACAGCCCCAACCCGACGGGCAGCCCATCATAGCACCTTTCGAGGGGTCTTCAGCATCCGGGAACAGTTCCGGGTGGGCCAGCAGCTTTTCGACGGTGTCCAGCTCGGGGTGGTTTTTGACGAAAGCCGGGGTCACGAAGAATCCTTCGCCTACACCTTGGATCACGTCATCATTCAGGGCGACCAGGCGGCCCTCTTCCTTGGCGGGATTCAGAAGGGCCTGAACCGCGTTGATCCAAAGTTCGGGCGCAACATCCGGTTGGCCCTTTTCGTTCATCGAGGCAAAGGTGGTTTGCGTGGCGCCGGGGATCAGTTCGACATCGCAGCCATAGCCCTCTTCCAAGATAATCTTGTCAACATTGGCCATCAACTCGGCCGAGGCCCAGTTCATTTCGGCGATGGTGACATCGCCACATTCCTCTGCTGCCGCGCCTTGGCTAAACGCAAACACGGCACCAAATACACCAAGGGCGCTTTTTACAGTTTTCTTCATTGTTGGGGGGTTCCCTATCCAGATCTTTTTTGACTTGAAGGGCCGCGGATCTTCGGTTTCACGGCCAGTCACCAGCCCTCGCGGCTGATTTCCCAGATGTATCGACCAATTGGCGTCACTGCTCCGGGCTGCGCAAACAGTGAAACACGTGAGTATTCGCAATGCAACATCTTTGAAGAACAATTTGAAAACACGCAAAAATCTACCATATGTTGTGCCCCCCTAGCTCAGGGTAACTGCACAGCCGGAACATCCAACGCGAAAGGCCGGGGCCACATAGGCGCGTTCAGTCAAAGACCTCATCCCCGGTCGGCTCGATATGGTCGGCCCGGTTCATATGCTGCCGGAACGCCGCCAGTTCCTGATACATCCGTCGCCGCGCGCGGCTTTGGTTGCCAAGGGGGCGGTGTTCGGGAAGGGAATGCCATGGGTTGATCCGCATATTGCGCCCAAAGGCCATTTGGGCGGGGCGTTCGAAATCCTGCATGGGAATGTGGATACGAGCGACGGGGATCCAAGGCGACAAGGCCTCGGGCCACAGGACCGAGGCATCCTCGATCGGCATCAGGTGGGGATCGGTCTGCACCTGCACAACCATGTCAAATTCGACCGGCGCATCACGCAGGGTCTTGGCCATGTTGTCGCGCAGATAATTTGGCGGCACCCGGCCAAAGGGCACGCCGGGAATATCCATATGAACCTCGCTGCGCGGCACATAGGAATAGAGCATCGCCTGCCCTTCCCCCAGCAGATACGGCACGCAACTGTAATAGCGCTGCCCTAACGGGTTGTATTGCGTTTCGTTCCACAGACCCTGCATCAGGAAATCAAGAATATGGCTGTCGAACGGGTTGAGGAAATACCAAAGCGGCTCGTCAATGGTGCTCCAGTATTGCAGCTTCGCGTTCTCGCGAACATCGGGCGTGACAAAGGTTGGGGTGACGACAGCAGGCCAGTCCTGTGTGAAGCGTTCTTCCTTCATCAACTTTGATCCGGGCACATCCATCAGCTTAACGGACATTGATCCAAAACCGACGTCACGAATGTCTTCGGGTACATCCGGTCCGGGGCCCGCAAAGCGGATATAGGCTGGATAGTCGCGCTGCGTGGCGAAGACCCCGTGGCGCAGATGTTCGGGAAGATCAGGAAGCACGGTGAAGGTCGCCTTGACCAGCCCGTGCGTCTTTGTGTTTCCGCCCCGCTCGTACGCGCCGGGTTGGAAATGCAGGTTCATCTGCGCGCGCATCTCATCAATGATGTTTTGCAGCGCTTCTTCTTCCCAGTCGAAAATCTTCTCTTCCGCCAGTTTCAGCCCAAGATCTTCGCGCTTTCGGTTCTTTAGCCGCTGGATCAATCGCGCAATGGGCTGGCGGACAAGCCCGTTCAAGCGTCGGCGAAAAAACGGCTCCAACCGTCTTTCAAAATGCAATCCGGCCTGTGTGGCCCAATGAATAAGGCGACGTATCGGGATCAGGATCTTACGCATTCAAACCTCCGAACTGCCATGATTGGCGATGAAGCGAAGCGCGCGCAGTCCAGGCAGGAAGAAATAGCCCCCGCCTTTCACTGTCACAAACCGAGGAAGCGAGGTGTGGCGATCCTCGATCCCGTCCGCGCGTTGCACTGAAAACCCGTCGCTGGGAACGCCACAGACGGGGGTGCGCCCGCCAAGCAACGGGTCGGCCTCGCCGGTCAGTCCGTTGAAGGTCGGCGACGCGATCCACGCGTTCTGGACGAACTCGAACTGCCTGACCAGATCGGCGCAGAGGCATATGAACAACAGCCCGCGCGCGTCTGATGCGCCCTTGCCTGACAGGGCGTCCTCGGGCGTGATCTCTGGCCCATAGACCCGCCCACGCCGCACCAGTCGGTGAAACCGGGTCGAGGCAACAAGATCATGCCGTCCCGGCAGTTTGTCACGCCGTCGCCTAAACCCCAAAGTACTGAGAAGCCAACCGATGCGCCCCTCAAGCTGGTGCGGATGGTCGCCCGTGCGCGGATTGGCGCGGCGAATATGCGCGCCCAGCGGACAGGTGACACCGTTGGTGTCATCCTCGTACGTAAAGTTATTGCGGCGCGGCGATCCCTCGATATCGCGCCTGCCGTGAATAAGCGGCGTGCCATCGCGCTTACGCCCGACCATCTTGGCCGCCAGCGCCTCGCGCTGCGCGGGATCGCCGTTGGCCTCGGCATCGACATACTGCCAGAACGCGGGCACGTCCTGCGCCAGCTGCCGAAACACCAGATAAGAGCCGTTGAGCCCCAAATCGAGATGTTCAGGCACATCCACAATCGGCGCGGCAGAGCGTTCGTTATATTCGTTGCGATGCCCCAATATGACCTCGCCGGGGGAGATAAAATTGCTGTAATCCTCGCGCCCATGTTTCGAGGGCGGATGGGCGTTCTGCCAATCGACTTTCGGCTCGGAAATGCCATCGCGAAATCCGAAGGGTTCAAGCCCATCGCTGGGCCGTGTGGGAAAGGTCTGGACCTGCATGAAGGCGGCATTGAACGTGGCTGTCAGCACTTCGGCCTTCCACCCCATAAGACCGTTTTTGCGGGCATAAAGCATGACCAAAACATGCGCCTCGGCCCCATCCCAATCCCACACATCAGGCGCGTTCGCCCCCGTATCGCCAAGCCGCCGCGACCGGCTGTCTTCGCCTGCCATGCCCGCCAAAAACGGCTGTGCAAAGCCCGACAGCGTCTCGTCCGGCAGGCCAAACGCCCGAAACCCGGCTGCGGTGAAGGCGATCTGCAACGCGGTTTGTGGGGGGCTGTCCAAGGTTACTGCGGATGTGACAGGCGCACCTTGAAGCCATTCACGTGCCATGACGGGGTCTTTGACGGTGCACAGGATAAACTCGGCTTCGACCAAAGTGCCATGTCCGAAACGGACCAACCCTTGCATGTCATCGAAGGCGACGGGATCGGCGGGGATGTCGGGCGGCTGGGTCATATCTTTGACACCCAATTGCGCAGGGCCTTCGCGCCATTCGGGCGCGTCTCAAGGCCTTTGCGGATTTCACCATTGCGCGCCAGATCGCGCGCGGTCAGGCCGGGATAGGCCTTATACCAAACCTGCGTTGGCAGCTGGCGATTGCGCAGATATCGCTTGAACTTCGCTTCTTGCTCGGCCCCACCTTTGATCAGAAACCGGGTCGCCGGATAACCTACCCCGTTGGAAAATACGAGGTTCAGCCCCCACGCGACCTTGTTCACGAAATCATCCATATAGCTTTCCAACGCCCCGTCGTAATTGCTGCAAAACATCACGCGGCGCTTGTTGTCGACGAACACCCAGCGGGCAAAATGGATGGTCTGCACACGGGTCAGATAGCCACGCCCAAAGATATGTCGCGCCGAGTAGTTCAGCAGATAGAGCGCAACGGTCGTGACCACACGCCTGAACAGGCCGGGCTTAACATCGCCAAAGGCCGAGAACGGGTTGGTGACGTCGTGATCCTCGTACCGGCCCAAACCCTTGATGTGGGCATCGTCGGGACGCGGCAGAATTTCGGGATCCGAGCGTTCGTGCCTGCGCAGGATAAAAAGGAAAACCGGAAGGATCAGAAGCAAAACCGGAGATAGCAGCAAAAGTAAAAGCGGCAGGTGGATAAGGTCGATCCAGTTCCAGATCCGCTGCCCCAGCCCCACGCGCGCCGGTGGGGTCAGTTGAAGCACGCCATTGGCTTTCTGACGGTCCACGAACTCGACCAGATGCTCATGCAGGCCAAGAACATCCGCTGCCCCATGCGCCTGAACCACAGAAGCCAACTCACCACGCAACGCGGCAGCAAGTGCGTCCTCTTCCTGCACCTGACGCACCGTACGCCCGCGCATGTTCACATAATTGGCGGCCTCGGCGACATTGTGATCGTTCATCCAGCGCTGAAGGTCGGTGCCTTGCGAAAACCCTTCGCAATGGCTGAAAATCTGTAACAAGCCATCAGAACAGCGCTGCACCAAATCCTTAAGAAACGACTGTCGATCCCCATCGACATCGCCAAGAAAGGCAAGCTGCAGCGGGAAAGGCTCGGGCGTTTGGCCGTAGACCTCGATATCACGCCACGTGTTGGCTTCGACCAGAAAGAAGCGGGCCACGTGCAGGCGGTCAAACTGGCCAAAGGGCACAAACGAGTTATTCGGATCAGCGAAACCGGGCTTGATGGTCATGCTCTCCAGCAAAGACAAAAGCTCATCCGCCCGGTCTTCGGCGACCGGGGCGAGGATGAAGAATGTGTCCTGCTGGGTCATTGTCTGCCTCAGGCCTCGATGTTGAATTCAAGCGCGAAATCAATCAGGCGATTGTCGTCCCAATAGACTTTTCCCAGATACATATTCGGGCCGATTTGCCGAATTTCGTCACGGATCCATTGCGCGACAATCGACGTGTCGGAGTAATCCAAAACAATGCACTCCTTGCCGTCGAGCCAACTTTTATCCTTGTAGACCTTGGCCAGAATGGCGTTCAGCCCAAAGGGTAGGATACGGTTTTTCAACACGCTTTTATCGCTGTCGAACACCTTCCCCTGCCACGCGAAGCTGTTGATGAAATGTGAAATGATTGGAGTGAACCGCGTGCCGGGCGCGATAATCGCAGTGCCTTCGGCCTCGCCATCAGGGATGGGTCCGGCATCGACGCTTGAGAACAGCTCATCAAGCTCCTCTTGCTCCAAGTCCATCAGTGTTTCGATATCATGTGCCATATCGTTTGCCCTTAGTTTTTGGTTGCGATTGCGCATCAGCCAGCGCCATCTGGGCCGCCTTTTCACCGATCATGTAGACGGCGGATGCGATGAAAAATCCGGGGATGTACGGGAAGACGGACGCGTCCGCGACCCGAAGCCCCGTGGTGCCGTGAACGTGCAAGCGGCTGTCCAACACGCCGCCCTGATCGGCAGGTCCGATGGGGCAGGAACAGGACGCGTGATGCCCCCAGCAATGGTCGCGCACGAACTGGGCAATTTGGGCGTCGGTTTGTACGTCCGCGCCGGGAAGTTCTTCTTCGGCGATGCTTCCGTCCTTGTGCAACGGCGCGCAGAGCTTACGGACAAATTTGACGCCTTCGACAACCGCTGAAAGGTCTTCATCGCCTCCGTCGGCGAAGTAGTTGAAATCAATGATCGGCCGATCACGCGGGTCGGCCGAGGCCAGGCGCACCCGCCCTGCCCTATTCAGCGTATGGGCCTTCAAAACGGCCCAACTGAGGTGGTTCCGGCTGGCCGCCAAATCGGCCGCATAGCCGGGGTAATACCCACTGAACTTGCCCATAAGCGCCATGCAGAAAAGGTCAGGAACGGGCTGGTTTTCGGATGATCGTCGGATCACCGCAAGCGCGGCACCGTTGGTGGAATAAAGCCCCGCGCCCTGATCTTTCCAATGCCGCCAAAGCGGGTCGCCAACCTTGTAGCGGCAATCTTTCATACTCTCCCAACTGTCGAAATTCATGCGATTTACCACCGTGACCTCGTACCGGTCCTGAAGCGACCGCCCAACACCGGGAAGAGAGACCTTCGGGGCGATGCCATGCGGCGTCAACTCGGCGGGGTCGCCGATGCCCGACAGCATCAAAAGCTGTGGCGTGTTGAAGGCTCCGCCCGCCAAGATGACCTCGCGCGCCGCAAATGCTTGAATGGTTTCGCCGGGCCTATCACTGGGATTGGCATGGGCGCGGTAAAGGCGCGCGCCCTTCAAATACTCGACGCCGATGGCGCGATTTTCGTGGTCCAAAAGCACCTTGGCCGCCAACGCGTCCAGTTGGACCGTCAGCCGATCAGGGTAACGCTTTGCCACGTCCAGCACCCTCTCGCGCGATCCTATCCGTACCCCATCTCGTGTGGTCAGCGGGGTATAGATCATCCCGTCGGCATCATCTTCGATCCGGTCGCGGTCATTGGGGTCGGCTGCGCTGTTGGCCAACCATCGCAGGCGGCGAAGGACATCGCCTGTCGAGCCACGGCTTTCGCGCACCGCAGTGCGCACGACATCCATGATCGCGTCATCGCGCAGGGCAGCGCGCGGGATGGATTTCTCGGTCGTCAGCCACCCGTCATACCCGTGCCCTGTGCGGTCAAACCCGATTGAGTTCAGGGTCCGCTGCACAGGTCGGTGCTTGCAGTTTTCGATCTTGCGAAAGATGGCGTGCATCGCGTCGGGCGACCAGCCATCATCCCCTGTCAGATCCGCAATCCTCTGCCAGTCCTGTCGGTGCGGATAAACAAAAATCATCGCGTTATGCGCTGTGCAGCCGCCTAGGGTACCCGCCCGCGGATACAAAACACCTTCGGGCCCAGCCTTTGGGTCGCGGGCTTGGGCTTCGGAATCCGTGTAATGGCTGACATGGAAATCCCAACGCAGCGCTTCGTTTTCGGTGGCGAAAGGATGAAACGCGGGAACATCATAGTCGTCGGGCAGCCGGTTCGCGGCCTCGTCCATATCCCGCACGCCGCCCGACATCGACCGCGGATCCCCACCTGCTTCCAACAGCAACACGCGCGCGCCCTCCTCGGCCAGCCGCGCAGCTGCCGTGCCTCCGCCGGCACCCGAGCCGACGACGATATAGTCATATTCTGGCTCCACCGTCCCGCTCCTTAGAAGCGTTTAAGAAAGGCGATCAGGGCCTCTTTGTCTTCATCCGCAAGTTTGGTGCCGAAGTAATGGCCGCGGTTGACGACGAAATCGGGGCATTTGCTAAGTTCAAGCAACGGCTCGACCAAATCCGCAAAGATGGCGCGGGCCTGTTCATCACTGGCGTCGTCAGGCAGTTCCTTCAAATCGCGCTTGATCTTGATCACCAGCTTGGCCAGCTCGAAATCATGGTCCAAGCGCTCTAGCAGGTCCGCGTTGTCCAGCCGGATATTCAGGTTTGCCAAAAGCCCGATAGGCGTGCCTGCGGGGATCGGGCCAAGCTCGATATCTCCGTCCAATGTGAACAGCCAAGGCAGGTTGTCGCGCAAAGGCGTCAAGAGTTTTACAAGAAACTCGGGCTGGAACCCTTTGGGAATAATCAGATAACTTTGTTCGGTGGTCCGGTCGATCACGCCCGGCACCTTGTCCCCCAACACACTGTCACGCAGGCGCTTTTCCGGCCAAAGCATCTTGGTGATACCGTCCTCGAACGCTTCCATCCGGCCCTGAACCGAGGGGTCCTGATTGTAATAGCCCACCGTGTTGTTCAGCAGATATGGCGCCGTGGACCAGAGACTGATCAGGGACGGCACGCGGGTATATCCGCGTCCACCTGCGGGCATCACGTAATCATATTCTTCGCCGGTTTTCGGGTGATGCACCTTTATGGTCCCCACCGACGGCAACGCCTTGTAAGAGGAGGACGAGAAGTTGTCCCATATGTTGCCCTCGATCGCGTTGGTCGCCAGCGGGCTACATGCGTTGGTCTGAAGCAGGGTGACGGGAATACGCAGCTCGTTCGACAGATAGTTCCCGTCAAGGAAGTCATCGGCATGAACAATCGCACGCATCTCTTCCTTGAAGGCGTCCGAGCCCACCAAGTCGCGATAGCGCTGGAAGCACTCCAGATAACCGGGGCCCGAGCAGCCGCCGGGCATCGCCTCATAGGCGCTTTCGGGCAGTTTCGACGAATGGCATCCCGCGCAGTTTTCCGCAAAGACCGTCTTGCCGCGATCCACGGTCTCGGCGTCATCAGACAGGAACCCCTCGCCCCCCGGCGCGTCTTTCAGCAGATCGGGCCGACCCGCTTTCAGGAAATACAATGCGGTCAGTGGCGACTGATCTTCAGTCGCCCGCCAATAGGCCGAGTTCTTCTGCGCAGTTTCGATCTTTATCGGCGTGATTTCTTTACCGCCCACAATCGGATTGAAGTGGCGGGTCCATTCCTCGCTGAACAATCCGATATTCAGATAGACCCGGTTCAGCGCGCCCAAAGCGCCCACCGAATCCGCCCCATCCTTCAGGACACGCGGGCTAAAGCTCAGGTCCGGTTCCTCGAAAAGCTCGGTCAGCGGGCCCTCGGCCACATAGTCCTGAAACTGCTTGTTGTCGCGTTCGCCCCCTTGCAACCTTTCTTCGCCAAATCGACGGGCAACCGCCAGACGTTCTTCCAGCAGATAGATCGCGTTCATCGTGCGCGGGTTGTTGATATAGTCCGGCGACACCAAGGACGTATCCAACGTACCGGGACGTGCTGTGTGGATCAGTTGGACCATGTATTGGCGGTCATCCGGGTTCCATGCAAAAACCCGGTCAAACCAGAAATACTGTGCCCCGACCGTGGCGTTCAGGTTATTCATGGCCGGGTTTTCGGGATCCTCGGGTGGGTTAATCGGGCTGGGTCCCACATGGCAAAACGCGCAGGACATGCCGACGCGATAGGGACGGATCAGATCGTCGTCGTTGTAGTAATCGGGATCAGTGTAAAACCGTTCCGCATCCCAATCCTGCTGGGCACGTTCGTCAAATTCTGGGTTCGGGAACAAGCGCAGGCCAAGCACGCCCGTTGGCTCGCCGTAATACGATCCGACCGGCATATTGCGCCCGCGTGCGCCGATCTCGACGCCGGGGTATTTGTCGGCATTGGCAAATGGATCGGGGGCACAATCGGGTTGGCGGACATCCAACCACAAGCCATAGCGATCCGCCCCCGGGCCGGCGGCCTGATCGAAACAAGGTTCGTTGATCAGACCCAACTGTTCAAACCGATTACTGCGCTGCGCCGGCAGGCTGGGATGTGATGACAGGGTCTTAAGCAGATCAAACTGCCCGAACGTGTCGATAGTCAGCGTGTCCCAAAGCAAATCATTGCCGCCTGTCCAGACCATCCACATGTTTCGGCCCTTGATTTCATCAGGCGTCAACGCGATGCCATTGTCCATTTCGGCAAAGTAATCTTCGTCAGCGGGGGGAAAAGTAGTTTCGTCCCGGCCAACCAGAAGCGCCTCGTCAAGCGGCCCAGAGAAAAGCTGTGCCGATGCGGCGACAGGTACCGCTAGCATCATAAAAAACCGCGAAAAAATACGGAGTAACATGGGTAAACTCCTCAGTGCGACATGAGAAAAGGAATCAATTTATAGTTAAAAATTATGCTTCCATTTTCCTCGCAGATCCCGTTTTTTGCAACAGTCTCTACTTTTCGGGCTCATTGTTCGGTAATTTTTGACAGTAGAACGGCCGCTCGAACAGGGTCGAAATCAAGCCAGTTTTGACGCGTCAGATGGGGTCTGGCCCTAGAGTTTTGCCAATCCATCCGCGGCCTTTCTGCGGGCGGAATTAGATTTCCACGCAGAGTTGTGCTATGATCTTGATATTTAAAAGCGCCTTACACCGGCATTTTCATGGATGGGTCTTAAGATGCGCTCGCAATGTCGCGGTGTCGCAGCCGCGCTGATCCTTTGGTTCGCTACACTTCAATCTGTCACCGCTCAATCGTTGCCGGATGGGTTTATCTTTGGCAGTGACCGAACCGAGCGAGTGATCGTCAATCTGTTGTCTGGACAGGGAAATCGGAATGCACTGAGCGTTCTACAGAGCCAAACAATATGCGTTAAGAATCCGAACCTGGCGCGTTTCCTGAACGAACAGGACATTCGAACGCAACTGGTGCCAGAACAGGCTGCCCCACTTGCCGTTCGCACAGGCCTTTGCGACATGATGATCCAAGGTCAGGCCGCGCGGGCGGTGCGCAGGCTGCTTCGCGACGCCTCACCAACTGACGATGTTCCCTCACCCACGCCGACGCCCACACCTTCTGACCAGCAAGGACCGGAAATATTGCCGTTGAAACAAGAGTTTACCGCCTCGTCCGGGTCAGCGACGATCATAGCCGACATCTTTGACCCAAGCGGTGTTGCCCGTACTGAGACGGGCGGAGCGCTTCCGTCCAGTCGCGACGGAAGAGAGTATGAGTTCAAGCTCGGTTTGCCGAACAATTACGAACCACGGGTCGTCACAATCACGGCGACGGACCGCGTTGGAAACTCCAGCGCCAAGCGTGTGTCCATCCGGCGCCTGCCCGCCTGCGGCCCATCGACGGGTTTGAATGTCAGGCTAGCCAGAAATATCCAAGCATTGCTGAACGAGCTGGGGTTCAATGCAGGAACTGTCGACGGCATTATCGGGCGGGGAAGCTGCAACGCAATCCTGCGATTTGACCCGACGGGCATCGAAACCTGGCGCGACCTGCGTGCAGATTTGGACCGCTTCAAGGACGCACGCGCTGGAGTCTCGATCAGCGCCCGCACCTCTTCGGGCCCGACCGAGGCAGAACAAACCGTGGTGGTCTCGGTCACGGATCCGACGCGCCGCCAGACAGTCACTTGGGTGCGCGTGACCGCACAAGGGGGCGGCACTGTGCTAGAGCAACAGTATCAAGGTCGCGACCTCACTTTCCCATTTCGACTGTCCCCGGGCGATACGCGCCCATTGGTGATCGAGGCGCTGGACGCCCAGACGAGACCTCTTGCCCAGACCCGATTTGCGCTTCGAAGATTGCCCGACATGACCTTGATCCTTGCATCGCCGAATTTGCAAGATGCGCAGCTTGAAACCACCGATCAGCGTATTCATATCATGGCCCGCGTGACGAATCCCTGGCCGGGGGCTTCGGTTCAACTGCAAACGGACACACGCACCCAAACCGAGCCCTATACAGACACGCCCTTACCCTTTTGGATTGCCATGCCTGACCCCGGCATCCGGCAAGACATCACATTCACCCTGCGCGACAATAAGGGTCTGGCGCGTGCTCAGCAGACCGTAACACTCAGGCGAGCAACACAGATGACATTAAGCCTGACTGCTGAAGGACTGTCCGGGGCCAAACTGGAAAGCAGTGCCCCGACCGCCACCGTGCAAGTCCATATCGCCCTCGCTTGGCCCGATACCATCGTGGTTTATCATAGCACTGATGGACCCGACAAAGCGCAAGACTATGCGGGCGCGGCGGAGTTCACAGTCAAAATGCCGTCGCCGGGTGCCCAATCCGTGGTTTCGTTTGTCGCGCGCGACAGCGCTGGACACGATCATGATCGCGTCGACCTGACCCTTGTCCGCACAGCCGTCTCCCTGACCGTCACCCCTGCCCCCGAGCTTCAGTCGGACGGCGAAGAAGGTCAGCTGAGCGTGCAGCTTCAAGGCGCCGGTGCCGACACGCGGATCGAGGTTTTGGATCAGAATGATGCCGTGATCCTGTCCGCCGCTTACACCGATGATCAGACATGGACCCGCGCGCTTCCCATGCCCGAACGCGGCACATCACAGGCCGTCACGGTACAGGCAGTGGGGCCTGATGCGCGCGTGCTTGCAACCCAACGCATCATGCTTGTAAGAACGGCGGCCCCTGTCGCGAATTGGATCGTCCCAACCGCGGTGGCCGTACTGCTTCTGGGCAGCGCGATCTGGCCGATCCGCAAGATGACGGCACCGAAACCGATTGCAGACAAATCCCCCACAAAGCTGGCCGCCACGCCGCGGATTTACGCAAAGCCTGACAACACACCAAAGATCGAAACGATCCCAGCCGAAATGCCCGAAATCATACTGACGGTTGATCCCGGAATAGTCGCCGAGATCACCATCATCAATGAGGAAGAAAGCGACGAAGCATCATGAACGACACATCTCAAACGCTTGTAACCTCGATCCCGCCTGCCGATTTCAGCAACATCGTCGAGGCGGTCAAATCTGCCCTGACCAAAGGCGATGCAGGGGTGCGTCTTACAGGCGCGGGGCTGGACAGTCAGACGTTGCATAAAAGCGCGGCCCAAGCGGTTGAAAGCGCGCTAAAAATCTCGCTTTTTGACACGTTCCTGAAAGCCTGGGAGGGTATGAAGTCGGTACGTGCCCTGATGGGTGAAAAGGGTCCCACAGACGGCAAACCACGTATCGCTGCGCTGATCAAACACAAGCTGAAGATCACGCATACACCCGAAATCCGATTAACATTTGGCGAGGCTATGGACCTGCGCAAAGTACGTCTTCCCGTGACACTTTCCGTCGAGGCGGCAGGCGTTGCCCTAACCATCCAAAACCGCCAGATCACGGGCATTTCTGCGGGCTATCTTCAGCCCTCGGTCAAGATCAATGTCGAGAAGGTGACAGTGGTTGAAACCAAACTTCAGCGTTTGGATCTGACCGAAGCTCTGCAAATCGAATGGCCACTCCGCCCTGACGACACGGTCGAAGAAACACCGCCCACGAAGTAAGAACTTCGCATCGATGGCATCGCGCAGCAGGAACGTAAACTCAACCAACACCATCGGAATTTGATGCTTCTGGGAAAAATGACGGAATGCAATCGAAGCGGAGCGAAACTCAAAACCACGGCAAATATACCCTTCCTTATAAAGGGTGTTTCCCCGTCAGGCTGACTTAGCTCTATCGATGGAAAGGGTAAGGTGGCGGAGCGGAAGGGATTCGAACCCTCGAGACGGTTTCCCGCCTACACACTTTCCAGGCGTGCGCCTTCGACCACTCGGCCACCGCTCCGCCGACGTTGTTATTCGGAAGTGTGGCGGGGTTCAAGCGGTCATTGTCACTTTTCACAACTGGTGGCGCGAATATACGCCCGTCCCAGAACACCGCAACGATCCACGCATTTTCTTGTTTTGAATATCCCCGCCGGAGGCATGAAATCTACCGCAGCTTGCTGCGGCCTCCGCCAAGCGGGCGCGGCCCGTCAGGGCCAATCCCGCGCGGCAGGGCTAGTCCTCCAGATGCAGGGCCACACGTCGGTTCATACGACCTTTCTTTTCGACCTTGCCGATGCGTACGCGACCGATCTCGGAGGTGCGCGCCACATGCGTTCCTCCGCAGGGTTGCAGATCAACCTGCTCGTCATCGGTCCCTATGCGCACCAGCCGTACCTGTCCTGCCCCTTTAGGAGGCTGGACGGACATGGTTTTGACCAAACCGGGGTTGGCCTCAAGCTCGGCATCGGAAATCCAGCGGGTTGTGATCTGAAGATCGCGCGCAATCAACGTATTCAGTGCGTCTTCAACGGCCTGTTTATCCTCAAGCGGGTGCTCCATAGCGAAATCCAGACGGGACTTCTCGGCGCCGATCTGACCACCTGTGACAGGCAGCGGGATAACCACTGAAAGAAGGTGAAGCGCTGTGTGCATCCGCATGTGGCGCAGGCGCAGATCCCAATCCAGCGCCTGTTTCACCTCGGCCCCAACTGGCGGCAGCCCCTGCCCGTCACCGGACACCATAACAATCGCTCCGTTTTCGCCTTTCACAGTGGTTGCAATCAGCATTTCACCGCCGTCCCACGTCAACCTTCCGCGATCCCCCGGCTGTCCTCCTCCTGTCGGATAGAACAGGCTTTGATCCAGCACCACGCCGCTTTGCTCGGTATGCGCGACCACGCGGCCTGTGGCCTCGGTTAGAAAGGCATCATCTTGAAACAGAGGCTTACTCATCGCCCTCTCCATCCCCGTTCATATCTTCAACAGTCATCGCATCGCGGCTCGGACTTTGCGATGACGCATCAGATGCAGCCACCGGCGATGCCGCCGTCGCGCCTGCAAGCGCTTCGGGATTACGCAGCCAGATGTCTCGCTGAGCAAACGGAATCTCGATCCCCTCTTCGACGAAACGGCGGGCAATCTCGTGGTTTATTTCGCTTTTCACCGACAGCATGAAGTTTACGTCAGACAAGATGGCGCGGATCTCGAAATCAAGGCTATCAGCGCCGAAACCTTGGAACACAATGGACGGCGCCGGGTTGACCGTCACCATCGGATGCGCCTCGGCAATTTCGCGCAGGATGGCTTCTACGCGCAGCGTATCAGTGCCGTAAGCCACGCCCACCGGAATGATCACCCGCCCAATTGAATTGCCTCGCGTATAGTTCGTCACCACCCCCGACACGAGGTCAGAGTTCGGCAAAATCACATCCGAGCGGTCAAATGTTTCGATCCGCGTGGCCCGAACCGAAATATCGCGCACATAGCCCATCTGGCCGTTTACCTCGATCCAATCGCCCTCGGAAATGGGGCGTTCGATCAGCAGGATGATGCCCGATACAAAGTTTGAAACGATGGTTTGCAGACCAAAACCGATACCCACGGACAGAGCACCGGCGATGATCGCGATCGAGCTAAGGTCGATCCCTGCCCCGGTAATCGCAATCACAGCTGCCAGAAACAACCCGACATATCCAATGCCCACAGAAATCGCATTCTGCCCACCCTTGTCCATGCGCGTCTTCGGCAGGATCGTGTTGCGTAGCGCAGATTGCAAAGCCCGCGTGGCCGCATACCCAATGGCAAAGATGATGGCGAAGACCATAAAGGCGCGGGGCGTAATCCGCGTTTCACCCATTTGGAAGCCGTTCAGGAAGGTTGACCAAAGCTCGGCCAGTTCGGTGGCGCGGGCGCCCCAGATCAAGGCCAGCACGGGCACCGCGGCCAAGGTCAGGCAGAAGCTGATGATCACTGGCAACAGCGCCTGCTCGGTGGCCTCGCCGTCCAGTCGCATTAAGGTGGCGTAGACTGCTTTGATAAGGCTGTTCAGGATTTCGAGGATAGCCAGCAAAGCAAGTGTCAGGATCGTCGGCACCAAGATCGACACGGCCAGTGTAGAGTAGCCAACCGCCGCGGCCACCGGCGCTGCGAAGCCCACCACTTCGCTGGCGCGGCCGATAAAGGCAATGGTGCGTGCCCGGAACAGGTTGGTGGCACTGGCCGCGCCCGTGCCCAGATGACGCCGCAGAAGACGCCCAAGGCGCACCAACACGAACCCAGCGGCGGCCGTCAGCGGGAAGCCCAAGACCGCCATGGTTGCATCGGTATACCCTTCGTAATCTCCCACTTCACTTAGGATGGTCCACAGGCCCAAAGCCACACCCAAAAGCGCCACATGAATGCGCGCTTCGGCCCGCAGCGCTGACGTCGGAAGATAAAGCGAAGCATGGTTTCCCTCGGGCCCGAAAAGGCGGGTGCCAATCCAAAGTGAGATGAAGACGAACAGGCCCGCATCGGGCAGCGCATCCGCAATCACCTGCCCGCGCAGCCCCAGCACGCCAGCCAAGTTCAGGGCGATCAGGAATGCCAGCAGACCGAACATCGGTGCAATAACCTGACCAAGCGAAATCACAAACCCCACAACGCCACGCGCAGGCCCCTTGCGTATTTGGCGCAGCCGCCCGCCAAGACGGATCAGCCAGCTTCGCGACCGCATCAACAGCAAAAGCCCAACCGCAAGCAATGCGATCGTCACGGGAAGATCTGATTTCAAATCCCGGCGCTGCGCTTCACTGCCCCAGGCGGTCTGAACTTCGGATATGGCGGTCTCGAAGGTTTCATTCAACTCGGCAATTGCACTGGGCCACAAGGCGGGATTAAGCGGTGTCGGCCCAAGCTCCAGCAGTTGATCCGCCTGACGCGATCGAAGCTCGCCGTCAATCTCGTTGATCAGAACTTCGGCGCGGGCAAATGCCTCTTGTGCCTCGTTGACCGGCGCTTGCGCTTCGGAAAGTTCTTCGTTCAGTTCGGCCCGGCGCTGTGTAAGCACAGCAAGCTCGCTCCCGGGATCTTCGGGCTCCGGGCCAATCGTGGCAAGTTGCGTCTTTAACGTATTGATACGGATAGAGTTTTCTTCTTGAGCAGATTCAAACAAACCCCGCCAACTCGCGACCTCGTCACGCAAATCGTTCATCGCCTGATCCGAGGCCGTACCGATTTCAAGCACCCGTTCGGCGCGTTCAGCGACCCGCGACCATACCAGATAATCCGGCGCGCCATCATCGGTTAGAAAATAGGATGGGGTGTTCGCGGTGGTCGCAGCCTCTTGCGCCGCAGCGGCCAGCGGCAGCGACAGCAGGGTCGCGATGCACCACGCCCTGAGCGCGACCAGAAATACTGGCAGGCAACCGTGCAATCGCTCTTCGATTCGCATCAAATGTCCTCGTACACCTCGGGCATGAAGGCCGGGTCGCGATCCAACCAATCCGGCACCGGCAGGCCCTTTTCTCGCAAGAAGCTGGGATTAAACAGCTTTGACTGATACCGCGTACCATAGTCACACAGCACCGTCACAATCGTATGGCCCGGCCCCATTTCGCGCGCCATGCGCATCGCGCCCGCCACGTTGATCCCGGACGAGCCGCCAAGGCACAGCCCTTCGCTTTGCAGAAGATCATAGATCACCGGCAGGGCTTCGTCGTCGGGGATCTGGAACCGCATATCGGGCGTGAAGCCTTCAAGGTTCGCGGTGATCCGCCCCTGCCCGATCCCTTCGGTGATCGAGCCCCCCGTAGCTGCGGCAGTTCCGGATTCGTAAAGTGAATAAAGGCCCGATCCCATCGGGTCGCTGAGCGCGACCTTCACGCCCTTTGGCTGAAGTGCCATTCCGACACCGGCCAGTGTCCCGCCCGACCCGACCGCGCAGGTGAAGCCATCCACCTTGCCACCTGTTTGCGCCCATATCTCGGGCCCGGTGCCTTCGATATGCGCTTGACGGTTTGCCACATTGTCAAACTGGTTGGCCCAAATCGCACCCGCGGGTTCGCTTTCATTCAGCTTTTCGGCCAGACGGCGCGAGTAATGCACATAGTTGTTGGGATTCTTATAAGGAACCGCAGGCACCTGAACCAATTCGGCCCCGGCCAGACGGATCATGTCTTTCTTTTCTTCCGACTGAGTTTCCGGTATTACGATCACCGTTTTAAAACCCATCGACGCACCAACCAGCGCAAGTCCAATCCCGGTGTTGCCTGCAGTCCCTTCCACGATGGTTCCGCCCGGCTTCAGCGCGCCGCTGGCAACCGCGTCACGGATGATGAACAGCGCCGCGCGGTCCTTGACGGATTGGCCCGGGTTCATGAACTCGGCCTTGCCCAGAATTTCACAGCCCGTCGCTTCGGATGCTGCATTCAACCGGATCAGGGGCGTATTGCCCACGGTTGCTTCAAGATCGCGTTTGATGTCCATTTTCAGCCCCTTATCGCGCGTCGTTTCTACCATCTGTAGGACCAGACAATAGGCGGTTCAAGGGCCGAGCATCACGAATGCGTGCGCAACCCCTGCCGATTGGCGGCCAGCCAGAAGGCGGCAAGGACCAGCGGGCCACAATTCGCCTCGCCCGAGGTGATCAGATCCATCAGGTGATCGAATGAAATAACGTGGCTACGGATGTCCTCGGCTTCGGTTTCGACACCGGCAATTCCCCCTGCATCATCAGGAAGATGGCACAGGGCAATGAAGGGATAGAAAAACTCGGTGCTGGCACCAGGGCTCGGGTAATGCGGAGTCAGGGGGATCAGGCGGTCAAGCTTTAGCCGGGCTTCCTCCATCGCCTCACGATGTGCGCTGTCTTCAGGCGTTTCCCCCCCGTCGATCCGGCCCGCGATGGGTTCCAGCAGCCACGGGTGCACGTCGCCCCGGATCTGAGGCCCCATGCGGAACTGTTCGATCACCATTACGCGGTCTTGCACGGGATCATAAGGCAGCACGATCACCGCATCCCCGCCGACGAATGCGGCGCGGTCCACGACCTCGCTCATCTCGCCCGAATATTTGCGGAAGGACAGCACCTGTTCCTCCATCGTGAAATGCTTGGCATAGGGGCGGCCCCGGCTTTGGACCGAAACATCTTGCACGCCATAGCTTGCCCGCAACGTCGTTGGCGCGGGCTCGGTCCGTGCGCGCACCCGACTGGCGGCGCGGGTGCGGATCATAGGAAAGCGGTGGGCGATCTCGGCGGGGGTGAGATGACCATAGCCCTCCATCACCTCGGTCGCGGCTTCGACGGTCATCGCGCCGTATTGCGCCTCCCACTCGGTCAGGTTCCAAGTCTTTCCCGGCGTCCAAAGTCCGGGCGTCGGGAAATAAACCTGCGTCGCAACAGAGGCCCCGTCGGGGTCTGTCTGCACGGTGACATCCTTCAACGCATAGTCAAATCCGCCTTCGTAAAAATCCAACCGCGCCACATCTTCGTCAGACAGATCTTGCACCAAAAGCCCATCTACGCGGGATGATGCGTCGCTTGAGGAAATCATCGGAAATGGCTGATTTTTAACCCAATTTGCTACATGGCCATGCAGAAATGCCGGGCTAATCCGGCACACACTTTCGCCCCCCAAAACCAAATCCAGAAGCGGGCGGTGGCACAGGGTGCCGTAAAAGAACAACGAGGTCACAGAATCCCTTTCACATCTGCACGTGGGATGTCACGCGCAGATCCACTATCCCCATTTGCGGGCGGCGTAAAAGGCACAAGTTGACGCAATGAACGCGCCCAGAATGGCGGTGGCAGCGATCTCGGCCGTGGTAAATTCGATTGCAGACTCGTACCCGATTACGAAGATATCCTGAACGGCCTCGACCGCACCATTGTATCGCTTGCGCAGCGAATTATCGATCATTTCCGAGAATGAAAACACGAACAGCGTGCAGAAGACCTGTACAACAATAGTGGTCGCCGCGTTTGCACCAGCCGTCCCAAGGCCACGGTCGGCCCGTGGGCCAAGAAACCACCAGCCGACAACCAACCCCACGGCCGCGCAAGTCGGCGCCAGATAGGTCAGATCCGAGCCCTCGGGCATCAGGGGCTTTACCATTTCGGCACATAGCCAACCGACCGCGGCCAAAAGGATCGCAGAGACAAGTTTCGCGGCTGTTGGCATAAGTTCACTGCCCTCTCGGTGGCTGTTATCGTTATTTAATCGTTAAGATCGGCTTATGGCCATATTATGGCGTAACGCACCGGCTTTTCACAAGATTATCCAGATCGCCGCGCCACCGTCAACTGCACGACATCGCAGCTTCCCGCGTGAAACGCGGCGGCACAGGACGTCAGATAGAAATTCCACATCCGTCGGAACCTGTCGTCAAATCCCATGGGCGCGATTTTGCCCCAGCTGCCATTGAAGCGATCAAACCAGCGGCGCAGCGTCACAGAATAGCTTTCGCCAAACGTAATCTGGTTGCGCGTGTCCAACCCCGCCCGTGATACTTCATCCTGAAGCACGGTTTTTGACGGCAGCATCCCGCCCGGAAAGATGTATTTCTGAATGAAATCAACACCCTTTCGATAAGCGGCAAATCGGCGCTCGGCGATAGTTATGATCTGCAAGGTCGCCTTCGCGCCGGGCTTCAGGCAGGATTTCACCGTGTCGAAATAGATCGGCCAATATTTTTCGCCCACCGCTTCGAACATCTCGATCGATGCGATGCCGTCATACTGTCCGGTTTCGTCGCGGTAATCCTGCATTTTGATCTCGACCAAGTCAGACAAGCCTGCACGGCGCAGACGCTCCACTGCAAAATCATGCTGTTCTTGGCTAATGGTCAGCCCGGTGACGCGGATCCCCTTACGCGCTGCGTGTTCCGCGAACCCGCCCCATCCGCAGCCGATTTCAAGCACATGATCCCCCGGCCCGACCCCCATTTCGTCGATCATCGAGGCGTATTTCTCTTCCTGCGCGCGCTCCAGACTTTCTTGGCCCGTGCGAAACAGGGCCGATGAATAGGTCATCGTGTCGTCCAGCCACGCCCCGTAAAAGTCATTCCCAAGATCGTAATGGGCCGAGATGTTTTTCTTCGCCTGTTTCTTGGTATTGGCCCGCATCAGATGGCGCATCCGCTCATAGGCGCGCAGGAAAATCTGGCCGGGAAACCCATCGTAAATGATGTCGTTGTCATCCTGCACCAAGTCCAGAAAGGCTTGCAGGTCGGGCGTGGACCAGCCGCCCTCGATATAGGCGTCACAAAAGCCCAGATCGCCCTCGCGGATCAGGCGCGCGAAAATATCGGGGTCATGGACATGAAGCTCGGCCACATAGCCGGGCTTGGCGCCGTCCGCGCGAAAGCGGCGCCCATCCGGCATGACAAAGTCCAATCGCCCTTTGTTCATACGTTTGGCAATCGCAAAAACTTGCGCGAAATACCGCGGTAGATCGCCCTGATCTTTGGTATCAGTCAGGATCATTTCACCCCCCAGAAACACATAGATATCTGCTGGAAGGCTATGTCGGAGATGGGCAAGCTGGCAAGATGGCTGCTGTGCAACTGCGGAAAACGGCTTTGCAGGCGCAGTATTTCAAAGGATGCCCCGGCCCGCTTGGGCCGAGGTTTGGTCAGGTCAGATCACAGTACCTGATCCAGCGCGTCAATCAGTTTCGTGACCTCTTGGGCGGTCGTATAGTGGGTGAAACTGACCCGCAGCACGCCGTGATCGGGTTCCAGCCCTTGGGCTTTCAGCGCACGTACAGCATAGAAATCTCCGCCCCCTGCCATGATGCCCATCGAGGCCAACGCAGCTGCCAAATCCTCGCCCCGTTTGGCCGAGACCAGTGATACAGTCGGCGCACGGCTGGCCGCCACCGAAGGCCCCAACAGCCGGACCGAATTCTTGGCCGCAGCATAATCCAAAAGCGGCTGTAGCAGCGTCACCTCGTGATCGCGCATCAGCGTGTGTGCGGCAGCGGCCAGATCGCTTGGACTGCCCGTCGCACCATGATGCATGGCCAAGGCCTCCATATAGTCCGCCATCCCGGCCGAAGCCGCCACCTGAGCGTGATCCGGACCGGCGGGGGTAAAACGCTTATAGAGGCTGCCCGCGTTGAAGTAATGCGCTTGGTTGGGCAGTGCTTCGCCCAGCGCGCGGCGGATCACCATGATCCCCTGATGCGGACCATAGGTCTTATAGGCCGAAAACAGATAGATATCCGCGCCCAGCGCATCCACGTTCACAAACCCATGCGGGGCATAGCTGACGCCATCCACGCAAGTATATGCCCCAGCCGCACGCGCCTTGGCGCAAATAGATTTAACGTCGTTGATCTCACCCACCACGTTCGAACAATGGGGAAAGCAGACCAGCTTGACCTTCCCGTCGCTCAGAAGCGCGTCCAGACCTGCCGGGTCCAGATGGCCGGTGTCCGGGTCAATCTGCCATTCGCGAAGCTCGAACCCTTCGTCAGCCACACGCCTCCAAGGACCCGAGTTCGCCTCGTGATCCTGATTGGAAACGACGATGGCGTCGCCCGGCGACAAATGCTGCCGAAATGCCTGCGCCAGAACATAGGTGTTCTGCGTGGTCGACGGCCCGAAAGACAGTTCGTCTGTATCCACCCCCATCATCTCTGCCAGACGCGCACGCGCTTCGTCCATTTCTTCGCCTGCCAGACGCGAAGCATCAAAATTGGCATAAGGCTGTACTTTGCGCTGGGTGTAATATCGATTGAGCCGGTCCAAAACCGGCTTGCAGGTATAAGACCCGCCCGCGTTCTCAAAGAAAGCTTGCCCCTGTAAGGACGGTTCCGCAAATGCCGGGAATTGTGCGCGCACCCAGTTGACGTCAAGTTCAGCCATGGAAAGCTCCTTTTCAGTTTTTCGGGGGATCACCCTGCCCCCTGAGTTTCAAGGTCAGGCAGGTCTTCCAGCCAGTCCCATCAACACCTCTTAACCGGCGTTCTGGGACAGTCCGCGAAATTCGGACAACTAACTTCTAACCACCTTCTGTCTACCAGACAAGAATGGCGCGTGGCTTTTACATCACGCGCCTTTTTCTTGTTTCAAATATCCCGGGGAAGAGGCAAATCCACGATTTGCCTCTGGGGCAGAGCCCCTTATGCGTTCACATCCACCACGACACGGCCCTTGACTTGCCCCTTCAGAATATCGGCACCCAACGCCGGAAGATCCGCCAAGGCGGCCGGTTGCACAATTGCCTCTAGCTTGTCCATCGGCAGATCACTGGCAATCCGTTTCCAAGCACGCACGCGGTTGTCATAGGGCTGCATAACACTGTCGATGCCCAGAAGGTTCACACCGCGCAGAAGGAAGGGGATGACGGTCGCAGGCAGCCCAGCGCCACCAGCCAGACCCACGGCAGATACCGAGGCCCCATATTTCATCTGCCCCAACACACGTGCCAGCATGTCACCGCCCACGGCGTCCACGCAGCCTGCCCATGTCTCGGCTTCCAGAGGGCGTTTGGTGGTTTCGTTCAGTTCTTCACGTGCAACGATGGTGGTCGCGCCCAAGGATTTCAGGTAGTCTGCTTGCTCCGGGCGACCCGTTACGCCAGCAACCTCGTATCCCAGATTTGCCAGAATGGCAGTGGCAACCGAGCCTACACCACCCGCAGCGCCGGTAACCAGTACTGGCCCCTGCCCCGGTTTCAGCCCGTGGTCTTCCAATGCCATCACCGCCAGCATCGAGGTGAAGCCCGCCGTCCCAACAGCCATTGCCTGACGGGTGGTCAGGCCTTCGGGAAGCGGCACCAATTTGTCCGCCGAGATACGTGCCTTCTGGGCATACCCGCCCCAGGACACTTCACCCACGCGCCAACCGGTCAGAACGACCTTGTCGCCGGGCTTGTAACGCTCATCCTCCGACGCCTCGACGGTACCTGCATAATCGATCCCCGGCACATGCGGATAGTTGCGCACCAAACCGCCGCCCTTGGCCGACAGGCACAGCCCGTCTTTGTAGTTCACGGTCGAGTATTCCACGGCGACAGTCACATTGCCTTCGGGCAGCGCGTCTTCGCCGATCTCCTTGATCGACGCTTGGGCCAACCCTTCGTCATTTTGCTCCATCATCAATGCTTTGAACATTGTCGTCTCCTCAAATCCAGAAAGTGTCATAGACGGTCGCCGCACGCGGCCCGTCGGGTGTCATCACATCAAGCTCGGTTCCGGTGTCCCAATGGGTCATCCTCACCATGCCGATGGCGACACCGGTATTAAAGTCGGGCGAATTGGCGGCCGAGGTTACCTGCCCCACCTGCCGATCCCCATCCATCAAGGGCCAAGCCCGGTCGCAGGGTGGTACGCCGCCCAGGATCTCGATCGCGCGGACCTGCTGAACGGGGCCTTCCTTGACCACCCGTAACAAGGCATCACGCCCTACACAGCCCAGCGCGCTTTCGGTCGAACAGAACCGCCCCAATCCGGCCTCGTGCGGAGTGTTTTCGCGGGTCATATCGTTGCCATAAGACAGAAGCCCGCCTTCGACGCGCTCAATCCCATTGGGGCAACCCGCATAGACATCCATGCGCTTGCCGGCTTCCATCAGCGCGTTCCACAGGGGCATCGCGATGTCGGATCCTTCGACATAGATCTCGAAACCGCCTTGTTTGGAGTAACCCGACCGGGCAACCACAAGGCTACGCCCTTGGAACTCCAACCGCTTGTAGCGGAAGAAGCGGATATCCCGTACCGCATCGCCAAACACAGCCGCGGCCAGTTCATCCGACAACGGCCCCTGAATGGCCAAGGGCGAGACGTCTGGTTCGTCCACCAGCACATCCAGCCGGAACCCATAGGCAAGCCCCTTGACCCAAAACAGCAGATCACTGTCCGCGATCGAAATCCAGAACCGGTCCTCGCCCAGCTTTACTGCGACTGGATCGTTTAGCATCCCGCCCGTCTCGTCCACCATGGGAACATAGAAACACTGCCCATCCTGCATCTTCGACAGATCACGCGGGGTCAGCATCTGGATCAGACGGGCGGCATCTGGACCGCGCACCTCGACTTGTCGTTCGCAAGACACATCCCAGACCTGCACGGCCCGCTTCAGATGGGCATAGTCCTCTTCCACCGACCTGAAGACGGTCGGCAGCAGCATGTGGTTATAAACCGTATACCCCCTAACCCCGGCGGCTTCGACACCGTCCGAGAATGGGGTGCGCCGCAGGCGGCGAGAGGGTGAGATCATTGCACCGGAATTTGCCATGGGTCGCGCTCCCGTGGGGTCCTTCGGCCGCGTTAGCGACCGGGGCCCTTCCAATCGATTTGGCAGATCTCGGCGGATTTGCCATCGAAATCCCACACACGCCCAAAGGCACGCACGCGCGCTTCGTCTGCCTTGGCGACGGTAATGTCCGGACCCATCCAGTAATTGGTGTTGGTGATCACCTGTTCCGCCCCGCCCTTACCCGGCACCGGAGTGACCGATCCGCGAATGGCTTTGCCAACGATCAGGCGACGGGTGTTGCCTTCGGTTTCAAACGACACGGGCGCACGCTCGGCGCCCAGAAACTCGCTGACCAGCATTTTGAACAGGCCCGTGGTGCCTTTGGCAGCACCCGTGAAGATGTGGCAGAGCGCCTCGAACGCTTCGTCATTGGCGCGGTCGTCGATATAGGCCGCTGCTTTCCAGTTGCCGCGTGCCATGCGGCCCGGGATTTCCAGCAGAAGACCGACATTCAGACCCGACAGATCCACGTCACCATACTGACCGCTGTCAATGCGGATACCCGCCCAACCCATGCAGTAGCCTTCCGTCGGCGGGTGGTCTCCAAGGCTGACCACGCAGGGGCAGAAGACCGTGCAGTTACAGTTGAGGATCAGCTCCCCCTTGATGGTCCATTCGACCGTGCCAATTTGCGATCCGTCCATGTTATCCTCCCTGGACAAGCGCCACGATCCCGCCCGCGATCAGCGCCCAGCCCAAGGGGCGCGTCAGATAGCGGCCCAGATCGGGCAGTTTTTCAAAAATCATGATAAGAGTGGCGAGCCCCATGAAGGCGAGGTTCATCACCCCGCCGACGAAGCCCAAAAGCATCAGCGCCCAGCAGCAGCCCAGACAAATCGCCCCCAGCCGCAGGCCCAGCGCGACCGCGTTCCAACGGGTCTCGCGCCAATATTGCATGAAGAAGGTCATCGGCTGACGGCATTGGCTGAGGCAACTGTCTTTGAGGGACGAGAACTGGTAAGCGCCTGCCCCGATCAGAAGCCCTCCCGTCAGCCATGGCGAGATGCTTTGCCCCAGCGGTGACAGCAGCCCAGCACGGAAAAGCACCAACTGCCCGGCAGCGGCGATGACAGCAAAGCCCAGCCAGATCACCAAATAGCCAGCGACCAGCTCTAAAAAACCGCGCTGCGACCCGGCACCAGACGCGATCATGTCGTCATAGGTGGCGAAGGTCGGCAACGCCGTCGGCGCCATCATCGCAGCCGACATCACCGCCCACATGGCAAACAACCCCCAGAAGCCGGCCTTGTCGGGTTCGACCACGCAGAGAGTGCGCCAGAATTCGACGCCATAGATGCGTGACAGCTCCAGCGCGTCGGGTGGCAGCGCCATCGCGTAAAGCAGCACCCAGCCCACAAGGATCAACCCGAACAGCGCCAGCCAATGTGGCGCGCCCATGGTTCTTATCCTTGACGTGAGCGGCATGGTTCCTCCATCTTGCGAGTCGGGATAATAATGTCTGACAATTGATCGCACGGCAATTAAAATGTCAGACAATTACAAATTGGGCAGCAAGACGCGGCATGAAAACGGACCTGAACGAAAACGAAGACCTCTCGACCCAGATCGCCGAGGCCATCCGTGACGCCATCATCGAGGGCAGCCTGATCGTGGATCAACGCCTGCCTTCCGAGGCCGAGCTGTGCGAGAAATTCGACGTGGGCCGCTCCACCGTGCGCGAGGCGTTGAAACGTCTGGCCGCACAAAACCTGATCCGCACCCAGCGGGGGGCATCCGGCGGGGCATTCGTCAATCGGATGAGCTTTGAAGAGGCCTATGACCAGCAGATCACCACCTCGACCCTGCTTCTGTCGATGAACCGCGTGGATTTTGAGACCGCGTGCGAGGCGCGTTACGCCCTGGAACGCTCCTGCGCGCCGCTTTCCGCCCAACGTCGCACGCCGGACCAACTGGCCACCATGCGGGCAGAAATCCACCGCCAATCGCAACCCGGCCTGACCGACGAGGCGTTCTGTGCCTCAGACGTGGCGTTCCACCGGGCGCTGGTCGATGGCGCGGGCAATCCGGTGCTGTCCTACCAACTGGCGGGCGCGGTCGAGGCGATGCAGCCCTTGATGAACATGATCACCTATACGCAGAGGGATCGGGACCGGATTGTGGAGCTCCATACCGAGATTGCCGATGCAGTTGAAGCACAAGATGGCCCTCGAACAGACAAGGCACTAGATAGACTTGCTAGTTACACTACATCACTAGCTTCAAACCTATTCAAAAAGTAATGCTCGGGTAAAGATGGCAGGGAAAAACCACCACCATGTTTGGCAAATGCTCCAACGTGGTTTTGGGACAAAACGCGGAAAACACCACCATATTTGGGTTTACGATCAATCTGGTGAAGCTTGGCAAACATCGACCAACAAGTTTGGTAGCGATGATTTCTTCTATGGTCCTCAAGGGTCAGAGGCAGACGAAAACATAACTGCTTTCGAGAATTCCGCTCAAGAATTAGTTCATATCGCGCGCAAGGCCCCACCGGGCTACGATTTAGATTCAAGTATTGTTGCCCCAGTAATCGCACATCTTGAGATGAGAAGTGCCTTCCTCCGCACAGAAATATCAAACATTGGGCGCGTAGTATTTGAAACTCTCAAAGACCATTTGACATCGGAGAAGCACATTCAGGTTCTTCTAAGAGCTTTCCTAAAAAATCATCCCGAATTGTTGGATGACATTCTTGCTGAACATCAGGTTCCGGTCGACGCTCGGCAAACAACACGTACATTAGTTGACTTAGCACTACCGGAACTCATTCGGCGAGGCGGTAAGGAGATAGTGGGTCTGATGAATGCAGAACTCGATCCATTCATAAGAAGCCTGTCAGAGGTAGCTAAGCAGGCTCACATAAAATCACTAAGAGAAAGCTTCGAACAGTCTCCGCGCGTCAATCTTCACTCCCAGCTAGAGTACTTTACCCACGGAGCAGAAGACGACTTCATTTTGCCTGACACTACGCTGGCATTTGCTCTTAGCAGTGGTTGCGCGCCTTTTACGCAAAAGAAGGACCAAATAGAGCAAGTAATTCTGCCGGTATCGAGCAAGTCAGCGATTATTGGTCTTAGAAAGGGTGCTGCTCTCCGAACTGGAGCTTCTATCAATCGCATGTTGGCTAGCTGTTCATATCAGAACTTTATTGCAAAACAGCAATTAGATGGCTTCTCGCAGCTTGCACATCGAATTGGCAGAAATGCTGAACTTGTGTCAAAATCAGAGATGAAGCGCATTGTGTCATTTGACGATCTTTTGAAACTCTAACCCCCTTTTCAATCCCCTCTTCACACCTTACATATGATCTGTCCCCTCGGGGACTATGGACATAAACGCGCTCGTAATAAGCGGATCGGACCCGGGGGCGGTACCCGGCGCCTCCACCATAATGCACTCAGGGGCATCCTTCGTTTGGGGACACCTTGATATCGTGGGGGCGAAATAGGATCGACGGACGTCTAAAGGGGTTAGCTTTGTTTCGGTGAGATACCACCGTTATCGGTTCAATTAAGCTAGTTGCAAACGACAACAAAGCTCCGGCAATGGCTCTGGCTGCGTAAGCAGTTCGGGTCGCCGAAACTTAAGTCCTTACGCCTAGCCGCGTTTGGCGGGGTTCGCAGGTACCTGGCAACAGAAACCTGCACTTCCATTTCCCCCGTACTTCAAGACCTTGACCCCTGCCCCTTGGGTCTGGCACAAACTGCCTATGGGGTTCGCGTGACCACCCCGTGAGGCCAAGGCTCAAGGTTCGCATCCATCTCCAATTTTGTTTGAAGGATGCCCAGCCATGCCTGCATTTTCCGAAATCTCACCTGCACAGTTGATGCGCTTGATCGGCACGCCCTACGCGCCGGTACTAATTGATGTCTCGATCGACGAGGACTTTGACGCCGACCCGTTTCTGGTCCCCGGCGCGGTGCGCCATCCACACATTGGTATTCGTAACTTGCTGCCCTCATTGGATGACCGCCCTGTTGTCACCATCTGTCAGAAAGGCGGCAAGCAGAGCCACGGAGCGGCCGCGATGATGCGCGATGCCGGGCTGCGGGCCGAGGTTCTGGCCGGCGGCAATTATGCTTGGCGCGATGCCAAACTTCCGCGTGTCCCCGCCGCATCGATCCCCGCCAAACAGAACGGCGCGACACTTTGGGTAACTCGCCATCGGCCTAAAATCGACCGCATCGCTTGCCCATGGCTGATCCGTCGTTTTGTGGATCCAAATGCACGGTTCCTGTTCGTGCCGCCTGCGCAAGTTAAGGATGTGGCCGCGCGCTATGACGCCACCCCTTTTGATATCGAGGATACGTTTTGGTCCCATCGCGGGCCCAACTGTAGCTTTGACACGATGATCGAGGAGTTCGCGTTGGCGACCCCGGCCCTGTCGCGTCTGGCGAATGTTGTGCGTGCAGCCGACACCAATCGGCTTGCCGAGGTGCCCGAGGCCGCAGGGCTTCTGGCCCTATCGGTCGGTCTGTCGCGACAATACAAAAGCGACAATCAACAGTTGGACGCGGCGATGCCCTTCTATGACGCGCTCTATCGCTGGGCACGCGACGGGGCGGACGAAACCCATGACTGGCCCGACAACCGGGGGGCAAAATGACACCTCCCAGCTTGGCGGATCTGACCCGCATTTTCACCCGCATCGGCCTGATGTCCTTTGGCGGTCCAGCCGCGCAAATCGCGGTCATGCACAAGGAATTGGTCGAGGATCGCCCTTGGCTGACCGAGGATCAGTTCCTGCGCGCCTTGTCCTTCTGTATGCTTCTGCCCGGTCCCGAGGCGATGCAGTTGTGTACCTATGCGGGATGGCGACTTCGCGGCTCGCTCGGGGGGCTGATCGCGGGGCTGTTGTTCGTCCTGCCCGGAGCAGCGCTCATGTTCGCACTGGTTCTGGCCTATGCCAACTGGGGCAATGTCCCAGCGGTCGAGGCGCTGTTTCTGGGGATCAAAGCCACCGTGGTTGTTGTAGTCCTGCAAGCCTTGTGGCGCTTGGGCCGCAAGACATTGAAACGACCGCTACACTGGGCAATGGCGCTGATGGCTTTCGTCGCGCTTTATCTGTTCGGCTTGCCCTTCCCGCTGGTCATTGTCGCGGCAGCTCTGTTCGGCGCACTGCGCCCAGTCAGCCAAACCACAACCGCAACATCACAATTGCCACAAGCCAGAAACACCCTGTCCACCATCGCCACATGGGGCGTGCTTTGGGGGACCCCCATCGCGCTTGCTGCCCTTCTGGGCGCGGATTTCTTGGTGGATGTCGGGCTTTTCTTCTCAAAGCTCGCGGTGGTCAGCTTTGGCGGAGCCTATGCCGTACTGGCCTATATGGCACAAGCCGCGGTCGAGGCCGAAGGCTGGATCAGCGCGGGCCAGATGGTCGACGGGCTTGGATTGGCCGAGACCACCCCCGGCCCCCTTATCCTTGTCACCCAGTTCGTTGGCTTCATGGCGGGGTATAATCTGGCGGGCGTTGGGCTTGCTTTTGCGGCTGGCTTGATGACGCTTTGGACCACCTTCGTGCCGTGCTTTCTGTGGATCTTCACCGCGGCCCCTCATGTGGAATGGCTGACCAGCCAACCCCGGCTAGATGCCGCCCTGCGTGCCATCACTGCCGCGATCGTCGGCGTCATCACCAATCTGATGCTGTGGTTCGCCTTGACGGTCTTCTTCGACCAAACCCGCCCCATCTGGGACGGACTGCCCGGTGCACGCCCTGTCCTTTCGTCCGTTGACCTGATGGCCGTCGGACTTTGCGCAGTTTCAGCTCTGCTTTTGACCCGACTGTCCCTTCCGGTTACGCTGATCTGTATGGCACTGGCCGGGTTGGGCGGAAATCTTCTGTTCGCCTGATCACTTCCCATCTTCCCTTCCCCGCGCCCTGCCCCTATTCTGACCCAAAGCACAAGAGGTCCCGCCCCATGTCAGATACGCCCGACCAGATCGACTATGGAAACCTGATGCATGACGCCATGCGCAGTTTGATCCGCAAAGTTCTGAGCGACGTGGCACGTGATGGACTGCCGGGTGAGCACCATTTCTTCATCAATTTCGACACTCACCACGAAGATGTCGAAATTGCAGACTGGATGCATGATCGTTTTCCCGACGACATGACCATTGTATTGCAACATTGGTTCGAAAACTTGGACGTGCGGCCGGATGGCTTCTCGGTCACGCTGAACTTTGGTGACATCCCGGAAACGCTTTATGTGCCCTATGACGCGATTCGGACCTTTGTGGACCCGTCCGTCGAATTCGGCCTGCGGTTTGAGCTTCAGGAAGAACACCATCCCGACCTGCATTTGGCCGGAGACGAAGATCTAGCCGAAGAAGAACAGCCCGTGTCTGACCCCGAACACGACGATGCAGAAGCTGGTTTTGCCGAAGATGTAGAAGAAGAGCATCACGACGCCGAGATCGTAAACTTGGACAGTTTCCGCAAGTAAAACCAATTCCACAGGCTGCCGCCATGCGGCCGTTACATTCGCCGTACAGACTGCGCAAAACACCTTCTGTGGGAACTGTTATGGCTGAAAATATCTCTCTTTTTCTTGGGCAAATGCTGCGTCGCCCGACGCAGGTTGTTGCGCTTGCACCGTCGTCTGCCGCTGTCGCGCGTAAAATGACCGAAGGGTTGGAAAACACCACCGGACCTGTGGTGGAAATCGGACCCGGCACTGGCAGCTTCACCCGCGCCATTTTGAAACGCGGGGTCGCACCTGAACGCCTTACATTGCTGGAAACCAATCTCGAGTTTTGCAAAGCGCTGAAGCGGGAATTTCCCGGCGTCACTGTTATGAACAGACCCGCTCAGGACATTCGGGATCTGGGTCTGCGCGGCATTGATGCTGTTGTGTCCGGCGTGCCTGTTCTTGCCCGGCCCCAGATTCAGCGCGAAGTCGTGGGCCGTGCCTTCGACGTGATGTCGCCGCGCGGCTTCTTTACCCAGATCACCTATGCACCCAACTGCCCGATTTCGGAAGATATGCAGATCGAACTGGGCATCTTTGCGCGTCATCGCGGCATTGTCTGGAACAACCTGCCCCCTGCACGGGTGTATGAATTCCGCCGACAGACGCACTAGATCTGGTGAACAACGGGGATACCGCCAACGTTAGCGGTATCCCACGGTATACAGGATTGAACTTTGCGCCCGGTCCGCTATGAAGAACGCGGTATTTTTGACAAAGGCGCAAAGACATGACCCAGACCCGCACCGAATCCGACAGCTTTGGCCCGCTCGAGGTCCCCGCAGACAAATATTGGGGCGCTCAAACGCAGCGTTCGATCATGAACTTCCCCATCGGTTGGGAAAAGCAGCCCGTCGCCATCGTGCGCGCATTGGGTGTGATCAAGCAGGCCTGTGCCGAAGCCAACAAAGCCTCGGGCGCGATGAATGCAGATATCGCTGATGCGGTCATTCAGGCCGCCAGCGAAGTGGTGGCCGGCAAGTTTGACGACAACTTCCCGCTGGTTGTCTGGCAGACCGGGTCGGGCACCCAGTCGAACATGAACGCCAACGAGGTGATCGCCAACCGCGCGATTGAAATCATGGGCGGCGTAATTGGGTCCAAAGACCCGGTACACCCGAACGATCACTGCAACATGGGCCAGTCGTCGAACGACACTTTCCCGACCGCCATGCACATCGCCACCGCCATGTCGGTTCGTGACGTGCTGCTGCCCGGTCTAGAGAAACTTCTGAAAGGTCTTGAGGCCAAGGAAGAAGAATTCAAAGACATCATCAAGATTGGCCGTACCCACACACAGGACGCGACCCCTTTGACATTGGGTCAGGAGTTCTCGGGCTATGCCCACATGATCCGCCAAGGCATCGCGCGCGTAAAAGCCGCCTTGCCCGGCATCTATGAGCTGGCCCAAGGCGGCACCGCCGTTGGCACCGGTTTGAACACCAAGATGGGCTGGGGCGAAGAAGTCGCTGCCAATATGGCGCGCATCACCGACCTGCCCTTCGTCACCGCACCCAACAAGTTCGAAGCCCTGTCGGCCCACGATGCCATGGTCTTCATGTCGGGCGCTTTGGCGACGGTTGCTGGCAGCTGCTATAAAATCGCCAACGACATCCGCTTCTTGGGCTCTGGCCCGCGCTCGGGTCTTGGCGAACTGATCCTGCCGGAAAACGAGCCCGGCTCGTCCATCATGCCCGGTAAAGTGAACCCGACACAGGCCGAGGCTCTGACACAGGTCGCCGCCCACGTCATGGGCAACAACGCCGCGATGACCTTCGCAGGCTCGCAAGGCCACTTCGAACTCAACGTCTATAACCCGATGATGAGCTATAACCTGCTGCAATCGATCCAGCTTCTGGGCGACGCGACCGATAGCTTCACCGAGCGTATGCTGAACGGCATCAAAGCCAACGAGCCGCGCATCGACAAGCTGATGAAAGAAAGCCTGATGCTGGTGACGGCGCTGGCCCCAACCATCGGGTACGACAACGCGACCACCGTAGCCAAGACCGCGCATAAGAACGGCACCACCCTGAAGGAAGAGGCCATCGCCCTTGGTTTCGTGGACGAAAAAACCTTTGACGAGGTCGTCCGCCCCGAGCAGATGATCGGTCCGAAAGCCTGATGCGCGTCAATCCACAAATCATGTTCGAGGGCCAGGCAGCCGATGCGCTGGCCCTCTGGACACAAGCGTTTCCCAAGCTGCAAATCACATCGCGCACGGACTATGAGGATGGCAAGATCCTTCGCGCGACGGTCACCCTCGGGGCATCAACCCTGCATGTGATCGACAGCCCCATCGGCCACGACTTTGGCCCAACCCCATCCGTTTCGCTGTTTGTTGAACATGACAGCGCTGACGATCTTCGTCACGCGTGGAAAGTTCTGTCCGCCGATGGCCAGATCCTAATGCCCTTGGAAACCTATGACTTCTCGCCCCTCTTTGGATGGTTGAACGACCGATATGGGATTTCGTGGCAACTAAGCTTGGGTGGAGATCCCAAGTGACGGACAAGGTCGTTTCTCTCTCAAAGAAACGAAAAGAGCGGTCGCGGACTGCTAAAAAGCAGCGCGCTACCGAGAATGCTGTGAAATTCGGCCGGACCAAGGCCCAAAAAGACGCGGACAAGGCGGAAACCGCGCGGATTGCGCGGCTGTTTGACGCTCATAAGCAGGATCGCGACACATGAGCCGACCAGAAAAGCACTCGCTTACCCTGCACGGCCACCGGACCTCGGTGTCGTTGGAACCTGAATTCTGGAAAGCCTTTCAGGAAATCGCGAAAGCCCGCGGACTGCCATTGAACGCCTTGGCCGCCGAGATCGACAACGACCGTGGGGTGGATCGTGGATTGGCGTCGGCCATCCGGGTCTATGTATTGAGGTACACGCAGGATCTTGCAGGCGGTTAACCCGCGGCGTTTCAGCTTATAAGCGCGGCACGGATCCGATCGGTACGGGTCCGTTCACGCAGTTCCTCTGGGGTCAGCCCCTTTTGGTCAGGATCGCAACGCAGAACGTCTTCGAAGATCCCTTCGATCTCTTCGCGTGACAAGGTATTATCTTTGTCTTCCGTCTCGTCACGGACGGTCAAGATACGCCAAGCGGGAAAAACCATTCGATACATACCCCGCTTGTGCGATGTCATTTTGGCAGCTGTCGGCATCGTTACATTCCCCAATGTGATGGCCTTGATGGGGGTGATATTGGCGCAGTTGACGTTTGGGTAAACGGGGAAAACACCCGCATCAGTTGTCAGATCTGCGACCGGCCAAATATCTTATTGTTATGCTTGCGCATTTCCCGGCGCTTTACGTGGCGTAATCGACAACCAAATTCCATCCTCTCCGCGAACCGTCAGGTGGGCGACGGGCATGGCGGGGCGGTTTTTTACCAGCTCAAACCGATAGGACCGCACCAGCATGGACAGGATCAGCGGCCCTTCAATCATCGCAAATCCCGCTCCCGGACAGACCCTTTGCCCCGCTGAGAACGGCATATAGGCGTTGCGGAGGCATTCCTTGCCATTGGGGGTCTGGAACCGATCCGGATCGAAACTGTCAGGCCGATCCCATAGCCGTTCATGCCGGTGCAGATGCCAAGGGCTAAGGACAATCTGGCTGCCTTTAGGAACATCGCGCTTGCGGAAACGCTCGGGGCATGTCGCCTCGCGGACCATCATGGGAACCGGAGGGTAGAGGCGCATCGTCTCGCGAAACACGTCGCGCGACAGTTGCAGCTTGGACATGACCGAGAAGAAGATCTTCTCGGGGTCGATCTGGCCCCACGCCTCGTCCGCCACGCGGTCTTGCCAATCGGGATAGAGCGCCAGCAGATAAAGCGCCCATGCTAGGGCCGAGGCGCTGGTTTCATGGCCGGCCAGAAAGAAGATGGCGACCTGATCGACCATCTCGTCCGTGTCGAAACAGACGCCGGTTTCGGGGTCAGGCGTCGTCATGATCTTGGTCGCCAGATCATCGGGCGCGGTGCCCGCCTGAATGGCTTTCATCCGGTCCTGCGTCAGCTGTTGGATCAATCCACGAATGACCTTGGCCGTTCGTTTGGTATCGCGCTTGTGAAAGCGGGGGAACCATTTTGGCAAGGGCAGGAACGCCCCAAGGTTCAACACAGGCTGGGTGCGTTGGTGGTTTTTGAACTCGTCGAACACACGGCCCGCGACCTTGTGTTCGATGGGAATGGAAAACAGCGTGCGGAAAATTACATCGGCGGCGGCATGGCTGGTGTGGCTTTCGACCTCGACCGGCTGGCCAGTGGCGTGGGGTTCGAACCGCGCGACGGCGGCGTTGGCAGCATCCCACATGGCCGGGAAAACCTTGCGCAGGCGACCACCTTCAAAGGCTGGGTCGATGATACGGCGTTGGCGTTTCCAGACCTCGCCATTCGTCACAAAGACCGAGTTACCCAAAAGCGGTGCCAACCCCTCGCGGATGCGGTCAGATTTCGGAAAATCGTCCGGGCGCTCCTTCAGTACCAGATCCACCAGCTCGGGGTCATTGCACATATAACTGCGGAAAAACGGGGTCCGAAACTCGGCCATCCACGCGTGGTACAGTCGCGCAGGCTGCGCCGACAGGATGTCTTTGCGAAAGAGCTTCGCATAGCGCCACAGAGACACCCGACCGGGGCGTGAAGGCGGTTTTGGGGGTAACGGATCCGTCATGGCACCATTGATGTGTATTTCGACGCCGGAACGTCAATACGGCTTTTCGACGGGGCACGATCCCGATAGCGATCCCGCAGGGATTTCGGCCCCGCCGTGATCTGGAAATAGTCATAATCCCGAGGGCGATCAAAGGCGCAGAGATACTGGAAATGCAGCCGAAAAAAGCGCCAGCGCAGTTCTGCCCAACGCTCGGGCGTCAGGGTCTGCGTGAAGGCGGCAGAAAACACCAAGGGCCAGCGCTTGCCCCGATCCGGCGCAACGCCCGACACGGACACCGGGTCACACAAAGCAAAGGCACAGCCATCACCGGGCGCGGTGACGTCAACCCAGGCGATTTGATCCTGCTGGCATAGCAGGTGCAGGTCACGCCGTAGACGCCCTGCTTTGGGCAGGAAGCTGACCATGGGCACCACCTGCCCAAGGGTCAGAAAATTCAGCTGCGGCCCGCCTTCTGGCACCCTTCCCTGCGCCAGAAGGTCAGAAAGGATCGATACGCCCAGATGCGCGCCCGAGCTGTGCCCGACCACCAACACCTCGTCGACATCGGTGGCCAGCGCCTCGGCGATCTGGTCGGCAAATTCCGCCATCCGCGCCTCAAGCTCGGGCGGGTTGGCACCCTTGGTGGACGCGGAATAGCTGTAGTCATGCATCAGGTAGTAAATGAAAAGCTTGTTGTCGATTTTGCGAAACCAGATCAGTAGCGCGGTGATAATTGCCAGCGTCACCGCCCAGCCCAGCACCCGTCCAAGAAGCGGTGACAACCCGCCCACGGCCCATTCGGTCAATCCGCCAAGAATCCCACCGACAACCATCGCCAAGACAAGTTGCAGGATCAACGCGACCACCGGATACAGCGCCGCAATCACCGGCCCTTTGCGCAGCCACATCAGCCGCCTGAGCGTCCCGCTGCTGATATAGGTCCACGCAGTGCGTGCCATCATCAAATAGGTCTGCGCGATGTTCAGATTCATGCTGTCGCGCACGATGTCGGACCAGACCAGCACGTCGAACTCGGCTTCGACCTCGTGACCATCGATCCGGCCCAGTACTTGCCAGCCATAAGTCGCAGCACCTTGCCGCCCGATCAGGTCCAACTCATAGCTCGAGATCTCGGCCTGCGCGGCCCCTTCTTTGCGGTAAAGCTCGCGGTACCTTCGCGGGTGAATCGGGTCGTAACCGGGGATGTAAAACACCCGGCGACGGCGCACGATTTTTGATGTGTCGGCGTGGTTGCTCATCTGCCCGGCCTGTACTTTTTGGCAGGTTAAACCGGAATGGTTAAGGACATAACCCCCGGGATGCAGAAATCACGCGCTAGATTAGCCCAGCGTGGCCATAGCCGGGAACATCTCGAGCAGCCAGTAAGAGAAGCGCGAGAAGCCGCCCGTCAGCATCAACAGACCGATCGTCCACAGAAGCAGCCCCATGATCCGTTCGATCCGTTCCATATTGCGTTTCATGAAACTCATCAGGCCGCCAAGACGCGCAAAGAAAGCGGCAAACAACAGGAAGGGAATGCCAAGGCCAATCGCGTAGACCCCCAACAGCACCGTGCCACGCGCAACCGATCCCTCGCTGGCGGCAAGCGCTAGAATTGCGCCCAGCTGCGGGCCAATGCAAGGCGTCCAACCGAACGCAAAGGCCAATCCCAGCAGGTAAGCCCCGAAGGCGCTGCCACCTTGGTCGCCCGCGTCCAGACGTGCCTCGCGGTTCAAAAAGGGGATCGAGATCACACCGAGGAAATGCGCGCCGAAGATCATGACAACCACGCCCGCGATGCCCGCGAAAAGCGTCTGGTTGGCCAGGAACATTGCCCCGAAGGTAGAGGCCGCAAAGCCGAGGAACAGAAACACCGTCGACAGCCCCAGCACGAAGAAGAGCGCTGCCAGCAGAACCTTCCCCCGGCCCGACGAACTGCCTTCGTTTATTTCCGTCATGCTGACGCCGGACATATAGGCCAGATAGGGCGGCACGATGGGCAGCACGCAGGGGCTGAGAAAGCTCAGGATGCCCGCGAAAAACGCGATGGTCAGGGCAGGCACAAGGCTTGCATCGATCAGTTCAATTCCAAACATATGCCTCACATAACGTGGGTTTTGGGCGGCGTCACCTGCCGCTTTGTCACATCTGCGCGACAAAGCGCAACCTCGTAACGGATGGACAGGGAAATCCACAGCGTTTATGGAAAATTATGACCTATGATGACGATCTGGATGCAATCGGGCTGCTCTGCCCCCTGCCCGTTCTAAAAGCCCGCAAGCGATTGAAATCTCTTGAAAAGGGACAGATCCTGCGATTGCAAGCCACCGACCCCGCTGCCGTGATCGACGTGCCACATTTTTGCGCTGAACAAGGGCACGAGCTTATCAGGCAGGATGAGACATCAGGCCCGGATGGCGTAACCTATTACTTCATCAAACACGGATAAACGTGAAGCTGAACGAAAAAAACCGGGCGATCTGCCCGGCTTTTTCTTTCTGTGCATGCGATCAGCGGTTCAGCGACCACCACCCCTTGCGCTTTGGCTTCGGCGGCTCGTCCGAGGCAACCTCGGCCACCGGAGCAGGCTCTGGCGCAGATTCCGGTGCCACAGCAGGTGCTTCTGCGACCGTAGCTTCGACCGGAGCCGGTGCGGGTTCTGCTGCGGGTGCTTCCGCGACCGGTTCTGCCTTTTTACGCGTCGTGCGTTTGCGGGCCGGTTTCTTAGGCTTTTCTTCCTCGGCAGGCGCGTCTTCCGCCTTGGCTTCAGCTTCGGCCGGAGCTTCCTCGGCCTTCGGCTTCTTGGCGCGGCTTGCGCGCTTGCGCTTCGGCTTTTCTTCGGTCGCCTCTGTTTTAGGGTCCTCGGCGGCTTCCGCCTTGGCCTCGTCAGAGGTTTCAGCCTCAGCGGCTTTCGCCTCTTCCTCGGCCTTTGCTTTGGTTGTCCGACGCTTGCGCGTGGGCTTCTTGGGCTTTTCGTCCTCGGCAGGTGCTTCTGCGTCAGCAGATTCAACCGCTACCGCATCCGAGCCATCGACATCAGCCGCAACCTCATCGGTCTTCTTCTTACGCGACCGGGTGGCGCGCTTGCGCTTGGGCTTTTCTTCGGTGGCATCGTCCGCGACTTCTTTGGGTGCATCTTCAGCGCCCTTAGCAGCCTCGGCTTCGCCATCGCCTTCAGATGCGGCCTGTTCGGCCTCGCCGTTCTCGGACTGACCGCTTTCCTGCTGATCATCCCCACCGCGACCGCGACGACGACGGCGACGACGACGGCGCTTCTTGGGCTTGTCCTCGCCTTCGGCTTCGGGTGTTTCTTCCGAAATCACCTCGGCCTCTTCGACGTCATCAATATCGGCCATGATAGAAGCATCCACCGACACAACAGGCGCTGCATCAGGCACCACGCGCGTGGCGGTTTTGAACTTCTCGATCGTGTAATCCGGCGAGATCAGGAACGGATCGGCTTCGATCCGAACCGACATGCCGTAACGCGCTTCGATCTGCGCGATATGCTCGCGCTTGTTGTTCATCAAGAAGTTCACGATGCCGACAGGCGCCTTCACCAGAACCTCGCGCGAACGGCGACGCACGCCCTCTTCTTCCAGCTGACGCAGGATGTTCAAAGCAAGGTTGTCGTCCGAGCGTATCAGGCCGGTGCCGTGGCAGTGGTTACACGGCTGGGTCGTCGCCTCGATCATGCCGGGGCGCAGACGCTGGCGGCTCATCTCCATCAGACCAAAGCCCGAGATGCGGCCCACCTGAATGCGCGCCCGGTCGGTCTTCAGCTTGTCCTTCATCCGCTTTTCAACGGCGTTGTTGTTGCGACGCTCATCCATATCGATGAAGTCGATCACAATCAGACCAGCCAAGTCGCGCAGACGCAACTGGCGGGCGACTTCCTCGGCAGCCTCAAGGTTGGTCTTCAGAGCCGTTTCCTCGATCGAGCCTTCCTTGGTGGCCCGGCCCGAGTTCACGTCGATGGCAACCAAGGCCTCGGTCACGCCGATCACGATATAGCCACCGGATTTCAGCTGAACGGTCGGGTTAAACATGCCCGACAGATAGCTTTCCACCTGATAGCGCGCAAAAAGCGGCATGGGATCCTGGTAGTGCTTCACGTTCTTGGCGTGGGACGGCATGATCATTTTCATGAAGTCCTTGGCCACGCGATAGCCGGCCTCGCCTTCCACAAACACTTCGTCGATCTCGCGGCTATACAGATCGCGGATCGTGCGTTTGATCAGGTTGCCTTCTTCATAGATCTTGGCGGGTGCGATGCTTTCCAGCGTCAGCTCGCGGATCTGTTCCCACAGGCGCTGCAGGTATTCATAATCGCGCTTGATCTCGGTCTTGGTGCGTTTGGCGCCCGCGGTCCGAACGATCAGACCGGCGCCCTTCGGCACATCGATCTCGGCGGCGATTTCCTTCAGCTTCTTGCGGTCCGAGGCGTTTGTGATCTTGCGGCTGATCCCGCCACCGCGCGCGGTGTTCGGCATCAGAACGCAATAGCGACCTGCCAGCGACAGATAAGTCGTCAAGGCAGCACCTTTATTGCCGCGTTCTTCTTTGACGACCTGGACCAGAAGGATCTGGCGGACCTTGATCACTTCCTGAATCTTGTAGCGCTTCGGACGCGGCTTGCGGCGCGGGCGGATTTCTTCGGTCGAGTCGTCATCGGCGACGCGCTCGATCTGGTCATCCTTTTCGGATGCCTCCAGCGGTTCGTCTTCGTCGTCGCTGTCATCATCGTCGCTGCTGGTGCCTTCCGCATCGTCCGATGCATCCTTGGCCGAAGCTTCCTTGGCCTTCTCGGCGTCGTCCTTGGCCTCTGCAGCGTCCTTTGCGGCGTCCTCTGCTGGGGCTTCCGCAGCCTCAGGCGCGTCGGCAGTGGCCTCGTCTGTCGGTTCCTCAACCGGGGTCTCGGCGACCAGATCCATCGGCGAATGGCCTTCATCGGCATCCGATCCGCCATCGTCCAGATCAATCACATCCATCCCGCTTGCGGGCTGTTCGATCTCTTTGGTTGCGACCGCATCATCGGACTTGGTCTCTTCCGCTTTGGAACGCGAGCGCGAACGGCGACGGCGACGGGTTTTGGGCTTGTCTTCTTCAGCGGCCAGCGCTTCAGCATAGGCACGCTCTTCTTCCAAAAGCGCTTCGCGGTCTGCAACCGGGATCTGATAGTAATCCGGGTGGATTTCCGAAAACGCCAGGAACCCGTGGCGGTTTCCGCCATAGTCGACAAACGCCGCCTGAAGCGACGGTTCAACCCGTGTTACTTTTGCCAGATAAATGTTGCCAGCAAGCTGGCGTTTGTTCTCGGATTCAAAGTCAAATTCTTCGACTTTGTTTCCGTCGACCACCACAACCCGAGTTTCCTCGGCGTGGGTGGCGTCGATAAGCATCTTCTTTGCCATGTTGTCTTTCTGCACCCGGATCGCCGCGCCGACCCGGTGGACCGGCGACAGGAAAGGGGTGACTTGTCAGGGCGAGCAGATGCGGGGGATGGGACAACAATTGAAGGGGCATACGCCCCCCTGCCTGTCCTTGCTCGATCTTCGCACGCATCATCGCGTTTCTTCTCCGGCCTCGCCTATCCTGTCCGGTTACCCCGGCGGTTCGCGCGAAACCCATTCACTTACCCACTTTGCAATGCAAAATCGGGCGTATTTTCAGACACCGGGGCAAGTATTGTTAACCTGCTGCCGAGTCATCAATTTCCGGCTTCAGCGGCCAGTCCGTCATGCGGACGCGTCCCGAAGCGCTTTTAGCCTGTCATGATGTGGTCTGCGGCATTGTCGGGCCGGCATCCGTCGCCATGACAGCGAAACTCTGGTCCGGGGTAGTCTTTCACAAAACGCACCTCCGTCCTCTGAACATAAGTGTTGAGGTCGGGGAAAGACAATGGGCAAAATGCGTTTCTTTGCAGAAGATTTCGCCTTAGCCCAGTTTGCCTTTGCAAAACTCACTCTATTTAAGGTTGCTGCACCTGGATCAGTAGAGTCCGCCAGAGGATAGCGACCCAAAGTCCGCCTTGCCCGGCACCACAACCGTTTTCCCGGTCGAAGTCTTGACCTTCGCCGCATTTGCATCCGATCCGCCGCGGTCAAACAAAGGCAAGTTAGCCCCCATAGCAAAGCCACCATCGAACATCACACCGAAAAGCGGCTCTTCTCCATCGCGGAAATACTCGGCCACCACGTGATCGCCGCTCGCGTTGTTCGGAAGACGCGCACCCGAGAAACGGTCGATCTTGATGAAATGGCCACCCGGAGGCACGGCGAAATCACCGCCACCCAGTTCTTTGATGGCTTCCTTCATGAAGCGATTGAAGACAGGGCCACACATCCCGCCACCAGACGCGCCGGGCATGGTGCGCGGGCGGTCATAGCCGATGTAACACCCTGCCACGATGTTCGAGGTAAAGCCCACAAACCATGCATCGCGTCCATCGTTGGTCGTCCCGGTCTTTCCTGCGGTCGGCACCGGCAGGTTCACAGTACGGCTTGCAGTTCCGCGCTGTACAACGCCGCGCATCATTGATGTCAGCTGATAGGCGGTGATGGCGTCCATTACGCGTTCACGGTTGCTGTCAATCGTCGGTTCTTCCCCTGCCGCCAGCACCGGATTGGTGCAGTCCACACAGTCGCGGCGGTCATGGCGATACACAGTACGACCCCAGCGGTCCTGTACGCGGTCCACCAAAGTGGGTTCCACCCGTTCACCGCCATTGGCAAACATGGCGTAAGCCGCAACCATCTTGAACAGCGTCGTTTCCTCGGACCCAAGCGAGTTCGCAAGGAACGGGTTCATCCGGTCATAGACGCCGAAACGCTCGGCGTAACCAGCGACAGTATCCATCCCGATTTCCTGTGCCAGACGAACTGTCATCAGGTTACGAGACTGCTCGATCCCGGTGCGCAAAGGCGTTGGGCCGTAAAACTGGTTCGAGGCGTTCTTGGGCCGCCAAATCTTGCCGCCACTTTCAACCTCGATCGGCGCGTCAATTACGATCGTCGCGGGCGAAAAGCCACTGTCCAAAGCCGCCGCATAGACGAAGGGCTTAAAGCTTGACCCCGGTTGGCGTTGCGCCTGAGTCGCGCGGTTATAAACCGAATGCTGATAGCTGAACCCGCCCTGCATCGCGATCACACGGCCCGTGTTGACGTCCATCGCCATAAAGCCGCCCTGCACTTCCGGGATCTGGCGCAGGGTCCAGCGGATAAAGCTGCCATCGTCGTCTTTCACCATACGGCGCACATGCACGACCTCGCCCACCTTCAGCAGGTCACCCGCCACGCGGGCCTTGCGACCAAGGCTGCCATCCTTGTTCAAGCGGCGCGCCCATGTGACATCCTTGGCGGGGATCCAATGGCCGTCTTCGTCTTCTTCAACGCCTTCGATGCCGATGCGCGCGTCATTGCCACCGACCTCAAGCACCACAGCAGGATACCAGCCTTCCACGTCACGCGGGAATTTGGTGTCCGTCAGCGCCTGACGCCAGCTTGCCTCGTCTGAAAGCGCGGCTTCGGGCAACGTTACACCGGTCGGGCGCCAAACACCGCGGCTACGGTCGAATTTCTCAAGCCCAGCACGCAGGCTTGCGGCCGCGACACGTTGCAGTTTCGGGTTCTCGGTGGCGCGGACGGTCAACCCGCCAGTAAAGAACTCTTCTTCACCGAAATCCCGGCTCAGCTGGCGGCGGATTTCATCGGTAAAATAGTCACGTTCAGGAAGCGCTGTGCGGAAGCTTTCAAAATCACCATTCTGGACCGACCGCAGCGGCAGATCCCTTTCCGCCTCATAAACCGCCTGCTCCAAATAGCCATTCTGGTACATTTCGCGAAGAACATAATTGCGGCGGCTCGTCACACGTTCCTTCGCACGCACCGGATGATATTTACTGGGAGCTTGCGGCATTGCGGCCAAGGTTGCAGCTTCGTGGGGGGCCAGCTCGTCCAGCGTTTTGTTGAAATAGGTCTGGGCGGCGGCGGTCACACCATACGAGTTCTGGCCCAAGAAGATTTCGTTCAGATACAGCGCCAGAATTTCATCCTTGGACAGGGTGTTCTCAAGACGCACCGACAAGATCAACTCTTTGATTTTACGTTCGGCTGAGCGTTCCGAGGACAGCAGGAAGTTCTTCACCACCTGCTGCGGAATGGTCGACGCCCCACGAAGGGCCCCACCACGCGCTGCTTCAATCGCAGCCGCCGCAATCCCGCGCGGGTCAAACCCTGCGTGATTATAGAAGTTTTTATCCTCGGCCGAGATGAAAGCGTGCTTCACCAGATCGGGAATTTCATCCGCAGGCGTGTACAGGCGACGCTCGCGCGCGAACTCGTCCATCAGCTGACCTTCGCCAGAATAGACCCGACTAATCGTTGCTGGCGTATAATTCGCCAATTGCTCGTGGCTGGGCAAGTCCCTGGAATACATCCAGAAAACGCCCCCCACGACCAAGGCGGCCATGAAGATCGCAAGGGTGATGCCGGTAAAGACGGCACCGAAAATACCAAGGACGAATCTAATCACGCCGCACGCTCCTAAGGATAGTTGCCCTTCCTATAAAGGGACCATGGGGCCGGGTCAAAACCCCCCTGGGGGGAAAATCGGCCAATTCCTGCCCCAAAGCACGCCCTTTGCGCCAGGTGTTCAGAACATGCCTTCGCCCGATTGCAACCCTGCCCCCCACCGCCTATGTCTTGGGAAACCACATTCTGGAGGTCCCATGTTTTCCACCCTACCCCCCCAAATTCTGCGCGACGCCACAGCTGGAACAGGCGACAACCCGTTTGGGGATCTGCCGGAATGGGATCTGTCGGATCTGTACGCGTCACAAGACGCACCCGAGCTTGAGCGCGATCTGAACTGGCTCGAGACCGCCTGCGCGGACTTCGCGCAAACCTATCAAGGAAAACTGGCGGATCTGGATGCGGCAGGCATGCTGGATTGTGTACTGGCTTATGAAAAGATCGAGATGATCGGCGGGCGCATCATGTCCTTCGCGGGGCTGCGGTATTACCAAGAAACCACCGACGCCGACCGCGCGCAGTTCTTCCAAAACTGCCAAGAGCAGATCACCGTGTTCACCGCGCCTTTGGTCTTCTTCTCGCTGGAAGTGAACCGGATTGATGACGCTGTGCTGGACGGCTGGTTTGCAGAAAACGCCGATCTTGCCCGCTACAAGCCCGTCTTCGACCGCCTGCGCGCCATGCGCCCATATCAGCTGTCGGACGAGCTCGAGAAATTCCTGCACGACAAATCCTCGGTCGGTGCGTCCGCGTGGAACACGCTGTTTGACGAAACCGTCGCCGGGCTGATGTTCACCGTGAACGGAGAAGAGCGTGGGCTGGAAGCCACCGCCAACCTGCTGACCGAACAGGACCGCGCCACGCGTCAGGCGGCGTCGGAAGAGATCGCCCGCGTTCTTGGTGAGAACATCAAAATCTTCTCGCGCGTGCACAACACTTTGGCCAAAGAAAAGGCCATCGAGGACCAGTGGCGCAACATGCCCACCCCGCAGACCGGACGCCACCTGTCCAACCATGTGGAACCTGAAGTGGTAGAAGCGTTGCGCAACGCGGTGGTCGACGCCTATCCGCGCCTGTCGCACCGTTACTACGAGCTGAAACGCAAATGGCTGGGGCTTGACCGGATGCAGGTCTGGGACCGCAACGCGCCGCTTCCGATGGAAGACGACAAACTGGTCAATTGGCCCGAGGCCGAAAAGATCGTGATGGACGCCTATGCCGATTTCGATCCACGCATGGCCGAAATCGCCAAACCCTTCTTCACCGATGGTTGGATCGACGCTGGCGTGAAGCCCGGAAAAGCCCCCGGCGCCTTCGCCCACCCCACCGTCACCGACGCGCATCCTTACGTGATGCTGAACTATCTGGGCAAACCGCGCGATGTGATGACCTTGGCGCACGAGTTGGGCCACGGCGTGCACCAAGTGCTGGCCGCCGATCAGGGCGAGATGCTGTCATCCACCCCGCTGACGCTGGCCGAAACCGCATCGGTGTTTGGCGAGATGCTGACCTTCCGCAAACTTCTGTCCGAGGCAAAAACGCCCGCCGAAAAGAAAGTCATGCTGGCGGGTAAAGTGGAAGACATGATCAACACGGTCGTGCGCCAGATCGCCTTCTATGACTTCGAATGCAAACTGCACGAAGCCCGTTCAGAAGGAGAGCTGACGCCAGATGACATCAACGCGCTGTGGATGTCCGTGCAAGCCGAAAGCCTGGGCGAAGCCTTTGATTTCATGCCCGGATACGAGACCTTCTGGGCCTATATCCCCCACTTCGTCCACTCGCCCTTCTATGTCTACGCCTATGCGTTTGGCGACGGCTTGGTGAACGCGCTCTACGCCGTCTACGAAGAAGGCGACGCGGACTTCCAAGAGAAGTATTTCGACATGCTGAAAGCTGGCGGATCGAAACACCACAAAGAGCTTCTGGCCCCCTTCGGACTGGACGCGTCGGATCCAAATTTCTGGGCCAAAGGGTTGTCGATGATCGAAGGCTTCATTGACGAACTTGAGGCGATGGAGTGAGGCAGACCCGGAAATCAGCATAATGGACTGATTTCAGTGCCCAACACCCGAGGCCCCAGCCAAGGATCAGCACACCTAGTTAATCTCCCCTCCCAGCCATAGGGCGACGCCCGAGCCTGGGAGGGCGACACCTCCAATAGCTGGGGAATGACCCTGCGCTTCAATCGAAACGTCACTTTGACAAGCAAGCGTGCAAGACGCCCTCCCGTGGGGAGGGTCGGGCGCAGCCCGTGCGATGCACGTGCCGGTCCAAAAAACGAAGTTACCACTTGCGGCGGCGCCATCGCAGTGTCCTGATTGGCATTCAGCACTACGAATTCTGTTATGGGAGTATTCGGGTTTTGTTTCTCTGCTTGAAACCTATCGTCTGAACATTCCGGCAAGCTTACCGCGAAGACCAGATGCACGGGCTTGCTCACTTTTCTTTGCTTTCGCAATTTCTTCCCATGTTTCTATATCCCCCGGAAGCTTCTTAACATCCGACTTAATCCGTCCTTCGTCATCATACAGAGACAGCTGGCGTGGGATCTCACTTAGAAGAAACTCTTCAAAAGACGCCCATCGCGCGCCTAATAAATTCGCGTCGCGATGGTACATCTCCACCTCACCAGTAGAGGCGAGATAGAGGTGACCCTGCGAATGCCACTCGCCGTTCATCGCCCCGATCCCCATATGACCATTGGGAATATAGTTTGGGCGTTCGTGGACGTTCTGATACGAAAGACTGATCGGATGACCGACCAGATAGTCGGTCCGGTCAACTAATCCGAAGGTCGTTCCATGGAGGCTAAGATTCCCAAGCCTTAGGCCGTTCGAGCATTGCAAGAATTCGCGATATACTTCCGGGATAAAGCGGCCACATTCTGCTTCCGCCGCTTCAAGTCCACTTTCATCCAACCCCGCATATATGCGGGCGAGATAGGCGTGGGGTGCCACATGCGGAACATGGCCAGTAATAAGCACACCACGCTCAGCCTCTCTCACACCCAATGGGTCGAGCACTTCTCGAATTTGGGCAGTTAACTTTTGGAATGACACAGAAATTTCAGTTGTCATTAGGTTCTCGGAAAACTCAAATTACTGAAATTGATGGATTTACTTCAACTGGCTGTCTTTCGACCCGCGCCGATTGATCCCCGGGCGCATTTTGAAGGCCGCGTCGCGTTCCTGCACACAGTCGATACACAGCTTCACACCAGGCAAAGCCTCGCGCCGGGCTTGGGGGATTTCTTCTTCACATTCTGCACAATGGGTAAAGCTTTCGCCGACAGGCTGCGTCTTGGACTTCATCCGCGCTAGCTCGTCCGAGACGGATGCTTCTATCTGTTCGCTTACCGCGCCGTCGCGCGCCCAACCACCAGCCATGGGATCCCTTTCATTGATAGGGGATCATCGCCGCAATCGGCCTGCCCTGCAAGGGGCTCAGCGGTTTGCGGCCACCTTCACGCGGGCGGGTTCGCCGGTGATCACGGGCTGTCGCTTGCCGCCATTAGGCGTGTCATCATGGCTTTCCATCCGCATGATAACAAAGGCAAACTGCACACCCGCAAAGACAATCCCGTTGAACATGAACAGCATCAGGACGGCAATCCATCCCATGTCCGAAGTCGAAATGAGGTGCCACAGATTGCCGACGTTCATGTAAAGCAGCGCCGCAACAAAAGCTGCGGACAGCGCAAATCCGACAAGAACGTTTTTGATATAGACGCGGACGAGTTTTGGCATGACACATTCCCCTCGGTGAATATGGCCAGTATGCGGACCCCTGCCCAAAAAGAAAAGAGGCCAATGGGTCGCATCCCAAAGGCCTCTGAAATCTGCTGCTTCGCCGGAGCTTAAAACGCCTCGGGCTTCGCCTCACACGCTTGATTTGCTCGGATGGCGACCTCGGCGTTAAAACGCCTCGGGCTTCGCCTCGCGGGCCATATGATCCAGAACCGCGTTGGTGAATTTCGCTTCGTCCCCTTCCGGGAAAAACGCACGGGCCACGTCAACGAACTCGGTGATCACGACCTTGGGGGGCGTGTCGCCTTCGATCAGCTCGGCTCCGGCGGCGCGGAACAGCGCGCGCAAAGTCGGGTCGATGCGGGCAATCGGCCATTTGGCCACCAGCGCGCGGTCGGTCATCTGGTCGATCTTGGCCTGATGGTTCACCGCATCCCCCACCAGCTTGCGGAAAACACGGCTGTCGCCTTCTGCCATGGTGTAGTCGTCAAATTCTTCGCCAAAGCGGAAGTCTTCGAACTCGACCATCACGCGGTCTGCGGTCAGGCTTGAGGCTTCCATCTGAAACAGCGCCTGCACCGCAAACAAGCGGGCAGTGGATTTCATCTGGCGTTTCTGATTGCCGGAAAGCGTCATGCGGTTGGGGTATCCTTCGTATCACCGGCAAGTTTGATCGAATCCGAGAGGGTCTTGAACCCGACGCCCTTGCTTGCAGACGCCCATTTGCGCGAAAGCGCGACCAGATGCAAGGCCGCAGCGGCTGCTCCGGCGCCTTTATTTTGATCGTTCACGTCGGCGCGGACTTCGGCCTGCGGGCGGTTTTCCACGGTCAGGATGCCGTTGCCGATGCAGAGCCCGTTCAGGCCCATTAACTGGATCGCGCGCGAGCTGTCGTTGCAGACGGTTTCGTAATGCGTGGTCTCGCCCCGGATCACACAGCCCAGCGCGACATAGCCATCGAAATTCGACAGACGGTCCGCCATCGAGATTGCAGTGGGCACTTCCAGCGCACCGGGCACTTCAACGATATCCCAAGTGCCGCCAACGGCCTCGATTTCCGCCTTGGCACCCGCGACCAGATTGTCTGCGATGTCTTTGTAGTATGGCGCGACGACGATCAGGATCTTCACCGGCTTGTCAAAGCTGGGGCGGTCCAGAATGTAATGCTGTTCTGCGGTGGCCATGGTTCAGTCCTTCTGAATGGGGCGGGTGGCGGTGATGGTCAGCCCATAAGCGTCCAGCCCCACATAACGCGTCTCGGGGCTGTCGGTCAAAAGAACCATCTTATTCAGGCCCAATGTCGACAGGATTTGCGAGCCGAGGCCGATCTGGCGCACGGTGCGCGGGCCTTCCTCCTCGTCCGCATGCAGCGTCTTGCGCGGCTCACGGAACAGGCAGACAACGCCCCTGCCCTCGTCCGCGATGATCTGCATGGCACGCGGCAGCTCGTCAGCCGGTTTCGGACCAAGGCCCAGCACGTCTTGGGCTTCCTGCAACGCATGGGTGCGGACCAACACGGGTTCATCCGTGGTGATGTCACCCTTGATCAGCACAACATGCTCGATCTCGTGGGTCATATCGGTGAAGATGCGCATCTCCCAGTCGCCACCAAATTGCGAGGTGATGGCCTCGCGACCTGTCTCGCGCACAAGATTGTCGTGGCGGCGGCGATAGGCGATCAGGTCCGAAATCGTTCCGATCTTAAGGCCATGTTTCTTTGCAATTTCAACCAGTTCCGGCAGACGTGCCATGGTGCCGTCTTCGTTCATGATCTCACAGATCACGCCCGACGGGTTGCGGCCCGCCAGACGCGAGATGTCCACGGCGGCTTCGGTATGGCCCGCGCGGACCAGCACACCGCCATTGCGCGCGCGAAGGGGGAAAACGTGGCCAGGGGTCGCGATCTCGGCCGGGCCATTGTCGGGGTTGATGGCGGTCGCGACGGTCAACGCGCGGTCAGCCGCAGAAATGCCAGTCGACACGCCCTCGCGCGCCTCGATCGAAACAGTGAACGCGGTTTCATGGCGCGACGAGTTGTGCATCGCCATCATTGGCAGCCCCAGTTCATCAATGCGCTTCGATTCCATCGGCAGGCAGATCAGCCCGCGCCCATGAGACGCCATGAAGTTAACTGCCGCAGCATCGCAAGCGTCGGCGGGAATGACGAAGTCGCCTTCATTCTCTCGGTCTTCGTGGTCCACAAGGATATAGATCCGACCGGCGCGGGCTTCGGCAATGATTTCCTCGGCCGAGGAAATGGCATCAGACAATCCAGCTTCGACCGGACCCGGCTTTTCGTATGTGGTGCTTTCAGACATGGCGCGTTCCCCTTAAAGCTCGGGGCGTGAGTAGCGCAGCTGCGCGGTCAATGCCAGCCCAAAGGCGGTGGGAAATCACCCCGAGACGTCACGAAAACAGACTAGAACTGCCAAAGCGCCGGGACAAACTGATACGCATCCCCGTCGCGACGGACATGGCCCACGCCGGGAAACGGGAAATGATAGCCCAAGACGGCGATACGGTCTGTTGCGGCCATATCCAGAAGCATGTGGCGTGTTTCCCCAACCTGCGCACCATCAGAATCACGGCCCGAGAACCATGTGGGGTGCGCAAAGTTCAGGATGGCGTGGGTCATGCAGTCGCCCAGCGCGATCAATTGCTGCCCGTCGCTTTCCACCGCCACGGACATATGCCCCGGCGTATGACCCGGCGTGTCGATCATGCGAATGCCCGGCGCGATTTCGTGATCATTCGATGCCAGAGTCCATTCCAGACCTTCCGCGTTGATCGAGTTCACGGCACCCAGCACGAATTGCTGATCCTCGGGTGCCACGCGGTCGACCAGACCGTCTTGCAGCCAATGGGTGCGTTCCGCCTGCCCCATCAGATATTCCGCGTCAGGAATGATCGGCTCGTCGAAATCGTCACGAATGCCCCAAATGTGATCTGGGTGGGCGTGGGTGATGGCCACGTGTGTGATGGCAAATGGGTCGATCCCGGCGGACTCGAGATTGCCCATCAACTGCCCCGTCGTGTCAAACCAACGATTGCCGGATCCCACATCGACCAACACCTTGGCGTCCCCAAGCTCGATATACATGTGGTTGGTGTGGGAATAGCCGACCTCGGGGTCGATGTAATGCACGGCCATGAAGGCCAGTTTCTCGTCCTCGGGGGCGTTCATCGCCTGCCCGCCGAAGGGCACGGTGAAATAGCCGTCCGAGACAATGGTGATTTTCGCCTGCCCCAGCGTGAAGCTGAAATGCGCCGGATTGCCGTCGGTGGGTGCCCCCAACATGGCGCGCGCGGTGGTGGGCATGGCGAAGGCAGGGGCAACTGCGGCCAAGCGCAGAAGATCACGGCGAGTGGGGCGAATAAGAGGCATGGGCGATCTCCGTCACAAAGGGATTTCGCCGATCATATGCCCACATACGAATATTTCAAACAGAGATTAGACCGAATAGATCAGACCTAACAGAAATTAAGACTGTCCGTAATCCGCCAGACGCGCCACGTAACGCGCCAATGTGTCGATCTCGAGGTTGATACGATCCCCAACCTGCACCTGCCCCCAATTCGTCACCTCCTTGGTGTGCGAAATCAGGTTCACGCCAAATTCGTCACCCTCGACCTCGTTCACGGTCAGGGATGTTCCGTTCAGCGCTACAGATCCTTTGGGTGCAATGAAGCGCGCCAGCTCGGACGGCGCACGGAAGCGCACGCGGGTGCTGTCACCTTCCACATTCATCGACACGATCTCCGCCACCCCGTCCACATGGCCAGACACAATATGCCCACCCAGTTCGTCGCCCACTTTCAAGGCGCGTTCAAGGTTCACGCGGCGGCCAACATTCCAGTTACCCAGATTGGTTTTCGAAACGGTTTCGGCTGAAATATCAACATCATACCAGTTCTCGCCCAATGCCACGACCGTCAAACACACCCCGTCCGAGGCGATCGACGCCCCCAGATCAATCCCGGCTGTGTCATACGCAGTCACGATCCGCGCCCGCATGTCGCCTGCTTGCTCCAGCGCCTCAACGCGCCCCACATCGGTAATGATCCCAGTGAACATGTTGCCTCCTGCATCGTGTTTGTGCTTCTGCTCTAACGGAAACACGGCGCGGATAGAAGCCAAGATGCACGCACCGACGGACAGACCCACAAAAACACGCACACAGCCCAAATTTTGCCGCATGCCTCTGTTAATTCCCCTATAACCAAAATTTACTAGGTTTATAACGCGGTTAACGCACGTAATGATTTGGTAACTGGCTGGTATGGCGCGCATCACAGGCGAAAACCGGAACTTCCTGTTCCTACAAGGGCCGCATGGGCCTTTCTTCTGGCGGCTGGCCAAGATGCTTGGTCGGTCGGGAGCGCAGGTGTGGCGGGTCGGGTTTAACCGCGGCGATCAGGCGTTTTGGCACGGTAAAGACAGTTACATTCCCTTCACGGACCCTCAGGATCAATGGGCGGATCGGTTCGAGCAGATTGTTGACGATCACAGCATCACCGACATCGTTTTGTACGGTGATACCCGTCCAATTCACGCTCAGGCCATCGAAAAAGCCCGTGCACGTGGCCTAACCATTCATGTGTTCGAGGAAGGATATCTGCGCCCCTACTGGGTGACATACGAGCGGGACGGATCCAACGGAAACTCGCGCCTGATGGGTTATGACGTGGCGCATATGCAGCAGATCCTTCAGGACGTCGAACCCGACATGCCCGAGGCCCCGGCCCATTGGGGCGACATGCGCCATCACGTCTTTTATGGCGCGCTGTATCACTGGTTCGTCATGTTCTTGAACCAACGCTATCGCAACTTCCGTCCCCATCGCGCACTAAGCGTCGGAAACGAGTTTCTTCTTTATTTGCAGCGCCTTGTTTTGATGCCTTTCATCGCGGCGGCCCGGATCCGGGCTTCGTTGCGCATTCGCTACGGCGGCTTTCCCTATCACTTGGCGCTATTGCAATTGGAACATGATTCCAGCTTTCAAATGCACAGCCCGTTTTCCACAATGACCGAGTTTCTTGAGCTGGTGATCGCGGGATTTGCCGAAGGTGCCCCCACCCATCACCATCTGGTTTTCAAAGCCCACCCGCTTGAGGATGGGCGCGTCCCGCAACGACGTGAAATTCGCAGATTGGCGCAGGCACACGGGATCGCGGATCGCGTACACTATGTACGCGGCGGCAAGCTGGCGAAACTTCTGGATCATGCGCGTTCAGCGGTGACGATCAACTCGACCGCTGCGCAGCAAGTGCTGTGGCGCGGGTTGCCGCTTAAGCTGTTTGGAAACGCCGTCTATGCCAAGCCTGAATTCGTGTCCGAACAGCCCCTGGCCGAGTTCTTCGACACGCCCACCCGCCCCGACAAACGCGCCTATCGCGATTATCGCCACTACCTGCTGGAAACCAGTCAAGTGGCGGGCGGGTTCTATTCGTCGCGCGGGCGCCGACAATTGCTGCGGCAAGTGGTGGACATGATGCTGGCCGAAGACGACCCCTATCAGGCGCTGGAACACGGGACAGCGGCACCACGGCAACAGTTAAGCGTGGTTAATTAACGCGCCTTCTGCGTTGCTGGAGTTTTGCCCCGTCACGCTGTATTCTTTCGGGAATGAATCAAACCTCCATGAAGGGGTCCGGGCAGTGACGACCAGAAAATCCAATTGGACCAAGCACTTGATCTTGGCGACCGCTGTTGTTGCACTTGCGGCTTGCGCGCTTCCGCGCACCGGTCCGAACAAGCAAGAGATCTACGCCGGTTCGGTCCAGAACAACGGCAGCTCTCATATCGTTGAGGTCAACGATCACGTTACGCGCGCCACCTCGGTCGTCCCCGCCCTTGGGTTTAGCTCTGATTTCCAAAGCAGCGCTGTGGTCGGATCGGACACAATTCGCGCCGGTGACACGCTGGGTATCGCGATCTGGGAAAACGTCGAAGACGGCATTCTGACCACCGCAGGCGCGCCCGCCGCGCTTGAACAGGTGCAGGTCGATGGCGCAGGCTACATCTTCATTCCCTATGCAGGGCGTGTGAAAGCCGCCGGCAACGCACCCGAGGCCATTCGCCGCGTGATCACCAGCAAACTGGCTGAACAAACCCCCGACCCGCAAGTCACGGTTACCCGTATGGCTGGTGACGGGGCGACCGTGTCGGTCACGGGGGCCATCAACGGGCAAGGCGTCTATCCGATTGAACGCCCGACTCGCACATTGAACGCCATGCTGGCGCGCGCCGGTGGCGTGTCGATCGAACCCGAGATTGCCAAAGTCAAAGTTATCCGCGGCAACAAAACGGGGGAGATCTGGTTTGAAGATCTGTTCAAGCACCCGCAGATGGACATCGCCCTGCGTGGCGGCGACCGCATTCTGGTCGAAGCCGACACCCGCACTTTCACCGCCCTTGGTGCAACCGGAGCCCAAAGCCGCGTCGGCTTTGAAAGCCAGACCCTGTCTGCTGTAGAAGCCATCGCCCAAGTGGGCGGCTTGTCCCCTGCGACTGCCGATCCGACAGGCGTGTTCGTTCTGCGCGATGAACGTCCCGAGGTCGCAAATGCGGTTCTTGGGCGCAAAGACCTGAAGTCGCCACAGCGCATGGTCTATGTTTTGGACCTGACCGCAGCCGATGGGCTGTTCATGGCGCGTGACTTTGTAATCCGCGATGGTGATACGGTTTACGTGACCGAAGCACCGTATACGCAGTGGTCCAAGGTGGTGTCGGCGCTGACGGGCACATTGTCGACGGCGGGTTCGATCTCCTCCTTGAACCAAAGCCTGTCCAATTAATCGGGCCATTGCCCTTGACCACAGACACCACAGCACATCTTGCCGCCGGTCGCTCGCAGCCCCGGCGGCTTTTCGTTTATAATGGCGGCTTTCTGACCCAGACGCGGGTGAAGCGTATTCTTGAGCTTGCAGGCTGGCAGATCCGGCTGGGCCTGCCCAGCGACGGGGATTGGGTCGGAACATGGGGCAAAAGCCCAACATCCAGCCGAGGCGAGGCTGTTGCCGGTCGCAAAGACCACCCGGTTTTAAGGGTCGAGGATGCGTTCCTGCGATCCGTCCTTCCGGGCCGCTCGGGCGAGCCACCGTTGGGCCTTATGCTGGATGATCTGGGCGTCCATTTTGACGGCTCCGCCCCGTCCCGGCTTGAACACATCCTGAAACACGACCCATTGGATGACAGCGACCTTCTGAACCGCGCCCGTGCGGCGATAGACCGGATGAAGTCCGGCCATCTGTCGAAGTACAACGCTTTCCACCCCGATCTGCCCGTGCCGGACGCGCCCTATGTGCTGGTTTTGGATCAGACGGCGGGCGATGCCTCGATCCGCTATGGCGGCGCAGCGGATGCGACCTTCCGCGACATGCTGGTCGCCGCGCGTCTGGACCATCCCCACGCAAGCATTCTGATCAAGACCCACCCCGAAACAATGGCGGGTCATCGCACCGGCCATTTTGGGCTCGAGGACGAGAATGAACAGGTCCAGTTGATCTCGGACCCGGTCAGTCCGTGGGCACTGCTGGATGGGGCCATGGCAGTCTATACAGTCAGCTCCGGCATGGGGTTCGAGGCCATACTGGCCGGGCACAAACCCCACGTTTTCGGGCAGCCCTTCTACGCCGGTTGGGGCCTGACCGAGGATCAGCAACCCGTGAACCGACGCGGCCGCGCCCTGACCCGCGCTCAACTGTTTGCAGGCGCTATGATGCTGTACCCAACTTGGTACGATCCCTATCGCGACCAGTTGTGCGAGATCGAGCAGGTCTTGGACACGCTCGAGGCGCGGGCACGCGCGTGGCGCGAGGACAGCCAAGGCTATGTCGCCAGCGGCATGCGCCTGTGGAAACGCCGCCCCTTGGCCGAGTTCTTCAAGGCGGACGCGGCCATGGTGTTCGACGACAATGCCAAGCGGGCAGCAGATGGGGCGAAAACATCCGAACGCCCCCTGATGGTTTGGGCCGGGAAAGAACAACCCGTCCACGCCTCACACCGCCTGCCCCTGCGCGTTGAGGACGGCTTCCTGCGCTCGCGCGGGTTGGGGGCCGAGCTTGTGCCGCCCCTGTCTTTGGTGCGCGATGATCTGGGCATCTATTATGACCCGACCCGCGAAAGCCGGTTAGAGCGTCACATCGCCGCCGCAACCACCTTGCCCGACCACGCCCGCGACCGCGCCGCGCGCCTGATTGCAAAAATCTCTGAAGCTCGATTGGGCAAGTACAATCTGGACCGTCCCCTGCCTGCCGGGCTGGACGCGCTGCCGGATGGCCCGCGCATTCTGGTGCCGGGTCAGGTTGAGGATGATGCCTCGATCCGGTTGGGGACGACCAGTGTGGCCACCAATCTAGACCTGCTGAAACGCGTACGCGCAAACAATCCGAAAGCAGTGATCATCTATAAGCCGCACCCGGATGTCGAAGCGGGCCTGCGGGATGGGCGCATTCCGCCGGACGAGGCTGCGAAATATGCCGACCTGATTGCCGATCAGGCGGACCCGATTGCACTGCTGGACCACGTGGACGCGCTGTGGACCATGACCTCGACAATGGGGTTCGAGGCGCTGTTGCGTGGCGTGCCTGTGACCTGCTTGGGGGCGCCCTTCTATGCCGGTTGGGGGCTGACCACGGATCTTGGGCAGATTCCGGATCGCCGCACCGCACGCCCGGATCTGATCGCGCTGACCCATGCGGTGCTGATCGACTATCCGCGCTATTTCGATCCGGTGACGAAAACCGCCTGCCCGGTCGAGGTGGTGGTGGATCGTCTGGCCTCGGGTGACTTACCGAAGGGACGAAGTGGAACGCGGCTGTTGGCGAAGTTGCAGGGGGTGTTCGCGAGCTACGCCTATCTGTGGCGCTAGGCGTTCTTACGCCTCCAACGGTGCAACACATCGCCACCTATGTCACGACATTCCACAAGATCAAACCTTGGCGCTTCCGCCAATCGACTGATCCCCATCGCAGCCAGCGACGGGCGGCCCTCGGCCCCGATGGCCAGCCCGGCCCCATAGCCCACAAGCTCGTCCACCATCCCGGCCACCAAAAGCGAGGCCGCTAGGCCCCCGCCCCCTTCGCAATAGACGCGGGTCAGGCCACGTTCACCAAGCGCTTGCAGAACAGAGGCTGGGTCCAACGTCGCCTGCGCTTCGTCAACCGCGATCAACACGGCCCCAATCCCTTCCCAAGCAGACACAAGCTCGGGCGCGGCGCGGCGACCGTGGCAGATCCAGACAGGTATTTCGCGCGCAGTGCGGGCAAGTTGACTGTCCAAGGGTAAATCCAGATGGCGGGACAGGATCACGCGGACGGGTTGGTGATCCACGCCCAGCCCACGCACGGTCAGTGACGGGTCATCATCGCGGGCGGTTCCGGCGCCAACCATCACTGCATCATGTGTGGCGCGCATCGCGTGAACGTGACGGCGCGCCTCGGGCCCGGTGATCCACTGGCTTTCGCCGCTGGCAGTCGCAATCCGCCCGTCAAAGCTGCTGGCCAGTTTCAGGGTCAGCATCGGGCGGCCACGGGTGACGCGGCTGAGGAAACCCGCTTGATCGGCGCGCGCCTCGGCCTCGCACAGCCCGGTCTGAACCTCGATCCCCGCTGCCCGCAACATATCGAACCCGCCGCCATCCACGCGCGGGTCAGGATCACCCAGCGCGCAAACCACCCGCGCGATACCGGCGTTGATCAAAGCCTCGGCGCAAGGCGGCGTTTTTCCGTGATGGGCGCATGGTTCCAGCGTGACATAGGCCGTCGCGCCCTTGGCAGCGTCCCCAGCCTGCGCCAACGCCACAACCTCGGCATGAGGGCGACCACCTGGCTGGGTCCAACCCCGGCCAACAATCCGCCCATCCCGCACAATCACGCAGCCAACTGCGGGATTGGGCCAAACGCGCCCGAACCCACGCCGCCCGAGCGACAGTGCCAGGCGCATGTACCGAAGGTCAGCGCCTGTCTTGTCCGTCCTCATCGGCGCTTACTCGTCTTCTGTGGGGATGTCCGGGCGCAGCTCGCTGACGAATTTGTCAAAGTCATCGGCGGCCTGGAAGTTTTTGTAAACACTGGCAAATCGCACATAGGCGACGGTGTCGATCCGGGCCAAAGCCTCCATCACGATCTCGCCGATATTCTTGGACTGAATGTCGGTTTCACCCATGCTTTCCAACCGCCGCACGATGCCCGAGATCATCTGGTCGATACGCTCAGGCTCTACGGGGCGTTTTTGCATCGAAATACGGATCGAACGCTCTAACTTCTCGCGGTCGAAATCTTCGCGGCGGCCGTTTGATTTGATCACGACAAGGTCACGCAGCTGCACCCGTTCATAAGTCGTAAACCGCCCGCCGCAGGCCGGGCAGAACCGGCGACGTCGGATCGCAACGTGATCTTCCGCCGGTCGGCTGTCTTTTACCTGAGTGTCGATATTTCCGCAAAACGGACAGCGCATGGGCGATCCCCTTCCTTCACTGATCCCTGTAGGTGTGGGCTTTCGCCACTTATCCACAGGCACTATAGGACAGCCGCTAGGTCTTGTGTAGAGGGAATTCCGCCGCCCCAAGATAGAGCACCGTCTGCGTCAAGTGGGAATTGCGCGAAACACTCCCCTGTTTCCTACCCGCAATCGAACGAAGACTTGCGGGATCAGACACAGGAGGGACCAATATGTCCGTTGCACGCGTTACCGAAATTTCCGCAACCTCGAAGAAAAGCTTTGACGATGCTGTAGAAAAGGGCGTCGAGCGCGCCGCCAAGACCCTGAGAGGCGTGGTCAGCGCTTGGGTCAAGGAACAGTCCGTGTCCGTTAAGGACGGCAAGATCGAACACTATCAAGTGAATATGATGGTGACATTCGTTCTGGAAGACTAAGCGCGATCAGAACCGCGACCCAACGCGCCGTGGAAGCATTTCTGCGGCGTGTTTCCTGTGTTAGGGGGACAGATGCCCCACAACCTGCCGTCGATGCGGTGCGTTGCGGTGTTCAAACAGATATATCCCCTGCCATGTACCCAGCATCAGCCGCCCTGCGTTAATCGGGATCGACAGGCTGACTGGCATCATCACAGCCTTGATATGGGCAGGCATATCGTCCGGCCCCTCATACGTATGCGTCAGATAGGACATCGACGGATCCGTGGTTGGCGGCACCAGTCGGTGAAAGAAGTTGCGCAGGTCCGTCTGCACCTCGGGATCGGCGTTTTCCTGGATCAGAAGCGAGCACGAGGTATGTCTTACGAACAGGGTCAGAAGCCCGCCCTGCCGGCCGTCGGCCACCAACCAGCTCTGTACCTGATCGGTGAATTCGTAAAGCCCCTGCCCTTGCGTTGCGATCTCAAACAATTGCGCCATCTTGTCCCCAACCAAAGAAAAACCGGTGCACACAAGGCGACACCGGTTTTACCTTTATCTGCGACATGCCCTTTTATGCAATGCAATGGAACACGTTCGCAGTTGCGCCACATAGCCGAACCCCGAAATTGAATCCGGTCCAGCGGCTAGAGCTGAGAAAATTCTGGCCGCGCTTTCGCGGTTCCCGCCAGCTTTTTCCGTCGCAGCCCCTTTAGTGCAAGCAGCCGCCCACGGCGAACCGCGAGCACCACATCAGCAGAGTTTTCATAGCGCTTCGACTTTCCAACCTGCCAATCTGTCAACAGTGGCAAAGGCCTTCCCCTCACAACATCATACATTTTAAAATACCCAATCTACGGGCCAACAAAATGGTTTGGCCTTTACAACACCCCGACACATTTGTGCCACAAAGCTGCTCGATTTTAAATCCTTAGGGCGTAGTTTTTGCCTCAATTCACGGAAACAATCTGTTGACGGCTTTAGATGTGGCGACCCTGAGGTGAGCTTGACCGCCCCAACCTCTACCATGAGTAGCTTTGTCCAATCGCCCCCCGGTACAGAAGAATCAAACACGAGACCCATCAAAAAGAAACGCCCCGCAAACTGCGAGGCGTTCTTGATTGTTTGTGATACGGCTTACTGATCCAAGAACGACCGCAACTTGCGCGACCGGCTGGGATGCTTGAGCTTGCGCAGCGCTTTCGCCTCGATCTGACGGATACGTTCGCGGGTCACGCTGAACTGTTGACCCACTTCTTCCAGCGTGTGGTCGGTGTTCATACCGATGCCGAAACGCATCCGCAGCACACGTTCCTCACGCGGGGTAAGCGACGCCAGAACGCGGGTCGTGGTCTCCTTGAGATTTTCCTGAATGGCGCTGTCCAAGGGCAGCACGGCATTCTTATCCTCAATAAAGTCACCCAGCTGGCTGTCTTCCTCGTCGCCAATCGGTGTCTCAAGCGAGATCGGTTCCTTGGCGATTTTCATCACCTTGCGCACCTTCTCAAGCGGCATCTGCAGCTTTTCGGCCAGCTCTTCCGGAGTCGGCTCGCGGCCGATCTCGTGCAGCATCTGGCGACCGGTGCGGACCAATTTGTTGATCGTTTCGATCATATGGACCGGAATACGGATGGTACGTGCTTGGTCGGCAATCGAGCGCGTGATCGCCTGACGGATCCACCACGTCGCGTAGGTCGAGAACTTGTACCCGCGACGGTATTCAAACTTGTCCACCGCCTTCATCAGGCCGATATTACCTTCCTGAATAAGATCAAGGAATTGCAGACCGCGGTTCGTGTACTTCTTGGCGATCGAGATCACGAGGCGAAGGTTGGCTTCGACCATTTCTTTCTTGGCCTGACGCGCTTCTTTTTCACCCTTCTGAACCTGCTGCACAATGCGGCGGAATTCGGGGATGTCGACGCCGACATACTGACCAACTTGGGCCATGTCGCCACGCAGCTTTTCAACCTTGTCGGTCGAGCGTTCAATGAAGCTTTGCCATGCACGGCCGGTCTTTTCGCCCATCTCGTCCAGCCAAGTTGGGTCCAGCTCGCGGCCGCGATAGGCTTCGATGAATTCACGACGGTTGATGCGGGCTTGGTCGGCCAGCTTCACCATCGACGAGTCGATCGACATGATGCGGCGGTTGATGCCGTAAAGCTGGTCGACCAGCGCTTCGATACGGTTGTTGTGCAGATGAAGCTCGTTCACCAGCTCAACAATTTCCGAGCGCAACTTTTGATACGCGCCCTCTTCCTTCTTCGAGAAGCTATCATCTTCGTTCAGGGTCGCGGACATCCGCAGATCCTGCATTTCTGACAGCATTTCGTAATCGCGGGCGATCAATTCGAGGGTTTCCAGAACGCGTGGCTTCAGCGCGGCTTCCATCGCAGCCAGCGACATGTTGGCGGCTTCATCCTCGTCGTCGTCATCATCGTCGTTGTTGATCGGATTGCCGTCCGCGTCGAGCTCTTGCTCTTTCTCTTTCTTCTCAGCGCTGGTTGCTGCCCCATTGGCGGCAGGAGTGACTTCTTCTTCCTCGTCGTCATCCTCCATCTGATTGCCGAAGGTGGCATCAAGGTCGATCACGTCGCGCAGCAAAATGTCTTCGTTCAGAAGTTCTTCGCGCCAGATGGTGATCGCCTGGAAGGTCAGTGGGCTTTCACACAGACCCGCGATCATCGTGTTGCGACCGGCTTCGATCCGTTTGGCAATCGCGATCTCGCCCTCGCGGCTGAGCAACTCAACCGAGCCCATTTCGCGCAGATACATGCGCACAGGGTCGTCGGTGCGATCCAGCTTTTCGGTTTCGGCAGACGAAACAGCAACTTCACCGCCAGCATTCTTCGCGACGATCTCGGTCGAGCCCTTGTCTTCCTCTTCCGCCTCTTCATCTTCGATGATGTTGATGCCCATCTCGGACAGCATCGACATCACGTCTTCGATCTGTTCCGAGCTAACCTGATCAGGCGGCAGCACCTGGTTCAGCTGATCGTAAGTGATATAGCCACGCTCGCGCGCTTCGGCGATCATCTTCTTGACCGCTGCTTGCGACATGTCCGTCATCGGCTCGGCGTGCTGATCGTCTTTTTGATCGTTAGCGGTGTCTTTGGCAGCCATGGGCTCTCCTTGCACGAAAGGCGCGGGGTGGGCTGGTTGGTCCTGACAAGGCGTCCCCTGTCCACAGCCACCCGCGCTTGGGTGATTCGGGTTGAACGTCGCTGATTCGAATCAGTGATTCGTCCACAGGTGTAAGGTGGGTGCTTTAGTCCCCGTTTGCAAGCAGGCGGCAGGGCCTGCCGTGCGCATCAGTGACTTTTTCCCTTCGAAGGGTCGATCTGCGCCAGCAAAGCATCCAGCGCGTCGCGTTCTTCGCGATCCATCAAGGACCCGTTGTCAGCCACTTCATAGGTGGTTTTGTCTTCCGTCTGACTGCGCAACGCATTGTTGCGCGCCTCGGCCGCCTGCCCCAAACGCCACGTCACGCCTTCGTCTGGCAGCGCGCCCATATCGGCCTCGGCATCCTGAATTTCACGGGCCACGCCGCGTTTGGCTTCCAGCTTGGTCAGCTCCTCGGTCAGACAGGCCAGCACGATTTCATCATCGTCGCTGGTTCGAATTGCGGGCGTGATCCTGACATGGCTAAGCGAAAACAGCCGGTCCAACACATCGCCGCCGACACGGTTCAGAAGTGTCTCTTCCAGCGCCTCCGCCCCGGAATGGGCCGAGGTTAACACGCAGCCCAGAAGCAAATCGTGATCGGGGCCGACCATGTCCAACCGTTCCATTCGGCTTTCGACCTGATCCAGCATGTCGGGGCGACGGATGAGGATCGCCAGAATGACCGCCTCGCGCAGCGCGTCTTGCGCGCGCTCGTCGGCGTTGGCCAGCATCGACCCTTTGGTGGATGCCAGAACAGGCGGCGTCGCCTGCCAGCCGCGTTTCCCGCCGGGTTGCCATGCGCGTTTGGCCCCTCCCTGCCCTGAGGGGCGATTGCGGAACAATTCCCACCGTTTATCCTTGATCGCTTGCCCATAGTGATCGCGGATCGACTTATCCTGAATACGGCCAATTGCGGTACGCAAATCCTTGTCCAGCGCGGCTTTGCGTTCGGGGCTGTCGAACACCTTGCCCTCGGTTTCGCGCCGCCACAGCAGGTCGACCATGGGCATTGCCCCGTCGATCAAGGCCTGCATCGCGCTGGCCCCACTTTCCTTCAACAGGTCATCCGGGTCTTTGCCTTCCGGCATGATCGAGAAGCGCAGGCTTTGCCCGGCTTCCAGCAATGGCAGAGCATTGTCGATCACCCGCATCGCGGCGCGCAGGCCCGCTGTGTCGCCATCCAGCGCGATGATCGGCTCGGGCGCGATGCGCCACAGAAGACGCAGCTGATCCTCGGTGATTGCGGTGCCAAGGGGGGCCACCGTGGCGTTGAACCCGGCCTCGGACAGGGCGATGACGTCCATATAGCCTTCGGCCACGATCAAAGGCTGGCCCTTCCCCGCTGCTTCACGCGCGGGGCCGTGGTTATAAAGATTACGGCCTTTGTCAAACAGCTCGGTCTCGGGCGAATTCAGGTATTTCGCATTATCATTCGGGTCCATAGCACGACCGCCAAAGGCAATCGCCCGTCCTCGTGCGTCGCGGATCGGGAACATGATGCGGCCCCGGAACGTGTCATAGGGCTTGCCGCCCTTCTGACTGGGCTTGGCCAGACCGGCGGCAAGGATCAAATCATCCTCGACATTCTTGCCCTTCAGGTGATCCCACAGCCCCTGCCACGCATCCGGCGCGAAGCCGATTTCCCAGCGGTCCAGTGCAGCTTCATCAAGCCCGCGCCGGGTCAGATAGTCCCGCGCATCTGCCCCTGCGCCGGTCTTCAGCATCAGGCGGAAATGGCTGACGGCCATCTCCATCACCTCGACCAGTTGCGTGCGACGGTCAGCTTTTTCCTGCGCCTTGGGATCACGGGCGGGCATTTTCATCCCGGCCTCACCGGCCAGAATTTCGACCGCTTCGATGAACGAAACATTCTCGGTCTCTTTTACGAAACTGATCGCATCACCCTTCGCATGGCAGCCAAAGCAATAGTAAAAGCCCTTCCGGTCATCCACATGAAAAGACGCGGTTTTTTCCTGATGGAAGGGGCAAGGCGCCCACATGTCACCCTTGGCCTGATTGGATTTTCGCTGATCCCACATGACCTTGCGCCCGACGACTTGGGTCAGGCTAAGGCGGGTACGCAATTCGTCCAAAAATCCGGGTGGTAGAGACATGCTCTATATATCGGTCCGATGACGGACAGAGTCCAGTGCTCACGCACCGACTGCGCCGCGCACCATGTCCCAATAACGGTCTGCCACGGCTTCACGAGACAGGCGTCCGCCCTCGCGATACCAAGTATTCACCCCGGTCAGCATGGCGATAATGGCCATCGAACTTAGGCGGATATCAGACAGCTTGAGCTCGCCCGCCTCTTGCCCTGCGCGCAAGATCGCTTCCAGCTCGCCCTCGTATTGGCGGCGAAGCGTTTCGATAGCAGCGAAATTCTCGTCCGTCAGGTTGCGCAGTTCCATATAGGCGATGAACACCGCGTCGGGACGTTCAAGGTGAAAGCGGATGTGAAAGCGCGAGAATGCCTCGAGCGCGTCTAAAGCTGTTTCTCCTTTGGGCTCAGTTTCCCAAGCGGCCAACAGCTCGTCCATATGGGCGCGCATCAAGTCGAAAAGCAGGCTTTGCTTGTCTTTCGTATAAAGATACAGGGCGCCTGCCTGCACTCCGACCTCGCCCGCGATTTGGCGCATTGATACAGCGGCGAAACCGTGGCGCGCAAACAAAGTCAGGGCCGCCACGCGCACGCGGGGGCCTGTTATCTCGCTGTGTGATCCGGTTTTTCGCGCCATACGGGATTGGTAACTGAACAATTGTTCAAATCCAAGAGCTTCGCCAAGAAGTGTCGCAACGTCCCGCCGCCCTGCACCCGGGACGCCATGCTGCCTTGCAGCGCCTGCCCGCCCTGTCTATGGTCGCGGCAACACTGCCCGAAGGACCGCCGCTCAATGACCCGACCGCTAAAGACCTGCCTGTTTCTTGGCTTCAGCGTTCTGATCGCATGTTCGGACATTCCAGATTTCGCGGATGGCGTGGCATCTGACACCCCTTATCCCCAAATCGTCGCGATGAGCGACATTCTGGACCGGGTTCCCGCCGATCAGGGCGATTACGGCATCGGAACTTTGGCCAGCCGTGCCGCGGCCCTGCGCGCACGGGCGGATCGTTTGCGCCGCACTTCGGTCGTCGACGGGCAAACGCGCGCACAGATGCAAGCGGCCTTGGCCCGGCATTAAGCCTCAAATCCCGCAAGAAATTGGGCCACGTGGACCCGCCGTGGATTGCACAGCGTTGACGCATTGGCTACACGTCGCTGGACGACATTACAGCCGACGGAGACCGACATGACAGATACCGCCCCCCTGCGCCTTGGAATTGCAGGTCTTGGCACCGTCGGCATCGGCGTGGTGAAGATCATCCGCCGTCAGGCCGCCCTTCTGGAAGATCGTGCAGGACGCCCGGTTGTGGTGACAGCCGTGTCGGCCCGTTCGAAAGACAAAGATCGCGGCGTGGACCTGTCGGATTACGCTTGGGAAGACGATCCTATCGCGCTGGCAAAACGTGACGACGTGGACGTGTTTGTCGAGCTGATGGGCGGCGATGAGGGCCCTGCAAAGGACTCGGTCGAGGCAGCGATTGCCGCAGGCAAAGACATCGTCACCGCCAACAAAGCGCTTCTGGCTCATCACGGGCAGGATCTGGCATTGGCCGCCGAGGCCGCTGGCGTGCGCATCCGCTATGAAGCCGCCGTTGCTGGTGGCATTCCGATCATCAAGTCGCTTCTGGAAGGTCTGGCTGGGAACGAAATCACCCGCGTCATGGGCGTGATGAACGGCACCTGTAACTATATCCTGACCCAGATGCAGGCCACGGGCCGCGGCTATAACGCGCTGTTCGAGGAGTGCGCCGAGCTGGGCTATCTGGAGGCCGATCCGAACCTTGACGTGGGCGGCATTGATGCGGGTCACAAGCTGTCGATCCTGTCCTCGATTGCCTTCGGCACGCAAGTAAATTTCGATGCGGTCGAATTGGAAGGCATTCAACGCATCCAACTGGAAGATATTGAGCACGCTGCCGAAATGGGTTTCCGGATCAAGCTGTTGGGCGTGGCACAAATGACCGGTCGCGGGCTGGAGCAACGTATGTCGCCTTGCCTTGTACCGGCTTCGTCTCCTCTGGGTCAGTTGGAAGGCGGCACCAATATGGTCGTTGTCGAAGGCGACGCGGTGGAACAGGTTGTCTTGCGTGGTCCCGGTGCGGGCGAAGGCCCGACGGCAAGTGCGGTAATGGGCGACGTAATGGACATCGCGCGCGGCACTCGGGTTCCGACTTTCGGGCAACCCGCCAGCACTTTGCGCCCCGTCACCGGCGCAAAAGCTGCCAAACCGGCCCCTTTCTATCTGCGTATGTCGCTTCTGGATAAACCCGGCGCGATGGCGAAAGTTGCCGCCGTGTTGGGCGACGCAGGCGTTTCGATCAATCGCATGCGCCAGACCAGCCATAACGAAAAGCTTGCCCCGGTTCTGGTCGTCACCCACAAATGCACCCGCGACGCGCTGGACGCCGCATTGAAGGGCTTTGCAGAAACCGGTGTGGTTGACGGCGAACCTATCGCAATCCGCATCGAAGAACTGTAAGCCCCTTCGCGCAACGTCAGCTTGCTTAGCACTGGACCGGTCCGGCCGGTCCGGCCAGAGTGACTTCACGCAGAGGAGGCGCTTATGGACTGGTTCACCCCGATCGACATCTACTGCGAACGCATCAGCGCAGCCTTTTGGGCAGAACCGCTGAACGCTATCTCGAACCTTGCATTCATTCTGGCCGCCATCTGGGGCTGGGTCGAGGCCAAGCGCCGCGACCGGCTGGACCCGATGACAATGGTGCTAATAATTCTGGCAGGCATGATTGGCATCGGCAGCTTCCTGTTCCACACCTTCGCAAATGCATGGTCCAGCTTGGCCGATGTAATTCCGATTTGGACCTTTGTGTTCCTGTTCATTCCGGTCGCCCTACGCCGTGTGGCCGGTATCCGTCCCGGTCGCATCGGGATCGGACTGGCAGTGATCGCCACCGCGATCGCCATATTGGTTGCGTTTGGAGGCGACGGTTCTGGCAGTCAGGCCAACGAAAACCATGCAACTGAAGAAGCTGCACCGGCCGTTTCCAGTGACGACCCGCATGAACACGCCACCGAAAACAGCCTGCTGAACGGGTCCGAACAGTACCTACCTGCCGTTCTGGCCCTGTTGGCCTTCACCTTCCTGACCCGACGCAACGGGCACCAGATCGCCCCTTGGATCACCGCTGCCACAGTGATCTTCATGATATCTCTGACAGTCCGTACCTTCGACATGCATCTGTGTGAAATCTGGCCCATGGGAACGCATTTCATCTGGCACATCCTGAACGGCACCATGATCGCACTTTTGTTCCAAGGGCTCATCCGCAGCCCGGACCTGCGCTTTGCCACATGAATCCCGCGCATGTGCCCCTTTTCGTCGCGTAATTCCCTTGCCCCTGCCCCCACCGGCGCTTAAACCAAAGGTCAACTAGAGACAGTGAGGATTGCCCCTTATGGCCGATAAAGTCGTTTTCGCCGACCGTATGCTTTCGCTTGGTTTGGCCCGTGTTTCCGAAGCCGCCGCTATGGCCAGTGCCGACCTTGTCGGACGCGGAGACGAAAAAGCCGCCGACCAGGCTGCTGTGAACGCCATGCGCGACCAGCTGAACCTGCTTGATATTCAGGGAACCGTTGTGATCGGCGAAGGGGAACGCGACGAAGCCCCGATGCTGTATATCGGGGAAGAGGTCGGCTCGGGCGACGGCCCCGCCGTGGATATCGCGCTGGACCCACTGGAAGGCACCACACTGACCGCCAAAGACATGCCGAACGCGCTGACCGTGATCGCGATGGCGCCGCGCGGCACCCTGCTGCACGCCCCTGACGTTTATATGGAAAAGCTGGCCATTGGACCGGGCTATCCGAAAGACGTCGTATCGCTGGAAATGTCCCCCAAAGAACGTGTTGAAGCGCTGGCCAAAGCCCGCGGTTGCGACGTCAAAGACATCACGGTCTGCGTTCTGGAACGCCCACGCCACGAAGACATGATCGAAGGCATCCGCTCGACCGGCGCTGCAATTCGCCTGATCACCGATGGTGATGTGGCTGGTGTCATCCACTGCGCCGAGGCCGACATCACCGGCATCGACATGTATATGGGTCGCGGCGGTGCGCCTGAAGGCGTGCTGGCAGCTTCGGCCCTGAAATGCATGGGTGGTCAGATGTGGGGTCAGCTGACCTTCCGCAATGATGACGAACGCGGCCGCGCCGCCAAAGCAGGCATCACCGATTTGGACCGCATCTATTCGCGCGACGAGATGGTTACCGCCGACGTGATCTTTGCCGCAACCGGCGTCACCGACGGCTCGGTTGTATCGGGCATCAAACGCGAGCCCGGCTGGCTGACCACCGAAACGCTGCTGATGCGCTCGAAAACCGGTTCGGTCCGCCGCATGATCTATCGCAACCCAGTTGCGACCACCTGATGCTGGACGCCCTGATCCTGATCGACATTCAGGAAGGGTTTGACGACCCGTTTTGGGGCGCGCGCAACAATCCAAATGCCGAGGCGAACGCCGCCCGGCTTTTAACCCACTGGCGGGCGCAATCTGCGCCCGTTTTTCACATTCAGCACCTGTCGACCACGCCCGGCAGCCCACTTAACCCAGACGGGGGGCTTGTGGCGCTGAAATCCATGGTCTCGCCCCGCGAAGGTGAACCGGTGCTGACCAAGCATGTGAACTCGGGATTTATTGGCACGGATCTTAGAAAGTTGCTGCACAAACAAGATATTAAGTCCGTCACCATCTGCGGACTGACCACGCCGCATTGTGTGTCGACCACCACGCGAATGGCGGCCAATCTGGGTTTTGACGTCACTTTGGTGCACGATGCCTGCGCGGCCTTCACCGTCAACGCCAACCATAGCTGGCGCGACGGTCCAGCCATGACAGCGGACGAGATCCACAACGCAGCCCTTGACCAGTTGCACGGCGAATTCGCGCAGGTCACATCGACCGCACAGGTGCTTGCATGAGCGCCTTTCTTGGTGTCGAGAGCTCTCTGACCGGGCGCAAGTGGCTCGGTCCCTCGACCGAGGTCGAACGCCAGGCCGAGGCGATCAGCCAGCAATCGACCCTGCCCCCTGCCTTGTGCACCCTTCTGGCCCAACGCGGTGTCCCCGCGCACGAGGCCGCCGGGTTCCTCGACCCCACCCTACGCGCGCTTCTGCCCGATCCGCGCAAGCTGAAAGACATGGACAAGGCCGCCGCGCGCATTCTTGCCGCGCTGGATCGGTCCGAACGGGTGGCGATTTTCGCAGATTACGACGTGGATGGCGCGACCTCGGCCACGCTGCTGATCGACTGGTTTCGACAATTCGACCGGCAGGTCACGCTTTATATCCCCGACCGGATCGAAGAAGGCTATGGTCCCAACACCCCAGCGATGGAGCAGCTGGCCGCGGATCACAGCCTGATTATCTGCGTCGATTGCGGCACGCTCAGCTTTGACCCCATCGCCGCTGCCCGCGCGAAAGGCGCGGACGTGATCGTGCTGGACCACCACCTTGGCGCTGAAACCCTGCCCGACGCCAACGCCGTGGTGAACCCGAACCGTCAGGACGAAGCCGACGCGCCGGGGTACCTTTGTGCCGCTGGGGTCGTGTTCCTTGTGCTGGTCGAACTTGGCCGCCTGCTGCGCGACGCCGGACGCCCCGGTCCAGATCTGATTTCGATGCTGGACCTTGTGGCGCTTGGCACCGTGGCAGATGTCGCACCCTTGATCGAGGCCAACCGCGCGCTTGTTCGACAGGGGCTGAAAATCATGGCCCGCCGCGCCCGTCCGGGCATGGTCGCTCTCGCCGACGCGGCAGGCCTAAACGAAGCCCCGCGCGCCTATCATCTCGGTTATCTTCTGGGGCCACGTGTGAATGCTGGCGGTCGGATCGGCAAGGCCGATCTGGGCGCGCGATTGCTGTCCACAACCGATCCGAACGAAGCCCGGTCCATCGCAGAAAAGCTCAATGAACTTAACGTAGAGCGTCGCGAGATTGAGGCACGCGTGCAAGACGTGGCACTTGAACAAGCCGAAGACCGCGGGTTGGACGCGCCGCTTGTCTGGGCCGCAGGCGACGGCTGGCATCCTGGCGTTGTCGGCATTGTCGCCAGCCGCCTGAAAGAAGCCACCAACCGCCCTTCGATTGTCATCGGCTTCGATGGGGGTGAAGGCAAAGGATCTGGCCGCTCGGTCACCGGCATCGACCTTGGGGCGGCCATCCAGAAACTGGCCGCCGACGGGCTGATCGAGAAAGGCGGCGGGCACAAAATGGCCGCAGGTCTCAGCCTGACCCGAGATCAATTGGACCCCGCGATGACGCGCCTGTCCGAACTTATGGAAAAACAGGGCGCGGGGGATCTTGGCGCCGCAGATCTGAAACTGGATGGCATGTTGATGCCCTCCGGTGCGACAATCGAACTGATCGAACAACTCGAAGAAGCTGGCCCTTTCGGCGCCTCGGCCCCTGCCCCGCGCTTCGCCTTTCCAGATGTCCAGATCCTGTTCGCCAAACGGGTTGGTCAAAACCATCTGAAAGTCAGCTTCGGCGACGGGCTGGGCACACGGATCGACGCCATTGCCTTCGGTGCCTTCGACGGTCCGCTTGGTCCGGCGCTTGAACAACACGGCGGGGCCAGATTCCATCTGGCGGGGCGACTCGAAGTCAATCAATGGCAAGGGCGTCTCAGCCCGCAACTGCGCCTGGAAGACGCCGCAAGAGCCTGAAAATCATGCGTTTTCTGAATGTCGAAAAAAGTAAAAATGCCTCTTGCGTGGCATAGGGCTTTGACATAGAAACCCCTCACCACAGAGTGGCCCGTTCGTCTATCGGTTAGGACGCCAGGTTTTCAACCTGGAAAGAGGGGTTCGATTCCCCTACGGGCTGCCACTTTTCCCAATAGTAATAACATTGAACCGTGCCCTGCGTTCGGTCGACTTTTTTGCGCCATGTGCTGGGCATCTGAAGGAACTTTTTTTCGCTTCGCGCATTTCAGCCCTTGCGCTTGCAAATCCGCTCGCCTAATAAGCCGCCTACCAACAGAGTGGCCCGTTCGTCTATCGGTTAGGACGCCAGGTTTTCAACCTGGAAAGAGGGGTTCGATTCCCCTACGGGCTGCCAGTTGGGTTTCCAGACATTTTGGACAACACGGCCAAGAAGGTTCGGTTCGGCCCCAGACCTATCGTCTTTGATTAGTTTCCGACATCAAATTTCGCGCGACCGCCCGGACCTTCAAAAATCACCACGCGGACATCACCATCTGTTGTGTACTCGGCCGAAACGGTCATGCAGATCGGCGCGCCTTTCAGGCCACGGGTGAACTTGCGGCAATATTTGCCCTCGTCCAAAGTCCAGGTTCCAGCAAATGCGATGCCGTTGAACACCCCTTCAAGCGATCCATCTGCATAGATATAGGCCTGAGACACCTGCGCGCTTTGAAGTGGGCGACCCAAGATGGCGCGGATGATATCATCCGTCTGTGCCCAACCCGCATCAACTGTCAACACGCCGCCGACAACTGCCGCAGATACAGATGATATTAAGCGGGATAACAAGGGCATAGCGGGCTCAGGCGATAGGGGCTTCCAACCTGCTAAGGCCTGCCCAAGGGCCTGTCAACTGGTCAACGGCGCCCCGTTTTGCTGCGTGTGTCCAGCAATGGTAAACCCAGCCCTCCCCGCATGTTTCGAGGCATAGAGCGCCTTATCCGCATCCTCGGCCATCTCGCAGTGATCTGGCCTTGTGTAGTTGGTCGACGGCACCACACCGATACTGGCAGAAACCTTGCATTTTTGGCCCTGAAACAGCACCGGAGCTTCGATCCGTCGGATCAAACGAGCAGCGATTTTCCGAAGCCGGTCGATCTGGACCTGACGATCCAAGACAATTACGAACTCGTCCCCCCCAACCCGCGCCACCAGATCTTCCTGACGGGTTTCTTCCCGCAAGATCTGCGCAACAGCCTCAAGAACTGCATCCCCCGCCGCATGGCCATAGGTATCATTGACAGATTTGAAATAGTCCAGATCCAGATGCATGAGCGAGAAGGGAACCTTCCGCAACAATTGGCGATCCAACCGCGTTTCAAGTGCCCGACGGTTGGCCAGTCCGGTCAGGCGGTCCGTCAAAGCTTGTGTCTGAGCAACTTCTTTTTCGTCGTGGAGGCGATGTGCCAACTGGCTGGCAATATCCATCGCGGCAGATTTCGCTTCCACCAGATAAAGCATCTCGACCGCCAGCTCGGTCGGGGCGAAATCAGATCCCGTTAACTCGTAACGCGCGACGGCCTCGGCGATGGAATACCCGAAGGACAGGTTCAAGAGCACGCTTTCCATTTCCGGCATCAAGGCCACAGAGCCCGTTAACGACATTCCAAACTTGTCACGGATTTTCAGTTGCACCCGTTTGGCGTCGATCTTGCTAACATCCTCGATCCGGGTGATACTTCTGGGCCGCCGAAGTTCCAGCAAACCGAACACGTTGCGCCCAACAACTTCGCGATTGGCGAACACTTTTTGAATGGTCGGTCCGGCGTGTTGCACGATCCCCCGGCTGTCGATCATCAGATGCATCGGCAGCACCCGATCCAGCGCGCCGCACGTGAAGGGGATTGGTCGCTCTATATTCATGGGCCACCTCCTGTTGCCCAAAGGAACGCGCGCCCTTCGGCGTATTGCCTCTCGAGCAGACTGGCTGAGATCACCACTTCCTTGCTACCCTCGTCCGAGACTTCAAGAAACACCAGCGAGCCATAGTCATCCGCCAGCGCACGCAGCGCACCAAGAAGAACGAAAGGCGCGCCCTTTGGGCTGTCTTCACAGGTAACTTCAAAGCAATGCGGTTGAACCTCATCCACCTGAATATGCGGCAATGTCAGGTCCGGGACGGCAAGGCGGGCGCGGCCCCGCAAATCCTCGAGCGAATGCAGAAATTCAGTATAATCCACACCACCGAACCGAAGCAATCGCCGTACACGTTCGACACGCACGTCGGTCACAAGGAATGTTCCGAAGTCTTCGAGCAGCGATTGCCGATCATGGCCTTGCTCGATTGCCAGCTGCTTTAGGATCGACAGACCGATTTGATCATCATAGTGAAACATCGGCTCGACGGATTGGAGGTTAATGTCCAAATCCGCAAGCACCTTTTCCCATACCTGATCCCCATAAGTCAGGCGAACAAAGGCTTCGAATATCCACAGGATCAAACCATGCATCATCATCACACACGTCGCTTCACAGTGACGTTCTAGGCCCGATTTCTTAACAAATCGAAAAGACGCGAGGGGATGCTAGGCTTCTTGATCCAGCCAGGCCGGGATTTGCCCGATATTGTCCAAAACGACATCCGCGAACGGGGATAGTTCACTTTGTGTGGCCAAGCCCGTCAACACGCCGATCGTTTTCATTCCCGCAGCGCGCCCTGCCTTTAGGTCATGCAGGCTGTCGCCCACCATCGCGACCTGTTCGGCGCTGACGTTCATCTGGCGCGCGAAAGCCAGACAGGGGGCTGCGTCCGGTTTCACCCCATTGCCGCTGTCATAGCCCGAGATAAAGTCGAACAAATCTGACACCCCTGCCCCTTCCAAATGCTGACGCGCGGGACGTTCGGCATCGTTGGTAGCGACGCCTAGCGCCAGACCGCGTGTACGCAGATCTTCCATGAGCGGGACCAAGGCCACAGCCTCGACCTGCGGGGCGGTTTCGGCTTCTTTGTTAAGAATGGTTTCCAGCGCATTAGCCGAGAGATCGAAATGAATTTGCAGGGCTGCAACGATTTCGGCGGGCGTGCCAGCGATCACCACGCTGTCGCGCGCAAAACTCTGCGTTTCCATATCAAACCCGATGTCCCGCCCGACCTGTGTTGCGCGTGCATGATCACCATTCGTTAGGCGCAAAAGGACGGCATGCGCCCATGCCTCCCACGTGGCTTTGAACTGAAAAAGCGTGCCGTCTTTGTCAAAGAGAAGGGCCTTGATGGTCATTGAGCATCCTACTTTATTTTCAAAGGCACACTGCCGATATCCGCCCGTCAGGTCCAGTGCATATCGGCCCCACCGGGAAGCGCGTGGCGCAGATGGCCCACCTGATCATAGGACAGCCCCTGCGCATCACAGGCCTGTATGATCCATTGATCATCCATCATTAAAAAATCCAGCATCGCTGCAAGGAATTGAGGGTCGCCGGCATTATCGCGAAGCGTATCCTGCCCGGCTCCGGTTGCGCCCATGAAAACTGGCAAAAGCTCGTCGTTGGCGACCAGCCATGCCAGCATATTCAGCGCGATCCGCTCTGCTTGATCCGACGTCAACTTAACACTCCTTATCGTTTGGAAAGGATTTATTAACCATTTTGGACGCAGGATGTCTGCAATCCTGTTTCAACACTTAGCAAAGCGGTTAGATGAGCGGAAGGATCCTGATAGCAGACGATCTTGCGACCAATCGCATCGTCCTGAAGGTCAAACTGACCATGTCGGGATATGATGTGATTCAAGTCGAACAGATCGACGACGTGCTGGAAACAGCGCGGCGGGCGCAGCCTGATCTAATCATTCTGGGGCGCGGTCATTCCGGGCAGAGCCTGACACTGTGCACCGCGTTGAAAAGCGATCCAAATCTGCACGCCATCCCCGTTATTCTGTTTGCCGAAACCGAAGGGCAACGGGCCCGCATCGAGGCCCTGCGCGCAGGTGCCGATGACGTTTATTCGCGAGGGGTGAAGGAAAGCACGCTGTCGGCCATGGTACGCAGCCTGATCCGTTCACGTGGCAATTATGAAGAGATCATGCGCCATCGCGACCTCTCGTCCGAGTTCGGCTGCGCGGAAGAAGCGGCCGAGTTTGTTCCCGCCGCTCGTATCGCATTGATCGCCTCGGACCCCGAGAACGGGTTGCTGTGGCGGCGCAAATTGGGAACCGAGCTGTCGCACCGTCTGGACGTCATGACGAAAGCGCAGGCTTTGGGCGACATGAATGCAGTCAGCAAGATCCCGGACGCGTTCGTGATCAACGCCGCACTGGATGAGGATTCCGATGGGCTGCGTTTGGTCAGCGAACTGCGGTCGCGTATTCGCACACGCAACGCAATTATCGTGGTTGTGCAGGATGAAGACCGCCCAAATCACGGGGCGATGGCACTGGATCTGGGCGCAGACGCCATTCTGCACACCGGGTTCGAGCCCATGGAACTGGCGCTGCGCCTGCAAACCCTTCTGGCCCGCAAGGTCGAGATGGACGCGCTGCGCAAGCGCTTTGATCTGAACCTGTCGTTGGCTGTGCAAGACCCTTTGACCGGTCTGCACAATCGCCGCTATGCACAAAGCTATCTAAACCGGCTGGAACAAGAGGCGCTGACCAACGGGCAGCCCTATGCGATCATGGTTCTGGATCTGGACCACTTCAAATCCGTCAATGACCGCTTCGGTCATGGCGTTGGCGATCAGGTATTAATCGAAGTCGCAAACCGTCTGCGCGGTAATCTACGCGAGTTCGATCTTGTTGCGCGCTTTGGCGGCGAAGAGTTCATGATCGCCCTGCCCGATGTCAGCCACAAAGACGTGATGGCGATGGCTGAACGTCTGCGGCGCGCCATCGGGGACTGTCCGATCCATGTCACCGAAGCTGCATTTCCGATCCCGGTCACGGTCTCGGTCGGGGTTGCTGTTTGGGGGGATCAGATGAATGACAGCCGCAGCGCGCACGAGCTGACACAGGCCGCTGATCAGGCGCTTTATGCGTCGAAATCTGATGGCCGAAATGTGGTTACATTCGGGAAAACAGCGGCGTGACCTAACGGGCAACGCAAAGATGTTGCCCGTCCGTGATCAACGATTTTCACGATCCCCTTTGGGCCGCTCGACAGCGCTTTCCAGACGGTCTGCAAAGGCTTTGCGGTCCTCAGTGGACATGGTGCTGATCTGTTCGATCACCAGCTTGCGCAGGGATTCACCGCGCTTGTGCAAACGGTCCGTTTGCTGTGCCATAGTGGCTTCAAACGCCGTCACATCGAATATGTCCTGACGCAGCAATTGCAACATAACTTCGAAATCGCGTTCAAGCATCGCGTGGTTTTCCTTGAACGATCCACTTTCCTTGCGGAAAGCGCGCCCAATGTCGCGACGATCCTTGCGATCAAGCGCCTTGGCAATCGGGCCGAACCCAAGATCTCGGATCGCGCCGCGTTCGGGGCCGCGATGATCGAAATCTTTCCCGCTTTGACCCGAGACTTTCGCCCCCACGATCAATCCAAGAACCAAAAGGTTCAGCGTCAACGAGGCCACCAGCGCAAGACGCATCCAGCGTCGGGGCTTGCGGGAGTCAGAGCTTGGTGTTTTCGGTGTCTGATCTGACATGATTATCCCTCATCCTCTGCGAAGAGTGTTGTTCCCAAATAGCCGGGCGCCAGATCTTCCAGCGCATAGGACGTGTCTGATGCGATATAGTCACCCGACAGAACCAACCCGCCCGACAAGGTTTCAAGTTGCACCGGCTGTGTGAAGCCGATCCAGACGCCAGCAACGGTCGCCGTCGCCAAGCTGGCCGCCGCTGGCAGCCCGCCAAGGCCGCGGAAAATGGTCGACAGCCACCCGGCCTTTTGCGTTTTGGGCGCGGGCAAGGGATCAGCCACCGGCATCTGCGCCTCGGCGTCGGCCATGATCGCCGCGATCAAGCTGTCAGACGGTTCAACACTTTCCTGCCGGGCCGCTTCAAAGAACAGGTCCAGTTCGTTTTCCTGCATAGGCTGATTATCAATCTTCGCCATATCCCAACTCCTCGCGTCGTCCGGCCAGATCATTGGCCAGAGCTCTCTTTCCCCGTGCTGTCAAGCTTTCCACCGCTTCAACGCTGATGCCCATGATCTGAGCAATCTCGGGGTTTGCTTCCCCTTCAATATGTCGAAGCGTGACCGCTATTCGTTGTCGATCTGGCAGCCGGTTCAGCGCCTCTTGCAACGCTGTCGCCCGGTCGACATCCATCATGCTTTCAACAGCTGATGGGCTATCATCTTCTGGGTCACCTGCCGCGTCCAGATCAACGGTCCGCCGCTTTCTGTGACGGTCGGTGCACAGGTTTGACACCACCCGGTACAACCAGGTTGATACCTGCGCCTCGCCGCTGCGCCAATTTGCGGCCTGTTTCCACAGACGCAACATGGCTTCTTGTGTCACGTCCTCGGCCTCGGCCCGGTCGCCACCCAGAAGGCGGGTGGCAAAGCCCAGAACACGCGGCGCAAGCCGATGGGTCAGCAGTTGTGCTGCCATCGCATCGCCATTGCCGTAAAGCACCAGCAACGCCTCATCCGAAGCACCTTCATAAGCGTCCAAGGCCATATTCATATGTCCTGCCTAGCCGGTTCCGTGACCCAAGACAACGCGCAGATGCCCCACCCCGTCAGGCGGGGCACCCGCAATGTTCTTAGCCCTTACGGCCACCGTCTTTGCCGCCATGGCCTTTACCGTGACGCATGAACATCTCTTTCTGAGCGGCGTCGAATTCATCCGCCGAGATGGCATTGTCGTCGTCGGTGTCGAAGCGGTCGATCATACGCTCAAGCTTTGCTTGGTCGGGCGAGGCTTCTTCAAAGCTCAGTCTGCCATTGCCGTCCGCGTCTTTTTTGGCCAGCATCTCTTCCAGCTTCCAGCCCATGCGCTTTTCGGACATCTTGCCCTTGCGATCGCCTTTGCCTTCACCTTTGCCGTCACCTTTTGCGGCCATCCGGTCTGCCATGCGTTTTTCGGCCTGCGCCTTCATCTCGTCCAGCGTCAAAGCACCATCACCATCAGCATCGGCAGTATCAAACCGCGCCTTTGCGGCGGCCTGCAGATCTTCCACTGTGATCTGACCATTTTTATCCAGATCTACATCGACGAATTCCATTTGCATGAACCCGCCTTTACGTCCCATCGCACCACGGTCACCGTCTTTGCCGCCGAACGCCATTGCAGCGGTCGAGGTCAGCGTCAAAGCAGCCCCAAGGCCCAGAGCAATTGCGGTCGCAGCAGTTTTCTTATTGAGTTTCATAACGATCTCCTATGGTTACTTGCCTTCAACGACGCCTTGTTTCTGCGTCGTTATGTATCTTCAACGCTGGGGGCTGGGCTTTCCGTCGAAGTTTTTTTATTTTTTCCGCGACATCCCGACGCAATGGCGTTTCTGGGCCTGATTTACACTGAAGAATCTGTATGATGTTCGGATGCGCGATATAGGAGTGCCCAATGACTGAGAATGCTCAGATCACCGCAGATGATGTATTGTCGGCACAGGCCGAGCCTGAACGCGAGCTGAAACCCGCGCTGCGCAAAGGTTGGTCAAAACGCTGCCCAAACTGTGGCACGGGCAAGCTGTTTGATGGCTATTTGAAAGTACATCACGACTGCACCGTCTGCGGGGAAGAGCTGCATCACCAGCGCGCAGATGACGGCCCGGCCTATCTGACCATCATTCTGGTCGGCCACGTCATGGCGCCCCTTCTGCACGTGTTCTATGTCCATGTGGTTCAGGATCCGCTGATCTTGGCGACCATCTTTACAGTCGGGACTGTCGCTGCGTCACTTTACCTTCTGCCCCGTTTCAAAGGCTTTATGATTGCCTTTCAGTGGGCGAAACGTATGCATGGGTTTGCCGGGAAGAAGTAACAGAACACTATCAGGGGCCGACATGGACAAATCCAAGATCATTCGCGACGCAGCAACCGTCATTCTGATCCGGGATAAGACCACCCGCCCCCAAGTTCTCATGGGCCAGCGTGGTGCAAACGCGGCCTTCATGCCCAACAAATTCGTCTTTCCCGGCGGCGCGTTGGATGCCACCGACGCGCAAGTACCCTTGGCAGACGCCGGCGCAGAACCTTGCCTGACCCGTCTGGGCGAACAGGCAGATGCCTCGAAAGCGCAGGCTTTGCTGGTCGCAGCCATTCGCGAGCTTTGGGAAGAAACCGGCCAAATTCTGGGCGAGGCTGGCACATGGCCCGGTGACATTCCCAATGATTGGAAAGATTTTGCGGATGCAGGCTTCATCCCCTCGGCGAAAGGCATGGCTTTTGTCTTCCGCGCCATAACGCCAAAAGGCCGCCCCCGCCGTTTTGATGCCCGTTTCTTTGCGGTGGATGCGGACGAGCTTCAGACCGACATCGACGATTTCTCGCGCGCCTCGGACGAATTAAGCCACCTGCAATGGATCCCGCTGGACGATGTACGCCGCTTTGATCTGCCCTTCATCACCGAAGTTGTGCTGGCCGAGATCGCGGGCAATCTACCCGATCTGGGTGCCCCCGCGCAGGTGCCGTTCTTCAACAACTCAGACGAAGAAAGCTTGTTTGAGCGGTTGGGCGGCGTCGGGCCTTTGTCCTCTGCGCAGTAAGGCGCTATTTCAGAAACAGAACCAACACCAGAACGGACGCAAGGATCAGCGCGGTCCCCGCATATTCGCGTCCGCTGACCTTTTCGCGAAAAACAAACAGCGTCGCGGCATAGGAAAACAGAAGCTCGATCTGCCCCAAGGCTTTGACAAGCGCTGCGTTTTGCAACGTGAAAGCCGTGAACCAGCTGAAACTTCCGATCATCGAGCTGATCCCGACCAGCGCCCCCACGCGCCATGCATTGAACACGCGGGTGACTTCCCCTTTTTCGCGCAGGATCATCCAGCCCGCCATGATCACCGACTGAAACGCGGTAACGACGGCCAAGGTGAACCCGGCCCGCGCGACCACATCCTCGGATCCTAACGACAGGGACGCGCCGCGATAGCCAATGGCAGAGAAAGAAAAGAGCAGCCCTGCCCCCAGCCCCAGCGCCGCTGCCTTGTTGAAAAACCGTTTCCAACCCTGCCCACCTTCGGGCGGGTCTGACAGCAGCAAAAGCCCGACAAAGCCGATCAGAATGGCGAATATGCCTGCGGTGCCGATGCCCTCGCCCAGTACTAAAAGCCCGGTCAGCGCCGTCAGCACCACTTCGGTTTTCTTGAAGGTGATGCCAACCGCAAAGTTACGCTCGGCAAACAGAGCAACCACACAGATGGTGGCGAGGATCTGCGCAATGCCGCCGATAAAGGCAAACGCAAAAAAGCGCGCGTCGGGCCGTGGCACATCCAACCCCGTCACCGCGAAATAGCCCGCCATCAGCACCGCCACCAGCGGCGCGGAATAGACAAACCGGGCGAACGTCGCGCCGGTCGCACTTAGCCGCGTGTCCTTCAGCCGCTTTTGCAGCATGAACCGCAGGTTTTGCGAGAACGCGGCCAGAATGGTGATGGGGATCCAAGCTTGCATGATCACCGCTTCGCATGTCCAGCTGCCCTTCGCAAGGCGTCGGGATCAGCGAATATGCAGACGGTTCTTATCGTAGCCGTTAAAGACCAGCATATCGGCGGCGGCTTTGATCCGATCCTCGCCGCCCTTACCGTTGCGGTCGATGATCCAGCCAAAACTACCTGATGGGGTGCCAATTGCCGCCGTGCGATAGTCAGCGTCCACCCAGAGCACCCAGTATTCGGTCCCGAAAGGCGGCGTGCCGACCGTAATCCGCCCCGCAGCGCTCATCGTTGCGTCATACCGCTCGCGTCCGCCCGATGCGTTGCTTGTTGTGATGCCTGTGATCCCGCCCGCGCCATGTTCAATTGAAACACTGCCATAAAGGGGCTTTTGGCCGGGATGCACAAATTCACCCCGGATCACCCAATTTCCAGCAAAACGAGCTGCATCGAAGCGCGTGGTCGAGCTGATGGGCCGCTTGGTGTTGCGATGGAACTCGATCCCATCGCCCCCGCCGCCGACACAGGCTGACAGAGCAAATGCCAAACTTGCCCCGCCCCCGGCTTGCAGAAAGTTACGTCGATCAATCATTAAGAAAACCTCGCTCCCCGGCATGTTTTGAACCGCACCGGGGAAAATCGCAAGCCTTGCCCTTAGAACGGCATCGGGTGGGCGCGGTGGGCGGCGTCGATATCTGCCATCACCTCGTCCGACAGGATCAAGTCCTGACCTTCCATGATCAGTGACAGTTGCTCGGTCGAGGACGCACCGAAAATGGTCGAGCCCATGAACGGCCGCGACACGACAAAAGCCAGTGCCATTTGTACAAGGTCCAGCCCGTGCTTATCCGCCACGGCCTGATAGGCATCCACCGCCGGGAAAGCGCGTTCCGTCGTACGTCCACCCAGCCCCGGATAGACCGACAGGCGCGAGCCTTCGGGAACCGCGCCGTTCTGGTACTTGCCGGTCAGAAGCCCGGTCGCCAGCGGCGAATAGGACAAAACACGTGTGCCTTCATTCATGCACAGCTCGGCCAGATCGGTATCGGCCAAACGGTTCATCAGGCTGTATTCGTTCTGGATCGAAATAACCTCGGGTGCGCCCATTTCACGGGCCAAACGTATCCACTGCGCCGTGCCCCAGGCGCTTTCATTGGACAGGCCGAAGTAGCGGATCTTGCCTGCCTTGACCAAATCCGCCATCGCCTGCAACACATCGCGCATATGGTCCTCGACCTTTTCGCGGTTCTGGCCCGATGGGTCAAAGGTCCAGTTTTGACGGAAGGCATAGCTGCCACGAATGGGCCAGTGGGTCTGATAGATATCAATATAGTCGGTCTGTAGTTTCTCAAGCGACTCGTCCACTGCTTCGTGGATCACTGCGCTGTCATAGCCCTTGCCGCCGCGTTTCCAGCCCGGATTGTCACCCGAAACCTTGGTGGCGATCACTACATCATCACGCCGACCGGTCTTGGCCAACCAACTGCCGATCGTTGCTTCGGAACGGCCACAGGTTTCGGCCTTGATCGGGTTCACCGGATACATTTCCGCTGTATCGATGAAGTTGCCGCCGCCATCCAGAAACATGTCGATCTGATCGTGCCCTTCCTCGGGCGTGTTGGTCGATCCCCAGGTCATCGACCCAAGGCACAGCGCGCTGACCTCTAGCGCGCCATTGGCAAGTGTGTTCATCCGCATGGGGGTCTCCGTCGAAGCTGGTAAGTGTTGGGGTAAGGTAAGTGGACCGGGGCAAAGCACAAGCCCCGGCCGTTTAGATTTGGCAGATTACAGCGTGGTGTTCGTCGCCCCACCATCCAAAAGAACGTTCTGCCCGATCATGAAGCCTGCATGTTGCGAGCACATGAAGGCACATGTCGCGCCGAACTCTTCTTTTGTGCCATAGCGGCCAGCGGGAAGGGTGCTGAACTTCTGCGCCCGCGCTTCATCAAACGATATATCGCCCGCATCGGCCGCCGCCTGATCAAGCGAAACCATGCGGTCGGTGTCGTGCAGCCCCGGCAACAGGTTGTTGATGATCACACCCTGCCCGGCCATCTGGCGCGACACACCGGCAACAAATCCGGTTAACCCCGTACGCGCTGTGTTGGACAGCCCCAAAACCGCAATCGGAGCCTTAACGGACACGCTCGTGATGTTCACCACGCGTCCCCAGCCACGATCTGCCATGCCCGGTATCAGCGCTTGCATCAATGCGATCGGCGTCAACATGTTGGCGTCAAACGCGTCGATAAAGGTATCGCGTTCCCACTCCGTCCAGTTCCCCGGGGGTGGGCCGCCTGCGTTGGTGACAAGGATGTCGACCTCGCCCGCGGCCTTCAGAACCTCGGCGCGTCCATCTTCCGAGGTGATGTCGGCCGCAACCGTCACAACCTCGACACCTGTTTCCGCGCGGATGGCCTCGGCCGCCTCAAGCAAAGGCCCCTCGGTCCGTGCATTCATCACCAAAGACGCGCCTTCACGCGCCAAGGCCTGCGCACAGCCAAAGCCCAACCCCTTGGACGACGCGCAGACCAGCGCTTTTTTGCCTTTGATTCCCAGATCCATGTGACCCTCCGGTGCAATGATTGTTTTTCCCACCTCTAGCGGCCCAACCATCCTGAACGCAACCAGCATGTTGCGCCATCCCGCCCCCGTCGCTATATGCGACGCATGTTGGATACGAACACAAACCGCCCCGAATTGCCGCCCGAGATTGCGCGCCGTCGCACCTTTGCGATCATCAGCCACCCGGATGCCGGCAAGACGACCCTGACCGAGAAATTCCTTCTGTATGGTGGTGCCATTCAGATGGCTGGACAGGTGCGTGCCAAGGGCGAGGCACGCCGTACACGCTCGGACTTCATGAAAATGGAACAAGACCGGGGGATCTCGGTTTCTGCATCCGCCATGTCGTTTGATTTCGGCAAGTATCGGTTCAATCTGGTCGACACGCCCGGCCACTCGGATTTCTCGGAAGACACCTATCGCACGCTGACCGCTGTGGACGCGGCGGTGATGGTAATCGACGGCGCGAAAGGTGTGGAAAGCCAAACGCAGAAACTGTTCGAAGTCTGCCGCCTGCGCGATCTGCCGATCCTGACCTTCTGTAACAAGATGGACCGGGAAAGCCGTGATACATTTGATATTATTGACGAAATTCAGGAAAATCTGGCGATCGACGTATCCCCGGCCAGCTGGCCCATCGGCATGGGCCGCGACTTTATGGGCACCTATGACCTCTTGAATGACCGGTTGGAGCTGATGGACCGCGCCGACAGAAACGTCGTGGCTGAAACCATCGAGATCAATGGACTGGACGACCCCAAACTGGCTGAGCATGTGCCCGAACATCTGCTTGAGAAATTTCTGGAAGAGGTCGAGATGGCGAAGGAACTTCTGCCGACACTTGACCCGCAATCCGTGCTGGAAGGCCACATGACGCCGATCTGGTTCGGCTCGGCTATCAACTCGTTCGGTGTGCAGGAACTTATGCAGGGCATCGCGAATTACGGCCCGGAGCCGCAGCCGCAACAAGCAGATCCGCGTGCGATTGCGCCCGAGGAAAAGAAGGTCGCCGGTTTTGTCTTCAAAGTTCAGGCCAACATGGACCCGAAGCACCGCGACCGCGTGGCGTTTATGCGGCTGGCCTCGGGCCACTTCAAACGCGGTATGAAACTGACCCATGTGCGCTCGAAAAAGCCGATGGCTGTGTCGAACCCTGTCCTGTTCCTCGCCTCGGACCGTGAACTGGCGGAAGAAGCTTGGGCGGGCGACATCATCGGCATCCCGAACCACGGCCAACTGCGCATTGGCGACACCCTGACCGAGGGCGAGATGATCCGCGCCACCGGCATCCCATCTTTCGCGCCAGAGCTTTTGCAAACCGTGCGCGCGGGTGATCCGATGAAGGCCAAGCACCTTGAAAAAGCGCTGATGCAGTTTGCCGAAGAAGGGGCCGCGAAGGTCTTTAAACCGAATATCGGTTCGGGCTTCATCGTTGGCGTCGTTGGCGCGCTGCAATTCGAAGTGCTCGCCAGCCGGATCGAGATGGAATACGGCCTTCCCGTGCGCTTTGAAGCCTCGCAATTCACCTCGGCCCGCTGGATCCTTGGCGACAAGGACGAGGTCGAAAAGCTGGTAAATGCAAACAAGCAGCACATCGCCCACGACAATGACGGAGACCCGGTATTTTTGACGCGTCTTCAATGGGATATCGACCGTGTTGAACGTGATTACCCGGACCTGAAACTCTCCGCCACCAAGGAAATGATGGTGTAAGACATGTGCCTGCCACGTCCTTCGCCCCTGCAAAACCGCGTTTTGCCAACGGGCGAGGTTGTGGCAGACCCGTCGCGCGGGATGTTCACCGGAAACCGGGGCATTCTGCCTTTCCATGATGGGCGCCTTGGCACCTCGCGTTGGAAGCACCAGCACTGGATCATTTGCGATCTGGAGCATCCAAAAGGTCGCTATCACGGCCCCATGCCCGACCGCGCATGGACGCCGCTTTTCTTTCTGGATGAAGCGGTGGGACTTGCAGCAGGCCATCGCCCCTGCGCCTATTGCCGCCCCAACGCCTATCGCCAATTTAAAGCGGCTTGGGCAACCGCTCACGGTCCGATGGGGCACAAGGAAATGGATCGTCTTCTGCACACATCCCGCGTGACACGCAGCCGACAGCAGGTCCGGCACAAGACCGCTTGCGACACCCTGCCAGATGGGACCTTCATCCTAAGCGCAGACCAACCGCACCTTCTGATTGGGGACACCGCACGCCCGTTCACGCCGCAGGGATATGGCCCACCAAAAGCCCGCCCTGACACGTTGGTCCAGGTTCTGACCCCTGCCCCGACGGTCGCCACCTTGCGTTTCGGGTACAGCCCGAACTTGCATCCAAGCGCGTGATCCGTGCAACAGCGGCAAGTTTTCGTCGCTAAATCGCGCAATCTGAGCCATGTCATTGACCCTAGCGCCTTTTTTCCTTAAGCACTTCGTCATCAGAAGGGACGCGAAAGCGCACGCCATACGGGCTTCCCTTGAAAATCCGCACGGGCGCTGGATGTCCGTGAAACAGGACATACATGACCAAATTTTCTGATTTGAAACTCAGCCCCAAAGTGCTGAAAGCTATCGACGAAGCGGGCTATGAAAGCCCCACCCCCATTCAGGCGGGTGCCATCCCCCCCGCCCTTGAAGGCCGTGACGTGCTGGGCATCGCCCAGACCGGAACAGGCAAGACTGCATCATTCACTTTGCCGATGATTTCGGCCTTGGCCCGCGGTCGTGCACGCGCGCGGATGCCACGATCGCTGGTGCTGTGCCCCACACGTGAACTCGCCGCGCAAGTTGCTGAAAACTTTGATGTTTACGCCAAGCACGTCAAACTGACCAAAGCGCTGTTGATCGGCGGTGTCAGCTTCAAGGAACAAGACCAACTGATCGACCGGGGCGTTGATGTTCTAATTGCCACCCCCGGCCGCCTGCTGGACCATTTCGAGCGTGGCAAACTGCTGCTGACTGGCGTGCAGATCATGGTGGTTGATGAAGCAGACCGGATGCTCGACATGGGGTTCATTCCCGACATCGAGCGCATCTTCGGCCTGACCCCCTTCACGCGCCAAACGCTGTTTTTCTCGGCCACCATGGCGCCCGAGATCGAGCGTGTGACCAACACCTTCCTGTCAAACCCCGAACGGATCGAGGTTGCCCGTCAGGCGACGACCTCGGAAACGATCACGCAGGAATTGTGCATGTTCAAAGCCTCGCGCCGCGATCGTGCTGCCAGCGAGAAACGCAAGCTTCTGCGCGCGCTGATCGACCGCGAGGGCGAGAAATGTACCAACGCGATCATCTTCTGCAATCGCAAGACAGATGTGGATATCTGCGCGAAATCGTTGAAGAAATACGGCTATAATGCCGCGCCCATTCACGGTGATCTGGAACAATCCAAGCGTATGGAAGTACTGGATGGGTTCCGGTCCGGCACGCTTCAGTTCCTTTGTGCCTCGGACGTAGCTGCACGCGGGTTGGACATTCCAAATGTGAGCCACGTGTTCAACTTCGACGTTCCCGGCCACGCCGAGGACTATGTTCACCGGATCGGCCGTACCGGCCGCGCGGGCCGCGAAGGCAAGGCCGTGATGATCTGCGAGCCGCGTGATGAAAAGAACCTAGATGCGGTCGAGCGACTGATTGAAAAAGAGATCCCGCGCGTTGACAGCCCCTTGAAAGACGAAAAGCCCAAGCGCAGCCGGGCCAAATCGGACGAGGAAAAAACCGAAAAGCCCGCCCGCAAGCGCAGAAGCGAGAAGCCCAAAGAAGACGTGGCCGAAGCCACGCCCGCTCCTGCTGAACAGCCGAAACCCGAGGCCAAGCCGGAACGCAACGACCGCAACAAGCCCCGTGGCCGTGGCGGCAATCGTGGCGGCGGCAACAAGGTTGTCGGCATGGGCGACCACCTTCCCGAGTTCATTGCAAAAAGCTTTGATGAACGCCGCGCAGGATAAGCCTGGCGCAACGGAACAAGAAAAAAGCGAAGCCTGATCGGGCTTCGCTTTTTTCGTTTCAACAGGTTGGCAGGGTCATTCCAACCGGCTGACCACAATAGTGACTTCCGGCTTGCGCCCAATCTCGTCATTGGTGGATTTGCGCGCGATGCGTTTCAGCTCGTCGCCCAGCTTGTCTTCGTCGCGCAGGGTCTTGTTGGACGCACGCATCAGGAACTGTCCCAGATCCTCTTCCAATACGTCGACCAGCGGTGCTTTCGAATGGCCAACTTCGGGCAGGCCCATCAGCTCGACCCAAGGCTCGCCCAGTGGTTCGTTGCCATCTAGAATGACGTTCACGATCACATGGCCGTTCAAGGCTAGCCGGATCCGGTCGCGAACGATCCCGTCCAGCGCTCCGATCAGGATGTCTCCGTCCAGATAAATCCGATCCGTTTCAACATGTTCCACCACATGTGGCGCGTCGCCTGTCAGGTCACAGACCGCGCCATTCACCACAACCAAGGAAGGCCGCCCACCCTTTTCTGCCAGCTTGGCGTGTTCGCGCAGATGGCGATGTTCGCCGTGCATGGGGATGACCATCTGTGGGTTGATGATCTCGTGCACGCGTTGCAGATCTGGGCGGTTGGCGTGACCAGAAACGTGATAGCGATCATTTTCGGCCACCAGCTCGACCCCCATTTCCGAAAACGCGTTCATGATGCGGATCACACCGCGTTCGTTGCCCGGAATAGTTTTGGACGAGAACAAGAACATGTCCCCTTCCGCCATAGTCAGACCCATGTATTTGCCCCGCGCCAGTTGCGCCGAAGCCGCGCGGCGTTCACCCTGCGACCCGGTCACGATCAGCATCAGGTTCTCGCGCGGGATGTCGCGGGCGTCTTCCGGTGTCACAGTGGTCGGGAAATCATGCAGAACTGAAGTTTCAATCCCAGCTTGGATCATCCGCCGCATGGCTCGACCTAACAGGCAGACCGAACGGCCAGCGGCCTTGCCAGCGTCGGCGAGTTGTTTCACCCGCGCCACGTTCGAAGCAAAGGTGGTCGCGACGACCATTTGCGGTGTGTCCTTGATCAACTGGGTCAGTTCCGGGCCAACTTCGGCCTCGGACCGACCCGGCGCGGGCGAGAACACGTTGGTCGAGTCACAGACCAGAGCTTTTACGCCCGGCTTCGCGACCTCGCGCCACAAATCTTCATCGAATGCGTCGCCCAGAACCGGGGTTTCGTCCAGTTTGAAATCGCCGGTATGCACGATCCGGCCTGCGGGAGTGTCGATGATCAGGCCAGCGCTTTCCGGAATCGAGTGGCTGAGCGGCATATAGCTGACCTTGAACGGCCCGGCCTCGATCACCTGCGGATAGACATCGGCGGTGATCACAACCTCAGGCACCTGCCCTGCTTCCTCCAGCTTGCGCTGCGCATGATAACGCGTGAAGGGGCGCGCGTGGATCGGCGCATTCAACTTCGAGTACAAACGCCCGACCGCCCCGACGTGATCCTCGTGCGCGTGGGTGATGAAGATGGCCTCAAGCCGGTCAACATTTTCGACCAGCCACGAGATATCAGGCATGATCAGGTTTACGCCCGGCGTGGTGTCCATATCCGGGAAGGTTACCCCCAAATCCACAAGGATCAGGCGTTCTTTGCCCGGCTTGCCATAGCCATAGACATAAGCGTTCATGCCGATCTCGCCGGCGCCCCCCAACGGAAGGTAAATCAGACGGTCAGCACTCATATGTTGCCCTGTTCCTTATTGTAATCATAGATACGCACAAGCCCGTGCATGGTTAGATCTTCATCAATCTCGTCGTATAGATCTGCGCCTTGTTCAAAGAGCGGCGCAAGCCCTCCGGTTCCAATAACCTTCATGGGAAGGCCGTATTCGTCTTTCACCTTCTGCACAAGCCCCTGCACAAGGCCCACATAGCCCCAGAAAATGCCCGACTGAATGCAGCCCACCGTATTGGTGCCGATCACCTTGTCAGGTTGGGTCACGTCCACATGGGGAAGTGCTGCCGCCCCTTGGTGGAGCGCCTCGAGCGACAGGTTCACGCCGGGGGCAATCACACCGCCGATATAGGCCCCATCGTGGGCCACAACGTCGATGTTCGTGGCCGTACCGAAATCGACAACCATGCAGTCGCCGCCATAGCGTTCGAACCCCGCCACGGCGTTGGCCAGCCGGTCCGGGCCGGGCGTCGTGCCCTGATCCACACGCGGTGCAACGGGCAGCAGGCAATCAGGTTTACCAACGACCAGCGGACGCAGACCAAAGAACCGATCCGCAAAGACGCGCAGGTTCCAAACCACGCGCGGCACGGTCGAGCTGATCACCACACCGGTAATTTCGGGATCAATCTTGTAGTGATTGATCAGCGTCGAGAACCACGTGAAATAGGCATCCGCAGTGCGCGAATGGTGGGTGGACGTTCTGAGCGTGCACAAGAATTTCCCGCCATCCCAGATCGAGAAAACGGTGTTCGTATTGCCGCAGTCAATGGCCAGAAGCATGGGCCACTCCTTCAGAAAAAGATCTCGGCCGCGGGGATGACCTCGCGGGATTTTGCTGTTGATAGGACAAGGTTGCCCTGCGCGTCCACTGTTTCAAACCGTCCCACATATTCGTCGCGGGTGGTGCGGGCGGTGATCACCTCGCCCAGACGGGCGGCACGGGCCAGCCAGGCCTCGCGGATCGGCTTGAACCCATAGGTCGTGAACTGGGTTTCATAGTGCTGATAAGCCGGAGCCAGAAAGCCCAGAAACTCCTCGGGGGTCAGCTGAACACCGGTCTCACCAGCGAGACTAACAGGCGCCACGGCGCTGGCCTCAACTTGCTCTGCCTGTGGCGCGTCGATCAAGTTCACGCCAATCCCGATGGCAATATGGCTGACCTGCCCGCCAGCAAGACCCGCGCTTTCCAATAGGATGCCCGCGACCTTGCCGCCGTTCAGCAGCACATCGTTTGGCCATTTCAGCGACAGCCCGCTTGTGCGGCCCGTGGCTGTGGCAAAAGCGTCATAAAGCGCTAAGGACGCCACAAAGCTGCGCAGCGCGACCTGATCCGGGGTATCGTTCGGGCGCATAACCAGCGTGGCCGAGAAATGCCCGCGTGGTGCGGTCCATGGCCTGCCCCGCCGTCCCCGCCCGGCGGTTTGGCTCAGCGCCAATATCCATGTGGGGCCCAAAAGGCCCGACGCGATACGCCGGGCCTCTTCATTGGTGCTGTCCACACTGGCCAGAACGCGTTTTTCAACGCCATCGGGCCATTTGGGCAACCCGTTATTTGACAAGGGCTTCTGCGGCCGCAGCAGCGGCGCCTTCGATGCCGAAGAAGTTCACGACGCCCAGAAGGATGATGGCAGCCGATCCCATCAGGGCAGCCCATGCGGCGGGCGACATGTTCAACTCCAGCCCCTCGCCTTCCTCTCCGAAATACATGAAATAGACGATGCGCAGGTAATAGAACGCCCCGATCACGGACGCGATCACACCAGCAACCGCCAGCCACGCCAATCCCGCATGAACAGCAGCAACCAGCACACCGTATTTGGCAAAGAAACCCAGCATCGGCGGCACGCCAGCAAGCGAGAACAGAAGGATCAGCATTGCCAGCCCCTTCAGCTTGTCATTCACTGCAAACTGGTTCAGCGCATTGATGTCGGTGACCGGACGGCCATCACGCTCCATCGACATGATAAAGGCGAAAGTGCCGATGTTCATGGTCAGATAAACAGCCATGTACAAAAGCATCGCCTGCACGCCGTATTCGCTGCCCGCAGCCAGGCCCAGCAGGGCAAAACCCATATGGGCAATGGACGAATAGGCCATCAGTCGTTTGATGTTGGTTTGACCGATTGCCGCGAAAGCCCCAAGGAACATGGACAGCACTGCCAGAAGGGCAATGATTTGCTGCCAGTCGCCAACAGCCTGACCGAAGGCGTCAAACAGCACGCGGGCGAACAGGGCCATTGCGGCCAGTTTTGGCGCGGTGGCAAAGAAGGCGGTGACGGGGGTCGGTGCGCCCTCGTAAACGTCTGGGGTCCACATGTGGAACGGTACGGCCGAGACTTTGAAGGCCAGACCGGCGGTCACGAAGACCAGACCGATCAGAAGGCCAAGGCCAACCTGACCGTGGTTTGCCGCCTCGATGATGCCCGAGAACAGCGTGGTGCCCGAATAGCCATAGACCAGCGACGAACCATAAAGCAGCAGGCCCGAGGACAGAGCACCCAGAACGAAGTATTTCAGACCGGCCTCGGTCGATTTCACGCTGTCACGGTTCAGCGATGCAACAACGTAAAGCGATAGCGATTGCAGCTCGAGACCCATATAGAGCGTCATCAAATCGCCAGCCGACACCATGACCATCATGCCAACGGTGCCGAGCGTCACAAGGATCGGATACTCGAATCTCAGCAGGCCACGGCGCGACATTGTCGCCTCGCCCATGACCAGAACCGCAGCTGCGGCCAAGAGGATCGCAATCTTGGCGAAACGCGAATACGCGTCGTCAAGGAACATGCCGCCAAAGGCCGCAGTGTTTCCGTCCCCACCTGCGACCATCAGAGCGACCAGCACCATCACGCCGCCGGTGATCCATGTGATCAGCTTGGCCATCCCGTCCTTCGACGTATAAACCGCGCCCAGAAGTGCCGCCATCGCATAGACCGCAAGGATCAGCTCAGGCAGAACCGTTTGAATATCAACAGAGCTCATCTTTCGCTCTCCTTAATGCGCTGCGGCCTGAGCCATCTCTGCGTCAACAGGGATAGCGGCGTGGAAGTTGGTCAGAAGTGCCTCGACCGACGGGCCAATGATGTCCGTGACCAGTGACGGGTAGACACCCAGAAGCAGGGTCATGAAAACCAGCGGCGCAAAGATCGCTTTCTCGCGGGTATTCATCTCGGTGATCGACTTCAGGCTTTCCTTGATCAGATCGCCAAAGACGACACGGCGATAAAGGTAAAGCGCATAAGCGGCCGAGAAGATAACGCCCGAGGTCGCAACCAAGGCCACCCAAGTGTTGGCTTTGAACATGCCGACCAGCGTTAGGAATTCACCCACGAAGCCCGAGGTGCCGGGAAGGCCGACATTGGCCATAGTGAAGAACATGAAGATCAGTGCGTAAGCCGGCATCCGGTTTACCAGACCTCCGTAAGCGTCGATCTCGCGGGTGTGCATGCGGTCGTAAATGACGCCAACACACAAGAAAAGCGCGCCCGAGATAAAGCCGTGGCTGATCATTTGGAAGATCGCCCCGTCCAAGCCCTGTTGGTTCAGCGCGAAGACACCGGCGGTCACGTAACCCATATGGGCAACAGACGAATAGGCAATCAGCTTTTTCATGTCTTCCTGAACCAGCGCCACCAGCGAGGTATAGACGATGGCAATCGCGGACATCCACAACACGAAGCAGGCCATGGTGTCTGCCCCGATGGGGAACATTGGCAAGCTGAAGCGCAGGAAGCCATAGCCACCCATTTTCAGAAGGATTGCAGCCAGAACCACCGAACCCGCAGTCGGCGCTTGAACGTGTGCGTCAGGCAACCAGGTGTGCACCGGCCACATCGGCATTTTCACTGCAAACGACGCGAAGAAGGCCAAGAACAGAAGCGTCTGTGCGCCCCCCACAATCTGAATGCCCAGAAGGCTGAAGTTTTCAGACCCGAATGTGTGGTTCATCAACGTCGGGATATCCGTCGTGCCTGCGTCGATGAACATATAGACCATCGCGACCAGCATCAGGACCGAGCCAAGGAAGGTATAGAGGAAGAACTTGAAACTTGCATAGATGCGATCCTTGCCGCCCCAAATTCCGATGATCAGGAACATTGGGATCAGACCTGCTTCGAAGAACAGGTAGAACAGCACCAGATCCAGCGCCATGAAGACGCCCAGCATAAGGGTTTCCAGAAGCAGGAAGGCAATCATGTATTCCTTCACGCGCGCGCTCACGCCCCAGCTGGCCCAGATGGTCAGCGGCATCATGAAAGTGGTCAGCATCACAAACAGAACCGAGATCCCGTCGATGCCCATCTTGTATTTCAGGCCCATGATCCATTCGCCCTCTTCCACGAACTGAAAGCCGGTGTCAGCGGGATCAAACCCGATGATCAGCAGAAGCGAGAAAAGGAAGGTTGCCACCGTCGCGGCCAGCGCAAGAAATTTCGCGTTGCGCGCGGCTGCCTCGTCGTCCCCGCGCAGAAACAGCGCCAGGATCACTGCCGCGACCAGCGGCAGGAAGGTAATGATGGAAAGCAGGTTGTTCATTAGTGCGCTCCACCGCTGAATAGGATCGTAATTGTAACCAGCACGACGATGCCAAGAACCATCGCGAAGGCATAAGAGAAGACGTAACCTGTTTGTGCGCGGCCCGCCTGTTTGGTGAACCAAGGTACGATGCCCATCGCCACTCCGTTCAGGAAGCCGTCAATCACGTTGCCGTCACCGCGTTTCCATAGGAACCGACCAACGATAAACGCAGGTTTCACGAAGAGGATGTCGTAGATCTCGTCGAAGTACCATTTGTTCAGAAGGAACTGGTAGACATGCGGGAACGTCTCGGCCAAGCGTTTCGGCAGCGACGGGTTCACGATGTAGAACCAGAAGGCCGTCACAAAGCCAATGATCATCGCAATGAAGGGCGATATCTTGACCCATTTCGGCACATAGTGCGCGTCATGCAACACGTGGTTGTCCGGGTGCATGAAGATCGCACCTTTCGGGGCTTCCGCATGGTGAGCCATGTCGCCGCTGGCCGAGGTCGCATCCGCGTGACTTTCCTCGGCGTGGGTTTCCTCGGCGTGGCCGTCGTCAGCATGGCTGTCATCAGCGTGCGTGTCCGCCGCGTGATCGCCGCCGTGACCATCATCACCTTTGGCCTCGCCGTGATCGTCATGATGCGCGCTTGCGTGGGCTTCGATCCCGAAGAACGCGTTTACTTTATCTTCTTTGCCGAAGAACGGGCCGTACCAGATCATGCCGGCGAAAATCGCTCCAATGGCCAGAACACCCAGCGGGATGGTCATAACCAATGGGCTTTCATGCGCGTGCTCATGCGTGTGCTTGTCGCCACGCTGTTTGCCATAGAAGGTCATGAACATCAGGCGCCAGCTGTAGAAGCTGGTGAACAAAGCCGCGATGACCAGCATCCAGAAGGCATAGCCTCCGTTCGTGCCGGCAAAGGCGCTTTCAATCACAGCGTCTTTCGACAGGAAGCCTGCAAAGCCGATGGTGGTCAGCGGGATGCCGACACCGGTGATGGCCAGCGTCCCGATCATCATCGCCCAGAAGGTGATGGGCAGCTTTTTACGCAGGTTGCCATAGTTGCGCATGTCCTGTTCGTGATGCATCCCGTGGATGACCGAACCGGCCCCAAGGAACAGCATCGCCTTAAAGAAGGCGTGGGTGAACAGGTGGAACATCGCGACCGAGTAGACACCGACGCCTGCGGCCACGAACATATAGCCCAGCTGCGAACAGGTCGAATAGGCGATCACCCGCTTGATGTCGTTCTGCACAAGGCCCACGGTGGCGGCGAAGAACGCGGTGGTGGCGCCAAGGAAAACGATGAAGTTCGTGGCTTCGGGCGCGTATTCCATCAGCGGCGACATGCGGCAGACCAGGAAGACACCGGCGGTCACCATGGTCGCGGCGTGGATCAGCGCCGACACCGGGGTCGGGCCTTCCATCGCATCGGGAAGCCATGTGTGCAGGATCAGCTGAGCCGATTTACCCATCGCACCTACGAACAGCAAGAAGGCCAGCAGGTTGGCCGCGTTCCAATCACGCCACAGGAAGTGGAGGGTGGTTTCTGCCAGCGCAGGGGCGGCTGCGAACACGTCGTCAAAGCGGATGCTGTCGGTCATGTAGAACAGGCCGAAGATGCCCAAAGCGAAGCCAAAGTCACCCACACGGTTCACCACGAAGGCTTTGATCGCCGCCGCGTTGGCCGAAGGTTTCTTATAGTAAAAGCCGATCAGAAGATACGAGGCCACGCCCACGCCTTCCCAACCGAAGAACATTTGAAGCAGGTTGTCCGAGGTCACCAGCATCAGCATGGTGAAGGTGAAGAAGGACAGATAGGCGAAGAAGCGGGGGCGATAGCTTTCGCCTTCGAACTGCGGATCGTGGGCCATATAGCCCATGGAATACAGGTGAACCAGCGACGAGACCGAGGTCACGACGACCAGCATGATCGCGGTCAGACGGTCCAGACGGATCGACCAGTCTACGCTTAGGCTGCCCGACTGCACCCAATCCATCAGGTGAATGACCTGCGTCTCGGACCCCAGTCCAAAGAAGGTGATCCAGGACAGGAAGGCAGACCAGAACAACAGAGCCGTTGTCAGGATCTGCGCGCCCTTGTCTCCGATGAACCGGTGGCCGAAGCCAGCGACCAACGCGCCAAAAAGCGGGGCAAAAAGGATGAACTGTACCATTCTTGGTTAGCCTTTCATCACGTTGACATCTTCGACAGCAATCGTGCCGCGGTTGCGGAAGAAGCTGACAAGGATCGCCAGACCAATGGCAGCTTCAGCAGCGGCCACAGTCAAAACAAAGAGCGTGAAAACCTGCCCCGTCAGATCGCCTAGATAGGACGAGAACGCGACAAGGTTGATGTTCACGGACAGAAGCATCAATTCGATCGACATCAAAAGGATGATGACGTTCTTACGGTTCAGGAAGAGCCCGAAAATGCCGATGACGAACAGCGCCGCACCAACTGCGAGATAATGTTCAAGACCTACCATTTCGTCCCTCGTTTCTGTTTCCCGGTTTCGGCGGGATATTCATTTCTCTTGCTCATTGAGCTCTTCCTGTTTCTGAAACCCCTGGCCTGGGAAGGGACAAAGCAACGTGTCCAACCATTGAAGCCCAAACCGGCTCACCCTCGAATTCCCCGTCGGGTCCACAAACGACATAGTCAGAAATGTGGAGGCCGGGATGAGTGCACCCAGCTAGGCGTAACGCACGGTCAGGATAGATTGCTGTCTCAGCCACAACCTCGTCCTCCGAGAATGAAATCTCAGCGAACGCACTGTTTGCGGCCAGCAGCATTGGGAAAAGCATGAAATACTTCATTGCCCTCAAAGCCCCTGCCCTGGTTTCACGTCGATGATCTCCATCGCTTTGGCCGGGTCGCGGTGCATCTGGGCCATGACGTTCTGGCGCTTCACGTTTGTGCGGTGGCGCAGGGTCAGGACGATAGCGCCGATCATGGCGACCAGCAGGATCAGACCTGCCAGTTGGAAAAGCAGGATGTATTGGGTGTAAAGGATCTGGCCCAGAGCCTCGGTGTTATGGGCCACATCCAGTGCGGGAGTGACTGCGGCACGCGCGGCCTCGGCCCCGTCGGCGAATTGCCAAACGCCAAAGATGGTGCCCATCTCGACCAGCAGGATCACCCCGATCAGCAGCGCGATGGGCAGCGATTGCGACATCTCGGCTTTCAGGGCTGCGAAATCCACGTCCAGCATCATGACGACGAACAGGAACAGCACCGCGACCGCGCCCACATAGACGATCATCAGAAGCATCGCCACGAACTCGGCACCCAGAAGGACAAACAGGCCCGTCGCGCCGATGAAGGCGGTGATCAGCCACAAGACCGAGTGGACGGGGTGCCGTGCCATCACGGTAAAGAACCCGCCGACCACGGTGGTCAGGGCAAAGAGGTAAAAGGCGAAATCGGCAACGCTCATGCGTCCCCCTCCTCGTTTTCGGCAAAGACGGCTTGCGCTTCTTCCAGCGCCCGGTTCATCGCCGGTAGGCCGCCCAACATGGACATTTGATAGATCACTTCCGCGATCTCTTGTTCGGTGGCACCCGCTTCCAAAGCATGGCGCACGGTCACTTTCAGCTGCGGTCCGGCCTGCGCACCCGCGGCCACCAGCCCGGCAAGGGCCACCAGCATGCGGGTCTTCGTGTCCAGACCATCCTTGTTGAAGGCATTGCCAAACATCATGTCCATCATGTCTTTCGGCATGGTGGGCATCAGCTTGTCCAACCCTTCGGGAACGAACTTCTCGAGCGCGGGGTTGAAGGCGCGGAGCATCAAGGTGCCCTGCTCCAGCATTTCAGCGTATTTCTTGGAAAAGTCGTTCATTCGCCACCCTCTGCTTCAAAGATTTCCATCGCGGCATTCAGCGCGTTGAACATCGCGGGCATGCCACCGTAAAGGGACATCTGATAGATGGCTTCGGCAATTTCTGCCTTGCTGACACCCAGCTTTCGTGCGGCCGCAACATGGATTTTCAGTTGGGGGGCCGTCTGCGCACCCATTGCAGCAAGCGCTGCGATGGTCAAAAGCTCTCGTGTCTTCTCGTCCAGAACGCCACGCGGATAGATCCGGCCATTCAGCTCGACCAGATCGCGGGAAAGCCCCGGAAGCAGTTCGTCATAGCGATTGCGCAAAGCCTCTTCCATACCGGGGTTTGTGGCCTCGGTGAAGGCTTTGCCTTTCGCATAGGCGTCGCTATGTGGCGTTTTATTGGTCATCTGTAAGGTGCGTCCAGTTCAAGATTGCGCGCAATCTCGGCTTCCCAGCGTTCGCCGTTCTCAAGCAGCTTTGCCTTGTCATAGAACAACTCTTCACGGGTTTCCGTCGCGAACTCGAAATTCGGACCTTCGACGATTGCATCCACTGGGCAGGCTTCTTGGCAGAAGCCGCAATAGATACATTTGGTCATGTCGATGTCATAGCGCGTGGTGCGGCGCGAGCCGTCGTCGCGAGGTTCCGCGTCGATGGTGATCGCTTGCGCGGGGCAGATCGCCTCGCAAAGTTTACAGGCGATGCAGCGCTCTTCCCCATTGGGATAACGGCGCAGCGCGTGCTCACCGCGGAAACGAGGCGACAGAGGCCCCTTTTCGAACGGGTAGTTGATCGTCGCCTTCTTGGCGAAGAAATACTTCAGGCCCAGTTGGAACCCTTTGATGAAGTCCGTCAGCAGAAAGTATTTCGTTGCGCGTGCGTAATCAAATGCCATTGATCAGCCCCCCACAGTCCAGCGGGCATAAGCGCCCCAGAATGCCCCGTATTGGGCGAAGAATGCGACCAGAACGACCCATGCCAGCGACAGGGGCAGGAAGACTTTCCAGCCAATGCGCATCAGTTGGTCATAGCGATAGCGCGGCGTGATGGCCTTCACCATCGAGAAGACGAAGAAGAAGAAAAAGATCTTCGCAAACAGCCACAGGATGCCATCCGGCAGCGCCTCGACCGGCGACAGCCAGCCGCCAAAGAACAGGATCGAGATCAGCGTACACATCAGAACGATGGCCACATATTCACCGATCATGAACAAAAGGAAGGGCGTCGACGAGTATTCAACCTGATAGCCCGCCACCAGTTCCGATTCCGCTTCCGGCAGGTCAAACGGCGGGCGGTTGGTTTCTGCCAAAGCCGAGATCAGGAACAGGAAGACCATCGGGAAGTGCGGCAGCCAATACCAGCTGAACAGCCCTTTACCGTCTTGCGCGTTAACGATGTCACCGAAGTTCATCGAGCCGGTCGAAATGATCACACCGATGATGATCAGGCCGATTGAGACTTCATAAGAAATCATCTGCGCAGCAGAGCGCAGCGAGCCCAAGAACGGGTATTTCGAGTTCGAGGCCCAGCCGCCCATGATCACGCCATAGACCTCAAGCGAAGAGACCGCGAAGACGAACAGGATTGCGACGTTTACGTCTGCCAGCACCCAGCCGTCGTTAAACGGGATCACCGCCCACGCGACCATGGCCAAGACAAAGCTCAGCATCGGGGCCAGCATGAAAACAAACCGGTCCGCGCCTGCGGGCACCACGATTTCCTTCAACACGTATTTCAGGAAGTCCGCGAAGGATTGCAGCACGCCGAAAGCACCAACCACGTTGGGACCTTTGCGCAGCTGCACAGCCGCCCAGACCTTACGGTCAAAATAGAGCAGAAAAGCAAGCGCTACCAATAAAGGGACCACGATCAGTAGACACTGACCGATGATCAAAAGCGTGATGCCTAAGTTTGTTGTGGTGAAGAATTCATACATTTCTCTTCATGCCCTCAGACCGTAGGTATTCCGTTTTCAAAGCATTTCTGGGCGGTATCTGCCGCGTCGATGGTGATCAAACCTCGAGGAAGTTTCTCGGACACCCAAAAGACGGCTTTGCCCGTCCAGATGCTATCTTCTTGTGTAACGCTGGTCAGAACATGGCGGGCGAACCCAAAGCCGCGTGACAGCGTATATTGTGCGGCGGCACATTCTGCATAGGCCGCGACTTTTTCGTTATCTACCGAACCTTCAAGGCGTACGTTGATCAGCACCAGATCGTCGTCCAGACGTTCGGTTTCGATCCCAAGATAGCCGATCTCCCACACGGGATTGGCATCAGTTGCGGCCTCGGCGTCTTCTTCGGTCAGGCCCTCGGCGCTGGCGGTTACGGCGGTTGAGGCTTCGCTGTCGGATTTGGCTTCAGCGATCTGTGTTTCTTCAACCGCGTCTTCAGCCGATACATCCGCAACATCTGTTTCTTCAACGGCGTTCGCCGCGTCCGCGACCTCTGTTTTCTCGGTCACATCTTTCTGGCTGGGCGACTTCGCCCACCAGCACCCGGCCGGCTTCTTGGCCCGCGCGTTTTCTGATGTGTACATGACGGTCCGATCGCCGTTTTGCAGGTCTTCGTCAGGCGTGTCGACAGCTTGCTCGACCAGCCCATCATTCGATGCTGGTACCGAACAATCGCCCAGACCAACCGCATTCTTCATGGCTCCGCCCACGCGATCCCATGCCGCACAGGATGACAGCAAGGTTACAATCGCCACCGCGCCAAATGCGCGTCGGTAGAATGTCGAATTGATCGAAGGGAAGGTCATGTCTGCACGGGCTCCGTTTATTCAGCGGCCAAAGGGGCCGCGCGGTTGCGGGCCATCGCCGAAAGCTCGGCCATGACTTCTGACGCCCGAGCAATCGGGTTGGTCAGATAAAAGTCTCCAATCACATAGCGGAAAGACGCGTTACCCATCTTCTCGACGGGAAGCGCCTGCCAGTCGTTTTCGGCCAGCTGATCGACGCCGCCCAGTACCGGAGCAGCCGCAACCATCGCACGGCGCAGACCGGCTTGGGTGTCCCACGGCAGCGTCGCATCCAGCTCCGCCGACAGTGCACGCAAGATGGCCCAGTTTTCCTTGGCCTCGCCCGGTGCGAAATTCGCACGCAAGGCAAGCTGAGGACGCCCTTCGGTGTTCACGAACAGACCGCTTTCTTCCGTATAAGCTGCACCCGGCAGGATCACGTCAGCGCGCATGGCACCCCGGTCACCGTGGCTGCCCTGATAGATCACGAAGGGGCCATCAGCGATTTCGATCTCATCCGCGCCCATATTGAAAATAACATCGGCACCGTTGGTGGCGGCATCCATGCCGCCTTCGGTCACTGCGCCCAGATCCATCGCACCTACACGGCCAGCCGCGGTGTGCAAGATCATCAGCTTGGATCCGGTGTCTTCAGCCAGTTTCATGGCGTTGGACAGAACCGCCAGACCGTCAGCCTCACGCAGGGCACCCTGCCCGACGATCACCACCGACGGTGCGTCTTTCACCGCGCCATAATCCTTGCCTACGATACTTTCCAGCGCGGCGCGGTCATTGCCTACATGCGCATAGTCATAGGTCAGATCCACGGCTTCACCGACCAGACCGACCTCGGCCCCGTTCAGCCACGCCTTGCGGATACGCGCATTCAGGACAGGCGCCTCAACCCGCGGATTGGTGCCAATAAGCTGGATGAACTTGGCGTTGTCGATGTCTTCGATCGAGGCCGTGCCCACGTAACCCGAGCGGTTGCCAATCGGCAGACGCGCGTTGTCGGTGCGGCATTCCACGTTGCCGCCCAGACCCTCGATGATGGTCTTCAGGCTGAACGTTGCCTCGGCAGACGCCAGATCGCCGATTAAGCCAGCAACCTTGTTGGCCCCCTTCATCGCCTCAGCAGCTTTCGACAAGGCCTCCCCCCAGGTGGCTTTGCGCAATTTGCCGTTTTCGCGAATGTAAGGCACGTCAAGACGCTGGCGACGCAGACCGTCCCAGATGAAACGCGTCTTGTCGGAAATCCATTCTTCGTTCACGCCGTCATGGTTGCGCGGAAGCACACGCATGACTTCGCGGCCCTTGGTGTCGACGCGGATGTTAGATCCAAGCGCGTCCATTACGTCGATGGTCTCGGTCTTGGTCAATTCCCACGGGCGGGCTGTAAAGGCATAAGGTTTCGAGGTCAGAGCACCAACCGGGCACAGATCAATGATGTTGCCCTGCAAATTGCTGTCCAACGTCTGGTTCAGATAGCTGGTGATCTCGGCGTCTTCACCGCGACCGGTTTGACCCATCTGGCTGATGCCCGCGACTTCGGTCGTGAAGCGCACGCAGCGGGTACAGGAAATGCAGCGGGTCATCGCGGTCGACACCAGCGGCCCCAGATCCAGATCGTCGACCGAGCGCTTCATTTCGTTAAAACGTGTGCCGGACATGCCATAGGCCATGGCCTGATCCTGCAAATCACACTCGCCGCCCTGATCGCAAATCGGACAATCCAGCGGGTGGTTGATCAGCATGAACTCCATCACGCCTTCGCGGGCCTTTTTGACCATGGGCGAGTTGGTTTTCACGACCGGTGCCTGCCCTTCCGGGCCGGGGCGCAGATCGCGCACCTGCATGGCACAAGACGCCGCCGGTTTAGGCGGACCGCCCACGACCTCGACCAGACACATGCGGCAGTTGCCCGCAATCGACAGACGCTCGTGATAGCAGAAACGCGGAACTTCGATCCCGGCCACTTCACAGGCTTGGATCAGCGTCATCGCGCCATCAACTTCAACTTCCATGTCGTCAATGACGATCTTTTTCAGGTCGCTCATCACGGTCCCTTTTTCATTTCATGGGCCGGTGTTTTCACCGTGCCCACACAGTCTTGCCCCTTAGCGCTCGTAAAGTAACGAGCCCACGAAAGAGAGCTTTTCAATTTCAGCACGGCCCACCGCGCAATACGTGTCTTCCTGCCCCTTCACGACGCCTTTGCGGGCCAACATCGGCTCGGCAATTGCGCGGAAACGATCTTGTTCAGTATCGCTTTCCACATAGTCCATGACCTCGTCATGCGAGAAGCCCAGTGACATAGCGTGTTTGCGCAGCGAAAATGCCTTGTTCAAAAGGCGCAGCTTGCGCAGCTTCAGATCCGAACAGTTTTCATCCAGCAAATAGGCAACAGACGCGCCCAGCAGTTCATTGTGCATCCGGCTATCTTTGCGCAGGGTGTCATAGTCGGTGGCCAAAGCGGCCCCTGCAGAAACAGACAGGCCAGCAGCCAGAATAACAGTGCGAATACTCATCATGACAATTCTCCTTTGTTCACAAAGGAGATGGGTGTGCAGGGCATTGTCATGCAATAACAACGCGCGAAAACGGGCGCGAAAGCACCTTTTTTCAACGGGTTATGCATCACAGCTTTCTTCATTACGCACAGACCCTCGGCAAGTGAACATAGCCGTCTTCGGTCACGAAAATCGGTGCTGACACGTCTTCAGCTTGCATCGAACGGCCGATATCCGTACAGGCCTGCGTGGCCGCGTTATAAATAGCGGTAAGGTTCGCTGCGGCATCCGCACAGGTGGTGATTGCGCTGTCCTTCGCCTTCACGCTCAGAAGCGTGATCCCGCCTTGTTCGACGTCTGTGTCCTGAAGCTCGGCAACTTCGGTTTCGTCGCCAGAACAGACATAGGCCATCCCGGCCCCAGCTGCGAAATTGGAGAACCGATAGAAATACGTCGTGCCCGAGACCTCGACCTGTCCGCTTTTGCCAGACGACAACTCATAGTTCGTTTTCGGCAAGGGAATGGTGCGCGTCTGGCAAGCAGACAGGCCCAAAACCAGTGCCGTTCCCGCGAGCGCGCTTATGAATTTTGATTGAAACATATACTTACTCAGCAGCGATGCTGACCTTTCCTTGTTTGTTCACCCGAATGCGGTCTTCGATCTCGTCCCGGAAGTTGCGGATCAGGCCTTGGATCGGCCAAGCCGCCGCATCCCCGAGCGCACAAATGGTGTGGCCTTCGACCTGCTTGGTCACGTCCCACAGCATGTCGATTTCTTCAACGTCAGCCTCGCCTTTCACCAGACGATCCATCACGCGCATCATCCAGCCGGTGCCTTCGCGGCACGGCGTACACTGGCCGCAGCTTTCGTGTTTATAAAACTTCGACAGACGCCAGATGGCTTTGATGATGTCGGTGGACTGGTCCATCACGATCACAGCCGCAGTACCAAGACCCGAGCCCAATTCGCCGCGCAGGTAATCGAAATCCATGATCGCATCGCGCATGTTTTCGGCGCGCACGCAGGGAACAGACGATCCGCCCGGAATAACCGCTTTCAGATTGTCCCAGCCACCACGAATGCCGCCGCAATGCTTTTCAATCAGCTCTTCAAAGCTGATCGACATGGCTTCTTCGACAACGCAGGGATTGTTCACATGGCCCGAGATACCAAACAGCTTGGTGCCCGCATTGTTGGGGCGACCAAAGCCTGCGAACCACTCCGGCCCACGGCGCAGGATGGTCGGGACAACGGCGATGCTTTCCACGTTGTTCACGGTGGTCGGGCAGCCATAAAGACCCGCGCCCGCCGGGAAAGGAGGCTTCATGCGCGGCATGCCCTTCTTGCCCTCTAGGCTTTCGATCAAAGCGGTCTCTTCGCCGCAAATATAGGCCCCTGCCCCGTGGTGCAGGAAAAGGTCGAAATCCCAGCCGGATTTCGCGGCGTTCTTGCCCAGAAGACCGGCGTCATAGGCTTCGTCAATTGCCGCTTGCAGCGCTTCACGCTCGCGAATGAACTCGCCACGGATATAGATATACGCGGTGTTCGCCCCCATCGCGAAAGACGCGATCAATGCACCTTCGATCAGCGTGTGGGGATCATGGCGCATGATCTCGCGGTCTTTACAGGTGCCCGGTTCGGATTCATCTGCGTTGATCACCAGATAGGCCGGACGCCCATCGCTTTCTTTCGGCATGAAGGACCATTTCAGACCGGTCGGGAAGCCCGCACCACCACGCCCCCGCAGGCCCGAGGCTTTCATCTCTTCCACGATCCAGTCGCGACCTTTCTTGATGATCCCGGCTGTGCCGTCCCAGTGGCCGCGCGCCTTGGCGCCCGCAAGAGTGCGTTCGTGCATGCCATAGAGGTTGGTAAAGATCCGGTCTTTATCCTGCAGCATTCGCTTTTATCCTTCATCCGTCCGGCGCTGACGCCAGATCCGATACGTTATGACCAGTCCGAAAACGAACCCGGCCAGAGCCAACAAATCCATCAAAGCCAAGGTCCGGTTGGACCAGCCCAGAGAATTGCCGGCAAGTGTGGCAACGACCCACAACACGCCTGTCAAAGCGATGACAAGTGCTGCCAAACGCCCCTGACGTGTCGTGTTTTTCCGTGGGTCAGTTGCCATGTCCATTCCTTAGTAAACCTTGCCCTTTTTAACCTTGGACGAGAACGCGGTTTCGCCGCCCTCGGCCAGGATCTTGGCTTGCTCTACCCAGCCGTCCCGTTCGATCCGACCCTTGAAGCTGAGGTTGTCATCAACCCACGAAATCTCGTCCGCGCCCCATTTGGCGATCTGGTCGAAGTGCCAGAAACCCAGACCGTTCAACGTCTGCTCTAGCTTAGGACCAACGCCCTTCAGCTGTTTCAGATCATCCGCACCAGCCTTACGCGGCGCTTTCATCGTGCGCGGCTTTTTGGGCTTTCCGGTGGGTTCTGCGGCGGCGGCGGCTTTGGCTGCAGGCTTCTTCGCTGCGGTTTTCTTGGCCGGTGCTTTCTTCGCTGCGGTCTTCTTGGCGGGTGCCTTTTCCTTTGCTGCTTTCTCGGCGGCAACCTTCTCGGCAGAGGCTTTCGCGGCAGCTTCTTTTTCAGCGGCCGCCTTCTCGGCTGCTTCTTTCTCGGCAGCGGCCTTCTTTGTGGCTTCTTTTTCAGCGGCAGCTTTCTCAGCGGTAGCTTTCTCAGCAGCTTCTTTCTCGGCCGCGGCTTGCTCTTCCGCCGCCACTTCCGCGTCTGTCTTCTTGGAAGCAGGCTTGACCCGAACCGGTTTGACCTCTGACTTGCTTTCCTCAGACGTCACCGAAGCATCCATGGCCGCAGCAGGGGCTGCCATCGCTGCAGCAGGCGCAGTCTGAGCCGCCGCCGCTTCAACTTCGCCGCAGAACAGCTTTTGCAAAAGAAACGCCACAGCCACAGCGGCGATCACGCCGACGATGAACCCGATGATCCCCGAGATCATCAGAAACAGCGCGAAGCCGATCAGCCCACCGACAATCCAGCAGGTTCGTTTACACGTAAAAAATCCGGTATTATTACTCATTGTCCCTTAACCCTGTTTTGATGTTGGACTCATTTAAAGAACGCACAGGCGCGGTGGCATTTTGCTGCCTTATCATACACTTATGATCTGTAACGTTCACGAACATACCTGAATTTTCCTTACGCGGTGCTTAGTAGACCTTGCCCTTTTTGACCTTGGACGAGAATTCGGTCTCGCCACCTTCTGCCAAAGTCTTGGCTTGCTCTACCCAACCGTCGCGCTCAATCCGTCCCTTGAAGGACAGTTGATCGTCGACCCAGGCAATCTCGTTTGCACCCCATTTGGCGATCTGGTCAAAATGCCAGAAGCCAAGGCCGTTCAGGACGCCTTCCAGTTTGGGGCCAACGCCCTTCAACTGCTTCAAGTCGTCCGCACCCGCTTTGCGGGGGGCCTTCATGGTGCGTGGTTTCTTTGCTTTTCCGGTCGTGACGTCGGCTTTGCCTTTAACGGCCTTGGCAGGCGACGACGGTTTCACGGCAGGTTTAGTCTTTGGTTTCGCAATAGATTTTGATGTGTCCACCGGAACCTTCGCGATGGGCTTCTGGCGGTTCGCGGGTTGCCCGGACGCCTTGGGTTTCGGCGGCTTCGCTTTGCCTTTGACCGCGTTCTTGCCCAACCACGGCGTCAACAATGGAACCTCAGTGCCGTCGATACGTTTGACCGTATCACCAATATCCGCTGCCAACTGTACCGACGCGTTAAATTGCGTCTTGCCGCTTTCATACTCGGTCAGCGAAGTCAGACCGGACAGAGGCTCGGCCGCATAGCGCCCGTTTTGCGGACCCGGCGTAGGCACATTGCCTGCGCGAAGCTCGTCCACGATCTTGGCAAAACTCTCGGCGGTCAGATCTTCATAGTAATCCTTGCCGATTTGAGCCATCGGCGCGTTGGTGCAGGATCCAAGGCACTCGACCTCTTCCCAGCTCAGCTTGCCGTCATCGGACACAACATGCGGCTTGTCGGCAATCTTTTCACGGCACACCGCGATCAGGTCTTCCGCGCCACAGATCATGCAGCCGGTGGTGCCGCAAATCTGGATATGCGCAACAGATCCAACGGGTTGCAGCTGGAACATAAAATAGAACGAGGCCACTTCCAGCACGCGGATATAGGCCATGCCCAGCATGTCGGCCACAGCTTCAATGGCGGGCTTGGTCAGCCAGCCTTCCTGTTCCTGTGCACGCCACAGAAGTGGGATCACCGCAGACGCCTGACGCCCCTCGGGATATTTCGTGATCTGCCCTTCCGCCCACGCAAGGTTGGCTGGCGTGAAAGCAAAGCTTTCGGGCTGTTCATGATGCAATCGGCGAAGCATTAAGCGTCTCCCAAGTCACGCAGAAAACAAGTTCCCTGCGCTTCAGTTTTATCTTGCATAATTGTGAAAGGGCCTGTGCCAGTGGTCATGATTGCCGCCAAGGGGACGCCCTTGCGCTTTTCAAAGCACTCTTGATCCTCTCCGATCAAGCTTTCAACAGACTTTCCGAGGATGGCAGCCACAATCGGCTGCACCGCGGTGCGGTTATACTTACGTGCAGATACCCGAATGGTATCGCAGGCTTTTTCTGGCAGGGTGCAACCATCTACCAGATTGAGCATCTCAGACATCTGAGTACTAAACTCGTCGTTGCCAGTCTGCAGGAACTCCACCCAATTTAACGCCCTCTTTTCCCAAACGCTCTCGCTCGCCAAAGCCAAACTGGCCGAGACGAATAGAAACGCGGTTGAGATTGAAAGGTGTTTCACCGGTCGATCTCCCCAAACACGACGTCCATGGTGCCGATGATGGCAGCGACGTCGGCCAGTTGGTGGCCACCGGCCACATAGTCCATTGCCTGAAGATGCAGGAACCCGGGCGCGCGGATTTTCGAGCGGTAGGGTTTGTTGGACCCATCCGAAACCAGATAGACGCCGAATTCACCTTTGGGCGCTTCAACGGCGGCATAGACTTCACCTTCAGGCAGTTTGAAGCCTTCGGTGTAAAGCTTGAAGTGATGGATCAGGCTTTCCATCGACTGTTTCATGTCGCTGCGCTTGGGCGGGGTCAGCTTGCCACGCGCCAGCACATCGCCCTGCCCTTCGGGGGCGCGCAGTTTTTCAACACATTGCAGGATGATCGACAGCGACTGGCGCATCTCTTCCATGCGGACGAGGTAACGGTCATAGCAGTCGCCGTTCTTGCCGACGGGAATCTGGAAGTCGAATTCGTCATAGCATTCATAGGGCTGCGCACGGCGCAAATCCCATGCCAGACCCGAGCCACGGACCATCACGCCCGAGAAGCCCCAATCCAGAATGTCCTGTTCGTTTACCACACCAATGTCAGCGTTCCGCTGTTTGAAGATGCGGTTCTCGGTCAGAAGCTCGTCCAGATCCTGGATGCGGGTCGGGAAATGATGCGCCCAGGTCTCGATATCATCGATCAGCTCGGGCGGCAGGTCCTGATGGACACCACCGGGACGGAAATAGGCAGCGTGAAGGCGGGCACCACAGGCGCGTTCGTAAAAGCCCATTAGAGCCTCACGTTCTACAAAACCCCAAAGCGGCGGGGTCAGCGCACCAACGTCCATCGCCTGCGTGGTGATGTTCAGAAGGTGGTTCAGAATTCGGCCAATTTCCGAATACAGAACGCGGATCAACTGACCACGGCGCGGAACCTCGACACCGGCCAGCTTCTCGATCGCCAGACACCACGCGTGTTCCTGGTTCATCGGGGCCACGTAATCCAAACGGTCGAAATAGGGCAGGTTCTGCAGATAGGTGCGGCTTTCCATCAGCTTTTCGGTGCCACGGTGCAGAAGGCCGATATGCGGGTCGGCGCGTTCAACAATCTCGCCATCCAGCTCAAGCACCATGCGCAATACGCCGTGTGCTGCCGGGTGCTGAGGCCCGAAGTTGATGTTAAAGTTGCGGATCTTCTGTTCGCCGGTTTGGGCGTCCTCGAAGTTTTTGGATCCGTCCATCATACGCTCACCATCTTCTGGGTCCATTCCGACGGAAGCTCACCCATGAACTTCTCGACGAAATTGTATTGCGGTTTAAGGGCTGCCTGAAGCTGCGCCCGTTGGGCCTGCTGCAGGTCGGCCGACATGCTGCGATGCACCACGCGGTCATATTGTGCGGGTTCCGGGGTGATCCCAAGGAAAGCACAAAGCCGCGCAATGGCGTCGGGCGAAAACAGCCGTTCGTAAAATTCAATGTGAAACGCCTCGCGCGGGAGAGCCGCGCTGAGCCGGTTCAGAGTGCGGCGATAGTTCGACCGCTCAAGGATATTCGTGGCCGTTCCATCCAGAACGCCCTTGATCTTGGCGTCCAGTGCCGAACGTCCGCCATGACCCGCGACCATGCGAATATTCGACCAGACACGTTCCACAGGGTCACGCATCAGATAGACAAAACGCACCTTGTCGGTCAGCCCTGCCATCGCGCGGAAGGTGGCTTCTTTCAGCATGCCATAGGCCGGGGTGAAGTCACCGATCAGCTTGGCATCTTCGCGTGTGTTGCGGACATACTCAACATACGCCGCGTCGTCGCGGGTTTCTCCGTCAAACGCGTCCAGCCACGCCTCGCCATCGGCCAACAGGCGTTCCTGATGCGGCTTCGGGCTGTCGTCGGCTGCCAGTCTGGCGCGTACGCCTTCCATCCGCTCTTCCAGCTGCTTGCGATGCCATGCCCCGCTGCCATGCTCAAGCGCGTCGAAATAGTGAAGCTCCTTCACCGCCGGAAGCTGACACTCCCGGTGCGAATTGAGGTAATCATACAGCCAGCTTGTGCCAGCTTTCGTCGCCCCAACGCAGAATATGAAGGTTTGCCCACTCATCAGGTTCAGCCTTTGGCCTCTTCCGTTTTCTCGTCACCCGGCAGGATATAGTTCGCACCCTCCCACGGGGACATGAAGTCAAACTGGCGGTATTCTTGCGTCAGCGTCACGGGCTCATACACCACGCGCTTTTCGACCTCGTCATACCGCACTTCGGTATAACCGGTGGTCGGGAAGTCCTTGCGCAGCGGGAAGCCACGGAAGCCATAATCGGTCAGGATGCGGCGCAGATCCGGGTGGCCGGAAAAGAGGATCCCGAACATGTCGAAGACTTCGCGTTCAAACCAGTTGGCAGATTTGTGGACCTCGGTGATCGAGGGCACCATTTCGTCCTCACGCACAGCGACCTTCACCCGGATGCGCTGGTTCGTGTACATCGACAGGAAGTGATAGACCACGTCAAAGCGGGCCTCGCGCTCGGGATGGTCGACCGCCGTAATGTCGACCAATGTCGAAAACTTGCAGGCGTTGTCCGTTTTCAGAAACTCGATGAAGGTCGGAATACCCGACAACGGCACAGTTACAGTCAGTTCATCAAAAGCGACGTCCCAGCTTAGCACGCAATCGGGGCGCTTTACTTCGATGGTGGCGCCAAGTTCGTTCAGAGCTTCGCTCATCGCTTACCTCACAATCGTGCCGGTGCGGCGGATTTTGCGTTGAAGTTGCAGAATGCCGTAAAGCAACGCTTCAGCGGTCGGGGGGCAGCCGGGAACATAGACGTCTACAGGCACGATGCGGTCGCAGCCGCGCACCACCGAGTAGGAATAGTGATAATAGCCGCCACCATTCGCACAGGACCCCATCGAGATCACATAGCGCGGATCGGGCATCTGGTCATAAACCTTGCGCAAAGCAGGTGCCATCTTGTTGGTCAGGGTGCCGGCCACGATCATCAGGTCAGATTGACGAGGAGACGCGCGCGGCGCAGTGCCGAAACGCTCTAGGTCATAATGTGCCATGGCCGAGTGCATCATCTCGACCGCGCAACATGCCAGACCAAAGGTCATCCAGTGCAGCGACCCCGTACGGGCCCAGTTGATGATGTCGTCCGTGGTGGTCAGCAAAAAGCCTTTGTCGGCCAGCTGATCGTTCAGAAGACGGGTCGCCTGTTCGCGGTCACCGCCTGCCGTGTTGGCTCCGGTCATCACTCCCATTCGAGCGCCCCTTTCTTCCATTCATAGGCAAAGCCGATCGTCAGAACGGCAAGGAACACCATCATCGACCAGAACCCGATCAACCCAACATCCTTAAAGGCCACGGCCCAAGGGAACAGGAAGGCGATTTCCAGATCGAAAATGATGAACAGGATCGCGACCAGATAAAACCGGCTGTCGAACTTCATCCGCGCGTCATCGAAGGCGTTGAAGCCACATTCGTAAGCGCTGAGTTTTTCGGGGTCAGGATTGCGGACTGCCAGCACAACGGCGGCGAGGATCAGAACAAGTCCGATAACAATGGCGAGTCCGAGGAAAATGATGATGGGGAGGTATTCCCGGAGAAGATCTTCCACGTTTGGCTCCTTATAAAGCGGTTTACCCGCTTTTCGCTAGCTCATTGCGGTTTACCGTCGCACCGTGTCAGGGTCAACCTACAGGCGCCCGCACTTAGTTTTTTGAATTCGGAATGACGCGACACCAAACGGCATCTGATTCAGCTTTGAAAGAAAGGGGTTTCAGCGTCTCGAAGCCGGATTTCCAGCCCGTAATTTCCATCACGTGTTAATCAAAATTCAGACCCGCACGCATCGAAAATTGAGCAAGCGCAGCATTCCTAACCCGGTGACGACCAAAAAAAGAGACTCACTGCCTTGAATTTGCGGGCCCCTTCCCTAACGCCAACTTCAGCGCTGCCAATGTCAAAACAATGGCAACCGGCCCACGCGCCACCGCTTTGCCCGCGATGGCGTGACCAAGTTGGTGATGGTGGTCGCGATGGTGATGGCGAAACCTGCCCAAAATGTCCCAATCAGCTTTTGGGTGATGTTGGCGGAACGTGCCACCATCATCAGTATGCACGAACGCAATCTAGCGGATCACGCCCAGCTTGGTTTCTCTTTCGCGAAGAACGCCGCAATGCCTTCCTGTGCCTCGGCGCTTTCCCAACGGGCGACCAGTCCAGCAATGGTTTCGTCGATGATTTCTTCTGTGATGGGTGGGCCAAGACGGCGGGCCAACGCTTTGGCTTCTGCCACCGCACCGGGGGCGACGGATAGGTAAGGCGTCACTTCAGCCTCGACCGCAGCGTCCAGATCTTCAGGGGCAACAGCCTTGGCCAGCAGGCCCAGCGTCACCGCCTCGTCTGCATCAAAAATACGCGCCGACATGAAGACGCGCCGCGCCATCGCCTCGCCCAGACGGGCCAAAACATAAGGGCCGATGGTGGCCGGGATCAGGCCCAGACGGGTCTCGGTCAGGCCAAACTTTGCGCATTGAATACCGATGGACACATCCGAAACCGATGCCATACCGACCCCGCCCCCGAACGCCTGCCCCTGAACGCGCGCGATCAAGGGCTTGGGCATTTCATTCAATGCATTCAACATCATAGCCAGCTTCTTGGCCTCGACCCCGCGGGTCACGGGATCGGCCGCCATCTGGTCCTGCATCCAGCGCAGATCCCCGCCCGCGCAGAAGCTTTTTCCATCGCCGGTCAGAATCACGACGCGTACTGCGTCATCCGCACCCAGCGTGTGAGCGGCATCCGTCAGTTCTTCAATCATCAGGGCCGACATGGCGTTGTGCTTGTCCGCACGGTCCAACAGCAGCGTCGCAACACCGCGTTCGTCCGTGGTGATCGAGATCGTCTCGTATCCCATAATCAGTCCCCTACCCGCATTTGCCGTGCCATCTGGGCGGCTTTGTCCAAAATCTCCCGGTCCAGCCCTGTGGCATAGCCCAGCGCGGTCACCCGGTCATGCACGGCCTCGGTCGCCACGTTGCCCTGCGCACCGGGCGCATAGGGACAACCGCCCAACCCGCCAACGGCAGCATCAAACACGCGAATGCCCTTAACAAGCGACGCTTCGACATTGTCGCACGCCCGCCCGCTTGTGTCGTGGTAATGACCTGCAAATTTCGCCGCGTCGCCTTCACCCAGCACTGCGTCCAGCATGACGCTGATGCTCTCGGGTGTGGCCTGTCCTATCGTATCTCCCAACGAGATTTCATAGCAGCCCATGGCAAGCAGCTCTTTCGCAACCCACGCCACCTGCGCTGGATCTGTCTTGCCGTCATAAGGGCAGTCCGTCACGCAGGAAATGTAGCCACGCACGGGAAGACCTGCCGCTTTGGCGGCCTCGGCCACCGGCTGGAACCTCTCAAGGCTTTCGGCGATCGTGCAGTTGATGTTGGCCTTGGAAAACCCTTCCGAGGCCGAACCAAAAATCGCGATCTCGTCGGCCTTTGCAGCCACCGCACCTTCAAACCCGCGCATGTTCGGGGTCAGGGCCGCATAGGACACGCCTTCGGCCCGCTTGATCCCCGCCAACACATCCGCGCTATCGGCCATCTGAGGCACCCATTTGGGGCTGACGAAGCTGGCGACCTCGATCCGTTTGAAGCCCGCACCGGACAGCAGATCGACCAGAGCGATCTTTTCACCCGTGGGGATCTGGCGCTTTTCGTTTTGCAGCCCATCGCGCGGACCGACCTCGAAAATCTCTACGTATTCCATAGGGTTACTCCACCCTTCTCACTCAGTGGGGACAGGATAGAAATCCTGCGCATAGAAACGCTGTTCACCCTCGCGGGCGACGGTGCGCTGGTAAGACGGCAAGGCCTCGATCCGCGCCTTATATGCGGTGATATTCGGAAATTCGTCCAGCTTCACATAGTAAGGCGCGGCAAAAATGTTAAACCCCATCATGATATCCGCCGCCGAGAAGCCGCGATCCAGCAGCCATTCGCGCCCTTCCAGATGCGTCTCAAGCCCTGCCAGCGTGTGACGAAGACGCGCCACATTCAGCTTGATCACAATCGGGCTGGGCTTTGCGGGCGGGCGCAGGAACACCATCTGCATGTTCAACTGCTCGATCTGGCTGGCCATGGTTTCCGTATAGTGTATCCATTGCAGGTAATCCGTGCGCTCGGGCTGGCCGGGGGAAACGCCGAACTCGGGGGCATAGGTCTCGGTCAGATACTCAACGATTGCTCCGCTTTCCGACATGGTGATGTCACCGATTTCCAGTGCCGGAATACGCGTGGCGGGGGACACCTTGCGCAGCCCCCCCTCGAACATCTCTTTCGAGCCGATCTGGTATTCGACCACGTCAAGCTTTTCGCCCAGTTTGTCTTCAAGCCCGATTTCTTCGATCAGCCAAAGCACCCGGACCGAACGGCCATATTGAACGTGATGCAGTCGAAAACTCATGCGTCTTCCTCTTCGTCTTCCAAACGGATCAGCGGTGCACCGGCTTCAACTTGATCGCCATCAGCGCACAACACCTCGGCCACCACGCCATCACGTGCGGCTTCCAGCGAATGCTCCATCTTCATGGCCTCAAGGATCGCAAGGCGGTCACCTTCTTTCACCTCTTGTCCCGCTTTGGCAAAGACGGCTTTCACCAGACCCGGCATCGGCGCTTCAATCACGCCTGCCCCGGCACCGGCACCAGCGTCCTGATCAAGCGGGTCAGCCACGTGGAACTCCAGTCCCGATTGCGCAAAGACGGTGACAACATTGCCCGCTTTGGCAACACGCGGACCGCGATCTTCGCCCATCTTCCACTGACCGTTCAGGCAAGTGGCTTCGATGCTATCCTCACCCACGGTGATCACGTGACGATCCGCGCCATCCGAAGTGACAACGACATCAAAGGTCTCGTCCGCGTGGGTCAGCGTGATAAAATGGTTCAATCCGCCCCACAACGTGAACCCAGTGCCTTCGCGCTTCAAAAGGCCAAGCGCGCACAGGGCGGCGGCTCCGATATCGGCCATCGTCGGCCCCGGCTCGTGGGTCAGAGCCTCAAGGTCACGTTCAATCAGGCCCGTGTCCACGTCCCCCTTTGCGAAACCTTCATGCCGGGTCAACGCGCCAAGAAAAGCCAGGTTGGTCACAGACCCGGCGACCTCGGTCTTCGACAGTGCAGACGAAAGCATCCGCAACGCTGCCGCACGCGATCCGGCATGGACCGTCAGCTTGGCAATCATCGGATCATAGAACGGGCTGATCGTGTCCCCTGCCCGCACGCCCGTATCAGCCCGTGCACCTTCGGGGAATTTCAGGTGGCTCAGCGTGCCGGTCGCGGGAAGGAAGCCCTTGGGCACGTCTTCGGCATAAAGGCGCGCTTCGAACGAATGCCCGGTGATGGTCAGCTCGTCCTGCTGCTTGGGCAGACCTTCTCCGCTTGCGACGCGCAGCTGCCATTCAACAAGGTCAACGCCGGTGATCGCTTCCGTAACGGGGTGTTCCACCTGAAGACGGGTGTTCATTTCCATGAACCAGAACCCGTCCGTACGCAAACCATTTGCCCCATCCACGATGAACTCGACCGTGCCAGCCCCCTTGTAACCAATTGCCTCAGCCGCACGGACGCCTGCCATGCCCATCGCCTCGCGGACCTCTTCGGTCATGCCCGGCGCTGGCGCTTCTTCGATCACCTTCTGGTGGCGACGTTGCAGCGAGCAGTCGCGTTCAAACAAATGCACAGCGTTGGTGCCATCGCCAAAGACCTGCACCTCGATATGACGGGGGCTAAGGATGTATTTCTCGACCAGCACATCGGCATTGCCGAAAGCGGTCTGGGCCTCGCCCTGTGCCGATTTCAAAGCGTCTGCAAAATCAGCAGGATCGTCCACGCGACGCATCCCCTTGCCGCCACCGCCGGCAACGGCCTTGATCAGCACGGGATAGCCCATTTTATCTGCCTCGGCGGCTAGAAGTTTGGGGTCCTGATCTTCGCCATGATAGCCCGGCACGACCGGCACGCCTGCGTCCACCATCAGCTTCTTAGCCGCGTCTTTCAAACCCATCTTACGGATTGCATCGGACGACGGGCCGATAAAGGTCAGACCGGCCTTTTCAACTGCATCCACAAAGTCAGGGTTTTCCGACAGAAAACCATAGCCGGGGTGAATCCCCTGCGCACCAGTATCCAGCGCGACCTGAATAATCCGGTCGCCCAACAGATAAGACTGCGCAGGCTGCGGTGGGCCGATATGCACGGCTTCATCCGCCATTTTCACGTGACGCGCATCGGCATCTGCGTCCGAATACACGGCGACAGTGGCCACACCCAGCTTGCGGGCAGTGTCGATGACGCGGCAGGCAATCTCGCCACGGTTTGCAATCAGGATTTTCGTGAACATCGCTGTTCCTCCTTCGGGTGGGGCTTTGCCCCGTGTTTGGTCACCCGCAATCGCGGGCGTGTATTCAATTCAGTCGGTCACACCAGTTGACGCGCCCACCGCCGCGATAGGCCAATGCCAGTCCTTCGCTGATCAGCGTATCACCCACGTCGCGCCCATCCGCAGACAGGCGCACCAGTTCGCGACCATATTTGTCGTGTCCGTCATGGCGCATCGCGATGTCCGCCCCTTTCACGATCTGGCGCAGGCGGGCCGTGGCCTTGTCGCCCAGCGCCTTTTCCTCGGGGCAACCCGGGTCTTTCGTCTCAGGCGTATCAAATCCAACCAACCGCGCAGTGCGATTGCGATCCGGGCATTTCAGTTCAACCGTATCCCCGTCATAGACATAGCCCAGCCGACAGCCGTCGATCACACTCACGCGTGGGATAGGCGCGATTTGCTCGGCCAGCGTGTAGAGGATCAGAAGCGTCACGCCGCAATATATGACAAGGTTCGTGTCCACCGATTACATCCGGAAGACGCCAAACTTGGTCTCTTCGATTGGCGCGTTCAGAGCCGCCAACAGCGACAGGTAAAGCACTTCGCGCGATTTGCGCGGGTCGATCACGCCGTCATCCCACAAACGCGCCGAGGCATAGAGCGGGTGGCTCTGTTCCTCGAACATGTCGATGGTGGGCTGCTTGAACTCGGCTTCTTCTTCCGCCGACCATTCGCCGCCCTGCCGTTCGATGGCATCGCGTTTCACGGTCGCCAAAACGCCCGCCGCCTGTTCACCGCCCATCACCGAGATGCGCGAGTTCGGCCATGTCCACATAAAGCGCGGCTGGTAAGCGCGACCGGCCATGCCGTAGTTGCCAGCCCCGTAAGAGCCACCGACAACCATCGTCACCTTGGGCACGTTGGTTGTGGCCACGGCGGTCACCATCTTGGCGCCGTGACGGGCGATGCCCTCGTTTTCGTACTTCCGGCCCACCATGAAGCCGGTGATGTTTTGCAGGAACACCAGCGGGATATTGCGCTGGCTGCACAGCTCGACGAAATGTGCGCCTTTCTGCGCCGCTTCCGAGAAGATGACGCCGTTATTGGCGATGATCCCGATGGGGCAGCCTTTAAGATGGGCAAAGCCGGTAACCAGCGTTTCGCCAAAGCGCGGCTTGAACTCGTCAAAGCGCGAGTCGTCGACGATCCGCATGATCACTTCTCGGATGTCATAGGGCGTCTTCAGGTCGGCGGGGACCACGCCCAACAGCTCCTCGGCATCGTAGGCCGGTTCTTCGGGTTCTTGCCACTTCACCGTGATCGGCTTTTCGCGGTTCAGGCTTTCGACAGCACGACGGGCCAGAGCCAGCGCGTGCGCGTCATCCTCGGCCAGATAATCTGCCACGCCCGACAGACGCGTGTGGACGTCGCCGCCTCCAAGGTCTTCAGCCGATACAACTTCGCCTGTTGCGGCTTTCACCAAAGGCGGACCGGCAAGGAAAATGGTCCCCTGCTCTTTCACGATGATGGTCACGTCCGACATGGCAGGCACGTAGGCACCGCCTGCGGTACAGGACCCCATCACAACTGCGATCTGAGGGATGCCCTTCGCGGACATGCGGGCTTGGTTATAAAAAATCCGGCCAAAGTGATCGCGATCCGGGAAGACCTCGTCCTGCTGCGGCAGGTTCGCGCCGCCACTGTCGACCAGATAGATACAGGGCAGATTGCACTCTTCCGCGATCTCTTGCGCGCGCAGGTGCTTTTTGACTGTCATGGGGTAGTAGGTCCCACCCTTCACGGTCGCATCGTTGCACACGATCATGCATTCCTGACCATGCACCTGACCGATCCCCGCGACGACACCCGCACAAGGGGCAGCGCCGTCATACATGCCATGGGCAGCCGTCGCGCCAACCTCAAGAAACGGAGACCCCGGATCCAAAAGGTTCGACACGCGGTCACGCGGCAACATCTTGCCACGGCTCAGGTGACGGTCGCGGGATTTCTGCCCGCCGCCACCAACGGCAGCCTCGGCAGCGTCGGCCACCACTTTCAGTGCTTCAAGGTGACCCGCGCGGTTGGCCTTCCAGGCCTCGGACCCGGGGGTTGCTTGGGATTGTAGTTTCATTGGATCCCCTTCAATTTCATGGATTTCCGTATAATTGATGGTCCTGCAAGAAAGCAGTACACCATGATCAATGCGCCCCAGAGATTAGGCTGAATGCGCCCGAGCCCATCGACAAAAGTAAGACCCAACTTTGTCACGAGGCTGAACCCGACGAACACACCTATCAAAGCGAACGGCAGTGCCAGCAGATGTTGCCAGAATGCGAAACGAAATCTGCGATCACATCCCGTGCAGAAAAGCTGATCTTTAGGAATGCAGAACCAGCGCCACACGACCTTACCGCCGCACGCTGAGCACGATAGTCGGAACGGCCAACTAAACACAGACCACACCGCTCCGATCACAGGCTTAACAATCGTCACCCAGATCTGCGCGACCGAGCGCTGGAGGATATCTGGCGGGCGTTGGCTCATTTAGCTCTCTTGCACTTGGATAAGCAGTTACAGAACCAAGCTTTCATCACTGCGCGCTCATCAGTTCTCGCCCAATCAGCATACGACGGATTTCGGACGTCCCTGCGCCGATCTCCATCAGCTTCGCGTCGCGGAAAATGCGGCTCACTGGCGTTTCGTTCATAAAGCCCGCACCACCCATGGCCTGCACCGCTTGGTGCGCCTGTTTCATGGCTTCTTCGGACGCATAAAGCACACAGGCTGCGGCGTCCTGACGGGTCACCTCACCACGGTCACAGGCCTTGGCGACTTCGTAAACATAGGCACGGGCCGAATTCATCGCGGTGTACATGTCGGCGATCTTCGCCTGCATCAGCTGGAAGTCCCCAATCGGGCGACCGAACTGCTTGCGCTCTTTCATATAGGGCATGATTTCGTCCAGACAGGCGGCCATGATGCCGGTGCCGATCCCTGACAGAACCACGCGTTCGTAGTCCAGTCCTGACATCAGAACAGCAACACCTTTGCCTTCCTCGCCCAGCACGTTCTCGAACGGCACTTCCACGTCTTCAAAGATCAATTCGGCAGTGTTCGATCCGCGCATGCCCAGCTTGTCGAAATGTTCCGAGGTCGAGAAGCCCTTCATCCCCTTTTCGATGATAAACGTCGTGATACCACGCGGGCCAGCATCTGGGTCGGTCTTGGCGTAAACGACCAGAGTATCCGCATCCGGGCCATTGGTGATCCAGAACTTGGTGCCGTTCAGAACGTAGTATCCGTTACGCTTTTCGGCGCGCAGCTTCATCGACACAACGTCCGAGCCAGCGCCCGCTTCCGACATGGCCAACGCGCCGATATGTTCGCCCGAACACAGCTTCGGCAGATACTTTGCCTTCTGTTCATCCGTGGCGTTGCGACGGATCTGGTTCACGCAAAGGTTCGAATGCGCGCCATAGGACAGCGAGACCGAGGCCGAGGCCCGCGCGATTTCCTCAACAGCCACAACATGCGCCAGATAGGACATGTCCGATCCGCCAAATTCTTCTGGCGTGGTGACGCCCAGCAGGCCCAAATCGCCAAACTCTTTCCACAGCTCGTTGGGGAACTCGTTCTTCTGATCCACCTCAGCCGCAATCGGCTTGATCCGGTCCTGTGCAAACCGATGCACCATCTCGCGGATGGCGTTGACGTCTTCGCCCAGATCGAAATTCATAGAGTTGTTGAACATGGCGGCTTCCTTCCGGATCAGGTATTCAGGATCGCATTATTGAACGCTTGTTCAGTTAACTGTCTGAAAGCTCGATTCGCGTCAATACGCGCAGAAATTCACGCAGCGTCACAACGCGCGTGGTGCTTGTTATCAGTTAAATGATAAGGGGATCAGCCCGCCTGATACACAGCACCGACCTCGTCACGAATGATCCGCGCAATCAGGGCGCAATCGTCCAAGCTGAAGGTCAGCGGCAGACGCAGATCGACAATACCTTTCAAGATCCGGTCGGTCTTGGGCAGGCTGGGCGTGTCGGCATAACGCCAACTGTCATAGCGGCTGGTAAAGCCCGCAGGCTCGGCCCCGCCGAACCATTTCAGCTCGACGCCACGGTCGGCACAGCGCGCGACAACATCCGTCACCGCGTCCTCGGACCAATCCAGCAGCAGGAACTGGAACGAGGACATAACATAGTCCTCGGCTGCGGGCCGTTCGATCACGGTAAGGCCCGGCGTCCCCTGAAGCCCGTCTTCCACCGCACGATAGCGTGCATTCCACGCCGCACATTGATCATCCAACTTCGCCAGCTGAGGCCGCAAGATCGCCGCCCGCAAATTGTCCATCCGGCCCGAGATATTTGGCGTGACATACTTCACCTTCTCGAACGCCTCGGCGGGCGGGCCAGCCAAGTGACGTTCATACAGCATATAGCTGCCCGACAAGATGATCGCGCGGGCCATCAGATCGGGATCGTCAGAAATCAAAAGCCCGCCCTCGCCCGAATTTGCGTGCTTGTAGGTCTGGGTCGAGTAAGCCGCCATCGCGCCATATCGCCCCGACAGAACCCCGTTCCAACGCGCACCCATCGTGTGGGCGCAATCCTCTATCACCGTGACGCCCGCCCCGTCACAGATCCGCATCAAGCGCTCCATATCGCAAATATGCCCACGCATATGCGACAAAAGCAGCACGCGCGGTGCATCGGGGTCAGCCAACAGCTCGGCCAGATGATCCAAGTCGATGGTTAAGCCCTCGGTCACGCCGACAAAGACGGGTTTGCCGCCCACCGAGGCAATCGCACCGGGCACTGGCGCCAAGGTGAAAGCGTTGGTCAACACGCTGTCACCTGCTTCAACCCCCACCGCACGCAAGGCCGTCGCGATGGCATAGCCACCTGACGACACAGCCAAGGCATATTTCGACCCCATCTGGGCTGCGAATTCTTGCTCCAGAAGCGCGACATGCGATGTCTCGCCCTCGGCCACGTTATAGCGGTGCAGTCGCCCGTGGCGCAAAACGTCCAAGGCCGCTTCGATCCCTTCGTCCGGGATGGGCTCTTGCTGGGTGAAATTTCCGGTGAATCGATCTGTCATGGGCCGAGACTGCGCAGAACCTGCCTGCGGGTCAATAAAGCGTTTCATCCAATCAACCGTGAAACCGTGTCGTCCAGATTATCATAGTGATCCAGCATCGCCTCGGGATCCAACCGCGCCACGCCCGGCCCTTCTGGACCGAACCCGACCAAGATGCAAGGTACATTGGCCGCGCGTGCTGTGTCCCGATCCGTCAAGGTATCGCCAACCAAAAGCGCACAGGCCGGATCCCCGCCGGCCTGCACCGCAGCCGCCACAAAGGGGGCTGGGTCAGGCTTGCGGGTCGGCAGCGTGTCCGCCCCGATCAGCGAGGTGAACCTGTCCAGAATGCCCAAGCGGGTCAGCAGGATGCGCGCCAACCCCTCGGGCTTATTGGTGCAAATACCCACCGCATAGCCTGCCACGTGCAGCCGCTCCACGGCCTCCATCGTGCCGGGATAGATCACGGTGTGCCGATCAATGTCGTTTTCATAGGCTGTCAGCAGGTTTGGAAACTCGCGATCCACATCGGCCTCGTCCGCAGCACCGTTCAGGCGTTCGAACCCCAGCCGCAACATTGCCCGCCCACCGTGAAACGCCGTCAGTGCATCCGCCACCGGATCCAGCATTGCCCCATGGCCCAACCCTTCAAAGCATGCATTGGCGGCCGCGATCAGGTCGCCCGACGTGTCCGCCAGCGTGCCATCCAGATCGAATATTACCGTCCGTTTTCCGTTGCCTTGCGTCATTCCCTTGATCCTTCTTTGGCAATTCCCCGCCGAAGCCTGTAACCTCGCGTAAGGTTAATTGAACCAGTTTCCCTTGCGAGCCGCGCCTCAAGGGGTAAAACGGGCCAAAAGGAATTGAAAGAGCAGAATGATATGGCGACAGCCCTGATTGTCCTTGCCGCTGGCAAAGGAACACGGATGAATTCGGACCTTCCCAAGGTAATGCACGAGGTCGCAGGCGCACCTTTGTTCGCCCATGCGCTGGCATCGGGCGCGGCTCTGGAACCCGAACGCGCGGTGCTGGTTGTGGGTCACGGAGCCGAGACCGTCGGCAAGGCCGCCGCTGATCTGGACCCTGACATCACCATCGCCGTACAGGAAGAACAGCTGGGCACCGGACACGCCGTCGCACAGGCCCGCCCTGCGCTGGACGGCTTCGACGGGGATGCGATTGTTCTGTATGGTGACACGCCGTTCATCCGCCCCGAAACGCTGGAAGCCATGGCCGCCCAACGGACGGCCGGGGCCGATGTGGTTGTGCTGGGTTTTGAAGCCGCCGACCCGGGTCGGTATGGCCGCTTGATCGTGAATGACGGCGCCTTGGAGCGCATCGTTGAATTCAAAGATGCGTCAGATGAAGAACGCTCCGTAACCCTTTGCAATAGTGGCGTTGTAGCGGCAAACGCTCAGACCTTGTTCGACCTAATTGACGGGGTTGGAAATGACAATGCCTCGGGCGAGTACTACTTGACTGACATCGTCGAAGTGGCCCGCGCAAAAGGCCTGACCGCCCGTGTCGTTACATGCGACGAGGCCGAGACGCTGGGCATCAACTCGCGCTCCGAACTGGCTACGGCGGAAGAGATTTTCCAGACAAATGCCCGCGACGAGGCTCTGGAAAATGGCGTCACGCTGATTGCACGCGACACGGTCTATTTCTCGTATGACACGGTGATAGGCCGCGACACCGTCGTCGAACCCAACGTGGTCTTCGGCCCGGGCGTGACGGTAGAAAGCGACACTCGCATTCGCGCGTTCTCGCATCTGGAAGGATGCCATGTGTCGCGCGGTGGGGTCGTCGGCCCCTATGCCCGCCTACGCCCCGGTGCGGAACTGGCGGAAGACGCCAAGATCGGCAACTTCGTGGAAATCAAGAACGCTCAGATCGAAGAAGGCGCAAAGGTGAACCACCTGTCTTATGTTGGCGACGCCCGCGTGGGAGAAGGCGCAAATATCGGCGCGGGGACGATCACCTGCAACTATGATGGTGTCTCGAAGCACCACACTGACATTGGCGCGCGGACCTTCATCGGCTCGAACACCTGCCTTGTGGCCCCCGTTTCCGTCGGGGACGAGGCGATGACCGCCACAGGCACCGTGGTCACCAAGGACGTGCCAGCTGGCGCCATGGCGGTTGGTCGTGCCAAGACCGAGATTAAACCCGGTCTTGCTGTTAAATTGTTTACCAAGCTGCGTGCGGCCAAGGCCCGACGCCAGAAAGGATCCTGAGATGTGTGGAATTGTAGGGGTACTGGGCAATCACGAAGCCGCGCCGATCCTTGTTGAGGCGCTGAAACGGCTGGAATATCGTGGCTATGACAGCGCGGGCATCGCAACCATTGACGCGAAAGGCCAGTTGGGCCGCCGCCGCGCCGTTGGCAAACTGGTGAACCTGTCCGATACGCTGGTGCATGACCCGCTGGCAGGAAAATCCGGCATCGGCCACACCCGCTGGGCCACCCATGGCGCGCCCACCACGGACAACGCCCACCCGCACCGTGCGGGTTCGGTTGCTGTTGTACATAACGGCATCATCGAAAACTTCCGTGAATTGCGCGAGAAACTGGCCGCTGAAGGGTTGGAGTTCTCGACCGAGACAGACACCGAAACAGTTGCCCTTTTGGCGCAAAGCTATGTGGCGCAAGGGAAATCCCCGAAAGAAGCGGTCGAGCTGACTCTGTCTCAGCTCGACGGAGCATTCGCGCTTTGCTTCCTGTTTGACGGCGAACACGACCTGATGATCGCCGCCCGTAAAGGCAGCCCGCTGGCCATCGGTCATGGCGATGGCGAGATGTTCGTGGGTTCCGACGCCATCGCGCTGGCCCCGATGACCGACAAGATCACCTATCTGGAAGAAGGTGATTGGGCCGTCATCACTCGCGACGGGGCCGAGATTTTCGACGCCGAAGGCCGGCGCGCCAACCGTCAGATGAAACAGGTTAAGCTCGACGCCGCCCGGATCGAGAAAGGCGGATACAAGCACTATATGGCCAAAGAAATCGCCCAGCAGCCCACCGTGGTCGGCGAGGTGCTTGAGGCCTATGTATCCGGCGATAAAATCACCATGGATCTTGGCGGCATCAACTTCGCAGATGTGAACCGCCTGTCCATCGTCGCCTGCGGCACAGCCTATCTTGCCGGAATGGTCGCGAAGTATTGGTTCGAACACTATGCCCGCCTGCCCGTCGACATCGACGTCGCATCCGAGTTCCGCTATCGCGAGGCACCGTTCTCACCGAAAACTGTCGGCCTATTTGTCAGCCAATCGGGCGAAACCGCCGATACGCTGGCCGCGCTGCGCTATTCCGCAGGCAAGGCCGATAAGATCGTAGCGTTGATCAACGTGCCCGAAAGCTCGATCGCGCGCGAAAGCGATGTGGCGGTGGAGATCCACGCGGGCGTCGAAGTGTCCGTCGCCTCGACCAAAGCGTTCACCTGCCAGCTGACCAGCTTTGCCATCATGGCGCTGAAGGCCGCTCATGACCGCGGACATCTGGACGACGCTGAGCTGGCGAAGCACTTGGCAGAGCTACGCCAACTTCCCGGATTGATGAGCCACGCCCTGACCATCGACGCCGCCACCAAGGACATCGCCAGCAAACTGGCCGAGGCGCGTGACGTGCTGTTCCTAGGCCGTGGGCAAATGTATCCGCTTGCCTTAGAGGGCGCCCTAAAGCTCAAGGAAATCAGCTATATCCACGCCGAGGGTTATGCGTCAGGTGAACTGAAACACGGCCCCATCGCGCTGGTCGACAAGGTCACGCCAACCGTGGTGATGGCACCGCATGATGGGCTGTTCGACAAGACGGTTTCAAACATGCAAGAGGTCATGGCCCGCGGTGGCCGCGTGGTTCTGGTGTCCGACGCCCGCGCTGCGGAAGAAGCCGGCGATGGCGTCTGGCAAACCCTCGCTTTGCCCGAAGCGCCCGAGCTGATCCAACCGATCCTTTACGCCATTCCTGCCCAGCTTCTAGCCTATCACACGGCGATTGCGAAAGGCACGGATGTGGACCAACCCCGCAATCTTGCCAAATCGGTGACCGTAGAATGACCCTTGATGATGCACTGGCCGCGCTGAAGGCCCAGATCGAACCGGGCCGCGCCGAAGGGCAGAAGGCCTACCACAAACAAACACGCGAGGTCTGGGGCATCCCGAACCCCGCCCTGAACGATCTGACGAAAGAATGGCGTCAGGCGCTGTCCGTCGAGGACCGCGTCTCGCTGGCCGATCAACTTTGGAAAACCGATGTGTTCGAGGCGCGGATTGCCGCTGCCAAACTGCTGACACAAGCCCGCATTCGTCCGGATGATGCCGTGTGGGATCTGATCCAAAGCTGGGTGCCCGATTTCGACAGCTGGGCCATTGCCGACCACGTCTGCATGGCCGGGCAAAAACGTCTGGTGGCTGATCCCACCCGGCTTGATGATGTCGAGAAGTGGACCACATCAGACCACATGTGGACCCGGCGCGCGGCCCTTGTGATTACCCTGCCCTGGACCAAGCAAAATAATCCGAAAGACGAAGATATCGCCATCCGGGACCGTGTGCTGGGTTGGGCTGATGGCTATGTCACCGACCCCGAATGGTTCATTCAGAAAGCCATTGCATGGTGGGTGCGCGACCTGTCCAAACACGACCCCGATCGTGCCCGCGCCTTCCTGAAACCACATTCGAAAACCTTGCAGCCCTTCGCCTTGAAGGAAGCACGCAAGCACCTGCCCCCACCCGCTCAGCTTCAAAAAGAGGCCAAGGACAAATGGCGGGCCGAGAAGCGCAAATTGCGCGAGGAAAGCTGGGGGCGCCGCAGCAAGGACCCGTCGAACGGCGACGCGTAATCTGCGCGCACCTCAAACCTGCATTTTCTTGCCAAAAATATCCCGGGGTAGCATGAATTTCCGAAGGAAAATCATGCAAGGGGCAGCGCCCCCTTTACCCTCGCAGCTCGCGCCGCATGATCTTGCCAGTGGCGGTCATAGGCAGCTGATCCACGAAATCAACGCTTCTAGGCGCCACATGAGGGCTGATCCGGTCGCGCACCAGTTGGATCAACGCGTCCTCCATGCCCTCAGGCGCACAGCCATCCCGCAGTACGATTACTGCTTTGACCGCCTCGGTCCGCAAGGGGTCCGGCACACCGATCACCGCCGCCATGGTGACATCGGGATGGGTCATCAGACAGTTCTCGATCTCGCTTGGCCCAATACGATACCCGGCCGAGGTTATCACATCATCATCGCGACTGGCAAAAGTGAAATAGCCCTCGGCATCCTGACTGGCCAGATCGCCCGTACGCAGCCATTTCACACCGCCCACATCGTGAAACTTGTCGCGCGTCTTCTCTGGCAAGTTCCAATAGCGCAAGAACATCACTGGATCGGGCGATTTCACGCAGATCTCGCCCATTTCGCCTTGGGCAACGGGTGATCCATCTTCCGCCAGCAGGGCTACATCATGGCCGGGAATGGCCTGCCCCATGCTGCCCGGCTTTACCTCCATCGCGCCCGCGACTGATGACAGGACCAGATTGCATTCAGTCTGGCCGTAAAACTCGTTGATCTTCACGCCCAACACCTTATCGGCCCAGTCCAGCAACCCGGCCCCAAGGCTTTCGCCGCCCGAACCAATGGACCTTATATTGACGCCGTCAGGACATGCGTCTGACTGGCGCAACAGCTTCAACGCGGTCGGCGGCATGAACAAATTGCGCACGTTATGATCCGCAATCAGGCGATAGGCGGCCTCGGCCGTGAACTTGCGCATTCGGTGACTGACAATCGGAACGCCAAAATAAAGAAACGGCAGCGCCAGATCCATCAAGCCGCCAATCCACGCCCAATCGGCAGGGGTCCACCCCTTGTCGCCCGCCTGCGGGAAGTCCTCGTTATAGGTTTCGACGCTGGGCAGATGGCCCAACAGGAACCTTTGAGCATGCAGCACACCTTTGGGCGGCCCCGTGGTTCCCGAGGTATAGATCATCACCGCGGGATCTTCGGCCAAGGTGTCCGCCAGATCCACCAAGGGGTCCGCACGGCCCAACGCGCGCCACATATCCGTGGCCCCATCACAGGGCATGGTGGCAAAAACCGCGTCCAAATCGGGCAACTTGTCCCGGATTTCTAAGAGTTTTGGCATGCTTTCTGGATCGGTGACCACCAGCTTGGCCCCGCTATCCGATAGGCGATAGGCCAAAGCATCCGCACCGAACAACGTAAACAAAGGCAACACCACCGCGCCCAGCTTGTAGGCCGCAAAATGGGTAATCAGAACCTCGGGCCCCTGCCCCAACAGCACCGCAATCCGGTCGCCTTTGCCCAGCCCCGCTTCGTGCAGAACGGTTGCAAGCCGATCCGAGGCGTCCTTCAGGCGGCCAAAACTCCAGTCTTCGGCGCTACCGTCCTGACGAATATGTGTCAGCGCGATCCGATCAGGATCCAGCGCGGCCCAGCTGTCACAGCAACGTTCAGCAATGTTGAAATGTTGGGGTATATCCCAGCGAAACGCATCCCGCATTCCCGCCCAAGTTCCCCGGGGCGAGACCGTCTTGCGGGCGCGGCCAAGCTTCAGCCACGCCGCATCAGTCACAAGGCTCACGACCCGAAGACCACCAGTTCATGCAGGCCGGACAGGTCCAGATCCAACAGTTGCAGCGCAGAAATCGAGATTCGGCTGCCGCCTGTGGTCGTGGGCCGCAGCGTCACCTTGACCGTGCGGCCGGTGGCCTTGGATTGCACCCGCCCCTCGGTCTCGGACGTGACAAGTGGGGTTTCAACCCAGAAGCCCGGCACGGTGGGATCACCCAGATTGGCAACGGTTGTGCCCAAAGCCCCAGCGGGGACGGGCGCCGGGGCCAAAGCGGCCACGCGATCATCCTCGGTCGAGGTGTCAAACTCGTCCGCAGTGGTCGCATCCGCAGGCGGCGCGGCTTGGGGCACGATCGGTCCAGCCGGCTCCTGACGCAAATGCGGCGGCGACGGCAGAATATTGTTCATGTCTACGCCGGCACAACCTGTGACGGCCAGACAGGTGGCGGAAAGAAGAATAACCTGTTTCATACAGGCAAACTGGCGCAAAACGTCCGCGCTTTCAACGGTTGAAATGACGCGCCCGTGACTTGCGCGCACCTTTGCCCGCGCTTAGAGTCATTCGCATGGAAACGCCCAAACTTGTCGACCCGTTTCACCGTCCGGTGACTTATCTGCGCCTATCCGTCACGGACCGGTGTGATTTCCGCTGCACCTACTGCATGTCGGAAAACATGACCTTTCTGCCCAAGAAAGACCTTCTGACGCTCGAGGAACTGGACCGCATCTGCTCGGCCTTCATCGGGCTGGGCGTGCGCAAACTGCGCATCACAGGTGGCGAGCCGCTTGTGCGCAAGGGCATCATGGGTTTTTTCGACGCGATGGGGCGGCATCTGGACAGCGGCGCGCTGGACGAGCTAACGCTAACCACCAATGGATCGCAATTGCATCGCTTCGCCGATGATCTGTACAAGGCAGGCGTGCGGCGGGTGAACATTTCGCTTGATACGTTGGACGAAGGAAGATTCGCCGAAATTACCCGCTGGGGCCGTTTGCAAAACGTGATCCGGGGGATTGATGCGGCCCAAAACGCAGGGCTTCGCGTCAAGATCAACGCTGTGGCGCTGAAGGGCTTTAATGATGACGAGGTCTTCGCCCTTGCCGACTGGTGCGCCAGCCGCGATATGGACCTGACCTTTATCGAAGTCATGCCCATGGGCGATATGGGTGAAGAAAACCGGCTGGACCAATACTGGCCTCTGACCAAGCTGCGCCAACATCTGGAAACCAAGCTGAGCCTGACCGATCTGGACGACAACACTGGTGGTCCGGCCCGCTATGTACGCGTCGAAGAAACCGGCCAGAAAATCGGCTTCATCACCCCGATGACCCATAATTTCTGCGAAAGCTGCAACCGCGTCCGGATGAGCTGCACCGGCCAGCTTTACACCTGCCTGGGCCATGACGGCATGTCAGACCTGCGCGCGCCGCTGCGCTCGTCTGAAAGCGATGCCGTGCTGATCGACGCGATCCACGCCGCCATCGGGCGCAAACCCAAAGGGCACGACTTCGACTATAGCCGTCAAGAAATCCGCGGCCAAACGATCCGGCACATGAACCACACAGGCGGCTAACGCCTGCTCTTTATTTTCTTGTCGAAAGTCCCTTGGGGTGAATGCGCGAAGCGCAGAGGGGCAAAGCCCCTCTCCCTACACAATCTCACACAATCGGCATGCGGCTTTCCGCCATTTCCGCCCACCACGAGCAGCCAGCAGGAATCGCCTCGTCATTAAAGTTGTATTCCGGGTGGTGGACCATCGCGGTGTCCCCGTTGCCCATAAGGATATACGCGCCGGGGCGCTCTTCCAGCATGAAGGCGAAATCCTCGCCGCCCATGACGAATGGCGCATCAGCACAATCACCTGACACTTTGCGCGCTGCCTCGGCGGCGAAGGCGGTTTCGGCGTCATGGTTCACCATCACCGGATAATTTCGATCATACCGAACCTTGGCCTCGCCACCGAACGTTGCGGCGACCCCGTTGCAAATCTCTGAAATCCGCGTCTCGGCCAGATCGCGAATTTCAGGCGAAAGAGTGCGGACCGTGCCCTTTAAAAGCACCGATTGTGGGATCACATTGAACGTGGTTGACGACGTCTCGACCGAGGTGATCGAGACAACAACCTGCAAAGTCGGATCCGCATTGCGCGAGGCGATGGTCTGAAGCGCAGTCACCGCCTGCGCAGCCATCACCACCGGGTCAATCGTGTCATGAGGTTTGGCCGCATGACCACCACGCCCGACAAGCTCGATCTCTAACAAGTCAGCGGCGGCAAAGAACGGGCCTGGCCGGATCGCGAACGCGCCCAAGGGCTGGCCGGGCCAATTGTGCATGCCATAAACCTCTTGCACGCCGAACCGCTCCATCAACCCGTCTTCGCACATGACACGGCCGCCGCCGCCGCCTTCTTCGGCGGGCTGGAAGATCACCACGCAGGTGCCATCAAAATTGCGGGTCTCGGCCAGATATTGCGCCGCCCCCAACAGCATCGCGGTGTGCCCATCATGGCCGCAGGCGTGCATCTTGCCGGGCGTGCTGGACGCATAGTCCAATCCCGTTTCTTCATGGATCGGCAGCGCATCCATATCCGCCCGCAACCCAATCACCTTACCCGAGTCTGTCTTGCGCCCGCGGATCACTCCGACGACACCAGTGCGTCCGATCCCCTCGACCACCTCGTCGCACCCAAAGGCGCGCAGCTTCTCGGCCACAATCCCGGCGGTTCGATGGGTATCAAACAGAAGCTCGGGGTGTTGATGGAAATCCTGCCGCCACGCGGTGATGTCCTTGTGCAACTCGGAAAAACGGTTTCGGATCGGCAAAGGGGCATCCTTTCAGCTAGGGGGGTGGTCGGCATTTGCACCGTCCCAAAGACAATGCCCAGAAACTCGGCGACCCTCAAGTGACGCTTTCTCAAATCTTTGGAAGTTAGGGCCAAAGGCTTGATTTTCTACTTTAATTAGAAATGCCACAACCCTGAGATTTAAGCGAAACTCGGACGCTGCCCCTTGCACGTGCCCTGCGATACAGTGTCATATCAGAGTTAGAAATGGCAGTATGCAACACCAGTGTTCGAGTTTGATTTCTGCCGTGAACACAAAAACTTGCGCCGAATTCGCCTAAACCAGACGACCCTCGAACGAGCACACATCTAGGGAACGCATAAAGATGCCTGCCGTCTTCAGACCACTTGCCACAACTTTTCTGGGCCTTGCCGCTCAGTCATCTGCCGCTTATGCCGAACGCGGGGACCAAGGAAATTTGAACCTGATTTATTGGCAGGCCCCGACCCTGCTAAACCCCTATCTGGCATCCGGCCCTAAAGATTCTGAACCGGCCTCGATCGTGTTAGAGCCGCTGGCCCGCCATGACGAGACAGGCCAGATGGTCCCTTGGTTGGCAGAAGCGATTCCGACGCTGGGCAATGGCGGCGTCGCCACTGATATGCAGTCGATCACATGGTCCCTGAAACCCGGAATCAAATGGTCTGACGGCACTGATTTCACCGCTGATGACGTTGTCTTTACGGCCAAATACTGCATGGACGCCGACAGCGGCTGCCAGATGACCGCCAAATTCACCGATGTTGTTGAGGTGCAGGCGCTGGACGCCCACACCGTAAAGATCAGCTTTTCAAAGCCCAAACCCTATCCCTATGCGCCCTTTGTGGGACTTGAGGTTCCTGTGCTGCAAGCGGCCCAATTCGCAGATTGCATGGGTGCAAAGGCGTTGAATTGCTCTGAGCAGAACCTCGCCCCTATTGGCACCGGCCCCTATCAGATCGCCGACTTCAGGTCGGGGGATGTGGTGAGCTATGACATCAACCCCTTTTACCGTGATGCGGACAAACCGGGCTTTGCCAAGGTAACAATCAAAGGCGGAGGCGATGCCTCGGGTGCGGCCCGCGCCGTGCTGGAAACCGGCGAGTTTGACTATGCCTGGAACCTTCAGCTTGACCCGCAAGTACTGGGTCAGATGAAGTCTGCGGGCAAGGGTCAGGTGGTATCCTCTTTCGGGACGGCGGTCGAGCGGTTGCAGGTCAACTTGACCAACCCTGCGACTGATCTGGGCGACATGCGTTCGACCCGCGAAGGCGGTGCACACCCCTTCCTTGCCGATCCGCGCGTGACGAAGGCCCTGTCTTTGGCAATCGACCGCAGCACCCTGATCGACATCGCATATGGCGATGCAGGCCGTCCCACCTGTGATGTGCTTGCCGCGCCTGCGATCTATGCCTCGGGCGCGAATGACGCGTGCCTGACGCAAGATCTGGACGCGGCCCGTGCCTTGCTGGATCAGGCTGGTTGGACAGACAGCGACGGCGATGGCATCCGCGACAAGGATGGCATGGCGATGACCATGCTGTATCAGACCTCGGTCAATCCCGTGCGCCAGACCACGCAGGATCTGCTGAAAGCCTGGTGGTCTGAAATCGGCGTCGCGACCGAGCTGCGCGCCCTTGCCCCGTCTGTCTTCTTCGGCGGCGACCAATCCAGCCCGGACACATATCAAAAGTTCTATGCCGATCTTGAGATGTTCACCAACTTCTTCCCCGGCAACGATCCTGAACCGTACCTGCACAACTGGTCCTGCGCCGCGATCCCGACGCCTGAAAACGGCTGGTCCGGCATGAACGTGCCGCGTTACTGCGATCCTGACTACGATGCCCTGCTGGCCCAACTTGGCAACACGGTGAAAATCGAGGAACGGATCGCGATCTCGAAACAGCTGAACGATATGCTGATGCAGGCGGGGGCGCTGATCCCACTGGTGCACCGCGGCGAGGTTTCGGCCCATGCCAATACGCTTCAGGGCGTGCGGATGAATGTTTGGGACAGCGAACTTTGGAACATCGCGGACTGGACCCGCGCCAAGTAAGACCGCTAGACTGAAGGCGCGGCCAGTATTGGGTCGCTCCACGGAACCAAAGGCCGTCTATCGCCCATGTTAACCTATTGTTTGCGCAGGCTTTCTTTCTCGGTTCCCGTGCTGATCTTCATCAGCTTCGCCATCTTCCTTCTGATGGATTTGGCCCCGAATGACCCGACCGCCAACCTGCCCATGTCGATCCCAGCCGAAACCCGCGCCCAACTGCGCGAGGCGTTGGGGATCGGTGATCCTCTGCTGACCCGCTATCTGCTTTGGTGCAAACAGTTTTTCCTCCATGAACCGCTGAATTGGCTGACGAACCTGACGGGCCTCAGCTTCGGAGACCCCGACCGCCTGCGCGTCCTCAGCTGGGCCTCGCGTGCGCCCGTGGTGGACCTGATCGCCGAGCGTCTGCCCCAGACACTTTGGGTCGTGGGTCTGTCCTATGTACTGGGCATCTTGATCGCCCTGCCCGTCGGCATCTATTCGGCCTATCGCCAACATGGTTGGTTCGACCATCTGGGCGGCTTCATCTCGATGATCGGCTATTCAGTGCCGTCTTTCTTTCTGGGCGTCGTGATGATCGTAATCTTCGCGGTGAAACTGAACTGGTTTCCTTCCGTCTATGACACGACGCTGGCCGTCACCGGATGGGACAGCTTTCTGGTTCAACTGCGGCAGATGATCATGCCCGTCACCATTCTTGCGCTTTATAACGCCGCCCAAATCAGCCGCTATATGCGTGCCTCGATGCTGGACAATCTGCACCACGACTATGTCCGCACAGCCCGCGCGAAAGGCGCTTCCGAGCCCCGCGTCCTGCTGGCCCATGTTGCCCGCAATTCCCTTTTGCCGGTCGTGACGGTGATTGCTTTGGGCATCCCTCAGGTGTTGGCAGGTGCGATCATCACCGAACAAATATTCAAGATCAACGGGATCGGAGAGCTGCTGATTTCGTCCATCCAAAGCGGCGACTTACCCGTGGTTCAAACCCTGACCTTCCTGTTTGCAGTGTTGATCGTGCTGTTCAACCTGCTGGCGGACATCGCCTATGGCCTGTTGGATCCGAGGATCAGCTATGACTGATCTGACCGCCCTTAGCGCGCGCGCCAATGGGTTTTGGCAGCGATTTCAGCGGCACAAAGGCGCTGTGATTGGTGGCTACCTGTTGACACTGATCCTTCTGGCCGTCCTGATCGGGCCGTCCCTGTGGCCCCACAGCGCGGGGCAGATCAACGTCACCGCCCGCAACCTCGGCCCCGGCCTGTCGCACCCGATGGGCACCGATCACCTTGGCCGCGATCTGTTCGCTGCCGTCCTGCAAGGCGGGCGCGTGACGATCTTGGTGGGCGTGGTCGCTATGGGCTTGTCGGTCATAATCGGCGCCACAGTCGGCATACTTGCGGGCATGGTCCGCTGGCTCGACGCCCCGCTGATGCGCCTGACCGACCTGTTTCTGGCTTTGCCCGTTCTCCCCCTGCTTTTGGTCACGATCATGCTGTGGCGTGACAGCCTTCGCAGCCTTTTGGGGGCAGAGGCTGGGATCTTTCTGCTGATCGTTGCGATGATTGGCCTGACCAGTTGGATGCAAACCGCACGGATCCTGCGGGCAGAAGTGCTAGCGCTGAAGAAGCGCGAGTTCATCACAGCCGCCACTGCCCTTGGCCTGCGCCCATTGGGGCTGATCCGGCGGCACATCCTGCCCAATGTGATGGGGGTGATCATCGTCTCGGCGACGCTGGGGCTGGCCAATGCGATCATTACCGAAAGCGCGCTCAGCTTTCTTGGGCTTGGCTTTCCGCCGGACCACCCGACATGGGGTCGGCTGCTCTATGACGGGACCGAGTACCTGACCCTGACACCCGCCCGCGCCATCTGGCCGGGGCTGATGATCACGTTGACCGTCTTATGCGCGAATCACCTTGGAGATGGGCTGCGGGATGCGATGGATCCGCGCGGTACAGGCAGACGCAATTAGGGACAGGTCTCGCAATGAATCGCCGAAAATTAGTCCATACATCTGCACCGATACAGAATCTCAGTCCGATTTTCCGCACTACCCCTGTATGCAGAACACCTTCCCACTTTCGGGCGATATCCAGACACATTCAAAGCTTGATGTATGTGAATTCTCACGGCAGAGAGAACACATTCCCAAATGCGGAGACGTGAAGATGTTTGAGACCTTAGGCTTTGAAACCCTGACCCCACGCACAGCCTCGATCCTGTTCGGGCTGGGCCTTGGTGCGGCTTTCGGCATTCTAGCCGAGATCACACGCTTCTGTCTGCGTCGCGGTATTGTCGGGACAGGCAGCGAAGGCCGTCAGGCGCTAGCAGTTTGGCTGACAGCCTTGGCGGTTGCCGTCATCGGCACTCAAGGCGCTGTCATGACGGGTTTGATCGAGTTTGGCGACCACCGCTATCACGCACCCAATTTGTCAATCTTGTCTCTTCTGGTTGGCGGATTGATGTTCGGTGCCGGAATGGTCATGACACGCGGCTGCCTGTCACGGCTTGTCGTGCTTGGGTCGTCAGGCAATCTGCGGGCCGTGGTTGTAATCGGTGTCGCCGCGCTGACCGCGCAAGCCACCTTGAAGGGCGTTTTCTCTCCGCTTCGCACGACACTTGGCGCGGTTGAGATCCCCGCCCCCTCTTTGCCTCTGGTGTTCGTTGCAATTCCCGTTCTTCTTGCCGCGTTCTTTATCTTTCAAGCACGCCCCAAGGTTGGCACAATCTTGTTGGCCGTGCTGCTGGGTATACTGGTGCCGTTGGGCTGGCTGGGAACCGGATTGGTCTTGGCGGACGAATTCGATCCGATTGCCGTGGAAAGCCTGTCCTTCACATTGCCCTTGGCCGATACGCTGTTCTGGACCGCTGCGTCCAGCGCCGTAGGCGGCAACTTCGGCACTGGCTTGGTCGGCGGCGTCATCATCGGGGCCGCCCTGTCTGCCCTAATCGCCGGACGCTTTGCATGGCAAGGGTTTGAGGGCGCTGGCCAAATGGGTCGCTACCTTTCTGGTGGCGTGCTGATGGGAATAGGCGGCGTGTTTGCGGGCGGCTGCACCGTCGGTGCTGGCCTATCGGGCGTGGCTACCCTGTCGACCGCCGCGACGATTGCGCTTCTGGCCATTGTCGCAGGCGCATGGATTGCGGCCCGTGTCGACGCTCGTCTTAATGCCCCAGCGACTTCCGAATTCGACGCACAGACAGCCACACCAAAAGCACCACAGGCAGCGTAAGCAGCGTCGTCAGCATTCCTTTGGACACGCCAAGCGCACCCGCCAGCGGATAAAATAGATAGCCCGCCAGCGAGACGGCGTAATAGCTGATCGCAACGACGGACAGCCCTTCGACCGTTTCTTGCAGGCGCAGCTGCATCTTGGCGCGCGCGTCCATGCTTTCCAAAAGCGTTTGGTTTTGCTCGGCCCGTTCAACATCGACACGGGTGCGCAACAACTCGCCCGCGCGGGTGGCGCGGGCGCTCATGGTTTCAAGCTGGGTCGCCGCACTTCGGGTCGTGCGCATCGCAGGATCATAGCGGCGCATCATGAACTCGCTCAGCGTCTGACGCCCACGAAAACGCTCTTCCCGCAAGGCGCCAATGCGCTGGTTCAGAATGGCTTCATAGGCCCGCGTCGCCCCCATCCGAAACGAGGTCGAGGCCATCAGCTCTTCCAACTTAGCCGAGATATTCAGAAGCTCGCCCAGCGTGGCTTCGGGGCGATCATCGCCGCGCGTCATCGCGCCGACCAGATGGGTCAGCTCTCCGTCCAGATGGCGCAGCTTGCGATGGATCTCGAGCGCAACTGGGAAACCCAGCATCGACATGGCTTTATAGGTCTCGATCTCGCAAAGGCGCTGGACGATCCGACCGATCCGACGCTTGCTCGTCCCTTCCGCGATGAAGGCCACGAACCGCATATGGCCCGCGGGATCAATGCGGAAATCGCCCGCCAACATGGCCGAGTGGTCGATCACCCAAGTCGACGCGATGCTGTCCGACACGAACCATTCCCGTACCAGCTTGTCCATTTCTTTTTCGGTGCCCGGCATCTGCTGAACACGTATATGGGCCGAGGTGATGCGCGCACCCGGCGCGTCGGCCAGCCAGTCATCCGGGAAAACATCAAACGCCGCAGGGTCAAAGGCCCGCGACGATATTCCGTCTGAAAACACGGTGTAGCTGACGAACTCGTTATGCTGTTCCCATTTCAGGTAATACCGTCCGACCGCACCGAAATAGTGGTTCGATCCGGGGCTGGGATGCGGCGCGCCAAAACGGTCAAGAAGCGCGATCAGATGCTGGCGATCCGCCTCGCGATCCCGGTTGGCCGCGTTTTCCGGGCGCTTGATAGCCAGATAGACCGCCGTCCCCGGCGCGCTTAACGCGGGCGATGGGCGGGCGTGCAGCTCGTTCGCAAGCTCATAGCGGCCCGGGTGATCGGTCAGGTTCATCATACGCGTGTCTCCTTATCGCAAGTCGTAACAGAGACGCGACACATTGCAACCCCTTACAAACAAGGGTTTTTTGGCGATCTCAGCATACCGCGGGATACCGGTAACGCTCACATATCCCGAAGGTGGTCCTGAACCAGACGGGTGAAATCCTCGCCCCGTTTTTCGAAATCGGGGTACTGGTCAAAACTGGCTGCTGCAGGGGCCAGAAGCACCGTGTCGCCGGATTGGGCATCCTTGGCGGCGGTGGCGACCGCGTTTTCCATCGTCTCGCAAATCTCATACGGGACGTCGCCCAATTGCAGCGCGAACTCACGCGCGGAATGGCCGATCAGATAGGCTTTGGTCACGTTTTCAAGGGCATCCGACAAGCTTTCGATACCGCCATCTTTGCCCAAGCCGCCCGCAATCCAGCGGATGTTGTCGAAGGCTCCCAACGCAGCGCGCGCGCTGTCCACATTGGTCGCTTTGCTGTCATTCACGAAGGCCACACCGTCTTTTTCACCTACCAATTGCGAGCGATGCGGCAGGCCTTTGAAAGCGTGGAAGGCGGCTTCGATCACCTTCGGTGACAACCCGATGGTGCGGCAAACCGCATAAGCCGCGCAGGCATTTTGGTGGTTGTGGCTGCCGGGCAATCCCTTGATGGCGCGCAGATCCACCGACGCGATTTGGCGCCCCTTTCGGTATTCAGACAGGAACCCCTTACGGGCAAAGACCTGCCAGCCCGGCCCGGTAAGTTTGCGATCAACCGAGATACGGATCACCCGATCATCCGCCGCGCCTTCAGACAATTGCCCCGCCAGATAGGCCCCTTCGGCCTCGTCTACGCCGATGACAGCACGATCTGGACCGCCTTCCGCAAACAGACGCCGTTTGGCTGCGAAATAGCCGCCCATACCACCGTGACGGTCCAGATGGTCGGGCGACAGGTTGGTGAAGACCGCGATGTCCGGGGTCAGCGCACGGGCAAGGTCAGTCTGATAGCTCGACAGCTCCAGCACCACGACTTCACCGTCATGGGCGGGGTCAATGTCCAAGACTCCACGCCCGATATTCCCCGCCAGTTGTGCGGGTTTGCCCGCATGTTCCAGCACGTGGTGGATCAAGGCCGAGGTGGTGGATTTCCCGTTGGACCCAGTGACTGCCACGATGCGCGGCAACGTTTCAAAATTGTCCCATTCCTGATCGGCGAAGCTGCGGAAAAACAGGCCAATATCATTGTCGACCGGCACGCCAGCCTCTTGCGCGCGGGCGATCAGCTTGTTGGGTTCGGGGTAAAGATGGGGAATGCCCGGGCTGACGATCAGGGCCGAGACATCTTCCCACGCGTTGCCCTTGTTCAGGTCATGCAGGATCAGCCCCTTCCCTTCGGCACGCTCGCGGGCTTCTTGCCCATCATCCCAGCAAAGCGCCTCGGCCCCGCCGGCCTCTAGCGCGTGGGCTGTTGCAAGGCCCGAGCGTCCAAGCCCCAGAACCGCAACTTTGCGCCCTACGTAACCTTTAACCGGGATCATGCGTGTCTCCTATCCGTCTTGAAACATCGCTAAAGGGTTTGGCCCAAAAACAAAAGCCCCGCCGGATGGGCGGGGCGATTGGAAAGTCTTTGGTGGCGCTTAGCGTACCTTCAGTGTCGCAAGCCCGATCAGCGCCAAGATCAACGAAATGATCCAGAAGCGGATAACGATCTGCGGCTCTTGCCAGCCTTTGTGTTCGAAATGGTGATGGATCGGGGCCATCAGGAAGACGCGCTTGCCGGTCTTCTTGTAATACAGCACCTGAATAATGACCGAGAGTGCTTCGACCACGAAAAGCCCGCCGACGATGGCCAACACGATCTCGTGCTTGGTCGCAACGGCGATGGCGCCCAAAGCCCCACCAAGGGCCAGCGAACCAGTGTCGCCCATGAACACGGCCGCGGGCGGTGCGTTGTACCACAAAAAGCCCAAGCCGCCCCCAATCAGCGCCGAGGTAAAGACGAACAGCTCGCCCGTGCCGGGCACATAATGCACGTCAAGATATTCGGTAAAGTCGACGCGGCCCACGGCATAGGCGATCACGCCCAAAGTGCCCGCCGCAATCATCACTGGCATGATCGCCAGCCCATCCAGCCCGTCCGTCAGGTTCACCGCATTTGCCGACCCGACGATAACAATCATCACGAAGGGAATGAACAGAAAGCCCATATACAAAAGCGTGTCTTTGAACACTGGGAAGGCCAATTGGTATTGAAGCCCTTCTGGATGCACGCTTGCCGCCCAAACGCCTGCAATCCCGGCAATTGCCAACCCAATCGCCAGCCTGATCTTGCCGGAAACGCCCGCCGTGTTGTTCTTCGAAACCTTGGCATAGTCATCCGCAAAGCCAATCAAACCAAAGCCATAGGTCACAAAGAGCGTGATCCAGACGTAAGCATTGTCCAGCCGTGCCCACATCAGTGTCGCCACCAGAAGGGCTGACAGGATCAACAACCCGCCCATGGTTGGCGTGCCCTGCTTTTCCTTGTGGCTTTCGGGGCCATCGTCACGGATCGGCTGCCCTTTGCCCTGCTTGCGGCGCAGGATGTTGATCAGGGGCTTGCCGAACATGAAGCCGAAAATCAGCGCGGTAAAGAACGCCCCACCCGAACGGAAGGTGATGTAGCGAAACAAGTTGAAGAAATCGCCGCCATCCGAAAACTCGGTCAACCAATACAACATGAATGAGGGCCCTTTTATTAATTAACCTTGCGCTTGGCTCATTTTGCGGATCGCGTCAACAGCTTTGGACACCAGCGAGCCTTTCGATCCTTTGACCAGCACCACATCTCCCGCGTCGATCAGGCTGTGCACCTGCGCGGCCATATCGTCGGCCGTTTCAGTGTAAACGCCCTGCTTATCGCCAGTAAGCCGGTCCCACAGCGTTTTCATGCGCGGGCCTGAACAGTGCACCACGTCAATATCTTCAATGAAGGGCAGATCGGCGATGTCGCCATGAAGGGCCAGCTCATCCGGCCCCAACTCCAGCATGTCGCCCAGAATGGCAATCCGACGTCCCTTGTGGATCGCGCCAACGCCGTCGATGGGCGTCATCGTCGCCAGTACCTCGAGCGATGCAGCCATTGAGGTTGGGTTGGCGTTGAAAGCGTCGTCGATCAGCGTAACGCTCAGCCCTTCGGGGGCGTCCAGCAGGATATCTTCGCGTGTGCCACGCCCGGTGGGCGGCTGCCACAGTGTCATGTCGCGGGCGGCCAAAGTCTCGTCCGCGCCAAGCGCACGTGCGGCGACCAGAACGGCCAGCGCGTTGCGGGCAAAATGGCGGCCTGCGGTGGCAATTTTGAACAACTGTTCTTGGCCCGCGACCATCGCTTTGCAGATGGTTGCATCCGGGGTCAGGGACACATGGGTCAGGTGGTGGTCGTTGTCCGCATTCGCGCCGAAACTTTCGGTCACGAAACCTTCGGCAGCGGCGCGCAACACGGGTGTTGTGTCCAGATCGCCATTGATGATGGCAACACCTCCACCTTCTAATCCCTTGAAAATGGATCCCTTTTCACGTGCGATACCGTCCACGTCGTCAAACGATTCAAGGTGCGCGGCGGCGACGGTGGTCACCATCGCCACATGGGGCCGCGCCATCTGTGCCAGTGGCTCGATCTCACCGGGGTTGCTCATGCCGATCTCGATCACGGCGAAGTCCGTATCCGCCGGCATCCGCGCCAAAGTCAGCGGCACGCCCCAATGGTTATTATAGCTTGCCTCGGCCGCGTGGGTCTTGCCCTGCCGCGCCAAAACCGCCCGCAGCATTTCCTTGGTCGAAGTCTTGCCGACCGAGCCGGTCACCGCCACGACACGCGCATCTGTGCGGGCGCGGGCGGCACGGCCCAGATCTTCCAGCGCAGATAGCACATCATCCACGATCAATAGCCGTGCGTCGCCCTGGACCCCTTCGGGCACATGGCTGACCAAAGCAGCCCCTGCGCCTTTTTCCAACGCTTGCGACACAAACTCATGCCCATCGCGCGCGGCTTTCAAGGCAACGAACAGATCGCCCGCTTCGATGGTCCGCGTGTCGATGGATACTCCGGTGACAGACCAATCGCCGCGTGCTTCGCCGCCTGTGGCCTTTGCGGCGTCTTTCGCTGTCCAAAGGCTCATGCCAACCGTCCTTCCAAAGCCGCCACCGCGACCGAGGCTTGTTCGACGTCATCAAAGGGCAGCACGTCATTGCCCACGGTTTGGCCGGTCTCGTGGCCCTTGCCCGCAATAAGCAGCGTGTCGCCCGGTCCCAGAGCGTCAACGCCGCGCAAGATGGCCTCGGCCCGATCGCCCACATTCACCGCCTCGGGGCAGCCTTCCATCACCATCGAGCGGATCAAGGCGGGATCTTCGCTGCGCGGGTTGTCGTCGGTGACAAAGACAACATCGGCATTCTCTGCCGCCGCCTGCCCCATCAGTTTCCGTTTCGAGGTATCGCGTTCCCCGCCAGCGCCGAACACCACCACCAGACGGCCCAGCACATGCGGGCGCATGGCGCGCAAAGCGGTTTTTAGCGCGTCGGGTGTATGGGCATAGTCCACAAACACCGCCGCGCCGTTGTCACGGGTCGCCGCGTGTTGCATCCGGCCACGGACGGTTTCCAGATCCTTGAAGGTCTCAAACACATGTTCGGGCTCGGCCCCGCATCCAATGGCCAACCCAGCAGCGGCCAAAACGTTTTCGGCCTGAAAGCCCCCGATCAGGTTCAAACGTGCGGTAAAAGGTTTACCCTGCCACGCGAACATCAGCTCTTGCCCGGTGGCGTCAAATCGGCGGGCTTTAAGCTGCAACTCGCACCCATCCGCCAAACCTACACGGATCAAGTTTTGACCGCGTGCTTCGGCGATGGTGGCCATCTCGGCCCCTTTGGGATCATCCATGTTGATCACTGCCGTCCCGCCCTCGGGCAAGACGCGGGCAAACAGCCCCGCTTTGGCCGCGAAGTATTCTTCAAACGTTTCGTGATAATCCAAATGGTCCTGCGTAAAGTTGGTAAAGGCGGCTGCCGACAAGCGCACCCCATCCAAACGACGCTGAGAAAGCCCGTGGGACGAGGCCTCCATCGCGGCATGGGTGACGCCCGCTCCGGCCATATCGACCAGCACTTTATGCAGGGTGATCGGCTCGGGCGTGGTGTGTGACAAAGGCGCTGTGAACGCACCTTCAACGCCCGTCGTGCCCAGATTGGCAGCTTTGATGCCAAGAAGTGTCCAAATCTGGCGGGTGAAACTGGCGACAGACGTCTTCCCGTTTGTCCCTGTTGCGGCCACCATATGTTCGGGCTGAGCGCCGAACCAAAGGGCCGCCGTATAGGCCAACGCCATGCGTGGGTCTTCGGTGACAACGACTGCGGCGTCCGACGCCGCAAGTTCGGTTTCCGCAATCTTTGCGCCTTCGGGATCGGTCAGGATCGCCGCAGCCCCCATACGCAACGCATATTGAATGAACTCGCCGCCATGCAATTTCGCACCCGGAAGTGCTGCAAACAAATGGCCGTGTTTCACCAGACGGCTGTCCACCGACAGTCCTGTCACTTGCGCGTCACGCCCTGCCCGGGCGCTGAGCCCCAGTTCACCCAGGGATTTCGTTACCATCTCAGCACCCATCTGTTTGCAATCCGCCTTATCAGTTCGACGTGAGTGTTACCCCAGTTGCGTCCAAAGGTTCAACGCGGGTTTCACGCGGCTTCATTCCCAAAAGGGGCGCCACACGTTCGACGATCGTGGCAGCAACCGGAACGGCAGTCCAGCCAGCGGTGCGGCGCGGCTTGGTGCCCGAGGTCTCGACCGGTTCATCCAGCGTGACGATCAGCACGTATTTCGGGTTGTCGGTCGGGAACATGCTGGCAAATGTGTTGATCACTTTGTCATCATAATATCCGCCGTTCGGCTTGGGCTTGTCTGCTGTACCGGTTTTGCCGCCGACCAGATAGCCCTGAACCTCGCCAAAGCTGGCGGTGCCTTCTGTAACCACCTTGCGCAACATGTCGCGCGCCGCAGCGGCCGAGGCCTCGCTCATCACGCGCGGGCCGCGTTCAACGTGGTGCTGTTTCAACACTGTGGGCTTCACGGCATAGCCACCATTGGCAATCGCGGCATAGGCTGCGGCCAAGTGCATGGGCGAGTTCGAGATACCGTGCCCGTAAGAAATCGTGACCGAGCTGAGCTTGCCCCAGTTCTTTGGAACAAGAGGTGTCGAACCCGTCGCCTCGACAATTTCGAACGGGGTGGGGTCCAGCAGACCAAGGGTTTTCAGGAACTCTCTCTGACGCTCGGACCCGATCTGAAGCGCCATGCGCCCCGTCCCCCGGTTCGAGCTTTTGACGATGATGTCCGTCACCGACAGCTCGCCATAGTTTTTGTTACGGAACTCGCCAATGCGGAAGCCCGAGATCTTCATCGGCACACCCGTGTCGATCACCGTGTTCGGGTTCACAAGCCCCAGATCCATCGCCTGAATGGCGGTGAAAATTTTGAAGGTCGAGCCAAGTTCATAGACCCCCTGCACCGCACGGTTGAACAGCGGGCTATCGGACTGATCCTTACCCTTATCCGCCACGGTCAAGGGACGCGGACGGTTGTTCGGATCGAAATCCGGCAATGACGCGACCGAGATCACCTCGCCCGTGTGGACATCCATCAAGATCGCGGCTGCGCCCTTGGCGTTCATCATTTTCATGCCGCCGTGCAACACACGCTCGACCGCGTCCTGAATGGACAGGTCGATGGACAGTTCAAGCGGCGCACCGCCATTGGCCGGGTTACGAAGATAATCATCGAACTGCTTTTCAACGCCGGCCACGCCGATCACCTCGGCCGCCGACACACCTTCGCGGCCAAAGCTGGCCCCGCCCAACACGTGGGCCGCCAACTTGCCGTTCGGATACAGGCGCATCTCGCGCGGGCCAAACAGAAGGCCGGGTTCACCGATGTCAAACACGGCTTGTTTTTGCTCGGGGCTGATTTTCTTCTTGATCCACAGGAACTTACGCGATCCGGTGAAATCCTTAATCAGGCGTTCATGCTCCAGATCCGGGAAGATACGCACCAACTCACTCGCGGCGCGTTCCGGGTCCACCATCTGATGCGGCTGAGCATAGAGCGCGTGGGTCACGAGGTTCGTTGCCAGAATGCGGCCCTGACGGTCCAGAATGTCAGCGCGAGCAGTGGCGATGGATGCCCCCGGTGCTTGCGCGCGCGGCTCTTGTGCCTCGGACGCGGACAGGGTTGCCATGCGGACGCCAACGGTCGCGAAGGCACAGAGGAAGAACCCGGCCAGAACCAACAAACGCCCTTCCGAGCGCAGACGTGATTCATTGCGGATCTGGTCGTGGCGATGGCGCAAGTTCTCGCGTTCAATCGCATCGGGGTTCTCACCCTTAGCGCGAGCTTCGAGAATGCGAGCAAGAGGGCGGAGGGGGACACGGGTCATTATTCGATCTCTCCCATCACATCCACAGCGTCGGTGATTTCGGGCAGGTCATCGTCAACAAAGGCAATTTGATCGACGCGGCCAAACTGGCCCGGTTCCAACACGTTCAGTTCCAGTTTGTCATAGTTCATCTCGGCCAGATCCCGCAGGCGATCAGGGCGGTTCAGATATGCCCATTCAGCGCGCAAAACGGCCAGCTCTTCTTGCATGCGTCCGATCTCGCCCTGCAACCTGTGCGAACGATCCAGCGAGGCTTGCGTCTTATAGTTTTCGGAATAAGCCCAATAGGCCAAGCCCATCACAACAAGGGCGGAAGCAATATAAAGCAAACTACGCATTACGATCAGTCCTTAAATACAAGGGGCGGCAAGCCAAGTTTTTTGCGGTCCGAGGGTCCAGCAGGCGCATCCGTGCGGGTCGCAACGCGCAGACGGGCGGACCGGGCGCGCGGATTTTCCTGCAACTCGTCTTTATCGGGGCCGATGGCTTTGCGCGGGGTCAGCTTGAAACGCGGAGTTTCTTCCGCAGCCTCCGGCGCATAACGTGACCCGCCCCCGCCCGAGGACGCACGCGCCTGCAAGAAACGTTTGACCACGCGATCCTCCATCGAATGGAAGGTCACAACGGCCAGCTTGCCGCCGGGTTTCAGAGCGCGTTCGGCAGCTTCAAGCCCTTCAATCAATTGACCAAATTCGTCATTCACCGCAATGCGGATGGCTTGAAAGCTGCGCGTCGCAGGGTGGCTTTGGCCAGACTTCGAGCGCGGCAGGTTCTTTTCGATCACGTCTGCCAGTTGCAACGTTGTCTCAAACCGGGCCTCATCCCGCGCCTTCACAATCGCCCGTGCGATGCGGCGCGAAGCACGCTCTTCCCCGTAGTGATACAGGATGTCCGCCAGCGTATCGGCATCCGCTTCATTCACCAGATCGGCGGCCGAAGGGCCAGATTGGCTCATCCGCATGTCCAACGGGCCGTCTTTCATGAAGGAAAAACCGCGTTCGGCCAGATCCAACTGCATCGAGCTGACGCCCAGATCCAGAACAACACCATCCAAGGGCTTGCCTGCCAATGTGTCCATTTCGGAAAACGTGCCTTCGCGCAGGGCCAGCCGGTCGCCATAGTCGCCCGCCCAGTCTGATGCCATGTCGAACACCATCGGATCGCGGTCAATCCCGCAGACCCAGTCGGCCCCGGCGTCCAGCAATCCGCGCGTATATCCCCCTGCCCCGAACGTTCCATCTGCCCAGTCGCCAGAAACAGGCGCGACCGCTTCTAGAAGCGGCCGAAGAAGGACAGGGATATGCGGTCGTTTTACAGTTGTTTTTTCGGTGGCAGCCGGGTCAGACATCTTATCCATCCCCCTGACTGCCCAGCAGGGTCAACACATCGAAATCTTCTGACTGTTCGTTCAGCCACTCTTCAGTCTTGGCGACTTCAACCTCTTCATAGGTCTCGGGCTTCCAGATCTGGAACGTGTCGCCGGTGGCGATAAAAAACGCTTCTTTCTCTAGCCCGATTTTTTGACGCAGCTTGGCAGGTAGCACCAGACGGCCGGTTTCATCCACAGTTGTGGGGAAGGATTGCCCGTTGAACAGACGCTCCAACATCCGACGTTCCATCGAGCCGCGCGGCATCTTGGCGATCTGGTCATCAACCTCGTCAATCGCTTCGATTGTATAGGCTTCCAGATAGTTGCGGCGGTGGTCGCCATAGACAATGACAAGATTGGGGTTCAGACCATCGGTCCAATCGGGGTCGCCAGCTTCCAGAACACGGCGAAACAGGGCGGGGATCGAGACCCTGCCCTTCGTGTCCACCTTGTGGTGGCTTTCACCTCTGAACCTACGTGCCACTTGCGCGGCCCCCTTTAATAACTGTCCCTTCAACCCTGGCAGAGGCTGGAATTAAAAACGGCGAATTGATCTAGCTGCCACTGACCAATCCGCCGCCTGTCCCGTTTCCGGGGTGCCCAGCTGCGCGCGCCACCTGGGGGGATGTCTGCTCGCGTACGCGCCGGATCTCTTTCGTTGATGAAAGCGGGGCCTGTATGAAACCTGACTTGGGAGTGTCTGCGAGGTCTTATCGCCTCTTTCTGTCCCGTCCTCATCTTGAATACATGGATAGCTTGGGAATTTATGGGAAGCAATAGTTTTTTGCGGGATTTCTTGCCCTTGGCCGGATTTGAGCGACAAAAATTTGCGCGCAAATGCAGAAATATTGGGGCTCAATCCGGCATGTAGACATCAAATGACCAGACATCACTATATATAGTGTCTCATACGCAGAAACTGCTCTTTCCCATGAAATCCAAATTTTTTCACTTTTTTCGCCACAACCGCTTCGAACACCCACTGACCACCTGCTTTGCCCCGTCCCGAACCGACGAAAAATCGCAGACATCCCATATGAAGCCCATAATTTCCCAGAACCCCAACTGCGCGGAATCGAAACGCCCGGCGCTCAAGGCACCGGGCGTCGCAGACACTCTTATATATAATGTCTCTACTGCAAGGTCGGATCAGGCGATCCCGCGCGCGACCATATCTTGGGCCAATTTGGCATAGGCATCGGCCACCGCGCCGTCACCAGCCGCAATCGGAGTTCCCCCGTCGCCCGCAAGCCGCACATCAAGTGACAAAGGGATCTCGCCCAGGAAAGGTGCGCCGATGGTGGCGGCCTCGTCCTTGACGCCGCCATGGCCAAACAGATGCGCCTCGTGACCGCAGCTGGGACAGACATAGGACGACATGTTTTCGACCAGCCCAAGGATCGGCACCTTCACCTTATCAAACATGTCTATAGCCTTGCGCGCATCCAAAAGCGCCACATCTTGAGGGGTCGATACCACGATCGCCCCGCTGATCTGCGCCTTTTGCGCCAATGTAAGCTGCACATCGCCAGTTCCGGGTGGAAGATCGATCAGCAGCACATCCAGCGGCCCCCACGAGACCTGAAACAGCATCTGTTGCAGTGCGCCCATCAACATGGGACCACGCCAGACCACTGCCTCGCGTTCGGATTTCAGCATCAAACCGATGGACATCATCTTGACCCCATGCGCCGTGACCGGGGTCAGCATGTCGCCGTCAGAGGATCCGGGCCGTTCATTCGTACCCATCATGCGTGGCTGAGACGGGCCAAGAATATCAGCATCCAAAAGCCCGACCTTGCGCCCCTGCTTAGCCAAGGCCACAGCAAGATTAGAACTAAGCGTGGACTTCCCCACCCCACCCTTGCCCGAGGCAATGGCGACAATCGACGCCACACCAGGAACCTGCAACGGGCCAGCTTGCGGCTTGGGATGCCCACCGATTTTCAGGTTGGGCGCGGGTTTGGCCGGCGCGGATCCATGCGCTGTCAAGATGACCGAGACTGTCTCGATCCCCGGCAGATCAGCTACGGCGGCTTCGGCGGCTCGGCGCTGCGGCTCAAGCCCTGCGGCTTCTTCAGGCGACCTTGCTTCGATCACAAACCGCACAGCGGCCCCATCGACCGTTAAGGCACGCACCATGTCGCGCGACACCAGATCGCCTCCATCGGGCAAAGCCACCGCCGAAAGCGCCCCCATTATCCTGTCTTTTACATCCGCCATTGAAGCCTCCTTGATCCTGACCTCTTTACTTGGCGACTTTCTACGGGCGCGCAAGGGCAATTCAATCCAACACACGCGCGGATAAACGAATCATTTTTGCCAAATAGGGGACCCTTGCCATCTGATTTGCCCTTTAGACCCCATCCCTCCTTCTGATCAGAGCACACCAAACGGGCGCTCAATTTCACCGCAATTGCTTAACAATGAAAACTTCCCCTACGGCACCCTTCGCGTCAAAGTTTCTGCTTTGCAGCATTTCAAGGCAAAACCGAAAATTTGCCACATAAACGCCTATTTTATTGACATTTTACCTATGCACCAGACGCATGTCTGGTTTGATTTTCTAGGGTGTTGTGCAACCGCAGCATTAGCCCCATGTTTATCTCACAGCGACGATGTTGTCGCTAACGAAACAAGTTCTGCCCAGAATTACGGGCTTTAAATTCGCAGAGTTCTGCGACTGAAAGTGAGTAAGCACAATGGCACATGCAAGTGAAATCAATCTGGCTCAGGCAAGCCTGAGCGACCGTTTTGCAGCGCTGATCGCAGGTTGGAAAGAAAACCGCGCAGCCCGCCAGACCTATCGTCAGACCGTCAAGGAACTGAACGCGCTGAGCGACCGCGAACTGGCCGATCTGGGTATTGGCCGCAGCTCGATCCGCTTCGTTGCGCGGATGGCTGTATACGACAACTAGTTTTCGGTTCACCGCCACCCTCCTCCCAGGTGGTGAACACGAATGGCGGCGAGGTCTCTCCTCCTCCCTGATCTCGCCGCCCAAAAGCTTCGGACTGTCATCCTCCTCCCGACAGTCCTTGGGCCGCGGCGATGTCTTCCTCCTCCCTGACATCGCCGCACCCCCAAATTTCGGGGCGTTCCACCCTCCTCCCAGGAACGTTTCGATTTGACGCGGGTCACCTCCTCCCGACCCAAGTCGCAGTGCCGGGCCTCACTCCTCCTCCCGAGGTCCGACCAAATAGGAAACGGCGTCGCTCACCTCCTCCCGAGCGGCGCCGTTTTTTATTCCAGAATGTCTGAAGTGATCAGAAGGGGACGTCACCCGCCTGCGCGGCTGGCACGATGAATTTCGCGACAACCTTTTTGGCGCCGGCCTTGTCGAACTCGATATCCAGCTTGTCGCCTTCAATGCCCATAACGGTGCCATAACCAAACTTGGTGTGGAACACGCGGTCGCCTTGGATAAAGGACGACACGGCGGTGGCGTCGATCACAAGCCCCTTGGCTTCGTTTGGACTGGGCTTTATGCGCAGGTTTCCTTGCGCCTGCATCCGCTTCCATCCCGGCGAATTATACGCATCCGCGCGGCTGGCTTTGTCCTCCAAGGGGGACTGCCCCCCGAAATCGCCCGACATGCCACCATAGCCGCCGCCATACAGGCCCGGCGCGGTCAGCACTTCCACGTGATCCTCGGGCAGTTCATCGACGAAACGCGAGGGCAGTTGCGACTGCCATTGGCCGTAAACACGGCGATTGGCTGCGAAGGAAATCGTGCAGACCTCTTCCGCCCGTGTGATGCCGACATAGGCCAGACGACGTTCTTCCTCGAGCCCCTTAAGCCCGCTTTCATCCATCGAACGCTGGGACGGAAACAGCCCGTCTTCCCATCCCGGCAGGAACACGGCGGGGTATTCCAGCCCCTTGGCCGCGTGCAAGGTCATTATCGTGACCTTTTCCTCGGCGTCGTCCGTATCGTTGTCCATGATCAGGCTGACGTGCTCCAGAAAACCCTGAAGGTTTTCAAAGCTTTCCAGCGCCTTCACCAGTTCCTTAAGGTTTTCAAGACGGCCGGGTGCTTCGGGCGTTTTGTCGTTCAGCCACATGGTCGTATAGCCGGATTCTTCCAAGATCACTTCGGCCATTTCGATATGGGTGTCTTCTTCCGCCCGCAGCTGGTTGAACCAGCGATCCAGCCCTGCGACCAGTTCGGCCAACCCCTTGCCGCCCTTGCCCTTTATGGCGCTCGTTTCGACCGCGATCCGCGCGCCTTCAACCAGCGAAACGCCATTGGTGCGGGCCAGCATCTGGATCGTCTGAACCGCCTTGTCACCCAGCCCACGGCGGGGTGTGTTGACGATGCGTTCAAACGCCAGATCGTCGTCTTGGCTCACCGCCAAACGGAAATATGCCATCGCATCGCGGATTTCCAAGCGTTCGTAAAACCGAGGCCCGCCGATCACGCGATAGGGCAAGCCGATGGTCAGAAAGCGGTCTTCAAACGCGCGCATCTGGTGGGACGCGCGCACAAGGATCGCCATGTCATCCAGCGATTTACCAGCCATGCCACGTGTGCCGGACTGCATCGCCTCGATTTCCTCGCCGACCCAACGGGCTTCTTCGTCACCGTCCCAATGGCCGATCAGGCGGACTTTTTCGCCGCCCTCGGCCTCGGTCCACAGCTCTTTGCCCAGACGGTCCGCATTGCCCGCGATCACGCCGGACGCGGCTGCCAGAATATGCGCGGTGGAGCGATAGTTTTGCTCCAACCGCACAACCTTCGCGCCCGGAAAATCCTTTTCAAACCGTAGGATATTGCCCACCTCGGCCCCACGCCAGCCATAGATCGACTGATCGTCATCACCCACGCAGCAGATGTTTTTGTGCCCCGCCGCCAGAAGCCGCAGCCACAGATACTGGGCCACGTTAGTATCCTGGTATTCGTCGACAAGGATGTAGCGAAACCAGCTTTGATACTTGGCTAGAATATCGTCGTGTTGCTGAAAAATCGTGACCATGTGTAAAAGCAGATCACCGAAATCGCAAGCATTGAGCGTCTTCAACCGCTCTTGATACTGCGCATAGAGTTCCGGCCCACGATCGTTAAACGCCTGCGCCTCGGACGCGGGCAGCGTTTCCGGCGTCCATGCGCGGTTCTTCCAATTGTCGATCACGCCCGACAACAGCCGCGCGGGCCAGCGTTTTTCGTCGATGTTGCTGGCCACAATCAGTTGTTTCAAAAGCCGAATTTGGTCATCCGTGTCCAAAATGGTGAAGTTGGTTTTCAGCCCGACCAGCTCGGCGTGACGACGCAGAAGTTTCACGCAGATCGAATGGAAGGTGCCCATCCACGGCATGCCTTCAACCGTCTGGCCCAGCAGTCCGGCGACACGTTCTTTCATCTCGCGCGCGGCTTTGTTCGTAAAGGTCACGGCCAAGATTTCATTGGTGCGCGCGGACCCGGTGGTCAGCAGATGCGCAATCCGCGTGGTCAGCGCCTTGGTCTTACCTGTTCCCGCGCCTGCCAGCATCAAAACCGGACCGTTTAATGTCTCGACCGCCTCGCGTTGGGCAGGGTTTAAACCGCCCATATAGGGTGCCGATCGCGCACCAATGGCCGCCCCCATCGCGCGCTGCGATAGGGGGACCTTCGGCGCCCCTACCCCATCATCGGAATCATCAATCAGGTCGTTGTCGTCAATGCTGCTCATTCGATCTTCTTAGCAACGCCAAGCTCACAGGGGAAGGGCATGTTCCACATCTGTTCCATCCGCCCCCTAAAATCCTACCAAACTTTCCGCCCCCTAAAGGGGGCGCGGCGAAATGCGCTCCTATATATAGAGAGTGCCCATTGACAAGATGCCCCTTCACGACACATCTAACGCCTCCAGAAAGACTGCCATTATTTCATGGTGTACCTGAGTCGAGAGGAAGTTCATGCCCGTAGTCGTCGTCGAAAGCCCGGCCAAAGCCAAGACCATCAATAAATATCTTGGGTCGGATTACACGGTACTTGCATCCTATGGCCACGTCCGCGACCTGCCGCCCAAGGACGGGTCCGTCGACACCGACAACGAGTTCGCCATGAAATGGGAGGTCGGCCGCGACAGCGCCAAGCATGTGCGCGCTATTGCCGATGCTTTGAAAGACGACAACAACCTGATCCTCGCAACCGACCCCGATCGCGAAGGGGAAGCGATTTCGTGGCACTTGGAAGAAGCGCTGCGCAAACGTCGTGCGGTCAAGAAGGACACGCCGGTCAGCCGCGTGGTCTTCAACGCGATCACCAAATCCGCAGTGACAGAGGCGATGCAAAACCCGCGCGATGTGGACAGCGATCTGGTCGAGGCATACCTGGCCCGCCGAGCGCTGGATTATCTGGTAGGCTTCAACCTGAGCCCAGTGTTGTGGCGCAAGCTGCCGGGCGCACGCTCGGCCGGTCGCGTTCAGTCGGTTTGCCTGCGTCTGATTGTTGAGCGCGAAGAAGAGATCGAGGCCTTCAACGCCCGTGAATACTGGTCGGTGAAAGCATTGCTGCAAACGCCGCGTGGTCAAGAGTTCGAGGCCCGTCTGACGGTTCTAGGTGGCCAAAAGCTCGACCGTTACGACCTTGAGAACGAAACCGCTGCTGAATTAGCCGTTCAGGCCATCACCTCGCGCGATCTGTCGGTTCAGTCGGTCGAGGCGAAGCCTGCGACCCGTAACCCCTCGCCGCCCTTCATGACTTCAACCCTGCAGCAAGAAGCCAGCCGCAAGTTCGGCTTCGGCGCGCGTCAAACCATGTCGACCGCCCAACGCCTGTACGAGGCCGGGTACATCACCTATATGCGGACCGACGGGATCGACATGGCACCCGAAGCCGTGGCGGCCGCACGCGATGCGATCTCGGACCGGTACGGCAAGGAGTTCATTCCGGCCAATCCGCGGATTTACAAGAACAAAGCCAAGAACGCGCAGGAAGCGCACGAGTGTATTCGCCCGACGGATATGACCGTGTCTGCAAACGATCTGGCGAAGCTCGAACCCGATCAGCGCAAGCTTTACGACCTGATCTGGAAGCGGACCCTCGCCAGCCAGATGGAAAGCGCCAAATTCGAGCGTACCTCGGTGGATGTGGGATCGGATGACGGTCAGGTCGTGCTGCGCGCCACCGGGCAAGTCGTCGTGTTCGAAGGCTTCCTGAAGGTCTATGAAGAAGGCCGTGATGATCAGGTCGTAGACGAAGACGACAAACGCCTGCCGCAGATTATGGAAGGCGAAAAGGCCGACAAGAAGTCTATTTCGCCCGAACAGCACTTCACCCAGCCCCCGCCCCGCTATACCGAGGCGACGCTGGTCAAACGCATGGAAGAACTGGGCATCGGTCGCCCGTCGACCTATGCGTCGGTGATCACCACCATTCAGGATCGCGAGTACGTTCGCAAAGACAAGAACCGCCTGTTCCCCGAGGATAAAGGCCGGATCGTGACGATCTTCCTGATGAACTTCTTCCGCCAGTATGTGGGCTATGAGTTCACCGCGAACCTTGAAGAAGAGCTCGACGAGATTTCTGCGGGTGATATGGATTACAAGGAAGTTTTGGCGCGTTTCTGGCGGGATTTCTCGGCCGCGATTGCCGAGACGTCCGAGCTGCGAATCTCCGAAGTGCTGGACAAACTGGACGCGGCGCTTGCGCCCCAACTGTACCCTCCACGCGAAGACGGATCCGACCCGCGTATCTGCCCGAAATGCGGAACGGGTCAGCTGCACTTGAAAACCTCGCGCACTGGCGGGTTCGTGGGCTGTGGGAATTACCCGGAATGCACCTATACCCGTCCGATCGCAGGTGAAGGTGCGGAAGGCGACGAACGTTTGTTGGGCGAAGACAATGGCGATGAGATCTGGCTGAAGGCCGGTCGTTTCGGCCCTTACGTCCAGCGCGGCGAACCCACGCCGGAAAACAAAAAACCGCCACGCGCGTCCCTGCCCAAAGGCTGGGCGAAAGAAGACATCACGCTTGAGAAAGCGCTGATCCTGCTGTCCCTGCCCCGCGTGGTAGGTGAACACCCAGATGGCGGCGAGGTGAAGTCGAACTTTGGCCGCTTCGGACCCTATATCATGCACCAAGCCGAAGGCGAGGCGAAGCCGGTCTACGTCAACATCAAAGACCCGCAGGACGTGTTTGAGATCGGCATGAACCGCGCGGTCGAGATGCTGGCCGAAAAGCGCGCCAACCCCGGTGGGCGCGGACGAACAGCGGCCAAGCCACTGAAAGAATTGGGTGAACACCCAGAAGATGGTGGTCCGGTCAATGTCATGGAAGGCCGCTATGGCCCCTACGTGAAATGGGAAAAGGTCAACGCAACCATTCCCAAAGACGTGGAACCTGCAGACGTGACCATGGAAATGGCAGTGGGTTGGATCGCCGAAAAGGCCGCGAAGAAGAAGCCTGCAAAAAAGAAAACTGCAGCCAAAAAGAAACCTGCCGCAAAGAAAAAGGCAGCCAGCAAAAGCTAAAGCGTGGGCCCGATCCGAGAAATGCCTTTGGCCTGATTGCATAACTTTGACAGGCCGAAGGTTTACCACTGTGTGCTCATTTGGTCGCTGGCATTCGACCTCTCAAACTAGTGATTTGTAACCTGCCCCAGCGCGGGGTTTTGTACTGCCAAACTGAATCAAGTAGTGGGCTTTATCATGTCACGTTCCTATTCGCGCCGCGCGGTCATCGCGGGCGCAGCTGCAGCGGTTTCGCTGCCGAAAACTGCCCTTGCCACCCCGGTTATTGGATCGGCAAAACGAAATATATCGAGCTTTGCCAGCCAAAGCTGGGAAGATCACTTCGAGAAATTGGATCGCGTCACCATCGTCTGCGATACGATCTCGCGTGCCTTACATTATTGGAGCGCGGATGGCAGCGATTACCGCATTTATCCGACATCTGTACCACTGACGGATGATCTGAAGAAAACTGGGTACACCAAAATCATGCGCAAACGCGTGGGGCCGGACTGGACCCCGACCCCCAGCATGATCGAGCGTAACCCCGAGCTGAAATACATGCCCCCCGGCCCGGACAACCCGTTGGGAACGCACGCAATGTATCTTGGCTGGCCCGCCTATCTGATCCACGGAACGCATGATACGCGCAAGATCGGACGGCGCAGCTCGGATGGTTGCATTGGCCTTTACAACAACGCCATTGCCGAGCTGTTTTCGATCACGCCCGTGGGTGCACAGGTTCGGATAATCTGACCGAACTTGCCTTACTTTGCTCCCTTCCGGGTCCACTCTTCTGGGGTCTAGGTAGAAATACCTGAAGCCCTTATGCAGCGTATGGTTTCGTTGACTTTACACGGCCCCCAAGCCAGAAAAGCAACGAAACTGACGAGAGGGATCTTTCATGAACAAGGTATATGGCAGCGCCGCCGAAGCTCTGGACGGGCTTCTGTCGGACGACATGCTGATTGCCGCCGGCGGCTTTGGCCTGTGCGGCATCCCCGAGCTTCTGCTGGAAGCCATCAAGGAAAGCGGTGTGAAGAACTTGACCTTCGCATCCAACAATGCGGGCGTTGATGATTTCGGCATTGGTATCCTGCTGCAAACCAAGCAGGTGAAAAAGATGATTTCGTCCTATGTGGGCGAAAACGCCGAGTTCATGCGCCAATACCTGTCGGGCGAGCTGGAGTTGGAGTTCAACCCACAGGGCACGCTGGCCGAACGCATGCGCGCGGCCGGTCACGGCATCCCCGGCTTCTTCACCAAGACCGGCGTGGGCACCGTCATTGCCGAGGGCAAGGACGAAAAGGATTTCCCAACCGGCCCGAACGGCGAGATGGAAACCTACATCATGGAAGAAGGCATCTTTGCTGATCTGTCCATTGTGAAGGCCTGGAAAGCGGACGAAACCGGCAACCTTGTGTTCCGCAAGACCGCCCGCAACTTCAACCCGCCGGCTGCCATGTGCGGCAAAACCTGCGTGGTCGAGGTCGAGGAAATCGTGCCGACCGGTTCGCTGGATCCGGATGCGATCCATCTGCCGGGCATCTACGTGCATCGCATCATTCAGGGCGAGCACGAGAAGCGCATCGAACAACGCACCATCCGGGAGGCTTAAGACATGGCTTGGGACCGCAATCAAATGGCCGCCCGCGCGGCACAAGAACTGCAAGACGGTTGGTATGTGAACCTTGGCATCGGCATCCCGACGCTGGTGTCGAACTACATCCCTGAAGGTGTCAACGTAACGCTTCAGTCGGAAAACGGCATGCTGGGCATGGGCCCCTTCCCGACCGAAGATGAAATCGACGCCGACCTGATCAACGCAGGCAAGCAGACCATTACCGAACTGCCCCAGACCGCCTATTTTGACAGCTCGATGAGCTTTGGCATGATCCGCGGCGGCAAGATCGCCATGGCCATTCTGGGCGCGATGGAAGTGGCCGAAAACGGCGACCTTGCCAACTGGATGATCCCCGGCAAGCTGGTCAAAGGCATGGGCGGCGCGATGGACCTTGTGGCCGGTGTTGGCCGCGTGGTGGTCGTTATGGATCACACCAACAAGCATGGTGACAGCAAGGTGCTGACAGAATGCACCCTGCCCCTGACTGGTAAGTCGGTCGTGGACCGCATCATCACCAATCTGGGTGTGCTGGATGTGGTCGAAGGCGGCCTGAAAATCGTCGAGACCGCCGATGGCGTGACCGAAGACGAACTGCGCGCCGCGACCGAGGCGACGATCGTCAACTGATCCCCGGACCAGACAAATTCTCAAAAGGCCCCCCCGTGGGGCCTTTTTTTCATGTGTTCACCTGATTGTGGCCGGGTTGGATTTGCGAGGCCGCCATTTTGATGGTTGTCTAGGGCATCCCAACCGAAAAGGTGTCCCATGCACAAGACCATCGCCGCCCTTCTCGTTGGCCTCTCTGGGTTTGTGGCCATGCCCCAAGCCAGCTGGGCCTTCCCGATTGAAAGCACCACAGGCAATCAGATCGAGGCACAGAGCATTACGGATTTCAACGCCCCTTGGGCGATGAGCTTTCTGAACAGCGAACAGGCTTTGGTAACGACGAAACCGGGGCGGCTTTGGTTGGTCGGAACCGATGGGACCAAGACCCAAGTCGCGGTCGTTCCAAAGGTGCTGGATGGCGGGCAAGGCGGTCTGGGCGATGTGGTGCCACATCCTGATTTTTCCAATAACGGATTGATTTACCTTTCATATGTGACGCAGGGCGACCGGTCGGGCACCCGCCAAGCCGTGGTGATCCGCGCGCGTCTAGACCTGACGGGCGACCCGATCCTGACCGAACATGAAGAAATTTGGCGTCAATTCCCCGCCTATCCCGGACGCGGGCATTTTTCGCACCGCTTGGCGTTTGGGCCCAAGGGCGGACCACATGAAGGTAAGCTTTTTATCACTTCGGGCGACCGGCAAGAGCTTGATCCCGCGCAGGACATGGCGCAGGCGTTGGGCAAGCTGATCCGTCTGAATGACGATGGATCCGTCCCGCCGGACAACCCGTTTCAAAGCGATGGAGAGCTGGCGAAAACCTTCTGGACGATGGGACACCGCAATTCTCTTGGCATCGCCTTTGACGCTGACGGGCGGCTGTGGGCGCACGAGATGGGACCGCGTCACGGGGACGAGTTGAATCTGATCGTGGCGGGCCAGAACTATGGCTGGCCGGTGGTGTCCAACGGCAATCACTACAGCGGGGCTGCGATCCCCGATCACGGCACGCGTCCTGATCTGGCTGCGCCGCACGCTTTCTGGGTGCCCAGCATCGCGCCCTCGGGGCTGGTGATCTATTCCGGCGATCTGTTTCCCAATTGGCGCGGCACGGCGTTGATCGGAGGGCTGGTCAGCCGCGCCCTGATCCGCGTGCAGCTTGGCCCCGATGCGGCAACAGAGGTCGAGCGCTTTAGCTGGGACGAACGGGTGCGCGAGGTAGAACAAGGGCCGGACGGGGCGCTTTGGGTGCTGGAAGATGGTCGCAATGGACGGCTTTTGCGCCTGACTCCAAACTGATGCATCGCAAAAACGGAAGCGGCTAAGCTGTTTTCCGCGCGATTTTCCCCTCGCAAATGCTGCGCGGCTTTCATAATCTCGCCTCAATCCCCCGCCATAAGCCGGGCAATGACAATGAGCAGCACCAACCCAGCATCGTCCACCACGACGAAACAATCGGCAGGCACAGCCCCGAATAAAAGGCTGCGCGATACGCTTATTCTGCTGGGCCTTTTCGCTCTTGTTCTTGCCGGATTGATCGGGCTGGCCGCAGCCACGGGCTGGGAGGAAACCCGCGCGCAGCTGATGAAACTGTCTTGGGGACAGTTCGCAATCCTGCTGGCGCTGAGCCTTGTAAACTACGTCTTTCGCGGCCTGCGCTGGCACGTCTTTGCCCGCAAGCTGGGCCTGCCCACTGGGCTGATGCAAGACCTGCGCCACTTCCTTGGCGGCTTTGCCATGTCTGTCACCCCCGGCCGCGTAGGCGAACTGGTGCGGATGCGCTGGCTGCGTCGCGAAACGGGCTGGAGCTATGAACGCACGGCCCCCTTGGTCCTGATCGACCGAGCATCCGACCTGACCGCCATGGCGCTGATCCTTGGACTGGCCTTGGCCTTCTCGACGACCGGGATTGCAGGCGGACTGCCCGTGACCATTCTTGCCTTGGCTGCTGCCTTTGCGGCCACCCGCCCCCGCCTTTTGGCGGGTTTCGCAACGCTGGGCCACCGCCTGACAGGTCGCTTTCCGCGCCTTTGGGCCAAGCTGCGCCGCGCCGCGCAGTCGCTGTCCGCCTTCACCTCGCCCACCTTGATCGCCGTTGCTGCGTTGATCGGAGTGGTGGGCTGGATCGCCGAAGGCTATGCCTTTCACCTTCTTTTGATGTGGATGGGGGCGGATATCAGCTTTGCCAAGGCCGTCGCCATCTTCGTCTTTTCAACACTTGCTGGCGGACTGACAGGCGCGCCGGGCGGCGTCGGCGGCGCGGAAGCTGCCATGATCGCCCTTCTGGCGCTGGAAGGTGTACCGCTTGAGGTCAGCTTGCCCGCCACCGCCATCATCCGCGTCACAACACTTTGGTTCGCGATCGGGATCGGCCTTCTGGTCTTCCCCATCGCCGAGAGAATTTCACTGAGATATCAAAATGGTTTGGAAAACAACTGAGTATTCAGGCTGGGGCCGTGTGCACACAGCCACGGCGGAACTGGCACGGCCTGAACGGGCCAGCACGTTGAAAAACACCTTGGCAGACACCGCCTGCCCGGCGATTGGCAACTGCCGATCCTATGGTGATGCGCCGCTGAATGACGGGGGCCGCGCCATCGACATGACGCGTATGAACCGCATTCTGGATTTCGACGGCGAAACTGGAATTGTCTCGGTCGAGGCTGGCGTGACCATCGCCACCTTGGCCAAAGTCTTCGCGCCGCAAGGTTGGCTGCCCGCCGTTATGCCCGGCACAGGCTTTGCCACCGTCGGCGGCTGTATCGCGCAGGATGTGCACGGCAAGAACCACCACAACGAAGGCAGCTTTGGACAACACGTTCTATCGGTCACGCTGCTGAATGGGGCCAAGCGCACGGTTGCCACGCCAGACCGCAACGCGGGACTGTTCCGCGCCACCATGGGTGGGATCGGCCAGACGGGTGTGATTGCCGAGGCGAAGCTCCAGCTAAAGCCCTGCCCCGGCGACGTGATGATGGTGACCGAACAACGCGCCGAGAACTGGGACGCGCACCTTGCGCTTCTTGATGGCAGCCAAGCGACGTATTGCGTGGGTTGGATTGATGCCACCGCAACGGGGGAAAGCCTTGGGCGTGGCGTCGTCGAAGAAGCCGAGCTGGCTGCGGGCCTGTTGCCCAAGGCGAAGCCATCGAAGAAGGTGCCGATGGACGCGCCCGGCTTTGCCCTGTCCGGTCCGATCGTTCGGACCTTCAACAACGCCTATTACCGGCGTGTTCCGACATCGGGCCGGTCCTCGGTCAAGCGGATCGACGAGTTCTTCTTCCCGCTGGATAAGATCCACGATTGGAATCGGCTTTATGGCAAGCGCGGGTTCTATCAATTCCAGAACGTCGTCCCGCTGGATCAAGCTGATGCGCTGAAAGCAATGTTGAGCGAAATCGCTGGGGTGGGCCTTGCCTCGCCTTTGGCCGTGCTGAAACGCATGGGACCGGGACGCGCGGGTCCGATGAGCTTCCCGATGGAAGGCTATACGCTGGCCGTGGACTTCCCGGCCCGTGATGCCGCGCCCGAGTTGATCGCCATGCTGGAAGACATGACTGTGGATGCAGGTGGACGCCTGTATCTGGCCAAAGATGCACTGGCGACTGGCCCTGCAATCAAGGCGATGTATCCGGAACATGGCGATTGGGTGAAAGCGGTGAACAAAGCCGATCCCGATCACGCTTTTGAAACGGACATGGTGCGACGGCTTGACCTGCGCACCGCAGGAGGTGCGTCATGACACAGAATTGCTGGATCATTCTTGGGGCCACGTCCTCGATGGCGCGGGGCTTTGCCAACGCGGTCGCCAATCAAGGCGCCAGTGTCATTCTGGCGGGGCGCGATATGGAAGACCTGAAACGCACGGCCACAGACATGTCCGTGCGCGGGGTCGAGGCCATTGCGATGAAGTTCGACGCCCGCGACAGTGCCACTTTCGGACCTATTATTACGCAGGCCGAGAAGATGGAGGGCGTGATCAACGCCGCTGTCTTCGTGGGCTCTATGCCTCCGCAAGAAGCGATTGACGAGAATCCCAAGCTGATCGATGGCGTCATCCAAGACAGCCACACCGGCCCCGCCACTTTCCTGTCACAGCTTGCCCCAGTGATCGAGGCACGCGGTGCAGGAACCGTGGTTGGCGTCGGATCCGTCGCCGGGGATCGCGGGCGGATCGGAAACTATGTCTATGGCTCGGCCAAGGCTGGCTTTGCGACCTATCTGTCGGGGCTACGCAATCGCCTGACCCGTTCCGGTGGGCATGTGGTGACAGTGAAACCGGGCTTTGTGGACACGGCCATGACGTGGAGCGTCGAAGGCATGTTCCTTGTCGCCTCGCCCGAAGCGGTGGCCAAGGACATTCTGAAAGCGGTCGAGAAGCAGAGAAACGTGATCTATACGCCGTTTTTCTGGCGCTACATCATGCTGATCATCCGCCACATCCCCGAGTTTATCTTCAAGAAAATGTCGATCTGATCCGCCCTGACGAGCGGATCATCCCTTCATCGGGGGCCCGCGCCTGTGGCACGGGCCTAAAGAGCGGCTAGAGCGCGCCGAACCATGTCTGCCACAGCCCCGCTGCATAGAACATGATGGCCAGTGTCATCAGGATCAGCCCAATGCCGCGCTTGTCTTTCATGGCGAAGACGATCGGGTCGTAGTCCTGTTTCCCGTGCCAGCCCAGCGACACCATGCGGATCATCCACCATGCCAGCGGGATTTCCGCCACCCAGATCAGCCAGCGGGTTTTGTAAAGGCCTATGGCTTGCTCAGTGAAGGAATACAGGAAGAAGGCCACCAATGCAGCGACAACGCCAAGGGCGGCGACGTTCAGCAGGTCGGGACGGTCAGGACGGCCATAACCCCGGCCCGGCAGGCGCTCGTCCGAGGTTGCCAGCGTCAGCTCGGTCAGGCGTTTTACGCAGCCAAGTGCAAAAAAGACCGGGAAGATGAAGACAAGCAGATAGCCCGATACATAGATCCCGGTCGCAGCCGCGCCGGCCACGACACGTAAAGTGTAAAGCGAGGCCAGCACCGCGATGTCGATCCAGCGCATGCGCTTGAGTTTCAGTGAATATGCCAGCGACATTGTCATATAAAAGGCGACGACTCCTAGGAACGTCCAAGACAATGCCACGGCCACGCCCAAAGCAATGGCAGACAGGAGTATAAAGCACAGCATCCCAATCTGGATCGGCACAGCGCCCGACGCGAAGGGTCGGTTCTTCTTGGTGGCATGCAGGCGGTCTGCTTCCAGATCCAACAGGTCATTTACCAGATAGATCGAGGACGCCGCCGCCGAGAACGCAACAATCCCAAAGAAAGCCGCAACCAAGGTCGCCAAGTCGAATGCATGGGCCGCGATCATTGGTAAAAGCAGCAACACATTCTTAACCCATTGATGTGGGCGGAAGCTCCGCAGCACATCGGCGATCTTCCAGCCGCCCTCGACTTTGGTGATGGATTGGCCGCGCCCTTCGATTTGGCGCGCGGATGCTTCGTCGCCCACGACGATGGCACGGTCGGCCTTGTCCCAGATGGCGCGGTCCACCGGCGCGTTACCGGCATAGTCAAAGCCTTGTTCGCCGAAGGTCTCGACCAAAGCAGCCGCCTTGCGCGCGCCCTTAAGGTTTGTTTGCCCGTCCGAGGCGAAAACGCGGGGCGAAAGTTCATGGTCACGGGCCAGCCTCTCGACCAATGGCTGGTGCGAGGCCGACGCCAGGATGACCTCGCGTCCTTCGGACTTGGCCTGAGCCGCGAGCTCCACCACGTCCGGTTCGACCGGCAGAAGATCTGTGCGAAGCTCTGCAATCTCGGCCAGCTCAGCCTTCAGGTGCGCGGGGTTTTGCAGGTTTGTCGCGCTGATCTTCAGGGCGCGGATCGGGTCTTTGCCAAGCGCCGCCCAAAAACACTCAAACAGAATGTCAGTGCGCAGAAACGTTCCATCAACATCCAGCACCAACGGCTTCTTAACTATTTTGTCACCCATTCGAAGGGGTCCCCATTACTGTAAATACACACCCATCTGTCAAAAGCTCGGGCGGTGTCAAACACAACCCGCGCGCCACATGCCACGCTGCCAGAACCTTGGGCACATAAGCGCGCGTTTCGGGATAGGGTGGGATCCCGTTGTGCTTTCCGACTGCATTCTCGCCCGCGTTATAGCCCGCAAGGGCAAAGATCGGATCGCCTTGGAAATGCTTGATCAGCCACTCCAGATAGGCGACGCCACCTTCGATGTTTTGCTTGGGGTCGGTGCTGTCGGTTACGCCGAACCGTTCTGCGGTTGCCGGGATCAGCTGCATTAACCCTTGGGCCCCTGCTTCACTTAGGGCTTCTTTATTCCCCGCGCTTTCGACCGAGATCAAAGCCACAACCAAAGCAGGCGATACGGGCGTACCAACGGTCACACGCAGAATATCGCTTCCGTGAACACGAGCGATGTCTTGAAGATGTTGAAGGCGCGGTTGGGGCACACCGTCACGTTCCGCAACCGCATTAACTGCTTTTTGAATGTTTGCGGGACCAGTGTCTGAAAGTTTCGGCGACACCTCTTGCCAGAACCAATCCCATGGCGTTGGGGCGGGCAGGGCAATTTCCAAATCCGGCTCGACGTCAACGGTTGGCTTTTGAGGAACCGCCAAGGCGGCGGCCTGTTCCTCTGGGTCGATCTGAACCGTCAAACGATTTGAAGCGCCAGCCTTTGGAACGGTGACGCGTTTAAATGTGAACTCCGGATACGGAGGAGGATCACTCTGCCCCAGTGCTGGCCCTGCCAACAAAAGTGCCGAGATCGCCCCTAAATACATGAATCGCCGCATTTTGCGGTTCTCTACTCTACCTCATTGACTGGTTTAGTTGTCGCAGATTGGTTAAAAAAGCGCTAGTTTTTACTGAATCGACAGGAACAGCGCAGGAAAAAACTGCCAAATTTTAAAAAAGAGCAACAGATACGAAAATTTTTAACATTTATTAACAAAGCGTTAGGGGAAATTACAAAAAAACCACAGTCCGTTCGAGAAATCGTACCTTAAACGCCCAATTCTTGCCCCATTCCAAAGGCTTATTGTCACCATGCAATACGCAATGCGGGACAAACCTTCAAAGCGTCGAAGTTGCGAGTGAAAAAATTAACAATTCGTTGAATCCAGTAAAGGAACACAAAATGAAACTGTTCGAAATGATCAAAACCTTCAAAGCCGACGAAGATGGCGCTGTAACCGTAGACTGGGTTGTTCTGACCGCAGCTATCGTTGGCCTGGGCATTGCCGTTCTGACTTCGGTTCGTGGTGGTACCACCACTCTGGCAGACAAAATCTCGGCAGCCATCTCGACGATGGAGCCCAACTAAGCCTAGCTTAGTATAAGAATTTTGGCCGCGTCCACTTGGGCGCGGCTTTTTCGTTTCAGCGATCAACTTCCAGATCCAGCATGGTAAGCCCCACTGTTTCTGGCATTAGTCGGTTGACACTTGATCACATTTTCCAATTAATTCCGCTGCTGGCTTTGAATGGACTGGTAATTGTCGCAATTTCCTGTGATTTTTTCACGAAAGGAGCTTGTTGTTTCAGTTTTGCCTCGGATACCACTGTCGGCAAAAACCTGAATTGCAGGTGACTGAATACGCACGGAAGGGATACTGATGCGCTTGATTTTCGGACTGGTCTTGATCGTCGGCATCGGCCTGGCAGGTTTTGCTGTTTATATGGCACGCGACTTTATTGGCGGCTATCAGGCCCAGCTTGACGCAGAGCGTGCACGCGCGGCCAATCAACAGATTGTTCCGACCGAAGAAGTCTATGTGCTGAACGAGGCTGTGAAATACGGCCAGCAGATCACCGAAGAGAACATTCGTCTGGTTAAGTTCCCGAAAGAAGCCATGCCTGAAGGCGTGTTTCGCACCGTGGAAGAAGTTTTCCCTGACGGAGAGCCGAAATTCCGCACGGTCATCCGCGCGATGGAGAAGGACGAAGCCCTTCTTGAGGTTAAAGTATCCAAACCGGGCGCCGATGCGGGAGTCGCCTCGCGACTGGCCGAAGGGATGCGCGCTTTCGCAATTCGTGTAGACGTCAGCTCGGGTGTTTCGGGCTTCCTGCGCCCAGGGGACCGCGTTGATGTTTATTGGACTGGCCGCGGCCGGAACGAATTTGGCGATGCGGAAGCGGTAACAAAGCTGATTCAATCCAATGTCCCTCTGATCGCTGTTGACCAGATCGCTGACAACGACCGGACAGCCCCTAACGTAGCACGAACGGTTACTGTTGAAGTGTCACCTCGTCAGGTGGCCGCATTGGCGCAGGCACAAAGCAGCGGGCGGCTGACGCTGGCGCTTGTCGGCGCGCGCGATCAAACCATCAGTGACGACATCGAAGTCGGGCAAGGCGAAATCATTGGCGAGTTCACCGCCCCAGAAGCACGCCGCTGCACCATTCGCACCCGTCGCGGGGCAGAAATCATCGAAACGGTGATCCCCTGCCCCGAATAATCACGGCGTTTCACCCAAGTCAGCATTCGCAAAAAAGAAATAAGTGTTGCCATTCGCACACATAACAGTCGGCCTTAAGGTTATTGATTGTTGATTTTTTGCGGAATCCCGCGCAGTCTGGCGTCCAATAGGCGGTGATTGCCCCGAGAAGAGGGTGACACGGCCAACGAGCAAAGGGGGCTGCCCAGCGGTATAGGGCGTCCCAAAATACGTGGTCAGAGAGGCAGGATCACATGAAAGTTGATAGATTCATTAAGGCAGCCCTGTTGGGCTTGTCGATGGGAGTTGGAACCGCGCCCGCAATGGGCGTTGCGGAGACACTTCGCGTTACCGACACCGGCCCATCGCGCGCATTGAAGGTTCCCATGAACCGCGCCGTGGTTGTGGAAAGCGATAGCTCGTTTGCAGAGCTTTCGATTGCAAACCCCGGCATCGCAGACATTTCGACCCTGTCGGACCGCACAATCTATGTGCTGGGTAAGACCCCCGGACGTACCACCCTGACCCTTCTTGGGCCGGATGGTTCGCTTCTGAGCAACGTCGAAGTGCACGTCACCCCCGACATCAGCGAGTTTAAAGAGCGTCTGCGCCAGATCCTTCCCGGTGAAGGCATCGAAGTGCGCACCGCCAATGACGGCATCGTTCTGTCGGGTGTTGTCAGCTCTCCGAACCGGATGACGCTGGCCCTTGATCTGGCGCAACGCTATGCGCCAGAGCGTGTTTCCAACATGATGAGCGTCGGCGGCACCCAGCAGGTGATGCTGAAAGTGCGTTTCGCTGAAATGGGCCGCTCGGTGCGTAAAGCGCTGTCAAGCTCGTTGGCCATTGGCGGCACCAGCGGTAGCGTGGGCATCGGTGGTGAAACTGGCACGTGGTTGACCGATGGAAACAGCTTGAGCAACTCTAATGTGACTGTCAGTGGTGACCAAGAGGGGGCGCTCAGCATCGGATTTGGCGCGGGTAGCTTCCAAGTTGGTGTCCTTCTGGAAGCGCTTGAAAGCAAAGGCATTGTACGCACCCTGGCCGAACCTAATTTGACCGCTTTGTCCGGGCAGGAAGCATCCTTCTTGGCGGGTGGTGAATATCCGGTTCCCGTCTCGCAAGAAGAAGGTGCCGTTTCGGTTGAATTCAAACCGTTCGGCGTCGAACTGACCTTCACGCCGACAGTTCTGTCCGATGACGTCATCAACCTGCAACTGAAAGCGGCTGTGTCCGGTCTGGACAGCTCTGTCAGCTATCAAAACGGCGGGTTGATCCTGAATGCCTTCCGCGTACGCGAAACTTCGACCACAGTTGAACTGCGTGACGGCGAAAGCTTTGCCATTGCGGGCCTGATCGAAGACGACTTCCAAGACGCAGTTGGTGCGGTGCCATGGCTTGGCGATCTGCCGGTTCTGGGTGCCCTCTTCCGTTCGTCGGAATACGAACGTCGCCAGTCCGAGCTGGTGATCATCGTCTCGGCGCATCTGGTTACCCCGACCCGCGGTGAATTCCTTGCCGTTCCCACGGACCGCATTCGCCCGCCCTCCGAAAAGGACCTGTTCTTGTTCGGCAAGACGGCCGCAACGTCGACGCCCAAAGCAGGTGCTGCGGCAGAAGTTGCCAAGCAGGACTTCTCGGGTTCTTACGGCTACGTGATGGAATAAGGATCGCGACATGAAACGGATCAAACCAATTCTCGCCGCCACGTCGGTCATCGCCATTCTGGCAGGCTGCGCAGACAATCAGCAAGCCATGCATTTCTGGTTGAACGAAGCCGGGGGCAACCTGGATGAAGGTGGCTTCGGCACGCCGACAGCCCACAACATCGGCGTTCAAACCGGAGAGATCAACGTCATTCAAGCGCTGGGAGAACGCTTCAGCCGTGAAGTGAATGACACGGTGAACTTCGAGTTCAACAAAGCGGATCTGTCGCCAGAAGCGCGCAAAACTCTGGATACGCAGGCCAAATGGATCCTGCAATTCCCAGAAATTCGTTTCCGCGTCTACGGCCACACCGATCTTGTCGGCTCGAACGCGTATAACAAACGTCTGGGGATGCGCCGTGCGCGCGCTGCTGTGAACTATCTGGTATCACGCGGCATCAGCCGTTCGCGCCTCGAGGCCGTGGTCAGCTTTGGCGAAACCCGACCGCTGATCCAGACCCAGCAACGCGAGCTGCGCAACCGCCGCACAGTGACCGAGGTCAGCGGCTTTGCCAACAACCGCAAAGCCACCCTGCTGGACGGCAAATATGCCGAAATTATCAACCGAGAGTATATTGACAGCGCTCAACCGCTTCCAGCGATCAGCAACGCCGAGGTAGCCACGGTCGAGTAAGCCTTAACGTATCGAAATTTGAAGGGCGTAATTTTGTTGCGCCCTTTTTTCATGTCTGCCTCGACGCTCTAGCGGCGTTTTGTCACCAGATTTTTGAACCTTCGCATCGTGCAAATCAGTTTATTTCTTTTTTTATCAATGCTATAGTAGGTTGGGTTGAGGTAATAACGGTATTGGTTTCATTTGAATCTTACGTATTTGAAAGCGAAACAGATCCTTTCATTGGGGCGACAATGTTCCTAATATTTGGATAATAATGTGCCAAGCGTCGTAATGTTGCCCAGATTTTCTGTAGCAATCCAGCCTGCAGGAAAGATTTATGATTTTGCGATTCGCAATTAACGAGAGACCGCGGTGCCAGAAGACACAAGCTTGGCCATCCCGGATATGAAAGGAACGAGCTATGAGTAGCCCTTCTGCGCTGCAAACCGATCCTGAGCCGATCATCGCGTGCACAGTGTCGCGGGATGTTCAGAATTTTGACCTGCTGATCGAAGACATGGAGACCGAACTGGGCGAGGCCTGGGGCGATCTTCCGATTGACGACGCTGTCGAATTCTTCGAACAGCCGGATGCCCGCGATCTGGAATTCATTGCAGTTGCTTTGGATGATCAGGACGAGGCAGACCTGACCAAGGTCGCCTCTATTATCAAGACTGCGATTGACCGGGACATCAAAGTGATCGTCATCGCCGAAGAGGTCAGCCCGATTGCGCTGCACCAGCTGCTGAAACTCGGCGCCGAAGAATTTGTCCCCTACCCCCTTCCCGATGGCGCACTGCATGACGCGATCGAGCGGATGCGCCAGAAAAAGCAAGTCCCACAATTGCCCGTTGAAGCGGTCAACACATCGTCCGGCATGGCCGGCAAGCATGAAGCCGTCATCCTAGCCGTACAGCCGATGGCAGGCGGGACCGGAGCAACCACCCTGGCGGTCAATCTGGCTTGGGAACTGACGCAAATTGACAAGAACCACCATCCACGTGTCTGCCTACTGGATTTAGGCCTTCAGTTCGGATCAGCTGCAACCTATCTGGACCTGCCGCGCCGCGATGCGGTTTACGAGCTTCTGTCCGATACCGAAGTGATGGATTACGACCTGTTCACGCAGGCATTGCTGACGTACGAAGATCGCCTACATGTGTTGACGGCACCGCCAGACATGCTGCCCCTGGACATGATCACGTCCGAGGATGTCCAGCGTCTTGTAGAGATCGCCCGAACGAATTTCGACTATGTCATCATCGACATGCCCAACACACTGGTCCAGTGGACGGAAACAGTGCTTCAAGCGGCGCATGTCTATTTCGTGACCATGGAGCTGGATCTGCGCTCGGCTCAGAACACGCTTCGCATGATCAAGGCCCTGAAAGCGGAAGAGCTTCCGGTCGAAAAGCTGCGCTATGTTCTGAACCGCGCTCCGAAATTCACGGATTTGTCCGGCAAATCGCGCGTAAAGCGCCTTGCCGAAAGCCTGGATATCTCGATCGAACTGCAATTGCCCGACGGGGGTAAGCAGATCGCAGACGCTGGGGATCACGGTGTACCCTTGGCAAGTTCCGCGCCGAAGAATGCTTTGCGCAAAGAGATGCTGAAACTGGCCAAGTCCATTCACGAACTGAACCAATCTGACATTGCAGCGCAATAGCGCCAGACGGAGGCCGCATGTTTTCGCGATATAAAAAGCCTGCCAATCCCCAAACTCAGCCGTCAGCCGTAGATGCTAGTCGACTGGAAGAGGGCATTATCCAAGCGCCCCCTCCGAAAGGGGAAAAACCTAAGCCGCAGGTCAATGTACCAGCAAAGAAAGTTGCTCCGGCAGTGCCCGCTGCGACCGACAAAGAACGCAAGCGTAAGGAACGGCTTTCCGAGATCAAGACCGAGCTTCACAAAGAGCTTCTGGACAACTTGAACCTTGCTGCCCTTGAGGCCGCGACCGAAAAGGACCTGCGCTCGGAAATTACCGATATTTCATCGGATTTCCTAAGCGACCGCGATGTGGTTCTGACCCGCGACGAACGGCTGCTGCTGAACCAGGAACTCTATGATGAAGTGAAGGGGCTTGGCCCGCTTGAACCGCTTCTTCAAGATGAAACCGTCAACGATATTCTGGTAAACGGGCCTCAGCAGGTCTTTGTTGAACGCGCAGGTAAACTTGAACTGACAGACGTCACCTTCAAGGATGAACGCCACCTTCTGCGCATCATCGACAAGATCGTGTCCGCCGTTGGTCGTCGCGTCGATGAAAGCAATCCGCATGTTGACGCCCGCTTGGCCGATGGATCGCGTTTCAACGCGATGGTGCCACCGATTGCGGTGGATGGGTCGCTCGTTTCCATTCGTAAATTTAAGAAAGACAAGCTGGGCATCAATGAACTTGTGAATTTCGGCGCTTTCTCGGAAGAAATGGCCGCCTATCTTCAAGCTGCCGTAGCCACCCGCCTGAACGTGATTGTGTCGGGCGGTACGGGTTCTGGTAAGACAACAACCCTGAACGCTCTGTCCTCTTTCATTGACGACAGCGAGCGCATCCTGACGATCGAGGATACGGCGGAACTTCAACTGCAACAAACCCACGTAGGCAGAATGGAAAGCCGGCCCGCCAACGTGGAAGGCAAAGGCGCTGTCAGTCAGCGCGACTGTCTGAAAAACGCTCTGCGTATGCGTCCTGACCGCATCATCGTGGGTGAGACGCGTGGCGAAGAAGTGATCGACATGCTTCAGGCCATGAACACGGGTCACGACGGATCAATGACCACGATCCACGCCAACTCGGCCCGCGATGCGGTGTCGCGTTTGGAAAACATGGTGGCGATGGCCGGGATCGAAATGCCGATCAAGGCGATCCGCAGCCAGATTGCATCCGCTGTGAACCTGATGGTTCAGGCCAGCCGACTTCAGGATGGTTCGCGCCGCATGGTCTCGATCACCGAGATCACGGGCATGGAAGGCGAAGTGATTTCGATGCAAGAGGTGTTCCGTTACGAGCGTCTGGGGCTGGCCCCGGATGGCAAAATCATCGGCCGCTTTAACGCGACTGGCGTGCGCTCGCACTATGCCGAGCGTTTCCGCCAGTGGGGCTATGACCTGCCCGCCTCGATCTATGAGCCTTGGAGCGACTGACCGTGACGATATCTGTCGATCTTATCATCTATGGCCTTATTTTCATTGCTGTACTTCTGCTTGTGGAAGGTCTGTATCTGACCGTCTTTGGCAAGTCGATCAGCCTGAACAATCGGGTCAATCGCCGTCTGGACATGCTGGAAAAGGGTGCCGCACGCGAAGAAGTGTTGGAAAAGCTCCGCAAAGAGATGGGCCAGCACGTCCGGGCGCAGGGCATTCCGTTCTATTCGATCTTGGCGACCAAAGCCCAAAAGGCCGCTTTGGCCTTCACACCAGCGCAGTTGGTCATGATCATGGGCGTTTTGACCGTGTTTTCCTATTTCGGCCTGACCGTCGCGACAGGGGCAAGCCTGCCCGTTCGTATCGGCGTGGCGATCGTGATGGGCGTTGGTGGCGTCTACGTCTGGGTTAACCAGAAAGCCAACAAACGCATGTCGATGATCGAAGAACAACTGCCTGACGCGGTCGAGCTGATGGTGCGGTCGCTGCGTGTTGGCCACCCATTCACCTCGGCTGTGCAAAGCGTTGCGAAAGAGGTTCCCGACCCCTTGGGTACGGAAATGGGTCTGATTGCAGATGAAAGCGCCTATGGCCGTGACGTGGGCGAGGCTTTGTCGAACATGGCCGAGCGTATGGACAACCAAGACATGCGCTTTTTGGCCGTTGCCGTGACCATTCAGCAGACTTCGGGTGGTAACCTGGCCGAAATTCTGGACGGGTTGGCAAAGGTTATCCGCTCGCGCTTTCGTCTGTTCCGCCGGGTGCGCGCCATCACGGCCGAAGCCAAGTGGTCGGGTACGTTCCTGTCTGGCTTCCCGCTGGTTGCACTGGTGATGATCAACCTGCTTGATCCCCATTACTACGACGATGTCCGCGAGACCGCCTATTTCATTCCAGCCTGCCTGGTTGTGGCGGCGTTTCTTGTCACCAACATTTTCGTAATGAAAATGCTTGTGAACATCAAAGTATAGGTCGGATTCAAAATGCAGCAGCTAAATGACTATCTGATCGACCTTCTTGGCCCCGCCGGGCCCATTCTTGCACTGGGTGGCGTCGGGATCATCTTGATCGTGATCACCCTGCCCTTCGCCCTTCGCAAGCAAGTCGACCCGCTGACCAAGGTCAAAGAGCTGCGCGAGGGAAACAAGAACAAGGCCGAGAAGGCCGACCTTCGTGTCGCCCAAGGCTCGACCAAGCTCGAGAAATACTCGGCGTTTCTGGAACCGCAGGACGCGGAAGAGTTTTCGGCCATCCAACTGAAACTGCTGCAGGCCGGTTATCCCGGCAAGAATGCGGTCCAGACCTATCACTTTGCACAATTTATTCTTGGCATTGGGCTTTTGGTCGTTGGCGTCTTCATCACCCTGTTGAAGACCTCGAATGGGCAAGAACTGACCACGCAAGCGCGGATTCTGTGGATCATGATCCCGGGTGTCTGCGGCTATATGCTGCCGAAATATTGGGTCACGCGCCGCGTTGAAGAACGCAAGGAAGAGATCATCAACGGCTTCCCCGATGCGCTGGACATGATGCTGGTCTGCGTGGAAGCGGGTCAGTCTTTGGATCAGGCAATCTTGCGCGTCTCGACCGAGATCCGCGCCTCATACCCGGCGTTGGCGGATGAATACAGCATCGTCTCGAACGAAATGAAAGCCGGCAAGGACCGCGTGCAGGTGTTACGGGATATGTCCGAACGCTCGGGCGTGGCCGATATTTCCAGCTTCGTGACGGTGATGATCCAGTCCTCGACCTTCGGTACATCCATTGCCGAAGCGCTGCGCGTCTATGCATCGGAAATGCGCGACAAACGCGTGATGCGGGCCGAAGAGAAAGCCAACCAGCTTCCCACCAAGATGACTCTGGCAACAATGATGTTGACCGTACCGCCATTGTTGATCATTTTGCTTGGACCGTCTGTGCACGAAATTATTGAAACCTTCAAAAAGGTTCAGTTCTAACGCATTTGAAAGGCACCAAGATACCCATGCCAAACTTCGTGCCTTCATCTGCCCCATCTAGACGCCTCCCGTTCTTAACAACTTGCACCCTGACCCTGTGCGGCGCCTTCGTGCTGTCAGGGTGCGAGGGCAAAACAACCGGGTTTGGAAGCTCTGAAGACAGCCCCTATGCACCCAGCACGTTTCGCGGTGACGGGTCGATTGACGGGCTGACGCTTGGGCATCGCCTGACATCAGCTGGCGAACATGAATTGGCGCTGAAAGCCTATTTGCGTGCCGCGGCAGAGCAAGGGATCACAGTCGACGTCCTGTCCGCCATCGGATCGGCCAACCTGCAACTTGGTCGTTTGGGACAGGCCGAGAAACTTCTGCGCAGAGCCACGCAGATTGACGTGAACTTTGCCCCGGCCTGGAACAACCTTGGGGTCGTGCTGATGGAAACCGGTCAGGTTGGCGAAGCTGCCCGTGTTTTTCAGATCGCATTTGGCTTGGATCGTGGCCAATCTGCCGAAATTCGAGAGAATTTGCGCCTAGCGCTCGCCAATCAAGACAATCCGGACTATGATCCAAGCAATAATGATACATTTTCGCTGGTTCGCAGAGGGGCGGGTGACTACCTTCTTCTGTCCGAAATCTAGACGAAGAGACGAGCAGTAGAGGACGCAAACATGCGCCATTCCATTCTTCTTGCGCTCTGCGTAAGCAGCGCCATGGCACTATCGGCTTGCCAAAAACCCAATGACGAGGGCGAAGACGTCGAACGTTCCTTGGGTGACTTGAATGTCATTGATGAAAGCAATCTAAGCGAAATTATGCTGACCGTCGGGGATGCTGACGAAGCAGTGAACTATTTCCGCACCGCCGTTCAGCAAAAACCGGATCGCATCGACCTGCAACGCGGGCTTGGTCAATCCCTTATCCGCGCCAAGCGACCAGCGGAAGCCGTCAGTGTTTGGGTCAAAGTTCTGTCCCTTCCAGGAGCAACCAATGAAGATCGGGTGTCATATGCAGACGCGCTGATCCGCGCTGGAGATTGGGAAAAGGCCGAAGCCGAGCTGAACAAAATCCCCCCTACGCATGAAACTTTCCGCCGCTATCGTCTGGAAGCCATGGTGGCCGACAGCAACGAGAACTGGAAGAAAGCCGACAGCTTCTATCAGACGGCTGTAGGCCTGACGACCAACCCGGCGACCGTTATGAACAACTGGGGTTATTCCAAACTGACACGCGCCGATTACAAGGGGGCTGAAGACTTGTTCACGCAGTCCCTGCGCTATGACAGCTCGCGGTTTACCACCAAGAACAATTTGGTTCTGGCCCGGGGCGCTCAGCGCAAATACGATCTTCCGGTCATCAAAATGTCCCAGATCGAACGCGCGCAGCTTCTGCATACGCTGGCCTTGTCCGCCATCAAACAGGGTGATGTGACAACCGGCAAAGCGCTTTTGCAGGAAGCCATCGACACGCACCCACAGCATTTCGAAGCCGCCTCGCGCGCTTTGGAGGCTTTGGAAAACAACGTCTCGAACGGATAATCATATGATCACCGCATTGACACAATCGGCTGCTCTGGCCTTTCTGCCCTTGGCGCTTATCGTTTGCGGTTGGATCATCTGGTCTGACCTGTCCCGCATGAAAATCCCCAACAAGGCAGTACTTGTTTTGTTGGCAGGATACGCCGTTTTGGGCCTGTTGGTCCTTGATATGGAAACTTACCTCTGGCGCTGGTCGCATTTCGCTGTTGTGCTGGCAATTGGCTTTGCCATGAACATGGCCAACATGCTGGGGGCCGGAGACGCGAAATTCGCAGCCGCCATCGCCCCCTATATCGCGCTTGCAGACGGGTTTCTGATCTTGGCGATCTTTATGTTCATGATCCTGTTCGGCTTTGCCATCCATCGGATGCTGCGCAAAATCACGGCCCTGCGCGAACGGACGCCAGATTGGAAAAGCTGGACCCACAAGGATTATCCGATGGGGTTCAGCATCAGCTTGACCTTCCTGACCTATCTGACCTTTGCCGCACTTGGCGGCGCCTGATCAGATCGAACCCAAAGAAAAGCCGCGCGGTGAGGGATGATCGCGCGGCTTTTTTCATTCCTGATCGCCGTTCTCTTCTTCTTGATCGTCCTTGTCTGGCACCGGCTCTGCCTTCAGACCAGGCAAGGCATAGACCGTGTAAAGATCGGTCCGCCGCACTTCTGTGACCTGATCAATCCAGCTTTGCGCCGAGATATCGTCAAGGATGGAATTGCGCACATCAGCCCCGATTGGGCAGCTGGGAACCAGCAGGTAGTCGGCGTTCTCGATCCCTGACAGATCTCCGTAATACCACGGAGCACCGCCTTTAACCGGCGTCAAATCAGCGTAAAGCCAAAAGCTGTTCAGCAGGTCCGCCGTAAAGAACGAGGCCCCTTTGTTCCACGCGGCCAAGTCCTTGGCGACGGTTTCATACCAGCCCACCAGCCCTGTATCGAGCGAACAAAACGCAATGCCTTCACCCTTGAAATTCACACCAGTTTTTTCGCGATCGGCAAGCTCGGCGTATTGGGCGAAAGGCGTGTCCGGGCCATCCAGAGCCGAGACATAGTTCAACTGATACATCCGCTTCGCGTAGGATTTCAGATCTTCATGCACGCCAGATGCCGGCAGCAATGGCTCATAGTCCTCTTCTTTGGTCGCCAAATGGCGAAACGGGCTGGCCGTCAGGTTCAACATGCTTGGCGTAGAAAACGCAATTGCGGCAACCGCGCAGATTGTAACGGCTCGGCGAAGGTCCCAACCAAATCCGTTCTGCGCCCCTGCCTCGGGTAGGCGTACGAACAGAAGGATACCCAACAGCCACAGCCATTGCGGATCATTCCCGTAGTTCTGGAAGGTGACATAGAAAAAGGCCGGGGCCAGAAACAACAGCATCATCCCTTCCGTCTGACGACCTGCCTGCCGCAAGAAGATCACCGATGCCAACAAAACCAGTGACCCGCCCAAATAGGCCGGCGCGCTGACGACGTCGCTGAACTCGCGTCCCGGCTGCGGTCGGATATCCGAGCCCGCAACATTCAGAAGGTCCAAAAGATAGGTCAACCAGAACATCGGCGTGCCCACGATCAGCGTCATCAAGCCAGCGATTACAAGCCCGCTGACCATCGCCCAAATCACAGTTTTCCACGCGCTGCGCGCCAGAAGCCCAATCAGGATTGGAAAGAAGAAGGCCGCAAAATAAGTCATCTTGATCAATGCCATAACTGACATCATGGATCCGACGACCACCCCGTCGACTATGGGGCGATCTCGATCATTGACCGGTGGAAGGAACGCAACCGAAATCGCCAAGAAGGCGGCGGCCCAAGCCCAGCGGTTATAGTGCATCGAGATCGACACCGAATCCTGACTTTCGCCATGTACCAGCGCCACGGCAAAGATCAGGATTGTCGCCGCAAACAGATAGGCCCAGCCCCGAACGAACCGGCTGCGCGCGACCCACCACGCAAAAGGAAACAGGCACGCAGCGACCAGAAACTGCCCCGCCAATATCGCCTGCCCCACGCCCATTCCCGCTTTCAGGAACACGACTATCGGGGCGAAGGCCAGAATGCCAATCGGGGTCATGAAGTCCAGGTGGGGCAACTCGCCCTCTTGCATTCGGAACAGCATTTGCAGCAGGTGCAACGTGTCCCCTTCATGCTTGCCGATGTAAAATCCGCCTTTGGCGAATGTCAGCACCGCATAGCCTGCCAGAAGCGCGGTCATGAAGACCGCCAAAATCTTACCACGATTTGTGCTCATACCTGCCCTCATTCTTTTGTAGCCAAATTAGCGTCAATGCATTCTCAGGCAAGACTTTGTAAGCAAAAGAGTATATACGTACTCAGACAACAACAGAACCATCTGAACCAAGGATCGGGCAAAGAAAATGAATGTGCAACCGGCTGATATGATTGCTCCTCCGGGGCTGAAAACCGCAAGCGATCTTGGGCTGACAACGGTGATGATGCGGGACATCCTGCTGAAAACCATGTTCCGCACCAATCTGGAACGGATCACCGATTTGGAACGCGCCCTGTGCGTCCCTGCCCGCGTGGTACAAGAGCTGATCGATATGGGACGCGACCTTGGCCTGGTCGAGGCGATGGGCACCATGCATGCCGGCGCACAAAGCTCGGAAATGGGGTATCGCCTGTCAGACACCGGCAAGGCCCGCGCGCTGGATGCGCTGTCACAGTCCGAATATTTCGGCGCCATGCCGGTCCCGATGGATGTCTATGCCAAGCAGGTGAAGCGCCAGTCGATCCGCAACATCACCATGACGCGCGACCAGTTGACCGGCGCGATGGGGCATCTGATCCTGCCCAATGACCTGCTGGACCAGCTGGGCCCGGCAGTCGGGTCAGGCCGTTCGATCCTGATGTACGGCCCTCCGGGCAACGGGAAGTCCTCGATTTCAAACGGGATCCGGGATGCGCTCGGGGACAAAATCTATGTTCCGAAAGCCATCGAATATTCCGGCCAGATCATCACTGTTTATGACCCGATTGTGCATTCCTCGGCGGAAGAGGATTTCGACAATCCCGACGCGCTGCGCCGCAAGGCCCGGAAATATGACCGCCGTTATGTGCTGTGCGACCGCCCGACCGTGATCACCGGGGGTGAGCTGTCACTGGACATGCTGGACCTTGTTTATAACCCTACGGCGCGAACCTATACGGCGTCGCTTCAGCTGAAATCCACCGGCGGCGTCTTCATCGTGGACGACCTTGGCCGTCAGGCCGAACCGCCGCAGGCACTGGTCAACCGCTGGATTGTTCCGCTGGAAGAAAACAAGGATATTCTGGCCCTGCAATCAGGCGAGAAATTCGAGGTACCCTTCGACACGCTGGTCATCTTCTCGACCAACTTCCACCCGAACAAGATCTTCGATAAGGCGGCCCTGCGCCGGATCTTCTATAAGATCAAAATCGACGGCCCGGATCAGGAGGACTTTCTGAAAATCTTCGCCATGGTCGCGAAGAAACGGAAGATGCCTCTGTCGCAGGATGCTCTGATCTATCTTCTGAAAAACAAGTATCCCCTGATCGACAACGTTTATGCGAACTATCAGCCGATCTTCCTAATCGACCAGATGATTTCAATTTGCGAGTTCGAGGGCATCCCGTACCAGATGACGCCCGAATTGATCGACCGCGCATGGGAAAACATGTTCGTCAAAGAAGAAGACATCGTGCACTGATCGGGCACATCACCGGAATGCTTGCAGGGGGTCGACAATTGTCGGCCCCTTTCCATGTCTGGGCGGCAAACACGCGATTGCCCCGCCGCATGTTTCCCCTATGCTGCACCCATGACCACCCTTCCCGCCGCATTTCAAAGATGGTTTTCCGACCGCAACTGGTCGCCCCATCCGCATCAGGTTCAGATACTCGCGCGTGCGCAGAATCCAGCCCTGATGCTGATCGCGCCCACCGGCGGCGGCAAGACGCTGGCCGGTTTTCTGCCTAGTCTGGTCGAGCTTGCAGCGGACCCAACCCCCGGTCTGCATACGCTTTACATCTCGCCCCTGAAGGCGCTGGCGGCGGATATGCGGCGCAATCTGACGACGCCGATTGACGACATGGGCCTGCCCATCCGGGTCGAGGATCGATCTGGCGACACGACCCAGACCCGCAAGAAAGCGCAGCGCGCCGACCCGCCGCATATCCTGCTGACGACACCGGAAAGCCTTGCCCTGTTGCTAAGTTACGAGGACGCCCCGCGCATCTTCGCGGGCTTGAGACGCGTGGTGGTGGACGAATTGCACGCGCTGGCGGAAAGCAAGCGGGGCGATCAGCTGATGCTGTGCCTATCCCGCCTGCAAGCCATGTGTCCGGGGCTGCGCCGTGTCGGGCTGTCCGCGACGGTCGAGGACCCTGCGGCGCTGGCGCGTTTCATCGCGCCCCACCCCGCCCCCTGCCATATCGTTCAGGCCGACCCCGGCCCGGACCCGGACATCGGCATGCTGTCCACCGACACCCCGCCCCCGTGGTCGGGCGGCGGCGGGCGCTATGCCATCCCCGAGGTGCTTGAACAGATTGCCCAGCACAAGACGACGCTGATTTTCCACAACACCCGCGCACAGGCCGAGATCTTCTTTCACGAGCTTTGGTTGGCCAATTCCGACGGCTTGCCCATCGGCATCCACCACGGATCGCTCGCGTTGGCGCAACGCAAAAAGGTCGAAGCTGCGATGGTCGCAGGCCAGTTGCGTGCGGTGGTCTGCACCGGGTCGCTGGACCTTGGGCTTGATTGGGGCGACGTGGATCTGGTCATTCAAGTCGGCGCGCCCAAAAACGTGAAACGTCTGGTACAGCGCATTGGCCGCGCCAATCACCGCTATAACGCGCCGTCGAAGGCGCTTATCCTGCCTGCCAACCGCTGGGAAGTGATTGAATGCCACGCCGCAATCGAAGCCGTGCTGGCCCATGATCTGGACGGAGACCCCCGCGGCCCCGGCCCGCAAGACGTGCTCTGCCAACACATCCTAATCACCGCCTGCGCAGCCCCTTTCGACGCAGATGCCCTGTTCGCCGAGGTCACAGGCGCAGGCCCCTATCGCGATCTGACACGCGCCGAATTTGACACCTGTTTAGATTTCGTGGCGACCGGTGGCTACGCACTGAAGGCCTATGACCGCTGGCAACGGCTGATGCAGCGCGAGGACGGCTTGTGGCGGTTACGCGATCCCCGCTTGTCGCAACAAGTGCGCATGAATATCGGCACGATCATCGACACAGACACGCTGAAGGTGCGCATGAAAGGGCGGTCCGGGGCGTCTGCCGGGAAGCCGTTGGGCGAGGTCGAAGAAAGCTTCGCAGCCTCTCTGGTGCCCGGCGACACGTTCCTGATGGGCGGGCAAATCGTGCGGTTTGAAAGCCTGCGCGAGATGGAGGTGCAGGTCAGCCGGGATCGTGGTCGCAAGCCAAAGCTGGCCGTATTTTCGGGTACGAAATTTGCGACCTCGACGCAGCTTTCCGTCCGTATCTTGGACCTGCTACACCGCCCCACCCTTCCCGATCTGCCCCAGCACACACTTGACTGGATCCGCTTGCAGGCACGGGTCAGCCAACTGCCTCGCGCGGGCCGCATCCTTGTGGAAAGTTTCGATCATGACGAGCGCGCCCATACCTGCATCTATGGCTTCGCGGGCAAGAACGCCCAGCAAACTCTGGGCCTGATGGTCACCCGCCAGATGGAGGAGTTGGGCCTTGGCCCGCTTGGCTTTGTCGCCACGGATTACGCCACATTAATCTGGTCCATCGAACCGATAAACGACCCTGCGCAGGTACTAAACGCGGATCAGCTTCATGACGGGCTCGAAGGCTGGCTGGCGGACAACGCCCTGATGAAACGCAGTTTCAAAGGGGCCGCGACCATCGCCGGGCTGATCACCCGCAACCTTCCGGGCAAGCGATCTTCTGGGCGACAGGCGACGTTTTCGTCCGATATTCTTTATGACACGCTGCGCAAATACGACCCCGACCATCTGCTTTTGCAGATCACCCGGACCGAGGCAATGCGCGGTCTTATCGGCTTTGGCCGCATTGACGAAATGCTGACCCGCACCGATGGCCGGATTGACCACGTGGTCGCGGATCAGGTCACGCCCTTCGCCGCCCCCCTGTTCCTTGAAGTCGGCAAAGTCCCCGTCGAAGGCGCGGGCCGCGAAGCTCTGCTTCAGGCCGAGGCGGATCGCCTGATGGAACAATCCGGCCTGTCGGCGCTTCTTCCTGAGTGACAGGGGCGAGCCACCGTGCCACACTCGTCTCGGGAAGGGTGTGAGTATGCAGGGTTTCAAGTTTGATTTTGCGGGCAAGCGGCTTGTCTTGCTTCCATCTGGTGCGCTGTGGTGGCCGGAACGATCTCTTTTATGCATATCAGATCTGCATCTCGGAAAATCGGAACGTATCGTGCGCCGCCTCGGCGACATGCTCCCTCCGTACGAGACCCGCGACACACTGGGACGGCTGGAAGAAGACCTGCGCCACACCGCTGCTGCCATCGTCGTCTGCCTTGGCGACAGTTTCGACGACATACGCGCGGCACAAAATCTGCCCGAGGACGAGATGCTGTGGATCACCCGTCTGATGGCAGGACGGCGCTGGGTCTGGATCGAAGGCAACCACGACCCCGGCCCGGTTGAATTTGGCGGCACCCATTTGGCCGAGCTGCACGAACCGCCGCTCTATTTCCGCCACATCGCGCGGGACGGTGCCAGCGGCGAAATCTCGGGGCATTATCACCCCAAAGCGCGACTTCACCTACGCAGCGGGTCCGTCAGTCGCCCCTGTATGCTGTTTGACGCAGACCGCGTGATCCTGCCCGCTTACGGGACTTATACCGGCGGACTGCGCTCGGACGATTTGACCTTGTCACGCCTGATGCGGAAAGAAGCCATCGCGGTGCTGACCGGCAATCCCCCACGCCCTATTCCGATGCCGCGCTAAGTCATGACGCCGCGTTTCAATTTCGCGACCGCCCCTTCGGGCTATGCTGGTCGCGAAAGGATCCGCCATGACCGACTTGCCCGCCGACACGATAACCCGCCTTCGCGACAGCTTCGCAGCGCAATCCCTGATGACATTTGTTGGGGCAAAGATGGACAGCTGCGCCCACGGGGTTTTCCGCATCACAAGCCCCATCCATGATGACATGAAACAGCAACACGATTTCGGCCATGCGGCGCTGACCTTCGCCTTGGGCGACACGGCAGCAGGCTATGCCGCGATGTCCATCATGCGCCCGGATCAAGAAGTGTTGACCGCCGAGATGAAAATCAATCTGCTCGCACCCGCCAAGGGCCAACGTTTGATCGCCGAAGGCCGCGTTATCAAAGCCGGACGCCGCCTGATCCCGGTCGAGGCCGACGTCTGGGCCGTCGATGGTGACAAGACCACCCACATCGCGCGGCTGATCGGAACAATGGTCCCCGTCGACATCCCGGTTGCCGCCACGTGAGACTTGCGCGCCTTTTGCTCGGCAGCGCAAACTTCGTTGAACACAAAGGATAAATTCATGTCAGACCGCGTCTCCATCACCGAAGAAAACCAAATCGCCACCGTCACCCTGACCCGCGCAGACAAGCGCAACGCGCTGGATCTGGATATGATCCGCGCCATCGTGGACGCGGGCGAAACCCTCGCCGCACGCAAAGACATCCGCGCCGTGGTGCTGACCGGCGACGGGCCTGCGTTCTCGGCCGGTCTGGACCTGAACGCCATGCCGCAGATTGCGCAGTTCGCGATGCAGGGCGGCGTGTTTCTGGAACGCACCCACAACAACTCGAACCTCTTCCAAGCCGCCAGCATGGTCTGGGCCGAAATGCCCCAACCGGTGATCGCCGCCGTGCATGGCTATGCGTTCGGCGGCGCGTTTCAGATCATGTTGGGCGCGGATATGCGTATCAGTGCGCCTGACACGCGCTTTTCCATCATGGAGGGCCGCTGGGGCATCATACCCGACATGGGCGGCATGGTCCTGATGCGCCGCTTGGCGCGGGGCGACGTAATCCGCAAACTGACCTATTCCGCCGAGCAATTCGAGGCCCCCGCCGCGCTGGACTGGGGCTTTGTGACCGAGATCTCAGACACACCTCTGGAACGCGCCCATGCCATCGCCACCGAGATCGCCTCGAAATCCCCCGACGCCATCCGCGCCGCCAAAGCCCTGATCCGCGACACCGAGCTGATGGACACCCGCGAGACGCTGATTGCAGAAAGCAAAGCGCAAGAAAAGCTGATGGGCACACCCAATCAGATGGAGGCGGTGATGGCGGGGATGCAGAAGCGGAAGGCCGAGTTTAAGGATTGAGGGGTTAATGCCATTGGGCAATGTCTGCATCAAACCCGAAGCGTTAGTTGCGCCCAGCCCGAGAACTCGATCTAGTTCGGTTGTACTAAATTCGCCAAAGAGTTCGTCGAGAAAACAACATGGATGAAGCAGATTTCAATGATCTTGTAGATTGTAAATTTCCATACAATGATCGATCCGCCGCAATCGCATTGATCGATCAGGCCAATGCCATATCACCGAATGCTATGTTTTTAGTTCTGTATGAAATTTGCCATCCGGGTGTTAGCGTAACTGTGTCGAAAGAAACCCTTCAAGAACTGATAGGTGCATGGACCGAGCGCATGGATCATCCATTGTCAGCCCCAATCGTTTCGGTTGCCCGTATCATCGCATCAGGTTCTGAATACTCAGTCGCTGGCGCGGCAACCTTGATGGAAGAAGTTGCGCAATATGAAGGCCAATACGCTGCACTCTCATTCGCCTACATGTCTTGCAATGATGCCGACGACATGTTGGAAGCCCGCGAAAGTGAAATCCGCGCCCAATGGGCCAATGGATAACGGTAGGTAAATGCACGAACCAAGCACACTTCGTCCGCACAGGCGTCGTCTTATAAATAACGGCGCCAAGTTCCCCTGACGCCGTCTCAATTCTCATAAACCCTCAGCTTACGCCGTCAGCCCGTCCGGCTCGGCCAGGCTGTTGGCGCGGCAGCAGGCGGTCAGGGTGTTGGCCAGAAGGCAGGCGATGGTCATCGGGCCGACGCCGCCGGGGACCGGTGTGATGGCCCCTGCCACTTTCGAGGCGCTTTCAAAGTCCACGTCGCCGACGAGCTTGTTCTTGCCGTCACGCTCGATCCGGTTGATGCCCACGTCGATCACGGTGGCGCCTTCGCGGATCCAATCTCCGGGCACCATTTCGGGGCGGCCGACGGCGGCGACAACGATGTCAGCACCGCGCACGACCTCGGGCAGGTCTTTGGTGCGGCTATGCGCGATTGTGACGGTACAGCTGTCACCCAGCAGCAGTTGTGCCATCGGTTTGCCCACGATGTTCGAGCGGCCAATGACAACGGCATTCAGCCCCGACAGCGAACCGTGGTGGTCACGCAGCAGCATCAGGCAGCCCAGCGGGGTGCAGGGCACCATCGACTTCTGACCGGTGCCCAGAAGGCCCACATTCGAGATGTGGAACCCGTCCACGTCCTTGGCCGGGTCGATCGCGTTGATCACAAGGTCTTCGTTCAGGTGACCGGGCAGCGGCAGCTGGACCAGAATGCCATGCACGGCGGGGTCGTTGTTCAGCTTGTCGATCAGCGCCAGCAGATCCTCTTCTTTGGTATCGGCGTCGAGCTTGTGCTCATAGCTGTTCATGCCGACTTCAACGGTCTGCTTACCCTTCGAGCGAACATAGACCTGCGACGCGGGATCTTCACCCACCAGCACAACGGCCAGACCGGGCGTGATGCCGCTTTCTTCCTTCAGGCGGGTTACGTGACCCGCGACCTTCTCGCGGACAGTTGCGGCAAACGCCTTGCCATCAATGATCTGAGCCGTCATCACGCTCTCCTTATCTGTCAGTCAAATTCGGAACGCGCATAGGCGTCACGATAGTGATTCATCTGCATTTCAGTTGCCAATACCGCGTTGGACATCAGGGTCGCAACCGTCACGGGGCCGACGCCGCCGGGAACAGGGGTGATCCAGCCCGCAACTTGGCTGCAGCTTTCGAAATCCACGTCGCCCACGGTCTTGCCGTCGACGCGGTTGATGCCGATGTCGATCACCGCGCAGCCAGGTTTCAGCATCTCGCCTGTCACCAGTCCGGGTTTGCCCACGGCGACGAACACGGCATCTGCAGCGCGGCTGTGCATCGCGACCGAGCGGGTCATATGGTGACACACGGTGACCGTCGCGCCCAGCCCCATCAGAAGGAAGGCGATGGGCTTGCCGACGATTTCCGAATGGCCGATCACGGTGACATTCAGCCCTTCCATGTCCAAGGGCAGCGTCTTCAGGATTTCGACAGCGGCCACAGCGGTACAGGGACCAAGCGCCAGATCGTTATAGACGATGTTCCCGATGGACGCGGGGTGCATCCCTTCCACATCTTTCAACGGATGGACCAGCTTTTGCAGGGTCTTCACCGGGATATGATCCGGCAGCGGGCGCTGAATGATGATGCCGTTCACGCGCGGGTCGGCGTTCAGGCCTTGGATGATACCGGTCAGCTGCTCCAGCGAGGTCTCGGCAGGATAGTTGCGCGCCTCGAACTCGACCCCGGCGCTTTCTGCCGATTTCTGCTGGTTGCGCACGTAAAGCTCAGCCGCGGCGACATCACCAACGGACAACGACACCAACTTGGGCGACCAGCCCTGTTCTGTCAGTTCAGCAGCGCGCACGGCCACATCCTTGCGCAAGTCGGCAGCAATCGCCTTGCCGTCAATCAGAGTGGCGGTGTTGCCAATCATGGCCCGTTCCTTCTTTGCGGGGAATTTCTGGGATCTTAAAAGCGAAGGGCGGGTTGTCCCCGCCCCTCGTCATCCTGTTTAGAACAGGCCTTCGATTTCGCCGTCGGCGTTCAGGCCAATGGACAGGGCCGCAGGTTTGCGCGGCAGGCCGGGCATTGTCATGATGTCGCCGCAGACGACAACGATGAAGCCAGCGCCAGCCGACAGGCGAACCTCGCGTACCGGAACCGAGTGGCCGGTGGGCGCGCCGCGCAAGCTTGGGTCGGTCGAGAACGAATACTGCGTTTTCGCCATGCAGACCGGCAGATTGCCATATCCAGCTTCTTCCCAGTCACGCAGCTGGTTGCGCACTTTGGCGTCGGCCAGAACCTCGTCGGCGCGATAGATGCGCTTGGCGATGGTCTCGATCTTTTCAAACAGCGGCATGTCGTCGGGATAGATGGGTGCAAAGGCCGATACGTCGGCGTCTGCGATTTCAGCCACGCGGGTGGCCAGATCAGCCGAGCCTTCCGAACCCAGTTCCCAGTGACGCGATACGATGGCTTCTGCACCATGGCCGTCTACGTAGTCTTTGACGGCAGCAACCTCGGCGTCGGTGTCATTGACGAAGTGGTTGATGGCAACCACAACCGGCACGCCGAACCCTTTCAGGTTCTCGATATGGCGACCAAGGTTGTCGCAACCGGCCTGTACGGCTTCGACGTTTTCATCACCCAGATCGGCCTTGGCAACGCCGCCGTTCATCTTCATCGCGCGCACCGTGGCCACCAACACGACGACCGAGGGCGCAAGTCCAGCCTTGCGGCATTTGATGTTCATGAACTTCTCGGCGCCAAGGTCAGCACCAAAGCCTGCTTCGGTCACGACATAGTCGGCCAGTTTCAACGCGGTGGTGGTCGCGATGACCGAGTTACAGCCGTGCGCGATGTTAGCGAACGGGCCGCCGTGGACGAAGGCAGGGTTGTTTTCCAGCGTCTGCACAAGGTTCGGCTGCATGGCGTCTTTCAGCAGAACGGTCATTGCACCGTCCGCGCCGATGTCGCGGCAATAGATGGCTTTGCGTTCGCGGGTATAGGCCACAATGATGTCACCCAGACGTTTCTGAAGGTCTTCCAAATTGTTAGCCAGACACAGGATTGCCATTACTTCCGAGGCCACGGTGATGTCATAGCCCGTCTGACGCGGGAAGCCGTTGGCAACGCCACCCAGCGAACAAACGATGTCACGCAGCGCACGGTCGTTCATATCAACCACGCGGCGCCATGCGACACGACGCTCGTCAATCTCAAGCTCGTTGCCCCAATAGATGTGGTTGTCGATCATCGCCGACAGAAGCGAGTGCGCCGAGGTGATGGCGTGGAAGTCGCCGGTGAAGTGCAGGTTCATCTCTTCCATCGGCACAACCTGCGCGTAACCGCCACCCGCAGCACCACCCTTCATCCCGAAGTTCGGACCAAGCGACGCTTCGCGAATACAGATCATCGCTTTCTTGCCAATGCGGTTCAGACCGTCGCCCAGACCAACGGTCGTGGTGGTCTTACCTTCACCCGCCGGGGTTGGGTTGATCGCGGTCACAAGGATCAGCTTGCCGTCCTTTTTGGACTGGACCGAGTTGATGAACTCTTGGCTAACCTTGGCCTTGTCGTGGCCATAGGGCAGCAGGTGCTCGGTCGGAATGCCCAGCTTGTCGCCGATTTCTTGTATCGGGCGCTTCTTGGCTTCGCGGGCGATTTCGATGTCAGATTTATAGCTCATGGCAGATCCTTCAGAAACGAGAGCATGTTCAAACGGCTGCATCCCTGTTAGCGCTGCAGCCAAATATCCATTCCTGCATAACGATCAGAATCCCGACAGACAGGGTGAAATCCGACATGTTTGCCGCCGATTTCGTCGAAATGGGGACCTCGCGTTTCCCATCCGCCCCCAAGGTTCTTGAAAGGAACCAAGGTTTCCCTGGCCAATTGGCTTACGGGTGTTGGGGCAGCCAGCCCCGCTGCGCGGGCACGAACAGGCGCAGGGGATCCCCTGTTTTCAATATCCCCGGACGTTCAACCCATGCAGTAACACCACGCTTACCAGAGGCCGCTTTTTTGAAACGAAGGCCATGTCCCGGCATCGCGCGTTCGACTTCGCGGGCAGAAACATTACAGGGCAGATTTTCGACGTCGATGGCCAGACAGGCGCCATTTTCCGACAAAAGGCGTGCAGATGGCGGGATATGGGTGAAATCGGGGATGCCATCGACGATCATTGACGCGCCCAGCCACGCGGGATCCAGCGAACTAAGGTCAAGCGACCGGGCAATCTGCGCCAGTTCTTCTGCCGACAGGATCGAGATCTGGCGCGTGTTGCGAATATCCGTTCTCAGCGGATACTGATTGGTCACGCGCGCACAGGACTCGCGCGTCAGACCTGAACGCGCCTCGCCCACCATCCCGTCATAGCTGACCACCACCGCCTCTCGTACCTCGCTGCGCATGCTGGCGTCGCGATCAGAGGTGAAACCAAGCCACGTGATCGTCGCGGTATAGTCAGTGGGGATCAAAGCGGGCATAGGCGGCTCCTATCAATTTGGGGAACCCTGCCCGGTCTCGCAGGCCGGGGCAAATCACACCTTATGTCGTCCTGAAAGAAAAAACCCCAGAGCGTGGCTCTGGGGTTTTGGTTTTATGCAGTGGGTTACACTGTGGGTTCCGGTTCCATCCCGCCATCGTCAGACGATTTCTTGCGGGGCTTGGTCTTCGGAATGGCCGCGACGGACGGGGCATTTCCTTCGTCCGGCGTGTCATCATCATCGGATGCATGGGGCGGCTCGCCCTTCATCACGCGTTCGATTTCGGCACCGGTAAGGGTTTCGTATTCCAAAAGACCCTGCGCCAGATTTTCCCATTCCTGCTTATTCTCGGTCAGGATTTTAAACGCGGTCTCATAGCCGTCTTGGATGAAGCCTTTGACCTCTTCCTCGATGAGCTCTTTCGTGTGCGCCGAGACCGAGAAACCAGCGGTATTGCCCTGATATCCCTCATGCGCTTCGGCATAGTCGATATTGCCAACTTTGTCGGACATACCCCAGCGCATCACCATGGCACGTGCCAGACCGGATGCTTGCTGAATATCCCCAGCTGGCCCGTTCGAGACATTGTCTTCGCCATATTTGATGATTTCGGCCGCCTTGCCCGCCATGGTCATGGCCAGCTTTTCTTCGCATTCCGACTTGTGCCAGTTCAGACGGTCAATCTCGGGCAGCGACACAACCATACCCAGCGCACCACCGCGCGGAATGATCGTTGCCTTATAGACCGGATCACATTGCGGCAGCTTCAGGCCAACCACGGCGTGACCGGCCTCGTGATAGGCGGTCTTTTCCTTCTGGTCGTCCGTCAGCACCATCGAGCGCCGTTCGGCCCCCATCATGACCTTGTCTTTCGCGTTCTCGAAATCTTCCATGGTCACGAACCGGCGACCCACACGGGCAGCCATCAATGCAGCTTCGTTCACGAGGTTCGCCAGATCAGCACCCGAGAAGCCCGGCGTACCACGCGCAATGATGCGCATGTCAGCGTCGGGGCCCAAAGGCACCTTGCGAGCGTGAACACCCAGAATTTTCTCGCGGCCCTTGATGTCCGGGTTCGGCACAGTGACCTGACGGTCAAAACGACCGGGACGCAGCAGGGCCGGATCCAGAACGTCACGACGGTTGGTCGCGGCCAGAATGATCACACCTTCATTGGCTTCAAAGCCGTCCATCTCGACCAGCAACTGGTTCAGGGTCTGCTCGCGTTCATCGTTGCCGCCGCCATAGCCGGCACCACGATGACGGCCAACGGCGTCGATTTCGTCAATGAAGACAATACAGGGCGCGTTTTTCTTGGCCTGTTCGAACATGTCACGGACGCGACTTGCACCAACGCCAACGAACATTTCAACGAAATCAGAACCCGAAATAGTGAAGAATGGCACGCCCGCCTCGCCTGCAATCGCACGCGCCAGCAGCGTTTTACCGGTGCCCGGAGGGCCAACCAGAAGCGCACCTTTAGGGATCTGACCACCAAGGCGGCTGAACTTCTGCGGGTTGCGCAGGAATTCCACGATCTCTTCCAGTTCTTCCTTCGCCTCGTCAATGCCGGCCACGTCGTCAAAGGTCACACGTCCCTCACGCTCGGTCAGCATTTTGGCTTTCGACTTGCCAAAACCCATGGCACCACCGCCCCCGCGACCTTGCATCCGGTTCATCATGAAGAACCAGAAACCGATCAGCAGAGCCACCGGCAAAAGCAATGTCACAATGCTCATGAAACCTGATTGCTGTTGCGGTTCCGCAGTTACTTCGACGCCTTCAGCAATCAGCAGATCCGTCACGGCCGCATCACGCGGAACAATCGTCTGATAGATTTTGCCGTCGCCAGCCTGATAGATCAGCTTTTCGCCATCTAGCGTGACGGATTTAACGTTGTCGCCCTCAACGGCGGCGATAAATTCGGAATAGGTTGCTTGTGATGATGCAAGCCCGGACTGACCGTTCGAGAACAGGTTGAACAAGGCCAGGATCAGTACAAACAGCACAATCCAAAAGGCGAAATTTCTCGCGTTGCCCAAGGGGGATCTCCTTCAGATGCCATAGCGACGGGGCGCCAAACGACCGTTTAGCGCTTTGTCCTTAAAATAGGGATGATTGGCCAAGGTTCAATGCGATAAAATGGCCTTTAGGAAATCGGCTTTGCTTGGCCCATCCAGTTTGACGCCATCGCGGGTCAAACCAGCGGCCGGAGCAGCTGATAAAGTGTCGTCATCAAACAGCGCGGGCGTCGTCATCAAACGGTCACGGGGATGCCCGGTTACACGCCAATCTGCGCAGTCCGTGATGGCCTGCCCCAATACGCGGACCTGAGAAGTTTCTGGGCCGGACAGCACCCAGCGCCCGTCCCAAACCTCGCCCGGATTACCCACTTCGTCACGGATCGCGTTCAACTCGCGCCCGACGATGATCTGCCCTGCCTTCAAGATCAGAATGCATCCTGACAAGGTGCGTCGTTTACCGCTAAGCACCTGATCCTCAACCTCTTTCAGCGCATCATAGCGCGGACGATAGGCGGCGCCGGACACAAACCGGATCGCTGCCGACAGCAATCGGTGCCGGGTTTCAATAGGCAACCGGACATAGCTTTCGGCGTCAAACACGACGTCGCCCAGCATCACCTCGGCGCAGGTTTCTGCCGCTGCAACAGCGGCTTGGGTCAATGCCAAACGTGCCTCGGTCATGCGCTGCGCGGTGCCCACCAGACGGTCACGATCCAAGCCCAAAAGGGCCAAATCTTCCATCGCTTTGCGCACCCGGACCCGTTCATATCGTGTATCCACGTTCGATGGGTCGTCGATCCATTCCTCCCCGCGTTCGGTAAGAAAAAGTCTCAAACCTTCTCGACATGTCCCCAGAACCGGACGCAGCCAGCGCATATTTTGCGCCATCCAGTCATCTTGCATCGCAGCCAGCCCATCCACGCCCGACCCGCGTGCTAGGCGCATGATAAAGGTCTCGGCCTGATCATCAGAGGTATGTGCCACCGCCACGGCGTCCAGATCCAGACCACGCGCCCATGCGGCCAGAAGGTCATAGCGCGCGCTGCGTGCCGCGCTTTGGATATTGCCGCTTGGGACTTCATCCCAAGTCAACGTGTCATGGGCCACGCCAAGCTCGGCACAGTGCGCCTTGACCCATAGGGCCTCGTCCGTGGCTTCGATGCGCAACCCGTGATCCACAGTGGCCACCCGCAGCTTTATCCCCTGCCCTTTGGCCCAATCAACGGCCAATCCCAGCATCGCCATGCTGTCACTGCCACCCGACACGGCCAATCCAAGACGCGAAACGGGCCCGCGCTGGCGGGCCCGGTCCAAGGCAATTTCAAATGTCTGTTTTGGCGTCACGGGCAACCAAGGGCCTGACGGGATGCGGTCGCATCCGCCACAGCAGGTGCGCCGGGGAAACGTTTACCCACTTCAGCCAACGTCGCGCAGGCTTCGTTGATCTGTCCAAGCCCACCCAGCGAATGCCCCAAACGATAGAGCGCATCCGGCGCGCGTTCGCTGTTAGGCGCGCCAGAAAACGCGTTCAGATAGGCGCGCGCGGCGTTCTTGATGTCACCCGATCCAGTCAGCGCTTCGCCGCGCTGGAAATGCGCCTCTGATGTCAGCGGACTGCCCGGATAGTTGTCGACAAACTGCGTATACAGCGTCGCAGCTTGCGCATAGTCACCCGCTTCAAGCGCGTCACCCGCAGCGTCGAAATCCTGCTTCTCGCCCACCGCAAGCTGGGTTTCTGGCACAAGCGTCGTCTCGGGCGCGGTCACCGGACCTTCTGGTGCTGCCCCGCCCCCAAGGGTCGAAGTTTCGCCCAGCTTCGAGATGTCGCCGCCCTCAAGCTCGACCAGACGGAATTCCAGATCGCCGATCCGGTTGGTGCCGTCTTTTACGATCGAGTTGATGCGGAACTCCAACTGTTCGGTCAACGAGGTCAGCCGCGACAGCTCGCCTTCGATGGCGGACATGCGCTGGGATAGGCTGCCAACACCGGTGGTCACATTGGCACCGCCCGTGGTCGACAGCTCGGTCTTCAGCTTCTGGATCTCGACATAAAGAACGGTCAGTTCCTGCCGGATGTCTGCCAGCGATTGCGCGCGGTCTTGCGCCGACGCCAAGACGGGCGCCCCCATCAAAACGGCGCCCAGCAACAAGGCTCTCAGGGATTTTGCAACCATATCTCAGGCCCTCTTTATCCGGTTAGATCAGCTGGTGATCGCACCAGCGGCCAGCACGGTCACAGCGCGGCGGTTCTTGGAATAACAAGCCTCGTCCGAGCAGATCTCGAGCGGGCGTTCCTTGCCATAGCTTACGGTCTGCAAACGGTTCGGGGCGACCCCGCGATCAATCAGGAAGTTCTGCACGGCAGACGCACGGCGCGCGCCCAGTGCAAGGTTGTATTCACGTGTGCCCTGTTCGTCCGCGTGGCCTTCGATCACGGCGGTATAGGTGGTGTTATCGATCAACCACGTGGCTTGCTGGGTCAGTACCTGCACAGCTTCGGGGCTGAGCGTCGACTGGTCCACAGCAAAGAGCACGCGGTCCCCGACGGTCTGATTGAAGTAAGCTGGCGAACGCGGATCCGAGGCGCTGCCTGCAACGAAGTCTCCGCCTGCTCCGGCACCACCGCCATAGCGGTCATTTCCAAAGCGGTCCTTCGAACAGGCCGACACGGCCAATGCGCCCACGAACAGCGCTGTCATCGCAATATGTTTCATGGTCTTTCCTGTATCTTGTCGCCCTGTTTGGGCATGCTCGTTCATATTCTTGCCGGAAGTCTAGCATTTCGCCGGCGGTTTGAAAACAAAGCGCGTGTTCCGCGCCATGTCGGTTAGTTCAGCAAGGGCGACCACGCGGGATCCGAAGCGGCCCCTTCGGTCAGCACACGGCGCAGGTTGCGGCCCGTAATGTCCACGGAATACAACGCCGCCTCGCCCGCAGCGCCTTGGCTTTCACGCGTAAACATGATTACGCGCCCGTTGGGCGACCAGGTCGGGCCTTCGTCCAGGAAGGACGCCGTCAAAAGCCGCTCTTCCGACCCGTCGGTGCGCATCACACCAATGTGGAAGCGACCTGCGTTTTGTTTGGTGAAGGCGATCAGATCTCCGCGCGGGGACCAAACGGGCGTGCCGTAACGCCCTTGACCAAAGCTGATCCGCGAAGCCTCACCACCACCTGCGGGCATAACATACAGTTGTGGACTGCCCGAGCGGTCGCTTTCAAACACAATCTTTGATCCGTCGGGCGAGAAGCTGGGCGCGGTTTCAATCGACGGAGCTTGCGTCAAACGACGGCTCTGTCCGCTGGCCACGTCCATTGTGTAAAGGTCAGTATTGCCGCCTGCCGACAGCGAATAGACCACGGTGCGCCCATCAGGCGAGAAACGCGGTGCGAAAGTCATGGTGCCCTCTTGGCTGGACAACACGCGACGGCCCACCGTGGCGACGTCCAACAGATACACCTGCGGGAAGCCGGTTTCATAGCTGGTGTAAAGCACCCGATCCCCTTGTGGCGAGAAACGCGGCGCCAGCACCAAAGCCGAGCTGTCCGTCAGGTACTGCACATTCGCGCCGTCATAATCCATGATCGCCAATCGCTTGCGACGCGCATTTTTGGGGCCACTTTCGGCCACGAACACCACGCGGCTGTCAAAATATCCGCTTTCGCCAGTGATCCGGCTGTACACAATATCAGCCACCTTATGCGCCATGCGACGCCAGCCACTTGCCGAGCCCGAAAACTGCAAGCCCTCGCCCAGCGGCTGACCCGAGAACACGTCGAACACGCGGAACTTCACATTCACATTCCCGCCCGAGCTTGTGACCGCGCCGGTGATCAAGGCTTGCGCGTTGATCGCTTTCCAGTCCGAATAGGCAACCGGGTTGGCAAAATTCGACACGCCCGAGATGAATGCGTCTTGGGGGATTTCCCGGAAAAGCCCCGTGCTGGCCAGATCCGCTGCAATCACGCGCGATATCGAGCGGGCAATATCGGCTGATCCACCATCTTCAGAAACGAAGTCGGGAATGGCGAAGGGCAAGGGTTCGATCACCCCGTCCGTAATCTCGATCCGCAGAGGACCTTCGGATTGGGCGGCGGCGATTGTTGGTGGCAGCGCCCCCGCCGTGATAACCGCACAGGCGGCCAACAAGCACGAGACTTTCTTCAGACCAAATTTCATCTGCTCAGACGTCCTTTTCATTGCGCGACTGCCCCTTTGATTGTGTTTAGCTTAGGCATAAATTCAGCACCCCCTTCAACGTCAGGGGAAAAATCGGCGAAAACTGGCGTGAAACGGACCATTTGCACCACTTTAGGTGGGATGGTGACGTGCTTTTGCATCACTTGATCCTCATCTTATCGGGGTTGAAGGTCATTTCGATCTCGCGCCATTGGCCATATTTCTCGGCGGGCAGGTCAAAGCCTCGTGCACCGCAGCGGATGATCGCCCGGCGCGCGGCTTGGAACGCGGTATTCGCGGCGGCTTGGTTTGGACCTTCCCAACTGTCCAGTGTGATGCCTTCGGGCTTGCCCTCGCGGCTCATGGTGACCAGCACCACGACTGTCGTGGACAGTGCATCGGTCGACGAGGATCCAAGGTTCCAGCATTGGCTAACCGCGACGCGCAGCCCGTCTTTTTCGCCGCGCGTCAGAGGCGGACCCAGCGGGATATCTTGCGCAGGCGTGTCTTGCGTACCGCCGGCGACCGCATCTTCTATCCTATTCGCAACGTCATTGGCATCCGAGGCAGAGGGGGTCTCTGGTTGCGCCACCTGCGGCTGCGGACGGCTCGGGCGCGATTTCGGACGTTGCGAGGTCGCGGGCGCGGCCGAGGGTTCCTCGACCGGTTCTTCGGCTTCGGTCACGATCTCGGTCGTGGCTTCGGGCGGCGCGGCGGGCGTTACTTCCTCGGGTGCTGGTGCGGCTTCGGGTGTCGGCTCGGGCGTTACAGCCTCGACCGGGTCGGGTTGTTCTTCCACCGGGGCTTCGGGTTCGGGGGCCGCTTCAGGGGCCACACGCGGCGCAGGGGCCGGAGGCGCGGTTTCAGGTTCCGGCGCGATCTCGGGTTCGGGTTCAGGCTGGGGTTCCGCCTCGGGCACCGGTTCGGGTTCCGGTTCGGGCACAGGTTCAGGTTCTGGCGCGGGTTCCGGTTCAGGACGCGGCGCTGGCGCAGGCGTATTCTCGGGCGCATTGGCTTCGCCCGCAGGCGCGCTCAGTGCTGCAAATTCATCTTCGGAAATGAACGAAACATCGGACACGGGCACAAGTTCTTCGTCGCGGTCCCATTTAAAGACCCCGCCGAAAAGCACCCACAGGATCAAAACCCCATGAGCGGCTGTTGAGATATACAGCCCCTTGCGCATCGCAGCCCTAGTTCCCCTGCCCGGTCAGCGTCGGGCCACCGCCTTCGGTCACGAAACCGATCTTGGAAAAGCCAGCAGCGTTCAGTGCGCCCATGATCTGGGCCGTGGTGTCCCATTCGACCTGACCGTCAATGCGCAGAAAGATCTTGTCGTCCACACGTTCTGCGGCGATGGCACGCAGGCGGGGGATCAGATCGTCGCGCGCGATCTCAGTCGTTTGCAGGAAGACCTGTCCTTCGGCGTTGATGGTAATGGCCAGCGGTTCTTCCTCGGGCGCTTCCAAGGACTTAGCAGCGGTCTGCGACAGTTCGACAGGCACGCCAACCACCGACAAGGGAGCGGCCACCATGAAGATGATCAGAAGCACCAGCATGACGTCCACGAAGGGCGTCACGTTGATTTCTGCCATCACGCGGCGATGCTTGCCGCGACGGCGCCCACGACGAGCGCGCCGATCGGCACCCCCGCTGCTTTGCACATTCGCGCCCATCTTAACTGTCCAACTGACGGCTGAGGATGGTTGCGAATTCGTCCGCGAAGGCTTCATAGCCCGCAAGGATGTTGTCGCTGTCCACGCTCAGCTTGTTATAGAATACCGCTGCCGGGATCGCAGCCAGAAGGCCCAAACCGGTTGCCAGAAGGGCCTCGGCGATGCCGGGGGCCACAACGGCCAGATTGGTGTTCTGTTGCTGCGCAATCTCGATGAAGGCGTTCATGATGCCCCAGACGGTACCGAACAGCCCCACAAAAGGCGCAGTCGATGCGACCGTAGCCAAGAAGCTCAGCCCCTTGTTCAGGTCTTCACCTTCCTTGGCAATGGCCACGTCCATTGAACGGTCAATCCGCGATTGTGCATTGGCGATCAGCCCGCCATCCGCACGGTGCGAGCGTCGCCATTCCAGCATCCCAGCCGCAAAGACCTTTTCCGCTGATCCGTCCGGGCTGGGACCGATCTGGTCAAACAGCTCGTCCAAAGGTTCACCGGACCAGAACTTGTGATCAAAGACGTCAGCCTCGGCGCGGGTGCGCCGGAAAGCCATGAATTTTGTGATGATGATGGCCCATGACCAAATCGACGCTACGATCAAGAGAAGCATCACCAGCTTCACTGTAAAAGTTGCACGTAGAAATAGGGCCAAGAAGGAGAAATCAATCTCCGCCGCTGCCGAAAGCGCTTCCGTTTCCATAACTCTGCCTCTGTACCGCCGCCTCTTTGGGCCGCTTTTCTGCACGAAGATTAACCCAAGCGCAGGCAGATGGCTATCAAAACCGCGTCATCGGCGGGATTTGCTGCGATTTCAATGAACCAACCGGCGAATATTTGCCGGAAGCCGCGCAGGTGCGCCCGTATCCGCGACGCAAACAATGGTCACAAGCGCTTGAAACAAAGGCTGTTCACCACGTTTGACGACCTGCTCCATCACCAGACGTGCGGCTGTCACCTGCGCGACAGATGTTTCAACCTGTAACTCATCGTCAAATTTCGCAGGCGCGACATAGTCCGCCTCGACCCGGCGCACGGCAAAAACCAGCCCTTCTTCGCGCATGACATTCTGATCTATCCCGATCTCGCGCACCCAATCGGACCGCGCCCGTTCGATATAGCGCAGATAATTGGCGTAATAGACGATCCCGGCCATGTCGGTGTCTTCATAGTAAACGCGGATGGGAAACTTGTGCATGATGGCCTCGTGGTTTTCGGATTGAAAATGCAGTTAAACGCAGCCCTGCGCAATGCGGAGTTACGAGTGCATACTCAAAAGCTCTCGAATGACTAAAAGTGAAAGTCCCGCAGACAAAGAAATTGTCCAGATCTTCTCGCGTTTTGCGCCGAGTGTGCCCATCCAGCCCTCTTCGAGCATAAGGTCTAGCCAGCGCTTCCCGTGCATGAAGAGTCCAACATTAAATACTCCGAGAATAGTTAATGCCAGCAGGCCTACAAACGCTTCCAGGAGATAGGGTTCAAGTATGTCGGTGATGAAACCAAGAATGGCAAAGCCCGCAAACCAAGGAAATGCAGCCCATAAGGACCGAAAGTAAATTGGAACCTTTCGCCGTACTGGCACCTGAAAAAACCAGATAAAACCGATAACATGAAGCCTGATCATCAAGATTAAGGCGGGCAATCCTGCCAGCAGAAAAATGGGGATCGAAAAGGACCAGTGCACAAGCAGTTACTCAACTATGTTTAGAGCAAGATCATCCTTCTTCCCTGAACTAAGTCAATGCTGCGTTTCGCCATCCGGCGCAGCCACCTGCATCCGCGCGAACAAGCGCAGCGCGTGGGATGCGTCATCGGCAGCAACGGGCAGCATCGGGTCATAAGCCGCTTTGACCAGCGCCGCGATCTCGGGCCGCAAGATTGTTTGCCCATCCGGCAGCAGCGCTAGGGGGCTTTTGGTTGCGAACACCTGGTCGCTCCACAACAGCATCGCTTGAACGGCTTGGGTCAGGGCAATCGCTTCGGCTGGAAGCGCCGCCATGGCATCAGTCATACAGACAAAGGTAAAACAGGCTTGAATGGCGTTCTCGTCATCAAATCTGAAGGCACGATACTGGCTTGCCCCTGCCGCTTTCAGGCGCGCAACGGTTGCCGGAAGGTCTGGGATCATCTCGCCCAATTTGGGCACGTCCAGCAATTCATCCCAGTCGCGGAAGAAGAACACCATAAGGTTAGCGCCAAGCTCGGGGTCGGTCTCGGCCATTTTGTGGCCCGCTAGAACCACGACCGCTTCGACCGCGCCTTTCACCACTTCAAGTGTCTGCTCGTCGACGCCAAAGACAACCGGCACGATGGGGCGGCCCCAACGTGCAAACGTAAAGTTGCCATTCGAGCGGGTAAAATGTGCAGTCACATCTTCGGGGGCCATAAGCGGCGCGTCAGTCATCTTGTGTCTCCTTGATCGCGCTGGGTGTCCCTTAAACGGAAGCGCGTTTCAAGCACTATCCGTCGAAGAGCTGCCCCTGTCCGGACTTCTCAGGCTTCGGGGCGTTTAGGCCCAGATGCGCCCACGCACGCTGCCCCAGCATCCGCCCGCGCGGGGTGCGTTGGATCAGACCTTGCTGCAACAGATAGGGTTCGATCACCTCTTCCAGCGCGTCACGGCTTTCAGACAGGGCGGCCGAGAGTGTCTCGATCCCCACAGGGCCACCACCGTAATGTTCCGCCATCAAGCCCATATAGCGCCGGTCCGCGCCATCCAGACCCAGATTGTCGACCCCCAATCGGGTCAGCGCATTGTCAGCAATGTCGCGTGTGATACGTCCGTCGCCCTCGACCACTGCAAAGTCCACAACGCGACGCAGCAAACGCCCCGCGATCCGGGGCGTCCCACGGGCACGTTTGGCAATCTCGCGCGCGCCATCTTCGTCTGCGGGTGCCCCCAGCTTGACGGCATTGCGTGTGACGATCTCGTGCAGCTCGTCCACCGTATAGAATTGAAGCCGCGTCGGAATGCCGAAGCGATCCCGCAAGGGCGTGGTCAAAAGGCCCAGACGGGTGGTCGCGCCGACCAGCGTGAAGGGCTGCAATTCGATCCGAACGGTGCGGGCAGCGGGGCCTTCGCCGATGACCAGATCCAGCTCGAAATCCTCCATCGCGGGATAGAGCACTTCTTCCACGACCGGGTTCAGGCGGTGGATCTCGTCAATGAACAAGACGTCATTGGCTTCCAGATTGGTCAGGATCGCCGCAAGGTCCCCCGCTTTGGCCAGCACAGGCCCCGAGGTCATTCGGAAGTTCACCCCAAGCTCGCGCGCCATGATCTGCGCCAGCGTGGTTTTCCCCAAACCGGGCGGGCCGTGGAACAGCACGTGGTCCATCGCCTCGTTCCGGCGGCGGGCACTTTCGATGAAGACACGCAGGTTGGCGCGGGCCTCGGCCTGACCGATGAAATCTTCCAGCGCTTGCGGGCGCAAGGCGCGGTCGACCTCGGCGCGTTCTTCCGGCGTTGGCGTGGGACGCAATGTGGGGTTTGGGCTGTGTGCAGGGTCTGAGATCGACATAAATTAATTCTTCAACCCCTAGCCCTTGGGCGCAAGCAGTTTCAATGCCGCACGGATCAGCCCGGCAGTGTTCAAAGCGGGATCCTCGCCCAAGGCCTGTGCAACGGCGGACGCCGCATCGCCGGGGCCATATCCCAGATTGGTCAGGGCCGACAGAGCCTCGGCCTGCGCGGCGGGATCCGTGTCTGGCGCGGTGGGCACAGCCGTCGCACCCGCCCCTGCTTGTGTCTCGATGACCGCGTCATCAAGATCAGGCTCAGACGTGGCAGCGCCTGAGCCTGCCCCAGCTGATCCTCCTGTAGATCCCCCAGCCCCTGCCAGCGCCATCACGCTGGCGGCTTTGTCTTTCAACTCGTTCGTAACGCGCTGCGCGGTCTTAGGCCCGATGCCCTTGGCCGCCTTCACTGCATTCCAATCCCCCAAGGCGATCGCCCGACTGACGCCATCCGCACCCAACGTGCCCAGAATAGCCATCGAGGCTTTCGCCCCCACGCCCTGCACGCTCATCAGCAAACGGTGCCATTCTTTTTCGACCAGCGAAGTGAAGCCAAAGAGCTGCAGATTGTCCTCGCGCACCAGAAGGTCGGTATAAAGCGCCACGGCCTCGCCATTACCGGGCAGCGCCGACATGGTCCGGTCCGAGACATAGACCAGATACCCCACGCCCTTCACGTCGATCAGCACGTGATCGTCGGCCCGATAGTCAATGCGTCCTGCAATCCGTCCGATCATGCTGTCGCCCTTTTCACTGCGGCCTCAAGCCGGCCTGCATTCTGTGCGTGGAAGGAATGGCAGATCGCGATCGCCAATGCGTCTGCGGCATCAGGCCCGGTGATCTGCACGCCGGGCAGTTGCATCCGCACCATGTGGTCCACCTGCTGCTTATCCGCGTGCCCCACGCCCACCACGGCTTTCTTCACAGCGTTGGGGGCGTATTCCCCAATGCTCAGCCCCGCCTGAGCGGGCACCAGCAGCGCGATCCCGCGCGCCTGCCCCAGCTTCAGGGTGCCGACGGCATCCTTGTTCACAAATGTCTGTTCAACTGCTGCTGTGTCCGGCTGATACTGCGCCACCACGTCCGAGAGTTGTTTATGTAAGGACAAAAGCCGCGACGCCAAATCGCCGGTACGGGACATGCAAACCCCATTGGCCACATGCGACAGCCGCGTGCCTTGGGTGTCCACCACCCCCCAGCCCATGTTTCGAAGTCCCGGGTCAATGCCAATGATGCGCATATCCTGCCCTGCTCTGCTGCTTTGCGACCTTTTTGGCGCTTTTTCGTTGTGGGATCAGAACTAGCACGAAACGAGAACATAGGCCAGCGCGATTTACGCCAGCCACCCGCCATGTCGGGATCAAGGCCCGGGATGACTGAAATGCACTATAATGAACCCGAAATGTTTTCAGCGGCACGCCCGAAAATTGCCTGTTTCCGACCATTTTCGGCCCTGCATATTCTGAAAACGACCCGTTGCAAAAACTGCATATGGGACATGCAAAAAGCGCGCTTGTGGGGGCGGTTTTCCGGCCCTAGATGGCGGATCAGAGCAATGAAGCTCACCCAACATCTTTTTTGTGAAGGACACGAAAATGGCTGCTTTCGAAACTATGACCCCCGCAACCGGCGGCGTCTTCGGGGGCCGTCTGTCCGACGCCATGCGCGGTATTGTTGCCGCCGTGGTCGCCTGGAATGACGCTCGCGAAACCCGCAACGCACTGTCGAAACTGACAGAACGCGAGCTTGATGATATCGGGCTGTGCCGCGCCGATATCGAAAACTTCTAAGACCTCGCCACTCGCGAAACCGTCTGCCACGTCATTTCGACGATCAAGGCAGACAAAAAGAAACCCGCGCCGTCCAGCGCGGGTTTGGTTTTCCCGCCGGATCCATTCCGGCGGGAATTTCTTTTCTATGGGCTTATTCTTCCAGCGTTAGCGCGACAAAGCGCGGGTTGCCATCACGGCGCACCAGCAGCAGAACCGACTTGCGGCCACCGTCGCGGGCAACTTCCAGGCTGGCTTCCAGATCGTCGATCAAGGTCACCGGCTGCTGCCCCGCCTCAGAAATCACGTCGCCCGCACGAATACCCTTTTCGAAGGCTTCAGTATCTTCGTCGATGTCCAGAACGGCCAGTCCCTCTTCGCCGGGGTTCAAGCCAAGTGCCTCGCGCGTGCTGTCATCCAAAGGTGCCAGCGACATGCCCAGAAGCTTGCTAGGTTCCGCCGGGGCCGACGGCTCTTCGCCGGTTTGGTTCGACGCAGCAACCGCATCTTCACGACGGCCCAGCGTGACCAAAATGGTTTCGGTCTTGCCATCGCGCAGGATCATAACGCGCACAGCCTTGCCCACGGGCGCGTTGCCCACGGTGCGTACCAGCCCGCCCGAATCCGTCACGTCAACGCCATCAAAGCTCAGGATCACGTCATTGACCTGAATACCTGCATCCATGGCGGGACCATCTGGCACATCCGTCACCAGCGCACCATCGGTGCTGTCCAGCCCAAGCGCTTCTGCGATGTCATCCGAGATGTCCTGAATGCGTACACCCAGCCAACCGCGACGGGTTTCGCCGAACTCTTTCAACTGATCAACCACACGATCCACCACGGCCGAGGACATGGCGAACCCGATCCCGATCGAGCCACCGTTGGGGCTGAGGATCGCGGTGTTCACGCCAATCACTTCACCGTTCATATTGAACAGCGGACCGCCCGAGTTGCCCCGGTTAATCGCCGCGTCGGTCTGGATATAGTCATCGTAATTGCCTGACAGTTCGCGGTTGCGCTGCGACACGATCCCGGCCGAGACCGAGAAGCCCTGCCCCAGCGGGTTACCAACAGCCATCACCCAATCGCCAACACGCATGACATCGCTGTCACCAAAGCTGACATATGTCAGCGGCTCTTCGCTTTCGACTTTCAAAAGTGCGATATCGGTGTTCGGGTCGGTGCCAATTACAGTGGCTTCCAGCTGATCTTCGCGATCAAAGAATTCGATCAGGATCTCATCAGCACCTTCAATCACGTGGTTGTTGGTGACGATGAACCCATCCTCGGAAATCACGAAACCGGATCCCAGAGCCTGACTGCGACGCTGACGCTGCGGTTCCTGTCCACCGTTCGGAGCCTGCTGGTTGCGATCAAGGAAATCGCGGAAGAACTCTTCAAACGGGCTGCCTTCGGGGATCATCGGCTGTGGGCCGCCTTCGCGCCCGGCCACGATGGTCGAGGTGGTGATATTCACCACAGCGGGGCTGACCTGTTCGGCCAAATCCGCAAAGCTTTCCGGCGCGCCACGCGCGTCCGCACGGATGGAGGTTGCCAACAATGTGGCGACCGCAAGGATCAGGGCCACAAAACCCCGATAATACTCTGTCTGCACTTGCCTAAGGGCGTATGCCTGCGCTCTCACACTACTCTCCTTTTCAATTCCTACCGGATAAAACATCCGTTTAAACGATAGTCTCTAGATAGGAACGGGAAAGCGCAACGCAAAGTTTGAGGGGAGACCTCACTGCTATGTGAACACACGTAACACGGCGTGAGCAATCAGGCAGGCGTGATCGTAAAGCGGCATTTGTCGCCAGTGTCCACGCCAGCCTTGCGACACTGCACCTGTGTTAGATTGAAGAAATACGCGTCTAAGCCATTGCCCCAAGGGTGAATACGGCGCGGAAATGGGGCGCTGTCATTCAGCGTCACTTGGGCATTGAATGCGCCCTTGAATGCATGGGAAATTTCAGGCTTCACAATGATATAGCGGGGCAGATCCTGTTGCTTGCGCAGGATCACCGCATCAAAGCGTATCACCCTCGCCGTCACGGGCGAACACCTGACAGCCAGACCAGCCCCACGCCCAGCGCGAGGGCGACCAACCCGATCATCCGTCGCTGATCACGGGACATGGCGGCCATCATCGCGACCAGATCATCCAGACGTGAAGGGGCCAGTGCGAACACCAGCCCCTCGATCACGAGCACAAGCCCGATACCTAGTAAAACAAGGCTCATTGCCGACCCTGTTGCGACCCCAGATAGTCGAAAAACTCGCTATCGGGTGAAATCACCAGCGACGAGTTACCAGTGGTCAGCGAGTTCTCGTAGGCTTCCAGCGAACGCAGGAAGGTAAAGAACTCTTCGTCGCGACCCAGCGCATCTGCCAGAATGGCAGTACGGCGGGCGTCGGCTTCACCACGCACGATCTGAGCGTTCTTGCGCGCCTCGGACACGGTTTCCACCACAGTACGATCCGCAGCCGCGCGCAAACGCTGGGCTGCTTCGTTACCGCGGGCGATCTCGTCCGCTGCCAGACGCTGACGTTCAGCGCGCATACGTTCAAACGTGGCTTCAAGGTTTTGTTTGGGCAGATCAGCGCGCTTGATGCGCACATCAATGATCTCGACCCCCAGCCCTGCGGCTTGGCCACGGGCTTGGTCACGGATCTGGTTCATCAGGACAACACGGTCTGCCGACAGAACAGCGCCCGAGTTAACCTTACCCAAAACCTCGCGCAGTTCAGCGTTCAGGATGCGTTCCAGACGCGGAGCAGCCCCAGCGATCGAGCTTGCACCCACCGCACGACGGAATTGCTTGGCATCAGCCACACGCCAGCGGGCAAACGCGTCCACTTCAAGACGGCGACCATCCGCTGGGGTCACTTCCAGCTTGCGGGTATCCAGCGGCAAAATCCGGTCGTCATATTTGACGATCTCATGCAGGAACGGAACTTTGAAGTTCAGGCCCGGCTCGCGGATTTCTGCAGTCACCTCACCGAACCAAAGGCGCAGGGCGGTTTCACGTTCGTCCACGATATAGACGGCCTGCATCGCACCAACGACCAGAGCGAACAGGACAAAAAGAGCGACTTGAGTACGTTTCATCAGTTCGACCCTCCGCTGTTGGATTGCGATTTATTCAGCTCATTCAGGGGCAGATACGGCACGACGCCGCTGTCGCCACCTATGGCATCATCCAAAATGACCTTGTCGATGCTGGTCATAACTTTTTCTAGCGTCTCAAGATACAGACGCTTTCGGGTGATGTCCTGCGCCTTTTGGTATTCGTCGTAAACCGCGATGAAGCGCGCGGCTTCACCTTCGGCTTCGTTCACGACCTGCGCACGATAACCTTCAGCTTGTTCCAGCAATTGTGCCGCTTCACCACGGGCCGCCGCAACAACGCGGTTGGCATAGGCGTCGGCCTGTTTCTGCAACGTGTCGCGGGTCTGTTCTGCCGCCTGCACTTCGCGGAAGCTGTCGATCACTTCTGCGGGTGGGTCAGCACGGTCAAAGTTTACGCGGACGATGTTCACGCCAGACTGATAGCCATCCAGCGTGGCTTGGATCAATTCTTCCAGCTCTTGCTGAATGACACCACGATCCGAGGTTAGGATCGGCGCCAGTCGTGATCGCGCGATGATCTCGCGCATGGCCGATTCTGACACGGCCTGAATGGTGTTTTCCGGGGCGGCCAGGTTGAACACAAACTTCTCAATATCCGAGATGTTCCAAACGACCTGGAAGTCGATGTCGACGATGTTTTCATCCCCGGTCAGCATCAGCCCTTCGGACGTACCGTCGCCAATGTTGATAATGTTTTCGCGCGTAACCGGATAGATTTCCTTGGTTACAACAGGCCACGGGGCGAAGTTCAGACCCTCTTGCCCGACGCCATAACGTTCACCGAACAGAAGTTCGACCGATTGTTCCGACGTATCGACGCGATAGAAGCTTGCAAAGACCCAGACCGCTGCCGCCACAAGCGCGACCAACAGGATCGAGCCGCGCCCGATGCCGGAGCCACCAGAGCCCGAACCGCCCTGCCCGCCGCCTTTGCGAGAATCTCCACGACCCCCCATCAGCACGCGCAGTTGCTCTTGGCCTTTTTTCATCAGCTCGTCGATTTCAGGGATCTGGGGGCTGTCACCGCCGGGGCGGTTGTTGCCGCCGCGATTGCCACCATTGTTCGAGGGGGGACGTCCATCAGAGCCGCCACGGTTTCCACCGCCGCCCCAGGGACCGCCATTATCGCTGGCCATCTGGTCCTATTCCTTCCGTGTTAAAAACAGGGTTTCGCGCTCTTAACTGGCCCTTCGGGCACAGAATTTCAAGGCAAAGGGGACGCAATGCGCCCCCTTTTCATGAGTTTCGCCATCCTAATCGCTGGATCAGTCGCTGCGGGTGGGCGACTTCATCAGCACAATCTCTTCCGACATGGTCGGGTGAACGGCCACAGTGCGATCGAAATCGGCTTTCGTCGCGCCCATTTTCACCGCTACGGCGGCAAGCTGAATCATCTCGCCCGCGCCATCACCGACGATATGAACCCCCAGCACTTTCTGGGTCGCTTGGCTGACGATCAACTTGAACAGCACTCGTTCATTCGAGCCAATGAAGCTTTTCTGCATCGGGCGGAAGGCGGCACAATAGACGTCGATCTTTTCTTGAGCGCGTGCGGCTTCCTCGGACAGGCCCACGGTGCCGTATTCCGGTTGGGTGAACACCGCCGAGGCCACGTTTTCGTGATCCGGCTTCGTGGGGTTGCCGTTAAAGACAGTTTCGACAAAGGCCATGCCTTCGCGGATCGCGACCGGGGTCAGGGTGATCCGGTTGGTCACATCGCCCACCGCATATATCGACGGGACCGAGGTCTGGCTGTAGTCATCGACGACCACTTCCCCACCACGACCCAGCTTCACGCCGGTTTCTTCCAGCCCCAGCCCGTCGGTGTTCGGCACACGACCGGTGGCAAAGAGCACCTGATCGTACATTTCTTCACGCCCGTCTGTGCCTTTCACCCAGATGGCGCCATCACGTTTCTCCATCTGTTCGACCTCAAGACCGACATGCAGGTCCACACCGCGTTCACGGATATGTTCGGCCAAGAATCCACGCACTTCGTCATCAAAGCCCCGCAGGATCTGAGCGCCGCGATACCACTGGGCAACATGGCTGCCCAGACCGTTGAAAATGCAGGCGAATTCAGTTGAGATATAGCCGCCGCCAACGATCAGGATGCGCTGAGGAAATTCTTCTAGATTGAACACCTCGTTCGAGGTGATGCCCAGCTCGGCCGCGCCCGGTGTGTCCGGAATAAAGGGACGTCCGCCGGTGGCCACAAGAATGTGCTTGGCGGTAAAGCTCTCGCCCGTGGACAGTTCGACCGTATGGGCGTCTTTCACAACCGCACGTGCGCTGAAAATATCCGCGCCCGAGTTGCCAAGGTTGCGGGTATAGATGCCTTCCAGCCGCTCAAGTTCAGCATGAAGCGCGGGGCGGAAGGTATCTTTCCAGTCAAATTCGCCACGCGCATTGCCAGTCCAGCCATAGGCAGCAGCATCCGCCGCCGCAGGCCCGTGTTGCGATGCAAAGACCATCAGCTTTTTCGGCACGCAACCGCGGATGACACAGGTGCCGCCCATGCGGAACTCTTCTGCCAGCGCAACCTTCGCGCCGCCTTCGGCCGCCACGCGCCCAGCGCGCACCCCGCCCGAGCCGCCCCCAATTACAAAGAGGTCATAGTCAAATCCGCTCATATCCATTGCCTTTCACGTCCCACCCGACCGGGTGTGCATCTTGCCGGTTTGTCGTTCGTGAAAGCTAGGCACTTCCCGCAGGGCTTTCCACCCCCGGAATTGTCACATTGATCACGTTTCTGCGTCTGAACCGGATTAGATATCCGCGAAGATGTTCGCGTCTTCGCCGTTATCAACCATGACCTCGCTAAGGGACCCATCGGTCAGGTCAGTTACCTCGATGCGACCATCGCCATGGCCCGCGATCACCATGTCACAAATGTCGATGAACAGCCCGTTTTCCACGACGCCCGGGATTTGGTTCAGCGCCAGCGCCAGATGACGCGGATCACCGATGCGTTTCAGGTGCAAATCTATGATGTGATTACCTTCGTCTGTAACGAATGGCACATCATCTTCGACGCGCAACACGGCTTCCCAACCCAGGACGTCGGTTCCGTCCAGCAGCGCCTCGACCGTGGCGCGGGTGGTTTGAAGCCCGAATGGAATGACCTCGATCGGCAGGGGGAATGCACCCAGGTTGGCGACCGATTTCGACTGATCGGCGATCACGATCATCTTGTCCGAGGCCGAAGCCACGATCTTTTCCTGAAGCAGCGCCCCGCCGCCCCCTTTGATCAGCGTCAGCTCGGCGTCAAATTCATCCGTCCCGTCAATGGTCAGGTCCAACCACTTGGCCTCGTCCAATGTGGTCAGACGAATACCTGCCAGTTGCGCCAAACCCGCAGTGCGGTGGCTGGTGGGGACACCGACGATATTCAACCCCTCGTTCTGCACCCGTTCGCCCAGATATTTGATCATCCAAGCCGACGTCGATCCCGTGCCAAGCCCCACACGCATTCCGTCCTCGACGAACTGGACAGCGTATTTGGCAGCAATGCTTTTCGCCGTATCGATGGGTGAAAGTTCTGCGGACATAACAACGAATCCCTGAAAACAAGCAACTGGAGCGCAGTATATACGACTCGGCCCCAAATTTGGCGAGTACCCAGCCCGCATAGGCATATTTTTTCTGGTCTCTCGTATTGGAATTTGGTTCTGTCGCCGCATGTTGAGACTTCACTATGCCCCTGACAATGCCTCGCTGATCGTCCGGTTGATTCTGGAGGAACTGGGCGTGCCATACGACACCATATTGGTCGACCGCAGCACCAATGCGCAGCACAGCGCGGCCTATCTAAAGGTCAATCCGATGGGGACGATCCCGGCGCTTGAGACACCGAACGGCGTTGTCTTTGAAACGGCAGCAATCCTGCTTTGGCTCGTAGACCGCGCCGGGCAGATGTCCCCCGCAGTGGACAGCCCGGACCGAGGGGCGTTTCTGTCGTGGATGATGGTGGCGTCAAACGGGATGCAGAACGACTTGCGCCAGCATTTCTATGCGGAACGATTCACCGCAGGCCCATTGAAGGATCACCGCGATATCGTCTCAAAACGTCTGCAAGCGCATCTGGATCGCTTTGAAGCACTTTTGGGGGAAGGCCACACGTGGTTCGGGTCCGACGATCCAACCGCTCTGGATTACTATGTCGCGGTACCCCTTCGTTGGTTCGCTCTTTATCTGCGGGACGAACCTTGGTTCAACCTGACCAACTGGCCGCGCCTGCAAAACCTTGCCGAACGGATCGAATCCCGCCCGGCGATGCAAGCCGCCATGACCGCCGAAGGGTTGGGCGCGACACCGCTTAGTCATCCCTCGCCCGCCAATCCGCCAGAAGGCGTGGCGCTGTAGGCACGGTTGCGACTGGACAATCGGCAATCCGCGTCAGAAGGTGCAGTTGCTAAAAAACCGGGCGCAAGACATGAGCAAGTATTTCTATCTGGCACTTGGATGGGTCGCCGTCGCGCTCGGCCTGTTGGGTGTCATCCTGCCCGTGCTGCCCACCACCCCTTTTCTTTTGGTCGCCGCATTTGCCTTTGGCAACAGCAGCCCCCGCGCGCGCGCTTGGCTGATTGACCACGCCCATTTCGGCCCCGCCATTCGCGATTGGGAAGAACGCGGCGCAATCTCGCGTCGTGCAAAAACGCTGGCAGTCAGCATGATGACGCTGGTCTTTGTCATTTCGCTGTTATTGGGCGCAGCTTGGTGGGTACTGCTTTCGCAAGCCACATTGATGGGTGCGGGCGCTGCCTTTGTGCTGACACGCCCCGACTGATCCGCCGCTCTGCCCCTGAACGCGATTGTCGCACAAACCGTCGCTTTTCCGCCCCCTTCTAATCGGGAATACCCGCAAGATAATCAGGTTAAACAAAACGAGGTCAGAATGTTCCTGTCTGTTTTTGACATGTTCAAAGTCGGGGTCGGCCCCAGTTCGTCCCACACGATGGGCCCCATGGTGGCGGGCGCACGGTTTCTGGACCTTCTGCGCAGCCAACCGTTTCAGGTGCATGGGCTGAAAGCCTCGTTGCACGGTTCGCTGGCCTTTACCGGTGTCGGCCATGCCACCGACCGCGCAACCATTCTGGGACTCGCTGGCTTCCTGCCCGACAGCTATGACCACGCCAAGGCCGAGGCAGCACTGACAGATATCGAGACCACCGGCACCGTGTCGCCCGAGGGGCTGAGCACCCTGAACTTCGCGCCGAAAACCGATCTGGTCTTCGACTATGACCACCCCCTGCCCGGTCACGCCAACGGCATGCAGCTGATGGCGACCGACGCACAAGGCGACATTGTGGTCCGCGAGATCTATTATTCCATCGGCGGCGGTTTCGTCGTGACCGAGGCCGAACAGGCGCAAGAAGCCAAACTGGACGCTGACGACGCCAAAATCCATCCCTACCCGTTCGAAAACGCGGTTCAGATGCTTGAGATGGCGAAAGCGTCCGGCAAAAGCATCGCCGAGATGAAACGTGCCAATGAACTCGTGCATATGGGCCCGGCCACGCTGGCCGAGAAACTCGACCGGATTTGGGAGGTTATGCAGGGTTGCATCCAGCGCGGGCTGGCGAATGAAGGCATCCTGCCCGGAGGGCTGATGGTCAAACGCCGCGCCAAGGCGATCCATGACAGTCTGATGGCCGAACAGGGTCTGAACCTGACAGCGCCCCATACGATCAACGATTGGATGAGCGTCTACGCCATGGCGGTGAACGAAGAAAACGCCGCCGGGGGACAGGTCGTCACCAGCCCCACCAATGGCGCGGCGGGCGTGTTGCCAGCAGTGGTCTATTATTGGCTGAACCACGTACCGGGCGCTGTGCCCTCGCGCATCCATGATTTCCTGCTGACTGCCTCGGCCATCGGGGCGATCGTCAAACACAACGCGTCGATCTCGGGCGCCGAAGCAGGCTGTCAGGCCGAAGTCGGATCCGCCAGTGCCATGGCCGCCGCGGGGTTTTGTGCCGTGATGGGCGGCACGCCCGAGCAGGTCGAGAACGCCGCCGAGATTGCCTTGGAGCACCACTTGGGCATGACCTGCGACCCGGTGCGAGGATTGGTTCAGGTGCCTTGCATCGAAAGAAACGGCCTTGGCGCGATCAAGGCCGTGTCTGCGGCATCTTTAGCCCTTCGCGGGGATGGCACGCATCTGGTCCCACTGGACGCCTGCATCAAGACCATGTTCGAGACAGGTCAGGATATGAGCGAGAAATACAAAGAAACGTCGCTTGGCGGGCTTGCCGTCAACGTCCCAAACTGCTGAGATTACGGGCAGAGCGCCGGGTCGCCCTGCCACAACACCCGCACGGCTTCGCGTAAACATTCGCGCGGCAGGATCACCAGCAATCCGTCGCTCTCGGCAGACAGCTTGACTGGCCCGTTCGTCACCTGGTTCGAAGTCCCAATCTGCCCCCAAGGCGCGAACTCTAACCCATCGACGGGCCAGCGCAGGCCAGTGGCATGGGCAATAACACAGGCCATCGGAAACAAGGACAGCCGGGTGCCTGTGGGAAGGTCCAGCGTGATGTCATGGCTTAGATGGAAGCAAATGTCACTTTCCCCAATAAGAATCGCTGGTCTTTGCGCCTGACGCACCAAAACCGAGTAATTGGCCAGCTGGTGGTCCATCCGTTTGCCGGTAAATCCGACGCAAAGCACCACTGGAGCATCCGCCAGATCCAGCGCCTTGTCGAAATCCGTGCGATTCTGGTCTAGGGTCTCGATCAAAATCGCCGGTCCCAACGCCGCCCGCGTGGCATCAGATATGGAGTCGAAATCCCCCGAAACAGCCAATAAATTAAGGCCCAAAGCGACCGCATGATCCGCTCCACTGTCGACGCCAAACAGGTTTGGGGCGATGGTTAACGCTTCTTCAAGGTCTTGCGAGAAAAACTGGCCGCCACCAAGCAATGTTACACCGGTCTTCTGACGTGGTATTTGACAACTCATGGAAAATTTTGATCCTATTCCTCATAACCGCCACAATTCGGCCACAAAAATGTCCCGCCCGCATCGCGCTTTTGCGCAATTTAAACTGCATAATTAGACAAATGTACCCAATTGTATCATTGTCGTCGTTCTGGTTGAGAAAGTGAGTTTTAAATGGTGGACAACAATAAAATCCTCACGGTTACCTATGGCACGTTCTCGTGCACGTTGGAAGGTTTTGATGATCCTTTCAGCGCAATGAAGTCTATCGCTGAATACTTTCGCGACCTCTCTGAAAAAGACCGTTCCTTCGGCGCCGAACCTGTTGCGCCGGATGCGTCTGTGCTGCACCGGATTGCTGAACGCGAAACGCTGAAGCAAGTTGATGCCCAGATCGAAGACAAAAGCATTGTCCTTCGCCAAAGTGCCGACGACCTAAAGCCGCGCGAGACCGCTCCGGTCGAGGCAGCGCATGCCCCAGACGAAAACGACGCCCTTTCCAAACTGTCGCTTTTGCAGGCTGCCGCTGACGAAGAACTGCCGACTTCTGACGAGTTTTTGGAAGATGAACATGCTGCCAAGTCGACGTCGGAAGATCTGGATGCTTTGGACGAGCTTGAAGAGCTGATCCACTCTCACACTGTGTCGGCGAACTCCGAAGACGAACCCGTGTCCGAGACTGCAGAACGCGATGCAAAGCGCCAGCGCGTGAAAGACCGAATCGCGATGAATGATGACGGTTCGTCTGATGCTGCCGCGGATGCTGCACCTATCAAGACAGCTTTGGCCGCTGGTGCTTTGGCCACGACCGCGCTGAACGATGAGGATGATGGCGCAACAGACGAACCTGTTAAGGTTTCGCGCGTTCTGCGTGTCAAACGCCAGCGCCGCGACGATGGCAAAGACTCGATCGTTATTTCGCAGACTGATACGCCGGAAAGCGACGGCATTGAAGATGCGGCCGAGGTTGAAGCTGCTTCCCCCCCCCTGTCCGCAGACGCCGAGGCCGATCTGGCCGCCGAACTGGCGCGAGCCGAGGCTGAAACCCGCGCCGAGCTTAAAGCAACAACCGCGCCCCTGCCGCCCCTGTCGCTGGACGACACGTTGCGCGTGGCCGTGCAGGAAATCTCGTCGAAAGTCGACAAGGATCTTCCGGCTGCTCAGGAAGAAGATTCGCCCAAAACTGAACTTCATCACGAGATCGAAGCCCTTCTGTCGACAATGGAGCAGGAAAGCCGCATGGACGCACGTCGCGAACGTCGTGCGCAGGTTTTTGACGATCAGGAAGTGGCCCAAGACGATACTGCGCTTGAACGTATTCTGGCTGAGACAAACACCCAGATGGACGATCAGCGCGCCTCGCGCCGCCGCAATTCGATCAGCCACCTGAAGGCCGCCGTTCAGGCCACCCGCGCGGATCAAACCAGTGGAGGCGACAAAGCCGAGACCGAGGAAGAGCAGCAGGAAACAGCCTATCGCAGCGATCTGGCTCAGGCCGTCAAGCCACCAAGCGCGGATGCGACCAAGTCGCCCGAGCCGCAGCGCGCCTCGCCTTTGGTGCTGGTGTCCGAACAGCGCGTGAAAGAGGCCGACGCCGATCAAGACGCGTCGTCTTCCGCCGCGCGCGATCGAGTGATCCGTCCGCGTCGCGTCAATGTCAACACCTCACGCAAGCGCCCTGACGCCGGGACCGACCCGGACGCCGAGCCTGCTGTCAGCGACAATCCAGAGCTCGAAGCGTTCACCGCGTTCACTGCAGATATCGACCACGCAGACATTCCGGGCTACATGCGCGCCGCTGCGGCCTTTGTTACCCAGGAATCAGGCGAAGCTCACTTCAACCGTCCGAATGTGGTGAAACTGGTCACTCAGCTTGACGTTCCCGGCGGAATCACGCGCGAAGACGCTTTGCGCGCCTTTGGCCGCCTGTTGCGCGAAGGGGATATCATCAAAGTGGCGCAGGGATGTTACTCGCTGACTGGTGCAGATCAGGAAGGCAAGCAAACCGCCTGATTGACCACAACATCGGCCACAGCGCTGAACGCAAAAAAGGCCCCGATTTCGGGGCCTTTTCTTATGGGTCTTTCTTGTCCTTCAGGGCGTATTTCCCTGCCGGATCATGGGGATAGCTCGCTTCATCCTCGTCCGGATCCGGTTTACCAACCCCCAAAAACAGGTTCTTCAAGGGCAGCATCCACAAGAAGCCAAGCACCACATAGACGATAAACTCGACCCAGATCGGTGGGCGGTTGAACAGGCTGACCACGAACACCGCCGCGACGATGTAGATCGGCAGCCCGACGACCAGCACAAGAATAGCCAGTCGCTTGCGGGCTTTGTATCCCAGCGCCATCAGATCAATCCGCGAACGGGTCGGTCACCAGAATGGTGTCGTCCCGTTCCGGGCTGGTGGACAGCAGAGCAACCGGACAGTCAATCAGCTCTTCCACGCGCTTGACGTATTTGATCGCGTTGGCGGGCAGATCATTCCAGCTGCGCGCGCCTTCTGTCGATTCCGACCAGCCGGGCATTTCCTCATAGACCGGCTTGCAGCGGGCCTGCTCGTCCGCGGCGGTGGGCAGATAGTCCAACTGCTTGCCGTCCAGATCATAGCCCACGCAGATTTTCAGCGTCTCGAACCCGTCCAACACGTCCAGTTTCGTCAGCGAGATGCCCGACACGCCCGAAGTGGCGCAGGTCTGGCGGACCAAGGCCGCGTCGAACCAGCCACAGCGGCGCTTGCGGCCCGTTGTGGTGCCGAATTCGTGCCCACGTTCGCCCAGACGCTGGCCGTCATCATCGTCCAGTTCCGTCGGGAACGGGCCTTCACCCACGCGAGTCGTATAGGCCTTCACAATGCCCAGAACATAGTCGATGGAACCCGGACCGATGCCCACACCTGTAGCGGCCTGCCCTGCGATCACGTTCGAGGACGTCACGAAAGGATAGGTGCCGAAATCGATGTCCAGAAGAGCACCTTGTGCGCCTTCAAACAGGATCCGCTTGCCGGCTTTGCGCTTTTCGTTCAGCACTTTCCAAACTGGTGCCGCGAATTTCAGGATGGCCGGTGCAACCTTTTTCAGAAGCGCAATCAGCGCGTCGCGGTCAATAGGCTCGATGCCCAAACCTTTGCGCAGCGGATCATGGTGCTGAAGCGCGCGGTCGACGCGGGCTTCCAGTGTGGCGTCGTCTGCCAGATCGGCCACACGAATGGCGCGACGGCCTACTTTATCTTCATAGCACGGACCGATGCCGCGGCCGGTGGTGCCGATCTTGGTACCTTTCGAAGCGGCCTCTTCCCGGGCACGGTCAAGTTCACCGTGGAAGGGTAGGATCAGCGGAGTATTCTCGGCGATCATCAGCGTTTCCGGCGTGATTTCAACGCCTTGCGCGGTAACTGTTTCGATTTCCTTCAACAGGTTCCACGGGTCCAACACGACCCCGTTGCCGATCACGCTTAACTTACCACCGCGCACCACGCCCGAGGGCAGCGCGTGCAGCTTGTAAACCGCCCCGTCAATGACAAGAGTATGGCCCGCATTGTGCCCCCCTTGGAACCGGCAGATCACATCGGCACGTTCGCTGAGCCAGTCAACGATCTTACCTTTTCCTTCATCGCCCCATTGGGCGCCTACGACAACGACATTGGCCATGGTCTTTTTCCTATCTCAAAGAAAACCCGGCCCGGTATAGCCGCACATCTTGCCCAGCGAAAGGAGTATTTGCTGCGAATGCAGAAAGGTCGCGATCCTGCCTGCGGCGGCTTGCACCCTGCGATCTTTTCGCCTACATACCCCGGCAGATCGAACGAACCCAAATCACGGGAAACGCCCCATATGGAAAACGTCATCCTCGTCATTCACCTGATCCTTGCCCTTGGGCTGATCGGGATCGTGCTTTTGCAGCGCTCCGAGGGCGGCGGCCTTGGTATGGGTGGCGGCGGAGGCGGCGGTGTCATGTCGTCACGCAGCGCAGCCACTGCGCTTGGCAAACTGACCTGGGGTTTGGCGATTGCATTCCTGATCACCTCGATCTCGTTGACAATCATTTCGGCCAAGAATTCAGCTGACAGCTCGGTCGTGGATGCGCTGGGACTTGAAGTGCCTGCCGCTGAAGGCGATGCCGTGCCGACCGTTCCCGATGTCAGCGATCTGCTGCCCCCGGTCAGCACCGACGAAAGCCTAGCGCCGCCGCGCGCCGACTGATTTCGGGCAGGTCATTCTGCCCGCCCTACCCTGTTGAACCGGTTTTCGCTTTGAAACCCGGGCGATAGAGAACCCACACAACACTTAGATGCGGGGCGCATTGCCGCCCCATTATCTAGACGATCCGGTTGCGCGGGGAACCGGAATCGATTATATCTTTAATCCCGTGAAGACCGGATTCGCAGCGGCAGATTCTGCCTGTATTTCTGTGCATCTCACTACAAGCTATTGCGGCGCAACGACGCCAGTATCACGGGGGCAGCCAACCATATGGCACGTTACATCTTCATCACCGGCGGTGTTGTTTCATCCTTGGGCAAGGGTTTGACCTCGGCCGCGTTGGGCGCACTTTTGCAAGCGCGCGGATACACGGTACGTCTGCGCAAGCTGGACCCCTATCTGAACGTCGATCCCGGCACGATGAGCCCGTTTGAGCACGGCGAGGTTTTCGTGACCGACGATGGGGCCGAGACCGATTTGGATCTGGGCCACTATGAACGCTTCACCGGCGTGGCTGCGCGCAACACGGATTCGGTTAGCTCGGGCCGGATTTACACCACAGTGCTAGAGAAAGAGCGCCGCGGTGATTACTTGGGCAAGACCATTCAGGTGATCCCGCATGTGACCAACGAAATCAAAGACTTCATTGAAATAGGCGATGACGAGGTCGACTTCATGCTGTGCGAAATCGGCGGCACAGTGGGCGACATCGAAGCCCTGCCCTTCTTCGAGGCAATCCGCCAGTTCAGCCAAGAACGTCCGCGCGGCCAGTGTATCTTCATGCACCTGACCCTGCTGCCTTATCTGGCGGCCTCGGGCGAGCTGAAGACCAAGCCGACCCAGCACAGTGTGAAAGAGCTTCGTTCCATTGGCATCGCGCCCGACGTGCTGGTCTGCAGGTCCGAGCATCCGATTCCCGACAAAGAACGCGCCAAGATCGGTCTGTTCTGTAACGTGCGCCAAGAGGCCGTTATCCCAGCCTATGACTTGAAGTCGATCTATGAAGCGCCGATGGCCTATCACAATGTGGGTCTGGATCAGGCTGTGCTGGACGCGTTCCAAATCGCGCCAGCCCCCAAGCCCGACCTGAGCCGTTGGGAGGATGTGGAAGACCGCATTCACAACGCCGAGGGCGAGGTTAAGATCGCCGTGGTTGGCAAATACACCCAGCTTGAGGACGCCTATAAGTCGATCAAAGAGGCTTTGACCCATGGCGGCATGGCAAACAGGACCCGCGTAAAACTGGAATGGGTAGATGCGGAACCTTTCGATAACGAAGACCCTGCCCCCTATCTGGAAGGTTTCCACGCTATTCTGGTCCCCGGCGGCTTTGGCGAGCGTGGCACTGAAGGCAAGATCAAAGCAGCCCAGTTCGCCCGCGAGCGCAAGATCCCCTATCTGGGCATCTGTCTGGGCATGCAAATGGCCGTGGTCGAGGCCGCGCGCAACGTGGCGGGCATTGCCGATGCAGGGTCCGAGGAATTTGACCACGAAGCTGGCAAGACCCGTTTCACCCCCGTTGTCTATCACCTGAAGGAATGGGTTCAGGGCAACTATAAGGTCAAACGCAAAGTGGGTGACGACAAGGGCGGCACCATGCGTTTGGGTGCCTATACCGCTTCGCTTACCGAAGGCTCGAAGGTGGCCGAGGTGTACGGCTCCGAGACCATCGAGGAACGCCACCGTCACCGGTACGAGGTCGATACCAAGTATCGCGAGCAGCTGGAAAAATGCGGGCTGGCCTTCTCGGGCATGTCGCCGGATGGACGCCTGCCAGAAATCGTTGAATGGAAAGATCACCCTTGGTTCATCGGCGTGCAATTCCACCCGGAGCTTAAGTCGAAACCTTTCGATCCAGCCCCCTTGTTCGCCGATTTCGTGCGCGCCGCGAAAGAGATTGAACGGCTGGTCTAAGCCTGTCCGAACAGATCCAAACGGGCGGGGATTTCCCCGCCCTTTTCTTTGCGGGATCCCTGTCTTAGGGTTCTTCTGACAATGAAGGAGCCGCCAATGTCGCAAGCTGATCAGATCTGTTGGACCGAAGACGCACAGCGCGCCATGGGTGTGCTTCTGGTGCGTTTGGCACGGGCGGATGCGGATTACGCACAGGCCGAGATCGCGCGGATCGACCGCCTGTTCGCCCGCCACTATGACCTGAACCCGGTCAAGGCCGCAAAACTGCGCGCCGAATGCGAGGCACAGGAAAAACAGGCAGGCGCGACCGAAGATTTGGCCAAAGCCGTGCAAAACATGATGCCGCTTGAACAGCGTGTGAAGATCATAACCGCCCTGTGGCAAGTTTCGCTGGCCGATGGCGTGTTGCGCGATGAAGAAGCCGATCTGGTTGCCCGCGTGGCCGACGCCGCAGGCGTACCGCGCAGTGACATCACGGTGGAATGAGGTCGGTCGCGACCTTCGCCTTCTGCCTATGGGCGGCCCCCGCACTGGCCGATCCCGTCACACAAGTTCCCTTTGATCAGATCGCACAAACAGCGTCAGGCCTGATAGATTTCGAGAACTTCTCGGTTTTGCCCGAGCCGGGACAAGCGATTCCCGGCACCATCCACGCGCCCGGCATCACTTTGGGGTCGGCATTGGTTGGGCAAGCCCTAACGGCAAACGACAGTTTTGCAATGCTTTCAGGCGCACCCTCGTCCCCGCCCCGTGTCGACCCAAATCCACCCGCCCCTCCGTTGGCCATCGCCTTTCACGCAGGCTTTGGATCTAACGCCGCGTTCCCCTTGGGGCCGGACGGGTTCGCACAGCGTTCGGGCCGGGGCGAAGGTACGTTGGCAATCCATTTCGACGCACCGGTCCACGCCTTCGCACTGCGCCTGCATCTGGACTATGCTGACCCGCTGGGCAGCCGCTCTGCCCCCGGCCCGATCTGGCTGCATTTCTATGGACCGAATGCGACACAGCTTCACATCGAGACTCTGACGCCCGCGCATGGTGTGCAGAGCTTCGGCTTCCTTAGCACCGCGCCGATCGCCGGGATAACGGTTTCACATCACGATCCCGGCGGAATTGCGATTGACGACATCCGCTATTCCTTGGACAGTCTGACAAACTGACAGGGGAACAGGTATGGCCAAAGGTTATTGGATCGGCCGCGTCGATGTGGACGACCTCGATCGCTATATGGATTATGTCAAAGCCAACGGCCCTGCATTTGCAGAATATGGCGGGCGCTTCATCATCCGGGGCGGGTCGTTCGAATGCGTCGAAGGCACCTCGCGGTCGCGCAATGTTGTGATCGAGTTCCCCAGCTATCAGGCCGCGCTTGATTGCTATAACAGCGACGTCTATCAGGCCGCCAAGGCCTTTCGCGACCCGGTGTCGGTGGCCGATCTGGTCATCATTGAAGGTTATGACGGATAAATAAGGGGGATGGGCTTGGCATTTCCTGCGCCATGCCCACATTGAATATATGCTGAAATCGCTTTTGGACAAATTGACCCAACCCGCCCCGCAGCCGCTTCAAGACGGGGATGCCCGACTGGCAGTCGCCGCCATTTTGGTGCGGCTTGCGCGTGCAGATAACGATTATGACGCTGCTGAAAAGCGCGCGATTGACCGGATTTTGGCACAGCGACACGGGCTGTCGGATGCCGACGCCGCCGCCCTGCGTGCCGAGGCCGAGGCGCTGGAGGCATCGGCCCCTGACACCGTTCGCTTCACCAATGCGGTGAAGGACGCCGTCCCCTTGGATGACCGTATCGCCGTTCTGGAAGCAGCTTGGACCATCGTTCTGACCGATGGCGAGCGCGCCTCGGAAGAAGACGCACTGATGCGGATGATTCCCCGGTTTCTTGGGATCAGCGACCTTGACAGCAATCTGGCACGCCAGCGCGCCCAGAAGGCGCTTTAAACCGTCGCGCGCCATCCTTACGCGAATCCGTTCCAAGCCTCGTCCGCAAGCGATCGCTCAGGTTTTCAACTGCCTGTTGATACTTGCCACCTAAACCGGCATTTCGCAGCGCGAACCGACCTTCCGCCCAGATTTACGTGACTTCCCCGTCATTTCGCCGTTGCAATCCTGATAGATTTGCTTCCTACTCGGGCATCACAAAACCTGACTTAAACCGGAACCACTCGTGCCTCACGATAACTCTGACCAACATACTGCCGACACCGCGTCGGTGATCGAAATCCGCGACTTGCACAAAAGCTATGGATCGCTGGAAGTTCTCAAAGGCGTCGATCTGGTGGCCCCGCGCGGGCATGTGGTTTCGCTGATCGGGTCCTCGGGGTCGGGGAAATCCACCCTTCTGCGCTGCGCCAACCTGCTTGAGGAAAGTCAGCAAGGCGACATTCGTTTTGAAGGCGAGCCGATCAAGTGGAAGGGCAAGGGGCTGCATCGCCATCCTTCCGATCGCGCACAAGTCACGCGCATCCGCACCAACCTGTCGATGGTGTTCCAGCAGTTCAACCTGTGGTCCCACATGACCATCCTGCAAAACGTGATGGAAGCGCCAGTCACCGTCCTTGGCCGCGACAAGGCCGAGGTCGAAGAGAAAGCCCGCGAATATCTGGCAAAGGTCGGCATTGGCGACAAATGCGACGTCTGGCCCGCGCAGCTGTCAGGTGGTCAGCAACAGCGTGCCGCGATTGCCCGTGCGCTGTGCATGGAACCCAAGGCACTTTTGTTTGACGAACCCACATCGGCCCTTGACCCGGAACTAGAGCAAGAGGTCGTGAAGGTCATCAAGGATCTGGCCGCCGAAGGCCGTACCATGATCATCGTGACCCATGATATGCGCATGGCCCATGATGTATCCGACCACGTGGTGTTTCTGCACCAAGGTCTGATCGAAGAAGAAGGCGCCCCGGCCGAGCTGTTCGGCAACCCAAAAAGCGAGCGCCTGAAGCAATTCCTGTCTCACTCGCAACCCGTGTGAGACCAACTTAAACCAAAAAATGCAACTTGGGAGTAAATCATGAAAAAACTGATCGTCTCGACAGCAGCACTGGCCCTTTCGGCCGGCGTTGCACTGGCCGCGGACACCGTGCGCCTTGGCACGGAAGGTGCTTATGCGCCGTGGAACTTCGTAAACGATGCCGGCGAAATCGACGGCTTCGAGCGTGAACTGGGCGACGAGCTGTGCGTCCGCGCCGAGCTGACCTGCGAATGGGTTAAGAACGAATGGGACACCATCATTCCGAACCTCGTCTCGGGCAACTATGACGCCATCATCGCTGGCATGTCGATCACCGACGAGCGCGACGAGGTCATCGACTTCACCCAACCTTACACTCCGCCAGATCCCTCGGCCTATGCTGCTATGTCGGCTGACGTAGACCCGGCATCTGGTGTTGTGGCTGCTCAGGCGACCACCATTCAGGCCGCATTCGTGGCCGAGCAAGGCTGGACACTGGTTGAATTCGCAACCCCGGAAGAAACCGTTGCTGCCGTGAAGAACGGAGAAGCTGATGCGGTTCTGGCCGATAAATCCTTCCTTGACACCATGGTAGGCAATGACGGTCTGGTGATGCTGGAGCGCATGGAGGCCATCGGTGGTGGCGTTGGCATGGGCATCCGTGAAAGCGACGGCGACCTACGCGCCAAGTTCGACGCAGCCATCCAGTCGATGAAAGACGACGGCACGTTGAACACCATGATCGCCAAATGGGAAGTTGCTTCTCAGTGGTAATGTAATGGCCGGGCCCGTGTGCTGAGGCATGCGGGCCCGCTTTATATCCGGATAGACCCGATACGCGATGTTTTCCTATTGCACCGATCCTTCCACGCTTCAGGGCTTTAATTGGCTCAGCTGCTACCTGACCACAGGCAAGCACATGGCGTTCTATCAATCCTTCGGGATTGTCTTGGTGCTGTTGGCAATCACCGCGCCGGTGGCTTTGATGTTTGGCTTTGCGGGCGCAACCGCCGCGCGGTCTCGCATCTGGCCGATCAGCCTTTTGGGCAAAGGCTATACCGCCATTGTGCGCGGCGTGCCGGATATCGCGTTCTTTATGTTCTTCGTAATCGCTCTGGACCAAGGGTTCGAGTATCTGCGCCACAAGGTAAAGTGTTCGGACTGGTCCGAACCAGTGCGTCAGGGCAATGATTTTGTGGTCTGCGCGCAGGCCAAACTGCCGCTATCCACCAGCCCCCAATGGGTGCACGAGACCTATGGCTTTGCGCTGGCCGTGCTGACCTTTGCCATCGTATTCGGCGCCTTCGCGGCCAACGTGCTTTTCGGCGCAATGAAAGCCGTGCCCCGCGCCCAACTGGAAACCGCCGAGGCATATGGCATGTCGCCCCGCCAATCCTTCTGGCGCATCATGGTGCCGCAAATGTGGGTCTATGCCCTGCCCGGCTTGTCGAACCTTTGGATGATCCTGATCAAGGCCACCCCGCTTTTGTTCCTGCTGGGCGTCGAAGACATCGTCTATTGGGCGCGCGAGCTTGGGGCAACCAAATCCGCCAAGTTTTCGGACTATCCGCATGGGAACTGGAACGCCTATTACTTCGGCGGGCTTTTGGTCTTCTATCTGCTGCTCACCTCGATCAGCGAACGCGTCTATAAACGCCTGTCCGCCCGCCTGTCCCACGGACAAGCCACCGCCGCTGGCGAAGCGCAACGGAAGGCCGCGACATGAGCTGCATTCAGACAATCCAGGACTATGCCTTCCGCTCGATTGGTTTTGGCGAACGCCTACTGCCACGCGATGGCTATACCCTGTGCGAGCATTTCACGCTGATCGGATCGGGCATGATTTGGAACATCTATTTCGGCCTCGTCGCGATCCTGTTTGGCTTCTTCGCCGCCACGGGGCTGGCCATGGCCAAGAACAGCACCTCGGCCAAGCTGCGCAAACCGGCCGAGTTCTTCATCTATGTATTCCGTGGCTCGCCCTTATTCATCCAGATGTTCTTTGCTTACGCGGTGTTCCTATCGATCAAGCAAAGCGTGCCGGGCTTCTCATCGCTGACATCAGCATGGCTGGGCGCGGCGATCGTGCTGTTTTTGAACACCACCGCCTATTCCGCCGAGATATTTTATGGCGCGCTACAATCCATCCCAAAGGGAGATCTGGAAGCTGCCGACGCCTATGGAATCACAGGTTGGAACAGGTTTAAACGCGTTGTTTGGCCGTCAATGATGCGCCTTGCATGGCCCGCTTATACGAACGAAGCGATCTTCTTGTTCCACGCTACGGCTTTGGTTTACTTCTCGGGCTTTCCGGTCTGGCAGCAACGCGGAGACGCGCTCTATTACGCCAGCTATTTCGCGGACAAAACGTTCAACCCGTTCATCCCCTATCCGATCTTGGCCTTCTATTTCATCCTGCTGACGCTGGCTGTTATCACGATTTTTGGCCGCATTGGAAAGCGGCTGAACCGGCACCTGCCGCAGGCTGTGATCCGCCGCCCCAGCTTTATGCGCACCTTGTTTCGCTGATCAATCACGCAAGATTGCCCTTGCCCCGGCGTAACGGCTCGGTTACGTCATATATGACCGCTCAGTAATTTGATCAAATTTGGTGACACATGAAAATCGGCATCCTGCAAGCAGGCCATTCCCCTGACGAACTGCGCGACAGCGTTGGTGATTATGGCGAGATGTTCACCCGGCTTCTGGACGGGCACGGGTTCGACTTCCAAATCTTCTCGGTCGTGGATGGTGAATTTCCTGCTGGCACAGAAGATGCGGATGGCTGGCTGATTACTGGGTCAAAACACGGCGTCTATGAAGATCACGACTGGATTCCGCCGTTGGAAAATCTGATCCGCGATATCCGCGATGCTGGCCAGCCCTTGGTTGGAGTCTGCTTTGGCCACCAAATCATCGCGCAGGCCCTTGGCGGCAAAGTCGAAAAATTCGACGGCGGCTGGTCCATCGGCCGCACCGAATATGACTTTGGCGACCAGAAAATGGCCCTGAACGCTTGGCATCAAGATCAAGTGATCGACGCCCCCGATGGGGCCGAAATCATCGCCTCGACCGATTTCTGCGCAAACGCGGCGATGATGATCGGCGATAGGATCCTGACGATCCAGCCCCATCCCGAATTCACCGCGCCCTTGGTCGCGGGCCTGATCGAACATCGCGGTCGTGGCAATGTGCCGGACGCGCTGCTGGATACAGCCGAGGATGCACTGAGCGCTGCAACCGACAACGCGAAATTCGCTGAAAGGATGGCGGCTGTCCTGAAAGGCTGACCCGTCACACCCTGCGCTTAGACCTTAAAAGCCACGCCAAACCGGCGTGGCTTTTGCGTTTTAACACAATCGTCACCCCGGAATTCAGTAACAGCTATACGACAAACCGGAAAATAAATCCGCCCGAATTGCGCTGATTTCTCTGGCCAGCCCCCCCTCGTCATTTTATATTTTCCAAAATGACCTTTCGGAAAACCCGAAGAGGTAAGCGCTCGAACGAGGAGACAAGCATGACCCTGCACCAGAAAGTCGCGCCGAATGTCCATGACGCCGAACCCATCCCCGAAGCGGCCCGGGCCGAAATCGACCGCCTGCTGCAATCGGGAGACCTCTTCCGTTACACCGCACCCGAGGATGCACCGGTCGCCCTTCTGGAGGCCGAGTTTGCCCAGATGATGGGCGCGAAATATGCGCTGGCCGTTGCCAGCTGTTCGGCTGCGCTGTTTCTGTCGCTGAAAGCGCTGAACCTGCCGCGTGACGCAAAGGTCTTGATCCCCGCCTTCACTTTCGCTGCCGTACCAAGTTCTGTGGTCCACGCCGACTGCAAACCGGTGCTGGTGGATGTGCAGGACAATTACCGCATCGACATGCGGGATTTCGCCGCCAAACTGACCCAAGACGTGGGCGCGGTGATCATCAGCCATATGCGCGGACATACCTCGGATATGGATGCGATCATGCAGCTGTGTGACGCGGCCAACATCCCCGTGATCGAAGACGCCGCCCATTCGCTGGGCACGCTGTGGCATGGGCGCAAAATCGGTACGATTGGAAAAATTGGCTGTTTCTCGTTCCAGTCCTACAAGATGCTAAACGCGGGTGAAGGTGGCATTCTGATCACCGACGACGCCGAGCTGGCGGCACGTGCCGTGATCATGTCCGGCGCTTATGAACACAACTGGAAGAAACACAAAACCGCACATGGTGAAAACTCGACCGATCTGGCCGACGCTTTTGCCCGCTGGCAAAACCAACTGCCACTTTACAACACGCGCTTGTCCAACCTGTCCGCCGCCGTGATCCGCCCGCAATTGCCGGAACTGGATCGCCGCGTGACAGACGGGCTGCGCAATCACGACTATGTCGCCGCAAAGCTGGACAAAAGCCCGTGGATCACCGTCCCCGCGCCACTGTCCCCGGAAACTCGCGCGCCTGATTCCATCCAGTTCAATCTTGATGGTGTCAGCGACGAAGACACCATTGCCTTCCAGGCGGCCGCCAAAGCGCGCGGTGTCAGCGTGCAGGTCTTCGGGATGAGCGAAGACAACGCCCGCGCCTTCTGGAACTGGCAATTCATCGACGACCAAGGGCCGCTTCCGCAAACCCGCGCGATGCTGTCACGCGCCTGCGACACCCGCTTGCCGGTGCGTTTGACGCAGCCCGAGCTGGACTTCATTGCCGACGCCATTGTGGGTGCTATCGCCGAGGTCAAAGCCCCGAAAACGGAGACTGCGGCGTAAAACTCATCGCATTTTCTTGTCATAAGTAACTTGGGGTTCAAGGGCTTCCCGGAATTGGTCCGGGGGACCAATTCGCCCGATGAACGGGCGGAGCCCTTAGCCTAGGCGCAGAGGGGCAAAGCCCCTCCCCCTACAACACCCGCAGAGCGCCCTTCAGCCACGGATACTCGTGAACCGCAGGCCCGACGATCAGCGTGTCCAAAAGCGTGCGGCACTGCGCGGCCAGATCGCGCGGAAGATCCCCCAGCATATCCTGACGCGCAACAAGGTTGATGCGCCGGGTCAGGGGCGCGAAAGGCAGTTCGATCAAGTCAGCCGCATCCCGGAAACGGTGGGCGCGCAGGAACCCCAAGGGCGTAATGATCGTCCAGCCAGCGCCGCCCGCCACCATCGCCATGATCGCGTGATAGCTGTCCAGCTCGAACCGGTTGTCCAGCTTAAGGTTCTGGCGCGCCAGATGGTCCGAAATCACTCGCCCCATATGGTGACGCGCCGTGTATTGCACCAGCGGAAGGTCTTTCAGTACCTCACGCGGATTGCGCCCGCCAATTAACCCCTTGGGGACAGCGGCAACGAAGGGCTCCTCCATCAGGGGATGCGCTTCCATCCACGGGGTCGACGCGCCGGTATCCGCGGCGACGATCACATCCAAGGCCCGCGCATCCAATTGGTCGTGCAGGCGGTGGGATGCCCCGGTTTCCAGCAGAAATCGGGTTGTTTTCAGTTGGCTGGCGGCGTCCGACAACAAGCGCGGGGTCACATCTGCGTCGAAATCCTCGATCATGCCAAGGCGCAGGCGCGACAGTTGCGACATCGCCCCCAGCGTCAGTTCGGCCTTGGCCTGCTCGGCCTCGTTCAAGATGGCTTGTGCGCGTTTTAAGAACAGCGCCCCAGCTGCGGTCAAAGACACAGGCCGGGCCGAGCGATCCAACAGGCTAGTCCCAAGTGCGGCTTCAAGATTGGTTAGTTGCTGACTAACCGAGGACGGGCTGACCCCCAAGCGCCGTGCGGCCATGGAAATCGAGCGTTCATCGGCAATCGCCACGAACACCTCGACCCCCCAAAGTGTGATCCGCCCGGCAGTTTCGACCATGGTGTTCTCCTTTGCCCAGAAGCTAGGGGCAAAGCCGGGTCCGGGCAACATCCAATCCCGTCTAGCGAGTCCAAAGGCGGGTGGTGCCTTCCCGGCGGGTCGGTTCGACCGACCAGCCATCCGGGTCGATCCACACCGCCACCGCGCCGGTTTTAGCAAGGGCCGCGCGGTCCAACACCGTGCATCCCTTGGGCGGAGGGTCGTCTCGCCACGCGGCCAGCACCACCAGATCTGCGGTAGCGCAGGCGTCGGCCAGACGGTCCTCGGCACCGCGCCCGGTCAGTTGCAGCAATGACAAGCCGGCCAAGTCAACCTCGAGCTGCCCCTTCTGACCCGCGAACCCGTCGCGTTCAAACGCGATCTCTTGCGTGGCGGCGTCCCCGTCATTTTCAAGCCATGATCGGGCGGCGAAGCCTTCGCCCCTCGATTTTGAGAGCACCCGCCCCTGATCCGTCATCACACCGATCAAGCCGCCGGACCCGCTGATCAGCACCGTTGGGCGGTCCACATTAGCCCAACCGGCAAGGATCATCACTGCGGGCAGCAGCACCACCCATCGTTCGCGTCCGCGTAACAGCACCAGCAGAATACCTGCGACGGCCATTACGGGCAGCACAAAGCCGGGCGGCGTCACCACTTTCCCCACTGCCCCGTCCAGAGATGACACCGTTTCGGCCACCCACAGGATCCAGCGGATCGGCCAATCCATCAGCCAAAGTGCCACAACCTCAAGCCGGACCACAGCCAGCAAGGCGGCCAGGACGGCCAGCGGCATGATCACGGCGCCCATGATTGGCACGCTAAGCAGGTTGGCGACCAGCCCGTAGTGGCTGACCTGATTGAAATGCGCGGCCCCAATCGGCGCAGTTGCAAGCCCCGCCACGGCCGAGGATATCACCACCGCCGCCACTGGCCGCAACCAGCCGGGCAAATGGCGGGCCGTTTTATCCCGTGATCGGTCCCGAATCCACGCGAATACCGCGACCAGCGCGGTGGTGGCGGCGAAAGACATCTGGAAGCCCGGCTCGACCAAGGCTTCGGGCGTCAGGATCAACACGATCATCGCCGCCATGGCCACCGCGCGTAAGGTCAACGCGCGCCGGTCGAACAGGATCGCCACGAACATCGTTGTGACCATGATGAAGGCCCGCGTGGTCGCCACCGCGCCGCCCGACAAAGCCAGATAGAACACCCCTGCTCCGATGGCGGTCACGGCAGCTAGTTTCTTGACGGGCAGATTCAGGGCCAGACGGGGCCAAAGCCCTAACAACACTCGTATCGCCTGAAAAACAAAGCCGGTCAGAAGTCCCATATGCAGGCCCGAGATCGCCAGAAGATGCGCAAGGTTTGATCCGCGCAGCGCGTCGATCGTGTCCCGATTTATCGAGGACCGGTCGCCCGTTGTGATCGTCGCTGCAAAGGCACCGCTGTCGCCGGGCAACACGGCACGGACCCGGTTCGCAATCACTTGCCGAAACCGCCCGATGGCCAAAGACAGCTCGCCCTTCGGCGGGGACAACAGAAGCGCAGGGCTGCGCGTGTATCCCACGGCACCGATGCCGCGAAACCACGCCATACGTTGGAAATCAAAGCCACCGGGCTCGACCGGGCCATTGGGACCAGACAGATGGCCGGTCAGGGCGATGCGCTGCCCAATGGCGGGGGCGAGGTATGCCTGATCGCCATGCAAAGACACCCTTACCCGATCAGGCAATTTACGTGGGTTCACATCCGACAGCCGCACCTGATCCAAGGTAAGCCGCACCGCGTCCGATTGCGAACGGTCCATCACGATAATGCGCCCTTCAATCGGGCCGTAATATCGGAAATCCAGCACCGGCCCCGCGACCCAATGCGCACGCGCCCCGGCAACTCCAAAGCCAAGGGCCACGCAGATCAGCGCCCGTGCCAGCGGACCGATACCCCACGGCCAAAGCCATGCGACGCCTGCGCAGACCAGCGCAAGAACGGCCAATCCCGTATAGGTCACAATGTCCGGTTCGCGCGCCTGTGCGAAGTACAACCCTATCCCCGTGCCAAAAAACAGTGGTGCCCAGATCAGGAACCGACCGCGTTCTTCTTCGATACGAGACAAGAGATTCACGACCGCACCCTTGTTCAAACCCTTCCTTTTGTTAAAAGCACCCCAACAAAACTTGGTTTCAGGTCTTACCTGAAACACCTCCCCCTCTGCGTAGCGCGCGCATGGTTTCCAAAAGGTTAATGACCGATGTCTCAAACGCCCCAGATTGTCACCCGTTTCGCCCCCTCGCCCACCGGTTATCTGCATATTGGTGGTGCCCGCACGGCGCTGTTTAACTGGCTTTATGCCCGTGGCCGTGGCGGTAAATTCCTTTTGCGGATCGAGGACACCGACCGCGCCCGTTCGACCCCCGAGGCGACCGAGGCAATCCTGAAAGGCATGGCGTGGCTGGGTCTGGACCATGACGGAGAGGTCGTCAGCCAGTTCGACCGCGCCGACCGTCACGCCGAAGTTGCCCTTGAAATGCTGGCAAACGGCCACGCCTATAAGTGCTTCGCCACGCAGGATGAAATTCAGGCCTTCCGTGACGAAGCGCGGGCAGAAGGGCGTTCGACCCTGTATCAAAGCCCTTGGCGCGATGCTGATCCGGCAACTCATCCGGACGCGCCCTATGTGATCCGCTTGAAAGCGCCGCGTGATGGCAAGACCGTGATCCGCGACGAGGTGCAAGGTGATGTCACGATCCGCAATGATCAGCTGGACGACATGATTTGTTTACGTTCGGATGGCACACCCACCTATATGCTGGCCGTAGTTGTTGATGACCACGATATGGGCGTGACCCATGTGATCCGGGGCGATGACCACCTGAACAATGCCGCACGCCAGACGATTGTCTATCAGGCGATGGGTTGGGATCATCCCGTTTGGGCGCATATCCCGCTGATCCATGGACCAGATGGGAAGAAGCTGTCCAAGCGCCACGGCGCGCTGGGGGTCGAGGAATATCAGGCCATGGGCTATCCCGCACAAGCAATGCGCAACTATTTGGCCCGTCTGGGCTGGAGCCACGGTGATGACGAGTTCTTTTCGGACGCGCAGGCCTTGGAGTGGTTTGACCTGTCCGGCATTGGCAAAAGCCCCGCGCGGTTCGACTTCAAGAAGTTGGACAATTTGTCCGGGCAACATCTGGCCGCGATGGATGATACTGACGTTATGGCAGCGCTAGAAGGCTACATCTCGGCGGCGGGCGAACCATCTTTGCAGGTGCAGCAACGTCAACTGGTGCTGTCCGCAATGTACGTACTGAAAACAAGCGCGAAGACTTTGCCCCAACTGCTTGAAAAGGCAAGGTTTGCAACGGTTTCGCGCCCCATCGATCGCGACGAGAAAGCCGAGAAGGCCCTTGATAATGTATCCCGCGGTATACTGAAAGAATTGACGCCGCAGCTGCAAAATGGTAGCTGGGACCGCAACACGCTTGAGGGTGTTCTGAATGGCCTCGCCGAGGCCCACGATCTCAAGTTTGGCAAGCTGGCAGCACCCTTGCGATCAGCCCTTGCTGGACGGGCCGTAACGCCCAGCGTTTTTGATATGATGCTTGTCCTTGGACGCGACGAAACCATCGCGCGGCTTGAGGAGGCGAGCGCCTAAAGCAAAAGCGCCTGCCTAACGGGGCAGGATGCTGCCAACACGAACATGAAGGGAATTCAAATGACTGCAAACACCGGAACCGCAAAGCTTATCTTTGGAGACAAAGAGCTGGAACTGCCGATGCACTCTCCGACAGCAGGTCCCGACGTGATCGACATCACGAAGCTCTATGCGCAAGGTGGCGTGTTCACCTATGACCCCGGCTTCACGTCGACCGCAAGCTGCGATTCGACGATTACCTTCATTGATGGCGGCAAAGGCGAGCTTCTTTATCGTGGCTATCCGATCGACCAGCTGGCGGAATCGTCGCATTATTTGGAAGTCTGCTATCTGTTGCTGTACGGTGAACTGCCGACCGCGACAGAACTGGAAGATTTCGAAAGCCGCGTGACCAACCACACGATGGTGCACGAACAGATGACCAAGTTCTATTCGGGCTTCCGTCGCGACGCACACCCGATGGCGATCATCACCGGCGTTGTTGGCGCCATGTCTGCCTTCTATCACGACTCGACTGACGTGAATGACCCTTGGCAGCGCGAAGTTGCTGCGATCCGCATGATCGCGAAGCTGCCGACCATTGCTGCGATGGCGTATAAGTATTCGATCGGTCAGCCGTTTGTGTATCCGAAGAACGATCTGGACTATGCGTCGAACTTCCTGCGCATGTGTTTTGCCGTTCCGGCCGAAGAATATGTGGTGAACCCGATTCTGTCGAAAGCCATGGATCGCATCTTCACCTTGCACGCCGATCACGAACAGAACGCGTCGACCTCGACCGTGCGTCTGGCTGGGTCGTCGGGCGCCAACCCGTTCGCCTGTATCGCTGCTGGCATCGCCTGCCTGTGGGGACCTGCCCACGGTGGTGCAAACCAAGCCTGCTTGGAGATGCTGCGTGAAATCGGATCGGTCGACAACATCCCGGAATACGTGGCCCGTGCCAAAGACAAGGACGATCCTTTCCGTCTGATGGGCTTTGGTCACCGCGTTTACAAGAACTTCGACCCGCGCGCGAAGGTCATGAAGGAAAGCGCAGACGAAGTTCTGGGCCTTCTGGGCATCGAAGACAACGAGACCCTGAAAGTCGCCAAGGAACTGGAGCGTATTGCGCTGGAAGATCCGTATTTCGTCGAGAAGAAACTGTACCCGAATGTCGACTTCTATTCGGGCATCATTCTGGAAGCCATGGGCTTCCCGACTTCAATGTTCACCCCGATCTTCGCGCTGTCGCGCACCGTCGGCTGGATCTCGCAGTGGAAAGAGATGCTGGGCGATCCGGGTCAGAAAATCGGCCGCCCGCGCCAGCTGTATCTGGGCGCGACCGAGCGCGACTATATCGACGTCGACAAGCGCTAATCCAAACAACTCCAGAGAAAAGCCGCCGATTTCGGCGGCTTTTTTCGTTTTCGTGGAAGCAACAGCAGCAACGGCTATTCTATTCAGCCAAGGAGGTTGAACATGTCGCAATACCTTTCAGGCCGCTGCCTGTGTGGCGCCTGCCAGTTCGACTATTCAGGTGAAATACGGTTCACGATCCAATGCTATTGTCGGGATTGCCAGCAAGCGACCGGGACAGGCCATGCCCCTCAGATAATGGTCTCGCGTGATCGGCTGATGACGAAAGGCCCGACAAAGACGTTCCGTAAACGCGCGGATTCTGGGGCTATGCTGGAGTTCATCTTCTGCCGCGACTGCGGCGCGCCGCTGTTGAAAGCCACGTCGCGCATGCCGGACGCCATCGCCATTTATGCAGGCGCATTGGACGATCCCTCGCTGTTTGAACGTGGCGAGGATGTGTTTGAAGACAGCCGCCAGCCCTGGGATCAGGGCTAGGGCTTACCCTTTCAATTCACGCGCTTGTTCGTCATTTCTTTTGCTGGGGAACAACCACAAGGAACTGCCTAGCAACACGGCAAGGCTTAGCGGAGGAAGACCCGCCCACATTGCGTCACCGGGATCATGTACGACCGAGATTGCGCCCAGTATTGCTAGCATTGCGACCAACAGCCAGATGAGCACTTTGGCGATACTTCCAACGCCCTTCCGTCGAATGTACCGAAACAACAGGAAAAGCGTTGCCAGAAGCGGTTGCAATGCAAGAAAAATGAACAAAGCCCCAAGCAGCTTCTGATCCCAGTCGGCGTGACCCGATCCGAGGCAATCGGTCATACCGCAAAGCCCGAGCCAACCGAATGCTGCCAATATGAAAGCAGATATCACCAGCGCTGGAAACAATAACAGATAGATCATCGGCCACTCCGCAACTCTGCCGAAAATGTCCCGGTGTTGAACAACAGCTCAACACCGGCAGAAAACTGGAGCATTCGTGCAGACTAGGAACTCAGCGCCCTTCATACTGCGGCGTGCGTTTCTCAAGGAACGCCAGCACGCCCTCCTTAAAGTCGCGCGACTTGCCGCATTCGCCTTGCAGGCTGGCCTCAAGCGCCAGTTGCTCGTCCAGCGTATTACTCAGCGATGCGCGCATGGCTTTCTTGATGTTGCGATAGGACAGGGTCGGGCCCTTCGCCAATTGCTCGGCCCGCTTGCGCCATGTGGCCTTAAAGTCGTCATCGGCCACGCATTCCCAGATCAGGCCCAGTTCCGCAGCCTCTTTCGCGGGCATCTTTTCAGCGAACAGAGCCGCGCCCATTGCCTTGGCAAAGCCCATCTGACGCGGCATCCAATAGGTGCCGCCCGCGTCCGGGATCAGCCCGATACGCGAGAACGCCTGCATGAAGAAAGCGCTTTCCGACGCGATCACCACATCCGCGGCCAGCGCGATGTTGGCCCCTGCCCCGGCAGCCGCGCCATTCACGGCAGAAATCGTCGGGATCGGGCTGTCATAGATTGCGCGCAGCAGCGGTTCGTATTCGTCGCGCAGGGTACGTTCCAGATCGACCTCGGCAGCATTGGCGCGGTCACCCAGATCCTGACCCGAGCAGAAGGCACGCCCCGAGCCGGTGATAACCAAAGCGCGGGCGGTCTTACCAGCCGTATCGACGGCATGGGCGATCTCGGCCCGCATCTGTGTGTTCAGCGCGTTCATCACGTCGGCGCGGTCGAAAGTTAGGACCGCCAAGCCGTCGGTGATGTCCAGTGTGATCGTTTCGTAAATCATCTCATCCTCCCGGAAGTTTCGCGCAGATTAGCCGACCAGATGGTCAGGTAAAGGTGAACGCCCCGTCATTTGCGAAGTTTCTTGCGAACAGGCCTTAGTCGTCCAGCAATTCCTGCAATCGCGCCTGTTCGTCCTGCGTCAACGCCTGCGCACTTTCCTGCGCGCGAGCGCGGCGACGCAGGTACAGCCCGCCCGACAGCGCTGCGATCAGGAACAGCACCGGTCCGGCTGCCCACAAGATCAGGTTCGCGCCGGTGCGATTGGGTTTCATCAGCACATATTCGCCATAACGCTCGACGATGAAATCCACGACCTGATCATTGCTGTCGCCTTCCACAAGACGTTCCCGCACCAACAGGCGCAAATCGCGCGCAATGGACGCGTTGCTTTCATCGATGTTCTCGCCACGGCACACAACGCATTTCAGCCCAGCCGAGATGTCGCGGGCGCGTTCCTCTAGCACCGGATCATCCAGCACTTCGTCCGGGTTTACCGCAAGGACGGGCGTCGCAAGACAGCCCATCACAGCCAGCGAGGCTATCAAACGCTTCATTCGGCAGGCACTCCTTCGATGCGGGTTTTAGCTGCGCCAGCTGCAACACGGAACCGGCGATCAAACAGGCTGAAAATGCCGCCCAATGCCATAATGATCGACCCCGCCCAGATCCAATTGGCAAAGGGCTTGATGAAGGTGCGCACGGCCCAGCCACCACCTTCCTGCGGGTCACCGATCACCAAATAGATGTCGGTCCAGAACCCGTTGGAAATCGCAGCCTCAGTGGTCGGCATCGCCTGCACCGGATAGACACGTTTTTCAGGGAACAGCGTGGTCAGCTGGCGGCCATCTTTGTCCACCCGCAGCTTGGCCTTGGTCGAGATATAATTCGGCCCTTGTTCGCGCCCAACCGTCACCAGTGTGATGTCATAATCCGCCACTTGGAAGGTCTCGCCGATTTGGGCGACGCGGATGTCCTCGACCTCCCATGCCATCAGGCCGGAAATCCCCATCATTGTGATCCCAAGCCCGGCATGGGCGGCAAATTTGCCCCAATCGGCACCCGGCAAACGGCTCAGGCGCGACAGACGGTTTGCGATGGCGCCACGCCCGGTACGACCGAAGATATCTGTCATCGCGCCTGTCACCAACCACGTCCCAAGAAACATGCCAATCGGTCCTAAGGCAGACTTGCCCGTCTGCATGGCCCAGACCAGCGCCAGAACGGCCACGGACAGCACCATCGCTGGCACCAGTTGCTTCACGGCGCGCCCGATCTTGGCCCGCTTCCATGGCAACATGGCCCCAATGGGCAGCACTAAGGCCAAAACCAACATGAAGGGGGTAAAGGCCGCTTCAAAGAACGGCGGCCCGACCGAGATCTTGCGGTCGAACGCCTCGCCCACCAGGGGCCAAATCGTGCCAACAAACACGACGAAGGACGACACGGCCAGCAGGATGTTATTCACCACAAGCGCGCTTTCGCGGCTGACAATGCCGAAGACGCCCTTGGCTTCCATCGCGCCGGCGCGAGCAGCGAACAGCGTAAGCGCGCCGCCGGTGAAGAACAGCAGGATAAACAATATGAAGACGCCGCGTTCGGGATCGGATGCGAAGGCATGGACCGAGGTGATCACACCAGACCGCACGATAAACGTGCCGATCAGCGAGAAGCCAAAGGCCAAGATCGCCAGCAGGATCGTCCAGCTTTTCAGGCTCTCGCGTTTCTCGACCACGATGGCCGAGTGCAACAGCGCAGCCGCAAACAGCCATGGCATGAAGGACGCGTTTTCAACGGGATCCCAGAACCAGAAGCCGCCCCAACCCAGCTCGTAATAGGCCCACCAACTGCCAAGCGCGATGCCGATTGTCAGAAAAACCCACGCGGCCAGCGTCCATGGGCGCACCCAGCGGCCCCATGCTGCGTCAATGCGGCCCTCGATCAAGGCGGCAACGGCGAAGGAAAACGCCATCGAAAGGCCCACATAGCCCAGATACAGGAAAGGTGGATGGAAGGCCAAACCGGGGTCTTGCAACAGCGGGTTCAGATCCTGCCCGTCAAAGGGCGGCTGAGCCAGACGCAGAAACGGGTTCGATGTGAAGATGATGAAGGCCAAAAAAGCCACAGCGATCGAGCTTTGAACCGCTAGCACCCGCGCTTTCAGCGTTCTGGGCAAATTTTGTCCAAACCACGCTGCCGTCGCGCCAAAACCCGCGATGATCAGCACCCACAAAAGCATTGACCCTTCGTGGTTCCCCCATACGCCCGAGATTTTGTACAGCATTGGCTTGGCAGAATGCGAATTCAGCGTGACCAGACGGACTGAAAAATCTGACGTCACAAACGCATAGGTCAGCGCCAAAAACGACGTGGAAATCAGCAGAAACTGGATCGTCGCGGCCGGCACGGCCATCTCCATCCAGCTGTTCCAGCCCTTATGCGCCCCGATCAGTGGCACAATGGTTTGCACCATCGCCACGCCCAGCGCCAAGATCAGCGCAAAATGTCCAAGCTCTGTAATCATGCGGCAGACTTTACAGAGAGTCGCGCCTAGTCACTAGCCCTTGCCGAGCCATGCGGCACCGGGTCACGGGGTTTTGTTTGGCTCAGGCCTAATGCACGATCAGATATATCGCGGTCGAGCACATCACAGCCCCCAATACCGGAGCCAAAAACGCCGCCCCATGCAACCCGAAAGACCTGTGAATAACGCTGAAATGAAGCACGGCCCCGGACAGGTACACGGCAAGCGGCGCGAAATGCAGCGCGCTTGCGACCATCGCCTCGGGCGCGCCCAGAAGCGCATAGATCCACCACCAGCCCAGCACCAAACTGGCCCCGCACCAGCTGTATGCCATGCCCAGCGCCAAAGGGGTGGCACGTTGCAGGTAAAGCCACAGGAAGGTCAGCGCGATCATCAGGCCTATCAGTGTGATAGCCCCAAATCCGATCTGGAAAATCACCTGATAGCCCGCGACCCAATATCCCAATTGCAGCAAGATGGCCAAAGCGGCCACAAGAAGAGATGCCTGTTTCATTTCTGCAAGATACTCCTGACAACCGTGTCTAACTCCGCCGCTGCTTGTTCGTTTTGTGAAAGCGCGCGCTTGAAGCGATCCGCCAAAATGACGTCCTTGAGGCGCTGTTTCACACAATAATACAGGCGCCAAATCATCCCCGCCCCCCGCCTGCGGGCAGTCGCTCGCGAATGATCGTTGTGATCTCGATCAGGATGGACGAGTTTTTGTCCAAGACCGCCCGCGTCGCCTGATCCTTCTGCAAATCGCGATAGAGCAGATAGAACACCAGCAAGACCCAGGGACCGTGCTCGGCCACCAGTTTCAGGATCATCTCACTTGCCATGGCGGTGCTTCATCCAGTCTTTCAGGGCGGCGTTATCGCTGGTGTCCACGCGATCCGATGCCTGAAGGGATGCAGAGGCCGTTTCTACCAAAGGTGCTATCTCAACAGGATCAACCTGCACGGCGGTCTCTGCCTTGTCCCCGTCGCGCAACCCGTTCGAACGCACCAAAACCTCGGCAATCGAGCGCTGAAACTCCTGCCCTTTCACCTGCTGGCGCGCCCCAAAATAGAAACTGACAATCGCGCCCATCAGCCACCACAGCGGCTCGGGCACCAAAGCCACGCCTTGCATCCTGTCGGCAAACCAAACCGGATCCACCATTGCCGCTGCGAACAGGCCCAGCGTCGACAGCGCCAAGGCTGGGCGCGGGACACGGTTCAGCCCGTCCATGAAGCGGTCAAACCAGCCTTTGCGGGCATGTGCGAACTCAGCCGCAAACGCCTCGATCGCGGCCAATTGCAACCCGACCTCACGGGCCGAGGCAGCTTCCGCATTCTCGCGAAATACTTCCGCCGTTTCGCGCACCACATTGCCGCGCTCGCCAAACAGCACGCCCAACACACCGCCCATCAGCCCCATGCCCGCACCCTTTCGTTATGATCAGCATCTGTAAAATGATAGCGGGGCGTGATGAATTCCTCGGCGCGCTTGATCCAGCCGCCCTTGCCCCCATCCTGCCGCCGCGCATATTTGCGCGAGGCCGGGCGGCGATCCGCCAGACGATAGTAATAATTCCGACGTTCAATCCCGTAAGCATCCACCAGATGATCCGGCGCAGCCCTCATCGCATCTCGTGCGATGCCCAAGGTCTGAGGCCCAAGCGCCCCGTCTTGCGCGAGCTCGTACCCCATCTTCTCGAACAACCCCTGCAAGATTCTGACCGCATTGCCGCCCGCGTTGACGTACATGTCGAACACTGTGGCTTGCAGCGGTTCAGGCAGCTCGCCAATACGCGGCTTGTCAAAATAATGCTTCAAGAAAATATCGCGCGCCTGCGCATGGGTCAGTCGCTTCACGTCGGATGGCGTTATCTTTCCATCCCCATCCAAATCCAGCCCCAATCGGCGCATGGTATGGATCGTGACCCCGTATTTTGTTGCCCCGCCGGGATCGTCGGGGTCATTCACATAGCCGCCTTCACGGGCGACGATCTGATTAGCGATGTCTGTAACACTCTGCATCCGGGCCTTCCCCGTATTGAAAAACACGGGGCTAAGGCTGCGGAAGTCAGGTTAACAATGTGGAAATCAGTCGGTCGGTTCGACGTAGACGCCGCTTTCTTTCAGACTGTCCACGACCTCTTTCGGCATGTATTCCTCGTCATGTTTGGCAAGGATTTCAGTGGCTTCAAAGATGCCATCGACATATATTCCGGTGCCGATCATACCTTGGTTTTCCGCAAACAGATCGGGCAGCACGCCGGTATAGCGCACAGGCACGGTTTCCGCCCCGTCGGTCACAGAAAAGCTGACGGTTTCGCCCTGCCCACGAACGATTGTGCCTTCGGACACCAGCCCGCCCATGCGGAACACCTCGTCCGCGCGGGGCGGCTCGGCGATCACTTCGGTGGGCGAGCGGTAATAGTTGATCCCGTCCTTCAGCGCATAGCCAATCAACCCGGTCGACATGGCAAGCGCCACGAATGCCAGAACGATGATCTGGATACGACGGGTTTTTTTCAGGCTTTTAAGACCGGCCATGGCTGGCTCCTTCTTAATGGCGTTAGATTACGGGAAGACGGGGGGCATCATCAGCCCAGTGGTTTCATCTTCGCCCAGCATCAGATTGGCATTCTGCATCGCTTGGCCAGACGAACCTTTGCACAGGTTGTCCAAAGCAGACACGACCAGCGCACGGCCCGGAATACGATCGCCTGCTACGCCCAGATGACACTGGTTCGAGCCCATCACCTGCCCCATACCCGGCAGCTTGCCAAAGGGCAGCACGGTGACGAAGGGCTCATCTGCATATTGCGCCACTAAGGCGGCGTGAATCGCCTGCGGGTCTCCGTCCACATAGCAATCGGCCAGAATACCCCGGTTCACGGGCACCAGATGCGGGGTAAACTGGATACGCACATCGCGCCCCGCCAGCATCGAGAATTCCTGATCGAACTCGCCCAGATGGCGGTGTGTGCCACCCTGCGCATAGCCCAGAACATCGGTCGAGCGTTCGGCAAACAGCATGTTTTCCTTTAGCGACCGACCAGCCCCCGAGATCCCATTCTTCAAGTCACAGATGATCCGGTCCAGATCGACCAGCCCGCCGGAAATCAACGGACGCAAAGCATATTGGACGGTCGCGGCGTTGCAGCCGGTGCCCGCAACCAGACGCGCGTTTTTGATATCGTCGCGATAGAACTCGGTCAGGCCATAGACAGCTGTCTTCTGCAATTCCGTCGCCACATGCGGAGCGCCATACCATTTTTCATATTCCGCTGGATCACGCAGACGGAAATCTGCACCCAGATCGACGACCTTCACGCTTTCGGGCAGATCGCGCACCAATGCTTGGCTCAGCCCATGCGGAAGTGCCGCAAAGGCCAGATCCACGGCCGAGAAGTCAATCTCGTCCATCTTAACCAGCTTCGGCAGATCCAGATGGCGCAGATGCGGATAGACATCCGACATCTCTTGCCCGGCCTTGCGGTCAGCAGACAGGGCGACGATTTCCATCGACGGATGGGTGGCGATCAGGCGGACAAGCTCGGCTCCGGTATAGCCGGACGCACCAAGAATGGCGATTTTGTGGGTCATTTCGACCTCCTGCGAATTCGACAGATAGATAGGTGTTTTGCGCGCGCCTTGCAATCAGGCGGCTTCGAAAGCGATCTTTCGTCGCAGGAATTGCGTCGCGCGGTTGGACACTTGGACGGGATCGCCCGTGGTCAGGAACTTCGAAACCTCGCCCGTGCCGCGCATGTTGGGATGACGCTCAAGGTAATCCGCAAGGCTTTCGGCAACCAGATTTGCTTGGCTGTAGACCTTCACGCCTGCCCCCAACGCGTCTTGGAATTCCTTTTCCATCAGCGGGTAATGGGTGCAGCCAAGAATGGCAGCCTCGGGCTTGGGCATCTTGCGTTTCAGCGCGTCCACATGGCTGCGCACCAAGGCGTCAGCCAAGATCATGTCACCGTCTTCGATGGCATCGACGACACCACCGCAGGCTTGCGCCTCGACATCCACACCGATGGCGCGGAAAGCCAATTCACGCTGAAACGCACGGCTCGAGACAGTGGCCGGTGTTGCAAACAGCGCCACGTGCTTCACCTCGACCTCGCGCGGGGGCGAGTTGTCGCCCCATTGCCGTTCGGTCAGAGCCTCGATCAGCGGAACAAACACGCCAAGAACGCGTTTATCGGTCGGGATCCAGCTTTCCTGCATCCGCCGCAGGGCCGCCGCCGATGCTGTGTTACACGCCAGAATAACCAGATCGCAGCCCTGATCCCACAGGGCAGAAACAGCTTTGGTCGTCAGGTCATAAACATCATCCGCATCCCGCACCCCGTAAGGCGCATGCGCGTTGTCGCCGTAATAGACGAAGTCCACATCCGGCAGGCGTTTCGCGACCGCATCCAGAACCGTCAACCCGCCCAGGCCGCTATCGAAAATGCCTACCGCCATTGCTTTATGCCTTATGCTTGTCCTCGAACTCGAACCCATAGGCGCCTTGGGCACCGGGGGTCTGGGACAAGGCATAGGTCCGATCGCGCAGGAAATCCATCATGGATTTGCCGTCTTTGGCATATTCGCCCCACTCGCCGGGCAAAATCGGCTGGCCGACAGACAAGCTGACCGGCTTATCCACCCGCTTGCCGAACTCGCGGATCAACAGCGCCATGCGCAGTGTCGGGTGCACGTGGCTGGCCACTTGGAAACTGCGCGAGTTATGGCCGTGGAAACAGATCGGAACCACGGTGGCATTGGATTTGGCAATCATGCGCGCGGTGAACCGCCGCCAGCCGGGATCCAGCGGCAGTCCAAAGGGCTTTTGAGCGGTCGAGACCGTGCCCCCGGGAAAAATCCCAATCGCCCCGCCGTCCGCCAAATAGCTGCGCGCGGTATTGCGTGTCTCAAGGTTTACCTTCATCGCCTCGCGGGTTTCGGCGAAATCAACGGGCAGAATCACGCGATTCAGATCCTCGGCCTTGCGGAAAACCTGATGGGCAAGGATGCGGAAATCCCCGCGATGGCGGCTGAGGATATGACCCAGAACCAGACCGTCCAGAATGCCGTAAGGGTGGTTGGCCACAACGATCAAAGGGCCATCGCGCGGGATCATATCCAAAGAACCCTCGACCAGATCCAGTGACAGGCCAAAGCGATTCACCATCACCTGCCAGAAGTCCTTTCCTTCGGCGACCTCGGCGTCATAACCATTCGCGCGCTTGATCAGGCGCAAGCGCCCGGTCGCGTTCTCCATCACGCGAATGACGGCGCGTCCCGGACGGGTTTGCGCGCTGTGGGCATAGGTGATGTCACGGGCGACGTGTCTGCTCATCTGCTAGATCCTTGGTCGGATACCTTATCTTGCAGCCTGATGTAACAGATTCATGTCGCCCGCTGAACTCCTATTCTGCAGCTTCCAGCACCGGGTCGGACCCATCAAACTTCGACCAGAGCGCACGGCGACGTGTGTCAGCAGCTACAATGTTTGCCTCTTTCACCGGGCCGAAGCCGCGGATCGACAGGGGCAGTGCCGCGATTTCCAACGCGACGACGGTGTTGGTGTCCGTCAGTTCTGCCGCCAGGCGCTGCATGTCGGCTTCGTATTCAGCAATTAACCGACGCTCGGCCACACGTTCCTCGGACCGGCCAAATGGATCCAGCGCGGTGCCGCGCAGAACTTTCATCTTGGCCAGAAGCGGCGCTGCCTTCTCGAACCACTGCCCAAATCCGCGCTTCTTCGGCCGACCATTAGGGTCGCTTCCACCCAAACTCGGCGGCGCAAGGTGATAGGTCAGTTTCAGGTCGCCATCAAACTCGGCCTCGGCCTTAGCACGGGTTTCCGTCAGCATCCGAGCGACCTCGTATTCATCCTTATAGGCCAACAGCTTATGATATCCTTTGGCCACGGTTTCTTGCAGCACCTCAGGCATCGCCGCCACGAATTCACGGTATTTCGCGGCCAGCGCTTTGCCTTGGTATTTCACCAGATGATCCGCACGGAAGTCGATGATCTCGGCCAAGGTTTTGGGCAGTTCGATCACATCCGTTTGCAGATGTTTAGCCGCCTCGTCAGGGAAGGCCACAGCCCAGCGCCCCAGTTCAAATGCACGCATGTTGCGCTCGGGCGCTTGTCCGTTCAATTCAATGGCTTGCATCAGCGCATCATGGCTTAGCGGAACAATACCAGCCTGCCAGCTGGCCCCAAGCACCATCATATTCGAGAAGATACTGTCCCCCATCAGGATTCGCGCAAGTTCACTTGCATCAAACATCGCCAAGCGATCCCGCAGGCGCGCCTGAAGCGACAGCTGCAGCCGATCGCCGGGAATTGCGAAATCTGTGTCGCGGGTGAACTCGCCCGTCACGGTTTCGTGGCTGTCGACCACCGCGCCCGTGCGCCCGGTCTGGGTCAGGCCCAAAGTGGATGACGCGGCCGAGACCACCAACTCGCACCCGATCAGCGCGTCACATTCCCCCGTTGCCACACGAATGGCCGAGATATCCTCGGGCTTTTCAGAAATCCGAAGATGCACCGTAACAGCGCCCCCCTTCTGAGCCAGCCCGGCCATCTCCATCATGCCGGCACCTTTGCCGTCGATATGGGCAGCCTGCGCCATTACGGCCCCGATGGTGACAACACCCGTGCCACCAACGCCAGTGATCACCGTGTTGAACGTGCCATCAATCGACGGCAGTTTCGGCATCGGCAGATCAGGCAGATCCACCTCTGCTGTCGCGGCCTTCTTCAGCTTCGCACCTTCAACGGTCACAAAGCTGGGGCAGAAACCGTTCACGCAGCTGAAATCCTTGTTGCAGCTGGACTGGTCGATGGCGCGTTTACGGCCCAACTCGGTCTCGACCGGGACGATGGACACGCAGTTCGACTGCACGCCGCAATCGCCGCAGCCTTCGCAGATATCAGTGTTGATAAAGACCCGTTTGTCTGGGTCCGGAAACAGCCCGCGCTTACGGCGGCGACGCTTTTCAGCCGCGCAGGTCTGGATATAGAGCATGACGGACACGCCCTTGATATCCCGGCATTTTCTTTCGATTTCTAACAGCTCGCTGCGCGGATGGAATGTTAGGCCTTTGGGGAATTTCGACTGGTCCACATCCTCTTTTTCGTCATAGACGACAAACAAGTTCTTCACGCCCATCGCAACCACTTCGCGGGCAATGCGCGGTGCATCCAGATCGCCCTCGTTGTCCTGACCGCCGGTCATCGCGACCGCATCATTGAACAAGATCTTATAGGTAATGTTCGCATCCGAAGCCAAAGCTGCGCGGATCGCCATATTGCCCGAGTGGTTATAGGTCCCATCGCCAAGGTTCTGGAACACGTGGTCGGTGGTCGAAAACGGCGCCTCGCCGATCCAATTCACACCCTCGCCGCCCATATGCGTAAAGCCGACCGTGTCCCGATCCATCCACTGCACCATATAGTGACAGCCGATCCCCGCATAGGCCCGACTGCCTTCCGGCAGTTTCGTCGACGTATTGTGAGGGCAGCCCGAACAGAAGAACGGAAGACGCGCCGCGATGTCTGGAGCGTTGTCGGCAGCCTTTGCCTCGGCCAGAGCGCTCAAACCGGCCTTTACAGCTTCTGTGCCACGCCCTTCTTCGATAAGAATTTCACCCAGTTTCTCGGCGATCATGATCGGGTCAAGCGCATAGCGTGTCGGGAACAGCTCTAGCCGCCGTCCATTTTCCCAATTATCCCCTTTGTGCCAGCCATAAACGCGACGGCCACGGCGGTCATCAAAGATGGCTTCCTTGATCTGCACCTCGATCAGCTTACGCTTCTCTTCGACGACAACAATCAAGTCCAACCCCTCGGCCCATTCATGGAAGCTGTTCATATCCAGAGGGAATGTTTGGCCAATTTTGTATGTGGTTATACCCAGTCGTTCGGCTTCATTTTCATCAATGCCAAGCAGACCCAAAGCGTGAACCAGATCCAGCCAGTTCTTGCCCGCCGCAACAAAACCAATCTTCGCCCCCGGCTTGCCCCACATACGGTTGTCTATGCGGTTCGCGCGGGCATAAGCTTCGGCTGCGAAACGCTTATAGTCGATCATCCGTGCTTCTTGCGCCACCGGCTGGTCGCCCAAACGAATGTTCAGCCCGCCGTCTGGCATGTTGAAATCTGGAGTCACAAGCTGCATCCGGTCAACCCGGCCATCGACGACTGAAGTCGCTTCAACCGTGTCTTTCATGACCTTTAGGCCCGTCCAGACGCCAGCGAAGCGGCTAAGCCCATAGCCGTAAACACCATAGTCCAGAATTTCTTGTACACCGGCAGGACTTAGCACCGGGATATAAGCGTCGACCATCGCCCAGTCCGACTGGTGCAGCACGGTCGAGCTTTCGCCCGTGTGATCATCCCCCATCGCCATCAACACGCCGCCGTGCTGCGAACTGCCCGCCATATTCGCGTGCCGCATCACATCGCCCGAACGGTCAACCCCCGGCCCCTTACCGTACCAAAGCCCGAACACGCCATCATAGGCGCCTTCTCCGCGGACTTCGGCCTGCTGGCTTCCCCACAAAGCGGTGGCGGCGAGATCTTCGTTCAAACCGGGGTGGAATTTGATGTCATTGGGCTCAAGCCATTTGCGGCTTCGGTCCATCCACAGGTCTACACCTCCAAGCGGAGATCCACGATATCCGGTTACATATCCGGCTGTGTTTAACCCTGCACGCCGATCGCGCTCTTTTTGCAAAAGCACCAAACGCACCAGCGCCTGCGTGCCATTCAGCAGAACCTGATCTTTTGTCAGATCAAACCGGTCGTTCAGCGTGATTTCTGGCTTACCCATAACGTACCTCCCAATACGAAAAGTTTGCTGCAGTCGGATCTCCGATTTAGGTCAGAATATACGACCTATCATTTATAGGTCAACATATATGACCCATCAAAAGGGGGCCAATCACAATCCGTTCTGGCATTCATCACGATTCTGATGGTAGCAGTGTGAACAAATAAAACGTTAACAGGGATTGGTGCGTCCGTCATGGACTGGGATAAGTTACGAATTTTTCATGCCGTGGCGGATGCGGGGTCACTGACTCATGCGGGCGATGCATTGCATTTGTCTCAATCCGCGGTGTCCCGCCAGATCCGAGCGCTTGAAGAAGGGCTGAACGCTACCCTGTTTCACCGACATGCGCGTGGGTTGATCCTGACCGAACAAGGCGAACTTCTGTTCGACGCCACCAAAGCGATGAACCAACGGCTTGAAGCTGCCGTCGCCCGCATACGCGACAGCAAGGAAGAAGTCTTCGGCGAGCTGCGCGTCACCACCACGACCGCCTTTGGCTCGATGTGGTTGGCCCCGCGCCTGCCCAAGCTGTACGAAGCCTATCCCGACCTGCGCATCGATCTGATGCTGGAAGAACGTGTGCTTGATCTGCCCATGCGCGAGGCCGACGTTGCCATCCGCATGAAAGAACCCAGCCAGGCGGACCTGATCCGCAAAAGGCTGATGGACGTGCACATGCGTCTTTACGCGACACCCAGCTACCTGAAGGCGAACGGCAGACCCGAAACGCTCGAAGATCTGTCGAAATTTCGCCTGATCTGCCAAAGCACATCCGCCACACAGGTCAGCGCGGGTTCGGCTTTGGTGCGCGAGCTTTTGACCTATGATGTTGGATCACTTTTAACTGTAAACAACTATTTCGGCGTGCTGCAATCGGTCCTGAATGATCTGGGGATCGGGGTGCTGCCGGACTATATCACCCATGATTTTCCGCAGCTGACCCGCGTTCTGCCCGAGGTTGAAAGCAAGGACATCCCCGTCTATCTCGCCTATCCCGAAGAGCTGCGCGCCTCGAAACGGATCGAGGCATTTCGCGACTTTGTCATCGAAGAATTGACGGAACAACGCCGCGCCGCCCAAAAATAAGGCAAAATAAAGCGATTCTTAATGGTGCTTTTTGGCAACAGTCCAACAGCCACCACTTGTCCCAACGGTATACAATTGCTTACCGAAAATCGCTCGTAAACCGCTAAAATTACAGGCATTCTTCCAAACCACGCCCAACTTTGTCGCAATTCCACCCCGAAATACCCCAAGAGCCATGCGAAAAATGCATAGCCGCAATGCAGCATTTTTCCTTGAAGCGACTCGGAGCCACTCCTAAGTCTGGTTCAAAGCCGATGGTCGAGCATCGCTCTAGTCGGTTTTTACCTCCCTGTTGGACTTGGCCGGGCTCTGCCCGGCCTTTTTTTTGCGCAACTCGCAAACTTCCTGCAAAACAAGGCATGGAAGCCCTTTCCCAATGACCGCCCATCGCCTACAAGGCGCAGCAACTGACACTGGTATCGTGCGTGCGCGCGAGTCGTGTCGCCGCAACGCCGAAGGGGACCGAGCATGAGCGAGCCGAAAATCACCACCGATCTGATTGAAGCACACGGCCTGAAACCGGATGAGTACGAGCTGATCCTCGAAATCATCGGACGCGAGCCCAGCTTCACCGAATTGGGCATTTTCTCGGCCATGTGGAACGAGCACTGCTCGTATAAGTCTTCGAAGAAATGGTTGCGCACCCTGCCGACTGAAGGCCCTCAGGTCATCTGCGGCCCCGGCGAAAACGCGGGCATCGTGGATATTGGCGATGGTCAGGCCGTGGTTTTCAAAATGGAAAGCCACAACCACCCGTCCTATATCGAACCCTATCAGGGCGCAGCCACTGGCGTGGGCGGTATCTTGCGGGATGTCTTTACAATGGGCGCACGTCCGATTGCAGCGATGAACGCGCTGTCCTTTGGCGAGGTTGATCACCCCAAGACCAAACAGCTGGTCAATGGCGTTGTTGAAGGTATCGGCGGCTACGGCAACTGTTTCGGCGTTCCCAATGTCGGCGGCGAGGTTCGCTTCCACCCGGCCTATAACGGCAACTGCCTTGTGAACGCCTTCGCCGCAGGTTTGGCAGATGCGGACAAGATTTTCTATTCGGCTGCGTCGGGTGTCGGGATGCCCGTTGTGTATCTGGGCGCAAAAACCGGCCGCGACGGTGTTGGCGGCGCGACCATGGCCTCGGCCGAGTTCGACGACACGATCGAAGAAAAGCGCCCCACCGTTCAGGTCGGCGACCCCTTCACCGAAAAGCGCCTGATGGAAGCCACGCTGGAACTGATGCAGACCGGCGCCGTGATCTCGATCCAAGACATGGGTGCTGCTGGCCTTACCTGTTCGGCTGTGGAAATGGGTGACAAAGGCGGCTTGGGCGTCAAGCTGAACCTTGAAGATGTCCCCCAGCGCGAAGACAACATGACCGCCTACGAGATGATGCTTTCTGAAAGCCAAGAGCGGATGTTGATGGTTTTGAAGCCAGAAAAAGAGGCTGAAGCCCGCGCCGTGTTCGAAAAGTGGGATCTGGACTTCGCCATCGTTGGTGAAACGCTGGCCGAAGACCGCTTCCTGATCATGCATCACGGCGAAGTCAAAGCCGACCTGCCGCTGTCGCCCTTGTCGGGCCGTGCACCTGAATATGACCGCCCGTGGGTCGAAACACCGGCAGCCGAAGATCTGGCCGACGTACCCGAGATTGACGCGATTGACGGGCTGAAGGCTTTGATCGGCTCGGCCAACCATGCAGCCAAGCAGTGGGTCTATGAACAATATGACCACATGGTTATGGCCGACACCGTGCGTGCCCCCGGTCTGGGCGCGGGCATCGTGCGCGTGCATGGCACCGACAAGGCCGTCGCCTTCACCTCGGACGTGACGCCGCGCTATGTGAAAGCCAACCCGCTGGAAGGTGGCCGCCAAGCCGTGGCCGAGGCCTATCGCAATCTGACCGCCGTGGGTGCGAAACCCCTTGCCACCACCGACAACCTGAACTTCGGCAACCCCGAAAAGCCCGAGATCATGGGGCAGTTCGTCGGCGCTATCAAAGGCATCGGTGAAGCCGTGGCCGCGCTGGACGTGCCGATCGTATCTGGCAACGTCTCGCTTTATAATGAGACGGACGGCCAAGCGATCCTGCCCACCCCGACCATCGGTGCAGTTGGCCTGCTGGACAGCCTCGACGACATGATCGATGGCGTGGCCCGCGAAGGTCACGTGGCAATGGTCGTGGGCGAAACCAACGGCCATCTGGGCCAATCTGCCCTGCTGGCCGAGGTCTTCAATCGCGAAGACGGCGACGCGCCCCATGTGGATCTGGACGCTGAGAAACGCAATGGTGACTTCATCCGCGCCAATCGCGAGCTGATCAAAGCCTGTTCGGACCTGTCCGATGGTGGTCTGGCGCTGGCCGCGTTCGAAATGGCCGAGGCCGGTGAAGTCGGTGTTCAGCTTGACGCGTCGGACACCCCCACGCTCTTCGGCGAAGATCAGGCGCGCTATTTGGTGGCTTGTAACTTCGATCAGGCCGAAGCGTTGATGATCGAAGCTGGCAAAGCGGGGGTCACGATTGAAACCGTTGGCCGTTTCACCGGTGACAGTGTGAAGATGGGCGGCTCGGAAGCGCCGCTGGCAGAATTGGCCCAGATCTTCCGCACCGGTTTCAATCAGGCGCATTCGTAAATGATGCAGGCAGCCCCAACAGCGGGCGACCCAACGTCATTAAAAGCAGATTGCGCAGCCTGTAGCGGGCTGTGCTGCGTTTCTCCTGGTTTTGACGCGGGCGATGATTTCGCCTTCGACAAACGCGCGCTTGCCCCCTGCCGCCATCTGGGCGCAGACAACCTGTGCCGCATCCATGAAACCCTGTCAGATCAGGGCTTCCCGGGCTGCGCCAAGTTCGACTGCAAAGGCGCGGGGCAATATGTGACCCAGCAGATCTTCCCGCGCAAACGCTGGCGCAAAGATCGCGAAACGTTAGAGGCCGTGTCCGAAGCCTATCGCCGGATGCGCGCCATTTGTGACGTCGCCGAGCTACTCCATCTGTCCACAAGCCTTCCGCTGTCAGCCGCGCAAGAGGCCGCGCGGCAAGCCATGTTGGACCGGCTTTTACCCACCCCCGCGTGGACAGCCGAAACGCTGGCCGCAGCCGAAGAGGCCGGCATTCTATCCGACGCCCGCGCCGTCCTGACCAGTTTTCGTGACGCCGCAATGCGCCGCTAGGCCTTGCGGCCCACCTGCCCCACACATAAGTTAAACAAAACAGATACGAGGTTTCGCCCATGTCCATGGAAGCATCCAAAATCGAAGACCTGATCCGCGCAGGTTTCCCCAACGCTCAGATCACCATCACCGATCTGGCGGGCGACGGAAACCACTGGGCGGCCGAGGTCGTGGATGAGAGCTTTCGCGATATGAACCGCGTGCAACAGCAACGCGCCGTGAACGCGACTGTTCGTGAGCAGATCGACAGTGGCGAGCTGCACGCGCTGGCGCTGACCACGAAGGTGCCTGAGTGACATTTGGCTTTGCGGTTCTTGGGCTAGTTGCGATTGTGGGGTTCGCCATCGGAGTGGAGCTGTATCTGAAGCGAAACAAGCGCAAGCCACTCAGTTCTGGGCAACCTGCAATGCCACGAAGTGAAGCAAAGAAAGAACTGGGGATGGAGGCCACCGACACCGAACTTGTCGACGCCACTCACAGCCAAAACGAAGAAATCCAGAAGCTACATAAACGTCTCACCAAGCGCCGCAGATAGTGACTCGGTCGAGATCAGAGATAAGGAATAGAAAATGACCGACGCAAAAAACCGCATCGACGAAACCGTCAAAGCCAATGACGTGGTGCTTTACATGAAGGGCACGAAAGAGATGCCGCAATGCGGGTTTTCATCCCGTGTGGCTGGCGTTCTGAACTATATGGGCGTGGATTATGCCGATGTGAACGTGCTGGCGGATGAGGAAATCCGTTCGGGCATCAAGGAATATTCCGACTGGCCGACCATCCCTCAGCTTTACGTCAAAGGCGAGTTCGTGGGCGGCTGTGACATCGTGACCGAGATGACCCTGTCGGGCGAGCTGGACACGCTGTTTACTGACAATGGCGTGGCCTTCAACAAGGAAGCTGCCGACAAGATCCGCGAAGCCAACGCCTGATCTTCAGTCGACACTTACTACAAAAAACGCGCGCCAGAATTAGGCGCGCGTTTTGCATTCTGTAACTGTGATCAGTCCGACTTGACCCGCTCTTCAACGGAGGCGGCCATTGCCTCGGTTCGGGCAGCAATCTCGGCCAGCGTGTCGGTGACGGCGGCGGGCACGACCGGCACTTCGACTTTCTGAGGCTCCGCGTTTTTCAGCGCCTCAAGCTCGCGCTCCAACTCGGCCACGCGGCGCTCGGTCAGTTTGACCTTGTCTTCCATTCCAGCGGTCTTGTCAGCCAGCATCAGCCCCGACATCAACAACATCCGGCTTTCCGTCAGGTTCGAAATCTGGCTGACCAGAACCGAGGCTTCCGTGTCCAGCATGGCAGCGGCGGATTTCAGGAAATGTTCTTCGCCCTCTTGGCAGGCCACTTCAAAGCCGCGTCCGCCGATGGTGATTGTGACGTCAGGCATGTGTATCCTCCTCGGCCTCTTGGGTAGTCTGGGCGGCGGTTTGCCGTGCAGCCAGCGCATTCAATTCGGTCAAAACGGCGTCCAGTTCTGCCCGGTCCGCCTGCTGTGTGGCACTGACCGCAGCCAGTTCCGCGCTCATGCCATCATTGATCAACGTCGCATCGACAACACCGGTTGCCGCCGCCGCACGCAACGCTTCGTTCGCGCTGCGCAGCTCTTGGTTGGCTTGACGCAGCGTGTCTGCAGTGGCCTCGGCTTGGGCAAGCTGTTCTTTCAAACGGGCAAGCTCGTCTTCGACGACATCAAACTTATCCGTGACCTGAGATTTCAGCGTCGAGAGCCGCTCGTTCAGCTGCGCATTTGTGGTGCGTTCGTCTTCCAACTGGCGGGTCAGTTGATCGACCGCTTCGGAATCTGCCGCCGGCTGATCAGCCAACTGGTCAAGACCCGCGTTGATCCGTTCCAACGCCGTGGTGATGCGAGATTCTAGGTCAGAAATATCACTCATAATGTGCCCTGTTTAATCCTGTTGAACCGATCTTGTCACAAGGATGCACAACACTCAACGCCCTCGGGGCCTATAGCACCTGTAAACGCGATTCGCTGCCGTATGGGGTGGGCGTGTCATATTCCGCCAGTTCGCGCGAAACTGCCCCACTGATTACAGAAACATGTGCCCCTTCGCGCCCCTGAAAGCCTTGCTTTGCTTGACCCAAGCGGTAGGACTGTTATCAGAGGCGAAACGTTACTTAGCCAAAGGACACGGACCTTGGATATCGCCGCTCTTGCCAAAGCAAACCCTGACCACTGGAAAAAAGCCGCCGCCATCCGCGCCTTGACGCTGGATGCCGTTGCTGCTGCCAATTCCGGCCACTCTGGCATGCCGATGGGCATGGCCGATGTGGCAACCGTGCTGTTTGAAAATCACCTGAAGTTCGACCCGGCCGCGCCGCGCTGGGAAGACCGCGACCGGTTCATCCTGTCGGCGGGTCACGGCTCGATGTTGATTTATTCGCTGCTGTATCTGACGGGTTACAAAGACGTCACCCTGGACCAGATCAAGAATTTCCGCCAGTGGGGCGCGATCACCGCAGGCCACCCGGAGTTCGGCCACGTTTCCGGCGTCGAGACTACGACTGGTCCGTTGGGTCAAGGCATTGCAAACGCTGTAGGTTTCGCAATGGCAGAAGAAATCCAGCGCGCCCATTTTGGCAAGAAGATCGTGGATCACCACACCTATGTGATTGCCGGCGATGGTTGCCTGATGGAGGGCATCAGTCAAGAGGCCATCGGCCTTGCAGGCCGCCACGAACTGTCCAAGCTGATCGTTCTGTGGGACAACAATGACATTACCATCGACGGTAAAGTGTCGCTGTCCGACCGCACCGATCAGGTCCAGCGCTTCAAAGCCTCGGGCTGGCATGTTCAGGAAATCGACGGCCACGACCCCGAGCAGATTGACGCGGCCCTTACCAAAGCCAAATCGACCAACAAGCCGTCGATGATTGCCTGCAAAACCCATATCGCTTTGGGCCACGCAGCACAGGATACCTCGAAAGGTCACGGCGCGCTGACGGATGCCGAACAGCTTGCCGCCGCGAAAGAGGTTTACGGCGCACCGCAAGGGGCGTTTGAGGTTCCCGCTGACGTGAAAGCACAGTGGGAAGCCATGGGTGCACGTGGTGCAGAAGCGCATGCCGACTGGGACGCGCGTTTCACTTCGATCTCGGATCGGAAGCAGGGTGAATTCAAACGCGCCTATGCAATGGACGCGCCGAAGAAACTGGCCGCTGTTGTGCGCAAGCTGAAAAAAGAAGTCGCCGAGACGAAGCCCGCCGTTGCGACCCGTAAGTCGTCGGAAATGGCGCTGGCGGTGATCAACCCGGTGATGCCGGAAACCGTAGGCGGCTCGGCTGACTTGACCGGGTCGAACAACACCAAAACCGGTGATCTCGGCGTCTTTGACACCGACAACCGCGGTGGTCGCTATATCTATTGGGGCATCCGCGAGCACGGCATGGCTGCCGCGATGAACGGCATGACCCTGCATGGCGGCATCCGACCCTATGGCGGCACGTTCTTCTGCTTCACCGACTATGCGCGCCCGGCGATGCGTCTGGCGTCGCTGATGCGGATCCCGACCGTTTTCGTGATGACGCACGACTCGATCGGTGTTGGCGAAGATGGCCCGACCCACCAGCCGGTCGAGCATCTGGCGATCTGCCGCGCGACCCCCAACAGCTTTACGTTCCGTCCTGCTGACACGGTGGAAACGGCGGAAGCGTGGGAGTTGGCTCTGACCTCGAAAGAGACGCCGTCGACGCTGGTTCTGACACGTCAGAACCTGCCGACCGTGCGGACTGACTACAAGCAGAAGAACCTTACTGCTCAAGGTGGTTACGTGCTGGCGGATGCGGAAGTTGGCAAGCGTCAGGTGATCCTGATCGCGACCGGTTCGGAAGTGTCGCTGGCCATGGAAGCACGCGCTGAACTGGAAGCCCAAGGCATCGGTACCCGAGTTGTTTCAATGCCCTGCATGGAGCTGTTCGCCCAGCAAGACGAAGCCTATCGCCGCAAGGTTCTGCCCGCTGGCGCAGTGCGCGTTGGTATCGAAGCTGCTGTGCGTGACGGCGGCTGGGACCGCCTGCTTCTGGGCGAGCGTGGTCGCGAAGCCAAGCAAGCCTTTGTGGGCATGACAGGCTTTGGCGCTTCGGCCCCGGCAGGCGTGCTGTTCGAGAAATTCGGCATCACCACCGAGAACGTCATCGCCAAGGCGAAAGAGCTTCTGGGCTAAGCCGAAGTTCTCCTGAAAAATCGGACCCAAAATCTACACGGGTTTTGGCCCGAGACGGACAAAACGCCCCGCCCAATCGGCGGGGCGTTTTACGTATGCCCTTGCAAGCGCGCGGTAAGCGACGTTTAAGGTCTTTGACGCCCTTCGGACCCGGGGGGTTAACCCCTTCACCCCCGCCGCTTCAGACAAGGATCCCCCATGCTTTCCACCCTAAGCGACAACCATCGCGGCGCGCTTTTCATGGTCTTCGCCATGGGCGCCTTCGCGCTTGAGGACATGGCGCTAAAAGCCGCCGCGCGCGACATCCCCATCGGTCAGGCGGTGGCGCTGTTTGGGCTGGGCGGATTGGTTGTTTTTGCGTTAATGGCCCGCGCGCAGGGGGCACAGGTTTTTCACCCGGATCTGCGCTCGCCCGTGCTGATCTGGCGATCCTTGTTCGAAGTCGCGGGGCGCATGTTCTTCGCACTGGCGCTTGCATTGACACCTTTGTCCAGCGCTTCAGCCATTTTGCAAGCGACCCCGCTGGTCGTCGCCTTGGGCGCGGTGATCGTGTTCAACGAAAAGGTCGGTGTGCGTCGCTGGGCGGCAATCTTCGTCGGCTTCATCGGAGTTTTGATGATCCTGCGGCCGGGGCTGGACGCTTTCGACCCGCTTTCGATTTTCGCAGTGCTTGGAATGTTGGGATTTGCTGGGCGTGATCTGGCGACCCGTGCCAGCCCAGCGTCCCTGAATGCGGCACAGTTGGGCGTGGCCGGGTTTGCGGTTCTGACCGTTTCAGGGCTGATCTTGATGACCGTCGCCGGAGAGCTGCGCGCGCTGACTCCTGCAGCCACTGGGTTCATTGTGTTGGCCACTGGCGCAGGCGTCATGGCTTACGGCGCGCTGACCATTGCGATGCGAACCGGAGAGGTCTCGGTCGTAACACCGTTTCGGTACTCGCGCCTTTTGTTTGCTCTCATCTTGGGCGTCGTGGTCTTCAACGAACGCCCCGATGCGATGACGCTGGTAGGCAGCGCCGTCATTGTTCTAAGCGGGCTGTTCTTGCTCAGCCGATCAAGGCCGAAAGCCTAAGCTTTCCCTTTGAAAATCGCCCCCCAGATCGGACCGATCACCCATGTGGCCAAGGGAATGATCAGCACGCCCAACGCCAAGCCAAGCACGCCATCCAGCGCGGCTGTCACGACCCATTTCACAAAGCCAGCATAGTTCGGCACAGCGTAAGCAGCAGCTTCGGCCCAGTGTTTGATGGTCTCATAAGGCAGATGCCATCCCAGCTCGTGCAGCCCATGAACGATGATCGACCCGCCGACCCAGATCATCGCCGCCGTGCCCACAATGGTCAGTAGCTTCATGACATAGGGCATGGCCTTCACAATCCCACGGCCCAGTGCCTGCGTCGCGCCCAGCTTGGCTTTGCTGGCCAGATACAGGCCAAAATCATCCGCCTTAACGATTAGCGCCACAGAACCATATACCGCCACGGTAATGCCCACGGCAGCGACGGCCAGCGTTGCGGCCTCCATCCAGAAATTGCTGTTGGGGATGCCCGACAGGATGATGGTCATGATCTCGGCCGACAGGATGAAGTCGGTTTTGATCGCGCCCGCAACTTTCTCTTCTTCCAAATGGGACGGATCGCCTTCCACATGCTCGGCGTGATCCCATGTGTGATCATGCGGGAAAAGCGTGTGCCACACTTTCTCGGCCCCTTCGAAACACAGATAGGCCCCGCCCAGCATCAAAAGCGGCGCGATGGCCCAAGAGGCAAAGGCCGACAGCAAAAGCGCAATGGGCAGAAGAATAAGAAGCTTGTTCTTGATCGAACCCCAAGCGATGCGCCCGATGATCGGCAGCTCGCGCTTGGCTTCAAACCCTTGCACGTATTTCGGCGTCACGGCAGCATCGTCGATCACGGCACCCGCCGCTTTCGCGCTGGCCTTAGCCGCCTGCGCCGCCACATCGTCAACCGAGGCCGCCGCAACCTTCGCAATTCCTGCCACGTCATCCAGAAGTGCAATCAAACCACTCATCTACTCGCCCCAATCATTCCTTTGCGCGTTCGTGGGCGAATCTAACGCACCCACCCCAAAGGGCAAGCCCATCGCTTATCGAGGGAATGAAAAATTCCGACTGCTGAAGGTTTGCGCTAACGACCCGCAGCTTGGATCATGTTTTCGCTATCATGCTGGTGTCAAACGTGTTTTCCGGGTTGGGTGCCAATCCGGTCCCGGATATACCCCAAGCAAGTCTTAGATAATCTTTTGCAGCTGGCGACGGCCGCTTTTGAACAAGGAAGAACTCATGACTGTCAAAGTCGGCATAAATGGTTTTGGTCGCATCGGCCGCTGTACTCTGGCCCAGATCGCTGCCTCAGGACGCCAGGATATTCAGGTGGTGAAATTGAATGCCACCGGCCCGTTGGAAACCGCAGCGCATCTGCTGAAATATGACAGCGTGCATGGCCGCTTCCCGAACGAGGTTGTGCTGGGCGACGGCACCATGGATGTGGGCCAAGGCCCGATGCAGATGATGTCGACCTATGACATGAACGAACTGGACTGGGAGGGCTGTGACGTCGTTCTGGAATGCACCGGCAACTTCAATGACGGCGTAAAGGCAAAGCCGCATTTGGACCGTGGTGCAAAGAAGGTTCTGCTGTCGGCCCCCGGTACCAATGTCGACAAGACCATCGTTTACGGTGTGAATGACGAGATGTTGGAAGCAGGCGATACGATGATCTCAAACGGGTCGTGCACCACGAACTGTTTGGCTCCGGTCGCTAAAGTTCTGCTGAATGCCTTTGGCATCGAAAGCGGCATCATGACCACGATCCACGCCTATACTGGCGACCAGCCGACGCTGGATCGCCGCCACAACGACCTCTACCGCGCCCGCGCCGCTGCGATGTCGATGATCCCAACCTCGACCGGCGCGGCCAAAGCACTGGGCGAGGTTCTGCCCGCGCTGAAAGGCAAGCTGGACGGCTCGGCTGTACGCGTACCGACCCCGAATGTCTCGGCCGTGGACCTGACCGTAGTTGTCGAGAAAGACGTGACTGTCGCAGACGTAAACGCCGTAATGAAAGAGCAGTCCGAGGGCGCGCTGAAGGGCGTTCTTGGCTATACGGGAGAGAAACTGGTCTCGACCGATTTCAACCACACCGAAGAAAGCTCGATCTTTGCTGCCGACCAAACCAAGGTGATCGGTGGGCGTCTGGTGCGCATCCTGGCATGGTATGACAACGAATGGGGCTTCTCGACCCGTATGGGCGATGTGGCCGTGAAGATGGGCTCGATCTGATCCCATTCGATCGCTGAACAAAGACCCCCGAGGCCGTGCGTGTCGGGGGTTTTCTTTTGCCTATTTTAACTTGCCCCACCCTGCCCGACTTGCCACATTAGCCGAAACAGGCAGGAGCATCCAATTGACAAATCAGCTTGCCATCGTGCTGGGCGCCGTGATCCTTCTGTTGGTTGGGCTGGACATTTTCCTATGGGACAGCGCCAATCTGCTGTTCCTGGCCAAGAAGTTCCTTACTTTGACCGAATGGGCCGCTTTCTGGCGCTGATCCCACGGTCCTGTGACCAGCCGCCCCTTCCCCCTTGACCTTTTCGAAAATGTTGCGATGTTAGCGCTCACAATTCACATGCGAAACTGAAGGAGTCAGGCATGACGGTCAAAGTTGCAATCAACGGGTTCGGTCGCATCGGCCGTCTGGTGCTTCGGGCCCTTCACGAAAGCGGCCGCAAGGATATCGAAGTCGTCGCGATCAACGATCTTGGTTCGGTCGAGATGAACGCGCATCTGCTGGAGTTCGACAGCGTTCATGGTCGCTTCCCGAACGAAGTCACTTTCGGCGAGGATTGGATGGACGCGGGCCGTGGCAAAATCGCCGTGACTGCCATTCGCAACCCGGAAGACCTGCCATGGGGCGATGTGGACATCGTTCTGGAATGCACCGGCATTTTCACCGGCGACAAGGCGAAGGTGCATTTGTCGAATGGCTCTAGCCGAGTTCTGGTCTCGGCCCCCTCCTCCGGCGCTGACAAGACCATCGTTTACGGCGTGAACCATGACAGCTTGACGGCGGATGACATCCACGTCTCGAATGCATCCTGCACCACCAACTGCCTGTCCCCGATTGCGAAGGTTCTGCATGACACCGTCGGCATCACCAAGGGCTTCATGACCACGATCCACTCGTATACAGGCGACCAGCCGACGCTGGATACGCTGCACAAAGACCCGTATCGCGCCCGCGCCGCCGCCATGTCGATGATCCCCACCACCACAGGCGCCGCCCGCGCCGTGGGTCTGGTTCTGCCGGAACTGAATGGCAAGCTGGATGGCGTCGCGATCCGCGTACCAACCCCGAACGTATCCTGCGTGGACCTGACAATCGAAGCCAGCCGCGACACCACCGCCGAGGAAATCAACGCTGCCATGCAAGCCGCTGCTGATGGCCCGCTGAAAGGTGTGTTGGGCGTTACGAACCGCCCTCTGGTCTCGATCGACTTCAATCATGATCCGCACTCATCGACGCTGGCCTTGGATCAGACCAAGGTTCTGGAAGGCAACATGGTGCGCGTACTTAGCTGGTACGACAATGAATGGGGCTTCTCGAACCGCATGCTGGATACTGCGGTTGAGATGGGCAAGTACCTTTAATCAATTGCCCAACTGGGCCTACAGAACCTGAGACAAAAATTGACGCGTCCGCTCTTCGGCTGGCGCGTCAAATATTTGGGCAGGAGTGCCTTCTTCCAGGATGCGCCCGCTGTCCAGAAAACAGACCTTATCCGCCAATTCCCGCGCAAAGCCCATTTCATGGGTGGCAAGGATCATCGTCATCCCTTCTTCGCGCAGGCTGCGCAGCACGTCCAAAACCTCGGCCACCAATTCAGGATCCAAAGCCGAAGTGATCTCGTCAAACAGCAAAATGTCGGGCTGCATGGCCAGCGCCCGGATGATGGCGACGCGCTGTTGCTGCCCACCGGACAATTGGTCTGGGTAGTGGTCGATACGATGGGCCAGCCCGAAGCGTTCAAAAAGTCCTTCCACGCGACTCCGTTGCGCGGCGCGCGACAGGCCCTTCACCCGACGCGGGGCAAGCATCACGTTATCGGCGGCAGACATATGCGGGAACAGGTTGTAGGACTGAAAAACCAGCCCGATGCGCTGGCGGATAGGCTGGGGGTCCAGCCCCGGTTCGGCGATGTCCACACCGTCAAACCAGATCTCGCCATCATCGACAGGATCCAGCAGGTTCACCGCACGCAGAAGCGTTGACTTACCCGAGCCAGACGCGCCAATCAGGCACACCATCTCTCCCTTCGCGACTTCAAGGTCGATCCCTCGCAAGACGTGGTGTTCGCCAAAGGTTTTCTGGATATTTCGAAGCGACAGCATAGGCTTACTGCTCCTGCTTGCGGCGTTTGTTCATCAGGTGATCAGCGAACCGTGTCATCGGGATGGTGATCGCCAGAAAGATGAGGGCCGCACCCACATAGGGAGTGAAATTTGCATAGAGCGACTTGTAAACGCCCGCCTGCCGGAAGATCTCGACGGGTCCAACGAAGGACAGAAGCGCCACGTCTTTTTGCAGTGCAACCACAAGGTTCATATTGGCAGGCAGTACGTTGCGCAGCGCCTGAGGCAGGATCACGTACCGCATCGTATCGGCATTCGACAGCCCCAGCGACAAGGCCGCCGAGCTTTGGCTTTTATGGATCGACCCAATGCCCGAGCGGATCACCTCGGCCACATAAGCAGCATAGACCAAGATCAGTGCCAGCGAGCCCCAGATATAGGGGGAATTCCATGGGCGCGGCAGGCCCAGACCGGGGACGCCGAAGCCCACAAGATAAATAACCAGAATAACCGGCAGCCCACGAAAGACGTCGGTATAAACGGTCGCAAACAGGCGCAGCGGGTAAAGCGCAGGTTTCTGGATATCGCGGCAGATGGCGACGAACAGGCCCAGAACAGCAATCAGCGGCGCGCACCATGCAAAGATCGCGATATCCAAAAGGAAGGCATCAAGAAGGCCCGGGAAAGTCTTGGAAAAGACGCCCCAGTTGAAGAAACTCTTCTTCACGGCCTCCCATCCCGGCGCCAGCGGAACCAGCACCAGAATGGCTAAGAAAACCAATGCGGTAGAGCCCCCCGCAATCCACATGGAACGGCGGCGCAACGCAGCTTCATACTGCGCGCGCCGCCCCGGCTTGGCCGGGATGTCGTCTGCCTTTGTCATTCTAAGCGTAACTGCCTTACTGGATCACGGGAACGCCGGTGGCGGCTTGCAGCCACTCGGCCTCGATCTCGGCCAGTTTGCCGCTGTCGGTCAGTGCTTGGATCGCTTCGTCTACGCAGGGCTTCAAGGGGCTTCCTTCGGCCATCAACATGCCGAACTGATCCGCATTCTCCGAGCGTTCTGCAGGGAACTGACCCAGAATCGCGCCATTTTCGACCACAACGGCCGACAGGTACAAAGCGGTTGGCAGGTCGAACAGCGCCGCGTCAATCTGATTGGCTTGAATAGCCGCGGTTACATCCGCATTGTCATTATACAGCAGCACGTCTTTCTCAGGCGAGATCACCGATGCAACAACAGACGCCTGAGTATGCGACGCGCCTGCGCCCCAGATCAGACCTTTTAGCGCGTCCATGGTCGGCTCACCTACTTTTTCAGCCACACCAGCAGTGGTCAAAACCGCCATCGCCGAGCTGTAATAGGGAAGCGAGAAATCGACCGTTTCGTCGCGCTCGGGCGTGATCGAATACTGCTGTAGATTTACGTCGAAGTTTTTCGCGCCGGGTTGGATCGCTTCGTCAAACGAGGTGCGCACCCATGTCACAGCATCATCCGTGAAACCCATTTCACCCGCGACGGCATAGGCCACGGCGGCCTCGAAACCCTGCTTGCTTTCGGGCGCGTCATCCATAACCCACGGGTAATAGGCGGGGTTGCCGGTCGCGATGGTCAGAACGCCATCCGTCAGCGTCTTGCCCGCCGCGCAGTGGTCGCCTGCATATGCCGCGCTGCCCACCAGCGACGCGCAAAAAATGGTCATTAGTGACTTCATGTCTCAAATCTCCCCAGATTGGATATTTGATCGGAGCCTAGCGCGAAGCCCTTCCGGGTACGAGCGAAAAGCGCCCGTATAAAGCCAACCATTGACCTTCTTTATAATTTGATCAAATATCCAACACGAACTCTTACTGCGAAAACCGGCGACGGATGACACCCGCCGCTGAAGGAGGTTTTGATGTCACCAAAGCGCCCCTTGGATTGGGCCAAGGATCTGTCCGCTGATTTTGTCGCCTATGCTGATGGCGGTCGTATCGAAGAAGTGGAGTGCATCATCCCCGACATCGTCGGAACCTCGCGCGGGAAGGCAATGCCGGCCGCAAAATTCGATCCCACAACGGATTTAGCTTTGCCTATCTCTCTGTTTTATCAGACGATTTCTGGCGAATATGTGGATATGGAAATAGAAAACCAGTGGGTCGAACGCGACGTGGTTCTACGCGCCGACATGTCCACCGCCTGTGCTGTGCCATGGTCAGAAGATGTTACGCTGCAAGTCATCTGTGACATGTTCAATCGCGACGGGTCGCCGCTGGCGATTGCGCCACGCGGGCTTTTGCGGCGCGTTGTGGACCTGTACACGGCGAAGGGCTGGAAACCTGTCATCGCACCCGAGCTTGAATTTTATCTGACCAAGCCGAACCACGACCCGAACGAACCGATCGAGCCGCCCATCGGGCGCACAGGCCGTAAGGGGGCCAGCCGTCAGGTCTATTCCATGTCGGCAGTCGACGAATATGGCCCTGTGATCGATACGATCTATGACTTCGCCGAGGCACAAGGGCTTGAGATCGACACGGTCATTCAGGAAGGCGGCGCGGGACAGATCGAGATCAACCTGAACCACGGCGACCCGATCAATCTGGCCGATCAGGTCTTCCTGTTCAAACGCACAATCCGCGAGGCTGCTCTGAAGAACGGCGTGTTCGCCACCTTCATGGCAAAGCCGATCCGCGACGAACCTGGTAGCGCCATGCATGTGCATCAGTCGATTGTCGAGATCGACGGCGGCAAGAACATTTTCTCAAACAAAGATGGCTCTGCCTCAGACCTTTTCCGGTGGTTCATCGGCGGGTCACAGAAATACATGATGGACGTGGTGCCGCTGTTGGCACCTTATGTGAACTCGTTCCGGCGGATCACGGTAGATGGACAATCGGCGCCTGCGAACCTTGAATGGGCCAGCGACAACCGTACGACGGGCCTGCGCGTCCCCCATTCCAGCCCCGCCGCCCGCCGTCTGGAAAACCGCGTAATCGGCATGGACGCCAACCCCTATATCGCCATCGCCGCATCGCTTGCGTGCGGATATTTGGGCATGATCAACAAGGTCGAACCCCGCGCAGAAGCAGTGAAAGAAGTCTGGGAGGTCGACACCCCCCTGCCCGCCACATTGCGCGCGGCCCTTGAATTGTTCGATAGCGCAGACGAGATGCGCTCGGTCCTAGGTGAAGAATTCTGCAAGCTTTACTCCGACATCAAATGGGCCGAGAACGAGGAGTACCAACGCGAGATTTCCCCGTGGGAACGGCAGCATTTGTTGTTGAATGCGTGAGGTTTCGGAGTCTTAGGGATGGTGAAAGGGCGGGGGTTTCCCGCCCTTTTTTGGTAGGAATCTTAGGATGCCAACCGTACCCCCATAGTTGAGCGCATAGCATATTCAGACTTTGGATAGACAGGCACCAAGCATTGCAAAAACCGCGTGTCGACACTGCCTTGATCAGAAGGCTATAACCCAAAGTTGAAATCAATCAGCTCACGAACCTTTGCAGCATGAAGTTAACTATTTCCAGATCACTTAGTATTGCTCTTCTTTCAACACTTGGAACTGGCGCATCCGCAAACGACACATATACCACTGCGACCGGTAAATCCGTGAGCACACTTGATGTGTTCCAAGAGTGTGGCGAATGCCCGGAAATGGTCGTTCTACCGATGGGTTCGTTTGTAATGGGATCAACCGTAAAAGAAGCAAATGCCGCACAAATACGCTTTCATCGTGATCGTAACGTCGACACCGCACATTATGAGAACAAGCTGAGAGATGCTTTCAACAGAATTGGTATTGATCCAGACGATCCCGAAGAAGGCTTGCGACGATACTATGCTAGCGGGAACGTTGTTCGATACGATGACCCGCAATACTCAGCAAACCCATTCCTACATGAAGTTCCACCCCATCCGGTGCTGATTGATCGGCCAATTGCGATGGGCCGAAACGAAGTGACGCGCGAGGAATGGGCTGCCTGCGTCGAAGATGGTTGGTGTGAAAACCGGCAACACGACGTCCCGCGATCCGCGTTTCCCTCGTGCGAACAAAGCTCCAGCTGCGTTCCAACCCCCGATGCGCGTATCCGATTTCGCCTGCCAAACGGACCATATCCAACCCATCCCCGCGCCCCAAGAACCGGCATTACCTATTACGAGATGAATGACTACACATCTTGGCTGAATGAAAAAGTAGGGGCGGATGTTTATCGCGTTCCGACCGAGGCAGAGTGGGAATACGCCGCGCGGGCTGGAACAACGACACGATATGCTCAGGGTGACACGCTGACTTTGGAACAAGCCAATTTTGGCGTCTATCGGCGCGAGTTGGTGAATGGCGAATACGTCTGGAACGACGACCTTGGCAGCGCGAAGAAGCTGTTGCCTGTTGACGCTCTAGATGCCGCAAATGATTGGGGGCTAAGGCATATGTCTGGAAATGCCTCTGAGTTTACAAGCTCTTGTGGCGAAGGTCCGCATCGCGGCTTGGCGACTTCCAGTCAGTACCTGGATGCAGACGCAAAACGCCCAGATTGCAAGCGCGCCCTGAAAGGCGGCATGTATAGGGTTAACGTCGAAATGGCGAGGCTAGCGCGGCGCGTTAGTATATCCAGCCACAACTGGTCGCATACACGTGGATTTCGAGTTGTCCGTGACCTTGCTCCGATCAAATAGTGATCTCAAAACCCCAACAAAAAAGGGCGGGGAAACCCCCGCCCTTTCTTTTTCACGCTTTCGCCCGCTTTAGAAGTGCATTGACTTCGAGGTCGCCGGAACTTGCAGCGGCGGTGCGAATTTGGTCAGATCGATGCCTTCGACGGCAGCCTTATATTCCTCCAGCGTGGGCGTGCGGCCCAAGATGGCGGACAGGACAACAACCGGGGTCGAGCCCAGAAGCGATTCACCTTTCTTTTCCGGCAAGTCAGCCACAACACGGCCTTGGAACAGGCGGGTCGAGGTCGCCAGAACGGTGTCGCCCTTGGCAGCTTTTTCCTGGTTGCCCATGCAGAGGTTACAGCCGGGACGTTCAAGGTACAGGATGTTCTCGTACTCGGTCCGGGCGGTCTGCTTGGGCGCGTTGTCGTCGAACTCGAACCCTGCGTATTTCTGCAGGATGTCCCAGTCGCCTTCTTCCTTCAGTTCATCAATGATGTTGTAGGTCGGCGCAGTCACAACCAGCGGGGCTTTGAACTCGACCTTGCCGTTGGCGGCTTCCAGGTTGCGCAGCATCTGAGCAACGATCTTGATGTCGCCCTTGTGCACCATGCACGAGCCGACAAAACCCAGATCCACGTGCTTTTCAGCTTTGTAGTACGAGATCGGGCGGATCGTGTCGTGGGTATAGCGCTTAGACACATCGGCGTTGTTCACGTCCGGGTCGGCGATCATCGGTTCGACGATCTGGTCCAGATCAACCACAACTTCAGCGAAGTATTTGGCGTTATCATCCGGGGTCAGGGCAGGCTTTTCGCCCGACTTGATTTCGGCAATGCGTTTGTCTGCCTTGTCGATCAGGCTTTGCAGCATGCCGTTTTCATGCTCCATACCTTTGTCCTTCATGATCTGGATACGTGACTTGGCCAGTTCCAGCGAACCGATCAAAGTCTCGTCATTCGAGATACAAACCGAAGCTTTCGCCTTCATTTCGGCGGTCCAGTCCGTGAAGGTAAAGGCTTGGTCCGCCAGCAGCGTACCTATGTGAACCTCGATCACGCGGCCTTGGAAGACGTTGTCGCCATGCTGGGCCAGCATCTGGGCTTGCGTGGCGTGTACCACGTCACGGAAGTCCATGTGGTCGGCCATTTTACCTTTGAAGGTGACCTTGACCGATTCCGGGATCGGCATGGATGCCTCACCCGTGGCCAGCGCCAGCGCAACCGTACCCGAGTCCGCCCCGAAGGCGACGCCCTTGGACATGCGGGTGTGGCTGTCGCCGCCAATGATGATGTCCCAATCCGACACGGTGATGTCGTTCAGCACCTTGTGGATCACGTCGGTCATCGGGTGGTAAACACCTTTGGGGTCACGCCCCGTAACCAGACCGAAGTCGTTCATGAACTTCATCAGACGTGGGGTGTTTTCCCGCGCCTTTATGTCCCAAACAGATGCTGTGTGACAGCCCGATTGGTACGCACCGTCAACGCTGGGCGACACAACGGTCGCGGCCATGGCTTCCAGTTCCTGCATGGTCATCAGACCAGTGGTGTCCTGCGAGCCCACGATATTGACCTTTACGCGCACGTCCGAACCGGCGTGCAGGATCTTGCCCGGCGTGGTGCCAACGGCGTTTTTGTTAAAGATCTTTTCAACCGCGGTCAGGCCCTGACCATCGTGGCTGACCTCTTTCGACGGTGCGAAGACCTGCGGGGCTGCAATGCCCAGAGCTTCGGCCGCAAATGTTTGCAGCTTCTTACCGAAGACGATGGCGTAAGACCCACCGGCCTTCATGAACTCCATCTTCTGAGGTGTGAAGGACGACGACACATCGACCAGCTCTTCCCCATCTTCGCTCAGCAGCTTGTGGGTCTTGGTGTTGATCTTCAGAACAGTGCCGGTCTCGACCGAGTACTTCTCTTCCAGAACCGGGTTGCCGTCATTGTTCATAACGGGGTTGCCGTCTGCGTCGACCTTCTTGACCCAGTTCTTCAGGTCCAGACCGATACCGCCAGTCACGCCCACGGTGGTCAGGAAGATCGGCGAGATGCCGTTAGTGCCTGCCACAACCGGCGCATAGTTCACGAAGGGCACATAGGGGCTGGCTTGCTTACCGGTCCACAGCGCCACGTTGTTCACGCCCGACATACGGCTTGAGCCAACGCCCATCGTGCCTTTTTCAGCGATCAGCATCACGCGCTTGTCCGGGTGCTGCAGCTTCAGGGCTTCGATTTCTTTCTGAGCGGCTTCCGAGATCATGCACTTGCCGTGCAATTCGCGATCAGCACGCGAGTGCGCTTCGGCGCCCGGCGACAGAAGGTCGGTCGAGATATCGCCTTCGCCAGCGATGAAGGTCACAACCTGCACTTCTTCTTCCAGATCGGGCAGCTTGGTGAAGAATTCAGCCTTGGCATAGCTTTCCAGAATATCCTTGGCGATGGCATTGCCATCTTCCAGCGCTTCGGCCAGACGCGCGGTGTCGGCGTCATAGAGGAAGACCTGAGTCTTCAGCACGTCAGCGGCCTGAGCGGCGATCGTCTGATCATGGCCCAGCGCCAGATCCAACAGTACCTCGACCGACGGGCCACCTTTCATGTGCGACAGCAGTTCGAACGCGAAATCTGGCGAGATCTCTTCAACGGCGGTCACGCCCAGAATGATCTCTTTCAGGAAGGCGGCCTTGACGCCAGCAGCGCTGGTTGTGCCCGGCAGCGTGTTGTAAATAAAGAAGTCCAGCGACGCTTCGCGGTACTCATTCCCAGTGTCTTTGATCTGTTCGATCAGCTCGCCCACAAGCGCGCCGTCATCGATCGGCTTGGGGTGCAGACCCTGGCCTTTGCGGGTTTCAATCTCATTTAGGTAGTCGGTGTACAAGCTCATGACGTTCCCTACGAATTCGAGTTGGATGCAGCGCCGAAATCCGGCCCAAGAGAATCTCTCGGCACCAGATAAAGCGCAATGTATGCCGCTGTATACCAAAATGTATCGCGCGCTGCAATATGTTCACAACGACAGTTAGCCGTATTTTGCTGTTTCTATATGCAAATCCGCTCGGTTCCAATGCTGCTGCGTTCCTCGCCTCCATCAATACCAAGGCATACACCGCCCAGGCATTGCCGGATTTCACAGACCTAGCGCTGTTGCACTGCTTGAATGAGGTCGAGATCATCTGCACCGCAAGCAACACGAGCTATTGTGGCTATACGTTCTGCCAACTGATTGAGGTGCGCCTAATTTCCTAAGGCCCTGCCTGGTTCAGTTCGTACTGTCTGGTCTCGAAGTCAACGAACGACAGCATGCCATTGTTCGTGTGCTTGCGCCTTGGGTTGTAGAACAGATCGATGTTTTCGAACACGTCTCGCCGCGCGCCGTCGCAGGTCGGATAGGTTCGTCGCCTGATCTACGTCTCTGATGAAATCCCTGCATCCAACCCGCCCTGAAACACGCGACAATAGTGCGGCAGTTACTCAGCAGATGAATGTGTGGAAGAACTTGGCTGGGGTGGTAGGATTCGAACCTACGGTACACTGTACCAAAAACAGTTGCCTTACCACTTGGCTACACCCCAACCGTGGGCGCTTAACTAGCCAAAGCGGAAACGGGGTGCAAGTCCAAAATCTCGCTTCTTGCAGGAAATTTACCCTGTTAAGGCTCGGTGGCGCCGGTTGTGCAAAGGGTGGCGGCAGGCGTGCAATAACGGCCTTAAACTAAAGGCTTTGGTCATATGAGCCGATCTCGGGTGCGATGCGTAAAACCCGGTCAAATTCGTCAAATAGATGCTTCAAACCTTCCTGACTGGTCAGGCTTTCACAGACCACCACCAGATTCGGCGTGTTGGACGACGCGCGCACCAAAGCCCAGCTTCCATCTGCAAGATGAACCCGCGCGCCATTGACAGTCAGGATGTCCGTGATCTTGCGCCCCGCCAGTTCTTGCCCCGTGTCTTTCATCGCGAAAAGCAACGCGGTCAGCCGATCCACCACCTTGTACTTCACCGCGTCCTTACAATGGGGCGACATCGTGGGCGAAACCCAGCTTTGCCCTAGCGCGGCAACTTCATCCGCCAAGGGACGCGCGCCCGGCTGGGTCAATGCGCGGCACAGCTCGACTGCAACACGCAACCCGCAATCATAGCCACGCCCGATCGGAGGGGCCAAAAAGTGATGGCCGGATTTCTCGAATGCGGCCAAGGCACCGGTGTCGCGCAAGCGGCGTTTCATGTGGCTGTGGCCGGTTTTCCAATACTCCACCTGCGCGCCCCCGGCTTTCAGCACAGGATCGGTGGCAAAAAGCGCGGTGGATTTCACGTCGACCACGAAGCGCGCGTCGGGGTGGTTACCAACCATAGCGCGGGCCAGAATAAGCCCCAACTTGTCAGCGGACACCGCCCTGCCCTGCCCATCAACAACGCCGCAGCGATCGCCGTCCCCGTCGAACCCGAACGCCAGATCGGCGCCGGTCTTTTGAACCGCACGCGCCATGTCGCGCTGCATTTCAAGCGCTTCTGGGTTGGGGTTGTAGTTGGGGAAGCTGTGATCAAGATCACAGTGAAGCTCTTCGACCTCCACCCCAAGACGCCGCAATAGATCGGGCGCGAACTGCCCAGCGGTGCCGTTCCCAGTCGCCACAACAGCGCGCAAAGGACGTGGCAGCCGGCCACCTTGACCGAGGTCTTGCAGATAGGCCTCTTGCACGCCGGACACCAGTTCGTGGTGCCCCCCCGCACCTCGTTGGCCACCTTGGGCTAGGATGCCTTGAAACTCGCGGATGTCATCTGGGCCGTGAGTGCAAGGGCGATCGAACCCCATTTTCACGCCTGTCCAGCCGTTCGGATTGTGGCTGGCGGTCACCATGGCGACGGCCGGCGCATCAAGATGGAACTGGGCGAAATAGGCGGTGGGTGACAGGCACAACCCAATATCCAGCACATGCGCTCCCGAGGCGACCAGCCCAGCGACCAGTGCGTCCTTAACGTCGGGCGCATAGCTTCGATAATCATGTCCGACTACGATCTGCCGACCAATGTCGCGGCGCAGAAGTTGCGTTCCCAGGGCCAAGCCCAGCGCGCTCATGCCCTCAAGATCAATCTGCTCTGGATATCGCCAACGCACATCATATTCGCGGAAACCAGAAGGGCAGATGCGCATAGTCAGCTCACCCCATGCCCCGCGGGGCGCGCCTTGGCCAAGGCGTCAAACGCGGCCAAATCTGCAAGAAGGGCGGGTATCTGTTCGATGGGGATCATGTTGGGACCGTCCGAGGGTGCGTTGTCGGGATCCTGATGGGTTTCGATAAACACACCCGCAACGCCAACAGCCACAGCCGCCCGCGCCAGCACGGGTGCAAAAGCGCGCTGCCCACCCGAGGACGCACCCTGCCCGCCCGGCATCTGCACGGCGTGGGTGGCATCCATGATCACCGGATAGCCGAAAGCTGCCATCTGCGGCAGCGCCCGCATGTCGGTGACAAGCGTATTATAGCCAAAGCTGGTGCCACGCTCTGTCAGCAGAATCTGGTCGTTCCCGGCTGAGCTCAGTTTGTCCGCCACGTGGCGCATATCCCACGGGGCCAGAAACTGCCCCTTCTTGACGTTCACCGGCTTGTCGGTTGCCGCAGCTGCGATCAGAAGATCAGTCTGGCGGCACAAGAAAGCTGGGATTTGCAGTGCATCGGCGACCTCGGCCACCGGGGCGCATTGTTCGGGAAGATGCACATCGGTGACAACCGGAACGCCGGTTTCCGCTTTCACCGCTGCGAGCATTTCCACCCCCGCATCCAACCCCGGCCCACGCTTGCCTTTGGTCGAGGTCCGGTTCGCTTTGTCAAAGGACGCCTTGAAGACCAAACCCAACCCCGCATCTTCACATGCTTGCTTCAGCCGTTCGGCCAAAAACAAGGCGTGGTCGCGGGTTTCCAACTGGCACGGCCCAGCAATCACCGACAAAGGTAGGTGGTTGCCAAACCGAACCGAGCCTATCGCAACCTCGCCCATATCAGGACGAGATCTGTTCGCGCAGGATCGACGCGGTCAGAGACAACATCAGATAAATGCCCGAGAAGATCAGGAAGGCCAGCAGCGTGTTTTCAAACGCTCGGGGATATGTCGGGCGGTCCGGCGCGACAGGGCTGACATTGGTCGACAGATATCGGGTCTGCTTGTTGGCCTCGATCCGCGCGACTTCAAGCTGTTGCAGGGCTTGCTGCATCAACAGCGTCCGCGTTTCGAGGTTGATCTGTGCAATCCGCAACTGACCGCTGATCGATGCCAGAGACCCGTTTTCACCAGCCGTATCCGTCAGCTTTCCGCGCAATTCAGCGATCAATGCTTCAAGCCGGGCAATGTCACCCCGAACACCATCGACACGCGCTTGGTTCGGGCTTGTGTTGTCCAACAGCTGCTCAAGCCGCAGGCGATTGTCCTGCAATTGCAGCTCGTATGTGGTGATCTGAGACATAAGCGACGACGCATCCGAAGTCGCGTCAAACACGCCCATATCCTCTTGCAATTGCAACACCCGGTCTTGCGCGGCCAGCATTTCAAGCTCGGCCTCTTCATAGCTATCCAAAGCGCCTTGCATCTGATCTTCGCGCTTGCGTTGGGTCAGGTTATCCACCCGTTCTTCGGCATATTCGATCAGTGATTTCGAGTATTGTTCGCTGACCTCGGGCGAGGCTGCGATCACCTCCATCTTGATGATGCCTTCGGTCGGGTCGAACCCGATTTTCACCCGCTTGCGATAGGTTTTATAGGCCGCTTCGTTGCTGGCATCTGGGTCAAGCCGCTGCACCACGTCAATCGCGGGATCACTGAAATGATCCTTGAAACCAACGTCGCTGTCCAACCGCAACATCGCCTCGCGCGAGCTTAGATAGCCCTGCACGCCGATGCTGTCCTGGCTCGATGCAAGGCCCGTCCCAGCAAACAGCCCAGCCGCACCGCCACCGCTGGTCCCATCGGCCTGCTGGATGACAAACTCGGATTTCGTCGCATACATCGGGGTTGCGACGTTGAAATAGTAGTAACCTGCCACGATGGTCGGCAGCACCACGAAAAAGACCAGCCGCAAAAGCAGCATCCGCAGGTTGCGGCGGCGGCGGCGGGCGATGTCCTGCTGGATATCGATAACCGAGCGGGCACGTTGTGCCGCGTCGAGCACCCCCGGCGCAGGAACGCCCGGCTGCGTAGCGGTCTGAGGCAGATTGGTGGCTTGGTGATTGCCCCCACCTTCACCCTCAACCAGCTCAAGCATATTGGCGCGTTTGAAAGGATCAATTCCTGCTTGCCTCAGCCGAAAGACAGCCTCGTGATCATCATCTGCATGCACGCCGTGTTTATGCGCAACGCGACGCGCCATACGCAACTGCCGGCCTGTCAGCCCTTCCTTGCGGACTTTGTCGATCTCGGCAGCCAGATCGGCTTCGGACAGTTGCGCGTTGCGCTGAACTTCAACCCTTGCCTTGCCTCCCATCGGAGGCAGGCCGTCCTCTGGCCCATCAGCAGCCATCTGTTCCAGTGGGTTTGCGGTGTCTGCCCGCGCGCCTGCCTTCTGATCAGCGCCCTGATCGGACTGACCTTCAATAATGCTGGCCACTGCCTGTTCGGTCGGATCAGCTGATCCAGCAGGATTATCCTGCGATGCCTCATGCGCCTCGGAATGCTCGGACGGAGCAGCAGAACCCGAGCCGCGGGGAATTCGGTAACGATTAGCCTTGGGTTTGGTAGTCATAGAGCTGCTTAGCCTCTTCCAAAGTCTCGAACTGGTAAAACTGGCCGTTGGTCAGGACGGCGGCCGAGTTGCACAATTTTTCCAACGTTTTAGCCTGATGAGACACCACAACCACCGTGGCGTCTTTCAGGCGATCTTGCAATACCGCACCGGCCCTTCGATTAAACTCGGCATCTGTGGTTGTGGGCATACCTTCGTCGATCAGATAGATATCAAAATCCATCGCCAAAAGCAGCGAAAAGGTGAACCTTCCCCGCATCCCCGCACTGTAGGTCGCCACCGGGAAATCATAGTACTCTTCTAGATTGCACATCCATCGGGTAAAGGCTTCAAGGTAATCCGGGTCCAGCCCATAAAGACGCGCGATATGGCGGGCATTGTCGCGGGCCGACAACTTGTTCACCACACCACCCATGAACCCCAATGGAAACGAGATACGACAACCGCGCACGATCTCGCCCTCATCAGGTTTTTCAATCCCGGCCATCATGTTGATCACCGTGGTCTTACCTGTTCCGTTCGGTGCCAGAATGCCAAGCGAATTGCCAAGCTCAACCCGGAACGACGCCCGGTCCAATATGACCTTGCGCTGTTTTCCGGTCCAAAAGGACTTGCTGACATTTCTAAATTCGAGCATCCGCGCCCTTCACTTCAGGTTGCCATCTTCTGTTCTAGGCAAACTTTCTTAACTTTGCGCTATAGACGGCTAATTCGGCTAAAATATGTCTGATCGCGCCAATTTTCCAGCGCACAAAGCCGTGAAAAAAGGGGAAAGCGCCAGAAGAACTGACGCTTTCCTTGGGTCTTGAGTTCTCTGCCAAGTGGCAGATGAATTGGGTTCGGGCTTAGCCGTGCTGCTTTTCCACCCGCAGAACCTTGCCTGCGATGAAGGACAGGGCCACAGCCCCAAAGCTGAACAGCGCACCCATTTTGGCAGCGTCCTGAACCGGCCCCGCAGGGAAGGCAACCGAGGCCACAAACAGCGACACGGTAAAGCCGATGGCGGCCACGAAGCCGATCACGATCAGGTCAACCAACCGCATTCCTGCCGGAAGGCCCAGCCGCATTGGGCCCACGGCGATCCATCCCATGATGAAGACCCCAATAGGCTTGCCGATGATCAGGCCCGCCAGCACCAGCCATGTGGCCTCGCCGATGGCGCCAAACTCGACGCCCGCATTCAGAAGGCCGAAGAAGAACAGTACGAAATCGACCGGTATAGCCAGCGAATGCTCCATCTGGTTCAACGTGTCAGTCAGGTACTTCTCGGCCTCCGAGAAGATGCCGAAGGCGCGGTCAGCATGCGGAATCGCGGGGATCACCGGAAGCAGGCCCAGCGCCGGGTGAATACCCGCCTGCGCAAAGCCATACCAGCTGACGCAGCCCGCAATAGCATACGGAATCCAACCCAGTTTCTTACGCACAAAGGTCGAGTGGCGACGCAATTGATCGCCGCGGTCCTTGCGGCGCGGCAGCCAGTTGAACAACACGAATGCGATCACGGACGCCGCGACAGACAAAAGCAGCCATTCCGGCGCAAGCTCGCCCGACGGATAGAAAATCGCCAGAATGATCAGGCCCGCCGCGTCATCGGCAATGGCCAGCAGCAGCAGGAAGCGCACCGCCGGATGGCCCGCGCCGAACACAAGGCGGCCGACCAGATAGCTGAACGCAATGTCGGTTGCGGTCGGGATCGCCCAGCCACGCGCAACCGCATCAAAGGTGCTGGAACCAAGGAAATAAGCGATGCCCAGATAGACAGCGATGGGGCCAAGCATACCGCCTGCGGTCGCAACCAAAGGCGTCGCTGCCTTCTTGCCGCGCAGGCTGCCGTTCTTCAGGATCACAGCCTCCCACACCTCTTTCCCGGCGATGGCAAAGAATAGAGCCATCAACATGTCGTTGATCAGATAATGGAATGTCAGAACCTTCTCGACGTCGCCATACTCGAAATACTCGGCCCCATGGCCATAAGCCTTTTCCCAGTACCCGATGTCGATACCGATCCAGCCGTTAAACCAAAGAGGATACTCGACAAAATGGTGATACGAGTGGGGATCCGTATTTGCCCAAATCAATGCAATCAAAGCACCACTAATCAGCAAAATCGAATAAGTGGTAACGAAATTCCACACACGATACATGGCAATCCCCCTCTGGTCCTGTACTTTTAAACAGGTCGCATCCCAGCGTTTAAGCCGGGACGCGACCAAGTCTTGTTCTAATTTGAGATAGTCTAATCAGCGTCAAACAACAACAGGAGGTGGGCGAATCTTTGCTTAGCTACTGACCTCGGCTGTCACGTTCACGCGATGGCGCTCCAGCCGATCCCGGCAAAAACGGCGCCAACCACAGCGATGCCTAGATAGGCCCCAAAGACCCGTGGCTTCACCAGCGCCCAGACAGCGATAGCTGCGGGGATACAGCTGACACCACCTGCGATGACAAAGGACATAGCGGCACCGTTGGACATGCCTTGCTCAAGCAGGGCTGCCACCATCGGAACAGCGGCATAGCCGTTCAGATATGCAGGAGCACCAACAATGGCCCCCAGCAGGATTGGACCAATTCCGGTCCCTCCCAGAACCTGAGCCACAAGTTCAGCGGGGATATAGCGCAGCATCAGCGCCTCGATCATATAGGCAAGAAGCAACCATTTCCCAAGGAACAGCGCGTTCTCGACAGCGGCTGTCTTGAAGGTCTCGCGACGATGTGCCTCGGTCCAGAATTTCCAGTTCACATCACCCGAGTAAACGTCTGCGCCCGACCCGCAAGAAGAGCTGCAGCACGACTTAATCGGAGAGTTCTTGAGCGGATCTGCGAACACAGCAGATGTGGCAAAGGTCTTGACGATAAGGCCGCCAAGCAATCCGATCCCGACCGCAGAAACCAGCTTTGCGATGGCAAAACCCGTACCCAATGTACCCACCGTGATGGCAAACATAGCAGGATCCATAAGCGGCGAGGACAGCCAAAACGCCATCACCGCCGACAATGGTGCACCCACAGCCAAAAGCGCTGCGATGAAGGGGATAACTTCGCACGAACAGAGAGGCGACAAACCGCCCGCCAGCGCGGCCACAATGATCATTCGTGTCTCACGCCCTTCAAACGCCCGGGCCAACAGGTTTTCAGCTCCGGTGGATTTCAAGAACGCCACGGCAAAGATCGCGAACAGAATGAACGGTGCCGTATGCCCAAGCGCAGTCAAAGCAAAGCGCAGCATCGGCATCACTTCGGCCGGGTCCAAAACCGCTAGGATGATCGGCACCAATAGGACAAACACCCAAGCCCAATCCGGTTTGAAACGGCGCGGCGGTTGGGGTTGCGTTGTATCAGCCATGATCGTGGCCCTCTCCTTCGGCGCAATCTGCGCAGCATTCCGACAAAAGATAATCCGACAACGCGCGCATCACGTCATATTCCGCAGCCGCGCAAATGATCGAGCGGCCGTGCTTTTCCTGTGTGACCAAGCCTGCAGCGGCAAGGATTTTCATGTGATGGGTCAGGGTTGACCCAGTGACACCGCAGCGTGCACCCAGCGCTCCGATGGTTAGCCCTTCGGGGCCGGCCCGCACCAAGGTACGCAGGACCGACAGGCGATGTTCCGACCCTAGGGCCGCAAATTGCGAGGCAAAGACGTCGACGTCTTTGGCAGAGGGAGATTCGTGTTTCATATTTCTAGAAATATCGAAACATAATCGTGGCGCAAGTATTATTTCGATAAAGCTAGAAATATTGAATTCTCGTCCATCGCTGCATAGGCTGCACCCATGACCGACCTAAAGGCCCAAATCACATCCTGCACACGTTGCGCCGAGAAATTCGCACAGACAGAAACCGCACATGCCCCCCGCCCTGTGGTCTGGTTCGAACCCAGCACACGGATCAGGATCATTGGTCAGGCTCCGGGCATGCGGGTGCATAAATCGGGTGTGCCGTTTGACGACCCGTCAGGCGACCGACTACGGCAGTGGATGGGCGTGGATCGCGACAGTTTCTATGACACCTCCCGCATCGCCATCACCCCGATGGCCTTCTGCTTTCCGGGTTATGATGCCAATGGATCTGACCTGCCGCCCCCCAAGATCTGCGCCGACACTTGGGCCGATCACGTGGATCAAACCTTGGGCGACATCCCCCTAACCCTGCTGGTCGGAGGATACGCCCAAACCCGCCACCTTGGGCGCGGCAAAGGCGTCACCGCCACCGTAGCCTGTTGGCGCGCCCATGCGCCACGGCTCTTCCCCTTGCCTCATCCGTCTTGGCGCAATACGGGTTGGCTGAAGAAAAACCCGTGGTTCGAGGCCGAGCTTCTGCCCGAATTGCAAAAGCAGGTCGCCCTTGCGCTGACCTCATAGCCGGAGATTGCCATGAGCGAACCCACGCAACTGGACCATGCCCACGCCGCCATGCAGGCCGACCTGAATGACGACGCGGCACGACTGCGATTTTACGAACGTCTGGCAGATCGCGAACTGTTCCTGCTTTTAGCCACGGAACCGCAGGGCGACGACATCGAACCCGAACTGTTCGAACTTGAGACCGATAAATACGTACTGGTCTTCGACCGCGAGGATCGGCTGGCCGAATTCGTTGGCAAGCCCGCCCCCTATGCCGCCCTGCCCGGCCGCGTGATCGCGGGGATGCTGTCGGGTGAAGGCATTGGACTGGGTGTCAATCTTGGCGTCGCGCCGTCCTCGATCCTGATCCCAGCCGAAGCGATGGACTGGCTGGCCCAGACGCTTTCCAGTGCCCCTGACGAAGTAGAAGCACAGATCACCGAGATCCTGCCCCCTTCGGCCCCTGAAATCCTGCTCAGCGCGCTGGCAGACAAGCTGGGCTCTACCGGCGGGCTGGCGCAATATGCTTGCCTTGCAGGTGTTGGCCACGCAGATGGACGCCGCGGGCATCTTCTGGGCTTCATCAACCCCGCCGAGGGTGCCGAACGCGCGCTGGCCGGGGCCGCAAACGAAGCGCTCACTTTCTCGGGCATTGATGTGGGCGAGTTGGACGTGGGCTTCTTCACTGACTCCGATGAAATCGCGCAGAAACTAACCGCTATCGGCCTGCGCTTTGACCTGCCTGAACCCAAAGCTCCTGAACAACTCGCCCCCGTCGCCCCCGGATCAAACCCGGACAAGCCTCCTATCCTGAAATAGGTCCCGACTTTTTCTTGTCAAAATATCCCCGCCGGAGGCATGAAATCTCAAACACTCCGGTCCAAAAACAAAAGGAAGGGCGCAGTTGCCCGCACCCTTCCCTGAACCAGAAACGCCCCCGGCCAAGCCGTGTTTCCAGATTCGTACATCAACAAATAGTGGGTAAAAATGGCAATCTGATGTCACAAGCGCGTGACATCAACTCTGCCATTTGAAGCTGACTGGCGCGCATCGACCACTCGACGCACGCGGCCTTAGATCACTTTTTCGCTTCCAGCGCGTCCAAACGGGCCTTCAGTGCCTCGTTTTCTTCGCGGGCCTTCTGAGCCATCGCACGCACGGCATCAAACTCCTCACGCGTGACGAAATCGCGATCGGCCAACCAGCGATCCATCCAGCTTTTCATCGCAGTTTCCGCTTCATCCTTCGCGCCCTGCGCCACGCCCATGGCGTTGGTCATCAGCTGGGAAATGTCGTCAAAAACCTTGTTGCGCGTCTGCATCTGCTTCTCCTCGCTTGAGCTGATCCCTATATGGGGCTTTGCACGGGCAGAGACAAGGTTGACTTGCCCTGAAGAAGAGGTTCAACAACGACGCATGTTTATGGCCATCCCCTTTCCCAGTATCGGGCCCGAGATCTTTTCGATCGAGCTGGGCAGCTTCACTTTCGCCCTGCGTTGGTACGCAATGGGCTATCTGGTGGGCATCGCCATCGGTTGGTGGATCATCGCCCGCGCCTTGACCCGTCCGACGCTTTGGCGGGGGGAACCTCCGATGACCAAGGCGCAGTTGGAAGACTTGGCAACATGGATCATCATCGGCATCATCGCCGGGGGGCGTCTGGGCTTCGTCGCGTTCTATCAACCCGAATACTATCTGGCGAACCCGCTGGACATCCCCAAGATTTGGGAGGGCGGCATGTCCTTCCATGGCGGGTTCCTTGGCGTGATTGTCGCCGTGTGGCTGTTTAGCCGCCGCAAAGGGCTGCCGACCGCGTCCATCGCCGACCTTCTGGCCATCGCCGCCCCCATCGGCATCGGCCTTGTGCGGGTGACAAACTTCATCAATGCCGAGCTTTGGGGCCGCCCGACCACCGCGCCTTGGGGGGTGATCTTCCCCGGCGAATACGCCCAGCACTGCCCCGGATGGGACGCCGCCCTTGGTGCCTGCGCCCGACACCCCAGCCAACTTTACGAAGCGGTTCTAGAAGGGGCTGTCTTGGCCATCGCGCTTCTTTATCTGTCCTACCGCCGCGGCTGGCTGAAAACGCCGGGCCGCCTGACTGGTCTTTTCTTCCTTGGTTACGGTCTGTCGCGTTTCGTGGTTGAGTTCTTCCGTCAGGCCGACGCGCAGTTCATCACACCTGACAACCCGTGGGGCCATGTGATCCGTCTGGGTGATATAGGCATCACAATGGGCCAGACGCTTACTCTGCCGATGATCGTTATCGGCATCGCCACGATGATTTGGGCCAGCCGACGGGCGCCGGAATGAACACTCTAGAAAAGCAACTTATTAATCGCATTTCAAAAGCTGGGCCGATTTCGGTGGCGGACTATATGGCCGAATGCCTGCTGCATCCTGAGCACGGGTACTACGCAACCCGCGACCCCTTCGGCGCAAAAGGCGATTTCACCACTGCGCCCGAAATCAGCCAGATGTTCGGCGAAATGCTTGGACTTGCGTTGGCACAGGCGTGGCTGGATCAGGGCGCACCCACGCCGTTCACGCTAGCCGAACTTGGTCCGGGCCGCGGCACCTTGATGGCCGACATCCTACGCGCGACAAAGGGCGTGCCGGGGTTCCATGCCGCCGCCAATGTGCATCTGGTTGAGGCCTCGCCCGTCCTGCGCGCCAATCAAATCGAACGCCTCGCGCCCACCCCGGTCACCCACCACGACAGCATCGGCAGCCTGCCTGACGCGCCGCTGTTCCTTGTCGCAAACGAGTTCTTCGACGCGCTCCCCATCCGCCAATACCAACGTGACGGCGACGGTTGGCGAGAATGCCAAGTGGGGCTTGAAGGCGACCGGCTCGCCTTCGGCCTGACCGCCCCCCTGCCCGTCCCCGCGCTGGATCACCGCCTTGCTGCCACGCACGACGGGGATGTGGTCGAGATTTGCGCCCCGGCCCAAGGGGTCATGTCAAAGCTGGCTGGCTTTATCGACACGCACGGAGGTGCCGCGCTGATCATTGACTATGGCGACTGGCGGTCTATCGGAGACACGTTTCAGGCGCTGAAAGATCACACTCCTGTATCGCCGCTGGTCTCCCCAGGCGAGGCTGACCTGACCGCCCATGTCGATTTCGAAGCGCTGGCCCGCGCAGCTGCACCCTTGATCCCACATCAAATGACCCCGCAAGGCGTGTATCTGGAGCGTCTGGGCATCACAGCACGCGCGCAAGCCCTTGCCGCAAAGCTCAGCGGCGACGCGCTGGACAGCCACATCGCAGCACACCGACGCTTGACGCACCCAGATGAAATGGGGACGCTCTTCAAAGTGCTGGGACTGACTCGCGCCGATGCGCCCGATCTGCCCGGCCTGCACCGCAACACACACACGGGCACAACCGGATGACGCTTGAGATCCTAACCTCTGACGCCCTTGGCCAGACCCGGCATGGGTTCTTCACCCGCAAGGGCGGCGCGTCCTCGGGCGTTTATGCGGGACTGAATTGCGGAAGTGGCAGCAAGGATCAGGCCGAGCTGGTGCAGATCAACAAGGACCGCGTGGCGCAGGCGCTGGACGTTGCCCCCAACCATCTGTGCGGCGTCTTTCAGGTGCACTCGCCAAATGTCGTTGTCGTGGACGGCCCGATCGCTGGCGACAAGCCTCATGCGGACGCGGTTGTGACGGCCACGCCGGGGCTTGCCCTGTCGATCTTGACTGCGGACTGCCAACCGGTTCTGTTCGCCGACCCCGACGCAGGCGTGATTGGCGCGGCCCATGCGGGCTGGAAAGGCGCAATCGGCGGTGTCTTGGAAACCACACTGGACGCAATGGAAGGCCTTGGGGCAACCCGCGCGAATGTTACCGCTGTGATTGGCCCGACCATAAGCCACGCAGCCTATGAGGTCGGTCCCGAATTCCGCGAAGAGTTCACCGGGCATGACAGCAGCTATGACCGCTTCTTTACGGATGGCGACGGCGACCGCTCGTTGTTCGACCTACCCGCATTTGGTCTGCACCGGCTAAAGGCTGCCGGGGTCAAACATGCGGAATGGACGGGGCATTGTACTTACTCTGATCCGGAGCGTTTCTATTCATATCGCCGTACATGTCACCAGAACGAGCCCGATTATGGGCGGCTGATTTCAGCGATCCGGTTGTAACGCGCAAAACAAAAATGCCGCCAACAATGCGAGCGGCATTCGACGTTTCAACAGGCCCGAAACCCTTACGGCGTATCTTCCATCCGCGCTTCCAGCACGTCAAACGGCACACCCGGCTCGTCCTTCGCCCCGCGTATGACTAGCGATGTTTTAACTGAAGCCACGTTTTCCGCCGAGGTCAGTTGCTCGGTCAGGAAGCTTTGGAAAGTGGACAGATCGGGCGCCACGCATTTCAGGACAAAGTCCACTTCGCCATTCAGCATGTGGCATTCGCGGACCAGCGGCCAGTCGCGGCATTGTTCCTCGAACGCGGAAAGGTCGCTTTCGGCTTGGCTGACCAGTCCGACCATCGCGAAAACCTGCACTTCAAAACCCAGCGCGCGGGCATCCACATCGGCGTGATAGCCGCGGATCAACCCGTGTTCCTCTAAAGTGCGCACACGCCGCAAACAAGGCGGCGCGGAAATTCCGACGCGTTTGGCCAGTTCCACGTTCGTCATACGACCGTCGGCCTGAAGTTCGGCCAGAATCATACGGTCGATGGGGTCAAGTTTGCTTGCGGACATTAGGTTGCCTTCTGATGAGCCTCCGGTGACGCGCCAATGGGGCGGCTTCCGATCGGAAATTGCGCAGAGATTACATCTGCATGACGCATTGCGCAACAATCTTTCGCACCCGCGCAACATCATTTCTTGAGGGCACCCACCAAAGGCATCCTCACGGGGCGGTGAGATCGTCAGGTACAGGCTGGTTCGGGCCTTTTAATACAAGTCCGGCTCGCTTATATGCGACACGAAACAAGATTGCTCAAGGAATTATCCATGTCCGAGACTCGCCACACCAAAGTTCTGATCATCGGCTCCGGCCCCGCTGGATATACGGCTGGCGTCTATGCGTCGCGCGCGTTGCTGGACCCGATCCTTGTGCAAGGGATCGAGCCGGGCGGCCAGCTGACCACCACGACCGAGGTCGAGAACTATCCCAGCTTCATCGACATCCAAGGCCCTGAGCTTATGATGAAGATGGAAGAGCACGCCCGCGCAATGGGAACCGAGGTGATCGGCGACATCATCGTGGATCTGGACATCTCGAAACGCCCCTTCACCGCAAAGGGTGACAGCGGCACGACCTATACAGCGGACGCCGTCATTCTGGCCACCGGTGCGCGCGCCAAGTGGCTGGGGCTGGACAGTGAAGAGAAGTTCAAGGGTTTCGGCGTCTCGGCCTGTGCAACCTGTGACGGCTTCTTCTATCGCGGCGACGAAATCGTTGTGGTGGGCGGCGGCAACACTGCCGTTGAAGAGGCGCTGTTCCTGACCAAGTTCGCTTCAAAAGTCACGCTGATCCACCGCCGCGACGAACTGCGCGCCGAAAAGATCCTGATCGAGCGCTTGATGAAGAACGAAAAGATCGAACCCCTGTGGGATCACACGCTGGAGGAGGTCGTGGGCGACGAAAACCCGCTTGGCGTCACTGGCGTGCGCGCCAAACACGTCAAAACCGGCGAGATCACCGAGATCCCAGCCAAAGGCGTTTTCATCGCCATCGGCCACGCTCCTGCAAACGAGCTGGTCAAGGACACGTTGGAAACCCACATGGGCGGCTATGTCGTGACGAAGCCGGACTCTACCGCCACATCCGTGCCGGGCGTTTTCGCCGCAGGCGATCTGACGGATCACAAATACCGCCAAGCCGTGACCTCGGCCGGGATGGGCTGCATGGCAGCGTTGGAAGCTGAGCATTTCTTGGCTGAACAGGACTAACCCCTGTGGCGCATGATTTCGCCCGCCAGAGAGCGGAAACTGACGCGGTGCTTGGCGATCTTGTCGCCAAGCACAAACTGCCTGATCTGGCGGATGTGGATTACTTCTTTGTGCCCAATTCCGAACAGCCCAATTGGCAGACGCTCGACAGCGCCCTGACCAAGGAAGGCTTCCTGTGCGAGATTTACGCCGCAGAAGGCGCCCCGGACAGCCAGGCCTATCTAATGGCCACCTTGCCCGATCAACCTATCACCGTAACGGGCATCTGGATCGGCGAAGAGGCCGCAACACGGATCGCGCTTGAACACGGGTTTGTCCCCGATGGCTGGGGGCTTGCGGGCTAATCCATCCGCATGTTCGCTATTCTGCCGCGGACCGCTTTCCCAGAACACTGTTCCCCAATCTCCACAGTCCTGGCGACATTCCCCGTATATAAGAAATCGTCAAAAAAACTTCTTTGCCCAGCGGCCATTTCATGCAATGCGTTCACGCGTGAACACACTTTGAGTCGCAAGACATGTCGTCAACCGAGACAAAACCCAGCCCCGAGGAAGAGGATCAGCTTTTCCGCCTTCTGCGCCAATTGGATACGGCGCCCGAAGCCTCGCAGCGTGCGACCGCTTCGGCCATCGGGATTTCACTGGGTCGATTGAACGCCCTGTTGCGCGCCGCGGTCGATGCCGGGCTGATCACAATCAGCCAACGGGGTGGACCGGACAAACGCCAGCGGTTTGCTTATTCGCTGACCGCGCGCGGGGCGTCCGAAAAGGTGCGGCTCACAGACATATTTTTGAACCGCAAGCTTGCAGAATATGACGCATTGCACGCGGAACTAACCGGTACAACCAGCGGCCTGGTTCCGCTTAAACACAGGACCAATCTTATGGAACACAATCTTGCTCCGATCCCGGAACTCTACGTTAGCCATGAAAGCGCGCAGAAGCTGAAAGTGGACGCGGCTGATCTGACCAGCCATGATCTGACCCCGCGCCAGATCTGCGACCTTGAGCTTCTGATGAATGGTGGCTTCAACCCGCTGAAAGGCTTCCTGAGCGAGGAAGACTATAACGGCGTTGTGGAAAACATGCGTCTGGCTGATGGGTCGCTGTGGCCGATGCCGATCACGCTGGACGTGTCGGAAGATTTCGCCCAGTCGATCGAGCTGGGGCAGGACATTGCCCTGCGCGACCAAGAGGGCGTCATTCTGGCGACCATGACCGTCACCGACCGTTGGGAGCCGAACAAGGCCCGCGAAGCCGAGAAGGTTTTCGGTGCGGATGACGACGCGCACCCGGCTGTGAACTATCTGCACAACCAAGCTGGCAAGATCTATCTGGGTGGTCCGGTTGTCGGCATCCAGCAGCCCGTCCACTATGACTTCCGCGCCCGTCGCGACACCCCGAACGAGTTGCGCGCCTATTTCCGCAAACTGGGCTGGCGCAAAATTGTAGCGTTTCAGACCCGTAACCCGCTGCACCGCGCGCACCAGGAACTGACCTTCCGCGCCGCGAAAGAAGCTCAGGCCAACCTGCTGATCCACCCGGTGGTTGGCATGACCAAACCGGGCGACGTGGACCACTTCACCCGCGTGCGTTGTTACGAGGCGGTGCTGGACAAATACCCGGCATCGACCACCACCATGTCGCTTCTAAACCTGGCAATGCGTATGGCTGGCCCGCGTGAAGCTGTTTGGCACGGCCTGATCCGCGCCAACCACGGCTGCACCCACTTCATCGTTGGTCGTGACCACGCCGGACCCGGCAAGAACTCGGCTGGCGAAGATTTCTACGGTCCCTATGACGCGCAAGAACTGTACCGCGCCAACCAGTCGGAAATCGGCTGCGAAATGGTTGACTTCAAGCACATGGTATACGTGCAGGAACGTGCCCAGTACGAACCCAATGACGAGATCAAGGACCGTGACAGCGTCACCATCCTGAACATCTCGGGCACTGAACTGCGTCGCCGTCTGGCCGAGGGCCTTGAGATCCCCGAATGGTTCTCGTTCCCTGAGGTGGTCAAAGAACTGCGCCGCACCAAACCGCCGCGCGCAAAGCAAGGCTTCACCGTGTTCTTCACCGGCTTCTCGGGCTCGGGCAAGTCGACCATCGCCAACGCGCTGATGGTGAAGCTGATGGAACAGGGCGGTCGCCCCGTGACGCTGCTGGACGGTGACATCGTGCGTAAGAACCTGTCGAGCGAGCTTGGCTTCTCGAAAGAGCACCGCGACCTGAACATCCGCCGCATCGGCTATGTCGCCTCGGAAATCACCAAGAACGGTGGTATCGCAATCTGTGCGCCCATCGCGCCTTATGCGACCACCCGTCGTGCAGTGCGCGAAGACATTGAAGCCTTCGGTGCTTTCGTGGAAGTGCACGTCGCCACCTCGATCGAGGAATGCGAGCGACGTGACCGCAAGGGCCTGTATAAACTGGCCCGCGAAGGCAAGATCAAAGAGTTCACCGGCATCTCGGACCCCTATGACGTGCCCGTAAACCCGGAACTGTCGGTCGAGACTGAAAACGTCGATGTCGACAACTGCGCCCACCAGGTTCTGTTGAAACTGGAAAGCATGGGTCTGGTGAAAGCCTGATCGCTTTGAAATCCAAGGAAAAGCCCGGCCAATGTGCCGGGCTTTTTTGTTGGGTCTATTGTTAACTGCTCATCCCGTCAGGCATCGGGTTCCAGTCGAAATAGGCTTTGACGATCCCGTGGTCTGACGCGCCCAGCTCTTCTTCAAAGTCTTCGCGGTTCAGGTGATCATTGATCACCTCCATCTCGCGGAAGGACCACAGGCGTTTGCGCGAGTGGTCATAGAACTCCTCGCTGACCAGAATGTGGTCGAGGCTCTCGCGTTTATGTTTATAGACATGGGTGTAATAGACGTGTCGCATCGAGCGGTATTGTTGCAGGCGCTCGACGGAATAGAGCCCCTTATCTGATGTCAGCCCCGCGCGGCTTTTCTGTACCACGCGATAGGTGGGCTGGTCCGAGATCAGTTCGTTCGTCACGGACATGGTGTCGTCGTTCAGATCACCCATCACGATGGTGGGTGAGATGTCATTTTCGTCCTCGGACTTCATCCAGCCGTCTAACAGCACCCGCAGCGCGCCGGCTTCCATCACGCGGCGCATATGGGCCAGTGTGGATTTCGCGTGCTTGGCGTGGTGTTGCAGGATGATCGGTTGCGGTTGGGCAAACGACACGCGCGCCGGACCCTTTGACTTCAGATGCGCCACGACGACGGTGACCTCTGGCGGGGTCGGGTTGTCCCCTTCCGGCTGGACTTTGGCGATCAAAAGCGGGCGCGAGAACTTGTTTATGGTGATGGTGATCTCTTCCTCGGCGCCCGCGGTTTCGCGCACCTTGTCGAAGCGGAACTGCGGCGGGAAATCCGCGTGCCAACCGCCTTGTGCCAGTTGGGAATTGCCATGCCGATCTTTGCGCACCGCCAACGCAACCTGAGGCCGCCCCCGCCCCGGCGCATCGCGCGCGACAAGGTCATAATCGTTGGTCAACCCGGCCTCGGCAAAGCACTCGCGCAGGGCCAGAACGGACCACAATTCTTGGAAGGCGATGATCTCGGCATCGACTTCTTTCAACCGCGCGGCGGTCCACTTGATTTTGCGCAGATAGTAAGCGCGGCCCTCGGCATCATCTTCGATATGCGTTCGGTTGGAATAGGTGATCCCACCGGGGACTTGCAGATTGAAAAGATTGATCGTCGCAAAGCTTAGATCACGCATATTCGCACGAGCCATGACAAATTCCTCCTAAAATCAACTTTTGGAAGAATACCATGATTCTGTGATGTTGCGTGACGGTGGGCCGATATCGCCTTAATATGGCCTTTAGGCTTTGTTGATTGTGATGGTCTGAACCACGGTTTCCGGCTCGGCCCGTTCAAGGTCGATATGCAGAAGGCCGTTCTCGGTCTTGGCGCCGACAACTTCGACCCCTTCGGCCAGCACGAAGCTTTTCATGAACTGGCGTCCGGCGATGCCACGATGCAGGAATATCCGGCCTTCGCCCGTGTCGCTTTGCGACCCGCGGATCACCAGTTTAGCGTTCTCGACCGTGATCGAAAGATCTTCATCGGCAAAACCGGCCACAGCCAGCGTGATGCGATAGGCCCGGTCCGACACCTGTTCGATATTAAACGGGGGATAGCCGTCCTTGCCGGATTTCGCGGCCTGTTCGACCATGCGTTCGAGTTGCTCAAAGCCCAACAGGAAGGGATGCGTTCCCAAGCTTACTTTTGTCATCGACACGTCCTTGAAGAAGCGACACGTTACAGATGGCCCCCGCAGGCGACCACATCTTGAATATGGGTGTGCCGACAATCGGTTGCAAGGCGGCTTTTACTTGGAGATTGGCCCCGGCTAGCGTTATGGTCGGGCGACCACTCACCAAAACGACTCGAAAATGAGCAATGCCAAAGAAATGAAGACCGACGACGTGCTCCGCGTAGAGCTCGAGGTCTTCCGCGCCGAACACCGGGATCTGGACGAAGCCATCCACGCGCTTGAGGAAAGTGGGCGGGCGGATCAGTTGCGCCTGCGTCGCCTAAAGAAGCAAAAGCTGGCCCTGAAGGACAAAATTGCCCGGATCGAGGATCAATTGACCCCGGATATCATCGCCTGACTGCAACGCAGCATTGCATCAAGGGGCGTGAAGCCTGTATGGAAACGCCAACTGACGCAAGAGATGCGAGGGACACATGACGGACGTGAAAGTCGGGATCATTATGGGCAGCCAATCGGACTGGCCCACGATGAAAGAAGCCGCCACTGTTTTGGACGAGCTGGGCATCGCTTACGAGACCAAGATCGTCTCGGCGCACCGCACGCCTGATCGTTTATGGGACTATGGCAAGACGGCTGCTGATCGCGGGTTGCATGTGATCATCGCGGGCGCAGGCGGGGCTGCACACCTGCCCGGCATGATGGCCTCGAAAACCCGTGTACCTGTTGTTGGTGTACCCGTGCAAACGCGTGCCCTGTCGGGTGTCGACAGCCTGTATTCCATTGTTCAGATGCCCAAGGGCTTTCCAGTCGCCACCATGGCGATTGGCGCAGCAGGGGCAGCAAATGCAGGTCTGATGGCGGCGGGCATTCTGGCCGTATCGGACGCAGATCTTGCAACCCGGCTGGACGCGTGGCGCGACGCGCTGTCGGCCTCGATCCCGGATGAACCAAGCGATGACTGATATTCTGGAAACGGGTGCTACGATTGGTATTCTGGGCGGTGGCCAGCTGGGCCGAATGCTGTCGGTTGCGGCAAGCCGCTTGGGCTTCAAGACACATATCTTTGAACCGGGCGCGAACCCGCCTGCCGGTCAGGTGGCAGACCGCGTGACCACGGCGGGTTATGACGACATTACCGCGCTCGAGGCGTTTGCCGCTTCCGTCGATGTCATCACCTATGAGTTTGAAAACATTCCCACAACCGCGCTGGATGCGCTGGAAGCGCACAAGCCGATCCGTCCGGGACGCGAGGCGCTGCGCGTCAGCCAAGACCGTCTGACCGAAAAGGACTTCCTGTCCGGATTGGGTCTGAAGGTAGCGCCCTACGCGAATGTCGAAAGCGCCGAGGATATGGCCTCTGCAGTCACGCAGATCGGCACACCTTCGATCCTTAAAACCCGCCGCTTTGGTTACGACGGCAAAGGACAGGCACGGTTGAAGTCGGACGCAGATGCCGAGGCCGCATTGGCCGACATGCAAGGCGCCCCAGCTGTGCTGGAAGGTTTCGTGAACTTCAGCCACGAGGTCAGCGTGATCGCCGCGCGTGGAACAGGCGGCGACGTCGCCTGTTTTGACCCCGGTGAAAACGTCCACAAGGACGGCATTCTGGACACCACGACGGTGCCCGCTAACCTGACCGCCTCGCACCGGATGGACGCGGTGCTGCTGGCCGCCAACATCTTGAACGCGCTGGATTATGTGGGCGTAATGGGGGTCGAGCTGTTCGTCACGACTGAGGGTCTGATCGTGAACGAAATCGCTCCGCGTGTGCATAACTCGGGTCACTGGACCCAACAGGGCTGCACCATCGACCAGTTCGAACAGCACATTCGCGCCGTGGCAGGTTGGCCCTTGGGCGACGGGTCGCGCTATGCGGATGTGGTGATGGAGAACCTGATCGGCGATGACATGGACCGCGTCCCCGAGATTGCGCGCGAAGGCAATGCATCGCTGCACCTCTATGGCAAGGCCGAGGTCAAGCCCGGACGAAAAATGGGACATGTGAACCGCATCACGCCGCGTCAAAGCTAGAGATCTTGCGACATTTCAGAAGCGCCGCCCGCCAAATCTGTGCGGGCGGTTTTCATTTTTGCGACCTCCCCGCTGTGCAATCTTTGATATTTGTCTGCATTTGCAACGAAACACGCAGGCTACCATTCCCCTGCGTCATAGCGCGCATGGCAAAAAACAAGTTCCAAGCTTAAGGTTTCGCAGATAAACATGCGCCAACAAACTTCTACGATTGATCACGAGTGCTCCTATGATGAAACCTTCCAGCTTTCTAACCGCCGTTTCCGTTCTTTGCTTGCCTACGCTTGCAAATGCCGGATCGTTGAACGATCCGATCTCGGATGCTTACGTTGAGCCCGTCATGTACGAGGATCTGACCCCCTGGCAAGGCACCTATATCGGCGCGACAGTGGGCTATAATTTCGGTGGCGGCGACCGCATCGGCGTTGTGCCCAGCGCAGGCAGCGCTTTCAGCCTTGGCAACCTCGACCTTGAAGGATGGAACGGATCCCTGCGCGCAGGCTATCGCTGGCAGTTTGGCGATCTGGTCATGGGCAGCGAAATCGCCTTTGAAGGCGGTAATGTTGAAGATTCCTTTACCCGCGGATCTTATCAGGCCTCGACCAAACTGAACCACGCGCTGTCCCTTCGGATGAAAGCTGGGTCGGTTTTGCAGGTCTTTGATTCCTATGTCTATGGCATCATTGGGGTTACCCGCGCCGAGATTGACTATGCCATTACCGGGACTGGCGGAAACGGCCCCGTATCCTTTGACGAAACCTATGCGACCAACGGCTATATCCTTGGTGTAGGATTTGAGCGTCCGATCTCGGATCAATGGACGCTGACGGGCGAGTACGAGTACATGAATTTCGGCTCGGACCAGTTGACGGATGGATCTGGCAACACCACGAAAGCAACGCCACTGTTCCACACCATAAAACTGGGCTTGAACTACAACTTCTAAGCCACGTGGCGTTTGTCTGACCGGGCCGCCGCTAGGCCATCCTGCGGAAGGGGCGCATGAATGCGCCCAACAGCAGGGATACGATCAGCCAGCCCCCCACATAACCGATCCCAGCACAAAGAATACCATCGGCGGTCACCGGGATCGCCGGGCGGTATTCGTTCCATGTGCGCTGAACCAGATCCGTATCGCGGAAATGCCAAAGCTTTGTCAGGCGCATCAGGGGCTCGGTCCCCTTTAGCGCAGCATAGGACGCGTCCAGCCGATCATAGCGGTCAAAGTTGTCTTGCATCTGATCACGCAAATCGTTCTGGAAATCCGATCCGCCCATCTTTTCAAGCGCCTCGTCGCGGGAATAGCCCGCAGCGCTTGCGGTTAGATCAAAGCCCGCAGTGATCACCTTCAGCTCGGTTCGCGCACCGGACAGCCGCTGCATATATTGCTGCGAGAACTCGGGAAATTGGCTTAGCGCCACAGCGCCCGCAATCCCGCCTATCATAGCCAATGTTCGGAACATGTTTTCAGCCCTGCTCGTTTTTCCTCAGCTTCCCCGCCCCGGCTGCCGGGGTCAAGGGGAAGGATCCAGTGTCGCGTTTCACGGCGTCTTACTGCTCCCACCGGTAAAGGGTTGCGAAGAAGCTGTCAAAGTCGGGCCATGTGATCGCATAGCCAAGCCAATCTTCCTGGCTGTGGTCCCCAACCTTGTCAAAGTCCACGAAGCCCACACGGGGCTCGCCGCCGTCGCGATAGTCCAAAAATAGCGTCTCGCGATACCATTGCGCCAAAATGATCAAATATTTCCCACCTTTCGGGAACTGATCAAGGTCGTCTTCATAGGCATAGTCCAACACCGAGTCATGAACCGTCCGAACCATCTCGATCGGGTTCAGGTCGCTATAACCCGAGAACGGCATGGTATCTTCTTCAAAGGGATCTGCCGCGTCACCGGAAAAGACATCCTGAACGCTGCCCCCATTTTGAAGAAGATAGAGCTTGCGCAGCCCGTCGGGGAAACGCACGCCAAGCCGAGCCTCTTCCTGCGTCAATCGCTCTTCGGTCAAAAACGCATCGTCTTCGCGCAACGTTTTCTGGCGTGTGTCATCATAGAGGTGGTCGTAATGCGAATAGTGATGGCCCGAGAAGAAGTTCTCGGGCGTGATGACCACGGCGTCTTTAGGATCGTCAAGATCGGGCAGGTTCACCCCTATCTTCGCCATCTCGGCCTTTAGATCACCGAAGGTTTCGTCAACCGCGTCGTTCAAGCTCATCTTACCCCGCTCGGACCAGTTGACCACCAGCCCAGACAAGACGGTCGCACCGTAAAGGATTGCCACCATGCGCTGATCCCAAGCCTCGAACGGGGCGGCTGAATAGCCCCCGAAGATCGCGCCGACACCGCGTCCAATCAAAAACAGAACCGCGACCACCAAAAGCTGCGCGATCAGCCCCGAGGCAACAAACTTCACCAACCCCTTTCCCCGCAAACTGTCACCGAATGTGCGACGCTTTCCGAAATAGTCGGCCAGCACGAAAGCAGGGACCATCAGCGGCACCACCCAAAAAGAGCGCGCCAAATAACCGAGTGTCAGAGGGAAGCCCAATATGACCAGCGCCATCAGGGCGCGGGCAGGTAAGGACATGGTTTTCGCGGTGAATTTGAGTGCGGACATGCAATGGCTTCCTACGGAGACTCATAAAAAAAACCCCCGACCAAGCGGGGGCTTTAGACTTACAGACCGGTCACGCGGTGCGGCTCGTAGATCTGAATGATCTTGGCCACCGCTGCCTCGGGCGTCATTTCTTCGCTTTCGCCGGTGCGGCGGCTGGTCACTTCGACCACACCGTTTTTCAGGCCGCGCGGCCCCACAGTGATGCGCCACGGAAGACCGATCAGGTCCATGGTGGCGAACTTGCCGCCAGCACGTTCCTTGCGGTCGTCATATAGCGGTTCGAGCCCTGCATTGGTCAGCGCCTTGTAAAGCGCTTCACACGCATCATCGGCGGCCTCGTCCCCTTGTTTCAGGTTAACGATGCCACAGTGGAAAGGGGTCACGCCTTCGGGCCAGATGATGCCGTTGTCATCATGGCTGGCTTCGATGATCGCACCCAACAGACGGCTTACGCCGATCCCGTGCGATCCCATATGGACCGGCACTTGCTTCTGCTCGCTGTCGATCACCTTGGCGTTCATGGCCTCGGAATACTTGGTGCCGAAATAGAAGATCTGGCCGACCTCGATGCCACGAGCAACCCGGCGGCGATCTTCCGGAACCTCGTTGAAGATGGCCTCGTCATGGGTCTCGTCTGTACGCGCGTACTTCGAGGTGAACTCCTCTAACACGCCCTGACATTGCGCCACATCATCATAGTCAATCTCACGATCACCAAAGGTCAGATCCGTGACTGCGCTGTCATAGAAGACTTCGCTTTCTCCGGTTTCAGCCAGCACAAGGAACTCGTGTGTATAATCGCCACCAATCGGGCCACCGTCGGCACGCATCGGAATGGCTTGCAGGCCCATACGCTCATACGTGCGCAGATAGCTTACCAAATGGCGGTTATAGGCGTGCAGCGCGTCTTCCTTGGTCAGGTCGAAATTGTAGCCGTCCTTCATATAGAACTCGCGCCCCCGCATCACGCCGAAACGCGGGCGGATTTCATCGCGGAATTTCCACTGGATCTGATAAAGGGTCAGCGGCAGGTCCTTATAGCTCGACACGTTCGAGCGGAAGACGTCGGTTATGACCTCTTCATTGGTGGGACCATACAGCATGTCGCGACCGTGACGGTCTTCAATGCGCAGCATTTCTTCGCCGTAATCGTCATAGCGGCCGCTTTCGCGCCACAGATCGGCGGGCTGGATCGTTGCCATTTGCATCGGGATGTGACCCGCGCGGATCTGTTCCTCGTGCACGATGTTTTCGATCTTGCGCAGGACTTTGAAGCCCAGCGGCAGCCACGTATAAATCCCGGCGGCTTGCTGTTTGATCATACCGGCGCGCAGCATGTAACGGTGGCTGACGATCTGGGCGTCTGCCGGAGTTTCTTTCAAGACGGGAAGGAAATAGCGGGTCAGGCGCATCTCGGGTCCTTTGTGTCATAAGCTTTGTTTCGACTTATGACAAAGGAGGCGCGGGGGCAATCGGCTTGATGCACTCAGTTCGCCAGACAAGTCCCGGTCAGCGCAGTTTGTGGGCTGTTAGGGACGTTTCGGGTAACGACATGCGGGGGCAAGCCCTAGGATCAAATCGACCCGCCGACACTGATCGATATCTTGGTGTCGGAATGTGGCTTGGTTTCACCGTCTTTATAAACCACACCAAACCCGGTTTCACCCGATACGGTGACACCCGGCTGCTTCGGTTCGTACTGATGCCCCTCGCAGGCGGTAAGCAGCAGAGTCATGGCGATGGCTGCAAGCGCGGTTTTGGTCATGGGGCGTCCTTTCACGGTCTGACGACATCTATTTGACCCTGACCCGCTGGCAATGCGCAAGCGGAAACGAAAATCTGGCGCGATTTCCTGCCGATACACATTGCTCGATATCCCGCACTCCCCTTGAAAAGCCCGGTGGCTTGGGCGACATAAGGATAAGTTCATTTGCCGGAGCCCATATGCCGCTTCCCGTTCAGACTCAGGCCAAGTACTGGTCGATCGTCATTGCCATTTTGGCCCTTGCCTTGTGGTTTCTTGGCGATGTGATCATGCCCTTCATCCTTGGCGGCGCGATTGCCTATTTCTTGGATCCGGTGGCGGACCGACTGGAAAAGGCCGGTATGTCCCGTGTTCTGGCTACGGTGGTCATCTCGCTTATTGCGGTTTTGGTGGTGATCTTGGGCTTCCTTCTGGTTATCCCGACCCTTGTGTCGCAGGCTGTCGCGCTGGCCAATGCCGCCCCAGATCTTCTGCGCGAGCTTCAGGCGTTTTTAACCGAGACATTCCCGTCGCTGATGGACCAAAACTCGACCATGCGGCAGTCGCTGGAAAGCCTTGGGCAAACCATTCAGGAGCGCGGGGGCGAGCTGGTTGGAACGCTTCTGTCTTCTGCAATGAGCGTCATCAACATCGTCATCTTACTGGTGGTCACGCCGGTTGTGGCTTTCTATCTGCTGCTGGATTGGGACCATATGGTTGAACGGGTCGACAGCCTGCTGCCATTGGATCACCGCCCCGCCATTCGCCAAATCGCCGGTGACATCGACCGCACCTTGGCCAGCTTCATTCGCGGTCAGGGCTCGGTCTGTATCGTGCTGGGGACCTATTACGCCGTGGCCCTGATGCTGGTGGGTCTGAACTTCGGCCTTGTGGTGGGCTTCATCGCTGGTCTGATCACCTTCATCCCCTATGTCGGCGCGCTGGTCGGCGGAGCGCTGGCCATCGGGCTTGGGCTGTTCCAATTCTGGGGTGAATGGTGGAGCCTTGGCGCCGTCGCTGTGATCTTCGTTTTGGGCCAATTTTTCGAAGGCAATATTCTGACACCGAAACTGGTGGGGAGTTCGGTCGGGCTGCACCCGGTTTGGCTGATGTTCGCGCTTTCGGTGTTTGGCTCGCTCTTCGGTTTCGTTGGGATGCTGGTCGCCGTCCCGGTTGCCGCCGTTATCGGCGTTGTGACGCGCTTCTTCCTTGCCAAATACCAGACTGGACGACTTTACCAAGGCGTTGCCGGGCAACAGGCAGTGCTGGACGAGGACGTAGCAGACTAATGCCTGAACAACTGACTTTTGACCTGCCCGCGCATCCTGCGCAGGGGCTGGATGATTTTCTTGTAACGCCTTCGAATGCCAACGCCATGGCGACGATTGAGGGCTGGCAGAACTGGCCCAATCGCAAGCTGGTTCTGGCCGGGGACGAGGGCACTGGAAAGACCCACCTGACCCATGTTTGGGCAGGCCTGTCAGGGGCGAAGATCATAGCCGCAAACGCCCTGCCCGACATGCAGATCGAAGCTTTGGCAGGCCAATCCGTTGCCCTTGAAGACGCTGATCAGATCGCTGGGAATACCGATGCCGAGAACGCTCTTTTTCACCTGCACAATCTGGTGCTGGCCGAAGGTGGCGCGCTTCTGATCACCGCACGTTCTGCCCCGTCGCGTTGGGGGCTGACCCTACCCGACCTACGCAGCCGGATGGAGGGCACGACTCTGACCCGTCTGGATCCGCCCGACGACATGCTATTGTCTGCCGTGTTGGTCAAACTGTTCCACGACCGCCAGATCGCCGTGCCTGCCAACCTTATCGACTATCTGCTGCCGCGGATGGAACGCTCGCTCGCGGAAGCCGCGCGTCTGGTATCGGTCCTCGATCAAGCCGCGCTATCGGAAGGCCGTGCCCTGACCCGCACGCTGGCATCACGCGTTCTGGACAAATCCCCTGAAAACAGGGCATAACGTCACCTTCCCGTCACACTTTCCTGCGACAGAGTGCCGTTATGAATACACCCAAGACACCCGAACTGCCCGTTGCCGACTTCCTGTCCGCCGATTTCCCGCCCGCAACCACGCTGCCTGTAGATGATTTTGCCGGATCGAAACGGTTCTTCAACCGCGAACTCAGCTGGCTGGGATTCAACTGGCGCGTGCTGGAAGAAGCCGAAAATAGCCGCGTTCCCCTGCTGGAGCGGCTGCGGTTTCTGTCAATCTCGGCGGCGAACCTCGACGAATTTTACACCGTCCGCGTCGCCGGTCTGCGCGAGTTGGTGCGCGAGGGTGTGACAACCCCTGCCGCTGATGGACTATCCCCGACCGAGCAATTGGCCTTGATCGACGCCGACGCCCGCGCGCTGATGGCACGTCAGCAAAACGTGTTTGAAACGCTGTCAGGTGACATGCAGACCGAAGGCATCATCATCGCCCGCCGCGATGACCTGACCGCTGCGGACCGCGCCCATCTAGAACACGTCTTTCTGACACAGGTTTTCCCAGTTCTGTCGCCCCTGGCCATCGACCCAGCCCACCCGTTCCCGTTTATCCCGAACACTGGCTTTTCACTGGCATTGCAACTCGAGCGCACCAAGGACAAGCAAAAGCTGAAAGCGCTTTTGCCGATCCCGCATCAGATCGACCGCTTCGTCGCTCTGCCCGCCGAAGACGGCCAGTTCCGCTTCCTACCGTTGGAAGATCTGCTGCTGGAACATCTGGGGCAGCTTTTCCCCGGTTATGTGGAAAAAGGCCACTGCGCCTTCCGCATCCTTCGCGACAGCGATTTGGAAGTTGAAGACGAAGCCGAGGATTTGGTGCGCGAATTCGAAACCGCCCTGAAGCGCCGGCGCCGGGGCGAGGTTGTTCGCCTGAAGATCACTGCGGGAGCCCCGCCCGTTCTGCTGTCCATGATCAAACGCGAGCTGCGCATTTCAAGCAAAGAAATCGTCGAAGCGAACGGCATGATCGGGATGGCCGATCTGAACGAACTGGTTCTTAAGCAGCGCCCTGACCTTCTGTGGCCCAGCTTCACGCCCCGCGTCCCTGAACGAGTACAGGACCACGAGGGCGACATGTTCGCGGCGATCCGCCAAAAGGACATGCTGCTGCACCACCCATATGAAACCTTCGACATGGTGGTGCGCTTCCTGCATCAAGCCGCGCGCGACCCGAACGTGGTGGCAATCAAGCAAACGCTTTACCGGACGTCCCACGACAGCCCGATCGTAAAAGCGCTGTGCGAGGCCGCCGAGGATGGCAAATCCGTCACCGCGCTGGTCGAGCTGAAAGCCCGCTTTGACGAGGCCGCCAACATCCGCCAGTCGCGTCGGTTAGAACGAGCGGGTGCGCACGTCACCTATGGTTTTATCAACTATAAAACCCACGCAAAGATCTCGACCGTGGTGCGGCGCGAAGGGGACGAGCTGGTCACCTATACCCACTATGGCACGGGGAACTATCACCCCATTACAGCGCGGATTTATACCGACCTCAGCCTGTTCACCTGCGACACCGCGCTGGGGCGAGATGCCACGCGGGTCTTCAACTATTTGTCGGGCTATGCTGAACCACAAAGCCTTGAGAACCTTGCGATTTCGCCGCTGGACTTGAAGTCGACCCTTATCAAACGCATCAAGGCCGAAGCCGAGTTTGCCAAGGCCGGAAAGCCCGCGCAGATCTGGGCCAAGATGAACTCTTTGGTCGAACCCGACGTGATCGACGCCCTGTATGACGCCAGCCAAGCTGGCGTTAAAATCAGCCTTGTGGTGCGTGGCATCTGCGGGCTGCGTCCGGGCATCGAAGGCCTTTCGGAAAACATCCGAGTGAAGTCAATCGTGGGTCGTTTCCTTGAACACTCGCGCATCGTCTGCTTTGGAAATGGGCACGGGCTGCCATCCAAAAAAGCGCGGGTCTATATGTCGTCCGCCGACTGGATGGGCCGCAACCTGAACCGCCGCGTGGAAACGCTGGTCGAGATCAAGAACGCCACCGTAAAGGCCCAGATCGTCAGTCAGGTCATGGCCGCAAACCTTGCAGATGTGGCCCAAAGCTGGGTGATGGGGCCAGATGGAAAGTTCACCCGCGCCGACCTTGAGGCGATCGACCGTCCGTTCAATTGCCACCGGTTTTTCATGGAAAACTCGTCTCTGTCAGGGCGTGGATCGGCGGGGGCATCAGATGTACCGGAACTAACGCATTCGCAAGATTGAGTAACGCCAGACGCACCGTTAAGGTATCCGCACGGAAACAGGGGGATTCTATGGACGGACGTGGCGAAACCGGGGACGATTGGGGCCCGTTTGGACGACCACTGTTTGACGACCCCTCGGCCCGCCGGCTTAGCCGCGTTGGCGTGGTGGATGTGGGATCGAACTCGGTCCGCTTGGTGGTGTTTGACGGGGCGGCCCGCTCACCCGCCTATTTCTTCAACGAAAAAATCCTGTGCGGGTTGGGCCGCGGCATTTCTGAGACCGGCCGCCTGCACCCCGAAGGCCGTACCCGCGCCTTGGCCGCGATCAAACGCTTTCAGCGATTGGCGGATGGAATGGATCTTGGCCCACTATCAGCCGTGGCCACCGCCGCCGTGCGCGACGCTGAGGACGGGCCGGACTTCCGCGAGCAAGTGCTGCGTGAAACCGGGCTGGAACTTTACGTCATCGATGGCGAGGAAGAAGCCCGCCTGTCGGCGCAAGGCGTATTGCTGGGCTGGCCCGAAGCACAGGGGCTGATGTGTGACATCGGCGGCTCGTCACTGGAACTGGCGCATATTCAGGACGGAGAGGTCGGCAAGCGTGTCACCTCGCCCCTTGGCCCATTGAAGCTGGCGGGCGTGCCCGGCGGTAAGAAGGGACTTAAGACTGAAATCGCCCGCGTCGTGGATCAATTGGCCGACGAAATGGGCACTGATCACAAGCGCCTGTTTCTGGTGGGCGGGTCATGGCGCGCAATTGCGCGATTGGACATGGAACGGCGTGGCTATCCCCTGACCGTTCTGCACGAATACCGGATGACGCCGAAATCACTGGCCAGGACCTTGAAGTGGATTGAACAGGTCGATCTGGACGAGGTGCGCCAACGCACTGGGACGTCCTCGGCCCGGATGGCTTTAGTGCCCATCGCCGCGCAGGTGCTGAAACGCCTTATGCGTGTCTTTCGCCCGAAAGAAATCGCCGTCAGTTCCTATGGGATCCGCGAGGGCCTGCTTTACGAACAGATGCCCGGCCGGCTGCGCAAACGCGATCCGTTGATCGAGGCCTGTTACCACGCAGAAAACAAAGACGCCCGCAATCCGGGCTTCGGCAAAGCGTTGTTCCGTTTTCTGACGCCGCTTTACAAATCGCTGAAACCTGAAGATCTGCGCATCATCCGCGCCGCTTGCCTTTTGCATGACGTCACTTGGCGCGCCCACCCCGATTACAGGCACGAGGTCTGTTTCGACAACGCCACCCGCGCCAATCTGGGCGGGTTGACCCACGAACAGCGTGTATTCATGGGGCTGGCGCTGCTGCATCGCTATAAGAACAGCCGTGACGGATCGCGGTTTGAACCGCTATTCAACATCCTGTCCGACAAGATGCTGGCGCGCGCCGAAGTGCTGGGCAAAGCCATGCGGTTTGGGGCCATGTTCTCGGTCGAGGATCCGACACGCATGGCCGAACTGCGCTGGTTCCCGAAGAAACGCGAATTGGTGCTGTATCTGAAAAAAGAAGCCGAAGGACTGTTTGGCGAGGTCGCCGAAGCACGCTTTCAAACACTGGCCGATGCGCTGGACGCTGAGCCGATTGTAAAGAAAAAACGCGGCTAAATCCGAAACGCTTTAAATATCCGTTTCACCCGACGCAGGCGGGTCCAACGGGGTGCGGCGGCGGATAATGATGTCTCCGTTCGGCAGCACTTCGGGCGGGTGATAGACTTGCATGTCGCCAAACTTCTCGACCAAATCAGCCCAGCCTTCTGACCATTCCTCGGCCATTGGCTCGATCTCGTTCGCAAGCCCTTCCAAAAGCAACTGAAAGCCGCGATTTAGAAGCTCAGCCCCTTCGGAAAGCTCGGGATTATCCGGCGTCGTTTCCTCCTGCGCAAACGCGGGTCCGGTTGCAAGAAGCAGGGCAAGGGCGGTGGATGTCGCAATATGTTTCATAAGGTAAATGTAGGCCTTCGCTGCCTGATGTGAAGATCAAAGCGACAGGTCGACCGACACCGGGAAATGGTCTGACGCAGTCAAAAGCGCATCGCGCATGGCGTCGTCGTGATAGCAAGCAGGATCATCGAACGGATGCCATATACGCCATTTCGGCTTGGTCACCATCAAGTCGGGTGACACCATGACGTAATCCAGAAGCGCCTGTAAGTACCTCTTTTCCCTAGCTATATAGAAACGAGAGGTTGTTGGCCTCGCGCCCGTACGCTGTGTCAAAGCCATGCGTGCATGGGGGTCAAACATACAGGTCGCATCGCCTTCGCCCAGCACAATTTCGACGCCCGAGCGACCAAACAGCTTTTCGTATTCGTCCAACCCCGGACCGTCATTGAAATCGCCTAAAACGATCAAGGGGTCGCCCACGTCCAGATGCTCGTCCACCCGTCGACGGATCCAGATGCACTGCGCCATTTGCTTGCGGCGGTTCTCGATCGCGACGCGCATGACCTCGGCCGCACCGCGTGCGCCGTGGGGGGCTTTCGACTTGGCGTGAACACCGATCAAACGAAGGTTCTTACCGCTTTCACGATGGGTCAGCGCAACCTCAAGCGGGGGCTTCGAGAAAACCACAGTATCCAGCGCCGAATCCGTGTTCAGGTCCAGTTGAAAGCTGCTGTCAAACCTCGGCGCGGCATAGGCGTCTTCCATATCGGCCGCACCTAAGGGGTCATGCCGCGCGCTGACCACATCGGGATCGTATAGCAGCGCAATTTCCTGCTGCGTGTCATTGGCAAATCCGATCATGGCTTTGCGTGCACGCAGTTTGAAGGCATCGGCAAAATATTCGAGCGCAGGAATGGTGTCGCGTTTGCGGTTCTGGTCGGGCGCTTCGATGATCATCACGGCGTCGGCGTCCAGCGCTTGAAACACCTTACCCACGGCCTTCCATTGCGCAGCACGGGTCACGTCTTGGCGACCGGACCATCCATTATCGACCATGGCCTTGCCGTCATCGTCAAACAGGCTGTTGAACCATTCGACATTATAGGTCGCGATCCGCATAAACCCTATCCTTGCCCCGCGTTGATCTCGTCCCACGCGCGGTTGACGGCGATTAGGCGCTTTTCGGCAAGCTTAATGGCTTCTTCCGGGACACCACGGGCAATCATCCGGTCGGGATGGCTTTCGCGCACCTCGTTTCGCCAGACCTTGCGGATCTCGTCCATTGGCGTGTCGTGGGTCACACCAAGCACCTGATAAGGGTCGGGGTGTTCGTCTGGCACCATGCGCGAGCGCAGGGCCGAAAAGCGTTTCTCGGGCATTCCGAAGATACGTGCGACCTCTTCCAGAAAGGCATTTTCGCCGGGGTGGTATTCGCCATCGGCCAGCGCGATGTGGAAAAGACCCTCCATCAGATCGCATAGGGCGGGATCGTCAGGGCCAAACATTGCTGCGACTCGTTGGGCATAAAGCTCGAACCCGGCAACGTCGGTACGGGCCAGATTGAACAGGCGCGCTGCGTTCTTTTCTTCCGATTGCGGGATGGTGAAAACCTCGCGAAAGGCAGACACCTCGTCGCGTGTCACCTGCCCGTCGGCCTTCGCCATTTTGGCCCCAAGCGCGATCACCGCAATGGCAAAACCGGCCGAGCGTTCGGGCGGCGTGCGCAGATGCGAGAACACCTCAGACAGACTTTCGCCCTTGGCAAGCGCGGACAGCGCGTCGGATATGCGGGACCAGATCGACATGGGCGCAGTGTTAGCGGCTTTCGTCGGCGGGTCACAGGAATTTTTGCATCAAGACAAGATCATGCCACTGGTCGTGCTTTCGCCCGGCCTGCGGGATCACTCCGACTTTCTTATATCCAAGGGCCGCGTGAAACGGCTCTCCCATCAGGTTTGAACCAGACACGCCCGCAATCATCGAATGGAATCCTTGGGCGCGGGCCTCGGTTTCGATCCGCTCCATCAAGAAACGCCCTGCCCCGCGCCCGCGCGCTTCGGCTGCCAGCATGATCGAGTGCTCGGCCGTGTGGGCATATCCGATGCCTGCGCGGAACTGGTCGAAACTGGCATAGCCGATCACGTGGCCTGCCTCTTCCGCGACCAGCATGCATTTCGCGGTTTCGATGGCGGTTTCAACCTCGACCCGCGTTTTGGCGACCGAGTTGAAAGTGATCAGCGTTTCAAGGATGGCATGGTTCCACAGCGCCTGAATGGCAGGCGCGTCTGTCAGTCTGGCCGCACGGATGATCACAGCTGCACCAAACCGCCCGGCGTGTCGATCCATGCAGACAGCCCCGGCGCCCCCGAATGGAGCGAGATGCGCTTGTCACTGACCAACGGATGCAGCGCGACGTTCAAAGCCTCGGCTTCTGGATGGGTGATTTCAAGCGCGGCCAACCGCAGTCCGTGATCGGGCATACGCAGCATCGGCATGTCGCCCTTCCACGACAAAAGCCCCGGTGCGCAGCCTGAAAAGGGCAAACGCCCATCCGCAGGAAACGCCATGTCCCAGCGCAGATCGCCACGCGACAGCTGCAATTCATCCCCGGACCCGTCCGGCGCGCGTTGAAGTGCCTGATGCAGATCGGGCACACGCAGCGCCCAATTGGTCAGCCGAGCGGGGCCGGTGAAGTAATCGAGATCGAACCAGCGTGCATGCACGGGCGCGTCTGCCGCCGGGTTCACCGCAATCACTTCCAGATAGGTCGATGGGCCAAGGGAAAGTAGGGAATTGTGGGTGCCCATGAGCGGATGGTCTCCTCCCTCCGACATGGGCACCCCAAGCAGGTCCTCGATATACGCGACACCTTCTGACAGGGTCGCGGAGGACACCACAAGATGGTCAACTTCTCCCAGAGCCATTTTGTCCCCCTGATGGTCTGAGATCAGGGTGGCGGGAAAACCCGCCGCCCTCAAGTGTTTTTCGCGCTCGATGTACGCCACAGGCCCAAGGAACACAAAACCGGTGCCCACTTTAGTGCGACCTGTTAGCTGCGGGTTTCGCGCACCAGCTTCAGGATGTCCTGAGCGGCTTCCGGGATATTGGTGCCCGGTCCGAAGATGGCTTTTACACCATTCTTATACAGGAAATCATAATCCTGCTGTGGAATTACACCACCACAGATCACGATGATATCCTCGGCGCCTTGCTCTTTCAATGCCTGCACCAGTTGCGGGGCCAGCGTCTTGTGACCAGCAGCCTGCGAGGAAATCCCCACGATGTGCACGTCATTGTCGATGGCGTCTTGCGCAGCTTCGTCGGGGGTCTGGAACAGCGGCCCTACGTCCACGTCAAACCCAATATCGGCAAAGGCGGTTGCGATGACCTTGGCACCGCGGTCGTGACCGTCCTGCCCCATCTTCACAACCAGCATACGCGGGCGACGGCCTTCGGCGTCTGCGAATTCTTCGACCGATTTCTGAATGGCGGCAAAGCCTTCGTCGCCTTCATAGGCCGCGCCATAGACGCCAGCCAGCGTTTTCACTTCGGCGCGGTGACGGCCGAATTCATCTTCCATTGCCATCGAGATTTCTCCTACAGATGCGCGGGCGCGGGCGGCTTCAACGGCAGCCTCAAGAAGGTTGCCACCTTCGCGGGCCACGCGGGTCAGTTCGGCCAATGCGGCTTCGCATGCGGCTGCGTCGCGGGTTGCGCGGATGTTTTCAAGGCGGGCAATCTGGCTGTCGCGCACGGCCATGTTGTCCACGTCGAGGATTTCAATTTCGTCTTCTTCTGCCAGCTTGTACTTGTTCACGCCAACGATGACCTCGTCACCCTTGTCGATCATGGCTTGCCGCTTGGCCGCCGATTCCTCGATCCGCAATTTCGGCATGCCCGAGGCCACAGCCTTGGTCATCCCGCCCATGCTTTCGACCTCTTCCATCAGCTCCCAAGCTTTATTGATCAGCTCGTCGGTCAGGCTTTCCACATAGTAAGAACCTGCCAGAGGATCGACCACATTGGTCACTCCGGTTTCTTCCTGAAGGATGATCTGGGTGTTGCGTGCAATACGCGCCGAGAAGTCGGTGGGCAGTGCAATCGCTTCGTCCAGCGCGTTGGTGTGCAACGATTGGGTTCCGCCCAGCGCCGCCGACATCGCTTCGTAAGCAGTGCGGATCACGTTGTTATAGGGATCCTGTTCCTGCAACGATACGCCCGAGGTCTGGCAGTGCGTACGCAGCATTTTCGACCGCTCGGATTTCGCCCCGAACTCGGTCATTACGCGGTGCCACAGGGTACGTGCAGCGCGCAGCTTGGCGGCCTCCATGAAGAAGTTCATACCGATGGCGAAGAAGAAGCTAAGACGCCCTGCGAACTTGTCGACATCCATGCCCGCCTCGATCGCGGCGCGTACATATTCGCGACCATCCGCCAGCGTATAGGCCAATTCCTGCACCAAGTTCGCACCGGCCTCTTGCATGTGATAGCCGGAAATCGAGATCGAGTTGAACTTCGGCATCTCGTTCGAGGTGTACTCGATAATATCCGAGATGATCTTCATCGACGGTTCAGGCGGGTAGATATAGGTGTTACGCACCATGAACTCTTTCAGAATGTCGTTCTGAATGGTCCCGGCCAGCAGCGATTTGTCGTGCCCCTGCTCTTCGCCTGCGACGATGAAGTTTGCAAGGATCGGGATCACCGCGCCGTTCATGGTCATCGAGACCGAGACCTTGTCGAGCGGAATACCGTCGAACAGGATCTTCATGTCCTCGACGCTATCAATTGCCACACCAGCTTTACCAACGTCGCCCACAACCCGCGGGTGATCCGAATCGTAGCCCCGGTGCGTGGCAAGGTCGAACGCGACCGAGACACCCTGCTGACCGGCAGCCAGGTTGCGGCGATAGAATGCGTTCGATTCTTCGGCAGTTGAAAAGCCCGCATACTGACGGATCGTCCAAGGACGCCCCGCATACATGGTAGCCTTTACACCACGGGTAAACGGGCCAAAACCGGGCAGCGTGTCCATATGGTCCAGATCAGCCGTGTCTTCCGCTGTATAAAGCGGTTTGACGTCGATGCCTTCCAGCGTGTTCCACGTCAGATCATCCAAGGCACGGCCACGAAGTTCCTTCTCGGCCAGTTCCTTCCAGTTCTTTGTGTCGCTCATCTTGTCGTCCTTTTCGTCTTGGCGCGCCCGTGGGCGCTCGCTGGTTCCGGGCCGCGGGTCACAGGGGATCTCCGGCGGCAAAAAAGAGTTTTCGCTCAACGGGGTCGAGGATCATGACACCCCCCACCGCAATATCATAAGCAATCGTCGCACCGGGGCGGGTGAGCGCGCGGTGGAAGTCTTGACCGTCCGTATCCGATAGGCATTTCCCGACCAGCGCAGCGGCGGCCAAAGCCTGACGGCCAAAGGCACCGTCTTCGGTCGTCAGCATCTCGTCCGTTAGGGCATGGGGCGTCTGACCTTCGGCGCGCAGAGCAGCTTTGCCGGTTTCTCGGAACAGCTCTTGCGCGTCGACACTGGTCACAGCCAGCGGCATTTGCGGCTTCACATCGTTCAGGGCCGCACGAAAGACAGCGGCGGTACAGGTCAGTTTGCTTTCAAACGACAGAGTATCACCAAGGGTAAAATACTGTTCAAGGCCGGCGCGCAGTTTGGATTCGCTGTGCAGGTTACAGCCGGACAGCAATGCGACACTGGTGGCAGCAGCGAAGGGGATATGGCGCAGAAAGCTCATCCCGTTTCCCCGTCAATCACGGTCAACACGGCTTTGCCTTGGACCTGCGGTGCAAATTCGCTCAACTGTTGGCGGATACCATCCGCTGCAGCCGGTTTGGTCGCGTAAAAGCTTACATCATATCCGCCCAGAAACGCTCCGCCACCAGTGAATGTCAACGTTCCAACCTTGATCCAGTCCGCCCCGATTCCTTCGCCGATCCAGCGGTCATAAACAATGGCCAGTTCGACCCCGGCCTTGTCGACAAGATCAGCGGCCCAGCCGGGATGGGGATCGTCCAGACGGAGCTTCAACGCCTCGTAAGAGGCCAGCCCCCACAGGTCGAGAACTTGGTTAGGGTTGGCCCAGACCACATAGCCCAGATCATTCACGGCGACGGGTTTCTGATAGATCTCTTTCACAAAGCGGCTCATGTTACCGTGCTGCGAATAGATCGCGTTCGGACCGTTGGTTCCGTTGAACAAAAGCCATTGGCCGTAAGACGCACCAAGATAACCGAAGCCCGCAAGCAGAAGCAGGCGCATCGTGAGCAAAGTCTCGTCTCGCAAAACGACGATCATCACAAGGCCAAGGACAAAGGTCATCGCATAAAGCTCGTACCGTTCAAACCAGCCGAATTGCCCCAACAGCAGATGGCCAAACCCGGTGAAGGCGGCAGCAGCCATCAGAGCGCGCAGGCGACGGTCCAGATCAGAACGTGCCGACAACGCTACCGCGCAAAGCACTGCGATCAACATCACAACAGCCTCGTTGGAAAACAGTTGAATCGCCAGCTTGATTGGCAGATCTGCAAGCGTGAACCGGTCCGTACCGCTGCCAGAAAGCTTCGCCATGACCGAGTTCGGCAAAGGCTCCAACCCCAACGTTGTCAGGAAGAACATAAAGCCTGCGACAAGCACCGCGGCGGCTGCGAACAGCCCCGCCCCGATGGCCCAGCGACCGGTCATCAGAAGCACTAGCGCGCCGGCCCCTGTCACGGCCAAGCCTTCAAATCGGATTATCGGGCCAAGCACCATTCCTGCGACCAAAAGCCAACTAATGCGGCCTTCATCCATCTGGATTTGCAAACCGCGCAAAACCGCAAGGCTGGCCAGAATATGTAACGAGTGCTCCATCCCGACCATTGCGGCACCGGCGAAGTTGAACGCCAAGGGGCCAAGGGCCGCGAAGGTCAGCGCCCACCCCCGCGACGCGCCGCTTGCTGCGACGATCCGCGCCCAAAGTACCGCGCCCAGCAACATGGCAAGGGTGTTCCAGAACAGCGGTAACCAAGCTTGCACGGCCGTGCCAGCAAAGGGAGCCAGCAAAAACGGATAGATCGGCGAAGACGCTGCCGAGGTAAATTCGCCCGCGTTCACGCCATAGCCACCGGCGGCGATCTGTTCGGCAACCGCAAGGTGGATATAAACGTCATCGAGCGGGTATTCGAAAACACCCGCCCGGACAAAGGCCACGCCCTGATAAAGCGCGAATGCCACCACGCTGATCAAGACTGAAATCAGTGTCAGCTCCCCCGTTTTTCGGGGCAACGTGGTGGCGGTGGTCATGTTATTCGAACTCCATGATCACTTCATCAACGGCAAGGCTGTCGCCAGCACCTGCGTTGATTTTGGACACGATGCCCTTCTTCTCGGCGCGCAGGATGTTTTCCATCTTCATGGCTTCAATCGTGCACAGCGCCTGACCTTCCTGAACTTCTTGACCGGCTTCCACGTCGACCTTCACCACCAGACCCGGCATCGGGCACAGCAGCATTTTCGAGGTATCCGGCGGCAGTTTTTCTGGCATCAAGCGCGCAAGTTCGGCCTGACGCGGGGTGCGGACATGCACTTTCAGATCAGCTCCGCGCGAACGCATACGGAAGCCCGAGGTAATCTTGTCGACCTTCAGCACCAGCGGCGACCCGTCCACATCCAGCGTGGCAAGGCTGTCACCCGGCGTCCAATCCGAGGACACGCGCATTTTGGTGCCGTCTTCAAATTTGATGGTCGAACCCTTCTTGTCGGCCTTGATCTTAACCGCGAACTCTTCGCCTTGCAGCGTCACGACCCAATGCTTCCCCACTTTACGCTCGTGGTTGTCCATACGGCCCGAGATACGGGTGCGACGGATTTCAGCGACGCGGTACATGGCAGCGGCGGAAGCCGCGATGCGTTTCAGCGCATCATGGCCCAACTCTACACCGTCGAACCCGTCGGGATACTGTTCCTCGATAAAGGCGGTGGTCATCTCGCCTTTCATGAAAATCGGGTGATCCATCACGGCTGACACGAAAGGCAGGTTGTGACCGATGCCTTCCAGCTCGAACCCGTCCAGCGCGTTGCGCATGGCTTCGATCGCTTCATCACGAGTCGGCGCCCATGTACACAGCTTGGCGATCATCGGGTCATAGTACATCGAGATCTCGCCACCTTCAAAAACACCGGTATCGTTACGCACCGCATAGTCCGACCCATTGATTGCATCATCGGCCCATTTACCGTTGTCCTGCATCGGGCCAGCCGCAATTTCTGCGGGCGGGCGGTAACGGGTCAGACGACCGATCGAAGGCAGGAAGTTGCGATAGGGGTCTTCCGCGTAGACACGGTTTTCGATGGACCAGCCATTGATGCCCACATCGTCCTGAGTGATCGACAGCGGCTCGCCATTGGCGACGCGGATCATCTGTTCGACAAGATCAACACCGGTGATCAGCTCGGTCACTGGGTGTTCCACCTGAAGACGGGTGTTCATTTCCAGGAAATAGAAGTTCTTGTCGCCATCGACGATGAACTCCACCGTACCGGCCGAGGTATAGCCCACGGCCTTGGCCAGCGCGACCGACTGTTCGCCCATGGCTTTGCGGGTGGCTTCGTCCAAGAAGGGCGACGGGGCTTCTTCCACAACTTTCTGGTTCCGACGCTGGATCGAGCATTCGCGTTCGTTCAGGTAGATGCCGTTGCCATGCGCATCGCACAGAACCTGAATTTCGATGTGGCGCGGCTGGGTCACGAATTTCTCGATGAAGATACGGTCATCGCCAAAGCTGTTGGCGGCTTCGTTCTTGGACGACTGGAAGCCTTCGCGGGCCTCTTCATCGTTCCATGCAATCCGCATGCCCTTACCACCGCCACCGGCCGAGGCTTTGATCATCACCGGATAGCCAATCTCGTTCGAGATCTTCACGGCTTCGTCTGCGTCCTCAATCAGGCCCATATAGCCGGGGACGGTCGACACGTTGGCGTCCTGAGCGATCTTTTTCGAGGTGATCTTGTCCCCCATCGCCTCAATCGCGCCTTTAGGCGGGCCAACAAAGGCAACGCCTGCGGCTTCCAGGGCTTCAGCAAATTTCGAGTTCTCGGACAAAAAGCCGTAACCAGGATGAACAGCTTCGGCGCCGGAATCCTTGATCGCCTGCATCACCTTGTCGATGACGATATAAGACTGGTTCGCGGGCGGCGGGCCGATGTGAACGGCTTCGTCCGCCATTTTCACATGAAGCGCGTTCCGGTCGGCATCCGAATAGATCGCCACCGTTTTGATGCCCATCTTGCGGGCAGTCTTGATCACACGGCAAGCGATCTCGCCTCGGTTCGCAATCAGGATCTTGTTGAACATGTCCTGTCCTTTCGGTTCATGTGAGGGCGCGACGCAGTGAAGCGCCCCGCAGATTGACATAGAAAAGCCTGCCGGACCGGGTGGTCTCGGCAGGCCGATTGTGAGTGGTGAAGCCGCCTTTGGCGGACCCAATGGAATTCAGATCAGTTGCAGATACCGACCCCGACATCATCGCACAGCGAACCTGCGCCCGCGCCGATGACCGCACCGGTAAGAAGGTTACCGCTGGCTGCTTTTGCGACGACGGCACCTGTGGCCGCGCCGACACCAGCGCGCTGAAGGTCGTTCCACTGACATCCTGCCAGCGCGACAAGGGCAAGTGCCCCCGCAACGAGTTTTCTGTACTGCATGTGTGACTGCCTCTTTCACAGTGAGTTTTGACAGTCATTCTGCCCCAATAACGGGTATTCCCCAAGAGTTTTTTTCGCGGCCTGCGGAGTGTCGCTTGGCGCAACCCCCTGTCAAAGAACGAAAAAAGGCCCGGTTCAGACGCTAATGCACTGAACCGGGTAGAAGAAGGGGAAGGGTAATGGTTTCGACAAACCATTGCAGAGAACGGGGATGTGTTCCCTGCGTGTTTCACATGTTGGCATGAACCAAAGCAATCGCAAGCCCCTGTCAGACGCACACCGCCTGGCTGAGCCGTTTTTTGCCGGTTGGTATACAATGCGGGCGAAATCATGCCGATTGTTCCTCGAACGCATCCGGGAATGCGGCCCGTGCACGGGCTTCGTCAATCACCAGCATCGCTTCATAATCTTCGGGGTCAAAAGGATCCTGTGCAGGCAGCACCTCGCGCTCAAACAGCCACGACAAGCGTCCAGCATCCAGGTTGCCACGCTCGAACGGTTGATCCCCGAAATATTCCCACAGCGCTTTCATAAAGGCCGTATCCGCACGACGGTCCGCAGGCCTGCGATCCGCATAGCGTTCACGCGCGGCCAACTTCGTCGCCCCCGTCTTGCTGGCCCGGCGAATGGTAAACTGAAAGTCGGTCCCCGTAAGACGCCCGGGAAAGCCCTTGTGCTTCAACATATAAGGCAGTGCCATCAGAACCCATCCCAAACACATTCGCCATTTTCGGGGCGAAACGCTTCAAAAAACTGAGTCGCGTCCATGTCCGAGACGCCGAACTCGACCCAACGATCTGCCAGAACGATCACGATCTGCTCTGGCACGGTTTGCGTGATCTTGGACAGGTGCGGCAGCACATAGTCCTGACAGATCACGGCCATATCTTCTTCCGCTTGCGAGAAAGCGATGCTTCCCGTGTTGCGTGCAATTTCAGGCGCAAGGAACCGCACATGAATGGACGATCCCCCCTGATTGCCGTCCTGCTGATTGACCTCAAGCAGCGTGACGGGCTGGCCCGACGGGACCGTCAGCGACATGCCTTCGGACCAGTCATCTTGTGACGCCGCAAGTGACGTGGGCGCAGACAGCGACAGGGCCAGGGTGGCGGCGTAAACCGCCACCCCAGTCAGGCCGCGAAGGCCCAGATATTCCGCCGTGCGACCCATGATCACAGCGGAATATTATCGTGCTTTTTCCAAGGGTTCTGCAACTTCTTGCCACGCAGCGAGGCAAAGGCACGGCTGATCCGGCGACGCGACGAATGCGGCTGAATAACCTCGTCGATGAATCCACGCTCGGCCGCCACGAACGGGTTGGCAAAGCGGTCTTCATAGTCCTGCGTGCGCTGCGCGATCTTCTCGGGATCGCCCAGTTCCGAACGGTACAGGATCTCGGTCGCGCCCTTGGCACCCATCACAGCGATTTCAGCAGTCGGCCAAGCATAGTTAAAGTCGCCGCGCAGGTGCTTGGACGCCATAACGTCATAGGCACCACCGTATGCTTTACGGGTGATAAGCGTGACTTTCGGAACCGTGGCTTCCCCATAGGCAAACAGCAGTTTCGCACCGTGCTTGATCACGCCGCCATATTCTTGGCTTGTACCCGGCAGGAAGCCAGGCACGTCGACCAGCGTCAGGATCGGAATTTCAAACGCGTCGCAGAAACGGACGAAACGAGCCGCCTTGCGCGAGCTGTCGATGTCCAGACAGCCAGCCAGAACCATCGGCTGGTTGGCCACAACGCCAACGGTCTGCCCTTCCAGGCGGATATAGCCGGTGATGATGTTCTTGGCATAATCTTCCTGAATCTCGAAGAAGTCGCCTTCGTCGGCCAGCTTGGTGATCAGCTCTTTCATGTCATAGGGCGAGTTTGGGTTGTCCGGAACCAACGTGTCCAGACTGTCGTCCACGCGGGCCGGATCATCAAAGAACGGACGCACTGGAGCTTTCTCGCGGTTGTTCAGGGGCAAGAAGTCGACCAGACGGCGGACTTCTGACAGGGCCTCGACGTCATTTTCGAACGCGCCGTCAGCAACCGACGATTTCTTGGTGTGAGTCGAGGCACCGCCAAGCTCCTCAGCTGTCACCACTTCGTTGGTCACGGTTTTCACAACGTCGGGACCGGTCACGAACATGTACGAGCTGTCTTTCACCATGAAGATGAAGTCAGTCATGGCGGGCGAGTACACGGCCCCACCAGCACACGGGCCCATGATCACCGAGATCTGCGGCACCACGCCCGAGGCCATGATGTTACGCTGGAACACTTCAGCGTAACCAGCAAGCGAAGCAACACCTTCTTGAATGCGCGCACCACCTGAATCGTTGATGCCGATCACAGGCGCACCGTTCTGCATCGCCATATCCATGATTTTGCAGATTTTTTCAGCGTGTGTTTCCGACAGCGAGCCACCAAATACAGTAAAGTCCTGCGAGAACACATAGACCAAACGACCGTTAATGGTTCCCCACCCGGTGATGACGCCGTCGCCCGCAGGCTTGTCGGCTTCCATGCCGAACTCGGTGCAACGGTGGGCTTTGAACATGTCGAACTCTTCGAACGAGTCCTCGTCCAACAGCAGCTCGACCCGCTCGCGCGCGGTCAGCTTGCCTTTTTTGTGCTGGCTGTCGATCCGACGCTGACCGCCCCCAAGGCGGGCTTTCTCGCGGCGGCTCTCAAGTTCTTGGAGGATATCTTTCATGTGGCGGCACTCCTTGATTTCGCCGCAAACTAGCCTGACCAAGCAGCAGCGGGAAGCAAAAAGGGGCGAATTTGCAAACTAAATGCAAGTGCGCCAATGCAAATTGCAAATATGCGAACTTTCTAGCAGTATTTGCTTTGTTAAACGACTGGACAGTCCGTTTCGCGAGTAATAGCTCTTACCCATGCAACTCGAACAAGTTAATCCAGCGCGGAATTCCCGCTTTCTGGACCCGTCCACACCGCCAAGCCTGTTTACCCTGACCTTCGTGGCCGCGATGGCTGCGATATCGATGAACGTCTTTCTGCCCTCACTGCCCGGAATGGCGCGGTATTTCCAAGCAGATTACCACCTGATCCAATTGTCGGTCGCACTGTATCTTTTCGTAAACGGCGCACTGCAATTGGTGGTTGGCCCACTGTCAGACAGATACGGGCGGCGCCCCATAATCATGGCGGGCTTTGCAATCTATGTCATCGCCACGTTGGGCTGCATTTACGCGCCGGATGTCTATACCTTCCTGACCTTTCGCATGATGCAGGCCACCGTCGCGGTGGGCATGGTGCTGTCACGCGCGGCCATTCGCGACATGGTTCCCGGTGATCAGGCGGCCTCGATGATCGGCTATGTCACCATGGGCATGTCAGTGGTTCCAATGCTCGCCCCCAGCTTAGGCGGTTGGCTGGATCAGCTTTACGGCTGGAAGGCCAGCTTCTGGCTGCAAAGCCTGACCGGCTTGCTGGCCCTGACGCTTTTGTGGCGGGATATGGGGGAAACGGGCCAACGCCAGTTTTCAGGCTTCTCGGCCCAGTTCCGTGCCTATCCTTCGCTGCTGACGTCGCCCAGATACTGGGGTTATTGCCTGACGGCGACGCTGACCTCGGGCGCGTTCTTCGCCTATCTAGGGGGCGCACCTTATGTGGGCAGTGAAATCTATGGGATGGAGCCCGCACGTCTTGGATATTTCTTTGGCGCGCCCGCGGCAGGATATTTCGTCGGAAACTTCCTGTCCGGACGGTTTGCCGTCCGCGTTGGCATGATCCGTATGATCTTTAGCGGCGCATTGATCACCGCTTTCGGCATGATCGTTGCGATGCTGATCTTCGCACTGGGCGGCGGGTCAGAGTATGTATTCTTTGGCGCGATGATCATGGTTGGGCTGGGCAATGGTCTGACGTTGCCATCAGCAAATGCAGGGATCATGAGCGTCCGCCCGGAACTTGCTGGCAGCGCCATTGGGTTAAGCGGCACCTTGATGATGGTTGGCGGCGCAGGCGTTTCGGCCTTTGCCGGGCTTGCCTTGGGCAACGGCATGTCCCCCATGCCGCTTTTGTGGGTGATGCTGTGCTCAGCCTTGCTGGCTGTTCTGACAATGCTAGGGGTGATCCGGCGCGAACGGAGGCTTGGTGTTTTGTGAAGAGTCCCAAATCTCTTTGACCCGTGCAGTTTGCAAATGCTACGCCATAAAGTGACGATATTTGCAAAGCGAGTGTGAAACGCGACGCCATGGCCACTCAGAAGCTCTATGCCGGTGTAAAACTGCGCGAGATCCGATCCCGCCTGAACCTGACCCAGAAAGCCTTTGCTGAAAAGCTGGGCGTCAGCCTGCCCTATCTGAACCAGATGGAAAACAACAACCGTCCCGTGTCGACGGGCGTGGTGTTGGCCTTGGCGCAGGAATTCGGTTTTGACGTGGCCGAACTGTCCACGGGTGACGCGGAACGGCTGGTGACGGATATGCGCGAGGCTTTCGCGGACCCGGTTTTTTCCGACATTCCCCCGCTTGCTGATTTACGGCTCGCTGCGTCAAATGCGCCCGCGCTGGCCCATGCCCTTCTGGAACTGCATCGCGCTTACAGGCTTGGGCATGAACGGCTGGCCTCGATGGATCAGGACATTGGTGCGGACGACGCGCCAAACCAAGCCAGCCCATGGGACGAAGTGCGCGACTTCTTTCACTATTGCGACAACTACATCGATGCGGTGGATCGCGCGGCCGAGCATTTCGCCCAGACCGGTAAGAAGCGCGGCTTGGGTCAAGCGGCGATGGCAGAAGCGGTGTTGAACGACCGTGGGATCACCCTGACCCACGCCGACGTCGACAAGGTGCGCAGCTATGATGTCGAGGGGCGTGTGCTGACCCTTTCGACCCGCCCTCCCCGCGCCACGCAGGAGTTCCAGCTTCTGATGCAGGTGGCGCTGCTGACACAGGATGCCCTGCTGGAAGCCACGCTGGATTTTGCCCGTTTCCAGACAGAGGAGGCCCGCGCCATCGCCAAGCTGGGTCTTGCAAACTATTTCGCGGGTGCGGCTCTTTTGCCCTATGAGCAGTTTCTTGCCGCCGCGCATGAGACGCGCCACGACCTTGAACGGTTGGCCGACCGCTTTGGTGCCTCGATCGAACAAGTCGCCCACCGCTTGTCCACGCTTCAACGTCCCGGTTCAAAGGGTGTTCCGTTCTTTTTCGTGCGCGTGGATCAAGCCGGCACGATCACCAAACGCCACTCGGCCACGCGGTTGCAATTTGCCCGTTTCGGCGGCGCCTGTCCCTTGTGGAATGTCCACCAATCCTTTGAAACCCCTGGACGTTTTCTGCGCCAGCTGGCCCAGACGCCCGACGGCGTGCGGTACTTCTGCCTTGCCCGAAACGTCACCAAATCTGGCGGCAGCTTTGACGCACCCGTACGCCGATACGCCATCGGGTTGGGATGCGAGGTGAAACACGCAGGCGCATTGGTCTATGCGGATGATCTGGACGTTTCGAACGACGCCGCATTCGAGCCCATCGGCATCTCGTGCCGGATCTGCGAACGGCAATTGTGTCACCAACGCTCGGTTCCTCCCCTTGAACGCAAGCTACAAGTCGACCCATATTCGCGCGGAACGCTTCCTTACGAGATCACACGATGACCAAGTTCTTTCTTCCCGTCCTGCTGGCTTTGACCGTTTTGGTCACCTCGGGGCCGCAACCGGTGCACGCCGAAAGCTTCGCAACCCAGTTCGAACGACGCACCTTTTACCAGTTCAGCGACGAGCGCACGAACCCCAAACGGGCGGACAAACGGCTGAAAGAGGTGATCTATAAAGGGCTGGTGCTGTGGGTCGGGCAGCCGAAACGCAAAAACAAGCCCACAGTTCTGTACCTGCCGGGATCAGGCGGATCCATCCACACGCGCAGCCACAAATACACGTGGTTTATGAACCGAGGTTATGGCGTCGTCGTGATGGCCTATCCGGGGATGAGCGGCAGCAAGGGACTACCCAGCCGTTCGAAGATCCAATCGCTCGCGGATCAACTGTATCGGGACATTCCTAATCTGACCGGCAGCAAGAAAATCATCTTGATGGGCGAAAGCCTTGGCACAGGCGTCGCACTGGCCATTGCGGCAGGCAAGCCCGGGCGCGCGAACCCGCCATCCGCAGTGATTTTGCAAGCGCCCTACACGTCGCTTGTAGATCTGACAGCCTATAAAAACCCGACGCTTCTGCCTTTCGTAATCGGTCGCACCGATCTGTGGCCGTCGAAAAACTTCATCCGCAGTGTCACCGCGCCGACCTTCATCCTGCATGGCGGTAAAGACGAGACGGTGCCGTTCAAGATGGGGCACACACTGTATGACCTGTCGCCAGCAAAGAACAAAGTTCTGGCCGCGCGTCCTCATTCTGACCACACTTCCATTTGGCGGCAGAACGTGCTGACCCCGTTGCGGGAGTGGCTGCAAGCCATCCATGGAAAATAAGAAAGGCCGGGCGATTGCCCGGCCTTTTATCCCTCGTCGCGGCGACATCTACGCAGCCGTCAGCATCCGATAGATTTCGTCCTTCAAGGCGGCACGTTTTTTGCGCATGTCTTCCTCGGCAAACTGGTCGGTGGGTTCGACATTGGTTTCCGCGCGGTGAATGGCTCGGTTCACCTCGTGATATTCATCCGCCAGTTTCGAGAAATGCGCATCCGAAAGTTTCAGATCGCTTTTTTTGTCTGCGTATTCGGGGAATTCCTCGCTCAATTCGTGCGGGGTATGTGACATTCGCGTGCCTCCTTTGCCTAAAGTCAGGGGAAGTTTGCGCCCGGCGAACCTCCCCTGCTTTGACAGGGATCAAATCACACGTTTATCGCTGCGAATTTTGCCAATCCGGGTGGATCCACGGTTCATCATTCGCGGACGGCAAACGGCGGCCCAGAATGTGATCCGACGCCTTTTCCCCTACCATGATCGACGGCCCGTTCAGGTTGCCATTGGTGATGCGCGGAAAAGTCGAGCTGTCGGCGACGCGCAGCCCCTCGACGCCGATCACCCGCAGCTCGGGATCGACCACGGCCATCGGATCGTCGGCCCGCCCAATACGACAGGTGCCACAAGGGTGATAAGCGCTTTCGGCATGTTCGCGGATGAAGCTGTCAATCTCGTCATCCGTTTGCAGCGCGTTGCCCGGCTGGATCTCGAACTTCACGAATGGCTCGAACGCGGGCTGCGAGAAGATCTCGCGCGTCAGGCGGATACAGGTTCGGAAATCTTCCCAGTCCTGTTCGGTCGACATGTAGTTAAAGAAGATACGCGGGGCGTCCTTCGGATCAGCCGATTTCAGCGTGATCTCCCCGCGCGACGGCGAGCGCATCGGGCCGGTATGGGCCTGGAACCCATGGCCTTCTGCTGCCGCCTGCCCGTCATAGCGCACGGCGATTGGCAAGAAGTGATACTGGATGTCAGGATATTCGACGCCTGCTTTCGAGCGGATGAAAGCCGCGCTTTCAAACTGGTTCGATGCCCCCAGCCCCGTCTTGGTGAACAGCCATTGCGCACCCAGAATACCCTTCCAGATAAGGTTCCAGTACCGATACAGCGTGATCGGCTGTTTCGAGGCATACTGCATATAGACCTCAAGGTGATCTTGCAGGTTTTGCCCGACACCGGGGCGATCCGCCACGACATCAATCCCGTGTTCTTTCAGATGCGCCGCCGGACCAATGCCCGACAGCATCAGAAGCTTGGGCGAGTTGATCGAGCTGGCGGCGATGATCACCTCGGCCTCGGCGCGGATCACTTCGATCTTGCCGCCGCGCTCCACTTCGACGCCCACGGCACGGCCGTCTTCAATGACGATCTTACGGGCGAAGGCGCGGATCAGTTCGCAATTTTCACGCTCCAGCGCGGGGCGGATGTAAGCGTTCGCTGCCGACCAGCGCCGCCCTTTCCAGACGGTCTGCTCCATCGGGCCGAAGCCCTCTTGTTTCTGACCGTTATAATCGTCGGTGACTTCGTACCCAGCCTGCTTCCCAGCCTCGACAAAGGCATGGAAAAGCGGGTTTTTGCGCGGGCCGCGGGTCACGTGCAGCGGACCATCTTTGCCGCGCCAATCCGCATCGCCGCCATGTCCACTGTCATGCCAATTTTCTTGCCGCTTGAAGTACGGAAGCACGTCCGCATAGGACCACCCATCGGCCCCTTGCTCGGCCCAATGGTCGAAATCTTTCGCGTGCCCGCGCACGTAAACCATCCCGTTGATGGAACTGGAGCCACCCACAACCTTACCACGCGGCGTCACCAACGTACGGCCCCCAAGATGCGGTTCGGGTTCGGTCTGGAAGCCCCAATCATAGGTCTTCATGTTCATCGGATAACTTAGCGCCGCGGGCATCTGGATGAACGGCCCGGCATCTGTGCCGCCATGTTCGATCACCAGCACCCGCTTGCCTGCTTCCGCCAACCGATACGCCATTGCGCATCCTGCGCTACCAGCACCAACGATGATATATTCTGCTTGCATTGTCTTTCCGTCAGATCAGGGGTTACTCGCCACGGGGGAAGCGCGCGTTTTCTTCAACATTGTCGAGGTTCATGTGGTTGCGCATATAGCGCTCGGATGCTTTGCGAAGGGGCTGATAATCCCACGGGAAATAGGCGCCGTTGCGCAACGCCTCATAGACCACCCAGCGGCGCGCCTGGCTTTCGCGGACTTCGTTGTCATAGGCATCTAGATCCCAGCGCGCCTCGGATTTTGCCCGCAGCGAATTCAGTGTGCCTTGATGCGCCGGATCGTCCGCCAGATTAACCAACTCGTGCGGGTCTGCTTCCAGATCAAACAGCTGATCTGGATCCAGCGCGCAGCGGTTATATTTCCACTTGCCATAACGCAGGGATACGAGCGGCGCATAAGACGCTTCCGCCGCATATTCCATCGCCACGGGGCTTGTGCGTTCTTCGCCACCTGCCAACGGTACAAGGCTTTCGCCATCAACCCACGGCTTCACCTCGTCCAGCGATATCCCTGCCAGATCGGCCAGCGTGGGAGTCACGTCCAGCGTGGACACAGGGGCCTCGATCAACCCCGGCTCTAGTCCCGGAGCGGACACCATCAAGGGAACCCGCGCCGAGCCTTCATAGAAGTTCATTTTGAACCACAACCCACGCTCGCCCAGCATATCGCCATGGTCGGACACGAACATGATGATGGCTTCTTGGCGGGTGCTTTCAAGGATATCCAGCATCTCGCCCACCTTGTCATCTAGATACGAGATATTGGCGAAATACGCTCGGCGGGACTTGCGGATATCGTCTTCGGTAATGTCGAAATTGCGCCAGTCATTTGCGTCGAAAATCCGCTGTGCGTGGGGGTCGTGATCCTCGTAAGCTTTTGCCGGAACTTCGGGCAGCAGGTGCTCGCAATCCTCGTAAAGATCCCAGTATTTGCGGCGGGCGACATAGGGATCATGCGGGTGGGTGAAGCTGACCGTCAGACACCACGGGCGGTCGTCATGGCCGCGCGCGAGATCATAAAGCTTGGCGCAGGCGTTGTACGCGACCTCGTCGTCATACTCCATTTGGTTCGAAATCTCGGCGACCCCAGCACCCGTGACCGATCCCATATTGTGGTACCACCAGTCGATCCGCTCGCCGGGTTTGCGGTAATCCGGGGTCCAGCCGAAATCTGCGGGATAGATATCGGTGGTCAGGCGTTCCTCGAACCCGTGCATCTGGTCTGGTCCGACAAAGTGCATCTTGCCCGATAGCGCGGTCTGATATCCGGCGCGGCGCAGGTGGTGGGCATAGGTCGGGATGTCCGAGGCGAACTCGGCCGCGTTGTCATAGACCTTGGTGCGGCGCGGCAGCAGGCCCGACATGAAACTGGCCCGCCCCGGCGCGCAAAGCGGGCTGGCGGTATAGGCGTTTTGAAACCGCACAGACCGTTCCGCCAGTTTCTTCAGGTTCGGCGCGTGCAGAAACTCGGCCGGGCCATCCGGGAACAGCGTGCCATTCAACTGATCCACCATGATGATCAGAATGTTGGGCGAGGTCATGCGTGGGTCTCCAATATGATATCAAGGCAGGCCAGAACGCGGTAACAGGCGCGTTTGCCGCTTGGTGTTTCTTCGCGAAGGGCGTGGCGGATATAAAGACCGTCGATCATCGCAGCGAGCGTATCTGCAACGTCATGCGCGTCGTCACCCACCAAGGGGCGCAGATCGTGAACGAGGTTGGAATGCAGCCGGTGCTGATAGACGCGCAGCAAACGCCGTGCGCCGTCATTGCTTTGCGACATCACGTAAAAGTTCAGCCATGCGCTGATGACTTCCGGGCGGAAGTTACCCGCTTCGAAATTGGCACGAATGATGGCTTCGACCCGGTCACGTGGGGTCTTGGCACCCAGCACAGCGGCTCGCACCTGCGCGCCATAGACCGACAGAATGTGGCGCATCGCGGCCAGAAAGATCTGATCCTTTCCGCCGAAGTAATGATGCGCCAAGGCGCTGGACACCCCAGCCCGTTTGGCGATTTGCGTAACGGTCACATCAAGACTGCCCGCGCGGCCGATCTCGTGGATCGTGGCCTGCACCAGTGCGCCCTTCCGTATGGGTTCCATCCCCAGCTTTGGCATGTGCCTCTCCGATTTGCAGTAAGGCAGGGTTGCTTTTTTTAATTGACTCGTCAATCAATAAAAAGCACCGTCGGCATCAATGAAGCCGGTTTCACCTTTGCGCAGCCTGCGTTAGGGTCACGCCGAGTGGTCTGCATATGCCGGCCCCGGCCAATAAAACCGCACCAAAAACAGGGAGCGAACACATGAAACTCAAATCCACACTTTCCGCCATCGCATTGTCGGCTGCTGCCACCACCGCCTTTGCGGATGGCCATTGCGACAGCGTGACATTTTCGGATGTTGGCTGGACCGACATTACTGCAACCACCGCAGCCACCACTGTGGTTCTCGAGGCTCTGGGATACGAGACTGACATCAAGGTTCTGTCCGTGCCCGTGACATATACCTCGCTGGCCGAAGGCGACATTGACGTGTTCTTGGGCAACTGGATGCCCACCATGGAAGCCGACATCGCGCCTTATCGCGAAGCTGGCACCGTCGACACCGTGCGCACCAACCTAGAAGGCGCCAAGTACACGCTGGCGGTTAACAAAGCTGCCGCCGATCTGGGCATCAAGGATTTCGCCGACATCGCCGCCCAAGCCGATGCGCTGGAAGGCAAGATCTATGGCATCGAGCCGGGCAATGACGGCAACCGCTTGATCCAGTCGATGATCGACGGAGACGCCTTTGGCCTGAAAGACTTCGAAGTTGCTGAAAGCTCGGAACAGGGCATGCTGGCGCAGGTCGCCCGCGCTGACAAGAAAGACGAACCGATCGTTTTCCTTGGCTGGGAACCTCACCCGATGAACGCCAATTTCGAGATGTCCTATCTGACCGGTGGCGATGATTTCTTCGGCCCGAACTTGGGCGGTGCCGTGGTCGACACCAACACCCGTGCGGGCTACGTCTCGGAATGCGCCAACACCGGCAAACTATTGCAAAACCTCAGCTTCTCGCTGGCGATGGAGAACGAGATCATGGGTGCCATCCTGAATGATGGCCAAGATCCCGCCGACGCAGCCAAGGCATGGCTGGCCGCCAACCCCGACGCCTATATGGCATGGTTGGACGGCGTAACCACCAAAGATGGTGGCGACGCGGTGGCCGCTGTCAAAGCTTCTTTGGGCATGTAATCCAAGCCTGAAACTCTGAAACGCGCGAGGTCATCCCTCGCGCGTTTTGCATTGCCTGCAATTCCTGAGGATCCCATGAACTGGCTGACAGACACCAAAATTCCAGTCGGCAAAACCATCTCGGATGGGTTTGACTGGCTAACCGACGCGTTTGGCCCCTTCTTTGACTTTGTCGACGACGTACTTAGCGACGGGATCGACGGGTTCCTTTGGCTGTTGCAAGCCCCCCCTGCCCTGCTGATCGTGGCGCTTCTGGGCGCCCTGACCTTCTATATTCAGCGCAGCTGGGGCCGTGTGGCGGTCGTCGTCCTTTGCTTCTTGTACGTGCTGAACCAAGGGTATTGGGAGGAAACCACCGAAAGCCTGACCTTGATCGTCTTCTCGGTGATCTTCTGCATGGGTGTGGGCGTACCCATCGGCATCTATGCCGCCCACCGCCCGCGCTTTTTCCAAGCGATCCTGCCGGTTCTGGACATGATGCAAACCATCCCGACTTTCGTTTACCTGATCCCGATGATCGTTCTGTTCGGCATTGGTATGGTACCCGGCCTGGTCGCCACGTTTATCTTCGTCATCCCCGCCCCGATCCGCCTGACCCAACTGGGTGTCAGCCAGGTGCCGACCGCCCTGACCGAAGCCGGACAGGCCTTTGGCGCGACTCGCATGCAAACCCTGTGGAAGATCGAGCTTCCTTCAGCCTTCCCGCAAATCATGACGGGCTTGAACCAAACCATCATGCTGTCGCTGTCGATGGTCGTCATCGCGGCCCTTGTGGGCGCGGATGGTCTGGGTGTGCCAGTGGTGCGGGCATTGAACACCGTAAACGCATCGCTGGGCTTTGAAAGCGGCTTGGTCATCGTGGCCGTCGCCATCGCACTTGACCGCATGCTGCGCGTAGAACGGGAGGCGTGATCATGACCGCTGTAGAATTTGACAACGTCTCGATTGTGTTCGGCGACAAGCCGGAAAGCGCCCTGCCCGGCATGGATGCAGGCAAAGAACGTTCAGAGGTAAAGACCGAAACAGGGCAAGTCCTGGGCGTGCATAATTGCTCGCTTTCCGTGGCCGAGGGCGAGATCCTTGTGCTGATGGGACTGTCAGGGTCCGGAAAATCCACGCTGCTGCGGGGCGTCAATGCACTGAACCCCGTGGTGCGTGGCTGCGTACGAGTGAACGACGGCAACGGCTTGGTCGATGTGACAAATGCCGACGCGGCCACCCTGCGCCGCATCCGCCAGAACCACGTGGCGATGGTGTTCCAACAGTTCGGCCTTTTGCCATGGCGCACTGTACGCGAGAATGTCGGGCTGGGGTTAGAATTGGCGGGCATGGGCAAAGCCGAACACAAGGCCCGCGTGGATGAACAGCTTGAGCTGGTCAACCTCAGCGAATGGGCCAACCGCAAGGTGGGCGAGCTTTCAGGCGGCATGCAACAGCGCGTGGGCCTTGCCCGCGCTTTCGCCACCCAAGCCCCCATTTTGTTGATGGACGAGCCGTTCTCGGCGCTTGACCCGCTGATCCGCGCCCGGTTGCAGGACGAGTTGATCGAGCTTCAGCAGCGCCTGAAACGCACCATCATCTTCGTCAGCCACGATTTGGACGAGGCATTCAAACTGGGCGACCGTATTGCCATCATGGAGGGCGGGCGCATCGTTCAATGCGGCACCCCGCGCGACATTTTCACCAACCCGGTGAACGACTATGTGGCCGACTTCGTGGCCCATATGAACCCGCTGGGCGTGTTGACCGCGCGGGACGTGATGGAGGGCGGAGTGTCCTCTGCATCGGTCAGTGTCGATGTGGCGGATCACGTGGATGTGGTGATGAAAGCGCTGTCCGGTCAGGACGAAATCAGCGTGACTGAAGCAGGTGCACCCATTGGGCGGATCACCGCAGATGCTGTCATGGCCCGCCTTCTGGACCCGCGCAGCTGATCGCACGCGGGGTCAACTGGGTCAGTTGGCCAGACAGTATCGCTTGCCGCCTTTGCCCCCTTCCAGCCCGACCGCCTTGCGTGGGCAATCGTTTTGCGCGATGGCGGGTTGCAGGCGCGCGGCGTCATTCCGCACCAAATAGAACTCGTGCGCATAGCTGAAGGGTCGCACTTGCAGGTCCCAACCCGACAGGGCCCCGCCGACCAAATACGCGTCATCCTTCGGCACCAATAGCCAGTATTCGCGGCCTGTCAGATTGGTGCTGACCAGCTTTGACTTGAACCAAAGCGCGCGGGGTTGGCTGAGCGCGCAGATCTCGGGCCGGGTCACCGCGCGTTTGGTATCTTCGTCGCCCTCAATCGATTGCCATCCGATCAAACGGTCGCAAAAGCTGGCCCCGCCCCGCGCACTGGCATTGCTTTGACTGGACTGACAGGCGTTCAATGCCACGATGGCGATGCAGGCGGAAAGGACGGGAAGAATGCGCATGGAGAACCTCATGAAATCTCTAAAACCCTACAGCACCTTAGCCTTGCGTCAAGCGCACCTATCGGCAAGTTTAAGCCTGCCAACCGCACGACACTGAAAGTCCAACGATGCCCCGCTTTGCCGCCAACCTGTCCCTTCTCTTTACAGAACTTCCTTTTCTGGACCGGTTCGACGCCGCTTCCGAGGCCGGGTTTCAAGCGGTCGAGGTGCTGTTTCCCTACGACGATGCGGCGAAGGAAATTCAGCGGCGGCTGATCGCAAACGGATTACAGATGGTGCTGATCAACACCCCGCCCCCCAGCTGGTCGGGTGCGGATCGGGGTTTTGCCGCAATCCCCGGTGGGCAGGCGCGTTTTCAACAGGATTTCCGACGCGCTTTACGCTTTGCACAAGCATTCAAGACAACGCATTTGCACATCATGGCCGGCGTGGCGGAAGGCGACGAAGCCCGAGCCGCCTTCGTCGAGAACCTGACATGGGCCGCCGCCCACGCGCCCAAACAAAGCCTAACAATCGAACCGATCAACAGAGATGACATGCCCGGCTATTTCCTTGCCGATTACGATCTGGCGGCAGAAATTTTAGCCGAGGTCCCCGCCCCAAATCTGGGCCTGCAATTCGACACCTATCACGCCCATAAAATCACCGGCGATATGCCGGGAACGTGGGAAAAAGTGAGACTATTGACCCGCCATATCCAAGTGGGCGGCATTCCGGATCGGCACGAACCTGTGGCAGGTGTGATCGACTATCCCGCGTGGTTTCGGCAGTTGGACGACGAGGGGTATGGCGGTTGGGTCAGCGGCGAATACCACCCGGCAGGCCACACCGAAGACAGGTTGGATTGGATAAAAGGGTTCGACTGACAGGCTCCTGACACTATGCTGTCAGGAGGGGTGTGCGACAACAGCCTCATCAACTCTGATGAAAGGAAATTGAAATGACCCCTCCTGTAGTTTGCTGGGCCGAGATTCCCGTCACCGACATGGACAAGGCAATCACGTTCTATAACGCTGTCTTCAAATGGACGATGGAAATTGACAATACCGGCCCCAATCCGATGGCTACTCTGGGCGGCACAATGGACACCACAAGCGGCCATCTGTACCCGGGAAAACCTGCCACCGACGGCAATGGCCCAACCGTCCATATCGTTGTGCCCGACAAGCTGGAAAATGCGGCCAAGCGCTGTGGCCATGCGGGTGGCACCGTTTTGTGCGATCCAATAGAAATCCCGCCGGGCCGTTTTGTCTATGCCATCGACCCCGACGGCAACTCGATCGGGCTTTTTGAACCGAAAGCGGCTTGATTCATGCGCCGTGCCGACCGCCTTTTCCAGATTGTTCAGAACCTGCGGGGCGGTCGGCTGACCACGGCGCGTGATTTGGCCGAAACACTCGAGGTCAGCGAGCGCACAATCTATCGCGACATCGCTGACCTTATCGGGTCCGGCGTCCCCATCGAAGGCGAAGCGGGCGTGGGATATGTGATGCGGGCGGGATATGACATGCCGCCTTTGATGTTCACACGGGACGAAATCATGGCCGTGATCGCAGGCACCCATCTGATCGAACGGATGGGGGGTGCAGCGATGGCGGCCTCGGCCCGCGAGGCGCTGGTGAAAATTCGTGCAGTGTTGCCCGAAGCACTGGAAGCGCAGGCCGCGCGGGTCGAGATACACGCCGGCCCCACCCTGCGCCCATCCGAACGCGACCGGCACTTTATTGACCAGATCGAAGCCGCTATTGACGGGCGGTTGCGGCTGGCCATGACCTATGCAGACGAAGGCGGCGCGAAATCCACCCGCACCATCCGGCCCTTGGCCTTGTGGCTCTGGCGCAATGGCTGGACTGTCGTCGGGTGGTGCGAGCTGCGTGAAGACCACCGGATGTTCCGCGTGGACCGGATTGAAGGATTCACGACCGGCGAGCGCTTCCGCGAGGAGCGCGATAAGGGCCTGAACGCACTTTACGACAAGCTGGAGGCGCAAGGGCTGGATCCGCGCGGGGATGGGGATGCGCCGGTTTGCTAGAAAGGGGCGCTGCCCCTCTGCGCTATGCGCATTCACCCCGGGATATCTATGACAAGAAAATGCGGGTTAGAGGCGGCAATGCAGCCCGAAACCTCCGAGGATCTCTTGTCGTGGAAAGCGTTCTTGGCGGCCGTTTTCGAAATCCACGCCGAAGCCTCCATTGGCCCACCACCAGCGGCCTTCACCCCATAAGGAATGGGACGCGTCGCAATCCTTGCTCAGATAGATCTTGTCTATGCCAGTCTCAACGCGGCTGTTTGCGCCCTTTTCGATGAACCATGCGGTTGGGTAGCGCGAGGTTAGGACTGCACCGTGGGCGTTTTGTGTAATCGCATACTGGTGTCCGAAGCTTGAGATATAGTAGTCGGTCGCAGCGGCCGGTGTTGCGACAAGCACAGCTGTGAAAAGGGCGGCAAGGCGCACCTTAATGCGCCTCGGCCCAGTTCATACCGATGCCAGCGTCCACCACCAGCGGCACGTCCAGTTTGATTGCGGGCTCGGCGGCGCCTTCCATAACATCGCGGACGGTTTCGATCACCTCATCCACGGCGTTTTCCTCGACCTCGAAGATCAGTTCGTCGTGGACTTGCAAAAGCATTTTCGCGGGCAGTTTGGCAATCGCATCCGGCATGCGGATCATGGCACGACGGATGATGTCGGCGGCGGTGCCTTGGATGGGCGCGTTGATGGCGGCGCGTTTGGCGAAGCCTGCTTGCGGGCCTTTCGCCCCGATTTCCGGCGTATGGATACGGCGACCAAAGAGGGTCTCGACCCGCTTGTGTTCCTTGGCGAACTCGATCGTGGTGTCCATGTACTTGCGAATGCCCGGGAAGCGTTCGAAATAGCGATCGATGAAGCCCTGCGCCTCGGAACGGGGGATACGCAGGTTGCGGGCCAGACCGAAGCCCGAGATGCCGTAGATGACGCCAAAGTTAATCGCCTTGGCTTGGCGACGGATGTCCGGCGTCATCTCGCCCAGCGGCACGTCGAACATCTCGCTCGCGGTCATGGCGTGGATATCTTGGCCATCACGAAACGCCTGTTTCAAAGCGTCAATCTCGGCCATGTGGGCCAGAATGCGCAGTTCGATCTGGCTGTAGTCGAGGCTGATCAACTTGGTGCCTTCCGGGGCAACGAATGCCTCGCGGATGCGGCGGCCTTCTTCGGTCCGGACCGGGATATTTTGCAGGTTCGGATCACTGGACGCCATGCGGCCCGTATTGGCCCCAGTTTGCAGGTACGACGTGTGCACGCGGCCCGTTTCCGGGTGAATATGGTCCTGCAGGGCGTCGGTATATGTCGACTTCAGCTTTTGCAGCTGTCGATACTCCAGCACGCGCGCTGCGAAGGGGTGTTCGGCGGCCAAGTCTTCCAGCGCATCGGCGGGCGTAGACCATTGGCCGGTTTTGGTTTTCTTGCCGCCGGGCAGCTCCATTTCTCCAAACAGAATTTCGCCCACTTGGGCGGGGGATTGCACGTTGAAGTCACGGCCTGCGATCTCGTGCAACTCGGCCTCGTAGCCCGCCATTTTCTGCGCGAACGCGTTGGACATGCGCGACAGCACTTCGCGGTCGACTTTTATGCCCGTCATCTCCATCTGCGAGAGGACTGGAACGAGCGGACGTTCCAGACGTTCGTAGACTCGGGTCACGTGGTTGCTGTGCAAACGCGGTTTCAGGATCTGCCAAAGGCGAAGGGTGATGTCTGCATCCTCGGCCGCGTATTTCACCGCGTCCTCGATGGGCACACGGTCGAAGGTGATTGCGGATTTGCCCGTGCCCAACAGCGACTTGATCGAGATTGGGCTGTGCGAGAGGTATTCTTCCGACAGCTTGTCCATGCCATGCCCATGCAGGCCCGCATTCTGGGCATAGGACATCAGCATCGTGTCGTCGATGGGGGCGACGTTCACTCCATAGCGCGCCAAGATCTTGGCGTCATATTTCATGTTCTGGCCGATCTTCAGGATCGCCGGATCCTCGAGCATCGGTTTCAGCGCCCCGATCACCTGATCCAGCGGCAATTGCCCCTCGGCCAGATCCGAGCCGCCGAAGAGGTCATCTGCTTGGCTGGTCTTATGGGTCAGCGGAATATAGCAGGCCTCGCCCGCCTCGACGGCCAGTGAAATGCCGACCAGATCGACCAGCATTTCGTTCAGCCCGGTGGTTTCGGTATCGAAGGCCACGTATCCACGGTCATAGGCGCGGTCGATCCACGCACACAGCGCATCCATGTCTTTGACCCACTCGTATTTCTCCGGGTCGATGGCGGGCATTTCGGGCGCTGCGGGGGCGTCGGCCCCTTCCGGCTGCGAAATCTCGGGCGCGTCCATCCCCAGCTTTCCAGCCACGCGATTGGTCAGCGTGCGGAACTCCATTTCGGCAAGGAAGTTCAACAGCGTCTCGGGTTCAGGATCCTTCAGCTCGAGATCCTCAAACGCGACATCCAGATCCATCTGATCGTCAAGCTTCACAAGCTGGCGGCTGACGCGGATCTGGTCGGCTTTCTCGATCAAGGTCTGCCGGCGTTTGGGCTGTTTGATCTCCTCGGCGCGTTCCAGAAGCGTGTCTAGGTCACCGAATTCGTTGATCAAAAGCGCAGCAGTCTTGATGCCAATACCAGGCGCGCCGGGCACGTTGTCCACGCTGTCACCAGCCAGAGCCTGCACATCGACCACGCGGTTGGGGCCGACGCCAAATTTCTCTTCCACGCCTTCGACGCCAATCCGCTTGTTCTTCATCGGGTCGAGCATTTCAACGCCCCCGCCCACAAGCTGCATCAGGTCTTTATCTGAAGACAAAATGGTCACGCGTCCGCCCGCCTCGTCCGCTTGTCGGGCAAGGGTGGCGATGATGTCGTCGGCCTCGAAACCTTCGACCTCGATACAGGCGATGTTGAAGGCGCGTGTGGCATCACGGGTCAGCGGGAATTGCGGGCGCAGATCTTCGGGGGCCGGAGGGCGGTTGGCTTTGTATTCCGGGTAGATGTCGCTGCGGAAGGTTTTGCCGGAATGGTCAAAGATTACAGCCACATGGGTTGGCGCGTCGGCACCAGCGTTATCTTCGACAAACTTGAACAGCATGTTGCAGAACCCGGCCACTGCCCCGATGGGCAGCCCGTCGGATTTGCGCGTCAGCGGAGGCAGAGCGTGATAGGCCCGAAAGATGAAGGCCGAACCGTCGACCAGATGCAGATGACAACCCTTGCCAAAACTCATTGGAATTCCCCCTGAAACGCGTGATCCCATAAAGACGCAAAAGGCCGCGGGGCACCAGCCCGCGGCCCGGATTTAAGTGAAGCCCGGCAGAAATTAGGCGGCTTTGTCGCTGTCTGCGTGATCCTTATGCACGAACTTGCAATCGCAATACGGGCATTCCACCCAGCCCTGTTCGGTTGGGATCTGCAAATAAACGCGCGGATGGCCCAGCGCGCCCTCGCCGCCGTCGCAAGAGACCTTATAGCTGTCCACAATCTTGGTTTCAGGAGCCGGTTGGGTCATGTCAGACACCTCTGTCATTTGTGTTGGTCTATTTACGCCCCGCGCGGGCCGTGCCGCAAGGGCGAACCGTCAATCCGCACGCGATACCATGCGACCGATGGAACGGCCTGCCAGGATATGCACATGCAGGTGCGGAACCTCTTGAACGCCATGCTCGCCCGCGTTGGATATCAGCCGATATCCGTCGCCTGCATTGCCCGGTTCGACCCCCAACAGCGCACAGACCTTGCCCACGGCGCGGGTGAAGCCCACGACTTCTGCATCCGAGCCTTCGGCGGCCAGATGGTCGAAGGTCACATAGGGGCCTTTGGGAATCACCAGCACATGGTGCGGGGCTTGGGGCTGGATGTCGCGGAATGCCAGTGTGTGTTCATCTTCGTAAACCGTATCATTCGGGATCTCACCCCGCAGGATCTTGGCGAAGATATTTTGGTCGTCATAGCTATAGGGCATCGGGGCCTCCGGTCAGTCCTCAAACAGGTGATTGGCGTGGGCGATCTCAAGCGCCTCGTCGGGCGAGATCGACAGGAATTTCGACAGCGCTTCGGCGTTTTCATGCGGCTCGCGCAGCTCGCTAATGCGATAATAGCGTTCAAACCCTGCGTCCCGGATTCGATCGCTTTCGCCCATCACATCCGCGCGGATCGTCGGCAAAAGACGCTCCATCGACTGTGCGGGCGTATTTTCCCCGGCAAGACCCACGCGTATGGCGTGACCAGCCAGATAGTCGTCGGTGAACACACTTTCGATTTCCAAAAGCCGCGTCGTGGACCGGTCCGAGAAGAAATCCTGAAACATCTCCATATTCTTGGGGTCCATGCAGACGACCATGCGATCCGTGTCATAATAGTCAAACAGCATCCGCATCAAAGCGCGTCGGTGACGTGCGCGTTTGCTCATCTGGGTTTGGATTCCGCCCAGATCGGGCATCGGGCAGCTGGCTTCGTCAAACAGGTATTCGAGCGTCTGAATTCCCGTAACCTCTCTAATTTTGTGCACCAAGCGTTTGGCCACATGCCATTTCTTAGCCACCACGATCAACAGCTCGCGCTCGCGGCCCAGACTGGCCTCTGCCTCCCAAAACCGGGGGGCAAAGCGCTGCCCGTTTCGCCCCCTGCTGGTCAGGAACCGAAACAGGCTGCGCCCCTCGTTCGAGATCTGGAACTCGACCCCTTCGGCGGCATAAAGATCGCCCAGTCGCCGCTTCAGCTCAGTCGCTTCCGGGCTGATCTTGCGGGCAAACAAGAAGTTCTGGCTGAGCAGCAAGTCATAGTGATCGTTATAAAATGTCACCGGCATCCCATAGTCGGTAAACATCAAAAAGGTCAGCGTACTGGTGCGGATTTCGTTGTCCGGCACCAGATGGCGCACGATGGTCTGGAAAAACGTTTCGTCAGGAATCCAAGTGGTTCGGAAGAAGCGCATGACGTCAGGGCGTTTGCGACAGAAATCAACCACCCATTCCATGGTTCGGCGGCGCAGACACCACCATTGGCTGCCAATCATCACCTGAATATCGGCTGGAATCTCTCGCTTTAACCCCAGACGTTTTTGCGCGTTGAACAGTGCATAAAACATCTTCTTGTGTTTGCGTTCGTTTAGGAAATGGCGATAGATCAGCCGTTCTTCCTTCATGCCGGTCTTAATCCAGTCGCTTTCGAAGAAATCGAAGCTCTCGATATAGTCTACGTCCTCGCCATCAAGCAGGGCATGTGCATATTCCGCCGATTTGATCGCCATGCAATCGCCCGACAGCATGTAGAAATGGGTGGCGCGGGGAAAGGCCTCTAACGCGGCCTCGACCGCATTCAACGTCGCCTGCACCAAGGACCACTCGCCCCATCCGCATTTGATGCGTTTCTTGGCGAATGTGACGTTGTGATTGTCCTTAAGCGCGTCCCGAATACGTTGGAAATCATTGGGGTTCGCGCGGGCGTCGAAATGGATCGCCATGTAATCGCCCGCCGCGGTTAACTGTCGAGCTTGCGATATGATCGCGTCGGGGTCTTTGTGACACAACAAAATGAAGGCGATTTGGGCCATATAAACGCGCGAGACCTTTGGAATTGACGATATCCTGCCCTAAATAACGTGAACAACTGCTGAAAAAACAGAGATTCTTTACTTTTTTCGTCAATCTGTTCACAAACAACGCAATGGCGCGAACCAAGTAATTAGAAGACGAGGTATTTTATGGGGTTTCCCGGCACATGGATGACGGAAAGCGAAAGCGTAGTCTATCGCGTGGTTCCCAAATGCGCCTGCTCGACCATCGGGCAGATCATGTTCTATTCCGATCATGGCGAGTTCTTTGACGGCGACATTCACGACAGCAAGGACCGGATGCACAAATGGTCTCAGGACTATTCGCAGCCAAAGATCGAAGAGAATGTACGCAACCACCAAAGCTATGCCTTCACGTGTGTGCGCAACCCCTATACCCGGATCCTGTCCAGCTTCTTTGACAAGATTTGTGGTATCCAGCGCAATGGCCGCCGCTATCGCGGCAATCTGGTGCCGCTTCTGATCCAGAAATACGGGATCGAAGTGGGCGACCCCGAGACCGGTTTCGAGTTTGACCAGATCCAGAGCTTCCGCCGTTTCCTTCTGTTCGCCCGTGACACCATTCGCTGGCGCAAGCCGATGGAACCGGACATCCATTGGTCGGCGATGTCGGGACATGTCTCGACCTTCATCGTGAACGGCGGGCGCTACGACAACATTTTTTGGACCGAGAAGTTCAACGACGGAATGCAGTCGGTTCTAGACGCCATCGAGACGCCGCATCCGATCAATCTGGCTGACATCCCTCGCTTCAACGAAAGCGAAGGCCATGGCCCGAAACGCGCCCACCCGGTTGAAGACTATTTCGACGATCTGTCGATGCATCTGGTCTATGAAATCTTCAAGAAGGATTTCGATCTGTTCAAATACGATTTCGAGAATCCGGGCAACAAGATGCCCATCGGTGAGATTGACCTGGACGAGGTACACGCCAAGCTGGGTGACTGATCCGTTCTGACTGCGAAGGAAAACACATGAAAGCGCGCGTAAAATGGGCCGAAGCCCGTACCTTTATTGGCACCTCGGGCACGGGCCATAACATCGTTCTGGGCACCGGCCATGACGGCGCAGGTACACCCGGCCCAAGCCCGATGGAGCTTCTTCTGATTGGGACGGCGGGCTGTTCAGCCTATGACGTTGTGTCGATCCTTCAAAAACAGCGCCAGCGGATTGAGGATGTCGATATCGAAGTCGATGCCGAACGGGCCGAAACCGACCCGAAGGTCTTTACCAAGATCCACCTGCATTTCATTGTCAAAGGGCGTGGGGTCAGCGCGGACAAGGTCGAACGGGCAATCGCGCTGTCGGTGGACAAATATTGTTCCGCGTCCGCGATGATGGCCGCGATAGCCACTGTGACCCACGACTTCGAAGTCGAAGATACCGAATAAAGAAAGCCCGGATCACAGGATCCGGGCTTTTTCACGACTAGGCTTAAATCAGCCCCTTTTCACGGAACAGCGCTGGCAGATTGCGATCTGCCCGCGGCCCAACATGGCGGATCACCTCTCCTGCCACGGTGCAGCCCATCTCGCCGCAAACACGCATGTCAGCGCCGGTGGCTAAGCCGTACAGGAACCCGGCGGCAAACCCATCACCTGCACCGGTAGCATCAACCGGGATAATACGTTCAACCGGCACGTCCACGCGTTCGCCGCCTGCAAGGATCGACACGCCGTCGCCCGAACGTGTGCAAGCCACAAGTGGGCAGATCTTGGCGGTTTTGGCCATCGCCTCTTCCAGATCATCGGTCTGGAACAGAGACTTCAGCTCTTCTTCATTGCCGATCACATAATCCAGCTCGTGCTCGATCAGCGTCAGGAAGTCGGTGCGGTGGCGTTCCACGCAGAACGGGTCGGAAATCGCGATACCCGCTTTGCCGCCTGCTGCGCGACAGGCGCGGGCCATGGCGATGAACGCCTCTTTCCCTTTGTCCTTGTCGAACAGATAGCCTTCCAGAAACACGATCTCGGCGTCTGCGGCGACTTCGTGGTCCACGTCCTCGGGGCCAAGTTCAGCCGAGATGCCCAGATAAGTATTCATCGACCGCTCGCCATCCGGCGACACAAAAATCATCGAGCGCGAGGTCGGCAGTTCGCCCCCCGGCACCGGCGCGTTTACAAAGCGCGTGCCGTCCATCTCCATCGCATCAGCATAGAAATGCCCCAGTGCATCATCATGCACTCGGCCAACAAACCCAGTGGTCAGGCCCAGATTGCCGATCCCGGCAATGGTGTTCGCAACTGAACCGCCCGCCGCTTGCTTGCGTTCTCTCATCGCGGCATAGAGCACCTCGGCCCGGTCTTTTTCGACCAGCTGCATGATGCCTTTCTCGATGCCCATCAGTTCTAGAAAACTGTCATCAGCGGTGGTGATCACGTCGACAACCGCGTTGCCGATCCCGACAACCTTGTACTTTTTCGTCATAAGTTCTTTTCCTCGAAGGGACAAAGGTCCCGAATAATGCAGTTTCCGCACATTGGCTTGCGGGCCTTGCAGGTATAGCGCCCATGCAGGATCAGCCAGTGATGGGCATGTTGTTGAAAGTCGGCGGGGATGTTGTCTTCGATGGCACGTTCGACCGCATCGACGTTTTTGCCAACCGCGATGCCGGTGCGATTGCCGACGCGAAAGATATGAGTGTCGACCGCCTGCGCGGGCACGCCCCACCACATGTTCAAAACCACGTTGGCGGTCTTGCGCCCCACGCCGGGCAGCGATTGCAGGGCAGCGCGCGAGTTCGGCACCTCGCCGCCATAGTCGTCCACCAAGATCTGGCTCAGCTTCATCACGTTCTTGGCCTTTTGGCGAAACAGCCCGATGGTCTTGATGTGCTCGGTTAGCCCTTCAAGCCCCAGATCCAGCATCTTCTGCGGCGTATCCGCCACCTTGAACAGTTCACGCGTGGCCTTGTTTACCCCCACATCGGTCGCCTGCGCCGACAAAGCCACCGCAACGACCAGCGTATAGACATTCACATGCTCCAGCTCGCCCTTGGGTTCGGCTTCTTGTTCCTTGAAGCGTTCAAAGATCTCGCGGATCTGGTGATATCCGAGTTGTTTTGCCATCGCGCCCATCCGTTTCCACCGATTGTCTTACGCCAGCCGCGCGCAATGCGCAATTTCCGGGTCGCTTGTGGATGCAAATCGCGGCACTCTGATCACATAACCTGTGAGGCCATGATGACACCGACTGAAGACAGCTATCATTACAACGTGATCCGCCGCGCGATTGACGAGATTGACGCAGCTGGCGGCGAGACACTGTCGCTGGACACATTGGCGGCCAAGATGGGCATGTCGCCTGCGCATTTCCAGCGCGTGTTCTCGCGCTGGGTCGGCGTGTCTCCGAAACGCTATCAGCAGTTTCTGACGCTGGGCCACGCCAAGACGCTGCTGGCCGAACGGTTTTCGACCTTGGACACCGCACAATCGGTAGGACTGTCAGGCCAAGGGCGGCTCCATGATCTTTTCCTGCGGTGGGAAGCGATGAGCCCCGGTGAATTCGCCAAGAAGGGCGAAGGGTTGACGATCTATTGGGGCTGGTTTGACAGCCCGTTCGGGGTGTCACTGGTGATGGGTACGGAACGCGGGATTTGCGGGATTGGCTTTGCCGACGAGGCGGGGGTTGACGAAACCTTCGAAGACCTGACCTCGCGCTGGCCCAACGCCACTTTCATCGAAGACCCGTCCTTCCTGGGGGGTTGGGTTCAGGCGGCCTATGACACGGAACTGGGCGCAGATGGGAAGACACCGCTGCACCTGATCGGCTCGCCCTTGCAAATCAAAGTGTGGGAGGCTTTGCTGTCCATCCCATCGGGCCATGTCACTACCTATGGGCAGATCGCCGAGAAGATCGGCCAGCCTCGCGCAGTGCGTGCCGTCGGCACCGCCGTCGGGCGCAACCCGGTCAGTTGGCTGATCCCCTGCCACCGCGCCCTGCGCAAGTCCGGCGCACTGGGGGGCTATCACTGGGGGCTGCCTGTGAAACGTGCGCTTCTGGCGTGGGAAAGCGCCGAACTGGAGCAGGATCGCGCTGGGTGACATCAGCAGAAGCGTCTGTTTTTCGCCAAGTTTCCCCATAACAGGGCCTTGTTATTCGATAACAGAGCCCCTTTCTGTATGGAAAGCAAGAAATAAACTCGAGGACAGCAGTATGCACCCAAGACATATGATTCTCTCGTTCGGCCTGATTGCCGGACTTGCCACCAGCGCCTGCACATCGCCGACGCAAAGCCCAACGTCGAATATGGGACCACGGACCCAGAACGGCGCAGCCATCGGAGCCATTGCAGGCGGCCTTTTTGGCGCCACACGCAAGGGTGACGGAAAGCTTGGCAAAGCAGCCGTAGGCGCGGTTATTGGCGGCGTGCTTGGCGGCGCGATTGGTCAACAACTGGACAAGCAGGCAGGCGACTTGCGCGAAGCCATCGACAATGATGACGTGAAGATCGTCAACACGGGCAACGAGCTGATCGTGACCATGCCACAGGACATCCTGTTCGCCACAGACAGCAGCCAAATCAGCCCCGCGCTGCAAGGCGATCTGGGCGCGTTGTCGCGCAACCTGATGCAATACCCGAACTCGGTCGTCGAGGTTCAGGGCCACACCGACAACGTGGGCAGCGCGGATTACAACATGTCGCTGTCGCGCAGCCGTGCGGCCTCGGTTGCGTCGGTGCTGTTTGCCAATGGCGTGCCCAGCGGGCGCGTTGTGACCGTTGGGTACGGCGAAGACCGCCCGGTGGCATCGAACCTTGATGCCTATGGCCGCCAGCAGAACCGTCGGGTCGAGATTGTAATCCGTCCGACCACGACCTGATTTTCGCAGGTTTCGTGAAATTCACACAGAAAGCCGGGCCATGTGCCCGGCTTTTTTGTTTGAGGGTAGCGTCCGGATGTGGTCATATAATCTGACCAATTTAAACAAGACGTCGAAGAGACCTGAATGCCCTTCCAAAAAATCTCTGCCAGCAAGCTTTCCAAATCCGTGGTCGAGCAGATCGAACTGCTCATCCTGCGGGGAGTGCTGCGCCCCGGCGAACGGCTGCCCTCCGAACGGGATTTGGCGGACCGCCTTGGCGTGTCACGCCCATCCTTACGCGATGCGCTGGCCGAGCTTGAGGATTCTGGGTTGTTGGAGCGACGCGCCGGAGCCGGGATCTTTATTTCAGACGATCTGGACAGCTCGTTCTCCCCCGCCCTTACCAGTCTTTTTTCGCGCCATGACGAAGCGGTATATGACTATATCTCATTGCGCCGAGATATGGAGGGACTGGCCGCAGAACGTGCCGCGCAGTTCGCATCGGACACAGATCTGGCTGTAATAAACGAGATCTTCCTGAAAATGGAAAAGGCACCCGAAGGTCAGGGCGCGGATCTGGACAGCGATTTCCACATGGCGATCATCGAAGCCAGCCACAACGTATTGATGGTTCACATGATGCGGGCGATGTACGACCTGTTAAGGCAAGGTGTCCTCTACAGCCGGCAGGTGGTTATCCAGATCACCAACACCCGCACGGATCTGCTTGAACAACACCGCGCCATCAATGACGCATTGCAAGCACGCGATCCAGAAGCGGCTCGGTCAGCGGTCGAAACGCATATGGATCATGTCGTACAGTCCTATATCGACCTACGTCGAACCGAACGCAACGAAGAGATCGCACAGCAGCGGCTGGACTATGAGATACATCGCTAGTCCGATCAAACCAGACAGGTCCCAGAATTGAAAAACCCGGCCATTGGGCCGGGTTTTTCGGAAGTCGTAGGTTAAAGCCCGCTTAGTGCAGCTTGGCTTCCACGTCTTTGATAGCTTCGTCGATCAGCTTGTTGCCGTCGGTTGCAGTCATCTGTTTCGCGATCATGTCGCGGGCAGCGCCCACGGCGACCTGAACAGCACTGTCGCGCACCTCTTTCACGGCAGCAGCCTCAGCCGATGCGATCTGGTCTTCAGCAGCGGCCAGACGGCGCGCGATCGAAGCTTTCAGATCTTCTTTGGCCTGAGCCGCAGCGTTAGCTGCTTCTTCCTTGGCATGCGAAACAATACGATCCGCCTGCTCGGCCACTTCCTTTTGCTTGCGCTCGTAAGACGCCAGAATGGTCTGGGCTTCTTCACGCAGGGCACGGGCTTCTTCAAGTTCCGACTTGATGCCGTCAGCACGTTTGTCAAGCTGGCCGCCCAACAGTTTGTGCACGCCCATGTAACCAAGGAAGGTTACGAACAGCAGGAATGCCAGCGTAACAACCAGGTTGGTGTTCGAAAGATCGGTCCAGCCAGCGTCGCCTGCGGCAAATGCCGGGGCTGCCATCAGAACCAAGGGAAGAACTGTAAATTTCTTCATCAGTTTACCCTTTCATCCGTGCGGTCACAGCCGCAGTTACCGACTTGGCATCCGCCTTATAGCCCATCGAGCCCAGGATTTCCTTAACGGCATCCTTGGAGACGACCTTGATGCTGTCGACAGCTCCGGCGCGGATCTCGTTGATCGCGACTTCGCTTTCGGCAGCCTTGGCAGCGATCTCGGCATCTGCCTTGGCGGCAGCGGCATCCAGATCAGCCTGAATGTCAGCGCGGGCTTCAGCGACAATCTTGTTCGCTTCTGCACGGGCATCAGCCAGGGCCTTGTTGTAAGCTTCTTCGGCTTCGACAGCCTTCTGCTTCAGCTCTTCGGCAGCAGCCAGATCGTTTGTGATCGTGCGTTGACGCTCGGACAGCACAGCCTCGATACGGGGCAGTGCGATCTTGGTCAGGACGAAGTAGATCACGATCAGCGTCACCACCAGCCAGAAGATCTGGTTCCCGAAGGTCGAGAAATCCAGCTGCGGCATGCCAGCAGCTTCGGCGGCGCCGTGAGCGTCCCCGTGTGCTGCGTCTGTGCTATGTGTGTTACTTGCCATGTCTTAAGTCCTCTGGAACCGAGTTACTTGGGGCGACGCGCGGACGCCTCGCCCCGGCGTAAGGATGGTTCAGGTCTTAGACAGCAAACATCAGCAGCAGAGCGACCAGGAACGAGAAGATGCCCAGGGCTTCTGCAAATGCGATACCGATGAACAGGGTCGCAGTCTGAGCGGCAGCTGCCGACGGGTTGCGCAGAGCACCGGCCAGGAAGTTACCAGCAACGTGGCCAACACCGATAGCGGCGGCACCCGAACCGATAGCTGCCAGACCTGCACCGATGAATTGACCCATTTGAGCGATATTGCCTTCCATTTTCGTTTCTCCTTACGTTGGAATGCTTGAATTAGGTGAGTGAGCGGGCTGCAACCGTCTTAGTGCGACGGATGCAGAGCGTCTTTCAGATATACGCAGGTCAGGATGGTGAACACGTAAGCCTGAATGAAGGCAACGAGCACTTCCAGTGCGTAGACGGCCGAGATGGCCAAGATCGGCAGGAAGCTGAACATGCCCAAGGCAGCAGCGAAACCGGCGAATACTTTGATAACCGCGTGACCAGCCATCACGTTACCAGCCAAACGAATAGAGTGGCTGACGGGGCGCACGAAGTACGAGATCAGTTCGATGATCGCCAGGATCGGGCGCAGCGGCAGCGGAGCAGCCGAGACCCAGAACAGACCCAAAAAACCAGCGCCGTTCTTGACGAAGCCCAGCACGGTAACAAAGACGAACACGATCATGGCCAGAACCGCGGTTACGGCGATGTGGCTGGTCGAGGTGAACGAGGTCGGGATCAGACCCAGGAAGTTGGCGAACAGGATGAACATGAACAGGGTCATGATGCCGGGGAAGTACTTCACGGCGTCCTTGCCGGCCACATCCTCGACCATCTTGTAAACAAAGCCGTATGCCATTTCGGCAACCGACTGGCTGCGGGTTGGCACAATGGCGCGGCCACGCGAACCGACAACCAAAAGCAGGACGATACCGATGATGGCCAACACCATCCACAGGGTCATGTTGGTCACTGTGAACAGGCCAATTTTGCCGTGACCGTCACCGAACAGCGGCTTGATCTCGAACTGATCCATCGGATGGATCGCCAGACCGGGATGCGCGGGCGAGAACAGTACACCTGACAGCAGAACCACTGCCAGAACGGCAAAGAATGCAATCTTGATGATCGGGCCTGCACCCTGTTTTGCGCCTTGTTCAGCCACGTTCCTATCCCTCTTTCTTGTCAGAGACCTGCGTATCGGACGCATCCTCTGCTTTCTTCTGCATCTGAGCCGCGGTTGCCAGCATGACTTTCATCCCTGCCGCGAAGCCCAACATTATAAACAGCACCATGAATATCGGCTTGGTCCCAAAAAGACTGTCCAGCCCGTATCCGATGCCAAAGCCGATCACCAGACCGACTGTAAGCTCTATGACCATCTGCCAAGCGAACGACGCTTGGTTATAGGCCTCATCCCCGGTTTTCGCTTCTTCCTCTTCCCCTTTCGCCGCCTTCAGGCGGGCTTCGAGCTCTTTTAAGCGCTCGGGATCGGGGTGGTCGGACACGAAAAATCCTCCGGTGACGTTCAAGGGGAGTGCTAAGGCGTGTGAGGCAATGAGTCAACGGCGTTTAGCGCCAACAGGGAAGCTCGCAAGTATCTGATATTATTGCACTTAAATCTCGACGCAGATTCCCACCTGCCACGAACGCCGCCCGACGCCCCCTCAAACACGTCAGTTGCGCTTATTTAACCGATTGGTTGACGATGGCGCGTCCGCACCCTAGGCCCATAGACATGGAAACCCGTCTTGACCTTGTCTTCGCCGCCCTGTCGGACCCGACGCGCCGCGCCATCCTGACCATGCTTCTGGAAGATGACATGGCGGTCACGGATGTGGCCGAACCGTTCGAGATGTCGCTGGCGGCGATCTCGAAACACCTGACGATTCTGTCGCGCGCAGGACTAATCACGCAGGAAAAACGCGGCCGGGTGAAATGGTGCAAGCTGGACCCCAGCGCGCTGCGCGAGGCGTCAGTCTGGATGCAGGGCTTTGGGCAGTTCGAACCGGTTAATCTGGACGCGTTTGAACGTTTCCTAGAGGAAGAACTACGCGATGATGCGACTGGTTAAGCCGTCCGGCATGTTCTTGTCATAAATATCTTGGGGTACGAAAGCTTCCCGGAAACTGTCCGGGGGACAGTTTCGCCTGAGAACGGGCAGAGCCCAAGCCGCAGGCGCAAGGGGGCAATGCGCCCTTCACCATGCTCATAGATCAGACCAAGCCCCCTAAGTCAGCTGGGCAAGCTGATCGCCGGGTCCGTTTCCGCCCAGACCTTGGCCGCCTCTTTCAAGCATGTCAGCACTGCCTGTACCTTCGCGGTGCGGTGCAAGTCGACATGGGTGACCAACCAGAACTCGGACTGCCATTCCGGCTGGGGCGGCATTACCTCGATCAATTCGGGGAACTCGCCGCGGGCAGCGAAGCCAAGGCCTGCGCCCGCGCGCAAAGCCTGCTGCGAGGAAATGTCATCAGTGACGCGGAACGTAACATTCTCGTCCGGGATATGTTCGTGCATCCAACGTACAAACGGCGCGCGCGAACCGAAGTCATCGCCACCGATAAAACGGTGCTGGTCCAACGTGTCCTCGGTCGGCATTCCATAGCGTTTGACATAATCGGGCGCCGCATAGAGCGAGAGATCCATATTCAAGAAGCGCTGCGCCACGTTGTCGGGTTCTTGCGGTGCTTGGCCGGCGCGGACGGCCACATGCGCCTCGCCATATTCTAGCCGGAACAGGCGCAATCCGGTGCGCAAACGGACCAATGTATTGGGGTGCGCGTGCTGGAAGTCGGCCAGAACCGGGGTCAGGCGCGGGGAAAACGTGGCCAACGCGGTGACGACCACCTCGCCCGAAACATCATCCCCCTGCCCTTTCAGGCGCGCGCCAAGCTGGATGAACTGCTCTTCCGTCGCGGATGCGATGCGCGCCAGATCGGCCCCAGCCTCGGTCGGGGTATAGCCACGCGCGTGGCGTTGAAACAGCTTCACACCCATCCGCTCTTCCAGCGCGTCCACATGGCGGATCACCGTGGCGTGGTGGATGCCCAGACTGTCCGCCGCCCCACTGACCGTGCCCGCGCGCGCCACGTGGCAGGCGGTGCGAATTTCATCCCAATGGTCCATTGACCCTCCAATCCGGTCGCCATGTGCGCAATCGCACAGATGCTGTTGATTAACTCAGATTGCGTTACGAAATGCAAGGTCACACATTCCCCTCAACAGACACACAGACCCGGAGACACCTCATGCAAATCCTTCGTATCGACAGCTCGGCCCGCACAGACGGATCCGTTTCGCGCAAACTGGCCGATGACGTTCTGGCCCGTCACCCTAGCGCCACCGTGACCACCCGTGACCTGGCCGCTGGCATCCCTCATATCGACGAGGGCTTCACCCGCGCCACCTTCACCCCGCCCGAGGCGCGTTCGGACGCAGATAAAGCCGCCCTTGCCCTGTCCGACGATATTGTGGCCGAAGTTCAGGCGGCTGATCTGATCGTCATTTCCATGCCAGTCTATAACTTCTCGATCCCCTCGAGCCTGAAAGCGTGGATCGACCATCTGGCCCGCGTTGGCGTGACCTTCCATTATACGGAAAACGGCCCGGTTGGATTGTTAGAAGGCAAGCGCGTGATCGTGGTCAGCGCATCGGGTGGGACACCGGTTGGTGCGGATTTTGAATTCGCATCGCCCTATCTGAGGCATGTACTGGGCTTCTTAGGCTTGAAAGATGTGTCCTTTGTCGGGGCCGCGGGCGAGGCTGGTCTGTCCGAAGCAGAAGACGCCATTCAGGCGCTGGCCGCCTGACCCGATTACCCACTCACGGACGCAAAACGGGGCCACATTCGGCCCCGTTTTCTTTTTTCTCCCGCATGGACAGCCCGCCCGATTAGGGGCAAAGTTTCCCAATGTGTGGAAGACTGATCGCAGGCGACATGACTCAGGCCCAGATGGCGGCCATTATCGAGGGGTTTATCTATCCAAGCCGATCCGTCGTGATCGCAAGTGACGCCCCACCTGCCGCGACGGGGTATAATGTGAAGCCCACGCAGCAAGTGAACATCCTGTTTCCGCAAGGGGAAAGCCTGATCGCCTCGACTGCGCGCTGGTGGTTGGTGCCGCATTGGTTCAAAGGGCGTGCCGAGGACTGGAAAGCCACCACCTTCAACGCCAAGATTGAAACTGCGCACGAAAAACCGACATTTCGCGAGGCGTGGCGCCATGGACGCTGTGTTATCCCCGCGCTGGGGTATTATGAATGGAGCGGCCCGAAATCAGACCGGCAACCGAACTACATTTCATTGCAACAGAATGATCCGGTGACGCTGTTCGCAGGCTTGCGCAGCACATTGGCCGATGGGCAAGAGACCTGCACCATCCTGACGCGCTCAGCCTTGCCCGAAATCCATGACCTGCACCCGCGCATGCCTGTACTGCTTTCGGCCGAGGAAGCGGCACAGTGGATGGATCATTCTGCCCCGGATGACGAGATCCGCGAGGGGTTCGGCACTCATTGGACAGGGCGGTTCCAATCGCATCAAGTTGCAAAGTTCGGCATCAAAGATGACGGACCGCGATTGATCGAGCCCATCGGCACCGGCAGTTTCGACTTCGGAGACTGAGCAAGAGAAAGCGCCGCGCGGGGCGAACCCGCGCGGCGCTTCTGTTCATAAAGACCGGTAACTTACAGGCCCAGAGCAGCTTTGATCTGATCCAGCGCGACCTGCAGGACTGCCGGGTTGTCAGCGGCAGCGTTTGCAGCCGATTTCAGCGCGGCTTTGGTGCCGTCATCCAGCGAAGATCCATCAATCAGCTCACCTACTTTGGCAGCGTCGAACCCTTCCGGCGTCAGCAGGTTCGTGGCCATATCCATAACGCCACCTTCTTCAGTGACAGCACCAACAGCGTCCGAAACTGCGTCACCAACGGCTTCCGCAGCGCCTTCAACGGCGTCGGTTGCGGCAGCAGCGGCGGCCTCTGCGGCAGCAGCAGCTTCTGCAGCGGCTGCTTCGGCGGCAGCTTGGGCAGCTTCTTCAGCAGCGGCGGCTTCAGCAGCGGCTGCCTCTTCTGCGGCTTTGGCTTCGGCTTCAGCTTTTGCAGCAGCTTCCGCAGCAGCAGCAGCGGCGGCTTCTTCAGCGGCCTTGGCTTCGGCTGCGGCAACAGCAGCAGCTTCTTCTGCCTCGATTTTGGCTTGATTGCCTTCGTACCACTTGTACCCGCCAAATGCGGCAACAGCCGCAACCACAAGCGCGATAATGGATTTGTTCATGTCAACATCCTTGTTAGTCATCTGCACAAGGCCAACCGAATGGCCCTGTCATCACGAAGGGATGTGCGCCCTCGACCGGTAAGGTGCAAGGGGAGTTTCCCGGTTTCGGCATCAAAACGCTTAGAAAACCCAAACTACCGGGTTGAAAGCGGGGCGGCGCACCTTTACCTTTCGCGTCCATAGTTTAGCGAAACGACAGAAGGAATGGCACAATAGCCCGCAGACCTCATAACGCGCCCCCGACGCGCGACACCGGCCCCCGCATCAATGACCGCATCCGGGCCCCGGAAATCCGCCTGATTGGCGCTGAAGGCGAAAACGTTGGGGTTGTGGCCCCTGCGCGCGGCCTTGCTATGGCGCAAGAAGCAGGTTTGGATCTGGTCGAGATCTCGCCCAATGCCAATCCTCCCGTCTGCAAGATCATGGATTTCGGCAAGTTCAAATACGAACAGCAAAAGCGCGAATCCGAGGCCCGCAAGAAGCAAAAGACGATCGAGGTCAAAGAGGTCAAGTTCCGTCCGAACACCGACACGCATGACTATGACGTTAAAATGCGCAACGTGGTGAAGTTCCTGGAAAAAGGCGACAAGGTCAAAGTGACCCTGCGCTTCCGTGGCCGCGAAATGGCCCACCAGAACCTTGGCCGCGAGCTGCTGTTGCGTGTAGCGGAAGACATCAAAGAACTGGGCAAAGTGGAAAACATGCCCAAGATGGAAGGCCGCCAGATGGTCATGATGATCGGTCCGCTGCCGAAGTAATCCCATCTGATACAGTGTTTGAAACGCCCTGCACTTGCGGGGCGTTTTCTTTTTGGGGCCGCGCCACTAGGTTGGCCAAATGGAAGAGCTTTCATTTATCACCCTCCCCCTTGCGTTGCTGGCAACGGCTGTGATGGCGGCCTCGGCCTCGATCCAGGCGCACCGGGCGGATATGGACGCGTTTGGCGCGACGGTTCTGGCGATTGCGACGGGGATGGGTGGCGGCACGTTGCGCGATCTGTTTTTGGGCCTGACGCCAGTCTTCTGGATCAATGATCTGCGCTATATGATGGTAGCCATTCCCGTAGCACTTTTGGGCTTTCTGTTGGCCAGCAGGATCTCCCATGGCTCGGGCCAGCGCCTAAGCGTGCTTTTGCATCTGGATGCAATCGGGCTGGCGCTATTCACCCTGACCGGTGCGCATGTGGCACTGACGGCGGGCGTTCATCCGTTAATGGCTATCGTTCTGGGCTGCATCACCGGCACGGCAGGCGGCATGATCCGAGATCTTCTGTGCAACATGACGCCCAGCCTGCTGAAGGAAGACCTCTACGCCACGATTTCACTGGCCGGGGGCGGCATCTTCATCATCCTTCTGCCAATAATCGGCGAAACCCCGGCCCTTGCGGCCAGCTTCCTGTCCATGCTGTTGGCGCGGGTCGTGGTCTTGGCACGCACCCGTGCGGCAGGCGCGCCCTAGCGCGGTCGACGATGACGGGCCACAAGCTCGGCCATAATAGAGACGGCGATTTCCGCTGGTCCCAACGCGCCAATATCCAACCCGACGGGGCCGTGAATACGACGCAGTTCTTCGGGGCCATATCCGCGCGCAGACAGTCGCTCCAATCGTTGCCCCTGCGTGCGACGTGATCCCAAAGCGCCGATATAGAACGCGTCCGAGTTGAACCCAGCCTCAAGCGCCGGGTCGTCGATTTTCGGGTCATGGGCCAGCGTCACAATGGCGGTGCGATGGTCGATGCCGATCATCGGCAGCACGTCGTCGGGGTAGTCTTCAAAGATCGTCACACCGGGGAAACGATCTGTCGTCGCGAAGGCTCCGCGTGGGTCGATCAGAACCACGTCGAACCCGACAATCTGCGCCATGGGGATCAGTGCCTGAGCGACATGGACGGCCCCGGCGATAATCAGACGCAGGGGAGGTTCGTGCGTGTGGATGTAAAGCCCGTCGACAATTCCGATCTCAACCTCGCTTTCACGCGAGTCACGTAGTCGCCGCGCCCAGCCGCCCAATGCAACCTCATACGTCATGCGGGTCCGCGCGGCGCGGGCGGCGACCAGTTGTTCCAGCAGAGCCACCGGCATTCCATACCCCGCGCCCAAGCCCTCGCCCACGGGTTCGACCAACACTTTGATCTCGCCGCCGCAGGCAAGCCCGGCGGAAAACGCATCCTCGCCCGACACGCCGAACTCTAGCAAATCCGGTAGGCCCGTGCGCAGCGTCTCTTGCGCCTCGATCACCACCGCGCCTTCGACGCATCCGCCGGACACCGAGCCCTCGATTTGCCCACTGTCGGCAATCAGCATTTGACTGCCACTGGGCCTGGGCGCGCTGCCCCATGTGGACACCACCGTGGCAATCGCAACCTGCCGTCCTTGGGCGATCCAGTCCAGCGCCAGTTCGGGGATGCGGTCGAAAGTGGATGGGGACTGGGTCACGGCGGCCTCGTGCTTGGTTTCGCCGAATGTGGGCACTTCCGCACGAACCTGCAAGGGAAAGAGCTGCCATCTCGCCGCCAAACATCAGGATCGAACCGACACCAACGGCCAGCAGGATGGCTTTCGTCGGGTCCAACGCTACCCCTTTCATTTTCAGGTTCAGTGCCATGGTAAATGTCAATCCCTATAGTCTGAAACACGGTTAAACCCGCTTTAACCAAACCGGGGCCATGCTGAGTCCATGAAACAGATTCGCACCCCCCTGACCGGAACCCCTCTTGTCCTGCCGCAAGCCAGCCACCCCTGTGGCACCGCGCAGGATATGCCCCTTCACCCTGCAGACGAGCTGGCCCAAATTCGGGCCGAGCTGAAACGCCTGCACCAGCGCGAGGACGAACTGCGCCGTTTCTTCCGCGAGGATGCGGGCGAGCAGGATTTCAGCGGTGACACCCATGACGTCACCGTGATTGCGCATCGAAAACGGGTGTTTGACCCGTCCAAACTGCCTCAAGCCATTCGGTCCAACCCCAAGTTTTATCGCGACGAGCTGCGGATGCTGATCTCGTCCGTTGAGAAACCGCTGGCCCTGCCTTACCAAGCGCTGTTGCCGGGCGTTGACGATTACCGGGAAGACCTGATGGACGAACCGGCACTGGACGACCTGCCGATCTAACGCGGCGCGCGGGCTTTCCTTGCCCATGTGACACGCTTTCCTCTGGATTGGCGGACGGGGCTGCGCTATGCCATGCCCCGATGACCCAGACACTTACGATCCGCCGCCCCGACGATTGGCACCTGCATCTGCGCGATGGCGAGATGCTGAAGACCGTCCTGCCTGAAACCGCGCGCCACTTTGCCCGCGCGATTGTCATGCCGAACCTTGTGCCTCCCGTGGTCACCAAGGCCGATGCCGCCGCCTATCGCGACCGCATCATGTCCGCCTTACCCGGCGACATGTCATTCGAGCCCTTGATGACGCTTTACCTGACCGAGGATACGGACCCGGAAGATCTGGCCGCCGCCCACGCGTCGAACCTGATCACGTCGGTGAAACTCTATCCTGCTGGGGCCACGACGAATTCATCCAGCGGTGTGCAGGATTTCGACAAGGTGCGCCCGGTGCTGGAAAAAATGGCCGAGATCGGCTGTCCCCTCTGCGTCCACGGCGAGGTCACCGACCGCGAGATCGACATTTTCGACCGCGAAGCGGTGTTCATTGACCGCGTACTTGACCCGATCCGCCGTGCGACCCCCGACCTGCGCGTGGTGATGGAGCATATCACCACCAAGGACGGTGCAGATTACGTCAAAGCGAATGAAAGCAAATTGGGCGCGACCATCACCGTTCAGCACCTGATTCTTGACCGCAACGACATGCTGGTCGGTGGCATGCGCCCGCACTATTATTGTCTGCCGATCTTGAAGCGCGGCGAACACCGCGAAGCGCTGATGGCGGCGGCCACGTCCGGCGATCCGCGCTTTTTCCTTGGAACAGACAGCGCCCCGCACCCGACCCACGCCAAGGAAAGCGAATGCTGCTCGGCTGGGTGCTTCACGGCGCCCAACGCCCTGTCGATCTTGGCCGAAGCGTTCGAGGCAGAAGGCGCTCTGGACAAGTTGGAGGGCTTCACCTCGCTCCACGGCCCCGCTTTCTATGGCCTTCCAGTGAACGAGGACACGATTACGCTCACCAAGGGCGACCCGATCACCTATCCCGCGACGCTGCAAGCTGGTGAGCATACCGTCACCACCTTTGACCCAGGCTTCCCGCTGCATTGGCGTGTTAACGCCTGATCCGAACAAAAGGACCACTGCCATGATCCCCTCGACCTTCCCCGCGAAAGAAGAAATCGCCCGCCTAACTGCCCGGATGCTTCTGGAAATCGGCGCGGTGAACTTCAACACGGACGAGCCCTTCACGCTGGCCTCAGGCCTGCCCAGCCCCAGCTATATCGACTGCCGCAAACTGATCAGCTTCCCACGCATTCGCTCGACCCTGATGGATTTCATGGCCGTCACGATCATGCGCGAAGCTGGGTTCGAGGCGTTCGATAACATCGCAGGCGGCGAAACCGCAGGCATTCCGTTCGGCGCTTGGGTCGCGGAACGTCTGGCCCTGCCAATGACCTATGTTCGGAAGAAGCCAAAAGGCTATGGCAAGAACGCGCGGATCGAAGGCGCGATGGATGACAGCCAGCGGGTTCTGCTGGTCGAGGATCTGACCACCGACGGTGGATCGAAACTGTCTTTCGTCGACGCGATTCGCGACACCGGCGCGACGTGTGGCGCCACCGCCGTGATTTTCTACTACGACATTTTCCCCGAGACGGAAAAAACACTGTCCGATCATGGCGTTCAACTGATCCACCTTTGCACATGGTGGGATGTGCTTGCCGAGGCCAAAGCCCAAAGCGCGTTTTCGGACGAGACACTGGACGAGGTCGAACGCTTTTTGAAGGATCCCCGCGGCTGGCAGGCCGAGCGGATGAAGGCCTAACAGCCTACCGCATATAGGCACCCTTTTGCGGGATCCCACCAGATTTGGTAGGATCCCGGCGGGTATGTGATTTATCCACACGATACTCACAGAAACATACATTTTGCCTCGGCACGTCCGAACACGTAGAACAGCGGCCTAAGGGACAGGTGGCGATGAACGAGATCAGTAATATCCAGCAAGGCGCAGGCGAAGCTGAGGTGCAGGACAGCTTGCCCCACCACATCGAAGCCGAACAGCAGCTTCTTGGTGCTATCCTGACCAATAACGACGTATTTGACCGCGTCGCGTCGATCATAAATGCCGGTCATTTCTATGAACCCGTCCACGCCCGCATCTGGGAGATCGCCGCAAGCCGAATTTCCAAGAACGCACTGGCCAGCCCGGTCACGCTGAAAGCGTTCATGGAAGATGACGAGGGCCTGAAAGAACTTGGCGGCCCCGCCTATTTGGCACGCCTCGCGGGCGCTGCGATTTCCAGCTTCGCCGCACGCGACTATGCGCAGATGATCTATGACCTCGCCATCCGGCGCGAGCTGATCCAGCTGGGTCAAGACATCGCGGCGAAGGCACAGAAGGTCGACATCTCGTCTGAGCCAAAGGAGCAAATCGTCGAGGCCGAACAGGCGCTATATAAACTCGGCGAAGCGGGCCAGACCGAAAGCGGGTTCCAAAGTTTCCTGAAAGCCGTGACCGAAGCCGTGCAAGTCGCCAATGCCGCCTACCAGCGCGAAGGCGGTATGGCGGGCATTTCGACGGGTCTGGCGGATATGGATGCTAAACTGGGCGGGCTTCACCCATCTGACCTTCTGATCCTCGCTGGTCGTCCTTCTATGGGGAAAACCTCGCTTGCGACCAACATCGCGTTCAACGTGGCGAAAGCCTATAAAAAAGGCACCAAGCCCGACGGGACCGAAGGCGCGATTTCCGGCGGCGTGGTCGGTTTCTTCTCGCTCGAGATGTCCGCCGAACAGCTTGCGGGCCGTATTCTGGCCGAAGCGTCCGAGATCTCGTCCCACAAGATCCGCCAAGGCGACATGGACGAAAACGAGTTTCGCCGTTTTGTCCAAGCCGCCAAAGATCTGGAAAGCTGCCCGCTGTTCATCGACGACACGCCTGCCCTGCCGATCAGCCAGTTGGCCGCCCGCGCGCGTCGCTTGAAACGGACCCACGGGTTGGACGTACTGATCATCGACTATCTGCAGCTTTGCCGCGGCATGTCGGACAATCGCGTGAACGAAATTGCCGAAATCTCGATGGGTATGAAGGCCATCGCCAAGGAACTGAATATCCCGGTGATTGCGCTGTCCCAGCTCTCGCGTCAGGTGGAAAGCCGCGACGATAAACGCCCTCAGCTGTCGGATCTTCGGGAATCGGGATCTATTGAACAAGACGCCGACGTTGTCATGTTCGTGTTCCGCGAGGAATATTATAAAGAGCGCGAAAAGCCCGGCGATCACGAACTGGATCGCATGGCCGCGTGGCAAGACGAAATGTCAAACCTGCATGGCAAGGCCGAGGTCATTATCGGCAAGCAGCGTCACGGCCCCATCGGCACGGTGGAATTGTCGTTCGAGGCTCAGTTCACCCGCTTCGGCAACTTGGTCAAAGCGTGGCAACAAGGCCAGAACGACGGATTCTGATGATGATCACCGGGGTGAACCACATCACCCTTGCGGTGAGCGACCTTCACCGATCTATCCGGTTTTACAGAGATATTCTTGGCGCGACCCTGCGCGCGGACGGGGCGCGCATCGCCTATCTTGAACTGGGCGAGCTCTGGCTTTGCCTTGCCCTATCAGACACCCACATCCAGCCGCGCGATGATTACACCCACATCGCGCTGACCTGTCCCGACGCCGATTTCCCGAATCTCTCCAAACAGATCGCAAATCACGCCGAACTTTGGCAGGACAATAGCTCCGAAGGCGCGTCGTTCTATTTCCTCGATCCAGATGGTCACAAGTTGGAACTCCACACGGGCACACTCACGTCTCGCCTTGATCACTATCGCGCCCGACAAGACAGCCCAATGCGTGTCCACGACTGATCTCATTTTCTTGTCCGATACACCTTGGGGGAGCGCCGCAAGGCGCGGGGGCAAAGCCCCTCAGGCTCACGAAGTGAGCCACCAAAACCCTATCTCCAATACCGCGTTACCATCCGGTAGTCCTTACGCGGCCCGGACACGGACCATTCCGTCGTCCATCTCGGCCAATCGCCAAAATTGTAGGAAACGTGATATATATCCGGATCACACCAGTGATCTGCCGCTGGTTTTGCGCCCTCTAAATCGAATTTGTGAAAGGTGCGGCCGTCCTCGAACAGCACCTGAACACGTCCGCTTCCAATATCTCGCCAGTGATACACCCGGCTCGCTGCAAATGGCGCGCCTCTATCAGTCACCAGCACGCCGTCCTCACGGTACAGAAATCCATCGGTCTCGGCCGTGAACTGCGCTGTGCCAGTCAGGCGATGCACTGCGCCGCTCGCCTCGACAATTTCGCGTTGAATGCGCCACTTTCCCAGAAAATCTGCGATTTGCACCCGTTTATCCCCGTTTTCGTCGCAAACATGCGTTCTGCACGCCCATTCCCTGAACGCCTCTCTTGTTCGCTGCATCGCGGCAGTTTATGACACGCGCAACTGCCAACCAATCGAAAAAGGCTTCGCCGATGATCCCTCGTTACGCCCGCCCCGACATGGTCGCCATCTGGTCGCCCGAAACCAAGTTCAAAATCTGGTACGAGATCGAGGCGCACGCCTGCGACGCCATGGCCGATCTGGGCGTGATCCCGCGTGAAAACGCGGACGCCGTTTGGAAAGCCAAGGATGTCGAGTTCGACGTGGCACGGATTGACGAAATCGAAGCCGTCACCAAACATGACGTCATCGCCTTTCTGACCCACCTTGCCGAGCATGTGGGCAGCGAAGAAGCCCGTTTTGTGCACCAAGGCATGACATCTTCGGACGTTCTGGACACCTGCCTGAACGTGCAACTGGTCCGCGCCGCTGACCTTCTGCTGGTTGGCATGGACAAGGTTCTGGCCGCCCTGAAAAAACGCGCGCTAGAGCACAAGGACACCGTCCGCGTCGGCCGCAGCCACGGCATTCACGCCGAACCCACCACAATGGGTCTGACCTTCGCGCGCTTCTATGCGGAAATGGACCGCAACAAGAACCGGCTGGAGAAAGCCCGCTGGGAAGTCGCCACCGGCGCGATCTCGGGCGCGGTGGGCACGTTTGCCAACATCGACCCGGCGGTCGAGGAGCATGTTTGCGAAAAGCTGGGCCTGCGCCCCGAGCCGATCAGCACGCAAGTTATCCCGCGCGACCGCCACGCCATGTTCTTCGCCACGCTGGGCGTGATCGCCAGCTCGATCGAGAACATCGCCGTTGAAATCCGCCACATGCAGCGCACCGAAGTTCTGGAAGGGGCTGAGTTCTTCTCGATGGGCCAAAAGGGCTCGTCGGCGATGCCGCACAAAAAGAACCCCGTTCTGACTGAAAACCTGACCGGTCTGGCACGTCTGGTCCGCATGACCGTTGTCCCCGCGATGGAAAACGTGGCGCTTTGGCATGAACGCGACATCTCGCACTCGTCGGTCGAGCGCGGCATCGGCCCGGACGCCACTGTCACACTGGACTTTGCCCTGCACCGTCTGGCCGGCGTGGTCGACAAGATGCTGATCTTCCCCGACAACATGCTGGACAACATGAACAAATTCCCCGGTTTGGTCATGTCGCAGCGCGTGCTGCTGGCCCTGACTCAGGCGGGTGTGTCGCGTGAAGACGCCTATTCCATGGTTCAGCGCAACGCCCTGAAAGTTTGGGAAGAACGTCTGGATTTCCGCGAGCTTCTTCTGGCTGACGAGGCCGTGGTCGAGGCGCTTGGCGAAGACGGTATCAACGAAAAATTCGACATGGGCTATCACACAAAACATGTCGACACGATCTTCAAGCGGGTCTTTGGCGAAAGCTGATCCGCGCTGAATTTGGGCGCCGCGCCCATCTGTGCTATGCTAGGGGCCTTCTGAACAGGAGGCCCCTATGCAATTCAAGACCCTGCTTTTCTCGACCATGTTGGCACTGGTGCCAACACTGTCCATCGCGGGCCAGTGCAATCGCGGCAACCACGAGGCATCAGCCTGTGCGGCCGGACAGATTTGGAACGAGAAGCTACAGGCCTGTATTGACGAAAAATCGGCCTGATCTTTCGGGCGTAAAGGTGGTTTTAACCCGCGGCTGTCAATCTGCCTAAAACCAAAGGCGGAGACGGCGCTGTGCCAAATGATATGACGATGGGTACTGACCTGATCTTGGGGGATGGTCCGGGTCAGATATTGTCCGATGCGGCCCCAGACCCAAGACCAGATCTGGCGCAACCTCTGCGCCAACTTCCCAGACAGCTATCCAGACGTCAAAAGGCCGCCATCATCGTGCGTTTATTGCTAGCCGAAGGGGCGGAACTGGCCCTGCAAGATCTGCCCGAAGGTTTGCAGGGTGAACTTGTCCATCAGATGTCCACGATGCGCTATGTCGACCGCGCAACCCTGAAAGCAGTCATCGATGAATTTGTCTTTGAAATAGAGGAAGTTGGCCTGTCCTTCCCCGGCGGGTTGGAAGACACGCTTTCCGTTCTTGATGGCACCATCAGCCCAGCCACCGCCGCACGTGTGCGAAAGATGTCAGGTGTGCAGATTGCCCACGACCCTTGGGTGACTGTGGCCAACGCATCGATTGAACAGCTATTACCGCTTTTGGAAAGTGAAAGCGCCGAGGTGTCGGCCGTGCTTTTGTCCAAATTGAAAACCTCACTCGCGGCCGAGCTATTGGGAAAATTACCTGGTCCGCGCGCGCGCAAGATCGCCTATGCTGTGTCGTTGACCGGGAGCATCGCCCCGGATGTGGTCGCGCGGATTGGCCGGTCCTTGGCCGAACAGCTTGGCGCGCAGCCGGCGAAAGCCTTCGACGATCCCCCCAGCGAACGGGTAGGTTCGATTCTAAACGCCTCGGCCGCGAACACACGCGACGATGTGCTGGATGGGCTGGAACAGGAAGATACGGATTTCGCCAGCGCTGTGCGCAAATCCATCTTCACCTTCGCGAATATTCCCGATCGGCTTCAGCCCGGGGACGTTCCGAAAGTCACCAAGGATGTTGATCAGGCGGTGCTGGTCACTGCCCTTGCAGCCGCCACTGGTGACCTTGAAACGGTGGCAAACTTCATCCTCGACGCAATGTCCAAACGCTTTGCCGAAGGCATCCGCGAAGAAATGGCCGAACGTGGAACCGTTAAACAGGCCGAGGGTGACGCAGCCATGAACCAAATCATCGCGCAAATCCGCACCTTGGAAACGGAAGGCGAGATTACATTGATTGCCCCTGAAGAAGAGGACTGACAATCGGGCCTGACGCTTGCAGGCCGCAACGACGCCCGCTATGTGTGACCGACCAGCCCGTTTAACCACGCGGGCACAGGACCGGGAGAAACCGCATGGTGCAAGAAAAACGTGGGCTCGGCCCCTATCTTACCCACTTGGCACTCTCTGGTGTCCTGAAATTGCCCCGCGTCTTACCCTATAAGATGCGCCTGCCTGTGGTCGGATGGTTCGCATCGCGCGTTATTGGCCCGGTCGCCGGGTATGACAAGCGCATCCGCAACAATCTGGCCCTGACCTGCCCGGACATGACCCCTGACGAAGTGAAGCGCTTGGAACGTGCGGTTCTGACAAATGCAGGTCGTTTCCTGGCCGAGATGTGGTCTGGCGATGAGCTGTTCAACCGAATGAAAGACACGCAACTGAGCGGCCCCGGCGTGGCTGCTTTGGAGCAAGCGAAGGCGGAAGGTCGCCCCATCATTGCGACCTCGGGCCATTTCGGAAACTACGATGCAGCGCGTTCAGTCTTGATCCACTCAGGCTTTAACACCGGCGCACTGTATCGCCCGATGTCCAACGCCTATTTCAACGAAAGCTATATCAAGCGCATGGAAGGGTTCGAAGGCAAAGCCTTCGAACAGTCGCGGCGTGGTATGGGCAGCATGGTCAAGCACCTGCGCAGCGGCGGGCTTTTGGCGATCCTTTTGGACCAGCGTGAAAGTCAGGGTGCCAAGCTCAGCTTTTTTGGGAAGCCAGCCATGACCACATTGGCCATCGCGGAAATGGCGTTGAAATACAACACGCTCTTCATCCCGGTTTTCGCGATCCGCAAGGAAAACGGCTTGGATTTCGACGTGGTGGTGGAAGAGCCGATTGAGCATTCGGACCCGGAAACCATGATGCAAGAATTCAACAACCGGTTTGAGGCACGTGTGCGTCAGAATATGGACCAGTTTTTCTGGATCCACAAACGCTGGAAAATGCCCGGCGAAAGCTGATCCTCAGTCCAGAGCAATCGCGGCCACAATCTCGCCGGGGTAATCGCCCATCCGGGTGGCCTGCAACAAGATCGCAGCGTTTTGCCCTTCCGGAGCAACGGGTTCGGGCAGCTTAAACTCGATCTCGCCAGTGCCGTCCCATTTCCCGAAGGCCTGAATGTTCGTCACGATATTGGTTGAGGTGATCGAACGCCCCGCGTTCTCGCCGCGCTTAACGGCTACGGTGGCTTTGGGCGCGAAATGGACAATCTGCGCGATCAGCAACTCGGGCAAAGGCAAGTTCGCGATGTTGGCCACCCGCACAATCCGTCCGTCATCGCCATTATGGGTCGACAGGCTGACACGCCCAACGGCCATCTGGTGACGGTGCAAGATCTCCATCACTTTCATGACATGGCTGCCGACGGCCTGATCCACCCCGCCGATCACCATCTGCGGCGTATAGATCGACTTTGTGCCAAAACCATAGGCATAGGCCTTTTGCCGCTTCGTATGCTCAGGCCGCGCAAAGGTGTCTTTCCAGCCGATATAGTCCCAGTAATCCACATGCATCGCCAGCGGCAGAACATCATCCTGACGGGCCAGCTCGCCCAGAAACTCGTCAGCAGGCGGGCAGGACGAGCAGCCTTGTGACGTGAAAAGCTCGACCACCACAACAGGGCGGTCCCTGGCGGTGGCCAGCCCGGCAAAAGTGGCTAGGAAAATACTGATCAATCCGGTCAAAAGTGCCCGCATCGGTGCCTCTTACATTTTGTTCTTATCTTTAGATAGCGATCCCGGCGTTGACCTTCCAATCAAGGATTTGCGAGGTGTTTGTTACAGTTTCCCGCCCAGATGGAATTTTCAAACCGTCGCGCTCCCAAAGCGGCGCCCCAGACTGGACGCACCGGCTTGCCCGATTCGTCACATTGCATGATGTTTCCAACGCCTAACCCCTATGCCGTCATACGGGTATCGGTGGCTCTACCTGAATACGAGCACGCGACACCTGTGATGTACGTCACTGTTGAGCGCGCCAACCTGGGCTAAACTGAGAAAAGAAAAACAGATCGTTTCCGTCAGGCGGTCTGGATCACCGCGAACAGCCGTAATACGTTAGGCCAATCGCTCAATGGCCTTAGACACATTGGCGGACAACAAAATGAGGACGCAGTTCACGTGGGCAATTTCATCAAGCGCATCCCGATTCCATTGCTGGAGTTCGCCGCGTTCGCGGTGATTATCTTGATGATGAACGCGGCTGGTTAACGGGCTTCTGCCTCGGCAATGGCTGGGCGGATGATGTTCTCTAGAATGCCTTCGGTGATCGGGCCCGCAAAGCGTTTCACCACTGTGCCGTCGCCCGCAATGACAAAGGTTTCCGGCACGCCGTACAGACCCCATTCAAGACCCGTGCGACCGCCGCCATCCGTCATCAACGCAGCATAGGGGTTGCCCAACTGGGTCAGGAAACGCTTCGCATTTGCCGGATCGTCCTTGTAGTTTATCCCGTTGATCTGAACACCTTCCTCGGCCAGTTTTTCCAGCAAAGGATGTTCAGCGCGACAAGGGGCGCACCAGCTGGCCCAGAAGTTCACAAGCTTCACACCACCGGATTTCAGATCGTCCTGCGTAAAGCCGGGTTCGCCGTCGAATGCGGTTGCATTCACCAACTCGGGCACGATTCCACCTTCGCGGGTCGAAGGCAGCGCGTCACCATCTTCATCAACTAACATCTTCCAGCCCGATAGTACTGCGACACACAATATTACTACCAAGGGAATGTAATAGTAGATTGGGAAACTCTGTTTCTTCTCAGTCATTCCGCTTCGCCCTTTCTTCGGCCGCATCCAGTTCGTTTTTCACTTGGACCGAACGGCGCCAAGTCACAAGGATCAAAGCGATCAAAAGTACGAGAGTGATCGCCCAAGACGACAAGATGGCGTCGGTGTATTTTCCCAGCTCAAGCATCTTTCATCCTTTCACGGACGTCCAAACGGTGCAGGCGCACCAAGCGCAGCTCGGTTCGGGTACGGATCAACACCAGCGCCACGAACAGCAAGACGAATCCAGCTAGGCACAGCAGCATCGGAGCAAAATAGACGTCTGCGATGTTTTCTTCCTTGTCTAACGACAAGGTCGCACCCTGATGCAGGCCTTGGTTCCAGAAGTTCACCGCATATCGGCTGAGCACCGCAAAGACGGATCCAACGATACACAGAACCGATGTCAGATCGGCAGCTGTGTCCGGATTATCAATGGCCGCCCAAAGCGCCATGTAACCCAGATAGAACAGAAACAGGATCAGAAAGCTGGTAAGGCGCGGATCCCACGCCCAATAGGTGCCCCACATAGGCTGCCCCCAAATCGCACCAGTAATCAGCGCAATCACCGTCATCGTCACCCCAATCAGTGCTGCAGCTTTGGACGCGCGGACCGAAACATGGTGGCGGCGCACGATCCAAATCAGAGACGTCACCAACATCATCACCCAGATATTGATCGCCATCATGGCGCTTGGGACGTGGACATAGATGATCTTGACTGAATTGCCGAACTTGGCGGCCTCGGGGGTGAAGAAAAAGCCCCAGATCAGTCCCGGCACCAAAGTCACGGCGCACAGGCCGATCACCCAGGGCAAAACCTTGCCGCTGAGGGCCATGAACTTGACCGGGTTTGCGAATTCCCAAAGTGACATGTGTTTCCTCTGTGGCTTCCTTCAGACGGTGGCGCAGGCAGCATAGTGTAAATGCCTCGGAATGGTTTGACCTATCTCAGGTTCACACGCAAGGCGGCGGCGGCGGCAAATGGTAGCAGGGCGATGGATCCGGCGGTGATCCCGGCCATCATAAGAAGCGGAGTTGACGCGGACAGGCCCGCAGTCCCCCGCGTCGCGGCCTCTGCCCCGAAGATCAGCGTAGGGATGTATAATGGCAGGACCAGCAGCGACAAAAGCAACCCGCCTCGTTTCAGTCCCACGGTCAGAGCCGCCCCAAATGCGCCGATCATCGACAGAGCCGGAGTGCCGATCAAAAGTGTGATGAAGATCCAATAATGGCCCGGGCTTTCCAAGTTCATCAGCGTCCCCAGCACGGGCGCGGCGAGTGTCAGCGGCAGGCCAGTAACCAACCAGTGTGCAAGCGCTTTGACAGCGACGATCCCCTCCATTGGGATGGGAGCGGTGGCCAGAAGGTCCAGCGATCCGTCCTCGAAATCCAGCTGAAAAATGCGGTCGAGTGACAGTAGGCAAGCCAGTAATGCACCCACCCACAAAATGCCCGGCGCGATGCGCGACAGGATCGCGGCCTCAGGGCCGACGCCGAAGGGCACAAGGGTCGATACGATCAGAAAGAACGCCAGCCCCAGACCAAAGCCGCCCCCTGCCCGCATGGCCAGCCGCATATCCCGAACCAGCAAAGCGATCATGAAAACGCCTCGTCGAAATCGGCATACGCGTCGCGGGGACCGCCGGTGCGCGGGCGGTTTACATCTGCTTTAAACGGGCCAACATCCAGCGTTTCCGCTTGCAAACCAAGGTCAATATGCGTGGCAATCAGAGCCGAGCCTCCGCCCGCCACATGTGCCCGCACGGCGTCAGCGAACAGAGCGACAGATGCTGCGTCCAGCGACACTGTTGGTTCGTCCAACAGCCATATGGGCCTCCCAGTGACCAGCAACCGCGCCAGCCCCAACCGCCGCTTCTGCCCTGCCGACAGGTTGGCCGAGGGGCGATCCAGCAGCCCGCGCAAATTGAACCCATCCACCGCAGGCGCGATGTCTACGATTCCATGCACCGACGCCCAGAAGCGCAGGTTCTCTTCGACGCTTAGCGTGGCTTTCAAACCATCCGCATGGGCGCCATAGGTGATCTGTTCGGGGTCCGCCGACACGCTGCCGGCCAAGGGGGGCTGCAACCCTGCAAGGGTCCGCAAAAGCGTGGTTTTTCCCGATCCGTTCGGGCCGCGCAGGATCAAAACCTGACCGGCGGACAGAGTGAACTCCAATCCTTCCAGCACCGGCACGCCCCCGCGCGCCACGGTCAGATTTTCGACCTGAAGCTCCATGTAGAAAGCCTTAGACCGGAAGGGCGGCCAGCGCAATGCGGCGACCCTCGGCGATCAGGACGTTATAGGTGCGGCAGGCCTGCGCGGATCCCATCAGCTCGATCCCGATCCCGACCTCTTCCAGCGCCTCGCGCAGGGGGACGGGCGGATAGGCGATTTCGGCCCCCATGCCCAGAAACAACACGTCAATCTGACCTTTCAGCGCGGTCAAAGAGGCGATGTCATCTAACCCTTCCCAGCTAGCGGCCGTTTCCGCAGTCACCAGAACCGGACCTTCGATCACCTTGCCCGCGACGCGGAAAAAACCCGGACCATAGCTGTCGACCGGCTGTGCACTGTCATATCGGACTTCGTGAAACTGCATAGTCGCGTCCCCACCTTACATGCTTGTGGCCGCCGAAATCAACGCCGATAGGGCCGATGCGGCAATGATCGTATAGGCGACATAGCGATAAAGCCGTTCATGTTTCGGGTCAAATAACCAGCCACCCAACGCATTTCCTGCAAGTGCAGGCAACGTTATCACCAAGCCGATCATGATAGGCAAGCCTGCCAGGCGTCCAGCGATCAAAAGCCCCAGCAGCATCATCGCGTCATAGAAATAAAGATACGATGTGGTGTTCGCGCGGATGACCCGCGCAGGGCGCGACGAGGCCATATTGAACAGGATCACGGGTGGTCCGGGAATACCCGCAGATCCGCCCAAAATGCCAGCGGCGCCCCCGATACCCCAAACCCCGCGCGGCGAAACCTCATTCTTCAACCGGTATCCCGAAATCAGAAGCCCAGTCATAGCAAGGCTGACGCAGCCAACTAGAAGCTTGAATACATTGGGGTCCAGCCAAACAAGCATCAGAATACCCAAAGGTAGCGCCAACGCCGTGCCGCCTAACAGGCGTAGCAGGTCTTTGCGATGGCCTTCTCGCAAGGCACGCGGGATGGCGGGGGCCGGGCCGATCATATCCATGACAAGCATTGTGATCACGGCCCAAACCGGAGAGACCACCTGCGCGGCCACTGGTAAAAATACCAGTGCAGTGCCAAAGCCAGCAAAACCACGCACCAGCCCGGCAGCAAACGAGCTTGCCAGCAGCCACCCAAGCCCCGGAAGTCCCAAGGCTTGGGCTAGTAGATCAAGCATCCACGTTGGCAAACTGATTGCCCTCGTTGGCATCAGGTTTGGACCAGTCACGCTTCACGCCAAGGCGCAGCAGGATGGTCGAGGCAACGAAGATCGACGAATACGTCCCGACGACTACGCCCCAAATCATCGCGAAAACAAAGCCCCGGATCACATCACCGCCCAGCACATAAAGCGCAATCAACGCCAACAGCGTGGTGATCGAGGTCATCATGGTACGTGACAGCGTTTCGTTGATCGACAGATTCAGAACCTCTTTCAGGTTCATCTTTTTGTAACGGCGCAGATTTTCACGCACGCGGTCAAAGACGACCACGGTGTCGTTCAGAGAATAGCCCACGATGGTCAGAAGCGCTGCGATGATGGCAAGGTCAAACTTGATGCCCAGCAGGCTGAATATCCCAATGGTCAGAACGACGTCATGCACAAGCGCGGCCACTGCCCCAAGCGAGAACTGCCATTCGAATCGCAGCCAGATATAGACAAGAACCGCTGCGATTGCGGCAACAACAGCCAAGACCGCGGTGGTTACAAGTTCGCCCGAGACCTTTGGCCCAACGCTTTCAACACTGGGGAAAGTGATTGCCGGATCAACGCTGGCCAGCGCCTCTTCGATCAACTGAATGGTTTCAGGCGTGATCGATTCTTGCCCTTCTTGGGCCTCGATCCGGATCTGGCTGACATGCTGATCCGCGCTGAAGTTCACATCATTCACCTGAACAATCGAGATGTCACCAAGCGCCAACGGCGTCAGTGCGTCACGATAGACGCCCACATCTACAGCTTGCGTGCTTTCGGTTCGGATCGTGGTGCCGCCTCGGAAGTCGATGCCGAAGTTTAACCCAATCACAAAGAACAGCACGACGGACGCAACCATGGCCAAGCCGGATGCGCCTAGCGAAGCGATCGAAAGTTTGAAGAAGTCAAACACGCGGCCCGTTGGGGTAAGGCGAATGCCCTTGATTTCAAATGTGCGTGGTCGTTTGCGCTCGAACCACATGACCACCATCAGGCGGGTCAGGAAGATCGCCGTGAAGACCGAGGTCAAAATCCCCAGACCCAGCGTGACCGAGAAACCGCGCACTGGGCCAGAGCCCATGATGAACAGGATCACGGCGGTGATGAAGGTGGTGATGTTGGCGTCCAGAATGGCCGACAATGCCTTCTCATAGCCCAGCTCGATGGCGCGGGCCGGGCCGCGACCAGCTTTCAGCTCTTCCCGGATGCGTTCAAAGACAAGCACGTTGGCGTCCACGGCCATACCAATGGTCAACACGATGCCCGCGATACCGGGCAAGGTCAGCGTGGCCCCGATCATCGACAGAAGGCCGAAGATCAAGCCGACGTTAAGGATCAATGCGACATTGGCGATCACCCCGAACCAGCCGTAAGAAGCCACCATAAAGATCAGTACTGCGGCAAATGCCACCATTGACGCAATCTTACCCGCATCAATGCTGTCCTGACCAAGCTCTGGCCCGATGGTGCGTTCTTCGACGTAAGTCAGTTCGGCAGGCAAGGCACCTGCACGCAGAAGCACAGCCAGATTGGTAGATTCTTCGATCGAGAAGTTGCCGGTGATGATGCCAGATCCACCACAGATTTGTTCGTTGATCCGCGGGGCCGAGATGACTTCGCTGTCCAGCACGATCGCGAATGGCGCGCCGACATTGGCGCCGGTGTAGTCGCAGAACAGGCGTGCGCCCGTCACGTTGAAACGGAAGTTCACCGCAGGCTGGCCGTTCTGGTCGAAGGCAGGCTGAGCGTCGTTCAGCTGCTCGCCGGTCACAACGGGCGTTTGTTCCAGCACATAGAAGATGCCTTCTTCGTCAATCGACGGATACAAAACGTTACGCGGACCGGGCGTGGTCGCGCCATCGGTGGTACGGCTGACAACCGGGTGGAAGGTCAGTTTCGCGGTTTTGCCGATGATCTCTTTCAACTCGGATGCCGAGCCGATCCCCGGCACTTGGATTAGAATGCGGTTCGTGCCCTGACGCTGAATGGTGGGTTCGCGGGTGCCGACCTCGTCCACGCGGCGGCGGATGATCTCGAGCGATTGCTGGATGGTGCGATCATCCGTGGCGACGCGTTCTGCCTCGGACAGGGTTACGACGAATTCGCCCTCGCGGCCGGTATTCACCTCGATATCGGTGGACCCGACACCGGATAGGCTGACCACCGGTTGCGCCAGCCCCCGAACGATTTCAATCGCTTGTGGCAAGGCCTCGGGCTTCGAGATTTGCACGCGAAGCTCAGCAGGGTCGCTGTCTTGACGGCGGATGGTGCCGATAGTGGCACGTTCGTCGCGCAGTGCGTTGCGGATCTCTGGCCAATAACCATCCATCCGCGCCTCATAGACATCCTCGACCTGAACTTCGGCCAACAGATGCGCACCGCCACGCAGATCGAGACCCAAATTGACCAGCGCATTCGGCGCCCAATCGGGCCAGGCCGAGCGGTCTGCCTCAAGCTCGGGGGTGGTGCCCGTGGTTTCAATCGTGGCGACCGCGTCATTATGCGTCTCGACCCGGTCATAGAACCCGTTCGGGGACGCGAAATACAGGCCAAGGAGCACCAGCCCCCAGATCACAATACGTTTCCAAGTTGCGATTTGAAGCATGTGCCCCTGCCCTATAAAGTCTTGATATTCAGTTGATTAGATCGAAACCCGCTCGGGTTATCCTTCGACCGGCTCGGTCTTACCCATGACGGCCGTGATGGTCGAGCGTACAACGCGGACCTTCACGCCCGACGCGATTTCAACCTCGACCTCGTTGTCTTCTTTTACTTTGGTGATCTTGCCGATCACACCGCCCTGCGTGACGATCTGATCGCCCTTGCGCAGCGCGCCAAGCATTGCCTGATGCTCTTTCATTTTCTTCTGTTGGGGGCGGATCATGAAGAAATACATAATGGCGAAAACCAGCACCATGGGAACCAGCATCCCATTCAGAATTCCGCCAGCCGGGGCGCCCGCGGCTTGTGCAAATGCAGGAGTTGCAAACATCGTTTTATCCCTTTTTCACGGGCTGGCACATGCGCCCCGCCCAATTGTCCGGCGCACCCTATATGGGGGTCTGTGGGTTGTCCAGCAAGCAGGGGGATGGTTTTCTCTTCCCCCCGGCGCGCCCATCTGGCATATGCGCGTCAGGTTAAATCAAAGGACAGATCCATGCATGATATTCGCTTGATCCGTGACAATCCCGAAGCATTCGACAAGGCGATGGCCCGTCGGGGCCTCTCGGCGCTGTCAGGCGAGGTGTTGTCGCTGGATGAAAGCCGCCGCGCCGCGATTCTGGCAGCCGAAACTGCGCAGGCCGAGGCCAACAAGGCAGCAAAGTCTGTTGGGGCTGCGAAAGCTCAGGGCGACGAAGCCGAGTTTGAACGCCTGCGTGCGTTGGTCGGTGAAAAGAAGGCCGAGATTGCCAGCCTGAACGACCAAGCGAAAGAGCTGGACGGAAAGCTGACTGACCTGCTGATGGGTCTGCCCAACATCGTGGCCGATGACGTGCCGGATGGGGACGACGAAGACGACAATGTCGAAATCAACCGTTGGGGCACCCCGCGCGAGTTCTCGTTCAAGCCGATCGAGCATTACGAGTTGCCCGCCGTTCAGGATGGTCTGGATTTCGAAACCGCCGCGAAGCTGTCTGGTTCGCGCTTCATGGTCCTGTCGGGCGCAGTTGCCCGTCTGCACCGCGCACTGGCCCAGTTTATGTTGGACGTGCACGTCAATGAAAACGACCTGACCGAGACCTGGACCCCGGTTCTGGTTAAGGAAGACATGATGCGTGGGACGGGCCAGCTGCCCAAGTTTGGCGAGGACAGCTATCAGACCACCAATGGTTGGTGGTTGGTTCCGACCGCCGAGGTGCCGCTGACCAATATCGTGAACGGCGCAACGGTCGAAGAAGGCTATCTGCCCCGCCGTTACGTGGCGCACACCCAGTGTTTCCGCTCGGAAGCCGGGTCGGCTGGGCGCGACACCGCAGGGATGCTGCGCCAGCACCAGTTCGAAAAGGTCGAGATGGTATCGATCACCAAACCGGACGAAAGCGAGGCCGAACACAAGCGCATGACCCGTTGCGCCGAGGACATTCTGGAACGCCTTGGCCTGCCCTATCGCACTGTGGTTCTGTGCACCGGCGACATCGGATTCGGCGCGATCCGTACACATGACATCGAGGTCTGGTTGCCCGGACAGAACACCTATCGCGAGATCAGCTCGGTCTCGACCTGTGGGGATTTCCAAGCGCGCCGTATGAATGCACGGATGAAGCCTGCGGAAGGTGGTAAGCCAGTGTTCCTGCATACGCTGAATGGCTCGGGTCTTGCCGTGGGTCGCGCGCTGATCGCGGTCCTGGAGAACGGTCAGGAAGAGGACGGATCGGTTACACTGCCCGAGGTCTTGCACCCTTATCTGGGTGGAAAAACCCGGATCACGGCGGAAGGTCAGCTGGATTAAACCACTGATTTATTTCAAAAGATCCTCGATGACGGGATCAAGGGTGCGCGGGCGATAAGACGTCTGGCGCACCCTTTCTTTTGCAGCGCCCGAGATCTGGCCCGCTGGGATTTCCTGGCTTTCTGGATCGCGCAACAGTTCACGGTCACGCAGTAAGAAGCCCCAAAGATTGCGCCATGCTGGTTGCAATGCTGCCCCGCGATCATCCGCCTTCAAATCCGCGACGGTCAAAAGCTTTTGAAGGCGCGCCGGGTTGAAATCCAACGCCCGTTCCTGAGCACCCGCGACAATCCAAGCGGTTGGAAAGGCGGACAACTCCGGCGCAGCACCGGATCCGCCAACAATTCCGTGATTGCCCGCAAACCAAAGCTGTTGATAGCGTGACGTGGTGCCCGTGACCTCTCCGTTCAGCGTGTCCAGATTGGTCCAAAGCGCAGGCGGAAAATGCCTGCGACGCTCGTCGATCGCCACCGCATGACGCGCCGCGCCGACAGACCGTGATAGATCCGCATCGTGAAACGCATAGCGTTTCTTCGAAAACCGGGCGAGCGGACCAAGGAATGCAGGAACCCCCAACGCGCCCACGGTGTCCCACACGCCGACATAGGTGATGTCCAGAAGATGGCAGTCGATCCCTTGTGCCTTACGCCATTCCTCGTCCTTGGGACTGGTCGCAACCTCGGGTGACATGGCCAAACGTGCCGCCATAGAGCTTTCACTGTCAGGGTGCGAGCTATAGCCGTCACGCGCGCGATATCGGCGCATTGCCTCGGGGATCAGATCGGTTCGGCTCGACGGTAAAATACCCGCTGTGCGGATCATGCCTGCAAGGGACCGCGCAGTGTAAGCCCCTCGCGAAAAACCAAAAATGTAGATTTGATCGCCGGGTTCATAGGTGAACAACAGCGCGCGATAGGCGTCCAGAATGCGTTCGTCCAGGCCCCAACCCAACGCGCCGCCCAAAAACCGATCCAGAAACCGTGACAGTTTAGTGACCCCTTGGCCACTTCCAACCCCTTGTAAATAGTGGACAACTTGCGTCACCTCGTCCCGCGCCGTGGGACGCACCGCTTGCGCAAGCCGCAACACATGAGTCGGGATCTGAGCGTCGGATCGGTTCCAGGTTCCGTCACAGAAGATGGCGATGCGTTTCATGTTGGCCTCAGCTTTGATTACTGAAGTCTAACATGCCACGAAGGGTTGAGAAGTCCTTTAACCGGACGGGCTTAGTCGAGCGTCACACCCTTTCGCCCGGCCAGATCGGTAAAGTATTGCCACGCCACACGGCCCGATCGCGCGCCGCGTGTGGCTTGCCATTCAATCGCTTCAGCCCAAAGGGTTTCTTCATTGATCTCGACGCCATAGACCTTGCAGTAGCCGCGGATCATCGACAGATATTCATCTTGATCGCAAGGGTGGAATCCCAACCACAATCCGAAACGGTCCGACAGCGAGACCTTTTCCTCGACCGCTTCAGATGGGTTGATAGCCGAGCTTCGTTCGTTCTCGATCATGTCGCGTGGCATAAGGTGGCGGCGGTTCGAAGTGGCATAGAAAACCACGTTGTCCGGACGCCCTTCGATCCCGCCATCCAGCACGGCTTTCAGTGACTTATAGTGCTGGTCGTCATGGCTGAATGACAGGTCATCACAGAACAGCAAGAACCGATGTTGCGACCCGCGCAGAAGATTCAGCAGACGCGAGACTGAGGGCAGATCTTCACGTTGTAGCTCAACGATCTTCAGGGGTTTTCCACGGTTCAGAACCTCGGCATGGACAGCCTTAACCAGCGAAGACTTCCCCATGCCCCGCGCGCCCCACAGAAGGGCGTTGTTGGCGGGCAGCCCGTCGGAGAACTGCAAGGTGTTTTCCAAAAGCGTATCGCGCGAACGGTCCACGCCGACCAGCAGGTCCAATGCCACGCGCGAGACCTTCTGGACAGGCTCAAGCCGATCCGGCGCGACATGCCAGACGAAGGCGTCGGCGCTATCAAAATCGGGCGCTTCGAAGGGCGCAGGTGACATGCGTTCCAAAGCCTCGGCGATGTGTTTCATCATGTCCTGATCCGCCATTTTGATGGTCCTTTGCGCCGGGTGTAGAATTTCAAACCTTTTAAAGCGCGGATGGGGCGGTTTTTAAAGAGCTTAACGAAGTTAAGGGGACGATTTTCAATCTGGGAAAAGTAGCCCCCCAAAAAAAAGCGCGCCCGACTGGGCGCACTTTTGCATTTCGCGAGTTTTGGCAGATCAACGCCCGGTTTCAACCATGCCCGGATCATCCTCGGGATCGTCATCCGGCCCGCCATCGGGGTCGTCGTCATCATCCTCGTCGTCGAACTCGGCCATCAGCTCGTCCTCGGCTTCCTCGTCGTCTTCGTCGAACCACAGCCCCTGAGCACGCAGATCGGCTTCGCGTTTGGTTTCAACCCGCTTCACAAGCTGGATTGAAATCTCGTACAAGCCATAGACCACGACGAACAGGATGACCTGCGTGATAACATCCGGCGGCGTGACCAAGGCGGCCAGAACAAGAATGCCAACCACGGCGTATTTGCGCACATCTGCCAAACCTTGCGAGGACACCAGACCCGCCTTACCCATCAGGGTCAAAAGCACAGGAAGCTGGAAACACAGGCCAAAGGCCACGATGAACTTGATCGACAGACGCAGGTATTCCTGCACCGAGCCTTGGAAATCGATAGACGCCTCGACCCCGGTTTCGCCGACATTGCCGGACTGCTGGAAGCCAAGGAAAAAGTCGAAGGCCAGCGGCATGACGACATAGAAGGCGAAGCTGGCCCCCAGAAGGAACATGATCGGCGAGGCGAGCATGAACGGCAGAAACGCATTTTTTTCGTTCTTGTAAAGGCCCGGCGCTACGAAGCGCCACAGCTGATAGCTGATATAGGGGAAGGACAGGACCAGCCCCCCAAAAAGCGAGATCGACACCGCGACGAAGAAACCTTCCTGCAGCTTGATCAGGATAAGCCCGCAATCAGCCTGCCCACGCTCGGCCATGGTCGAGCAGAGCGGCTCGGTCAGGAAGTTGAAAATCGGGTTCCAGACCGTAAAGCAGATCACCATGCCGATGATGAAGGCAATGGCGGAATGGATCAGCCGCGTGCGCAGCTCGGCCAGATGCTCGATCAGCGGGGCCGAGCTGTCTTCGATCTCGTCAGTGTCGCTCATGCGTCAGATGTGTCCGTGGATTTGGGTTTGGCCGCAGGTTTCTTGGCGGCCGGTTTCTTTGCAGCTGGCTTCTTGGCCGCTTTGGGCTTTGCCTTAGACTTTACGGCGGTATCCTCTGCAGCTTTGGCCGCAGGCTTGGCGCTGGCTGCGCCGATCTTCTCGGCAGCTTTGGCCGTATCTTCCGCCAGTTTGGCGCGTTCTTCAGCCTCTTTTGCCTTGAGGGCAGCGTCCGTTTCCTTTTGGTCACGCCGCGCTTTGCTGGGATCCCATTTCTCGAACCCATCAGCCGCTTTGTTCAGCGCATCCAACCCCATCGACTTGGGTGAAGTGGCGGATTTCAGCGTCGAGGACACGTCCTTGATCCCGCTTTCATCTGCCGCATCGTTCATGGCTTGCGTAAACTCGCGCCCCATTTGACGCGCGCGAGCGGTAAAGCGGCCAAGCGTGCGGAACATGCCGGGCAGATCCTTGGGACCCACCACGATCAGGGCTACGACGCCGATGACCAGAAGCTCGGTAAACCCGATATCGAACATAGGCTGCGCCTTTCCTTAGGCGGCTTACGCCTTGTCTTTTTCGGTTTCGGGGGTCACGTCCTTGGCCACCTCGGCGGCCTCGTCTTCGATTTCCTTCTTGCCATCATCCACGCCACGTTTGAACGCAGTGATGCCTTTGCCGACCTCGCCCATCAGAGACGAGATTTTGCCGCGGCCGAACAGAACCAGCACCACGACGGCAATCAGCAGAAGGCCCGGAAGGCCGATGTTGTTGAGCATGTTTTTCTCCCTAGTCCGAAAGCTATTGGCAGCTTTCGCAGATATATCGCCCTGAACATTTATTGTGTCACGCGGGAAGTTCAAAGCCCCAAAGGGAAAAAACTGGCAAAACAGCGGGGATTTCCGTGTGTCAGGGCGGGTTGTTGTAGGCTCAGGGATTACGGAACGGCACCTAAGCAGGGAACTCAGTCGTTGATCTGCACCGATTCTCGGACAGCTTCAGGGTCAACAACGCGGGAACACGAAGCAGCGGTCGCGGCGAATGGCGATCCAAAGAGGCGTGTCTGGTTTGGGCAAGAACACGGACGGGACCGAAGCGGTCAGGGTACTTCCGTCTCGCTCCATCTGGAATTCCACAAGGCTTTCCTTGCCAATAAAGCGCGCGCGTTTCACCAGTCCGCGCGCCCAGACGCCGTGATCGGGCGTAGGGCCAGGGCCGACGCCGCCGCGGTCAAAGTCGATCTTCAAATGCTGAGGGCGGATCACGATGTCCACGGTTGAACCATCCGGAACGCCGGGGGCCAGAAACTGGCCAAATGCAGTTTGGGTCAACGCGCCATCCACCGTGCCGGAGATCACGTTCACGTCGGAAAAGAAAGCGGCGGCCTGCAAGTCCACAGGCGCGTTATAGACGTTATAGGGTGCGCCGCGCTGCACGATCTGGCCCGCGCGCATCAGGGCGATCTCGTCGGCCATGCGCATCGCCTCTTCCGGTTCATGGGTGACCAGTAGGACGGCGGCGCCTTCCTCTTTCAGGATGCTTAGCGCTTCATCGCGGATGCCGTCACGCAGACGGTTATCAAGGCCCGAGAACGGCTCGTCCATCAACATGATCGAGGGTTTTGGCGCAAGCGCGCGGGCAAGCGCCACGCGCTGTTGTTCGCCGCCCGACAGCTCGTGCGGAAACTTGTCGACGAACGTGCCCAACCCGACCTTATCCAGAAGCGTGTGCACGCGTTGGCGTTTCTCGGTCCGTGTGCCCGTCAGGCCGAAGGCGACGTTATCGCCCACCGAAAGATGCGGAAACAGGGCGAAATCCTGAAACATCAAGCCGATATGGCGCTTTTCGGGTGGGACAAACACACCCGGACCCGCGACCATCTTGCCATCAATCCAGACCTCGCCTTCTGTCTGGCGATCGACGCCTGCAATGATGCGCAGCGTGGTGGACTTGCCGCAGCCGGATGGACCCAAAAGCCCAGTCACTTGGCCTGCCTGCAACGACAGGGACACATCGCGCACCACATCCAGCCCGCCAAAATTGCGCGTCAATCCGCGCACTTCCAGTCGCGCCGTGCTTTGGGGTGTCATGTCCATCCGCCGTGCCTTCTCGCCCTCTGACGAAAATCCTATTGTTTCCATCAGGTTTCCCCCGCTTACCAGCCCCCCTGACGCCTCGCAAGTGAAAGCACGAAAAACGACAAGCACCGGACCCAAAGGTCGCAGACGGGATGACGTCGCAAGGCAAAACTGCCAATCTTAAGGGAGCCGAGGTGCCCAATGCGTTTGTTTCTAAGTTTCACCCCTCTTTTGCTGTCCGTCGTGCTGCTCCAACTCAGCTCGGGCGGCGCGGCACCTTTGGATGCGGTGTCGGGGCTGACGCTGGGCTTCACGAAATCCCAGGTCGGGCTGTTGGGATCGGCGCATTTCATCGGCTTTTTCGTGGGCTGCTGGTGGGCGCCGCGCCTGATGGGGGCGGTAGGGCACGCGCGCACTTTTGCTGGGTTTGCCGCCCTCGGGGCCATTGGGCTTCTGGCACATATGATCTGGATCGATCCATACGCCTGGGCGGTGATGCGGATGGCAACGGGATTGTGTATCGCGGGCAGCTATACGGTCATTGAAAGTTGGATCAACGCGCGGGTCACCAACGAGACGCGCGGGCGTCTGACCGGAGGCTATCGGTTCGTGGATCTGGGCGGGTCACTGGGGGCACAGCTTTTGATCGCGGTATTAGAGCCCGCCCATTACATCAGCTACAACATCCTTGCGATTGCCTGCTGCGCGGCCATTCTGCCTTTGGTCCTGACCCGCACGCAAGAGCCGCGCACCCCAACCGCACCAAGGCTGCGCCCAGCGCTTGCATGGGGGCGGTCTCCGCTGGCAGTGGCAGCGGTGGTGACGTCAGGGATCACGACAGCCGCGTTCCGGATGGTGGGCCCGATCTATGGCAACGAAGTAGGGCTTGAGACCCACCAACTGGCGTGGTTTTTGGCCGCCTTCGTGTTGGGCGGTGCCTTTGCGCAATTCCCTGCCGGATGGCTTGCGGACAGATATGACCGCCGGTGGGTGCTGATCTGGCTGTCTGTTGCGGCCATCGTCAGTTGTGGGATCACGATGCTGGCCGCCGGGTCCGGGGTTGCGGGCGTCTTTCTGGCGGCCGGGTTGTTTGGCCTGACAACCTTCCCGATTTTCTCGGTCGCCGCTGCACACGCGAATGACTTTGCCAACAGCGACGAACGGATCGAGCTGTCGGCCGCGCTGATGTTCTATTACGCGGTGGGTGCGATCGCCTCGCCACTGCTGGCGTCAAACTTGATCGAAAGCTTTGGCCCCCCTGCCCTGTTCGTCATGATCGCCTTTGGCCATCTGGTGCTTGTCGTCTTCAGCGTGGCCCGGATGCGCCGCCGTCCGACCAGCGAAGAGCGTACGCCCTATACCTATACCCCGCGCACCACTTTTTCGATGGGTCGTCTGCTTGGCAAGATGCGGGATCGGGGCTGAGGCGCCTGACCCTCTGGTCATGGGACGGGCCATGTCGTATACGGCCACAAACACGTATTCGGAGCTCACATGAACCGCGTCCTTATCACTTCGGCGATCCCTTATATCAACGGGATCAAGCACCTTGGAAACCTGGTTGGCTCGCAGCTGCCAGCGGACCTTTACGCCCGCTATAACCGCTGCCGGGGCCGCGAGGTCATGTTCATCTGTGCGACCGACGAACACGGAACGCCCGCCGAGCTGGCCGCCGCCAAAGCCGGCAAGCCAGTGGCCGAGTTCTGCGCCGAAATGCACGAGGTTCAGGCCGAAATCGCGAAGGGCTTCCGCCTGTCGTTTGATAGTTTCGGTCGTTCATCCAGCCCGCAGAACCACAAGCTGACCCAGCATTTCGCGGGCAAGTTGGCCGAGAACGGGTTCATTGAGGAAGTGTCGGAAAAGCAGGTCTACTCGAATGCGGATGGCCGGTTTCTGCCCGACCGCTATATCGAGGGCGAATGCCCCAACTGCGGCTATGACGGCGCGCGCGGCGACCAGTGTGAAAACTGCACCAAGCAGCTGGACCCAACCGACCTGATCAACCCGCGTTCGGCGATTTCGGGCTCGACCGATCTGGAGGTTCGCGAGACCAAGCACCTGTATCTGCGTCAGTCTAAGCTGAAGGACAAGCTGGACGCATGGATCGACCAGAAGACAGATTGGCCCGTCCTGACGACCTCGATCGCGAAGAAATGGCTGCATGATGGTGACGGGTTGCAAGACCGCGGCATCACGCGCGATCTGGACTGGGGTGTGCCCGTTAAGAAGGGCGACGAAGACTGGCCCGGAATGGAAGGCAAGGTCTTTTACGTCTGGTTCGACGCGCCCATCGAATACATCGCAGCCACCGCCGAGCTGGCGGACGAGAAAGGCGAAGGCCCCGAGTTTTGGGAACGCTGGTGGCGCACCGACAAGGGTGCGGACGACGTGCGTTACGTGCAATTCATGGGCAAGGACAACGTGCCTTTCCACACCCTGTCCTTCCCGGCGACGATCATGGGGTCGCAAGAGCCGTGGAAGCTGGTCGATTACATCAAATCGTTCAACTATCTGAACTATGATGGCGGGCAGTTCTCGACATCAAAAGGGCGTGGCGTGTTCATGGATCAGGCCCTGTCGATCCTGCCTGCGGATTACTGGCGCTGGTGGCTGCTGAGCCACGCGCCCGAGAATTCGGACGCTGAGTTCACGTGGGAAAACTTCCAAGCCAGCGTGAACAAAGACCTTGCAGATGTGCTGGGTAACTTCGTCAGCCGCGTCACCAAATTCTGCCGTTCGAAATTCTCGGAATCAGTGCCGGAAGGTGGCGAATACGGGGAAGTTGAGGCCGCGCTGATCGCCGACCTAACAACCAAGGTTCGCGCCTATGAAGGCCACATGGAAGCCATGGACGTGCGCAAAGCCGCGCAAGAACTGCGTGGCATCTGGGTCGCTGGCAACGAGTATCTGCAAACCACCGCACCATGGGCGACGTTCAAGGAAGATCCCGAACAGGCCGCCGCGCAAATTCGTCTGGCCCTGAATCTGATCCGCCTCTATGCAGTTTTGTCTGCCCCGTTCATCCCCGATGCGTCGCAAACCCTGCGCGTGGCAATGGACACAGATATGGAATGGCCAAGCGACGTGGCCGAGGCCTTGGACACGCTGAAACCGGGCCACGCGTTCACCGTACCGGAAAATCTGTTTGCCAAGATCGCAGACGAACAGCGTGAAGAATGGCAGGAAAAGTTCGCAGGCACACGCGATTGATCAATATAGTTGGACCTGTCACCCCCAGCTTGACGGGTCCAACTGCAATAGCTTGGACAGTTGCTGATAAACCTCGGGCTCATCTGTCTTCAGCGTGTCAGGTTGCTCAAAAAACAACTCGATCACAACGGCGAAGAACTCTTCCGGGCCTTCGGCCCCATATGCATCGATTACAGTAGGGCGCCCAGCTTGGACCTGCGCGACATGGTGTTCGTAGGCAGCACTGATCACCCGGCGCCACGCGTCGAAGCTTTGCCCCTTTGCCATCAACGGCGCACCATCTGTGTCGCCCGATAGACCATCAAGCTGATGGGCGAATTCGTGCAGGACCACGTTATGGCCATCCACGTCGTTCAATGCTCCCTGCTCGCTGTCCTTCCACGACAGAATAACGGGGCCATATTGCCAGCTTTCACCGCTGCGAATGGTGCGCTGTTCAGTCACGACATACCCATCTTGCCCGCGCCTAACTGATTGAAATGCTGTCGGATACACCAAAATGGTGCGCAGATGCCGATACCAAGCATCGCTGCCAGCAATAAGCAAACAAGCCTGCGCGGCGATCGAAATCTTCATATCGTCGGTAACGTCCAACCCGTCGCAGCCGTGAAAGGTCACTTGATTCAAAAACAGATTGATTTTGCCCTCGAACGCTGGCCGCAAATGCTCTGGCAATCGCGCGACAAGCGGGACTTGCGTCTCAACAATCTGGCGTTTTTCTTTCGACAATGGCTGTGACAGCAAGCGTCTGCGCGCATTGCGTCGCGACCAATAGCGATAGCCAAAGAAGCCTAAGATCGAAAGAAGGAGAAGCAGAATGAAAGGCATAGAGTAACCGAGCTCGTTTCTGGGTGTTACTTCCAAGTGGTGACTAAGATTACACAGTGCAACAGAAGGTGTTCGTTGGGGTGACTGTGGTGCGGCTACATTTCGCGCAAAACCACCCTTGAACCACCACATCTGCCGCATTTCCCTTTTTTTCGCCCCAAAAAGGACTATCTTTAAAGAGAGTTTACAGTAACCGGATAGAATGGCCGGACTTATGGGTAGCAATGGCGGTAAAAAGTTGACGATTGCGAAGGGCAAACAAAAGCCGATCCGGCTAACGCTTTCTGACAAGCGATCTGTGCGCACGCAGTTCGGCACGCTGCCTTTCCGTATTCACGATGGCAAGGTCGAGATCCTGCTGATCACCTCACGCGGGACCGGGCGATGGATCATTCCCAAGGGCTGGCCGATGGACGGCGAAACACCTGCTGGGGCTGCCGCAACCGAAGCGTATGAAGAGGCGGGCGTCGAGGGGAAGCTCTTTCATCAAGTGCTGGGGTTCTACGCCTATGACAAGGGATTTGCTGGCGAAAAGCTACCCTGCGTCGTGGCCGTATTTCCGCTGAAGGTTAAAAAGCAGCTGAAAAGCTATCCGGAAAAACGCGAACGCCGGCGCAAATGGGTCGGTCGCAAAAAGGCTGCGCAAATGGTGGGCGAGCCGGAACTGCGCCAAATCATCAAAGATTTCGATCCGAAGATGCTGCGCTAAAGCTGCGAAGCTGTGGACCGGGTCTTGCACAAGCCCCCGTCGGGTTTCATATATATTCGACACGACACCAGATGGACGCCTGCGCCCCATGATCCGCTATGCTTTGAAATGCGACCAGAACCACAGCTTTGAAAGCTGGTTCCAGAACGCCGACGCGTTTGACGCGCTGACGACGGCCGGGCATGTGTCTTGCCCCGATTGCGGATCGACCAAAGTGACAAAGTCTCTGATGGCCCCAAAAGTGCGCCCAGCGCGCAGTGCAGCGGCAAAACCAGCCCAGCCTGAAACCGTACCCGCACAATCGGCCCCAATGCCGCATGTTGCGCCCTCGCCTGAAGTGCAGGAAGAAATTGCCGCTGAAATCGCCAAACTGCGTGCCAAGGTCGAGGCGGAAAGCGACTATGTGGGCGAAGACTTTGCCAAAGAAGCCCGTGCCATTCATCTGGGCGAAGCCCCAGAACGCGCGATCTATGGCGAGACAAAACTTGACGACGCCAAAGAGCTGATCGAGGACGGAGTGCCCGTGATGCCGCTTCCGTTTACGCCGACGAAGAAGGTGAACTAGGGCGTTTTGTGCGACATGGCAATCGGTTAGGCTGGCGATGGAATTCTACCAGCTCTGGACCGTATAATGCCCGAAACAATCACCATCCGCCCCGTTACTGCCGATGACAACCATGCGTGGCGCGCGCTGTGGACGGCCTATCTGGAGTTCTATGAGACCAAACTGGACGACGCAGTCTATGACAGCTCGTTCGCGCGGATGCTATCGGGCGACCCCGGTGAGTTTCAGGGTTTGGTGGCCGAGAAAGACGGAGTGCTGGTTGGCCTAACGCATTTCCTATTTCACCGCAGCATGTGGAGCGTCGAGAACACTTGCTATCTGATGGACCTCTATGTTGATCCCAGTCTACGCGGCGGCGGCGTGGGCCGTCGGCTGATCGAAACTGTCCACAAGATCGCCAAGGACGCTGGCTGTTCTGGCACCTATTGGCTGACGCAGGAGTTCAATTACAAAGGCCGGATGCTCTACGATCAGGTCGCAACGCGGACGCCGTTTATTAAGTACGCGAAGAAGGACTGAGGGTTTAAGGCAGGCGGTTTTCTAAAACAGGAAGTCGTCGGCATCCAAATGCTTAATCTTCGTGTCCTCGATGATGATTTTGTTTTTACCGTACTCGATCACAACATCCCCGCCCTGCTTCGACATGTGGTTGCTTTTCAGGTCTTTCCAGTTCTTGATGGCAGTGACCTTTGATAAGTCGATGTCTTCAGCGTCGCTTTTGGCGTTGAAATCTTTGATCCGGTCTATTCCTGATTTGTTGTTGAATACAAAAACATCAGCATCCGTTCCACCAACAAGCACGTCCCTACCAAGTCCGCCATCCAAGGTGTCGCTTCCGGATTTTCCAAGTAACGTGTCGCGCCCAACTCCACCTCGTAGCGTATCGTTTCCAGCCCCACTATTGGCAAGGTCATTCCCCGATCCAGCGTTCACAACATCGGAACCCGCAAAGGACTTTAGAACATCATTGCCGCTGCTTCCCTTGAAGACATCAGCTTTGCGAAAGAGATACGTCAAGGCGCGGTCATCAACCCCCAACTCAAACCCCTTTATATAAATAAAGAAGCGATCAACCTCAGCATCGATGTCAGTGATGGTGTACTGGACATCTCCCTTTATGCTGTGTGTCATGGTCTTGAGGGAGCCATCGACGTCACCCCGTAAATCATAGTAAAAAGTGCCTGTATAAACGAGTTTTTGTCCACCCTGCTTCGTCACGATTTTCGAACTGGTGCTTTGAAGAGTGTTTCCTTCAAAGAGTTGAAAATCATTCATGTTAATCGGTTTTTTTGCAGTGAACTTAGCCATAGAAAATACTCATAATCCGCGAAGTTGGATTCGCCCGTAAATTGATTGACCGAACGCTAACTCATTTATTTTCAATCTGCCACCTTCCAGTCGACGAAATTTCAACTACACGAGGCTTATCCCTTCAACCCTTGCCCTTTCGCCCCCTCCTGCGTAAGAGAAGCCGGACGTAAAGGAAGGGATGGGGCAGCATGCCTATTCTGGTGATGAAATTCGGCGGCACATCGGTCGCCAATCTGGATCGGATCCACCGGGCCTCGAAGCGGGTCGCGCGTGAGGTGGCCAATGGCTATGACGTGATCGTCATCGTCTCGGCCATGTCGGGCAAGACGAACGAGCTGGTGGGCTGGGTGAACGAAACCTCGCATCTGTATGACGCACGCGAATATGACGCGGTGGTCAGCTCGGGCGAGCAGGTGACCGCAGGGCTGATGTCGCTGCGCTTGCAAGAGATGGAAGTCCCTGCACGCAGCTGGCAGGGCTGGCAGGTGCCGGTAAAGACCACCGGCGTGCACTCGGCCGCGCGGATTGAAGAAATCCCGACCGACAACATCATGGCCAAGTTCGGCGAAGGGATGCGCGTCGCCGTTGTAGCGGGTTTTCAGGGCATCGCGGATGATGGCCGGATCACAACTCTGGGCCGGGGTGGATCGGACACCACGGCCGTAGCATTTGCCGCCGCCTTCGGGGCCGAGCGATGCGACATCTATACCGACGTGGACGGCGTCTATACGACCGACCCGCGCATCTCGGACAAGGCGCGCAAGCTGGACAAGATCGCATTCGAGGAAATGCTGGAGCTGGCATCGCTGGGTGCCAAAGTTCTGCAGACCCGCTCGGTCGAGCTGGCAATGCGCTATAAGGTGAAACTGCGGGTTCTAAGCAGTTTCGAAGAATATGACCCGGAAGCAGGCACGCTGGTCTGCGACGAGGAGGATATCGTGGAAAGCAATGTAGTTTCTGGCGTCGCATACAGCCGCGACGAAGCGAAAATGACCCTGATTTCGGTGGCAGACCGCCCCGGCATCGCATCGGCAATCTTCACCCCGCTGGCAGACGCTGGCGTGAACGTGGATATGATCGTGCAAAACATCTCGGAAGAGGGTCGCACGGACATGACCTTCTCGTGCCCGGTGGATCAGGTGGCGCGCGCTGAAAAAGCCATGACCGACGCCAAGGCGTCGGGCGACATCAATTTCCACGACATGGTGGCGGATCAGGATGTGGCGAAAGTGTCGATCGTCGGCATCGGCATGCGTAGCCAAGCGGGGATCGCGGCCAAGATGTTTGACGTGTTGTCCAAAGAGGGCGTGAACATCAAGGTGATCACCACCTCGGAAATCAAGATCTCGGTCCTGATCGACCGCAAATACATGGAGCTGGCCGTACAGGCACTGCATGACGCGTTCGAGCTGGAGAAAGCGTAAGGTATACGGGCCCTTAGGTCTGAGAACAGGAACGGCCTCGCAAGGATGCGGGGCCGTTTTTTGTTTAGAACAGGTCTGCCGAAACGCTTTGGGGGCTTTACCACCCCCTTGCTTCGTCAGTCAGAAAAGCACAGCTTATTCCCATCCAGATCCCGTACATATGCCGAGAATTTCGGCCCACGCTGTCCCGGTTTACCCTCACAGGTGCCGCCAAGCTCCAACGCACGCGCGTGGATTTTGGTGACATCTTCAGCTCCTCCAACCGCAAAACCGACCATCATCCCATTTCCGACGGTGGCAGGGTTTTCATCAAACGGGTTAGCAACCGCAAAGGCAAAATCATCACCAACCCAATAGGTCATACGTTCCGAGGGTGACATGCTTTGCAGCCCGAAGGATGAAAACAGCGCGGTATAGAAGCCTTGCGCAGCATTCATATCGTTGGTGCCGACGACGAAATAGTTCATTTTCATAAGGGGTCTCCTGTTAGGTCACCCGCGCACAACGCGCGAGTCGAATCCATCTGGCCCCGGTTGTATTGATTAATGCGTCATTTTGTGTCCTATTTGATTATGGCGCGCACAACGACACCCAAAAAACTTAAACGCCTGGAACTTCTGGCTGCCGAACTGAAGCGGGACACGCATTGCACGGTTGGCGATCTGGCACGTCAGCACGGGGTCAGTCCGCGTACTATCACCCGGGATTTGGCGTTAATGCGGGATCAAGGCATGCAGATCGACGCAGATCGAGGACGCGGAGGTGGCGTACGACTTGATCAGCGTTGGGGTGTCGGGCGACTAAACCTGTCCTATGCTGAAGCGGTTGATCTGTTGATCAGCATTGCAGTGGCCGAGAAGATGGATTCCGCCCTGTTTTTGGCCAATCTCGGGGCAATTAAACGGCAGCTAGAAGCGTCATTCTCATCCGAGAAGCGTGCCAAGGTGAACCGGCTGAAATCCCGCATTCTGATCGGGGTCACGGCTTCGACCTATGTTCAGGCAGGGGCAAATGCACCCCCGAAACGTATCGTACAAGCCTTGCACCAAGCGTTCGTCGACCAAGAGATTCTTGAGGTTCGATACCAGCGTGAAGATGGAATGCAATCGCAGCGGCAAATTGAGCCCCACTATCTTCTTCTAAAATACCCGATCTGGTACGTCGTCGCTTTTGACCATCTGCGAAATGGGCCTCGCGTTTTTCGGTGTGACAGGATGATCGAGGCAAAAAGTACCAATTCGAAGTTTGCTTTGAAGCCGAAAGAGGTATTCGCGCCGTCACTAGATGATGACGATCTTTCAATTGGATAGGCGCGCCTACTTATTCACCGGCCATCTCGCTCCAACCCCGCAATGATCAACTCCACGCCCTGCGCGAAATTGTGCAGCCCATCATATTCGCGGGCAGCAACTTTCTGAGCCATAGCGTGCAGGTTGGGATAGGTGCCCACGGGGATCAAGTGAAGGTGGGCTTGGGTCACCTCGGCATATTCTTCGGGGGCGAAAGGGAAGTTCAGCTCTTGCAACGTGAAGCCATAAATGTGGCTGTCCATCAGATTCCAAGCGTGGTCGGCATCGATCAAGTCGAAGCCCGCATTGGTCATCACGGCCAGCGTTGCCTCGACATAGGCCAGCACGTTGGGGCCGGTGTTGGGCAACGACACCATCAGTTGAATGGTCCATGGGTGGCGCTTGAACACGGCGTAGGCATTGTGAGCACGAGCGCGGAGTTCATCCTGCCAAGGGCCATTCGGATTGGGCAACGGGATCTGCGAAATGGCCCAGTCTACCATGCCCATTAGCAAAGCATCCTTATTAGCGAAATGGTTGTAAAGCGACATCGCCTCGACCCCCAAAGCGGCGGCGAGCTTGCGCATAGACAGCGATTCGGATCCAGCGTCATCTGCCAGTTTCACCGCGGCGGCTATGATCGCGTCGCGTGTCAATTTCGACGTTTTCCCTGATTTCTTAGCCACTTGCACCCTTTCACTTGCTCATACTTGATTTACTTACAGTGTAAGTTTATATCAAGTCCCAATTTAACTTACGCTGTAAGGTAAGGCCACAGACATGAAACGCATCTGCATCGTCGGGATATCCGGCAAACTTGGACAATATATGCTTAAACACGCGCTTGAGCGCGGCTATCACGTGAATGGCGTGTGCCGAGAAAAAAGCGTGGGAAAGCTGGACGCAATGATGGCGGAACATGGCGATCGGATCACGCTGTTCCCCGGCAAAACCAATGACCGCGACGTGATCCGGCGGGCGGTGGAGGGCTGCGAAGGTGTGTTAACTGTGTTGGCTCCGTGGGGCGTGCAGCGGTATTCGTCTGGCACCGCACAGGCCGTTATGGATTACGCCAAGCCGGGGGCGCGGCTGATCTATTCCTGCGGGTGGCACATCACTCTGGACGGGAAGGATCGTTTCTCGTGGAAAATCAATGCGATCATCACATTCCTCAGCCCGCTGTTGAAATGGCTGCGATTGGTCGAGATTGACGATCAGTACCGCGCTTGTGACTTGATTTTCAAGTCAGATACCAAATGGACCGTCGTGCGCGGCTCGGACCTTGAAGAAGGCGAAAGCCAAGGACTGCCGGTTTGGGCCGAGCATGTGCAGGACCCTCTGCTAGCATCCAACATGACCCGTCGGACGGACTTTGCCCTGTTCATGGTCGAGGCGCTGCGGAATGACACTCTGATCGGGAAGGCACCTGCGATCTGCGGGGCCGGTACGGAAAGCGCGCAGGCCATGCACGGCGTGCAGAGTGTCTAGGCCGAGTAAGTCGACCCAGACAGCTTAACTGGACAGCAAGAAACATGGGGTACTATAAGCCTTATAGCACATCGAAAGACGCGTGCTTGGTCGTGACGGCTTCTGAAATGCTGCGACCTTGCACAACATATCAGGCCTTTACCGATTGTCGGAGTACCAAATGAAAACGCCCATCTACGAAGATCCGAACTATGTCATTTCCTACACCGAAGGAAATGATGTGCTGTGGGTCACCTTCGACCACGCCCATATGACGAAGTCCGACCATACCACGCGGGATGGGTGGGGCGAAGATATGCTGATCAATCAAGGCTATAGCGTCATGGCCGTGAAGCCGGCCCACTCCGATTGGTATATGCGTGGCGATTGGGACGAGTTTTTTCGAAGTGAAACATTTGAAGGCATTCGCGCATCCAAATCTCGTGTCATCTGCTATGGCCTGTCGATGGGCGGTACTGGGGCCCTGATTGCTGGTACAATCATCGAAGGCTCCAGCGTCGTCTGCATTTCTCCTCAAGTCAGCCCGTTTGCCGATGTCATCCCGGAAGAACGCCGTTTCATGCATTTGCGCGAAGAACTTTTGGACTGTCTCGACAGCAAACATGTCGATGTTTCGAAGCTGACGCCCGTCTGTGAAGCATGTCATATCTTCTATTGTGTCGATCACGCCGTGGATAAGAAGCACGTCGATATGTTGACCAACTTCGACATGAAAGACGAACTTCAGATGCTGGGGCAAAAGCACATCCCTATGTCCATGCTGCTTGAAACCGGGGTGATCAAACGGGTCATCAAAACGATTAGCCAACGCCCGCTGAACAAGGATGACTATGACGCGATGTACGATGCCGTTCTGAACACACCCGAGGCATTGGTTGCGAAAGCCTCGGAGCCCGATGTGGCGTGGGATGATAAACTGGCTTTGCTAGACAAGTGCGCTGGCATTGTTCGCAAAGGGCCGCGTTGGGAAAAAATCAAGGTGTCGTTCTTCATCAAGCAGTTGAAACATTTCGCGCGCCAAAAGGATTCAGGCATGGTGGAAGAGGTCTTCAGCCACCTGAAAACCCTCCCCTTTTTCACCCTGCAAGAAAAGTTTTTCTCGAAATGCCTGCCCCCTCTCAGATCGGCCGGTCGACAAGACCTGATCGACGAGGCGTTCGGGATTTATGCGGCAGACCCCAAGGCGGATCAGGCGCTTTTGGCAGGGCTGCGCGAAGAGTTCAGCTCTCAAGAGGTCGACAGCTAAATCTGATTTCAGATTGCGAAAGCTGGGACTGATCCCTGTTTAACGCCCACGCATGAACAGCCGCCCGTCATTCACCGCAAACCCGACCGCGATGATAGCGAAGCCCAGCCATGCCACGGGACCGATGCGTTCACCAAGGAACAGCGCGCCCAAGCCAATGGCGAAGGGCGGGATCAGAAGTGTGACCAGCATCAGGTTCGCAGCCCCTGCCCTTACGAGGATCGCAAAGTAGAGCACATAGGCCAGCGCAGTGGACAGAGCGGCAAGGCCGAGGAGCGCGGCCCATGTTGTGGCGGTTAGAGCGAGGGTTGGAGCGCCGTCTGTCATCCAGACCACTGGGGTCATGATCAAAGCGCTGGCCGTCACCATGCCCAGCGCGTTCATCAGCGGCGGTTGACCCGCCAGCATGACCCGGCCCCAGACGCTGGCAAAGGCGTATGACAGCGCGGCCCCAAGAATGGCCAGCTGTGCAAGGTTGGCGGGGTTGAAGCCGGAAACGGCCTCGGGGCCCATGATGACGCCGACGCCGATCAGGCCCAGAAGGGCGCCTGCGATCTTACGCCCAGTCAGGGGTTCGTCGACCAATAGGACGCCCGCGACGACTGCGCCGAACATCGCTGTGGTGCCGTTCAGGATCGAGGCCAACCCGCTTTCAATCTGCGTCTGCCCCCAGAAAATCAGCGAAAACGGGATCGCGTTGTTCAATGCGCCCATGCCCAGATAGCCGAGCCAGATCCGTGGATTTCGCGGGATCGGGATGCGTTTCATCGCCACGATCACCGCCAGAATGGGAATGGTCCAAACGACGCGATGCAACGTGATGGTCAGAGGCGGCACCTCGGCCAACGCAAGTTCAGCAAAGAAAAACGACCCACCCCAGACTGCAGCCAGCGCGATCAGCATGATCCATGCGGTGCGGTCCATTTGGAGGGCGGGTTGGGTCATTGGGCGGTGTCCTGTGGTGTTGCCCAATAGAGATGGCGGGATTTGCCGCGAAGGCCAATCCGTTTCTTGCTGGTTAAAGCGAGTGGCTACCCGTTGCGCGAAGAACCGCTAGTCGGTCATAGCTTCCGGCTTAATTTCTAGTGACAAAACTACCAAGCCAAGTGCGGTTTTTTGACCGTTGATGATGACGTACTGGCGACCTTCAAGGTTTCGCAGGAACGAGCGCTTCAGATTGCAAAACTCAGTTGGGCCAGTTGATGTTTTGATAAACAAAGATCCGTTACAACCCTTACGATAGCTATCGGGACGCACGCGAAGCACCTCAAACTGTTCAGCGCGCTCGTACCCGCTGAAACTGGCAAGTAAAGTGGCGGCCCCATCGCGTATAGCAGGCACATAGATCAGACTAAGGCCCGCGAATGACAATACGGCAAATACTGCCCAGCTTGGATATGTCGCCGTTCGAGCGTCACGCGGCAGGCAAAGCGCATAAGGGTAGAACATAAGCCCGAGATTCGTCGCAGCCAGTACCAGTGCCACCCAAACGGAGGCTGATGCCCAAAAAGGTGTAGGAAGCGTCTGATGCGTGAACAATCCAGCTAGGAGAAGGGTAATAAACACCAGCGCATTCAATGCACTGATCACCCTTAGCGCCAGATTCCCACGTATTCTCTGTAAAACCAAATCGAGCAGTTCATGCCGCGTCATTGTCTTGGCGGCGACCGACTTAACTCCAGCAAATGCCGTGCCGGGGAATACGAACACCCAAAAGAAACCAGCGGCGCTCATGAGCGCAATCCAGAACAAAACGCCAGACGCGGCCATCATCGGAACCAGCGGGGCAAACATCAAAATGGCGAAGATAAAGCGAAATATACCCGATCCGGATTGAGTTGCGATGTGCCTGACTACTGGAACAGTTTTGGTCGGGCGAATTAGGAACGCCCCCTTTGTCAGACAGAGAATTGTCAGCGCATATAGAAGAGCATTTTTACGGGAGTCGTCTTGCAGTGCGGCAAATAGGGTGAAGCCACTGACGCCTAGAACGTAAACTGAATAAAATACTGAAAAAGAATAAATAAACTTCGTTTTGCCCATTTGCTCTCTCAGATGACCTATTCACCTTGAGATAAGCAACCAGAGGACTTGTATCAACCCATGAGGGTGACAAAACAGCCCACCAATCCAGCGGGCTGTTGTTCGTCTATCGCGTCGCGCTTACATCTGTCCGTAAGGCGTCGAGCGCGAGATTGCCAATTCGTCTTCGCTCATCACTTCTTCGACGCCTTCGAACAGCGGGGTCGAGAGGTAGCGTTCGCCGGTGTCGGGCAGCATGACGAGGATGTTGGACCCTTCCGGGGCATTTTTTGCGGTCTCGATCGCGGTGGCGAAGGTTGCGCCTGCCGAGATGCCGACGAAGATGCCTTCCTCGGCGGCCAGACGTTGGGACCACTTGATGCCGTCCGGGCCGGGGACCGAGGTCAGTTCATCATAAAGCCCGTTGTCAAGCGCCTCTTGCAGGACGTGGGGGATGAAGTCCGGGGTCCAGCCTTGGATGGGGTGCGGGTTGAAGTCCGGGTGGCCTTCGGTGGGCTGGTTATCTTCGTTGCGGGTGTTCACGTAACCGGACGCGACAAGTGCTGCATTGGCCGGTTCGGTCAGGATAATCTTGGTGTCGGGACGTTCTTTTTTCAGAACACGCCCGATACCCGTCACGGTGCCGCCAGTGCCATAGCCGGTGACCAGATAGTCCAGACGCTCGCCGTCGAAATCGGCAAGGATCTCGCGCGCGGTGGTGTTTTCGTGGATGTCGGCATTGGCGTCGGTTTCAAACTGACTGGCAAGGAACCAGCCATTGGCCTCGGCCAGTTCTTTGGCTTTGGAATACATGCCAAAGCCCTTGAGTTCCTTAGGCGTCAGAACGACCTTCGCACCAAGGAAACGCATCAGCTTGCGCCGCTCGACAGAGAAGCTTTCAGCCATCGTCACAACCAGCGGATAGCCCTTGGCCGCGCAAACCATGGCAAGGCCGATGCCGGTATTGCCGGATGTGGCTTCAACCACCGTTTGGCCGGGCTTCAACGCTCCGCTGGCTTCGGCGGCTTCGATGATGTTCAGGGCAAGGCGGTCCTTAACGGATCCGGCTGGGTTGAACGCCTCCATCTTCACGAAGATATTCACGCCTTCAGGCGCGATGCGGTTGATGCGGACGGTCGGCGTGTCGCCCACCGTGTCCAGAATGCTGTCATAGCGCGTGCCGCGCCCATTGGTCTGTCGGGGTGCCATGGAAAGGTCCTTTCACAATACACTGGTTTCGTTCTTTGGAACAAACTTAGGCGACGAACCGCGCAGCCAAAACCCACTCACCCGAAAAAGACTGAAATTCACGTATCGCAATACGCCCCCCACGCTTCGTCCCACAAACCGTCACAGAGGGATATTTCTGTTCCGCACATTCGCTGGCCCGAGCGCGCAAATTTCATGCACGGTGCTAGGTGTGTCAAAACGCGCGATAATTTGCTGATGCCTCTGCCACGTGTTTCTGGCATAGGTGGCAACGAGCCGCTAGGATAAGGCTTGATCAAACGGCGCGCGCCCCGGGCTCGGGACTGCCCAGACGCCGTGATAAACAGGGATAGATGAAGATGGCAGAAGGCCAAACAAGCGACAGTCGAAAGCTCTTGGTTAGCCTGCGCGAGACCCTTGCGGCAGCATCCGAAGGGCAAGAACGGCTGGACCGCATCACATCCTTGATTGCAGAAAGCCTTGGGGTCGAGGTGTGCTCGATCTATCTGTTCCGGGACGCAGAAACGCTTGAGCTGTGTGCGACTGAAGGCTTGAACGCAGAATCCGTGCACCAGACGCGCCTGCGTGTGGGTGAAGGTTTGGTGGGGCGCGTGGCGCGCTCGGGCCGGGTGGTGAACACGGAAGATGCTCCGTCAGAGCGCGGGTTTCGGTACATGCCGGAAACCGGGGAAGAGATCTATTCCAGTTTCTTGGGCGTGCCCATCCAGCGACTTGGCGAGAAGCTGGGCGTGTTGGTCATTCAGTCAAAAGAGCCGCGGGTTTTCTCGCCGGATGAAATCTATGGCATCGAAGTTGTCGCCATGGTGCTGGCCGAAATGACCGAGCTGGGCGCTTTCGTTGGTGAAGGCGAAGCGATGGGCGCACTGCACCAACGCCCTGCCATGTTCAAGGGATCCGTCGCGCAAGAGGGTGCTGCCGAAGGCCATGTCTGGCTGCACGAACCGCGGGTGATTGTGACCAACCCGGTGGCGGACGACCCGGATATCGAGTTGAGCCGCCTGAACGACGCAGTCGACATGCTGCGCGTGTCGGTGGACGAGATGCTGGCGAATTCGCAAACCACCGACAAGGAACAGATGCAGGTTCTGGAAGCTTACCGGATGTTTGCCAATTCTAAGGGCTGGATGCGCCGTATGGCTGATGACATCTCGCGCGGGTTATCCGCCGAAGCCGCGGTCGAGAAGGAACAATCCTCCGCGCGCGCCCGGATGAGCCAAGTACCTGACCCTTACCTGCGCGAACGGCTGCATGATTTGGACGATCTGTCGAACCGGCTTCTGCGCATTCTGACCGGACAAGGCAAGGATACCGGGGCCGAAATGCCAGAGAACCCGATCCTGATCGCGACCAATATCGGGCCGGGGGAGCTGTTGGAATATGGTCGTGGGCTGCGCGGCATCGTGCTGGAAGAAGGCTCGGTCGCCAGCCACGCCGCGATCGTGGCGCGCGCATTTGCGATCCCTTTGATCATTCAAGCCGGCCATATCTCGACCGAGGCCTTGAACGGCGACCATATCCTTGTGGATGGCGAAGCGGGCGTCGTGCATCTGCGCCCCGAGGACACGATCGTCACGGCCTTCCGAGACAAGATGGCGATGGAGGCCAAGCAGCAAGAGCGTTATCGCAGCTTGCGTGACAAGCCTGCAATGGGCCTGTGCGGAACCGAGGTAAAGCTACATATGAATGCAGGGCTGATGGCCGATCTTCCGTCGCTGGAAAGCTCGGGTGCACATGGGGTAGGCCTGTTTCGCACCGAATTGCAGTTCCTGACCGAAGACCGCGTACCACGCCGGGGGGATCTGGCCGCGACCTATGCCCGCGTGATGGACGCGGCCAAAGGCAAGCGGGTGACCTTCCGCACGCTCGATATCGGATCGGATAAGGTGCTGCCTTACATGAACCCTCTGGACGAACCAAACCCGGCCTTGGGTTGGCGCGCGATCCGCGTGGGCTTGGACAAGCCGGGCGTGATGCGGATGCAATTACAGGCGCTTATCCGCGCCGCCGCTGGGCGCCGCTTGACCGTCATGTTCCCCTTCATCGCGCAGCTAGACGAATTCCGCGACGCCCGAGAAATGCTTCTGGCCGAGATCGAGCGCGAGCGTGCGCTGGGGCATATCCTGCCCGAAAACGTCGAGATCGGCGCGATGCTGGAAACCCCTTCAATGGTGTTTGCCCCGCAGCAGTTTTTCGAGATGGCGGATTTCATCTCGATCGGCGGCAATGACCTGAAGCAATTCTTCTATGCGGCGGACCGGGAAAATGAACGGGTGCGGCGGCGTTACGATACGCTGAACGTGTCGTTTTTGAACCTGATTGAAGAGATCGTAAGCCGTTGTGACGCGGCACGCACGCCACTGAGCTTCTGCGGTGAAGACGCAGGCCGCCCGCTGGAGGCTGTGTGTTTCTCTGCCATTGGAATGCGGCATTTGTCGATGCGGCCGGCCTCGATCGGGCCGGTTAAGAGCCTGATAAGACGCACCAATCTGGAAGACCTGCGCGAGGTAATCGACACAGCCCGCCTCTCAGGCGAGCAATCGGTGCGCCCGACGGTCAAAGCATGGTTGGCGGAAAACGCGACCTGAGATGAAGTTTTTTCAGGGATGTGCGCCCTGTTAGGCAAATCTTCAGACAATTAGAACAATGTAAGAACAGCAACGCGAGCGTTTCGGGAAAACCGGCAACGGGACCGATCGATCCGCACGCATCCTGAAAGACATTTGGCGGTCTCAGCCCGGTTTTTCCCGGCCCAACCGCGTTAGGAGAAGCCTATGCTGTTTCGTGTTTTATTTACCGGCATTTTCACTGGCACCATCGCTGCCGTCACTGCTTTTTCGCAAGGATTTGGGATGGTCCCAGCCCTTATGGCCTATGGGTTTTTCGCGGCCTTCGCCGTGATCGGAATGGGCGTTCTGACACTGACTGCTCCCAAGCACCCTGCGCCGTCGCATCAATGGAAGCTCGACCGTTCCCGCGATCATCGCGCGCAGCGGATCTGGCATCCACTGCCGCAAATACGGCGCAGCCCCTATTGGCAGGAACGGCTGGAAAGTATGGCGCGCCAGACCATTGGCACTCAGTCAAAGCCAGCCTCTGTCGGGGTGTTTTCTTCTGTACGACGCAACCAAGCGTCGTTTCGTTAAGGCATCCAGGGGCCTTGGCGGTCCTGGCTAGGGCTGGACCGCCTCATAGCGGCGTACATCGCCTTGAACCCCAGCCCAAGATCCGCTTGCCTGATCATAGGCCAAGACCCGATCAGGGTTGGTGGGCGGAGGCATTACAACCCCGTCCAACCGGGTAAAGCCGAACCGTTGATAATAAGGCGCGTCCCCGACCAACATCACACGATCCCAACCCAGCTTGGCGGCCCGTCCGATGCTTTGACGGATCAACTGCCCGCCCAACCCCTCGCCTTGACGCGTTGGGTGGACGGCCACCGGCCCCAGCAAAAGCGCGTTGTGTGTGTGATCGCCGACGATGGAAATGGGCCAATACCGGATCGCCGCCGCTAACACCCCGTCTGCATCTCGGGCAACCAAAGACAGATCGGTGATCGGCGAAACGTCATCGCGCAAACGATAAGATGACAAAGCCTCGCGACCGGGCGCAAAGCACAAGTCATAAAGTGCTTCGACCTCCCACCAGTCATCTTGGGTTTCCTGCGCCAGGTGATACAGCGGCCCGCCCTCGTCTTGCCTTTGGCTTCTCGTTCTGTTCCTGCTATCACGGCAAGGCTATGAAACGGAAGGGATAAGCCCATGTTCTATCAACCCGAAAACGGGCACGGACTGCCCCACAATCCGTTCAATGCCCTGATCGTGCCGCGCCCGATCGCATGGATCACGACGCGCGATACCGAAGGCCGCGACAACCTTGCACCTTATTCCTTTTTCAATGGGGTCGCATATGAGCCGCCTCAGGTGATGTTTGCCACGACCACGGGCAAGGCGGATCGGCAGATGGGAAAGGATTCGCTAGATAACATTCGTCAGACTGGCGTGTTCTGCGTGCATATGGTGTCCGAGGATTTGACCGATGCGATGAATATCAGCGCGGGAGTCTACGGGCGCGAAGTGAATGAGATCGACAAGGCCGGTCTGGATTGGGTTCCTTGCGAAACCATCAACGCCGCCCGCCTGCCCGCCGCCCCTGCCGCGCTTGAATGCAAGCTGACGCAAATCACGCAACTGCCGGGCGAGGCAAATCACGTTTGTTTTGGCGAGGTGACAGGCGTTCATATGCGCGACGATTGCATAATCGACGGGACATTTGACATCACCCACGCACGACCTCTGGCGCGGCTGGGGTATCGAGACTACTCGGTGGTGCGTGACAAGTTCGAATTGAAGCGCCCCGAGGAATAGACGCTTCCCCACAAAGCGGCTAAACTGTCGCAAACAATGGAGGGTGACATGGATTAAGTGGCTTGAGACTTCGAAACATTCAAAGGAGATCACATGCCCTATGCCCTGCCAGACGCCAAACGCGTCCACCCTGTCACCTTGCCCGATGGAACCCTTCATCCCGGCACGGTTTTCCTGTCAAACGTAATTGATCAATCCAATATCGATGTGGGTGAATTCACCTATGCCTCGGATTTTGATCCCCCACCGCCCGACGGCTGGGCCGGACGTTTGGCCCCTTATCACTTCCCTATGTCTGAAGGGCAGCTTTCTATTGGGAAGTTCTGCCAGATTGCACATGGTGTGCGGTTCATAACCGCGTCGGCCAATCACGAATTTGCTGGGTTAACCAGTTTTCCGTTTGGGATATTCGCGCTGGCAGACGTTGCAATGGAACAACCGGACAAACGCGACACAATCATCGGGAATGATGTTTGGCTGGGCTACAGTGCCATCATCTGCCCAGGCGTGACCATCGGCAACGGCGCCATCATTGGTGCGGGTGCAGTGGTGCGTCAGAACGTGCCAGATTACGCCATCGTTTCAGGCAACCCCGCCCAAGTCGTGCGCATGCGCCTTTCAGAGAAAGACATCGCAAGAATAACCAAACTGGCTTGGTGGGATTGGCCAGTTGATCACATTGCCCAAGCGCGTGACGCGCTTGAAGCTGGTGATCTGGATTGCCTTGAACGTCTCGCCCCTTAAAGTCCCGGCGCAGCCTCGGTCCATGCCCTAGACTGTCGACCCTCAGGTCGTAAAGGTATCCGGGTATCTCTGCCAACGAAAAGGGCGCCCGCGGCGCCCTTTATCCAGTCAGGTCGGGCTCAGTGCCCGCCCAAAATGCCTGTGCGGACAGAATAGTCTGCGGCAACCTCGTAGTCCGGGTCGTCGTCGCTGTCGACCACAAGGTGGCCCGCCTTTGTCAGCAGGTCATGACAGTCGCGGCTGAGATGGCGCAGTTGTACCTTCTTGCCCAACGCTTCGTACTTGGCGGCGACGGCCTCGATCGCTTGCAGGGCGGATTGGTCGACAACGCGCGAACGAGCGAATTCAATCACGACGCGGTCGGGGTCGTTTTTGACGTCGAAAAGCTCGATAAATCCATCGGACGACCCGAAGAAAAGCGGACCTTCTACGTCATAAATTTTGGTGCCATCTTCCTCGCGGGTGATGGCTTGGATGCGGGCGGCAGCGTTCCAAGCGTAAGCCAGTGCAGACACGATCACACCGACCACAACCGCAACGGCAAGGTCTTCATAGACGGTGACGGCAGTCACAAGCAGGATCACGAAGGCATCTGTACGCGGCACGCGGCGCAGAATTTTCAGCGAGTTCCAAGCGAAGGTGCCGATCACCACCATGAACATGACGCCGACCAGTGCAGCCAGCGGAATCATCTCGATCCAGCTGGAGGCGACGACGATGAACAGAAGAAGGAATACCGCGGCGGCGATGCCCGCGATGCGCGTGCGACCGCCCGAGCGGACGTTAATCATCGACTGACCGATCATAGCACAGCCGCCCATACCCCCGAAGAAACCGGTAATCACATTGGACGTGCCTTGCGCGATACATTCTTGCGACGCACCGCCACGTTGGCCTGTCATTTCACCCACAAGGTTCAAGGTCAGCAGGCTTTCGATCAGGCCAATCGCGGCCAGGATCACGGCATAAGGCAGGATGATCCACAACGTTTCCAAAGTAAACGGCGCAAGCGCGGTGCCATACAGCCCCTCGCCCGTGCCGAACGGGTTGTGGAAGCTGGGCAAACCGCCCTTGATCGAAGCCATGTCGCCCACGGTCGGCACGTCGATCCCGAATGCAATCACCAGCCCAGCCACAACGCCAATCCCGGCCAAGGGTGCCGGGATGATCGAGGTGATTTTCGGCAGCCCCCAGATGATCAGCATCGTCAAACCAACAAGAGCCAGCATCATGAAGAGCGGAGTGCCCGACAGCCATTCACCGCCCGCAGCACCATGGCCCGAGACATCAACTGTTCCCGGCACCTTAAACTGGGTCATTTGGGCCAGGAAAATAACGATGGCCAGCCCGTTTACAAATCCCAGCATCACAGGGTGCGGCACCAAGCGAATGAACTTGCCCCAATGCATAACCCCCGCAAACACCTGCAAAAGTCCCATCAGGATCACGGTCGCAAAAAGGTATTCAACGCCGTGTTGGGCCACAAGTGCAACCATGACAACAGCAAGCGCCCCGGTGGCACCCGAAATCATGCCCGGACGACCGCCAATCACGGCGGTGATCAACCCGACCATGAAGGCCGCGTAAAGACCCACCAGTGGGTGGACGCCAGCGACAAAGGCAAAAGCTACGGCTTCGGGCACCAAAGCCAAGGCCACAGTCAGGCCCGAGAGCAGCTCGGTCTTGATGCGCGACGGCGTCAATGCCTCGCCGGGCGATAGGCGCAAATCAGGGCGTTCGATACGATTGGCAAAACTTGCCAGCAGGGCTCGGGCCACGGGGTCACCTCATGTAGGAAATTGTTCGCGATGGCGCTATCTAACGGCTTCGGGCCTGTCGGGCAATGCCTCAGTTGACTTGCTGCCCTGCAACAATTGCATGGCGCGGTGCGTGCCTGCGCGATAGGCTGCGACCGAGACAAAGCAGGAGACAGGCATGGACACGCATATCGGGATCATTGGCGGGTCGGGCATTTATCAGATGGACGGGCTGGAAGACGCGAAATGGGTCGATGTGGACAGCCCGTGGGGGTCACCGTCTGATCAGGTTCTGATGGGCCGGTTGAACGGCGTGAAGATGTCTTTCCTGCCGCGCCATGGGCGGGGGCATGTGCACAGCCCCTCGGATGTGCCGTATCGTGCCAATATCGACGCATTAAAGCGGCTTGGGGTCACGGATGTGATCAGCGTATCAGCCTGTGGGTCGTTCCGGGAAGAGATGGCCCCGGGCGATTTTGTTATTGTAGATCAATTCATTGACCGCACCTTCGCCCGCCCGAAAAGTTTCTTTGGATCGGGCTGTGTGGCCCATGTGGGGTTCGCCCATCCGACCTGCCCACGCCTGTCTGCCGCCTGCGCCGGGGCCGCCCGCGATGCCGGTGTCACAGTGCACGAGGGCGGGACTTATCTGGCGATGGAGGGGCCTCAGTTCTCAACGTTGGCCGAAAGCCGGATGTATCGCGACCAGTGGGGCGCGCATGTGATTGGTATGACCAACATGCCCGAAGCGAAGCTCGCCCGCGAGGCCGAGCTGTGTTACGCCTCGGTTGCGATGGTGACGGATTACGATTGTTGGCACCCCGATCATGACGAGGTCGACGTGGCGCAGGTGATCGCCACGCTGACAGGCAATGGTGACAAGGCCAAGCGGATGGTTGCGGGTCTGCCAGCGTTGTTGGGCCCGGATCGCGCGCCCTGCCCGCATGGGTGCGACCGTGCGCTGGACTTGGCCATCATGACCGCACCAGACAAACGTGACCCAGCGCTGTTGGCTAAGCTGGACGCAGTGGCGGGCCGAGCGTTGTGAGCCGTCTGCACGGGGTCGATATTGCCCGCTATTTGGCCTTTGTCGGCATGGTGCTGGTGAATTTTCGCATCGTGACCGAGGTGAATTCGGGGTCCGATCTCGGCTCGCTGATCACCAACAATTTAGAGGGACGCGCCGCGGCGTTGTTCGTGGTGCTGGCAGGGATTGGGGCCAGTCTGGGCCGCGCGCCGTGGCATCTGACCCTACGCCGCGCGCTTTTTCTGTTCGCCGTTGGCATGTTGAATATGCTGATCTTTGAAGCAGATATTCTGCATTTCTACGCGCTTTATTTCCTTGTCGCGATGGGCTTTATGCGCCGGTCTGATACGTGGCTGCCGTTGGGTGTGGCGGGGTTCGTTCTGGCGGGCTTTATCGCGCAGATGATGCTGGATTTCGACTGGGGCTGGAACTGGAACACACTGAGTTATTCTGGGTTCTGGAGCGTCGATGGCTTCTTGCGCCATTCGCTCTATAACGGCTGGCATCCAGTGTTCCCGTGGGCCGCGTTCCTGCTGTGGGGCATGTGGCTGGGCCGGTTGGCGCTTGGCCGGCGATCGGTTCAGATCGCGATGGCTCTGGGTGGATCGCTGGTGGCAGTTGGCGCGCAAATGGCGAGCGCAGAGTTGGTGAGCACCCCGGAAATCGGAGCGTTGTTGACGACCAAGCCTGTTCCCGCTGGGCCGCTTTACATGCTGGCTGGTGGGGCCTCGGCCACGGTGGCATTGGGGGCTGTGCTGCTGCTCACGCCGCTTTTACTGGCACTGCCTGTGATACGGCGGCTGTGCGACGGGATGATTGTGGCCGGCCGCCAGACCCTAACCCACTATGTTGCGCATATCGTGATCGGGATGGTAGCGCTTGAGGCGTTTGGGCTGCTGGATGGATCGCTGCGCCCGATGCAAATTTTCTGGATCTCGATCGCCTATTGCACATTTGCCGCGTTGTTCAGCTGGCTGTGGTCGCATAAGTTCAAACGCGGGCCGCTTGAGGCCGCGATGCGATTGATCACCGAGAGGAAAACATGAAATCCGTCAAAGACTATATCCGCACCATCGTGGACTTCCCGCATGAAGGGATCCTGTTTCGCGATGTAACCACATTGTTCGCTGACCCCCGCGGGTTCCGCATGGCGGTGGACCAGATGCTGCACCCCTATGCGGGCATGCAGATCGACAAGGTGGTCGGCCTAGAGGCACGTGGGTTCATTCTGGGCGGCGCGATTGCACACCAACTGACGCTGGGCTTTGTGCCTATCCGCAAGAAGGGCAAGCTGCCCGGTGCGACCCTGTCCGAGGCCTATTCGTTGGAATATGGCGAGGCGGTGATGGAGGTCCATGACGACGCGATCCAGCCGGGTGAAAAGGTTCTGCTGGTCGATGATCTGCTGGCCACAGGCGGCACAGCCGAGGCAGGGATCAAGCTGATCGAACGTCTGGGCGGCGAGATTGTAGGCTGTTCCTTCATCGTTGACCTGCCGGAACTGGGCGGGCGTAAGAAATTGGAAGGACTCGGCATGGGCGTGGATGTTTTGTGCGAGTTCGAAGGGCTGTGAACCTTCCCTTAACCAATAGATCCTAACCCTATCCCTGCCCGGCCGGAGCCCGGGCGCTACTTGAGCACAAAGTTAAAGTGCAACGCCCCGCTTACCCGGCGGGGCGTTTTCCGTTTTGGGGTTTTGGTGGCTCACTTGGTGAGCCTGTGGGGGCGTTGCCCCCGCCAGCCCCTTCGGCGCGGGCTCCCCCAAGGTATTCTTCGCAAGAGGAAGGGTAGGAGTTATCTATTGATTGGAAAAATCACACCGGGGTTCATGATCTCATTCGGATCTAGCGCCTTTTTGATCGCGCGCATGGCGGAAAGGCGGGCGGGGTCTGCGTAGCGGGCAAGCTCGTCCGTTTTCAAGCGGCCAACGCCATGCTCGGCACTGAAAGATCCACCATGATCCGCCACAAGGTCATAGACGGCGCAGCGTATTGCGTCGCGTTGGGGTATGTAGGCGGCTTTGTCACCCCCGGCGGGTGGGAATACATTGTAATGCAAATTACCGTCGCCGAGATGTCCAAAGGCGTTCACACGAAAAGGGCCAAGGGCGGCAAGAGCGGCGTCCGCACGGGTCAAGAAATCGGGGATCTCGGAAAGGGGCAGTGAGATATCATGCGAGCTGATGGCCCCCACCGATTTGTTTGCCAAGGGAATTTCCTCGCGAAGCTTCCAAAGGGCAGCGCGTTGCGCTTGGGATTGCGCGATGACGCCATCGTTGACCAGACCAGCAGTTTGGGCGGCTTCGAAAAGCACCATAAGGGCTTCTTGCGGATCGTCGGAAGGGCCAAGTCCAAGATCGATTAGAACGGACCAATTGGGCGGTTGAGCAAAAGGTTGCGGGCCACCCATCTGCGCTTCGGACAGGAAAGCCAGCCCTGTGCCTTTGATCAGTTCGAATGCGCTGATCCCCTGCCCCAACTGGGATTGCGCCATCGCTAGAAGTTCCAGCGCGGCGGGCGGATCCTGCACAGACAGAAGCGCCGTGCCAGTTCTTGAAGGACGTGGGAACAGGCGCAGGCTGGCGGCAGTAATAACGCCCAACGTGCCCTCGGCCCCGCAGAGAAGCGCGCGCAGGTCATAGCCCGTATTGTCCTTGCGCAACCGTTTCAGACCGTGATGGATGGTGCCGTCTGGCAACACGGCCTCGATCCCCAGACAGAGGTCGCGCGCGCTGCCATAGCGCAAAACGTTCACGCCACCTGCATTGGTCGACAGGCAGCCGCCGATACGACATGAGCCTTCCGAGGCAAGTGACAGCGGGAAAAGACGATCCACATCCTCGGCGGCGGATTGAATGTCGGCCAGAATGGCACCGGCTTCGACCACCATCACGTTCTCAGCCCGATGAACGGCGCGAATACGGGTCATACGCGCGAGGCTCAGGATCACCGGGCACGCGGCTTCCATCACCTGCCCGCCGACTAGCCCGGTGCCTCCGCCATAAGGCACGACCGGAACGTGCGCATCGTTGCATGCCCGCAGGATGGTGGAGACCTCGTCTGCAGATCCAGGGGCTAAAAGCAATCCACCATCGCCATGAAACAGCCCACGCGGCTCTTCCAGATAGGCGGGGGTCATGGGGCGAAAGACGGCATCCGGAAGCGCGCTACGCAACCGTGCTTCAAACGCGGTGTCTGCCTTGTTCACGCCTCGGCCCCTCTTTTCCTTGTTCTAAATATCCAGTTGCCGCGCGGCACGCGTGGCCACCGCGACCGGCGAGCGCTCCCGCAGGGGGCCGAGCCGGTCGCCCTAGCCCGCTTGCGTACGCCCGCGTCGGTCTGAACGCAGGTTGGCATAGAGCACGTGATTGCGCCAGCGTCCGTTGATCTGAAGGTAACTCTGCGCCACGCCTTCGTATTTGTAACCAACCTTTTCCAACACCCCACGCGAGGCCGCGTTTTCCGGCAAACAGCCCGCTTCCAGACGCGACAAATCCAGCTCGTTAAAGGCGTAATGGACCAGCGCCTCCAACCCTTCGCGCATGTATCCACGCCGCGCAAAGCGTTCGCCGATCCAATATCCTGTGGTTCCGGCCTGCGAGGGGCCACGGCGGATATTGTCCAGCGTCAAGGCACCCAGCAGCACACCGTCCTGCCTGCGAAACATGAAAAGTGGAAGCGCAGTGCCTCCTGCGACCGAGCGATTGGCCCAGTATACGCGATTTGTGAAGCTTTTGCGTGTCAGGTGGTCGGCAGCCCAGGTGGGTTCCCAAGGCGTCAGAAAGTCCCGGCTTCCGACCCGAAGGGCAGCCCATGCGCGATAATCGCCGTGCATGGGCGGGCGCAGGGTCATGCGTTCGGTTTCGATCCGAACCTTCTTGGGCCGCACAAACATCAGGCGGCGCGCCTTTCCATCAGAGCCTCCAGCGGCTCGGCCTTGGCTGCGGGTCCATAGACCGCCATTGCCATCGCGGCCTGCGACAAGGAAGCGCCGAAATCGCGCAGGTCTTGCAGAGTGACGGCCTCGATCTTGGCGACGGTATCGGCCAGAGTGGGGACTTCACCCCAAATCCCGACCAGTCGCGCCATGCGTTCGGCGCGGGCCGATGGACTTTCCAGCCCCATCAAAAGCCCGGCTTTCATCTGGGTTCGGGCGCGTTCCAATTCACGGTCTGACATGTCGGACGCGGCGCGTTTCAATTCGTCAATGCACAGACCCGACAGGGCGGCAATGTCATCGCCCGACGTGCCCGCATAGACGGTCATCATACCGGTGTCGTCATAGCTGCCCAGTTGCGAGAAGATCGAATAGCACAGCCCGCGTTTTTCGCGCACCTCTTGGAACAGGCGCGAGGACATGCCGCCGCCAAGCGCTGAACTGAACAGCTGTGCGGCATAGAAGCTGTCGTCGCGATAGGACGGGGCCTCGAATCCCAGCGTGAAGTGGACCTGTTCCAAAGTATCGTTCACTTCGACCCGCGAACCCGATGTCCAGCGCGCCACATCTGGCACCAGAGCGGGACGTGGGGCCAATGCGCCAAAGGCGGCTTCGGCAAGCCGCAGGATTTCGTCGTGGTTCACCGCGCCAGCAGCGGACAGGATCAGTTGATCGGGGCCGTAATGCTGGGACACGAAGCCCGACAGGTCGTCGCGGCCAAAGGACTTCACACGCTCAGACGGGCCAAGGATGGTGCGGCCGATGGGTTGATCCGGGAAGGCCGCTTCTTGCAGCCAGTCAAAGACCACATCGTCTGGAGTATCCAGCGCTTGACCGATTTCCTGCAGGATCACGCCGCGTTCGATCTCGATCTCGGATGTGTCAAATACCGGGTTCAGCACGATGTCGGAAATTACATCGAGCCCAAGCGCCACGTCGTCTTTCAACACGCGCACGTAGTAGGCCGTCACCTCGCGCGAGGTATAGGCGTTGATGTACCCACCCACGTCTTCGATCGCCTCAGCAATCTCAAGCGCGTTGCGCTTTTGGGTGCCCTTGAAGGCCATGTGTTCAAGGAAATGCGCGATGCCGTTCTGGGCCTGCGTTTCGTGACGCCCGCCCGCCATGACCCACACGCCCAATGAGGCACTTTCCAGCCCCGGCATGTGTTCGGTCACGACGCGCACGCCGTTGGGTAGTCGGTCCTGACGCACGCTCATGCAGGGGTGGCCTTTCCAGTGCGCTCTAAGATCAGTGATTTCAGCGCGTCCAGATCGTTGGCCAAGCGGGTCACACGCTCGTCGCGGTCAAAGAGACCCGCCATGCGCGGCGGCAGGGGGGCGTCTTGACCACAAGCGTCTTTCACGGCGGCAGGGAATTTCGCGGGGTGTGCGGTGGCCAGCGTGATCATAGGGCTGTCGCCCAAATTCTCGTTCGCGACTTTGACGCCAACGGCGGAATGCGGGCAAAGCACTTCGCCAGTGGTTGCGAAACTGGTCTTGATCTGCGCCATGGTCTCGTCTTCCGAAGCACGGCCCGAGGTGAACTGCTCCTTCAAGAACTCCATCGCACCTTGGCTGATCGCAAACCCGCCATCCTTCAGATCGTCCATCTGACCGGCCACAGCTTTGCCGTCGCGGCCATAGGCGTCAAACAGCGCGCGTTCAAAGTTCGAAGACACTTGAATGTCCATCGACGGGCTGATCGAAGGCGTGACGCCCGCTTTGGTATAGGCGCCGGTTTCCATTGTGCGGTGCAGGATGTCGTTCTGGTTGGTGGCGATTACCAGTTGGTCGATGGGCAGGCCCATCTTCTTGGCGATGTAGCCCGCGAAGATGTCGCCGAAATTGCCGGTTGGCACGGTAAAGCTGATCTTGCGATGCGGCGCGCCCAGCGACACTGCAGAAGAAAAATAATATACCACCTGCGCCAGCACGCGCGCCCAGTTGATCGAGTTCACACCCGCCAGCTTCACGCCATCGCGGAACTCGAAATCGTTGAACATGTCTTTCAGGCGAGCTTGGCAATCATCGAAGTCACCGTCGACTGCCAGCGCGTGCACGTTGCTTTCCGAAGGGGTGGTCATCTGACGGCGCTGTACTTCGGACACACGGCCATGCGGGAACAGGATGAACACGTCGACCGCGTCCAGACCCTTGAAGGCTTCGATGGCAGCCGAACCAGTGTCCCCGGACGTCGCGCCCACGATGGTCACCTTCTCGCCGCGACGGCTGAGGGCCACTTGAAAAAGCTGCCCAATCAGTTGCATTGCGAAATCTTTAAAGGCCAGCGTCGGTCCGTGGAAAAGCTCCAACAGGAAGTGGTTGGGACCCAGCTGTACCAACGGCGCGCGGGCGTCGTGGCCGAAGCCTGCATAGGCCTTGGCGATGATCTCCTTGAACTCGTCGTCCGTGAAGGCGTCACCCACGAAGGGGCGCATCACGCGAAAGGCGATATCTTCATAAGACAGGCCAGCCAGAGCAGCGATTTCGTCAGTCGACATGGTCGGCACGGTTTCCGGCACATAAAGGCCGCCGTCACGGGCAAGGCCGGTCAGCATGGCGTCTTCAAAGCTCAGAACAGGTGCGTCGCCGCGGGTCGAAATATAGCGCATCAGAAGTGAGTCCTTCAGGTGTTTCGGCGTTTCTTACGCCATAGCAGGGCAAGTGTCATCACCGACCATGTGAGCGCCAGCAAAAACCACGTCCCTGCATATTCAAGATGACGGTTGGGGACGCCCTCGGATGTGACCGGAAGCGGCTGCACACGTGGTTCCGCGGGGGTCATCTGGCGGGTGATAACAAAGACGGGCCGGGTGCCCAGCGTGTCGGCCATCTGGTCAATATCGCGGGCGAACCAGGTATTTCCAGCCACATCATTGTCCGGGGTCGAGCTGCGGCGATCGTCAGGCCAATGCAGGTTGCCTTCGATGGAAACGGGGCCTTTGGGCGCGGGAGGCACCTCATCCGCCACGCGGATGTACCCCCGGTCGATCAGGATCGCGCCTTGGTCCGTCTTCAAAGGCGAGATCAGGCGATAGCCTGCCCCCGCCTGTTTGGTGGACACCAACACACGCAGGGTGCCATCGCCAAATTCGCCCAAAACGGTGACCGGCAGATAGGTATCACGAGAGTTGTCTGGCTGTGCGGGCAGCGCCACCGGGTCGGCCGCGATGCGGGCGTCGATCTCGGCCAACACGCCCTCTTTCCATTTCAGACGCTGCACTTGCCATGTGCCCAGCCCGATGAACAGGGCCAGCACGGCGAGGGACAGGATGATGGCAATGGCTTGACGCATGGCAGAGTTCCGGAACAAGAAAAGGCGCGAAGGTTTCCCCTCGCGCCCATTCATTAGGACTATTCGCTGGTCAGGTTCAACCGCCCCAGATGTAAACTGCGGCGAACAGGAACAGCCAGACAACGTCAACGAAGTGCCAGTACCAAGCGGCGGCCTCGAAGCCGACATGGCTTTCAGGTGTGAAGTGACCCTTCATCGCGCGCAGAAGGCAGATGAACAGGAAGATGGTGCCGACGATCACGTGGAAGCCGTGGAAGCCGGTGGCCATGAAGAAGTTGGCGCCATAGATGTTGCCCGAGAAATCAAAGGCAGCGTGGCTGTATTCGTAGGCTTGGAAGATGGTGAAGATCACACCCAGGATCACCGCCAGCGTCAGACCCCAGACAAGGTCTTTACGGTTGTTTTCATGAGCGATTGCGTGGTGTGCCCAGGTAACGGCACAGCCCGACAGCAACAGGATCAGCGTATTGATCAGCGGCAGGTGCCAGGGGTCAAAGGTCTCGATCCCAACCGGCGGCCACACACCGTCAATCTTGGGCGAGCCTTCGGTCATCGGGTACATGGCGTGCTTGAAGAAGCTCCAGAACCACGCAACGAAGAACATAACCTCGGACATGATGAACAAGATGACGCCATAGCGCAGGCCGATTTTCACGACCGATGTGTGGTCGCCTGTTTCGCCTTCATGCACAACGTCCGACCACCATGCGAACATGACGTAAAGAACGCCAGCCAAGCCGACGAAGAACAGCCAGGGGTTGCCTTCAGCCATCCATTTGACAGCGCCAAACAGCATGACGAAGCCAGCCACAGCGCCCAGAAACGGGTTTACCGAAGGCGGCAGAATGTGAAAATCGTGGTTCTTTGCGTGTGCCATAAGCGTCTAGTCCCTGTTCTTCTGGCGTCAGTTTTGCACAGCCGTCAGGGGGGCTTCAAGCGAAGCGACCTCTTCCGGCAATTCGGTTTCGTGAAATGTGTAGGACAACGTGATCGCGTTCACGTATTTGCCTTCATCATCCTCGACTATTTCGGGGTCCACGTAGAAGGTGACCGGCATGGTCATACGTTCTCCGGGTTGCAGCACCTGCTCTTCAAAGCAGAAGCAGTCAATCTTGGTAAAAAAGCCACCCGCCGAGAAAGGGGCGACGTTATAGCTTGCAGTGCCTGCCACTACGCGGTCGGTAGGATTGTAGGCTTCATAGAAAGCCAGCCCAGTTTCGCCCAAACGGATCTCCATCTCGTGCTGGACGGGTTTGAACTCCCACGGCATGCCGCGTTCTTTCGAGGCGTCGAAACGCACCAGCACGGTGCGATCCAGCACCACGTCGGACGCTTCCTCGGCCACGCCGGTGACGCCGCCAAAGCCAGTGACGCGACAGAACCAGTCATAGAAGGGAACCGATGCCCAGCTAAGCGATCCCATCAGGACCACCACGCCGACCATTTTGGCTGCCGTCATCTGGTGTTGCGAAAGGCTCATTGGCTAACCTCCGAAGCAGAAGCAGACGGGGCTTCGGGTTGATAAAGCTCGCCAACTTTGACCACGGTCAGGCCGTAGACAAGGGCGACAAAGCCAACCAGAACGATGCCCAGCCCGATGTTACGGGACAGGCGGCGTTTGTGCAGCTCGTGCTCGGCTTTGATCGCCATCAGCCCCAGCCCCCCAGTCCGAAAGGTTTCAATGAGGCCTCGACCAGCAGTGCACCATAGTGCAAGAACAGATAGGCCAGCGACAGTTTGAACAGACCACGCTCGGCCTTGTGGTTGTCGGCTTCACTGTCCTCGTCTGTGCGACGGAACACGTCCCACGCGCCTTTGATGAACATGCCGTTCAGAACCAGCGCGATCACCATATAGGTGGGGCCACCGACCGAAGTCAGGCCCAGCGCGATGGCGACAGCAGCCAAGGCAAATGTATAGCCAAGGATGTGGTTGCGGGTCGCTTTGCGACCGTGGGTCACGGTCAGCATTGGTACGCCAGCATTGGCATAGTCACCCTTGGTGAACAGCGCCAGCGCCCAGAAATGCGGCGGCGTCCAAGCAAACGTCAGAGCGAACATCAGAACGCTTTCGATCGAGATCCCACCCGTCGCAACAGCCCAGCCAATCATCGGAGGGAACGCGCCCGCGGCGCCTCCGATCACGATGTTCTGCGGGGTCCAGCGCTTCAGCCACATCGTATAGATAACGACATAGAAGAAGATGGTGAAGGCCAGCAAGGCTGCGGCCATCATGTTGGCGGCCAGTCCCAGCATCACGACGGACATAACAGACAAGGTGATGCCGATGGCAAATGCCTCGCCTTCTTCAACCTTGCCCGAGGGGATCGGACGGGTCAGTGTGCGCTTCATCTTGCGGTCGATGTCTGCATCCCACCACATATTCAAAGCACCCGAAGCGCCGCCACCCACGGCGATAAACAGGATTGCAGCCAGACCGACCACCGGGTTCACGCCAACCGGCGCGACCAACAGCCCAACAAGGGCTGTGAACACGACCAACGACATTACGCGCGGTTTCAGCAGCGCGAAATAGTCGCCAAACCCGGCCTCGCCGGTTTCGGTCTTAGTGGTCTGAATGCTGGCGTCAGTCATGGTGTTTTGGCGCTCTGGCTAAGTCTTTTTTGCAAGAAACCGCCCCCGGAAGGGCGGTCTGTGGGAAGGGGTCGCCTCCTTCCGTCTGATCAGTTGGCCGATGCGACCTGAATGGCAGGGGCAGCGGTCGCGTCGCCTGCGTATTCCTCGATCGCGCCTTTCAGCCAAGCTTCATACTCGGCCTCGGTCACGGCTTTCACAGTGATCGGCATATAGGCGTGGTCTTTGCCGCACAGTTCCGAACACTGGCCAAAATAGATGCCTTCCTTGCCCGGCTCGACTTCGAACCACAGCTCGGCCAGACGACCGGGAACAGCGTCTTGCTTTACGCCGAATGCAGGGATGGTCCACGAGTGGATCACGTCAGCGGCAGTCACCTGCATTACGACTTTTTTGCCGGTGGGCACGACAACAGCGGTGTCCGTGGCCAGCAGATAGTCGCTTTGCGAAAACCCGTTTTCTTCCAGTTCGTCTTTCGCAAGCAAGAAGCTGTCGAAGCCAAATTCGTGCTCGGGATATTCATAACCCCAGTACCACTGGTAACCGGTGACCTTGATGACGACGTCACCTTTGGGGATCACCTGCTGCTGGAACAGAACCGGAAGCGAGAACGCACCGATGAAGGCCAAGATCACAACGGGGATCAGAGTCCATGCGATTTCGACGGGCGTGTGATGCGAGAAGGTCGCGGGCTCGGGATTGGCGCGGCGGTTGTGGCGCACGATGACCCAAAGCAGCAGCCCTGTTACGAAAATCGTAATCCCGAAGATGATCACATTGATCAGCCCATCCAGCCCCTGCGCGGCTTCGGCAATATTTGTTGCAGCTGGTTGAAAACCCATCCCGCCTTCGACCGGTTTACCGATCACTTCGAGGTTTTCTTGTGCGGTGGCGACACCCGCCGTCATCATTGCTGTTGCAGTGGCGAAAAGGCTGCTGAAACGCATCATATTCGTCTTTCTCTTCCCTGTGCGGCGCGGCCCGACACCGGTGGTTTCCGGTTCAGGCTGCTGCGCGCTCATGACTCTCCCACACACGGGGCGCGGGAATCCCTTGTTTCTCATTGGTGTGAAACCATATTAGAAAGCTGGGAACAAGGAAAAACCTTCGCAAGTTAATGAACAACGTCGCGTTTAGCGCAAACTAAAGGCCCCCCATGACCGACACCACTGCATTTCGCCCGTTCGAGACCTTAATCGGTCAAGAAGACGCCCAAAAGATTCTGGCCCAAACCACAGATGGCGCCGATGATGGCGAACTGTTTTTGGAACGGATGCGCTCCGAGGCGCTGGTCTTTGATGACGGGCGTTTACGCAATGCCAGCTATGACGCGTCCGAGGGGTTCGGCCTGCGTGCTGTAAAGGGTGAAACCACAGGCTATGCCCATTCGACAGAGATCAGCGAGGCAGCGCTGAAACGGGCGGCGTCTACGGTGGCTTTGGCGGTGGGCGATGGCGGTGGCACATGGGCTGATGCCCCTGCACGCACAAACCGCAAGCTTTATACCGATGCCGACCCAATGGCCGATGCGGGCTTTGGCCTGAAGGTCGAAACATTGCGCGAGATCGACGCCTTCACCCGCAGTTTGGACCCCCGCGTTGTGCAGGTCTCGGCGACCATCGCAGCATCGTTACAAGAGGTGCATATCCTGCGTCCGGATGGCCAACTTGTCTCAGATACGCGCCCCATGACGCGACTAAATGTCTCAGTCATCGTTGAAAAGGACGGGCGGCGCGAAAGTGGGTCTTCGGGCGGTGGCGGTCGCGCCGGTCTGACCGGGTTGATGGAGCCGCAACACTGGCAAAGCACCGCGCGCGAGGCGTTGCGGATTGCCTTGGTGAACCTCGACGCGGTGCCAGCGCCTGCTGGCGTGATGGACGTGGTGCTGAGCAATGGTTGGCCCGGCATTCTGCTGCACGAGGCCGTAGGGCATGGGCTGGAAGGTGATTTTAACCGCAAGGGCACGTCGGCCTTTTCGGGTCTTGTCGGGCAACAGGTGGCATCCAAGGGCGTCACTGTCGTCGACGACGGCACCCTGCCCGATCGTCGCGGATCGATCACCGTGGATGACGAAGGCACACCTTCGGGCCGCGCAGTGCTGATCGAGGACGGCGTGCTGGTCGGCTATATGCAAGATCGTCAGAATGCGCGTTTGATGGGTGTTGCCCCGACAGGGAACGGGCGCCGCCAAAGCTATGCCCACGCGCCAATGCCGCGCATGACCAACACCATCATGGAAAGCGGCACCGCCACACCGGAAGAGGTACTGGGCGAGCTGAAGGACGGCATCTATGCGGTCGGGTTCGGCGGTGGCCAAGTGGATATTACCAATGGGAAATTCGTGTTCTCCTGCACCGAGGCCTACCGCGTCGAAGGCGGCAAGGTCGGCGCGCCGGTGAAAGGGGCCACCCTGATCGGAGACGGACCGCAAGCAATGAAACAAATCCGCGCGATTGGGAACGACATGTCATTGGATCCGGGCGTTGGCACCTGCGGCAAAGCGGGGCAGTCGGTGCCGGTGGGTGTCGGGCAGCCGTCGCTTTTGATTGGCGGGCTGACCGTGGGTGGATCGGCTGCGTGATGGAACTTCCTTGGATACGGTCACGAAAACAAGGGCAGCTGCATCTATCAGTTGGTGACATCGCGTTTAGCTGTTTGATTGCCTTTGGGCTTCCTTTGCTTGTGGGGCTGTTGGTCGGCTCGCCAATTAGAGAGCTTACATTGAATTTGACGGTCTTTGCAGCGCTAACACTTCCAGTTTGCATCCTGTTTGGGCTGGGCTTTCTAAAACTTGGCATTGCTGGATTGGTTCCAGCGCTCGCTTTTGGTTGGTTGGCTCCGGTTTTCTGGCTAGCGATCCTTGCACTTCAAGAATTTGGCTGGCGTTCAGTTCTTGATTGGTCGTTTTTCATGGATGGTATCATCCTGTCGACGTGCAGAGTGTATTATGCCGGTGCACTATGGGGAGTAACTTACTGGTTTGCTCCGCACGCCTTTTGTGAAAGCGCATCTACACAAGATGCCTAAGTTAGGTCCTCATTAGGCTCCGGTTAACCATTTCCCATGCATGCTGATCCCGCAAAAGACGGAATCACGTATGACCAAAGACCTTTTCCCCTCTCTTCACCCCACCCCCTCACCCAGGAACGAGGACGAGGCCCTGGCGTGGATCCGTCTTTTGCGATCGCGCCGCGTGGGCGTGTCCACCTTCTTTCGGCTGCTGGGCGAACATGGCTCGGCGGAAGCCGCATTGGACGCTCTGCCCGAGGTGGCGAAAGCCGCGGGCGTAAAAGACTATGCCCCCTGCTCTGAACAGGTGGCCGAAGACGAATATCGCCGGGCACAGATGGCCGGGGCAAAGATGATCTGCTGGGGCAGTGATAGCTATCCGTCATTGTTGTCTGAAATATCCGACCCACCCCCTTTCTTCTGGGCGATGGGCGATACGTCCCTAGTGCACACCCCCGTTGTTGCGCTGATCGGCGCACGCAACGCATCGTCCATTGGGACGCGAATGGCCCGCAAATTGGCGAATGAGCTGGGCGAAGCCGGGTTCACCGTGATCTCGGGCCTTGCACGTGGGATTGATACGGTCGCCCATGAGGCCGCGCTGAAATACGGCAAAACCATCGCGGTGATGGCGGGTGGCGTGGACGTCATCTATCCCAAAGAAAACACTGATCTGGCCGAAGATATTGCGCGCGACGGGCTGCGCATTTCAGAGATGCCGCCGGGGGTCACGCCGCAAGCGCGGCATTTTCCGCGCCGCAACCGCTTGATCTCGGGCCTCGCCCGCGCCGTGGTGGTGGTCGAGGCCGCTGCGAAATCCGGCTCGCTTCTGACAGCGCGCAATGCACTGGACCAAGGACGCGACGTGCTGGCCGTACCGGGACATCCGTTCGATGCCCGCGCCTATGGATGCAACATGCTGATCCGCGATGGCGCAGCGCTGGTGCGCAACGCCGCAGACGTGATCGAAGCCATCGGCCCCGCGGTGGCCACCGCCGACCCTGACGCGAAAGTGCTCGCAAATGACGCTCCCACCACCGCGCCCATCACCGGAACCCGCGACAAAAGAACATTGGCAGAAACCGCCGAGCTTCACGGTCAGATTCTATCCAGACTGGGATCTTGCCCCTTGGCCGAGGATCAATTGATCCGCGATATCGGCCAGTCACATGGTCTGGGCTCGCAACAGATTCTGCCGGAACTGGTTAATCTCGAACTGGATGGGCAGATCATGCGCCAAGCTGGGGGGCTTCTATCGAAGCCTTCGTGATGCTTGGCATTGTTGGTAAAATCATTTTACCAATTTAGCGCTAAACCTTGCGTAATCGTTACAAAAACTGTTGCGCTGCGATGCAGCGCGCCCTACGACTCCTGCAATTCCAAATTCGGAGGGGGAACACTGATGCGCGATTTTCAGAAAATCCTGATTGCCAACCGGGGCGAGATTGCGATCCGCGTGATGCGGGCGGCGAATGAGATGGGCAAGAAGACCGTTGCGGTCTATGCCGAAGAGGACAAGCTGGGCCTGCACCGCTTTAAAGCGGACGAGGCGTATCGGATCGGCGAGGGCATGGGGCCGGTTGCGGCTTATCTGTCGATTGACGAGATCATCCGGGTGGCCAAGGAATGCGGCGCGGATGCGATCCATCCGGGCTATGGCCTTTTGTCGGAAAACCCCGATTTCGTGGATGCCTGTGCGGCGAACGGCATCACTTTCATCGGTCCCAAAGCGGAAACCATGCGAGCGCTTGGTGACAAGGCCTCGGCCCGCAAGGTGGCGATTGCGGCGGGTGTTCCGGTCATTCCCGCCACTGAAGTGCTGGGCGACGACATGGACGCCATCAAGAAAGAGGCCGCCGAGATCGGCTATCCCCTGATGCTGAAGGCCAGCTGGGGCGGCGGCGGTCGCGGCATGCGCCCAATCCTCTCGGAAGACGAAGTTGAAGAGAAGATCTTGGAAGGCCGCCGCGAGGCCGAAGCAGCCTTTGGCAATGGCGAAGGCTATCTGGAAAAGATGATTACGCGCGCTCGCCACGTCGAGGTGCAGATCCTTGGCGATAGCCACGGCAACATCTATCACCTGTACGAACGCGACTGCTCGGTTCAGCGCCGCAACCAGAAAGTGGTCGAACGCGCACCCGCGCCTTATCTGTCGGAAGCGCAACGCGAAGAACTGTGCGAGCTTGGCCGCAAGATTTGTAGCCATGTAAACTATGAATGCGCCGGCACGGTCGAATTCCTGATGGATATGGAAAGCGGCAAGTTCTACTTTATCGAGGTAAATCCCCGCGTGCAGGTGGAACACACCGTCACCGAGGAAGTCACCGGCATCGACATCGTTCAGGCTCAGATCCTTATCGCCGAAGGCAAGTCGCTGGCCGAGGCCACCGGCAAAGCCAGCCAGTATGACATCCGCCTGAACGGCCACGCGCTACAGACACGCGTGACCACAGAAGACCCGCAGAACAACTTCATCCCCGATTACGGTCGCATCACTGCCTATCGCTCGGCCACGGGCATGGGCATTCGACTGGATGGCGGTACGGCTTACGCTGGGGGTGTCATCACCCGTTACTACGATTCGCTGCTGACCAAAGTGACGGCTTGGGCCCAGACGCCCGAAAAGGCGATCGCCCGGATGGACCGCGCGCTTCGTGAGTTCCGCGTACGCGGTGTGTCGACCAATATCGCGTTTGTCGAAAACCTGCTGAAGCACCCGACCTTCCTGAACAACCAGTATACGACCAAGTTCATCGACGAGACGCCGGATCTGTTCAAGTTTTCGAAACGGCGTGACCGGGGCACCAAAGTGCTGACCTATATCGCGGATATCACCGTGAATGGGCATCCAGAGACCGAAGGCCGCCCAGCCCCCGCCGATGACCTGAAGACACCGAAGCCGCCCGCACTGCGTGCAGAGCCAGCAGCGGGCACCCGCACTTTGCTTGAAGCCAAAGGCCCGCAGGCGGTCGCCGATTGGATGAAGGCGCAAAAGCAGCTTTTGATCACCGACACCACGATGCGTGACGGTCACCAGTCGCTGCTGGCAACCCGCATGCGCTCGATCGACATGATCAAAGTGGCACCGGCCTATGCCGCGAACCTGCCGCAGCTGTTCTCGGTGGAATGCTGGGGCGGCGCGACCTTTGACGTGGCCTATCGCTTCTTGCAGGAATGCCCGTGGCAGCGCCTGCGCGACCTGCGTGTCGCGATGCCGAATGTGATGACGCAGATGCTGCTGCGCGCCTCGAACGGGGTAGGCTATACGAACTATCCCGATAACGTGGTGCAGGAATTTGTGCGCCAAGCGGCCGAGACCGGCGTCGATGTGTTCCGCGTGTTTGACAGTCTGAACTGGGTCGAAAACATGCGCGTCGCGATGGATGCGGTGGTCGAGGCGGGTAAAGTCTGCGAGGGCACGATCTGTTATACCGGCGACATTCTGGACCCGAACCGCGCGAAGTATGACCTGAAATACTATGTCGGCATGGCGAAAGAGATGGAAGCCGCAGGCGCCCATGTTCTGGGCCTGAAAGATATGGCGGGTCTGTTGAAACCCGCCGCCGCACGCGTGCTGGTGAAAGCGCTGAAGGAAGAGGTCGGTTTGCCGATCCACTTCCACACGCACGACACGTCAGGCATTGCCGGCGCGACCATTCTGGCCGCTGCCGATGCAGGCGTGGACGCAGTCGATGCGGCGATGGACGCCTTCAGTGGCGGCACGTCACAAGCATGTCTGGGCTCGGTGGTTGAAGCGATGCGCAACACCGACCGCGACACCGGGCTGGACATTGGCGCGATCCGAGAGATCTCGAACTATTGGGAAGGTGTGCGTCATCAATATGCGGCCTTTGAAAGTGGGCTCGAGGCTCCGGCATCCGAAGTGTATCTGCACGAGATGCCCGGTGGTCAGTTCACCAACCTTAAGGCGCAGGCGCGGTCGCTTGGGCTTGAGGAACGCTGGCACGAAGTGGCGCAGACCTATGCGGATGTGAACCAGATGTTTGGCGACATCGTGAAGGTGACCCCGTCTTCCAAGGTGGTTGGTGATATGGCGCTGATGATGGTCAGCCAAGGTCTGACCCGTGACGAGGTCGAGAACCCCAAGACCGATGTTGCTTTCCCCGACAGTGTCGTCGACATGATGCGCGGCAATCTGGGCCAGCCTCCGGGCGGGTTCCCCAAGCCGATCGTCAAGAAGGTACTGAAGGACGAAAAACCCAATCTGGAGCGTCCCGGCAAGCATCTAGAGCCAGTGGACCTTGAAGCCGCCCGCGCCGAATTGTCGAGCGAATTGAACGGCTTCAATGTCGATAACGAAGATCTGAACGGCTATCTGATGTATCCCAAGGTCTTCTTGGATTACATGGGCCGCCACCGCCAATACGGGCCGGTTCGCACCCTGCCGACCAAAACCTTCTTCTATGGCATGGAGCCGGGGGAAGAGATCTCGGCCGAGATTGATCCGGGCAAAACGCTGGAAATCCGTCTGCAAGCCCTGGGCGAAACCGACGAGAACGGCGAGGTGAAGGTTTTCTTTGAGCTGAACGGGCAGCCGCGCACGATCCGCGTGCCGAACCGTCTGGTGAAGGCCTCGACCGAAGCGCGCCCCAAAGCTGCCGACGGCAACCCGAACCATGTGGGTGCCCCAATGCCGGGCGTCGTCGCCTCGGTCGCGGTGGCAGCAGGGCAACAGGTAAAAGAAGGCGACCTTCTTTTGACCATCGAGGCAATGAAGATGGAAACCGGCATCCACGCCGAGCGCGACGCCGTTGTCAGCGCCGTCCACATTCATGCAGGTGGGCAGATCGACGCAAAGGACTTGCTGGTCGAGCTGGAGTAACAGACACGACAAACAAGAAAACGGCCGCCCATCGAGGCGGCCGTTTTCCGTTCAGCGACGTGACAATGTATCGCCTGGCACCCGCCTAGAACTCGCTCTCGCGGCTACGGCGTGCCTCGATCTGACATTGACAGTGATGATCATGGGCATCGCGATGATTTTCTTCGTGGCAGGTCGGACATAAGGCCACAGGCGTCAATACGCACCCCCTGTCCCCCAAACCGGCCATGTATTCGTCACCGCAGACTTCCAAATTTTCGCCGCGGGCTGCCAGTTCAGCTGCCGTTACACCACATTTTTCGCACTGTTTGAACGACAGCGCCTTTTGGCGTTCACGTTGCGTGACCACCTTTTGATAGTTGCATGTCTCAAGTTCCAAAACCCACCCTCCCCAGGATGATTCCGAGCCCCTCACCGCTCCTCTTTAATTATATAGTGAACAATCGGACCATTTTGAGGTCAAAACTTTGTGCGTTCGGTGACACATCGCAGGGCTTAGTGGTTCCTATTAGAAAAAAACCTAACATTTCTCGCTTTTCCTCTTGCAGGCAGCGCCCGTATTTCATATCTCACGCCTCACCGAAGGAAGCGGGCGTAGCTCAGGGGTAGAGCATAACCTTGCCAAGGTTAGGGTCGGGCGTTCGAATCGCCTCGCCCGCTCCAATCGGTTACCCGGTCTGGTCACCCGCCAGACAAAGCCATAGGAAGCGGGCGTAGCTCAGGGGTAGAGCATAACCTTGCCAAGGTTAGGGTCGGGCGTTCGAATCGCCTCGCCCGCTCCAAATGGAACAGATCTCAGACATGATGAAAAATGCCGACCGCCATCGCGGCGTCTGATCCGTTGCGCATGGGTTTGTGCGTCAACCAAATTCCATCAGACAAAATTAAAGGGGACGCGCAAGACGCGTCCCCTATCCCAAATCATCCATCCCCTCAGAGGATGTTGGGTTCAGGCGCTCAAAGACTGGCGCCCGGCAAGTTCGTGAATCATCGACTGAATCTGCGCACGGATCTTTTCATCCGCGATCGATGACAGGGCCTGCGCGGCCTTCGCCGTGCGTTCATCCAAAGCCTCGCGTTGCGCAACACCCTCGCGCGGCAGGCCTTCGAAGAAATAGGCGGGTTCGACATCCAGAAGCTGTGCGATCTCGAACATTTTGCTGGCCGACACGCGGTTATAGCCAGTTTCGTATTTTTGTAGCTGCTGGAACGACAGCCCCAGTTTCTCAGCTACGTTTACTTGCGTCATGCCGCGTAACAGGCGCACTTCGCGAATTTTCTTTCCGACATGAACGTCGACCGGATGTACCATTTTTTCACCATATAATTGTTTCCCGCTTAAAGAGAATGGCATCAAACGATACGAAACCCAATTGGTTAGGGATGAACACCTATGTAACATTTTTAGTTACATGATGGATGATTTATGTTACCAACTCTATCCGAAGCCTGTTTTTAAAGGGATTTTCCGATCTCCGCTGCAGGTGCCCGGGGGAGCGTTTCGCAATCGTACACAATGCGTTTTCATTTCAAGGAACATAAATGACCCATCGTGACGCCCCTGCGCTGCTCTATGAGATGTTAAGGTCGTTCGCCTCATTGGCGCAGACTTTAAATCTGAGCAAAACGGTCAAAAGCCTGGGAAGCACCCGTCAAACGGTGCGTCGGCACATTGATCAGCTGGAAGAATATATGGGGAATCCGCTGTTCTCGTTCGAGAATCGGCAGTACCAGCTGACCGAGACAGGAAAGAACGCCCTTGAAGAGGCCAAAGAGCTTTTGGCGCGGGGCGAGGCTTGGCTTAACAACGAAAGCCGCCACGTGCATGGGTTGCACTATCTGGCATTAGAGGCAGGGAAGATCCCCTATTTCCTGCAACAGCACCCGTTAACCGCGCTTTGGGATAACGCATCTGAGTTGATGAAGTTTGGATTTCACTGCTGGGCTCAGTCAGAAGGAGAGCTGGAAAGCCCAAGTTTCGCCAAACTGCGTCCATATTTGATGGTGTTTCGCTATAACACCCAAAATGGTGACTGGATTTGTACCGAGGTTGGTGAAAAGTCGTCTTTCGCAACCTGGTTCGGATGGGAGAAATACCGATCAGCGGTCGGCCGCAGCGCGGTTAACCTGCCAACCGACAAGGGGTACAGTTACTTGCTGACGCAATCGTTTCATGACGTTGCCAGCACGCGCGGCGTTCGGCTGGACCACATTCATACCCATATGCCATATGGGCCCGAGGATACGCCGACGCCAATCTCGTACCACCGGCTTGTGATGGCCAGCCGCTATGCGGACGGAGAACTGGCCCTGGCGACGCTGATTGATCGCACGATGAACGTGCAGATCCTCGAACTGCCTGACGACATGCGCTTGTCGATGCCGCCAGAGCTGGCGATGGACGTGCAACCGCCCTTCTGAACCGCCCCCGCGTAGGGGCTGTGTCATACTTGCGCCATCCCGTTGTCATTTTTCAGCTTTGACGCGTTCAATCGACAAATTGCAATGACTACGCGAAAATTGGTCATAACTACCACACAAGAGGCTCCAATGACCATTCACGACACATTTGCCGGCGCGCAATACACCACCCGGATGCTGGACATTATCAACGACAAGGGCGTGATGATCGAAATCGGATCAGATTTTGATCGTTATGCAGGCTATATCGCCGAGCATCGAACCAAGCTTCCGCTGGGGCTTGCATTTGACCCGGAAAAGCAACCTCTGACCGAAGATAACGGCTTTTGGATCGTGGGCTGGGACCACGAAGGCAAGATGATGCATTCGCAAGCGATGCGCATGATTGATATGTCTGACATGTATCTGTCAGACTATCTTAGCGAGAATTTTCAACGGTTTGCACCACCTGGGTACACTCTGGACATGAACCGCAGCATGTACCGCGCGGGGCCAGGGGCCAAACGGATCACAGGGCGGATTTGCTATCACGGCGACCTTTGGGTCGAAAGCAGCGAACGGTTTCGCGGCACCGGCCTTCCCGGAATTCTGGCCCGATTCGCCTTGGCAACCAGCCTGCTACGCTGGTCCCCGGACCATGTCTTTGGTTTCATGGCAGAACATCACGCTTTCCGAGGTCTTGCCGAACGTGAAGGCTATATGCACTGCGAACCCGGCGCGTTGGAATTGCACACGCGAGAGTTGAACACAGTGATTCGCGGGTTCCTGACGTACATGTCACGCGAAGACCTCAGCTATTTGTTAGAGATTTGCCCACGCGAGTTCGTGATGTCCCAAGCCGCATAGTGCTGCACGGGCGGGCACGTCCAAAACACCCGTTCGCATTTGGGGCGCTTAGACCACAGCGCCCCTTTTCGTTGGCTTGCTGTCTTTTCGCCACCGCCCTGCCCGCCTATAAGAGGCGCAGGTAATAAAAGGACATCCCATGCGGCGCGCACAGATCACTCGCAAAACCGCTGAAACCGCGATCTCGGTCGAGCTGAACCTCGACGGGACCGGTCAGTATGACAACCAGACCGGTGTGGGCTTTTTTGACCACATGCTGGACCAGTTGTCGCGCCATTCGCTGATCGACATGACGATCCGCGCCGAAGGGGATTTGCATATCGACGACCACCACACGGTAGAAGACACCGGCATTGCCATCGGGCAAGCGCTGGTCGAGGCACTTGGTGACAAGAAAGGCATCCGGCGCTACGGCGAATGCCACCTGCCAATGGATGACGCGCAAGTGCGCGCGGCGCTGGACCTGTCTGCCCGCCCGTTCCTGATCTGGAATGTCGATTTCACCGCCCCCAAGATCGGCACGTTCGACACCGAGCTGGTGCGCGAGTTCTTTCAGGCGCTGGCGACCCATGGCGGCATCACGCTGCATATCGACCAGATCCATGGCTTTAACGCTCACCACGTCGCCGAGGCCGCGTTCAAAGCTGTGGCCCGTGCGTTGCGCGTGGCTGTCGAAACCGATCCGCGCAAGGCGGACGCCATCCCATCGACCAAGGGTGCGCTGTAAGCCGCACCTGATCGGAGACCTATTATGCTGACCGTGATCATCGACTATGACAGCGGCAACCTGCACTCGGCCGAAAAAGCGTTTCAACGCATGGCGGCCGAAACAAACGCGGGCGAGGTGATCGTCACTTCGGACCCCGACGACGTGGCGCGCGCCGACCGATTGGTTCTGCCCGGTGACGGAGCGTTTCCCGCTTGTCGCCAGCAGCTATCTGACCATCGCGGCATCTATGAAGCGCTGGACGAGGCTGTAATCAAACAGGGCCGTCCTTTCATGGGGATCTGCGTTGGGATGCAGATGCTGGCGACTGTCAGCCACGAATATCAGGACACAGACGGGTTCGACTGGATCAAAGGGCATGTGCGCAAAATCACCCCCGCTGATCCCACGCTGAAGGTGCCGCATATGGGCTGGAACGATCTGGTGATCGACAGCGACCATCCAGTGCTGGACGGGGTGAAAACCGGTGATCACGCCTATTTCGTGCACTCCTACCACTTTGTGGTGGACAATGCGGACGAACGTTTGGCCCACTGTGACTATGCCGGGGACATCACTGCCATTATCGGACGCGACAACATGATCGGCATGCAATTCCACCCAGAGAAAAGTCAAGCCGCAGGTCTAAGGATGATCGCGAACTTCCTGACTTGGACACCGAATTGAAAAAGGGCGCCGTAACGGGCGCCCTTAACTTATGGAGCACTGGTTACTGAACCCTAGCGCAGCCCGCGTTACTTAATGCGCGACCACGTCTGCTTTTTGCAGATCGGGCCTACACAGCCCGATACTTTCAACGACGACCCCGAAAGCACCATCTTGGACTTGTAAACCTTGCCTGTCGAAGGCTGCCAAATCTTGCCGCCGGAATACTTGCCGCCTCCATTCGGGCTCATATCCCAGACGAGTTTCTTACCGACATTTGGGGTGCTGATCTCTCCGCTAGAATCGAAAGCCTTCGAGATTGTCCCACACAAAGCGGTCCCGCATTTCGAGAACGTCACATGCGCATATGCCCCGTCGTCAACCTGCGTCTTCCAAACCCCAAGCACCGGATCAGCCAGTGCTGGGCTTGCCAATCCAATGGCCAACGCCGCAGCTGCAATCACTCTTTTCATAGTTACCTCCCTGTTTTGCAGGCTATCCTGCCGCCCACGCCCGCCCTGTGGCAAGTATGACGTGGCGGGAGGTGGCGCTTGGCTTTCCCTGTGGTCCGTGCAAAAAGCAGCCGAACAGATAGCTTACCGGAGCGCTTGCCATGATCCTTTATCCTGCCATCGACCTGAAAGACGGACAGTGTGTGCGCCTGTTGCGCGGCGAGATGGAAGAAGCCACCGTGTTCAACGACGACCCGGCAGCGCAAGCGCGGGCGTTTCAGGATGCGGGCTGCGAGTGGATCCACTTGGTCGATCTAAACGGCGCTTTCGCTGGCGAGCCTGTAAACGGTGCTGCGGTTGAAGCCATTCTTAGCGCCATCGACGTCCCTGCCCAGCTGGGCGGCGGAATCCGCGATATGACCACGATTGAAGGCTGGATCGAAAAGGGCCTGTCGCGCGTGATCCTTGGCACCGTCGCCGTCGAAAACCCTGATCTCGTGCGTGAAGCCGCGCGCGCCTTCCCCGGTAAGGTCGCCGTCGGCATCGACGCGCGCGACGGCCGCGTGGCCACCAAAGGCTGGGCCGAAGAAACCGACGTCATGGTCACCGACCTTGCCAAGTCGTTCGAAGACGCGGGCGTGGCTGCCATCATCTATACCGACATCAATCGCGACGGCGCGATGCAAGGCCCGAATGTCGAGGCCACCGCCGATCTGGCCCGCGCAGTCTCGATCCCCGTGATCGCCTCGGGCGGGGTCAGTTCGCTGGATGATTTGATTGCTTTGCGCGACAGCGATGCAGGGCTAAACGGCGCGATCTCGGGCCGTGCGCTTTATGATGGTGCACTTGATCTGGCTGAAGCAATCCGCGCGCTCAGCTAACACCATTCACGGCAATTCAGGGCAGCCTGCTATGGCAGACTGCCCCGGATCTTTTTACTTTGCAGCGGCGGCAGTTAGTTTGGCCAAAGCGCCACGCATATTCTCGACAACAGGGGCTTCGGCGACACCGGCCAGTCCTTCCATCGTTGCTTTCGGATCTTCGTAAGCCAACCAAACTTGTCCGTTTTCATCTTCATAAGCCTGAACCTTCAAAGGCAGAAACAGGCCTGCGCGGGCGTCAATTTGCATCGCGGGCGTGCCAAGCTTGGGATTGCCGAACACCAACAATTGGTTAGCGGGAATGGGCGTGCCGACTTTCTCGGCACCAGCAGCGTGATCTACACGGGCGAAAACAGTTGCCCCTGCATTGGCCACCACCGCCTCAAGCGCGTCCAGCGCTTCGGACACGGATTTGTCGGTTTCAACTTTCAAAATGGTATCTGCCATGGCGGTAAAAGCCCCTGAAAATGTAAGTACAGTCGCAAGTATGAGAGAACGCATATCAGTCTTTCCTATCTAGTTTTCCATCCATTGCCCTCAAATATGCCTGCAAATCCATTCACAAGTCTGGCATCAGCAGCGCTTTGCCGCTAATCCGGTGCCAACAAAGGACGACGACATGCTGAAAACTCGCATCATCCCATGCCTCGACGTGGCCGAGGGCCGCACGGTGAAAGGCGTCAACTTCGTCGATCTGGTCGACGCGGGCGACCCGGTGGAACAGGCGCGCGCCTATGACGCCGCCGGTGCCGATGAGCTGTGCTTCCTCGACATCAAAGCCACACATGAAAATCGTGGCACGATGTATGATCTGGCCACCCGCACGGCAGAACAGTGCTTTATGCCCCTGACTATTGGCGGAGGCGTGCGCAGCCCCGAAGACGTGCGCGACCTGCTTCTGGCGGGCGCGGATAAGGTCAGCTTCAATTCCGCCGCTGTGGCCGACCCGGACGTGATTGCACGCTCTGCCGACCGCTTTGGCAGCCAATGCATCGTAGTCGCCATCGACGCCAAAACCATCGGCCATGACGCGGATGGCAAGCCCAACAAATGGGGCATCTTCACCCATGGCGGACGCAAAGCTGCACTAGACATGGACGGCAACCCGATTGATGCGGTCGAGTTCGCGAAACAGATGGAACAAAAGGGCGCAGGTGAAATCCTGTTGACCTCGATGGACCGCGACGGCACCCGTGCAGGCTTTAACCTGCCGCTGACGCGCGCCATTTCTGATGCAGTACATGTACCGGTCATCGCAAGCGGGGGCGTTGGCAATCTGGACCATTTGGTCGAAGGCGTGACCGAAGGCGGGGCCAGCGCTGTGCTGGCGGCCTCGATTTTCCACTTCGGCGACTACACCATCCGCGAGGCCAAAGAACACATGGCCGCTGCGGGCATCCCGATGAGGCTAGCATGAGCATCCTGACCCAATTGGCCGCCACAATCGAGGCCCGCAAATCCGCAGATCCCGACAGCAGCTGGACTGCCAAACTGCTGGCCAAAGGCCCAGAGAAATGCGCTGAGAAATTCGGCGAAGAAGCGATCGAGGCCATCATCGCCGCCGCGAAGAATGACCGTGAAAACCTGACCGCCGAAGCCGCAGACGTGCTCTATCACCTCTTGGTCATGCTGGCGGCGCGTGACGTTGCACTGGAAGACGTGCTGGCGGAACTTGAACGCCGCGAAGGCACATCTGGTATCGCCGAAAAAGCGGCGCGCCAGTCCTAAGCCCCCATCCTCTTGCCCTAAATACCTCGGGGGAGCATGAATTTCCCTAGGGAAATCATGCGGGGGCAGCGCCCCCCAGGCTCACGAAGTGAGCCAACGGCAGCCTATCCAACCAGCGCATTCGACCCAATAAGGCGCGGATATTCAATCGCCGGGCAGCGATTCTCGACCACCTCGATCCCGCGCGCCTCTGCCTTCGCTCGGGCTGGTGCATTGAATATCTCCAATTGCATCCAGGCCGTGCGCAGATTGGGCAGATGGGCCAACGCCTCGTCCACAATGGGCTCAATTGTCTCGGACCGACGAAACAGGTCGATCATGTCGACCTCGTCCGGCAGATCCGCAACGGATGCCACAACCGTTTCGCCAAACATCTCTTTCCTCGCCAGCCCTGGATTTACGCCGATCACGCGGTATCCCATTCGGGTTAAAAAACCGGCGACGCGATTGCTGGCGCGATCAGACTTATGCGACAGGCCCACAAGGCCGATAACACGGGTCGAGGTCAGGATCTGTTTCAGGCGGGTATCGATATCTGTCTGGGTCATGAGGTTCAGCTAATCACAGCCATGCCCATTTCCAACCCGGAAAAGAAAAAACGCCCGAGGGGAGTAAGCCTCGGGCGCAGTTGGTGGAACGAGGGACAGTGAATGAGGTTGCAGGCGTTCCACAGCCTGGCCTCTGTCAGTTACGTATGGCGGCCGGGCAGGATTGGAAGGGCTGGTAACCCTCTTGTGATCCCTCCGTGACGCCCCCCTGTGCCGGTCACGCGTTCAAGATACCCGGCCAGTTGGCATTGCCCTTGGCGATGTTGCCAGGAACGTCTTGCAACCAAAGCTCACGCGCGCGCAGGCTGAAATTCAGATAGAGCTTGTCGTCATAGACGGTCCATGCCTCGGGCACGGTTGGGGCGATATAGCCTTTGCTGGCGGCATAAGCGCAATAGCCGCCAAATTGCGGGGCGTATGTGGCAGGATCGGCTGCGAACATGTCACGGGTCTCGGCGCCGGAGAACAGTACCGTCGCGCCTTCGTACTCCAGGGAGTACTCGGCCACACCCGGCGTCGGTACGCCCTTGGTGAAGAAGGCGACGGGGTCATGCCCATCCCAAGCAATGCCTTCTTCGGCATAGACGGGCGGGCTTGCGGCAAAGGCCGGGCGGGTCAGAAGCGTCGCGCCAAGGGGCACGGCAACCAAACCAGACAGAACGTGACGGCGGGACAGGGACAATTTCGACATGGGGACCTCCTTCTTCGGTTGTCCCCAATCTGCGCTGCCCGGGCCGATTTTACAGCCCCACCCACAACAAGGTGATCACCGCGTGAGGCGCGTGGCGTAAAGCGCGACCGCCGCCGCGTTCGACACGTTGAGCGATCCAAAGTCGCGCGCAAACGGGATTTTCACCAGCGCGTCACAGGTTGCTTTGGTTTTTTCGCGCAGCCCCGGCCCTTCGGCCCCCATGACCAGCGCGACGGGGCGATCTGGGCGGGTGGCGAGCGCCTCTTCAATGGTCTCAGATGCCTCGCCATCCATGCCAAGGACCACAAATCCCATCTTGCGAAGCTCTTCCATGGATTCTGCCAAGTTGCGTACACGCAAATAAGGTTGGCGTTCCAATGCGCCGGAAGCTGTCTTGGCCAGAGCCCCAGTTTCAGGCGCAGATCCGTGTTTCGTACCAACAACCGCGCTGGCCCCGAACACCTCGGCCGAGCGCAAGATCGCGCCAACATTATGCGGGTCAGTCACGCGGTCGAGCATCACCACAACGGGCATTTTCCCCTCGCCGCCGATCACACGGCTGGCAAAGTCGCCCCAGTTCAGGGGCTTCACTTCAAGCGCCGCACCTTGGTGAACAGAATTGGGATCAATCGGGGCCGGAAATTTGCGCGGATCGGCCATTTCAGGCGTCATGCCCGAAGCCTCGATCGCGTCTGCCAGCTTGTCCGACGCGTTCTTGGTCACGATAAGCCGCAGCCGTTCGCGATCCGGGTTCATCAACGCATCACGCACCGCATGAAGCCCGAAAAGCCACACGGTTTCAGACGCCGCCTGACGCTTGTCTTTTTCCTTTCTGACGACCCATTTTGGCTTTTTCATCACGCGATCCGCTGGAAGTTTTACAAGGCCCGGACAATGCGCCATGGCTTTCTGAAGGACAAGTGCATTTGGGTGATTTTTCGTATTGACGGCGCAAGCTGCCCGCGATACCTAGCCCCACGTTCAGTGCAGATTGCGCAGGAAAAAGTGGGCGACAGGCCGCAAGGTGTGGCAGGGGACTGTAACTCCCTCGAGGCGACTCACGCTTGGTTCGATTCCAAGGTCGCCCACCATTTTCCCTCAGATGCTAGATGTTAACTCTTCCGCTTTGCATCGAAAAACACCCACAGAATCAGCATTACTGCGAACGGTGACCAAGCTAGAGAAAGCAGCCACCATGGCCAGGGATTGTGGCCTCGCCGCTTTGCCATTTCACCGACCGTCTTAAACAGCCAGACGATGAGCCAAATGATTGCGATCACATAGGCAATCATTGCCAGAGATGCGATGAAATCAATAAACACGCTGGTAATTACCCCAACAAAGAAACACCTTAGAGGTGTATTTAACCACCCTGCAACCGCGACGCAAACCTCGCCTTCCACAGCGCTTCTTCGTATTCCGAGGCGGCTGTACTGTCATAGACCAGCCCCCCGCCCACGTTCAGCGTCGCGTCATGCCCGTCCAACAAAAGCGTGCGGATGGCCACGTTGAATTCGGATCGCCCGTCTGGGGCCATCCAACCAATCGAGCCGCAATAGATGTCACGGGGATTGGGCTCCAACTCGGCGATAATTTCCATCGCGCGGAGTTTGGGGGCGCCGGTGATCGAACCGCAGGGGAAGAGCGCGCGTAGGATGTCGGACAGGCGGGTGCCGGCTTCCATCTGACCACGGATCAGAGACACCATCTGGTGTACAGTCTCGTAACTTTCGACAGTGAACAGCTCGGGCACATGGACGCTTCCAGCCTCGCAGATACGCGAGATGTCATTGCGCAGCAGGTCCACGATCATCAGGTTCTCGGCCTGATTTTTCTCGTCCGTTTTTAGGAAGACCGCGCGGGCGGCGTCTTCGACAGGGTCCGAACTGCGGGGCTGGGTGCCTTTCATCGGGCGTGTCTCGATCATCCCATCCGCGTCGGTGCGAAAGAACAACTCGGGCGAGCGGGAGAGGATCGCGGGCAGGCCATCCGCCTGCACCAGCGCGCCATATTGCACCGGCTGCAAGCGCGAAAGCGTGTGATAAAGCGCCTGAACCCCGCCATCCGCCCGACCGCGGATTGGGAAGGTCAGATTCACCTGATAGGTGTCGCCCGCGCAGATGTAGTCATGCACAGCCTGAAACCCGCGCGCATAGGTGTCAGCATCCCAGTCGGGCGTCAGATCAGACAGCGCGACGTCACCGGATTGCAGTGACGGTGCGGAACGGGGGCCGTCATAAAGGCCAAACATCAAAAGCGGCAGGCGGCGGTTTGGCTTCAGCAGAGGCTCCAAGCGCGGTTCAAGCGCATAGCCCAGCTCGTAGCTTGCGAAACCAGCCAGCCAAGCTCCGCTGTTTTGCGCCTGATCCAGACGGTCCAATGCATCAGACACATCGTCAAGCGACCAAGCCACGATCTGATCCTGCGGCGCTGTAAACAGCCCAGCAACCCCATCCGGTCCATGATCAAATCTGATGTCCACCTGCAAAGCCTCCACTGCGGGATGGTGATAGCTTACTGCGTGATACAACTGCGGATGAAAGGCGGCGTTTGCAAGCCTTTATGCGCCAAATCGCGATTGCCGGTCAGAGCTTGGCCGCTTGCAGCTTTTCCAGAAGATCCAGCAGTTGCTTCACCTCGCCCTCGCCCATATGCGCCTCGATCCGGGCAGCAATGTCATTGGCCAGATGCAGATTGTCGCGCACAATGGCGCGGCCTTTGTCGGTAATCGTGACCAGCGTGCGGCGTTTGTCCTTCGCGTCGGATTGGCGCGCGATCAGCCCGTCTGCCTCCAGCCCGCGCAGGATACGTGTCAAGCTGGGTAGAAGCAGGCATGCCTCTTTCGCGATGGTGCTTTGTTCAACCTCGCCCAGCTCATCCAACGTGCGCAGGATACGCCATTTCTGTTCGGTCAGGCCCAGCTCGCCCAGCATGTCGCGAATCGGCTGCATGACAACTTCGCGCGCGCGCAGAAGCGAGATGGGGAGAGAACGGGACGTGCGGGGAAAGCCGGATTGGCTCGAGTTATTCTTGGTCATGGCGTTGTTATAACAAGAAGAAAGAAATGAACAAAGCAAGTAATGTTGACAGGTATCACCCAATTAATTAACATAGCAACTATTCGAGAAAAAATGAGGGCGACATGTCGGATCTGGACATCAATCTTTCGAAACTTGCGAGCTATCTTGATCGCTTCCGGTCGGGCGGCATCAAGAACCGGATCGCGGGCGAAGATCGGGACGGTACAGCAGGCGTATTCCAGACCATCAGCCCCGTCGATAAATCAGTAATCTGCAACGTGGCCCACGGCACGGCGGATGACATCGACGCAGCCGCCAACGCGGCCCATGAGGCCTTTGCAGATTGGCGCGACCTGCCCGCCGCGGAACGTCGCCGCATCCTGCTGAACGTCGCCGACGCCATCGAGGACCGCGCCGAAGAAATCTCGCTCTGTGAATGCTGGGACACCGGCCAGACCATTCGCTTCATGTCGAAAGCCGCCCTGCGCGGAGCCGAAAACTTCCGCTATTTCGCAGATCAGGTCATTCAGGCCCGCGACGGACAGCACCTGAAGTCGCCCACGTTGATGAACGTCACCAGCCGCACGCCCATTGGCCCGGTGGGCGTCATCACCCCGTGGAACACGCCCTTCATGCTGTCGACTTGGAAGATCGCACCCGCGCTGGCTGCTGGCTGCACCGTGGTGCACAAGCCCGCCGAGGACAGCCCCCTGACCGCCCGCCTTCTGGTCGAAATCGCGGAAGAGGCCGGCCTGCCCAAGGGCGTACTGAACACCGTGAACGGCTTCGGGCCGGACGCCGGCAAGGCGCTGTGCGAGCACCCGAAAATCAAGGCGATTGCCTTTGTGGGCGAAAGTTGCACCGGCAGCATGATCGTGAAACAAGGCGCGGATACGCACAAGCGTAACCACTTGGAATTGGGCGGGAAAAATCCCGTCATCGTTTCTGACGACGCCGATCTGTACCGCGCGCTGGATGCGGTGATCTTCATGATCTATTCGATCAATGGCGAGCGCTGTACCTCGTCCTCGCGCCTGCTGGTACAGGACACCATCAAGGAAGAGTTCGAGGCGAAACTGATCGAGCGTGTGAACAACATCAAGGTCGGGCACCCTCTTGATCCCGCGACCGAGATCGGCCCGCTGGTGACCGAAGCGCATTACAACAAAGTGACGTCCTATTTCGACATCGCCAAGGAAGACGGCGCGACCGTCGCGGCGGGCGGCGTGAAGGTGGGGGACGAAGGATACTTCGTGCGCCCGACTCTGTTCACCAATGCCACCAACTACATGCGCATCGCACGCGAGGAAATCTTCGGCCCGGTCCTGACCTCGATCCCCTTCTCAACCGAGGACGAGGCGCTGTCGATTGCCAATGACACGGATTATGGCCTAACCGGCTATGTCTGGACCAACGACCTGACCCGCGCGCTGCGCTTCACAGACAAGCTGGATGCGGGCATGATCTGGGTGAACTCGGAAAACGTGCGCCACCTGCCCACGCCATTTGGAGGCGTGAAAGCATCCGGCATTGGACGCGACGGCGGCGACTGGTCGTTCGAGTTTTACATGGAGCAAAAACACGTTGGCTTTGCCACCTGCCAACATAAAATCATGCGGTTGGGCGCATAAGCGCCCTGCCCCGAAACGCGCGACCACCAACGGGAGGAGACCCCATGGGACAGATCGTTCAAGCTGCGAAAATCACCCATGTGCCCAGCATCTGGATGTCGCACACGATGGAAAAATACAAAGGCATCCGTCAGCCCGCCATCGACGGCTATGCCAAGCTGCGCCAAGATGCGATTGACCGGGGCGTGGACACGTTCATCATTTTCGACACCCACTGGATCACCAATCAGGGCTTCCACCTGAATGCCAAGCCACATCACAAGGGGCGGTTCATCAGCCACGAATTGCCACACATGTTGGCGGACATGGAGTTCGATTACCAAGGCGACGCTGAACTGGCGCAGAGCATTCTAAGCGTACTTGAAGAACGCGGCGAGCGCGCACTTGGACACGCCCAGCCCGATCTTGGGATGGAATATGGCACCCTTTTGCCCATGCATTTCATAAATGATGGCGTGAATGCCCGCGTGTTGCCTTTGGCGGTGAATCAGTTCTCGTCCATCGAAGAAAACCGCCGTTGGGGTACTGCGATTGCAGAAGGAATCAAACGGTCGAACCGCAAGGTCGCCATCTTTGCGTCCGGATCGATGAGCCACGATTTCACGCCGAACGAACGCTCGGTCGACGGGCTGAATTCGGTGAACGGAGAGTTCAACCGCCAGATGGACTTGCGCGTTCTGGACCTGTGGGAAAACGGTAAATGGGCCGAGTTCTTGGATATGCTGCCGGACTATGCCGTCAAATGCACCGGTGAATGCGCGATGAACGACACCGCGCTTCTGTTCGGCGCATTAGGCTGGAAGGATTACGAAGGCAAGATCGACATCTACACACCCTATTTCGGCAGCTCCGGCACCGGACAGGCCAATATCAGTTTCTCGGTTTGACCGACATTTAAGGACAAAATATGCGCTTTGCCACTTTCCAAGCCGAGGGCGAGACCTTCTTTGGCGCCATCACTGATGACGGGGCGATTACTCTGAATGACGCGTTCCCCGCACGCAAAAGCCTTTACGAAGTCATCGAGGCTGGCGATTTCAACAAACTTGCCAAGGCCGCCGAGGGCCGCGCGGTCACGCATACCGATTTCACCTATGACATGGTCCTGCCCGACGCCCGCCGCATCTTGTGTGTCGGTGTCAACTTTCCCGACCGGAATGCCGAATACAAAGACGGTAGCGCGCAGCCGAAATACATGTCGCTGTTTCCGCGCTTTGCCAGCGGGTTTACCGGGCATGGGCGGCCTCTGATCCGTCCGCCAGAAAACCACACGCTGGACTACGAAGGCGAGGTCGCGATTGTGATCGGCAAGGCGGGACGCCGGATCGCGGCCGAGGACGCCTATGACCACATCGCGGCGCTGACGCTGTGCAACGAAGGTACGATCCGTGATTGGGTACGCCATGCGAAGTTTAACATGACTCAAGGCAAGAACTGGGACCGTTCGGGCGCAATCGGCCCGTGGCTGGTGCCCTTCACCGACGCGGCTCAACTGGACGACGCGCGCATCCAGACCCGCGTGAACGGAGAGCTGCGCCAAGACGACACCCTGAACCGCATGATGTTCCCGATCCGCGAGGAGATCGCCTATATCTCGACCTTCATGACGCTTCAGCCGGGCGATGTGATCGTCACAGGCACGCCCACGGGTGCAGGAGCGCGGTTCGATCCGCCCAAGTATCTTGTGCCCGGCGACGTGGTCGAAGTCTCGGTCGAGGGCATCGGCACGCTGTCCAACACGGTCGAGGACGAGCAAGTATGACGCCCGAAGATCACGCCCGCGCCGCAGCTGATTTGCTGCAGGCTGAGAAGTCCCGCGACCAGATTGGCCTTCTAACGAAGCGCCACCCCGAGATGGGGATGGACGACGCCTATCAGGTGCAAAACGCCATCTATCGCGCGAAGCTGGCCGAGGGCCGCCAAGTGATTGGCTGGAAGATCGGTCTGACCTCGAAAGCGATGCAATATGCGCTGAACATCGACATCCCGGACAGTGGCATCCTGTTTGATGACATGTTGTTTGAGACTGGTGCGACGGTACCCGCGGGGCGCTTTATCCAGCCGCGCATCGAAGCCGAGATCGCCTTTGTCATGAAGGACGCCATTGGCGGCGCGGATGTGACCCGCGCGGAGGTGATTGCGGCCACGGATTATGTCGCGCCCTCGATTGAAATCCTCGATACACGGATCGAACGCGTTGATCCTGAGACAGGCAAGACACGCACCGTTTTCGATACGATCAGCGACAATGCAGCCAATGCCGGGATCGTTCTTGGGGCCGAACGCCACGCGATCGACGCGTTCAATCTGCGCTGGGTCGGCGCGATCACATCTCGCAACCCCGAGGTTGAGGAAACCGGGCTGGGCGCGGGTGTGTTGAATGATCCGGTGGAAAGCGTGGTCTGGCTGGCACGGCGCATGGCGCAATACGGCCAAAGCATCGAACCGGGGCAGATCATCCTGTCGGGCAGCTTTATCCGCCCGGTCGAATGCCCGCCCGGCACCCAGATTCACGCGGATTTCGGACCGTTTGGAAGTGTAGACATCCACTTCGCCTGACCGCTGCGACTTGAAAACCCCTTGCTGCGGGGGCACGCATCCCGTTATCTCGATGTAAGATGTTCTTGTGCGCCCGACGATATGCCTTTGCCGCCCTTTTTCTGGGTGCGACCAGCCTGCCATCCCTTGCCGATCGGATCACCGTGTTCGCGGCCGCCAGTCTGGGCGGGGCGCTGGACGACGTGGCAGAAGCGTTCGAAGACGACACTGGGCATCAGATCGTTATGTCTTATGCCGGCTCGTCGGCTCTGGCGCGTCAAATCATGCTTGGCGCGCCTGCAGACGTATATCTGTCGGCGAGCACCGACTGGATGAATGCGCTCGAGGATGCTGGGCTTCTGGCGGACGGATCACGGCGCGACTTTACTGGGAACAGGTTGGTACTGATCGCGCCAACAGAGCAGACGGCCCCGACAAGCCTGCCGGGAACGGCTGAAGAATTCGCGACCGCCTTGAAAGGCGGCAAGCTGTCCATGGCGCTGGTCGATGCGGTCCCCGCCGGCCAATACGGCAAGGCGGCCCTTACGCATCTGGGCCTTTGGGAGGCTGCCAAGAACCATGTGGTTCAAACCGACAATGTCCGCGCCGCGCTGGCGCTGGTTGCTTTGGGCGAAGCGCGGTTAGGTGTGGTCTATGCCACGGACGCAAAGGCCGAACCCAAAGTGCGCGTGGTCGCGTCCTTTCCTGCCAAATCCTACCCGCGGATCACTTATCCCGGCGCGGCTGTGGCATCCGGCGACGTGGCCACCGCCACCTTATTTCTAGAGTTTCTAACCAGCAATGCAGGGCAGACCATCCTGCAAAGCCACGATTTCCTGCCCCTGTCCGAGGCACCACAATGAGCTGGCTTGGCCCAGACGAATGGCAGGCAGTCGCGCTGTCTTTGAAGGTCGCAGGTTGGGCCACATTCCTATCCTTGCCCTTCGCCATCTGGGTCGCACACCTATTGGCGCGCAAGGACTTTCCCGGCAAACAAGTCGTCAACGGGCTGGTCCACCTTCCTTTGATCCTGCCCCCAGTTGTTACCGGATACCTGTTGCTGCTGACCTTCGGCGGCACCGCGCCGCTCGGAGCGTTCCTAACCAAACTCGGCCTGCCCTTGGCCTTCCGCTGGACCGGCGCAGCCCTTGCCGCCGCGATCATGGGTTTTCCCCTGATGGTGCGCGCCATCCGACTGTCGATCGAGGCAGTCGACCCGAAACTGGAAGCCGCCGCCGCCACTTTGGGCGCCAGCCGCTGGTCCATATTCTCGACCGTCACGCTGCCGCTCGCCCTGCCCGGCATCATCGCGGGCGCGATCCTTGGCTTTGCCAAAGCGATGGGCGAGTTCGGGGCGACGATCACCTTCGTGTCGAACATTCCGGGCGAAACGCGCACGGTCCCGTCCGCCATCTATAGCTTCCTGCAAGTGCCGGGCGGCGAAAACGCCGCGCTGCGGTTGGTCGTGATCTCGATCATCATCGCGATGGGCGCGCTGGTGGCCTCCGAAGTCCTGGCGCGCCGCGTTGCCAAACGGATGGAGGGCGCATGACCCAGCCAGCCCTCTCGATCACACTTTGCGCCCAGCGCCCCGGTTTTGATTTGGACGTCGATATCACTGCGCCAGCGGGCCTGACCGTGCTGTTTGGCGCGTCGGGGTCGGGCAAGACCAGTGTGGTGGATGCCGTTGCAGGCCTTACCCGAGATGTCACCGGGCGGATCGCGGTGGGCGATCAGGTTCTGCTCGACAGTGCACGCGGCATCTGTTTGCCGCCCAACCAGCGCCGCATCGGGTACGTCTTTCAGGACGCAAGGCTGTTTCCGCATCTGACCGTGCGGCGCAATCTGGACTATGCCCGCCGCGTGACTCGCCAGCCCGAAGATCGCACGCGGTTCAACCACGTGGTCGAGATGCTGGGCATCGAACACCTTCTGGACCGCCGCACGCCGCGTTTGTCCGGCGGGGAAAAACAGCGTGTCGCCATCGGGCGGGCGCTTCTGTCACGCCCACAACTGATCCTCGCGGACGAACCTCTTGCCGCGCTGGACGATCCCCGCAAGGACGAGATCCTGCCCTATTTCGAACGGCTGCGCGACGAGGGCGAGGTGCCCATTCTCTATGTCACCCACTCGACCAGCGAGGTCGCGCGGTTGGCCACAACCGTTGTGGCGATGGAAAACGGGCGGGTCATCCGGCAAGGCGACGCCATCGAGGTGCTGGGCGACCCCAGCTTCAGCCCCGGTGACGTTCGGTCCGTGGGCGCGGTGATCGAAGCCCGCGTGACGGCGCATCACGCCGACGGGCTGACCGAATTGAATGCAGGTGGCATCCCTCTGTTTCTGCCGCGCATTGCGCGCGATCCCGGCACGCTGGTTCGGGTCCGGATTGCCGCGCAGGACGTGATCTTGTCGCGCGGACGACCCGAGGGGATCTCGGCCCTGAACTGTTTGCCAGGTAAGGTCCACCAGGTGCAAGAAGGGGCTGGTCCGGGCGCCATCATTTCTCTTGATACGTCCGCCGGGCGCGTACTGGCGCGGATCACCAAGCGGTCACTGGCTGCAATGGATCTGAGAATTGGTACAGATATCTTTGCAATCGTGAAGACGGTTGCTGTCGCGCCCAGCGATGTGGGCGGGCCGAAGGGGTAAAACGCTTACAGTTTGTCCTGCAGGCTGAACCACAGCATCGCCGCCACCAAAAGCGGCCAGCGCAATGCCACACCACCGGGAAAGCGTTGGGTCGGTACTTGTGCCATCAAGTCAAAACGCTCGGCCTGACCGGCGATCGCCTCGGCCACCATCTTGCCGCCCAGCGTCGCCATCGCCACGCCATGCCCGGAATAACCCGACGCCGACAGCACATTCCCCTGCAACCGCTCGAAATGCGGCATGCGGTTCATTGTGATGCCAAGCGTCCCGCCCCAAGCATAGTCGATCTTTGTGTCCTTCAGCTGCGGATAGATTTCCAGCATCGGTTTTGACACCAGTTTCACGATGTCTCTCGGGAACTTATAGCCGTAGCTCTCGGCCCCGCCGAACAGCATGCGATTGTCTTCGGACAGCCTGAAATAGTTGACCACGAACTTGCTGTCTGCCACGGCGTGCCCGTCGCGGATCAGGGATTTGGCGAAATCATCGCTTAACGGTTCGGTCGCCAATATGTAGTTGTTGATCGGCATGACCCGCGCGGCGACATGGCCCTGCGCGTTGCCCAGATAGCCGTTGCAGGCCCAGACCAGATGGCTGGCGCGGATCTTGGCTTTGTCTGTACTGACGGTCACGGTGCCGCCCTCTTTGACACTGGTCACGCGGCTGGTTTCAAAAACCCGTACTCCTGCGGCCACCGCCGCCCGCGCCATACCAAAGGCCAGACGTAACGGGTGTGTGTGCCCTGCCCCCATATCCAACGAGCCGCCGTGATAGGCGGGCGAGCCGCACAGCTCGCGCATTTCCTCGCGATCCACCGTGCGGATCAGGTCATAGCCATAATCCTCGTTCAGCTTGCGCACATAGGCGTGATCCTCGGGCACGTAACGCGCGCGGTGCATGGCATGGATGATGCCGCCTGTGAACCCTGCATCCGGCGCATGTTTGGCGACCATGTCGCGCACCAGCTGGACACTCTCGGACGCCATGTCCCACAGCTTGCGGGCATCGTCTTTGCCCACCATTTTTTCCAGCTCGTCCTGATCCAGACGCTGGCCCATGCCGACCTGACCGCCATTGCGGCCCGAGGCGCCGAAGCCCACGCGTTGCGCTTCCAAAAGCACAACATCATAGCCGCGTTCGGCCAAATGCAGCGCAGCAGACAGGCCCGTAAATCCACCGCCAATCACACAGACGTCGCAGGTCACATCACCCTGCGCGGCGGGATACGAACCCGGCGCATCGGCGGTGGCGGCATACCAGGACTGGGGATACTCCCCGTGGCGGTCATTGGCAGTCAGAAGATCCATGTATCCCTCGTTGGAATTGGGCCGGATCACCCCGGCCCGTTTTCGATCAGCCCGCCACCAACAGGCCCTTTTCCTTCACGATCTCATAGGCTTCATCCAGCGCCTTGCGGGCGCGTGTGATCAGCGTATCGATCTCGTCCGTGGTGATGATCAGGGGTGGCGCGATGACCATGCGGTCGCCCACATGGCGCATGATCAGGTTGTTGGCAAAGCACCGCTCGCGGGTGATAAAACCAACGGTACCCGCATCCGCAGCAAAGGGCGCGCGGGCGTCCTTGTCAGGCGTCAACGCCAATGATGCCATCAGGCCCACGATCTTGGTCTCGCCCACCATGGGGTGATCGGCCAGCGCGTGCCATTTCTTTGCCAGATAGGGGGCTGCGACGTCGCGCACATGCTCGACAATGCCGTCCTCTTCCATGATACGCAGGTTTTCCAACGCAACCGCACAAGCCACCGGGTGCCCTGAATAGGTGTAACCGTGGTTGAATTCGGTCCCCGCCAGCACTTCGGCAACCTTGTCTGACACCAGCGACGCCCCGATCGGCGCATAGCCCGAGCTGAGACCCTTGGCGACCGTCATGATGTCGGGCTTCAAGTCAAAGGTCTGGCTGCCGAACCAGTTGCCGGTGCGACCAAATCCGGTGATGACCTCGTCCACGATCAGCAGAATGTCATATTTCTGGCAGATGCGCTGGATTTCCGGCCAATAGGTGTCGGGGGCAACGATCACGCCGCCCGCACCTTGAATCGGTTCGCCAATGAAGGCTGCAACCTTGTCGGCGCCAACCTCGTTGATCTTCGCTTCCAGTTCCTGCGCACGCGCCAGACCGAATTCCTCGGGCGTCATGTCGCCGCCTTCGGCATACCAGTTGGGCTGCTCGATGAACTCGATGCCGGGGATCGGCAGGCCGCCCTGACCGTGCATGCCCTTCATACCACCCAAGCTGGTGCCGCCAATGGTGGACCCGTGATAGGCGTTCCAGCGCGAGATGATCACATCGCGTTCCGGCTGGCCTTTCTCGGCCCAATAGGTACGGACCATGCGGATGTTGGTATCATTCGCGTCAGACCCGCCATTGGCATAAAATACGTGATTCAGATCACCCGGCGCCAATTGTGCCAGCTTCTGCGCCAGCGCGATGGCTGGCACGTGGGTCGTCTGGAAGAAGGTGTTGTAATAGGGCAGCTCGCGCATCTGGCGGGCGGCGACCTCGGCAATCGAGTCGTTGCCATAGCCAATGTTCACGCACCAAAGACCGGCCATGCCGTCCAAAATCTCTTCGCCTTCGCTGTCTTTCAGGAAAACGCCCTTGGCCGAGGTGATAACCCGCGCGCCTTTCTGCCCCAACTCGCCGTCATTGGTGAACGGGTGCATGTGGTGGGCGGCGTCGATGGCCTGAAGCTCGGCGGTGGGCAGATGATTGGTGATCTTGTTCATTGCGGATCTCCTAGAAAAGGGTGGTCGGGTGCGTCGGCGCCGGGGAATCACCCCTTGCTCCGAGCCTTCCAAAGCTAGGTTTACAATATGATCAAAAATTGCGCTGTCAACGAGGGACCCGAGATCTGATCAAATTCAGGCCGTCAAAAGCGTCTCACGGACCTGAGCGATTCCCTGCTCGATATCCTCGTGGATGGCGGCGGCAACACCTTCGCCATCCCCTGCACGCATCGCTTCCATCGCTTCTGCATGTTTGTCGGGAAGGTTGGCAGTGCCATAGCGCCCCAGCACCACGCGCAGCGACGGACCCGCCCGCAGCCACAGCATGTTGGCGATGGATGAGAGCACCTCGGACCCCGCCAAGTCATAGAGATAGGCATGGAAACGATAGTTGTGTTCCAGATAGCCGCGCACGTCGCCGCGATCGATGGCGGCATTCAACTGATCATCATACGAAGTCAGCCGAACAATGTCTTCCACACCTATGTTTTCTGTGGCTTTTCGGGCCAATTCGGGCTCAACCGACAAGCGGGCAAACGCGATATCATTCCACTGTGTCACATCCGGTTGCGGCACGGACACACGGCGATTGCCTTTGAACTCCAACGCCCCTTCCGAGGTCAGCCTGCGGATCGCCTCGCGCACGGGGGTCATGCCGACTCCCAACGTCGACACCAGCCCCTGAATGGTCACGGGCTGCCCGGGCGCAAGCTCTCCAAACAGAATCATTTCACGCAATGTGCGATAAACACGTTGATGGTCTGGCAGTTTCGCTTCGCGATCGGACACATTTCCCCCCGTCGTTACAATTGCTTTGCCTATTGCGGCACCCAAGATAGTCTTGAAAAGCAACCTACTATGCCTTCCGCAATTTTACCATATTGCGTGAATCGCATTTTTTTGATCAAATGTCGCAAATCGGGCGTCTCGCCCCAAAACAGGGAGATACTGCGAATGAAGAAGACTTGGCTCTTGATGAGTGCTGCTTTGGTTATGGGTGCCACCACTGCCCAAGCCGAAGAAGTACGCGTCTATAACTGGTCGGATTATATCGACGAGGAACTGCTGACGAAGTTTGAAGAAGAGACCGGCATTGACCTGATCTATGACGTGTTCGATTCAAACGAGGTTCTAGAAACCAAGATGCTGGCCGGTGGATCGGGTTATGACGTCGTGGTCCCTTCGGCGACCTTCCTTCAGCGCCAGATCACTGCGGGCGCATTTCAGAAGCTTGACCCAAGCCAACTGCCCAATCTGGGCAACGCGTGGGATCAGATCAAAGCCCGCACCGAAACCTATGATCCAGGCAACGAATACTCAATCAACTACATGTGGGGCACCACCGGCATCGGCGTAAACATCGGCAAAGTGACCGAAGTTCTGGGCGAAGACGCTCCGATGGACAACTGGGATCTGGTTTTTGATCCGGCCAACATGGAAAAACTGGCCGAGTGTGGCGTGCACTTCCTGGATGCGCCGGCCGAAATGATCCCGGCGGCTCTGAACTATATCGGTGAAGATCCCGACAGCCATGATCCCGAAGTGATCGCCAAGACCGAGGCTGTCTTTGCGGCTGTGCGCCCCTATATCCAGAAGTTCCATTCGTCAGAATACATCAACGCGCTGGCCAATGGTGACATCTGTGTGGCCGTAGGTTGGTCGGGCGATGTGTTCCTGGCTCAATTCCGCGCGGATGAGGCCGAAAACGGGCAAGAGATCGACTATGCAATCCCGGTTCAGGGTGCGCAGATGTGGTTTGACCAGATGGCGATCCCGGCAGATGCGCCGAACCCGGAAGCCGCGCACAAGTTCATCAACTTCATTCTGGACGCACAGAACGCTGCCGCCGCCACCAACTATGTATGGTACGCCAGCGGCAATGAAGCTGCCAAAGAGTTCATTGATCCAGAAATCCTGGACTATCCAGCGGTCTATCCGGACGAGGAAACTCTGGGCAAGCTGTTCACCACCACGCCTTATCCGGCGAAGGTTCAGCGCGTCGTGACGCGTCTGTGGACCAAGATCAAATCGGGCACCTAAGCCCCTTTCGACCCCCTGCGCCTGTTTGCGCGGGGGGTCACCCCCAACTCCCCGAGGTTCATCATGTCTGACGCCGCCTTTGCCACGGCACCTGCCGAGTTTGCCCCCTGGGAAGATCCCCAGGCGACGCCTCTGATCCGCTTTCAGAACGTCACCAAGCGTTTTGGCGACTTCACCGCCATCGACAATCTGACCATCGACATCTTTGAACGAGAGTTCTTCGCCCTGCTTGGCCCATCTGGCTGCGGCAAGACCACGATGATGCGGATGTTGGCCGGGTTCGAGACCCAGACCGAGGGCACAATTCTGATCGATGGGCAGGACGTGGCCCCGATCCCGCCGAACAAACGCGCGGTCAATATGATGTTCCAAAGCTATGCGCTGTTCCCGCACCTATCAGTTGCCGAAAACATCGCCTTTGGCCTGAAACGCGACAAGATGCCGAAAGACCAAATCGCTGCTCGGGTCGACGAGATGTTGAACCTTGTACAGCTGGGCAAGTTCGCAAATCGCAAACCGCACCAGATCTCGGGCGGGCAACGGCAGCGTGTGGCACTGGCGCGGTCGCTTGCAAAGGCACCAAAGCTGCTTCTGCTGGACGAACCCCTTGGTGCGCTGGACAAAAAGCTGCGTCAGGACACTCAGTTCGAGCTGATGGACATTCAGGAACAGACCGGCACCACTTTCGTGATCGTGACCCATGATCAGGAAGAGGCGATGACCGTCGCCAGCCGCATCGCCGTGATGGATCACGGCAAAATCATCCAGGTGGACACGCCCGCAAAGATCTATGAAGAGCCGGGGTCGGTCTATGTGGCCGACTTCATCGGCGACGTGAACTTGATTGAAGGCAATGTGACCAAATCGGGCGACGATCACGCAACCATAAGCTGGGCTGAAGGTCAGCAGGACCTAACGGGCATTGCCCATGACAAAATTCCCGTAGGCACGCGCACCACGCTGGCGATCCGCCCCGAGAAAGTCACCATTGCCGTCGAAAAGCCCGAAGGTGCAGCCAACCTGATCCGTGGCAAGGTGCTGGACATCGCCTATCTGGGCAACATGTCGACCTATGTGATCGAGACACCCACAGGTCAGCACATCAAGGCCCAAGCCGCCAACACCCGCCGCATTCGCCGCCGAGCGATCACGTGGGAGCAAGAGGTCTGGCTGTCCTTCACCGACACTGCTGGCGTGGTGCTGACGTCATGAAACGTCTGGGCCTGATATCCGTCCCGTATCTGTGGCTTCTGGCCCTGTTTTTAGTGCCCTTCCTGATCGTGCTGAAAATCAGCCTGTCGGACACAGCGCTGGCGATCCCCCCATATACCCCCACGTTGGACCTGTCTGAAGGTTGGGCCGGGTTTCAGGAGTGGTGGTCCGGGTTGGATATGGAAAACTTCACCTGGCTGACGCAGGACGACCTTTATTGGAAAGCCTATCTGTCCAGCCTGAAGATCGCGACGCTTTCAACAATTCTGACACTGCTGGTCGGCTTCCCCATCGCCTATGGCATGACCCGTGCACCCGAGGCATGGCGCCCGACCCTGATGATGCTGATCATCCTGCCTTTCTGGACATCATTCCTGATCCGCGTCTATGCGTGGAAAGCGATCCTGAGCCAAGAGGGCCTGCTGAACCAGTTCCTGATGTGGACTGGCGTGATCAGCGACCCGTTGATCATCCTGAACACCAACACGGCGGTCTATATCGGCATCGTTTATACCTATCTGCCTTTCATGGTGCTGCCAATCTATTCGGCCCTGGAACGTCTGGACGAAAGCCTGCTAGAGGCCGCTGAAGACCTTGGCTGTTCGCGTCTTAGCGCCTTCTGGCTTGTCACACTTCCACTGGCCAAACAGGGCGTGATTGCCGGCAGTTTCCTTGTCTTTATCCCGGCCATGGGTGAATTCGTCATTCCCGAACTTCTGGGCGGATCAAACACGCTGATGATCGGTAAGGTTCTGTGGGAAGAATTCTTCTCGAACCGCGACTGGCCCGTTGCCTCGGCGGTGGCTGTCATTCTTCTGCTGATCCTGATCGTTCCGATTGTGCTGTTCCAGCGCAACGAAGAAAAGCAAAGGGAGGCCGGCAAATGAGACGTCTAAGCTGGTTCAACACCGTATCGCTGACCCTTGGGTTTGCCTTCCTCTACATCCCGATGATCATCCTGATCGTTTACTCGTTCAATGGCGGCAAGCTGGTCACGGTCTGGTCGGGATTTTCGACCAAATGGTACGGCGAGCTTTTCCGGAACGAGGCGTTTTTGAACGCGGCATGGGTAACGTTGAAGGTCGCGGTGCTGTCCTCGACCATTGCGACGGTTCTGGGCACGATGGCTGCCTATGTCATGGTGCGTGCAGGGCGGTTTCGCGGGCGCACGCTGTTTTCGGGCATGATCTATGCACCGCTTGTAATGCCCGAAGTGATCACCGGCCTGTCGCTGTTGCTTCTGTTCATTGCGATTGGGATGGATCGCGGCGTGGTGACCATCGTATTGGCGCATACGACCTTTTCGATGTGCTATGTTTCGGTCGTGGTCTCGTCACGTCTTGTGACCTTTGACCAGTCCCTCGAAGAAGCCGCTTTAGATCTTGGCTGCACCGGGTTCGAAGCCTTCCGCCTTGTCACCCTGCCCATCATCGCGCCTGCCGTGATCTCGGGCTGGCTATTGGCCTTCACCCTGTCGTTGGATGATCTTGTCATCGCCAGTTTCACCTCGGGCCCAAGCTCGACCACGCTGCCCATCAAGATCTTCTCGGCGGTCCGTTTGGGCGTCACGCCCGAAATCAACGCCCTGTCCACGATCATGATTTCGCTTGTAGCGATCGGCGTGATCGCGGCATCCCTTTCCTCGAAACGGGCCATCGCGAAACGCGCGAAGGACGAACAGGAGGCCATCCAGTGAGCGACTTTCTGGAAGAATACGCAACCTATTGCAAAACCCATGGACGCCCTGATCGGGTCGAGCTGATGTTGTGTGATGCCAACGCGGTCTTGCGCGGCAAGTGGCTGCCGGGGGGCGACGAAAAGAAACTGGCCGACGGCGCTGTGCGCCTGCCCCTGTCCACCTACGCCCCCAATATCATGGGGGAAGAGGTCGAGGCCACCGGGCTGGGCATCATTGTTGGCGACCCAGACGGGCGCATCGTGCCAGTGCCCGGATCGTTGAAGCCCGTGCCGTGGGCCAAAGGCAACGTCGCGCAGGTACAAGTCGAGATGATCGATCCTGATACGGGCGAGATTTCCGACCTGTCTTCACGCCAGCAACTGGCCCGAATGGTTGATCGCCTGCACTCGGCTGGCCTGCACCCGGTGCTGGCAACCGAGCTGGAATTCTATCTGTTCAAACCCCGCACGGATCAAGACGCGGCCCCGGTGCCGCCCGACCGCAGCCCGGACGCGCAGAACTATGACCTCGAGGTGCTGGAGCGTACGCAGGACATTCTGGATGACATCCTGAAGGCGTCCGAACTGCAAGGATTGGCAACAGACACGCTGATCGCCGAATACGGGCCGGGTCAGTTCGAAATCAACTTCCACCACACAGATAATGTGATGTGGGCCGCCGACACCGCACTTTTGTTCAAGCGCCTTGTGCGCGGGGTCGCCCGGTCACACGGAATGGAGGCCACCTTCATGGCCAAACCCTATGCCGACTTCCCTGGCAACGGAATGCATGTGCACGCCTCGGTCGTGGACCCGGACGGCAAGAATGTGTTTGACGACGGCACGGACGGGCCTTCGGATGCCCTGAAACACGCAGTGGGCGGAACGCTCGACACGATGCGCGACCTGCAGGCGATCTTTGCGCCGCACATGAATTCCTACCGCCGCTTCAAACCGCTCAGCTTCGCGCCATCGGCCCCCGATTGGGGTTTTGACAACCGCGCCGCAGGGGTGCGTCTGCCCGAGACCAAAGGACCGGGTGCACGGCTCGAGCACCGTATCGCAGGGGCCGATGTGAACCCCTATCTGGTAATCACCTCGATCCTTGGCGGCATGTTGCACGGGCTGGAAACGAAACCCACCTTGCCTCTGCCCTTGGACGACGCGGGTGCCGAACCGGCCGAGCGCCTGTCGGCGGACTGGTTCCAAACGGTCGAGCGGTTTGCGGCTTCGGACGTGGCGGTCGAGATCTTCGGCCAGCACTATGTCGACATCTACGCCGCTATGCGTCGGGACGAAATCGCACAGCTGACCCATGAAATCACCCCTGTGGAATATCGGACGTACCTCGGACGGCTCTGATGCCAAGAAGAATTTACGAGGATTACGCCTATTCTGATGCAGCCCGCGCCGAATGCATCTGGCCGCGTCCCGAAGGGGATTGGCCCGCGCTTGAAGGCGACCACAGCTGCGACGTCGCGATCATCGGCGGAGGCTTCACCGGACTTTCCGCCGCGTTGCATCTGGCCGAAGCGGGGATGAACGTCACGCTGCTCGAGGCCGAAACCATCGGCTGGGGCGCGTCCGGGCGCAATGGCGGCTTTTGCACCATTGGCGGCGACAAGCTGGGGCTGACCGGCATTCGAAAACGTTTCGGAGAGGAAGCTACACACGCCTATTTCTCGGCTCAGAAAGCAGCAGTCGAACTGGTGGCTGACCTGTTGGAGCGTCACAAGATCAACGCCGAGACGCACTCGGACGGCGAACTCCTTCTTGCGCACAACCCCAAAGCCATGGCCGATCTGCGTGCCGAGCAAACCGAATGGGCCGCACTTGGCCATACCGCAGAACTGATCCCCGCGGACGATCTAAAATCCCGCGGCATGAATGGCGCATTTCACGGCGGGTTGATACTGCCGCTTGGCTTTGCGCTGAACCCGGGGCGCTATGTGGACGGACTGGCGCACGCTGCCCAAAGCGCGGGGGCGACGCTGTCCACCCGCAGCCCGGTCACCGACATTCGCCAAGCCAATGGGTGCCACATCCTGACGACCCCCACGGCCCGGATCACAGCGAAGACGCTGATCATCGCTACCAATGGCTATTCCTCGGACGGGCTGTCCAACTGGCTGACCGGACGCTATTTGCCTGTACAATCCAACATCCTTGTGACCCGAAAACTGTCAGAAGACGAAATCGCAGCACAAGGGTGGAGCACCGAGCTGATGGCTTTCGACAGCCGCAACCTGCTGCATTATTTTCGCCTGCTCCCCGACGGACGGTTCCTGTTCGGCGCGCGCGGAAATGTCGGGGCCAGCGCCCAAGGGCAGGCCGCCATGCGCACGCGGATGAACCAACACCTCGCCGCCATGTTCCCAGCGTGGCGGGACGTCGAAACCCCACATTTCTGGTCAGGCCTCATCAGCCTGTCGCAAGACCTTCTGCCCTATGCCGGACCGATCGGAGACTGGCAAAACGCATGGGCTGGCCTGAATTTCCACGGAAATGGCGTGGCAATGGGCACTTGGACGGGCGCGCGTTTGGCAGATATGGCGCTTGGCCGCATAACAGAACTTCCTGTCCATACGCGCCCCTTGCCCCGCTTCCCGTTCCCGTCACTAAGGCGCAACTACCTCTATCCAGCCTTCATCGGCTACCGCCTGAAGGACGGTCCACCTCCGCGCTGACCCTCTCTTTTTCTTGTCACAAATATCCTGGGGTGAATGCGCGCAGCGCAGAGGGGCAAAGCCCCTTACCCTTTCAAAAGGTCCGCATAGGTCTGGCGCATCACATTCTTTTGCACCTTGCCCATCGTGTTGCGTGGCAGTTCGTCCACAATGACCACGCGCTTGGGTTGCTTGAACTTGGCAAGACTGTCCGAGATGCCCGCCTTCACGGACCCCTCATCCAAAGCCGCACCATCCTGCGCCACAACCACGGCCACCACACCTTCGCCGAAATCCTCATGCGGCACACCAATCACCGCACTTTCCAGCACACCGGGCAAGTCGTCAATCACACCCTCGATTTCCTTCGGATAGACGTTGAAGCCGCCAGTGATGATCAGATCTTTGCCGCGCCCGACGATGCTCACATAGCCATCGGCATCCACCATCGCCAAGTCGCCCGTGATAAACCAGCCATCCGGTCGCAGCTCTTCGGCTGTCTTTTCGGGCATCTGCCAATAGCCCGCGAAAACGTTGTCGCCCCGCACTTCCAAGACGCCGATGTCTCCATCGGGAAGGGTTTCGCCGGACACCGGATCGCATACCTTCACCTCGACCCCCGGCAGCGGGAAACCCACCGTGCCCGCGCGGCGTTCTCCGTCATAGGGGTTTGACGTGTTCATGTTGGTTTCGGTCATGCCATAGCGTTCAAGGATGGCGTGGCCCGTGACGTCGCGCCATTGATCATGAGTTTCCGCCAGAAGGGGTGCAGATCCGGATACGAACAGCCGCATTCCCTTGGATGCCTCGGCCAGACGGCCATCCTTCAGAAGTCGCGTATAGAAGGTCGGCACACCCATCAGCGCGGTCGCATTAGGCATCGCCTTTATAATCGCATCCACATCAAAGCCCGGCAAGAACACCGCCGCCCCGCCTGCCATCAAGGTCACATTGGTCGCCACAAACAGCCCATGCGTGTGGAAGATCGGCAACGCGTGGATTAGCACATCCTTGTTCGTAAAACGCCAGTAATCGCGCAAGGTTTCGCTGTTCGACGCCAGTGCCCGGTGGGTCAGCATCGCACCCTTCGAACGCCCCGTCGTGCCCGACGTATAAAGGATCGCGGCAAGGTCCAGCGCCGCGCGCGGAACGGCTTCAAAGCCGGGCTCTTCGGCGTCGCGGGCGGGAACCAGCGTGCCCGTTTCACCCGCACCAAGCGTCAGCACATGCGCCACCTGCGCGTCCTCCGCCACGGGCGTCAGAGCCTCTAACCTCCCCGGTTCACACACGAATACACGCGGGGCGGCGTCGCCTAGAAAATAAGCCACCTCGTCCGGTGTATAGGCAGTGTTCAGCGGAAGAAACACGCCGCCTGCCAGCACTGTACCCACGTAAAGCTCTAACATCGCGGGTTCTTTCGGGGTTTGCACCGCCACGCGGTCGCCGGGGGCGACGCCCAGCGCGACAAGAGCAGCCGCCATGCGTTCCGCATTGGCCCAAAACTCGCCGTACGAGGTCACTTTGCCCGTACGCCCATCGGTCAGGAACGTCGCATCATGACGCCCGTCCGAGGCGCGGGAAATGGCATGGGCAAGATGGTTCTGGTCGTACATGGTGGCTCTCCTAAACGCGCGAATGGCTTAGCGTTTAGAGGTGATCGGGTCAATCGAACCAAGGGGGCCACCCATCACGACTTCGACCGCGCGGGCGGCGGCCAGCAGCTTGGCCTCGCCGCGCGGTGGGCCGATCAGTTGCAACCCAACCGGCAGGCCATCGTCAGACAGCCCGACGGGCACCGAGATGGCAGGCAACCCGGCCACAGTGGCAAGGAAAGCAAAGCGCAACCAATCCATGTACCCTGTCAGGGTCTGGCCACCGACCTCGCGCACCCATTCTTCGGATTGCGGGTGGGGCATGTTGCCGACCACCGGGCAGGCAAGCACGTCGAACCGTTCAAGGAAGCCCCGCATATTGTCATAGATCAGCGAGCGGTTCTGCTGGGCAAGCGCGTGATCTTCGGCGCTCAAGGATAGCCCAAACGAGAGGTTTTCGGCCAGTGTCGGCTTGAAATGCTGGGTTAGGTTTTTCGGAGCTTTGATGAAATTCGCAGCCCACATGCCGCCGCGAATAACGTGGTAGGTCCGCTCTAAATCCGGCAAATCTGGGCAGGCTTCTTCAACCGTTGCGCCTGCGCCCTCCATCGCGGTCATCGCGCGTGACAGGTACCGGGCCATGTCCGTGTCGACCGGTGCGAACCCGCCCAAATCGGGGGCAAAGCCGATGCGCAGCTTTGGGTCCGCGCTCTGGACTGCGACTTGATAGGGCGTCTCAGGGGCTGGGAAGGACAGGGGCGCGCGCGGCTCAAACCCCGCCATCGCGTCCAGAAACAGCGCGCAATCGGTGACTGACCGTGCCATCGGCCCCTGCACGCCCTCGCCAATAAACCCCGTCACCGAGGCCGAGGCACAGAGCCCCGGGCTGGGCCGCAACCCGACAATCCCACAATAGGCCGCGGGCGTGCGCAGACTGCCGCCATGGTCCGACCCGTGGCTCAGCCACACGGACCCTGACGCCAAAGACGCCGCTGCGCCGCCAGAAGACCCCCCCGCGTTGAGCCGCGTGTCCCACGGGTTAAGGGTCGCTCCGAACACCTCGTTGAACGTGTTGCCGCCTGCCCCGAACTCGGGTGTGTTTGTCTTGCCCAACACCACGCCACCGCGTGCTTCAAGCCGCGTGACAATGGGGTCGCTTTCCTTCGGAATATTGTCGGCCAACGCCTTGGTCCCAAAGGTAGAGCGTACGCCTGCCACGGGGGTCAGATCTTTGATACCGATGGGCAGCCCCGCCAACCAACCGGGGCGATCTGGATCCCCACCCAGCCGCTTGGCCGCAACCCGCGCCCGATCTGCACAGATCACAGGCACCGCGTTCACATCCGGTTCAACCTGTGCCAATCGCGCCTCAGAGGCATCGATCAATTCTGCCGATGACACCTCGCCGCGTCTCAACAGCCCGACAACCTCGTGCGCTTCCAGTTTGCAAAGCTCGGGTCCGGTGTATGTGGTCATGTGATATTCCTCCGCTTGATCAAATGACCACAGAGATAGCCACATGGAAAGGCGCAATTTTCCTTGGCGCGGCACCCGTTTCACCGCAGAGTGACGCCATGAATACACTTAGCATTTGCATCCCCTATTTCTCGGGCTTCGGTCACACCAAACGCATCGCGCAGACCATTGCCAGCGCCATCGGGACCGAGGCGTGTGTGATCGATGTAGAGACCATAACAGACGCAGATTGGCAGGCACTGGATCACGCCGATGCGATCATCTTCGGCGCGCCCACATATATGGGATCAACCGCCGCGCGGTTCAGCCTGTTCTTAGAGCAAATCGGCACGCGCTGGGAACACAGCCAGTGGAAGGATAAAATCGCAGCGGGCTTCACCACCGCCATCCACCCTTCGGGCGATAAACTGGCCGCACTGCAACGCCTGTCGATCTTTGCCGCCCAGATGGGTATGGTCTGGGTCGGCCCGACGGATATCGGCGCGCCGGTAAAGCCTGATCGACCGGGCCTGAACCGCGATGGAAGCTGGCTAGGCCTAATGGTCACGGAACAGCTGGGCGCCGATGAAGACCTGCTGCCCGAGGATCTGTACACTGCGAGCCGTTTTGGATTGCGTGTTCTGGATGCGACCAGACGCTGGAACGGTCAGTAACGCCCTTTGCGCGCCAGTTCGATCTGCGCATCCATCATCGACATCTCTTTCATAATGTCCTGACGCCGTGTGCGATCCCCTGTTTCCGCCAGCTCGTCGCGCAGACGCTTTAGTTCACGTGACAGGCGGACAAATTCTGGGACTGCGCCGCTTTCTTGAACCAGACGGTTGAAGACGGCGTTCTCGGGATCATCCACCTTGGGCAACGGCTTGCCCGCGCCTTCGAGGTTCTCGAAATCGCCAGCATCTTCAGCCTCGCGGATTTTCTGTTCTATAAGGTCAAATAGCGGGTGATCCATGCGCGCATCTTAGCGCGCCTTTGCAAAACGAAAAAGCCCCCGCAAGATCGGATCTACGGGGGCTTTCATCAGGTCAGACAGACCTTATTTCTGGGTGATACGCCCATCCAGCATCGGCTTAACAGGGCCCATCTTGGCCAAGTATTCAGCGGTCACATCCGCCAGATCGGGGCCAAAGTCATAGGCGTTCTGCGCGTCGCGGAACATCTTGTAACCGTCCCCGCCGTTGCGCACATAGTTGTTGGACACAACGCCGTACACCTTGGCCGGGTCAATCGGTGCACCGCCCACCATCACGTCAGAAATCCGGCTGCCCGGTTCTTTCGACAGATCGAATGCATAGGTCATACCCGCCACTTGCGGGAAACGACCTGCAACTTCCTCGTACTGGCTGACACCGTTTTCAAGCGCGGCGACAATGGTTTCGCCGGTCACTTGGAAGGTCGACAGCGTATTTTGGAAAGGCAGAACGCTGAGCACTTCGCCCATCGTCACTTCGCCCGCGTCGATCGAGGCGCGAATACCGCCGCCATTCTGGATTGCGATCTCGACACCCTGATCTTTCACGCGGTCCAGCATGGCCTCGGCGATGATGTTGCCCATAGCGCATTCCATAGCGCGGCAGGAACCACGCTCGCCGTCCAGAACTTCAGACGTTTCCGCCACAACGCGGTTCTTCATTTCGTCGATCGGGCCGGCCAATTCGGCAACACGCGCGACAATTTCCGGATCTTCTGCAACTGACGCGTCCAGCAGAATCGTATCGCCTGTGGCCGATGTCACATTGCCCTCATCATCAAACACAAGCGTCAACAGACCGACATATTTCGAATAGGCATAGGCCTGCACGACCGGCACATTCCCAACCATCGTCGGATAGGCCATCGCGCCCTCTTCCGTGTTCGAGAACTTGGTGTGCGAGTGGCCGCCGATTACCGCGTCCAGACCCGGCACAGCTTCGGCAATGGCCATGTCTTTCTTTACGCCCACGTGGTTCAGCGCGATGATCTTGTCCACGCCCTCCGCTTCCAGCGCGGCCACATCAGCCTTCAGGCTGTCGATCTCGTCTTGGAAAATCACCGCCTCGCCGGGGCTCGATGTTTCCGACGTGTCCGTTGCCAATGCCGAGATAATGCCAATCTTCTGGCCACCGACTTCAAGCACCACATGGTTGTCGACCTTGCCCGCCAAGATATTGGACTGGGACACATCAATATTTCCCGAGATCACCGGGAAGGATACCCCGTCAACAAGCTTCAGAAGGCCCTCGGGACCATCGTCAAACTCGTGGTTGCCAACGGCCATTGCGTCGAAACCAATCTTCTCCATCATCTCGATTTCCACGTCACCCTTATAGGTGGTGTACATCAGCGAGCCCTGATACTGGTCGCCCGCATCCAGAACCAGCAGGTTCTGGCCGTCAAACTGCTGGCGCAGCTCGGCGATTTTGGTGGCCACGCGGGCGTAACCGCCAAAGCACTTCCCTTCGGCATTGTCTTCTGCGCCGCAGGTGGAATCGTATTTATTGATCGGTTCGACCCGGCTGTGCAGGTCGTTAATGTGCACAATATTCAGCGTGTAATCCGCCATCGCGGTGCCGGTGGTCAGCGCAAGCGCCGCTACCGAGGTCAAAAATTTGGTCATGACTAAGTCTCCCAACTGTCTTGTTGTTTTGACGTTAGCGTGGCGTGAGTCGGGCAGGCTTGTCAAAACTCTCGTGTTTAGGTGGCAAGCTTACGTAACAAGAAGATGTAACACTGCTGAGATTTTCCGCGATCTGCCCGGTTCTGGCGGCCCGCTCTTGACGCAAAGGGGTCAACGCGGCACATGAGGGCCATGCAAATTTACAAGATATTCCGGGCCGCCGAATGGCAAGCCTTCAAAATGGCCGGAAAGACCACCGGCGCGCCAATCGATGTGCAAGACGGGTTTATCCATTTCTCGACCGCCCAGCAGGTACGCGAAACCGCTGCCAAGCATTTTACCGAAGAAGATGGGCTGGTTCTGGTAGCGTTTGAGGCCGACGCGATGGGCAGCAAGCTGAAGTGGGAACCCTCGCGCGGGGGCGCCTTGTTCCCCCATCTTTTCCGAGAGCTGATAATGTCCGAAGCCCTGTGGAGCCGAGATCTTCCCCTAGGCCCGGATGGCCATGACTTCCCCGAGGATCTGGCATGAATTTGATCGAGAAGATTGCCCTGAAAGCGCTGCATCAGGTGGATCCCGAACGCTCGCACACGCTGGCCTTGATGGCGATGAAGGCGGGCGTGGTGCCGATGCCGGGGATTGTGACCTCGGACCGGTTGAAAACCACCTTCTGCGGAATGGAGATGACCAACCCTGTGGGGCTGGCCGCAGGCTATGACAAGAACGCCACCGTGGTGGATGCGCTTACGCAAGCGGGCTTTGGCTTTGTCGAGGTTGGGGCCGTCACGCCACGCCCGCAACCGGGCAACCCGAAACCGCGTCTGTTTCGCCTGACCGAAGATCAGGCCGTTATCAACCGTTTCGGTTTCAATAACGAAGGGATGGAGGCCGCGAGCGCCCGTCTGACCCGCCGTTCACGCCAACGCCCGGTGCCCGTCGGGCTGAACCTTGGGGCCAATAAGGACAGCGACGACCGCGCGGCGGATTATGTAAAGGTCTTCAATTGCTGCGGTCCGTTCGTAGATTTCGTGACAGTCAATGTCAGCTCGCCCAACACCGAAAAGCTGCGGGATCTGCAAGGTGCGGATGCGTTGCGTGGCCTGTTGCAGGGCGTCTTGCACGCGCGCAAGGATCACGACAAATACACGCCCATTTTCCTGAAGATCGCGCCGGATTTGACGGACGACGAACTGGCCGAGGTCGCGGGCGTCGCGCAAGAGGTCAATATTGACGCGGTGATTGCAACCAACACCACCTTGTCGCGCGACGGTTTGAAAAGTGCACACAAGGCCGAGGCTGGCGGTCTTTCCGGCCCGCCTTTGTTCGAAAAGTCCACACGCGTCTTGGCACGTCTGTCGCAGTTAACCGAAGGCGCGATGCCGTTGATCGGTGTCGGCGGCATCGCCTCTGCCGAGGATGCGTATCAAAAGATCCTTGCAGGCGCATCTGTCGTTCAGCTCTATTCGTCGCTCGCTTACAAAGGCATCAGCCTTGTGGAAGAAATCGCGCTTGGCATCGATGAACGGCTGGAACGTGATGGTTTCGCCACCGTGTCCGAGGCCGTCGGCACAAAACGCGAGGCATGGCTATGACCGAGATTTGGCACAACCCCCGCTGCTCGAAATCGCGCCAGACGCTGGCATTGGTGGAAGATCGTGGCGAAGAAGTGACTGTGCGCCGCTATTTGGACAACGCCCCGTCCGAGGCTGAATTGCGTGCTGTGCTGGCCGCATTGAACGTCGCGCCGCTTCAGATCATGCGTAAAGGCGAGAAGATCTTCAAAGAACTTGGCTTGTCGGCGGAGACGCCCGAGGAAGAACTAGTTGCTGCCATGCTGGCCAACCCGATCTTGATCGAACGCCCCATCGTACTGAAAGACGGCAAGGCGCGGATCGGTCGCCCGCCGGAAAGCGTCTTGGAAATCCTTTAAGCGCGATTATCAGCGCTTACTCCGCCGAACGTTCCAGCGCCGGATATCGTGCGCCTAATGTTGCCCCGCGTGCCACAAAGGAAATCAACAATGCCGCCCATAGCCCGTGGTTACCCAACCCCGGCATCAAGGCATAGACAGCAGCAAAATAGATCGCCGCGGACAGGATCATCATGTTGCGCATGTCGCCAGTGCGGGTCGCCCCGATAAAGATCCCGTCCAACATCCACGCGGGCCAGCCCAGAAGCGAAGCTAGCACCATATAGGGAAGGAAATCCCGCGCGACTTGCCGCACATCATCGGCCGTGGTCATCACGTTAATCCCCCAACCTCCTACCAGCAGAAAGCCCAGCGCCAAGGCACAGGAAATCCCCGCGCCCCAAAGGCTGCTCGTGAAGGACGCCTGCCTGACAGCGGCGCGGTTGCGTGCACCCAGCGCTTGGCCGACAAAGGCCTCAGCCCCGAAGGCGAACCCGTCCATCGCATAGGCCGTCACGTGCAGAAACTGCATCAGCACCTGATTGGCGGCCAGTTCCGTGTCCGATAGGCCCGAACCATAGAAAGTAAAGCTGGTGAAAATCGCCATAATAAAAAGCGAGCGCAGCAGTATGTCTGTATTGACGACTGCCATGTTCTTCAAGGTCGGCCCATCCAGCACCCTTGCGCGGTCACGCCATGCGGGATTTCGGAAAATGCCGCGACACAGCCACAGGCCCAGCGCGGCACCCGACAGCTCGGCCATTAGGGTGGCAATCGCCACACCCTCGACTCCCCAACCCAGCCCAAGCACAAACCACAGGTCCAGTCCGATATTAACGCCGTTCATGACGACCTGCAGAACCAGAACAGACCTCGCACGCTCCAACGCAATCAGCCAACCGGTGAAAGCATAGACCGAGATCGCGAAGGGCGCGCCCCATATGCGTATGGCAAGATAATCGCGGGCCATCGCCTCGACCTGATCCGAGGCGGGAGCGATTTGAAACGCGGCCCAGAACAATGGAACTTGCAAAGCAATCAGTGCGACGCCCGCGACGGCAGCGATCAACAAGGCGCGGGTCAGCATCGCGGCGACCTCGCCCGGTCGCCCAGCGCCATGGGCCTGCGCAGTCAGGCCTGTCGTACCCATGCGCAAGAAGCCGAAAAGCCAGAAAAGTGTGGTTAGGATGACCGCCCCAAGCCCAACTGCCCCAATGGGGATAGCGTCGCCCAATTGGCCAATTACGCCGGTGTCCACCAGCCCCAGAATGGGCACGGTCACATTGGACAGCACAATAGGCCCGGCCACCGCCAGAACGCGCCGATGGGTCAGCGTGCGGCCCGTCACGAGCCCGGCATCAGGAAATGGCCCGTGGCCTGCGCGTAAAGCTTGCCGCGCTGATCCTGCCATGCTTCGACATGCACTGACGCATAGCGCCGTCCTTGCCGCACAACCCGTGCACGCGCATAGGCATCACGCGGCAGGCCCGACCGCAAATAGTCGATTGAGAAATCAATTGTCTTGGGCAAATAGGGCATGTTGTCCGGGCCAAGCGTCGACGGGTCCAGCGCACCGCTTTCCATATCCTCCCACAGGGTGGACCAGCTAAGTTGGATGACCGCCGCCGTTTCCATGAACGCCGCCGTCACGCCGCCATGGATCGCGGGAAGCATCGGGTTGCCAATAAGCATGTCGTCGAAAGGCAAAACAGCGGTCAGCTCGTCACCGTGGCGTTCGACCTGAATGCCAAGGAACTGCACATAAGGCACGCCTTTGACCAGCCCGGCCAAGGCTACATCACGGCGTTGTTTAACAACCTCAACCGGTTCGGGGCGCTTATGATTAGTAGGAAGGCTCATTCCGCATCCTCTTCGCTGACATCATCGGCGATGTCGTTCGATATCTCGGTCGAGCGACGCTTGGGATCGCCATCAGCCGTGAAAGCGCCAGTGGCGGAGGCCACCGGGCGGTCTTCGTCTTTGTCCAACGCCACGGCCCGCACGAACGCGACCGAACGTGTGACGTGATAACAGGTGGCTTTGGCAGTGATCCTCTGGCCGGGGGTTGCCGGGCGCATATAGTCAATCCGCAGGTCAATCGTCGCCGTAATCGCCGGAGCCTTGGGATGGCTCATCACCGCAGATCCGCAACATGTGTCCAGCAATGCCGAGACCGCGCCGCCGTGAATAACGCCCGTGCGCGGGTCGCCGATCAGCTTCTCGTCATAGGGCATTGACATGACCGCTTCGCCATCTTCCAGATTCTCCAAAACCATGCCCAGTGCTTTGCAATGGGGAATGGCCTCGGTGAACTTTCGCGCGATTTCAGCCTTCTTCTCGGCTGTCATGCCTTTCATCATTGGCAGTATCCTTTTGCTTTCACGTCTTTTATTGGCCCTTGCAATTCACGCGTCCACCCCCTAGTTTCGCAATTAAGAATTATTCTCAATTAAAAGAGCTATCATGACCGACGCCACAACTATTGACGCCCCATTCGGTGTGAGACGCCCGAAACGCCTTCTTGTACTGGCCATCATGGCCGCGCTGGCGATTGCCCCTGGTCACCTTGGGGAACTGACACGCGAACTGATGACCGACGCCTATGTTCAGGTCTCAGTCTTTGTTGCCGCTACGTTACTTTTGTTCTACGGGGCCGAGCGGCTGTTCAAATTCAACATTGGCGAGATGCTGTCGAACGCCAAGGGGGCTCAGGTTCCATTGGCAGCATTGCTGGGTGCTACACCCGGTTGTGGCGGCGCGGTGGTTGTAGTGGCAGCCTATAGTTCAGGCCATGTCGGGTTCGGCGCGGTGGTGGCCACGTTGACCGCCACAATGGGCGACGCATCCTTTCTGTTGATTGCAACACGCCCTGAAGCGGCGGCGGTCGTGCTGCCCCTGTCCTTTGCAGCAGGCATCCTGTCAGGCTGGATCGTGGACCGTTTCCACACAGTTGAATACCGCGCGTCAACGCTGGCAAGCTGTGAGCTCGCCCCGCTGATCGGCAAAACCCGACCACAGGACATTGCCTGTTTGCTCCTGGCCATTCCTGGCCTGTATGTCGGCGCGCTGCAACTGGCACAGATCGAGGTCGGGCACATTTTCGGCCTGCCGATCATGTGGATCGCCCTTACAGGCACCTTTCTTGGCCTGATCATCTGGGCCACGTCGAAAGTGTCTGCGATGACCAATGCCAAAGACAGCCCCCTGACCCGTATGGCCGAGGAAACCAGCTTTATCTCGGTTTGGGTGATTGGCGCTTATCTGGCATATGACTATGTGGCCGAGTTCGGCGGGTTGGACCTTGAATTGCTGTTCCAGTCCATCGCCCCGCTTCTGCCCATAATGGGCGTATTGGTCGGGCTGATTCCCGGTTGCGGCCCGCAGGTTCTGGTGACGACGCTTTATCTGAACGGCATCATCCCGTTCTCTGCCTTGATGGGCAACGCGGTGTCGAATGATGGCGACGCTTTGTTCCCGGCCATCGCGCTGAACCCGAAGGCGGCGATCTATGCGACACTCTATTCAACTGCGCCCGCGGTGATCTTGGCATATGCGTTCTATTTCCTCGCGCCGGGCTTCATGAACTGACGCAGGTTAGGCGTCGTCTCGTCCAACTGCGTGCTTCTACTGAATTGCACCATCCGGCGCAGTCCTTTACGGTTACCTCAAGACACCGAAGGGGAGCGTCATGTCTGAAGAACGCCTGACATTTAAAGAGATGTGCGCAAAGTTCGACGTCACACCGCGCACCCTGCGCTATTACGAGTATATCGAGCTTCTGAACCCCGAAAAGGAAGGCCGTTCGCGCTTCTACACCCCGCGCGAGGTCGCCCGCATGACGTTGATTCTGCGCGGGCGCCGTTTTGGGTTTTCATTGGAAGAGCTGCGCCAGTGGTTGCTGATCTATGACGAAAAAGGCACCGACGCGCAGAACCAAGCTTGGGTCGAGCTGGCGGATCGTCAGCTGGCCGCCCTGCGCGCCCAGTATGAAGAGCTGGCCGACAGCATCACCGACCTTCAGAAGCTGCGCGATGACGTGGCAGACGGGCTGAACTAGCCCCTGCCCCAGCGATTCGTCACGTGCCCTGCCCCATTTGATTTCCTTTGGGGCAATCCGCGCTTGAGATCCCTCTGAAAAGACCTGCCCCAAGGTAAGTTAATTTTCTTATGAAAATCAGCGCCTTGCGCATCCCCTTTAAAATCAGGCTTTACGCCACGACAAGAAAAGACGCGACGTCACGTTACATTTACGTCAACGTCAACTTATATTGTAGGCAGAACTGGTCAGATCCGTGGCCAGTGTCGGAATTGTATGGAGTATCGAATGACCGACGATCTTATGACCATTCGCCAAATGTGCGATGCGTTCGACGTCACTGCGCGAACGTTGCGCTTTTACGAGGCCAAAGAACTGCTTTCTCCGATCCGGGAAGGCCAGAAACGTCTGTTTACCAAACGTGACCGCGCGCGCTTGAAGCTAATCCTGCGCGGCAAACGCTTTGGCTTTGCACTGGAAGAAATCCGCCAGCTTCTGGACCTTTACGACATGGGCGACCAGCAGAAAACGCAGTTGATCCGCACCGTCGAGGTTGCTGCCGGCCATCTGGAGGGCCTCAAGCGTCAGCGCGAGGAACTGGACGAAGCCATTGATGATCTGACCGAACAACTGAAATGGGGCCAACAGAAAATCGCCTCGTTCGACGAAAACAGCTGACCCGGAAAGGACGCCACACATGCCAACCTATACCGCGCCCACCAAAGACATGGCCTTCCTTCTGCACGATGTGCTGAAGGCCGAACAATCGGACATCCCCGGCTATGGGGATCTTGAACGCGACTTCACCAGCGCCGTTCTGGAAGAAGCCGGTAAAGTCGCAAGCGAGGTTCTGACCCCGCTTAACATTGTGGGCGATCAGGAAGGCTGTCGGCTGGAAAACGGCGTCGTCTACACGCCCACCGGCTTTAAAGACGCATTCGAACAGGTGAAAGAAGGCGGCTGGACCGGTCTGGACATGCCGGAAGAATTCGGCGGCCAGAACATGCCCGTTCTGCTGGGAACCGCGGTGGGCGAGCTGTTTTCGTCCGCGAACCAAGCTTTCACCATGTATCAGGGCCTGACTCATGGTGCGGCCTCGGCAATTCTGGCGCATGGCACGGACGAACAGAAAGCGACCTATCTGCCCAAGATGGTCAGCTGTGAATGGACCGGCACCATGAACCTGACCGAACCGCATTGCGGCACCGATCTGGGTTTGATGCGCACCAAAGCCGAACCGCAAGACGATGGGTCGTATAAAGTCTCGGGCCAGAAGATCTTCATCTCGGCCGGCGATCACGACATGTCGGATAACGTCATTCACCTTGTCTTGGCGAAAATTCCGGGAGGTCCCGAGGGCATCAAAGGCGTGTCGCTGTTTATCGTGCCCAAGTTCAATGTGAATGAAGACGGCTCGGTCGGAACACGCAACGGCGTCTCGGTCGGCAACATCGAACACAAGATGGGCATCCACGGCAACTCGACCTGCGTCATGAACTATGACGAGGCGACGGGCTTCCTGTTGGGTGACCTTCACAAAGGTATGCGTGCCATGTTCACTATGATGAACGAAGCGCGTCTGGGCGTGGCGATGCAGGGTCTGGCACAGGCCGAGGCTGCGTATCAAAACGCCGTCATCTATGCCAAGGATCGCCTGCAAGGGCGGGACGTGACCGGCGCGAAAAACCCCGATGGCCCGGCCGATCCGCTGATCGTGCATCCGGACATCCGCCGTTCGCTGATGGATCAAAAAAGCTTCTGTGAAGGCGCACGTGCTTTCCTTTTGTGGGGCGCTCAGCTGATCGACCAAGCGCATCGCTCGGAAGACAAAGACGCCGATGGGCTGATCAGCTTGATGACCCCGGTTCTGAAAGGCTTCCTGACCGATCAGGGCTTTGACATGACGGTTTTGGCCCAACAGATCTATGGTGGACACGGCTATATCGAAGAGCATGGCATGAGCCAGTTCACCCGCGACGCCCGCATCACACAGATCTATGAAGGCGCCAATGGCGTTCAAGCGCTGGACCTTGTGGGTCGCAAGCTGGCTGCCGATGGTGGCAAGCCGATCATGGCGTTCTTCGAGATGATCAAATCTTATTGCAAAGAGCAGGATAGCGACGAGATGAAGGACTTCATCGAACCGCTGAAAACCGCGTCCAAGCATCTTCAGACCTCGGCGATGTTCTTCATGCAAAACGGCATGAAAAACCCAAACCACGCGCTGGCTGGATCGTATGATTTCATGCACCTGTTTGGCCATGTTTGCCTTGGTTTCATGTGGGCCCGTCAGGCACGCGCTGCTTTGGACGCATTGGCGTCAGGAGAAGGCGACGCGACGTTCTATGAGACGAAACTGACCACCGCGCGCTATTATATGGCACGCCGCCTGCCCGCCACATCGATGCATCTTGCACGGATCGAAAGCGGTGCGGATACGGTGATGGCGTTGGATGCAGAGTTGTTTTGATCCGCGCTTGAAGTAAGGAGCTACGATGCCGAAACGTTTCAATTTGACCCGCCGCTTTCCCTGCCCAATGACCGAGGATGGCCACAGTCGATTGAAACGTTTCGCTTGCGGGGCAGGGTTGGACGAAAACGAAGCCCTGTCTTTTCTCTTCAAGAACTTCGACATCGTGAGCAAGCAAGACAATCTGAACGAACGGCTGCGCTTGTTCACCGCAGAACTGGAAGCCCGCAAACGCTGAAACTACATCTCTGGGAGGGGACGCAATGACGATCAAACTCTACTGCTTTGGCGAAAGCGGAAACGCCTATAAGGCCGCTTTGGCACTGGAACTGTCCGGTCTGGAGTGGGAGCCGGTTTTCGTCGACTTTTTCGGCGGCGAGACACGCGGCCCGGAATACCGCGAGATCAACCCGATGGGCGAAGTTCCGGTGATGGTGGATGGCGACGTGACCCTGTCGCAATCCGGTGCCATTCAGGACTATGTGACGTCGAAATCTGGCAAACTGGGCGGCACCAGTGCCGCTGAACGCCGCGAGATTCTGCGCTGGCAGTTCTGGGACAATCACAAGATGTCCTCGATGGCCGGCATGACCCGCTTCTTGATGAACTTCCTGCCCGAAGACAAACGCCCGGCCGAGGTGATTGCCTTCAATCAAGGCCGCCTAAAGGGAGCCTTAAAAGTACTTGAGAGTGAACTGTCGACACGCGACTGGCTGGTCGGAGATCAGATCACGATCGCCGACATCTCGTGCTGCGGATACCTTTTTTACCCTGAACCCTTCGGCTTTGACCGTGCCGAATGGCCCGCAATTGACGCTTGGCTGACCCGAATTTCGGAAACGCCCGGCTGGAAACACCCCTATGACCTGATGCCCGGTTCCCCTGCGGACCGCGCGTGATTTCGAAAGGATCAATGATGACCGACGCCTATATCTATGACGCTGTGCGCACCCCGCGCGGCAAAGGCAAAAAAGACGGCACTTTGCACGAAGTGACAGCGGTTCGCCTGTCCTCTTTGGCTTTGAATGCCCTAAAAGAGCGCAACAACCTTGAAGGCCACGCCGTCGAAGACGTGATCTGGGGCAACGTGACCCAAGTGGGCGAACAAGGTGCCTGTCTGGCACGTTCCTCGGTGCTGTATTCCGATCTGGACGAACGTATTCCGGGCGTGTCGATCAACCGTTTCTGCGCCTCAGGTCTTGAGGCTGTGAACATGGCCGCCAACCAGGTCAAAGGCGGCGCTGGCGAAGCCTATATCGCCGGTGGCGTCGAAAGCATGAGCCGCGTACCCATGGGTATGGACGGCGGCGCGATCGCTGCCGACCCGCATTTGGCCATGAAAGCCTATTTCGTGCCGCAAGGCATCTCGGCCGACATCATCGCGACCGAATATGGCTTCAGCCGTGATGATTGCGACGCTTATGCTGTCGAAAGCCAGAAACGTGCCGCCGCCGCCCGTGCAGATGGCCGTTTCAAGTCGATCATCCCTGTCACCGATCAGAACGGCCTGACGGTGATGGCCGAGGATGAGATGATCCGCGAAACCACCATGCAGACGCTGGGTGGCCTGAACCCCTCGTTCAAAGCGATGGGCGAGGCGATGCCGGGCTTTGATGCTGTGGCTTTGCTGAAATACCCACATCTGGAAAAGATCAACCACGTGCACCACGCTGGTAACTCGTCCGGCATTGCAGATGGCTCTGCGGCTATCCTGATCGGCAACAAAGAGTTCGGCGAGCGTCACGGGATCAAACCGCGCGCTCGTGTACGGGCGACGTCCAAAGTGGGCACCGACCCGACGATCATGCTGACTGGCCCGGTCCCCGCGACCGAGCGTGTTCTGCAAGCCGCTGGCATGGGTTTCGGCGACATTGACCTGTTCGAAGTCAACGAAGCCTTCGCATCTGTCGTGCTGCGTTTCATCCAAGCCTTCGATGCCGACACCAACAAGGTGAACGTCAACGGCGGCGCGATTGCCATGGGCCACCCGCTGGGCGGCACTGGCGCCATGATCCTTAGTGCGCTTCTGGACGAGATGGAGCGTTCCGATAAGGAAACCGGTCTGGCCACGCTGTGCATCGGCTCGGGCATGGGCGCTGCAACCATCATCGAACGCGTGTAAGGAGACGTATCAATGGCTGATTTTCACTATTCCTTGGACGCCGATGGCGTCGCCACTATTGCTTGGGATGTTCCCAACAAGTCCATGAACGTGCTGTCTTATGACGCCCTGCGCGAACTGGACGCCCATATCGACACCGTTCTGGCGGACGACGCCGTGAAGGGCGCGATCATCACCTCGGCGAAGAAGGACTTCGCTGGCGGGATGGACCTGAATGTCATCGCTCAGATGAAGAACGACGCAGGCGACAACCCGGCGCAGGGTCTGTTCGACGGCGTTATGGGTATGCACGGCGTGCTGCGCAAAATCGAACGCGCGGGCATGGACCCCAAGACCAACAAAGGTGGCAAACCAATTGTCGCCGCCCTGCCCGGCATTGCGCTTGGCATCGGTCTGGAAATCCCGCTGTCCTGTCACCGCATCATCGCGGCTGACAATCCCAAGGCCAAGATCGGCCTGCCGGAAATCATGGTCGGTATCTTCCCCGGCGCTGGCGGCACCACCCGTCTGGTGCGCAAGATGGGCGCGATGGCGGCGGCACCGTTCCTGCTGGAAGGCAAGACCGTTTCGCCAGACAAAGCCAAAGCCTCAGGCCTGATTGACGAGGTCGTCGCACCCGAAGAGCTTCAAGCCCGCGCGAAAGAGTGGGTGCTGAATGCAACTGACGCGGACATCGTGAAACCTTGGGACGCGAAGGGTTACAAAATGCCCGGCGGCGCACCCTATCACCCCGCTGGCTTCCAAACCTTCGTTGGCGCAGCCGCGATGATCCACGGCAAGACCAATGGCGTCTATCCGGCGGCGAAAGCCCTGCTGGCCTCCGTCTATGAAGGGGCAATGGTGCCGTTTGACGACGCACTGCGCGTGGAATGCCGTTGGTTCGTGAATGTGCTGATGAACCCGTCTTCCTCTGCCATGATCCGTTCGCTGTTCATCAACAAGCAGGCTTTGGAAAAAGGCGCTGTGCGTCCGAAAGACGTGGATGATCAGTCAGTCAAGAAGGTCGGTGTTTTGGGCGCGGGCATGATGGGGGCTGGCATCGCGCTGGTGTCCGCCATGGCCGGGATGGAGGTCGTTCTGATCGACCAGACCCAAGAAGCGGCTGATCGCGGCAAGGCGTACTCCGAAGGCTATCTGGACAAGGGCATCGCCCGCAAGAAAGCCACGCCTGAGAAGAAAGAGGCCGTTCTGTCGGCCATCACCGCAACGACCGATCTGGAGGCGCTGAAGGGTGCGGATCTGATCATCGAAGCGGTGTTCGAAGACGTTGGCGTCAAAGCCGAGATGACCAAGAAGGTCGAGGCCGTCGTTGGCCCCGATTGCATCTATGCCACCAACACCTCGACCCTGCCGATCACCGAGCTGGCCAAGGCGTCCGAACGTCCCGACCAGTTCATCGGCATCCACTTCTTCTCGCCGGTTGAACGCATGATGCTGGTCGAGATCATCAAGGGCAAAGAGACTGGTGGTCGTGCTGTGGCTAAGGCGCTCGACTATGTGCGCCAGATCCGCAAAACGCCGATCGTGGTGAACGACGCGCGCTTCTTTTACTGTAACCGCTGCATCATTCCTTACATCAACGAAGGAATGCGCATGGTTGGAGAGGGCGTATCGCCCGCGCTGGTCGAAGGGGCTGCGAGACTCTTGGGCTTCCCGGTGGGGCCGCTGCAACTGGTCGATGAGACCTCGATCGATCTGGGTGTGAAGATCGCCAAAGCCACCAAGGCAGCGATGGGCGATGCCTACCCCGACGACGCCGTGGACGAGATCATCTTCTGGATGGCCGACGAAGGGCGCATGGGCCGCAAGTCGAATGCGGGCTTCTATGACTATGACGAAAAGGGCAAGCGCACCGGTCTGTGGGAGGGGCTTGGCGACAAGTTCCCGCAGGCTGACAATCAGCCCGACCTGACCGAGGTGAAGCATCGCCTGATGATGAGCCAGGTTCTGGAAGCTGTCCGCGCGCTGGAAGAAGGTGTGCTGGAAGACATCCGCGAAGGCGACGTTGGCGCGATCCTGGCTTGGGGCTTTGCACCATGGTCGGGCGGCCCGTTCAGCTGGCTGGACATGATCGGCGCAGACCAAGCGGTGGAAATCTGTGACGGTCTGACCGACGCCCACGGTGCGCGTTTTACGACGCCTGCCCTGCTGCGTGAACTGGCCGACAAAGGCGAAACCTTCTATGGACGTTTCGACAGCGCCCAAGACGCCGCCTGATCCAAACACAACACGGCCCAAGATCACCTTGGGCCGTGTCTTTTCCTGTCGTTCAGTCAGAACCGAACGGTCAGAACTGATAGGAAAACCGCGCAATGTCCGGCGCGCTTAGTCTGGCAATCAATTCCGCATCCGCGTCCGAGTAACTGCACCGATAGTCCCGTGGCCGCTGCGACGCATTAGATTGCGGCAGATCTTGCAAAGAAAATCCAAGATGCGCCTCAAGCGGGGCGACGTCCGTGGCAAAGCTTTCAAGCCGAATGAACGCATCGCAATGCTCGTCCCCGTGCATGTCGGTGACATAGGAGCCGTAACGGTCCGCGCGCCAAGCGGCCTGCGTCTGCGGGTGGTTCACAAAACCCGAGAAATCACTGCATTGCGCCAGTCCCACCGCCGGGTGATCGAAGCGCTGATCGCGAAGCCAATGATAATAGCTGACCATCCTGTCCCACGGATTGCGCACCAGCATGAAGGTGAAGAAACTGGCGATCTCGTCCGTGCTGACTAGCCCGTCAATGTCGCTGAGGCGAGAATGTTTCCACAGCCGCCCCGAGGTCTTAACCCCCTTGAAGCGTCGCCTGCGCTTCACCGCCTTGGGCGTGTCGCCGATCAGGATATCATCCGCCATGGCGCGCGCTTCAAGTGCCAACGCCATCGAGGTGCCCCCGGTTTTCGGGGCATGAACAAAGATATAGCGACGCCCGCGCGAGATGATCATGCAGGCAGCTTAGCGTCCTTCACGCCATCACGCGACCGCATCGAAATCACAACGCCCGACACCACGATCAGGCCCATGCCAAAGATCGCACTGGATCGGATCGGTTCGTCATACATCACAAAGCTCCAACCCGCGGCGAAGGGCAGCATCGAGTATTCATAGACCGACACCTGCGCCGCATCTGCAAGTTGGTACGCCCTAATAAGCAGTCCAACCGCCAGAAGGGACCCAAAAGCTTGCGCCAATATCAACAGCCACGACCACGCTGTGGGCCAAACGAACCCTCGCAGCAGATATCCGCGATCGACCCCATCCTCTGCCCCCGGACCAAAATTCAGAACCAAGGTCCCGATCAGCCCAAACAGCCCCAGCCACAAGAAGAAGTAAAACAGCATCGCAACGGCGCTTTCGCCTTCACACCATTGGCGCGTCGCGATGCCTCCGATGGCATAGAACACTCCCGCCGTCATTGGCACCAGCGCCATAAGGCTGACCCCGTCCGCGAAAGGGTCCAGCACGATCAGCACTCCGACAAACCCGATCAAAGCCGCCCCCATGCGGGTCACCCCGATGGGTTTGCCCAGAAACACGGCCGAAATCAGCATGACCCAGATCGGAGCAGTGAAAAGCCCGGCGGCCACTTGCCCAACTGGCAAAAAGCCAAGGCAGCCAAAATAGATTAGCATGGAAAACGCAGCAAAGCCTCCGCGCAACAATACAGCCCACAGGCGTTGCGCCCGCAGGTTGGCCCATCCGAAAGCCGAAATCAGAAACAATACAGAGGTCGCGATAATCGAACGGAACAGGTGGAACTGCCACAGCCCAACATCTGGCGCGATCTGGCGGACCAGATTGTCAAAGAACCCCAGAAGGATCATCACCACGATGATCAATCCAGCGGCCATCATTGGCCTGTCTGCCGCCATGTCGTTTTCCTTACATAAAAAAGTGCGTAACGCCATTGACCACAGAGGGTGTCCTACGGTCCACTCGAAAAACGACACCGGTTAATAAATCACATCACTTTGGGAGGAGTGCACATGGGGTGGATGGCAGACGAACGCGGATTGAATAAATGTGCGGCGAACTTTGTGCCGCTGACGCCCTTGTCCCACCTACAACGTGCGGCCAAGGTATTTGCAAACCGCGAGGCCGTGATTGATGGGGCACGTCGCCTGACCTATCGCGAGTATCATGGGCGCGTCAGCCGTTTGGCCTCGGCGCTTCAAGCCCGGGGAATCCAGCCCGGCGATGTGGTGGGAACGCTTCTGCACAACACGCTGGCCCATATCGAAGCCAGCTTTGGCATTCCAGCTTGTGGGGCGGTTCTGAACACAATCAATACGCGGCTGGATGTGGACACGGTGGCCTATATCTTCGGCCATGGCGCCGCCAAAGCCGTTCTGGTCGATACCGAGCTTTTGCCCTTGGCCGAAGCCGCGCTTGCGCAGATGGACGGCGAAGGCCCCGAGATCATCGAAGTTGCCGCCCCCACCGACGGCTTCCCTGCCACTGGGCGCTATGCTGAATACGAAGATGTGCTGACCGGTGGTGACCCGAATTTCAACTGGATCATGCCCGAAGACGAATGGGAAAGCCTTGCGCTGAACTATACGTCCGGCACCACCGGGCGGCCCAAGGGCGTGGTCTATCACCATCGCGGGGCCTATCTGATGACGATGGGCACTCCGATCAGCTGGAATATGCAACTTTATCCGCGCTATCTGACCATCGTGCCACTGTTTCACTGCAACAACTGGAACCATACATGGATGATGCCTTTGCTGGGCGGGACGATTGTCTGCTGCCGCACGATCACCGCCAAGGCGGTCTATGACGCCATCGCGGACGAAGGCGTGACCCATTTCGGCGGCGCGCCCATCGTTTTGAATATGCTCGTCAACGCGCCTGACGCCGACCGCCGTGAGTTTGACCACGTGGTCGAGGTCTTCACCGCAGGTGCACCCCCTGCCGCCGCGACCCTCGCCGCGATTGAGCCGTTAGGCTTCAACGTCACGCAGGTTTACGGCCTGACCGAAACTTATGGCCATGTGACCGAATGCCTGTGGAACGGGCCTGAATGGGACGAGCTGCCACAGGAAGAACGGGCCGCGATCAAGGCCCGCACCGGCGTTGCCTTCCCTCAGATGGAAGAGATCACTGTACTGGACGACACCATGACCCAAGTGCCATTGGATGGCGAAACCACCGGCGAGATCATGATCCGTGGAAACTCGGTCATGAAGGGCTATCTGAAGAACCCCGAGGCCACGTCTGAAGCCTTTCAGGGCGGATACTTCCATTCGGGCGACGTCGCTTTTCAAACGCCGGACGGGTACATCAAAATCACTGACCGCTCGAAGGACATCATTATCTCGGGCGGCGAAAACGTCAGCTCGGTTGAGGTTGAAGGCATCTTGATGCACCACCCCGCCGTCAGCCTGTGTGCCGTGGTTGCCAAACCGGACGATAAATGGGGCGAAATCCCCTGCGCCTATGTCGAGCTGAAGGAAGGCAGCGATGTCAGCGCAGACGATCTAATTGCCTTCGCACGCGAACGTCTGGCCGGGTTCAAGACACCCAAGCAGATCGAGTTTTGCGAGCTGCCCAAGACCTCGACCGGGAAAATCCAGAAATTTCAGTTGCGTGACTGGGCACGTTCCAAGGACTAAGGCAGTTCCGATTGCCGGACGGGTGGGTTGGCGCTATTCTGCTGCCAAACAAGAACGAGCAGAAAGCCCCGTCCACACATGACGGCCCTGACCAAATATGATCGGCTTGAGGCCACAGCCCTTTGGCGTCCCGACGAAGACGCGCAAAGGTTGGATGTTCTTTTGTCGCTTGGGTATGCGACGCTAACGATCTCGGACATGCGCGAGAACGTGTTGAACCACTGGTCTTTGCCCGCGATCCAGCGCGTCAATCCCGGTGAACGCCCCGCCATCTTCCGCCCCGGCGACGATGCCACGGAAGAACTGGAAACAGATGACGATGACATGATCCGCGCTCTGGAAAAGGTGCGCAAACTGATCGAACGTCGTCGCCCGCATCCCGGTCGGCTACGCCATTGGGTGACGGCGGGTGTTCTGGTGTCCTTGTTGCTTCTGGCGGTGTTCTGGCTGCCCGGCGCGCTGCGCAGCTATACCGTTTCAGTCGTACCAGATCCGACCCGCGCCGCCATTGGGCAGCAAATCCTAACACGAATCGGGCGCGTCACCGGGCAAGAATGCCGTGGCCGCGATGGGCGCACCGTGTTGACGCGCATGGCACGCGGGGTGACCGAGAACCCAGCCCTGCGCGTTGTCGTTCTGTCAGGCGGCGTGCAAACCGCCAAACATTTGCCCGGCAACATCACCCTTCTGAACCGTGCCCTGATTGAAGATTTCGAACATCCAGACGTGTTGGCAGGGTTCCTTTTGGCGGAAGAGTTGCGCCGAAATAGTACAGATCCGCTTTTGCCTTTGCTGAACTATGTTGGCCTGCGCGGGACCGTACAGCTGTTGACGACAGGTGATCTGCCCCACGCGGCGATTGACCAATATGCCGAGGACATGCTGGTCGCGCCTCAATCCGACCTGCCCGCTACAGAACTTCTGACGCGGTTCAAGGCGCAGAGCGTCAGCGCGACACCTTACGCCTATGCCTTAGATCTAACCGGCGAAACAACCATAGAGCTGATCGAAGCAGACCCGGTGCCAGCCGAAAGCGCCAAAGAGCTGCTGTCAGATGATGACTGGATCAGGTTGCAAGGGGTGTGCGGCGAATAAAAAGGCGCCCATCTGATCGCCAGATGGACGCCCGAGATACAGCCGAAGCCGTTGCGTTTACTTGGTGCCAAACATCCGGTCGCCCGCGTCACCCAGACCCGGCACAATATAGCCCTTTTCGTTCAGTTTTTCATCCAGCGAGGCAGTGATGATCGGCACATCGGGGTGCGCTTCCTTCATGCGCGCGACACCTTCGGGCGCGGCCAGAAGGCACATGAACAGAATGTCCTTAGCGCCTGCCTTTTTAAGCATATCAATCGCCGCGGCCGAGCTGTTGCCAGTGGCCAGCATTGGGTCCACTGCGATCACCAGGCGTTCGTCAATCGCTTCGGGAACCTTGAAATAGTACTCGACCGGTTCCAGCGTTTTTTCGTCGCGGTAAAGTCCAACAAACCCGACGCGCGCCGAGGGGATCAGCTCTAACACGCCATCCAGAAGCCCGTTACCTGCCCGCAGGATCGACACCAGTGCCAGCTTGCGGCCAGCCAAAACAGGCGCGTCCATTTCTTGCATCGGTGTGGTAATGCGTTTGGTGCTCATCGGCAGCTCGCGCGTGACTTCGTACGCCAAAAGCTGGCTGATCTCGCGCAGAAGCTGGCGAAACAGGCTGGTGGGCGTGGCTTCGTCCCGCATCAATGTCAGCTTGTGCTGGATCAGGGGGTGATCGACTACGGTCAGGTGATCATACATCTTGCGTCTCCAATAGCTTACGGATGCGGTTGCGGGTGGCGTCGTCGCAGAAAGCGGCGTTGATGGCAACCATATTCAACTCGCGAAAATCCTTAGCCTCCCAGCCAAACTGACGCGACAGATCTTCATACTCTTTAACCATATCGGTGCGGAAAAAGGGCGGATCGTCGGTCGAGACTGTGACCTTCACACCCCGTTCGCGCAGCTTGGCGATCGGATGCGCAGCAAGGTTGGGATAGACCCCAAGAAACACGTTCGAACCGGGGCAGACTTCCAGCGTCACACCATCCTCGGCCAACCGGTCGACCAGCGCCAGATCCTCGATCGAACGCACGCCGTGGCCGATGCGTTCGACCTTCAGATCGTCCAATGCGGCGCGCACCTCGTCCGGGCCATTCCATTCGCCCGCATGGGTGGTCAGGCGCAAACCTGCCTCGCGTGCCATATCGAATGCATAGGCAAAGTCGCCCTGCGCGCCGGATTTCTCGTCCCCGCCCATGCCGAACCCCGTGATGAAATCGCCCGCCGTTTCCTGTGCGCAATACGCAGTCTCACGGGCCAGTTCAGGACCGAAATGGCGAATGCAGGTGATGATGCCGCGCATGGTGATGCCCATGTCACGCTCGGCCTCGTCGGCGGCGCCTTGAATGGCAGCAAGATAATCCTTCCACGCGGCCAAATCGCGCCCGCCGCAGAAATCCGGCGACAGGAAGGTTTCGGCATAGACGACACCTTTCTCGGCGCAGGCTTCCAGCACGGCCTTGGTCAGACGGTGGAACTCTTCCGGGCCGGTCAGGACCGAGGTCGCGGCCTCGTACACTTCAAGGAAGTGCCAGAAATCTCGATAGGCATAGCCGCCATCTTCGGTAAAAATCTTCGACAGATCGACGGACTTTTCCTTGGCAAGCGAGCGGATAAACGCGGGTGGCGCGCCGCCTTCGATATGCAGGTGCAGCTCGACTTTGGGTATTGATTTAAAACTCATAGAAACGATCCTCCTGCCCCGCGCTGATCCAATCCCAGATGCTCCGCAACCGAGGCACCGATGTCCGAAAAGCCGACTTTGCCAATTTCACGTGTACCGAGCCCCGCAGCGACCACTGGAACCCGTTCCCGGGTGTGGTCGGTGCCGACCCAGCTGGGATCATTCCCGTGATCTGCGGTGAACAAAACCAAATCACCTTCGCGCATTTTGTCCAGAACGCGCGGTACTTGGCTGTCGAACCACTCCAACGCGCGGGCATAGCCTGCGACGTCGCGCCGGTGGCCGTATTTCGTGTCGAACTCGACGAAGTTCGCGAAAACCAGATCGCCATCCTGCGCGCTGTCGAAGGCTGCGACCAGATACTCCATCAAATCCGCATCCGCGCCCTTTTGCACGGTCGAGATCCCACGATGGGCGAAAATATCCCCAATTTTTCCAATGGCATGCACCTTGCCGCCCGCATCCGTGACCCAATCACACAGCGTGGGTTCGGGCGGCGTCATGGCATAATCGCGCCTATTGGTGGTACGGGTAAACCCTTCGGTCTCGGACCCAAGGAAGGGGCGCGCGATGACACGACCTATGCGCATCTTGTGCACCATGGGCACGATGGCTTCACACAAGGCATAAAGCCGATCCAGACCGAAATGTTCTTCATGCGCGGCGATCTGGATAACGCTGTCGACCGAGGTATAGACGATGGGGCGGCCCGTGCGAATGTGCTCGCCCCCAAGCTCGTCCAGAACGACTGTGCCCGAGGCATGTTTATCACCAAGAATGCCGTCTACGCCTGCTGCCTTGCAGATGGCCGCGTTTACGTCATCGGGAAAAGCGGGCACGGTGTCAGGGAAATACCCCCAATCCCAAGGAAGCGGCACGCCCGCGATTTCCCAATGGCCGGTGGGGGTGTCTTTGCCCGGCGAGATCTCCTCTGCCGCACCCCAAAGCCCGTTGGGAGTGGTCGACAATCCTGGCGTCTCATCACCGGAGGCCAGACGGATCGCCGCGCCCAGCCCCAACGCGTCCAAATTGGGCATCGCTAACGGTCCGCTGCGCCCGTCTTCAGCCTGTCCCTTGGCACACGCCTGCGCGATATGGGCTAGCGTGTTCGCGCCAGTATCCGGAACGGTCTTGTCGTTGAAAAACTTGTGCGCGTCGGGGGCGCCTCCGCAGCCGACACTGTCCATCACGATCACAAAGGCGCGGGTCATGTATTCTCCATATGCGCGGCACCGAATGCGCCGGGCAACAGTTCGGCCATGGTCATAGTCAGGCTTTCGCCGCCCATGGTCATCATGGTGATTTTCACATCTGGGCCGGAAAATTCGGCCAGTTTCTGCCGGCACCCGCCACAAGGTGTCACCGGCAAAGGAGCGTCCGCAATCACCAGCGCCTCGGCAATCTCGCGCTCGCCGGCTGCGCACATGGCAGCAATCGCGCCCGCCTCGGCACAGGTGCCTTCGGGATAGGCAATGTTTTCGACGTTACAACCGACATGCACCACGCCGGCGCTGGTCCGCAGCGCGGCACCAACCTTGAAGTTCGAATAGGGGGCATGTGCGTTCTCGCGCACGGCCTTGGCAGCTTTCAACAGCGACATGTTCCGCTCCTGCAAAAAGAATTATCTGGCAAGACTGAACCTCTGCATTCGCGGATGCAAGAGCAATCCGAGCCTTGGGGGGCTGGCCGCAAGGAAATGCCATGCTAATGTAGATAGAGCAGACTTGATTGCCCTTGCACTGCTGGTGTAACGGGGTGGTCGAGGGACGATAGTTTAAAGCTAAACCATCCACGCAACACCTTGGGAGGCCCCGATGTCCGAAGACAGCTATCTGCGCAAACCCGCGCTGGACTATCACGAATTTCCGCAGCCCGGAAAACTGGAAATCCGCGCAACCAAGCCGATGGCGAACGGGCGCGACCTAAGCCTTGCCTACTCTCCTGGTGTGGCAGAAGCCTGCACCGAGATCTCGAAAGATCCTTCTGTGGCAAGTCGTTACACGGCGCGCGGCAATCTGGTGGCGGTTGTTTCGAATGGCTCGGCTGTGCTTGGGCTTGGCAACATTGGCGCGTTGGCATCGAAGCCTGTGATGGAGGGCAAAGCGGTTCTGTTCAAGAAGTTCGCCAATATCGACTGTTTCGATATCGAGTTGAACGAATCTGACCCTGAAAAGCTGGCCGAAATCGTCTGCGCGATGGAACCCAGCTTTGGCGCGATCAATCTGGAAGACATCAAAGCCCCTGATTGTTTCATCGTTGAACAAATCTGTCGCGAACGTATGAACATTCCCGTATTTCACGACGACCAGCACGGCACCGCCATCGTGGTCGGAGCCGCAGCCACCAACGCGCTGAAAGTCGCGGGCAAATCCTTTGCAGATATCAAGGTCGTTTCGACAGGCGGCGGCGCTGCCGGGATTGCCTGCCTGAACATGCTTTTGAAACTGGGCGTCAAACGCGAGAATGTCTGGCTGTGCGACATTCAAGGGCTTGTCTACGAAGGGCGCAAGAAGGACATGACGCCCCAGAAAGCGGCCTATGCACAGGGCAAAAGCCCCGCCAGCTTGGACAAAGTGATCGAGGGCGCGGATCTGTTCCTTGGCCTTTCCGGCCCCGGCGTCCTGAAGCCCGAGATGGTTGCAAAAATGGCCGATCGACCGATCGTGTTTGCCCTGGCCAACCCAACACCCGAGATCATGCCAGACGAAGTCCGCAAGGTCGCCCCCGACGCGATCATTGCCACGGGCCGCTCGGATTTTCCCAATCAGGTCAACAACGTTTTGTGTTTTCCCTTCATTTTCCGGGGCGCACTAGATGTCGGCGCGACCGAAATCAATGACGCCATGCAGCTGGGCTGTATCGAAGGGATCGCCGCACTTGCCCGCGCCACAACCTCGGCCGAGGCGGCGGCCGCGTATAAGGGCGAGCAACTTACCTTTGGCGAAGATTACCTGATCCCGAAACCCTTCGATCCGCGCTTGATGGGCGTGGTCGCCAGCGCGGTTGCCAAAGCAGCGATGGACAGTGGCGTCGCGACACGACCAGTCGCCGATCTGGATGCCTATAAAGCCAAACTGGACGGCTCGGTCTTTAAATCCGCATTGATCATGCGCCCGGTTTTCGAGGCTGCCGCCACCGCCGAACGCCGCATCGTTTTTGCCGAGGGCGAAGACGAGCGCGTGCTGCGAGCCGCCAACGCGATGGTTGAAGAAACCACCGACGCGCCGATTCTGATCGGTCGCCCGGACGTCATCGCTCGGCGCGCCGAACGTGCCGGGCTGTCGATCGCCCCTGGCCGTGATTTCGAGGTTGTGAACCCAGAACGTGACGACCGATATCGGGACTATTGGAGCGCCTATCACGAATTGATGGCGCGCAAAGGTGTGACGCCCGATCTGGCCAAGGCCATCTTGCGCACCAATTCGACCGCTATCGGCGGCATTATGGTGCATTTGGGCCATGCGGACAGCCTGATTGCGGGCACGTTTGGACAGTACCTGTGGCATCTGAACTACATTCAGCAGATCTTGGGCCACGACGGTCTTCACCCGGTCGGGGCGCTAAGCCTGATGATCCTGCAAGACGGGCCGCTGTTCATCGCCGACACCCATGTGCACAACACGCCCAACGCCGAACAGATCGCCGAAACCGTCGTCTCTGCTGCGCGTCACGTACGTCGTTTTGGGGTCGAGCCGAAGATCGCCATTTGCTCGTATTCGCAATTTGGTAATCACAGCGGAGACAGCGGCGAACGCGCACGCGGAGCGCTTGAGATCCTAGACGCGACCCCCCGCGACTTTGCCTATGAAGGCGAAATGCATGTGGACGCCGCCCTTGACCCGGATGTCCGCAGCCGCCTGTTCCCCGGCGCCCGCTTTGATGGCCCAGCCAACGTGCTGGTCTTCGCCAACACGGATGCCGCCAGCGCTGTTCGCAACACGTTGAAGGTGAAAGGCGGCGGGCTTGAGGTCGGCCCGATCCTGATGGGCATGGGCAACCGCGCGCATATCGTGACGCCTTCGATCACCGCGCGGGGGCTGCTAAACATGTCCGCCATCGCCGGAACGCCGGTTGCGCATTACGGCTGATCGATTCCCCTGAAAACTTTGCAAGGCGAGGTTTGCAATTTTGCAAATCTCGCCTTTTTCAAACTTACACCCCTCGAAAAATAGGGGTTTGCAAAAATTTGCAGGGGATTTTCCACCGCCTTGCAAATTTTTCGCGATATTGTGACGCTACGTTCAACACGGTTCTTGCCCGGATGGGCCATGGCGGCGTAACACATTCCTCGAGGGAAATTGGAGGATGTGCACCATGGCATACAAAGACGTTTACGCGGCGTGGCAAGCGGACCCGGATCAATTCTGGATGGACGCGGCCCAAGCGATCAGCTGGGACAAGACCCCGACAAAGGCGCTCTTTGACGAAAACGCACCGCTTTATGAGTGGTTTTCGGATGGGATGGTCAACACCTGTTACAACGCGGTGGACCGCCACGTCGAAAACGGGCGCGCCGATCAGGTGGCCATCATCTATGACAGCCCGATCACCGGCCGTCAGTCGAAAACCACCTATGCCGAGCTGAAATCGCGGGTCGAGAAAGTCGCCGGTGCCTTGGTCGAAAAAGGTGTTACCAAGGGCGACCGCGTCATCATCTATATGCCGATGGTCACTGAGGCGCTGATCGCCATGCTGGCCGTCACGCGTATCGGTGCCGTGCACTCGGTCGTGTTCGGCGGCTTTGCCTCGAACGAGCTGGCCGTGCGAATTGACGACGCACAGCCCAAAGCGATCATCGCTGCGTCCTGCGGGTTGGAGCCCGGTCGCGTCGTTGCCTATAAGCCGCTTCTGGACGGCGCGATTGATCTGTCCGAACACAAGCCCGACTTCACCCTGATCCTTCAGCGCGAGGAACACCCCGCCGAACTGATCGACGGACGTGATTTCGATTGGGCCGAGATGGAGGCCGCCGCCGCCCCCGCCGCCTGCGTTCCGGTCGAGGGAAACCACCCGGCCTATATCCTCTACACTTCAGGCACCACGGGCCAGCCGAAGGGCGTCATCCGCCACACCGGTGGCCATCTTGTCGCTCTGAACTGGACGATGAAGAACCTTTATAACGTCGATCCGGGCGATGTATTCTGGGCGGCTTCAGACGTTGGTTGGGTCGTTGGCCACTCCTACATTACCTATGGCCCGCTGATACACGGCAACACCACCATCGTGTTCGAAGGTAAGCCAGTGGGCACGCCAGATGCTGGCACCTTCTGGCGCGTCATTTCCGAGCACAACGTGAAATCCTTCTTCACCGCCCCCACCGCGTTCCGCGCCGTGAAGCGCGAAGACCCGAAGGGCGAGTTCGTAAAGAAGTACGATCTGTCTTGTCTGAAGCAAGTATACCTTGCTGGTGAACGCGCCGACCCCGACACTATCGTCTGGGCGCAGGAACAACTGGACGTGCCCGTCGTGGACCACTGGTGGCAGACCGAGACCGGATACGCCATCGCGGCCAACCCGATTGGCATTGAGGAGCTTCCGATCAAACTGGGCTCGCCCTCGGTTCCGATGCCGGGCTTTGACGTGCAGATCCTGGACGAAGGCGGGCACCCGATGCCGGCAGGCGAGTTGGGAGCGATTGCCATCAAACTGCCCCTGCCCCCCGGCACGCTGCCGACCCTGTGGAATGCGGAAGAGCGCTTCAAGTCGAGCTACCTGAACACCTTCCCCGGCTATTACGAGACCGGCGATGCGGGTTACATTGATGAAGACGGCTATGTCTATATCATGGCGCGCACCGATGACGTGATCAACGTGGCGGGCCACCGCCTGTCGACTGGTGGCATGGAAGAGGTTCTGGCATCCCACCCCGACGTGGCCGAATGTGCCGTGATCGGCGTGACCGATCAGTTGAAAGGCCAATTGCCGCTGGGTTTGGTCTGCCTAAACGCGGGCACGGATCGCCCGGATGACGAGGTCACCGCAGAATGCGTCAAGCTTGTGCGCGAAAAGATCGGCCCGGTCGCCGCCTTCAAACTTTGCGTTGTTGTGGATCGCCTGCCCAAGACACGCTCGGGCAAGATCCTGCGCGCAACGATGGTCTCGATTGCCGATGGCAAGGAATACAAGATGCCTGCAACTATCGACGATCCGGCCATTCTGGACGAGATCAAGGATGCGCTGGCATCGCTCGGGTACTAAGCCCGACCTGATATTGAAAAAAATGCCCCCGATTTCGGGGGCGTTTTTCTTTAGACGAACTGTTCGCGGATCAGGCGTTCTTCCAGCCCGTGGCCGGGATCGAACAATATGCGGTGCTTGATGTCATCGCAGGACTGGATCTCGACCGAGACGACGTTGGGCACGGATCGGCTGTCAGCATCCGCCATCACCGGGCGTTTTTCCGGTTGCAGGACATCAAACCGCACCACTGCATTTTTCGGCAAAAGCGCACCGCGCCAACGCCGCGGACGAAACGCGGCCATCGCTGTAAGGGCCAGAACATCCGACCCAATTGGCAAAATCGGCCCGTGAGCAGAGTAGTTGTAAGCCGTAGATCCTGCCGGCGTACTCAAAAGCGCCCCGTCGCAGACCAGTTCGTCCAGACGCACCCGCCCATCGACGCTGATCTGAAGCTTCGCGGCTTGGGGACCAGCACGCAACAGGCTGACCTCGTTGATTGCCAGCGCTTCGTGCACATTGCCATCAGCGCTTTCGGCACGCATGGACAGCGGGTTCACGACTTCTTCTTCCGCGACGATCAATCGGTCAATCAGCCCATCGGGTGAGTATTCGTTCATCAAGAACCCGACGGTTCCGCAATTCATCCCATAGACGGGCGCTGGAAGATGCTGGGTTCCGTGCAGCGTTTGCAGCATGAACCCATCACCGCCAAGTGCGACGATGATATCGGCCTGATCCTCGGCGACATTTCCATAGCGCGCCACCAACTCATCATGTGCGGCTTGGGCCATGGTTGTGTCACTGGCAACGAACGCGATTTTCTGGCTCATACGAATTGTCCCGATTGGCAGCTTTGTTTCCGAAACAATCACATGTTTCCACAAATCACCAGATAATGCCGCGTCTTTCCGCCGCCGCGTCGCTTTCTGGTCTTTGCGGCAGGTATTGTTTCCGATAGGAAATCGACAAATCGGACCTTAATTGAAGGAAGACGTGCATGACTGCCACCCGTGACCCCGGTTTCTTTACCGAAGCCCTTGCGACCCGCGACCCCGAGCTGTGGGGCTCGATCAACAACGAGCTGGGCCGTCAGCGCGACGAGATCGAGCTGATTGCATCGGAAAACATCGTTTCTGCTGCCGTGATGGAGGCTCAGGGCTCGGTTCTGACCAACAAATACGCCGAAGGCTATCCCGGACGTCGCTATTATGGCGGTTGCCAGTATGTCGACGTGGCCGAAAATCTGGCCATCGATCGCGCCAAAGAGCTGTTTGGTTGCGAATTTGCTAACGTTCAGCCGAACTCGGGCAGCCAAGCGAACCAAGGTGTGTTTCAGGCACTGATCAAGCCCGGCGACACCATTCTGGGTATGGATCTGTCGGCTGGTGGTCACCTGACCCACGGCGCGCGTCCGAACCAGTCGGGCAAGTGGTTCAACGCCATTCACTATGGCGTGCGCAAGCAAGACAGCCTGATTGACTATGACCAGATTCAAGAGCTGGCGACCGAACATAAGCCCGCTTTGATCATCGCTGGTGGCTCGGCCATCCCGCGTCAGATCGACTTTGCCAAGTTCCGCGAGATTGCGGATTCGGTTGGTGCATACCTGATGGTCGACATGGCCCACATCGCGGGTCTGATCGCGGCTGGCGAGCATCCTTCGCCCTTCCCGCACGCGCATGTGGCGACGACCACAACCCACAAAACCCTGCGCGGTCCGCGCGGTGGTATGATCGTCACCAACGACGCAGATATCGCGAAGAAAGTAAATTCGGCCATCTTCCCGGGCATCCAAGGTGGCCCGCTGATGCACGTGATTGCAGGTAAAGCGGCTGCATTCGGTGAAGCGCTGCGTCCTGAGTTCAAAGAGTACCAAAAACAGGTTCGTGCAAACGCTGTGGCCTTGGCCGATCAGCTGGTCAAAGGCGGCTTGGACATTGTGACTGGCGGCACCGACACCCACGTGATGCTGGTCGATCTGCGCCCGAAAGGCGTGACCGGCAACATTGTGGATGCAGCCCTTGGCCGCGCCCACATCACCTGCAACAAAAACGGTATCCCATTTGACCCGGAAAAGCCGATGGTGACCTCGGGCATTCGTCTGGGCACGCCTGCTGGCACCACCCGTGGCTTTGGTGAAGCCGAGTTCCGCGAGATCGCTGACCTGATCATCGAAGTCGTGGACGGTCTGGCTGCCAATGGCGCAGACGGCAACGCCGATGTCGAAGCCTCGGTTCGTGAAAAAGTCGCAGCGCTTTGCGCACGCTTCCCGCTGTATCCGAACCTGTAAATCGAGCCACAGAAAATTAAAAAGCCCCGGAGCGATCCGGGGCTTTTCTTGTTTCAGAACGGGTTACTTGTCGTCCGCAATGTAATCCTCTAGCAGCTTTTCGTTCTTCGCCTCTTCAATCCGCTGGATGCGATCCTCGCTGGCGCGCGTGTCAAAACGGTATTTCACGAGGTTGATTAGCGAAAGCGTCAGAAGCACGATGCCCATGCCCCAATAGCCCTTCGTGGCCAGCGGCACGTCCACCGATTTGTAAAGCGACAGCCCAAGAAGCAGATAGGCCGCAACCACGCCCGCCGCGTTCAAAGCCATAATCAACCAAGTATCACTGTGAGTCTTTTGCATTGTCTTCATCCTTCTAAGTCGTTCTATCTGCGTTATTTTGCGGCCTTCAAGCGTTCCAAAACGCTTGCGCCGGTTGCTTTCGTCTGGTTGCCAAAGCCGGCTTCTTCCAGGCGGTCCGCGACGTTGTGGTGGGACAGATCCTGATCAATCTCGCGCAGGATCTCGGCCTGCTCAAACGGGTCATCTTCGTTCAACACATTCTTGATCAGCTCTTCGGCCTCTTCCAGCGCGCCTGCCCCGGATAGAGTTGTCGCGAGCTTGCGATGCACGCCCGCCTCGACCCGCGATGCACGGGCCGCAATCGCCCCCTGCTTCAGGTCCGAGATACGGCGGTTCACCGTCTCGACGGTGGCGCGCAGTCGGATGACCCGCGCCTCAAGCCGTTCACGCGTGGCCTGCCGCGTAGCACGTTCATTTTCTAAGGATGCAATGGCCTGCGCGGCTTCCTGGGCCAACGCATCTTGCTTTGCTTCCAACGCTTCGGTGGCCCGCGCTTCCAGATCTGCGATCCGATCGGCCAGGTTGTCGATCATCCGCTCTTCTGCACGGGCACGCTGTGTCAGCGCTGCAAGGCTCATCTTTGCGGCTTTCAGCCCCTGATTGGCTTCGCGAATCTTCTGGTCAATCAGCTCGATCGAGTATGTCTCGCGGACCCGTTCTTCTGCCCGGGCATTCGCCCCGTCAAAGAGTGTTTTCAAAGTTCTGAACATCTGTACCTCCAATTTCGTGAACATCGTTCATGAATTACAGATAGCAAATCGTGAACATCGTTCAATAAAAATCTTGAACGATGTTCACGATAATTTCAGAAATTGTTTTAAATCTGATAGTTAAGCCACAGAACCTGTCAGCTCGATCAGCGTTTTCTCTATCATTTTGGCGATCATTTCCTTCGGGACCCCCGAAATCCGCTGCTCTAATCCCAGCAAAACGATTCCATGGACCGACGAAAACAGCGCCCGAGTCATCAAGGCGATGTCATCCTCGTCCCGCGCGGGCCACAAGTCTGCCAGCGTTTCCGAGATGTTCGCAAACAACCGATCAAGTTCGGCCTGATACCAATCTGGGACTTCCTCGACTGTCATCTCAAGATCAAACAGCGCACGCCACAAGTTCTTGTGCGCCGCCGCGAAATCTAAATAGGCCAGAGACATCGCAATCAATACCCGCTGTGGCGCTTGCCCGGCAGCCTGACTGCGGCTGCTTGCGATGACTTTGCCCATCTCAAGGAAGGTGCGCCCGTTCACCGCCATGATCAAGGCGTTCAGGTCGTCAAAAACGTTATAGATCGCTCCGGTGGCGCAGCCGACCTCTTTCGCCAGTTCACGTGCCTTGATGGCCCCCGCCCCGTCCCGCCTGATCCGCGCTTCGGCGGCTTCGATCAGGGACAGACGCAATGCCTCGCGCCGAATTTCGCTTTTCCGTGCCATGTCTGCCTCGTGTGTGAACCATGTTCAGACTAATGCCTTGACGCATCGGGGCAAGGGGAAACGTCAGCTGCGCAAATACCAAAGCAGAGCAAAGACAAGCGCCGCGACCATCAGTAGGTTGAAGGAAAGGCTAGCAGACCAGTTCAAGAAGATGTTCTTGCGCCGCACCCACGGGTCGATGCTGAGGAGATAGCGTTCCAGATCGGTGGCGGCCAGATCCAGCGCGGCCTCGTCAAGCTGGCGCAGCAAGCGCGGATGATCTGCGCGGGAGGTTGCATCCGCCAGCATCCGCCCCTTCACCCGCAAATGGCGCGGCAAAAGCCGCCCCGCTCGGCGCAGCTTTACCTCGAAACTCTTGCCGTGAATGTCCAGCCGTTCTTCAAGAAGCTGAGAAAGCCGCTCTGTCCGTGCCGTGATATCCAACTCAACCCTCGATTGCCTGCTCCGCGTATTGCCATTCTTAACTTCAACCGCAGGTGCTCCGAAAGCGAATTCCGCAGAAACTTCTGGGTTCAATCCGCGCGCGGGCCGCGTTATCAGAGCATATGCTTACGATGCAAACCTTTGGGGATGACACATCCCATCCGCCCCTTCTGATCGTGCACGGACTTTTTGGCTCGGGCCGAAACTGGAGCGTTATTGCCAAGCGCCTGTCGGATACGCGGCGTGTCGTGACCGTGGATATGCGCAACCACGGCGACAGCCCACGTCAACCAACGCAAAGCTATTACGATATGGCGGGCGACTTGGCCGAGGTGATCCACCAAATCGGCGGACAAGCGGATGTAATCGGGCATTCGATGGGCGGAAAGGCTTCGATGATTCTGGCGTTGCAGGACAGCGCGCTGGTCAACCGGCTGCTGGTCGCGGACATTGCGCCCGTCCCCTATGGCCATTCACAGCAATCGATGATCGCGGCAATGCGCACGATCGATCTGGACAACGTGAACACGCGCGGAGATGCGGACCGGCAGTTGACAAACGTGCTTGATGATCCGTCGGTACGTGCGTTCCTATTGCAGTCGCTAAATGTGAAAGACCGGACATGGCGGCTGAACCTGGATGTGCTAGAGGCCGAGATGGCCAAGATCGTCGGCTTCCCCGATGTGTCGGGAACGTTCAACGGATCGACTCTGTTTTTGGCGGGCGCGAATTCGGACTATGTTCTGCCGGAACATCGACCGACCATCAAAATGCTTTTCCCCTCGGCGAAACAGGCCAAGATCCCTGGCGCGGGCCATTGGCTGCACGCCGAAAAGCCGCGCGAATTTGAAGCCGCCGTGCGCAGCTTCCTAAGCGCGTAACCCAAAAAAACAAAACCCCGCGACTTGGCGGGGTTCATAATAGGTCAGAACTGGGGTTTAGTGTGTCCAAGGGCCGCGGCGGTTGGTGGCGAAGTTTTCGCCATAGCCACCTTTACGGATGTTTGGCTTGCGCTTATGCGGCTCGGTCACAGTGGCCTCGATCCCGTGTTCCTTGGCATAGTCCAGCGCCGCCTCTTTGCTTTGGAACTTCATGCGCACCTGACTTTGTGTATCCGACGATCCGGTCCACCCCATCAGCGGGTCAAGTTCACGCGCCGCGTCAGCCGCATATTCCAGAACCCAAACCTTGGTTTTTCCCATGCCCGACGACATTGCATTGCGGGCGGGTTGATAGATACGAGCTCGCATTCTGTATCTCCTTCCAAAACTGATTTGGTTATCCGCCATGCAGCGGCGCAATTCAAGGCGGAATAAGAGGGTTGCAGCAGCCGAACGTTCACTCTGCCGAATCTCGACCATTTCGTCCGTGAGTGCGGTTTGGGGGGGTGAGAGCAGGGAGACTGCCGGTTGACGACGAGGGAGCGAGGGGTGGGGTGGGTGTATCGTCGCCACCGGCAGTCCGTTCTGCTGCTTGCCTGATCAAACTACCGTAGTGACCCGGGGTCAGCAAGAGAAAAATACACTTCAAGTTGCGTTATCTTTGAAAATTTTCTCAATTTCATTGTTTTTTTATAATGACTTATGCTTGCGTTGGGGGAAGCGCATACAGGATATACAACCACGTGATGCAATCACTGGTTGTTTCAGCAAATGACCATCCGGCCATACTTCTCTGTATGTATCTAACATCATAAAAAGTGCTTAACACTGCAACTCACCAAAAATGGGGAGATTCCCCTAATTCCTTCGTACAACGCCCTTGAAGCGGAACAAAAAGTGACCATTCTTGTGGCGATGGAGAGATTCGCATGGCCCATGACACAACCCCACACAGCCCGTTAACCAATCCGACCATGGCCCCCGTGGCCCGTCCCAAGCTGGAGGGCGGCAAACGGTTCGTGATGCACACGCCGTTTCAGCCAGCGGGTGACCAGCCCACCGCCATCGCCGAACTGGCGGGGGGAATCGAAAGCGGTGAACGGGATCAGGTGCTCTTGGGGGCGACCGGCACCGGCAAGACCTTTACGATGGCCAAGATCATCGAGGAAACCCAACGCCCTGCGATCATCCTTGCGCCGAACAAAACCCTCGCCGCCCAGCTTTACGGTGAAATGAAAGGGTTCTTTCCGGACAACGCGGTCGAGTACTTCGTCAGTTATTATGACTACTACCAGCCCGAAGCTTATGTCGCCCGGTCTGACACCTTCATCGAGAAGGAAAGCCAGATCAACGAACAGATCGACCGGATGCGCCACTCGGCTACGCGGGCGCTGTTAGAGCGCGATGACGTTATCATCGTGGCGTCTGTGTCCTGCATCTATGGCATCGGTTCGCCCGAGACCTATACCGCGATGACCCAAGACATCACCGTCGGCGAGGAGTACGACCAGCGCGCGATGATGCGTGATCTGGTCGCCCAGCAATATAAGCGTAACGACAACGCGTTCCAGCGCGGGTCCTTCCGGGTGCGCGGCGATAGCCTGGAAGTTTGGCCAAGCCACCTTGAGGATCGCGGCTGGCGGTTCTCTTTCTTCGGGGAAGAGCTGGAAAGCATCACCGAGTTCGACACTCTGACCGGCGCCAAGACTGACACGCTGGAAAAGGTGCGCATCTACGCGAACTCGCACTATGTGACGCCCACGCCGACGCTGAAACAAGCCATTCAGAGCATCAAACAGGAACTCGCCGTCCGCCTGAAACAGTTCGAGGACGAGGGCAAACTGCTTGAGGCCCAGCGCCTTGAGCAGCGCACCAAGTTCGATCTGGAAATGCTGGAAGCCGCCGGCTTCTGCAACGGGATCGAAAACTACTCGCGCTATCTGACCGGCCGCGCGCCGGGCGAACCGCCCCCCACGCTGTTTGAATACATCCCCGACAACGCAATTGTGTTCGCGGATGAAAGCCACGTGTCCGTGCCCCAGATCGGTGGCATGTACCGAGGCGACTATCGCCGCAAGTTCACGCTGGCTGAACACGGGTTCCGCCTGCCCAGCTGCATGGACAACCGCCCCCTGAAGTTCGAAGAATGGGACGCCATGCGCCCGCAATCGGTCTTCGTGTCCGCAACGCCATCAAACTGGGAACTGGAACAGACCGGCGGCGTCTTCGCTGAGCAAGTGATCCGCCCCACCGGCCTTCTGGACCCCGAGGTCGAAATCCGCCCGGTCGAGATGCAGGTCGACGACCTGCTGGACGAGGTGCGCAAGGTCGCCGCCAACGATATGCGCACGCTGGTCACCACACTGACCAAGCGCATGGCCGAGGACCTGACCGAATACCTGCACGAACAGGGCATTCGCGTGCGTTATATGCACTCGGACATCGACACGATTGAACGGATCGAAATCCTGCGCGACCTGCGTCTGGGCGCGTTCGACGTTCTGGTCGGCATCAACCTGCTGCGCGAAGGTCTGGACATTCCCGAATGCGGACTGGTCGCCATTTTGGACGCGGATAAAGAGGGCTTCTTGCGCTCGGAAACCTCGCTGGTGCAAACCATCGGCCGTGCAGCCCGAAACGCCGATGGCCGCGTGATCATGTATGCCGACCGCATCACCGGGTCGATGGAACGTGCGCTGAAGGAAACCGAACGGCGGCGCGAAAAGCAGATGGCCTATAACGTCGAACACGGGATCACGCCCGAGACGGTGAAAAAGAATGTCGAGGACGTTCTGGCCGGGCTTTACGACGGCGACACCGACATGTCCCGCGTCACCGCGACCATCGACAAACCTATGGTTGGCGACAACCTTCTGGCACATCTGGAAGGCCTGAAAGCCGAGATGCGCAAGGCTGCCGAGAACCTTGAGTTCGAAGAAGCTGCTAGGTTGCGCGACGAGGTGCACCGTCTGGAGGCCGTGGAACTGGCAGTGGCAGACGATCCGCTGGCGCGTCAGTCCGCGATCGAGGCGGCAGGAGAGGCGGCGCAGAAGGCCAAGGGGCGATCAACGGCTGGGAAGCCGGGGCAGCGGGCCGGGCGTGGGAAGCGAGGGCGGTAAAGTGAGACCGCTAATCGCCTTCGCCAAGCTCGCGCTCTATCTGATATTGGCACCGACGCTTGGTGGACCAGTTCTGGTCTTGATCGCGCACACGACCGGAGTTTGCTCGGGCGCGCTTGGAAGCGGCGTCGAATGCAGCGGGCCGTTTGCAGCTTACCTCAAGCAAATGTCTCAGCTTGTCGAAGTCTCGATGATTGTTCTGGTGGGTTTTCTTTGGTTCGTTGCCGCAATCTTCATCTGGGTCAAACTGGCATTTTGGACCATCGCGGCGGCGGTTACATTTCGTGAAATGCTTCCGGATCGACAGCGCTCAGAGGAGTGACCGAAGTTATGACAGTCCTTGCTTGCCGCCTCGAGAATGCGGTTCCTAACAAGTCAGATTTATTCCTTAAGGTGATGCTGTGAATGGACTTCTTTGGGCTTGGGCCGCAATTCTCATTGCAACGTACCTATTATATTTGTGGGTTGGATTTAGAAGCCCCTCTATCAGGAAAAGTATAGTAAATATCATACTTTTCAAAGACTTCCATGGATCTAAATTTCGAAAATCGCACCCGAGATATCAGCTGTTTGGCCTATTCCTATTCATCATGGTGGGCCTTTTCATTCTGGTGTTTGCAAATGTCCGATAACTATCCAAGTCCTTCTTCAGAATATCAGATTTCCTACCCCTATCTGCCCGAGCCTGCATTTGGTAGCTAATGAGGTAAGGCGGGCTTGCTCACACAAACCCAAACCTCTCGCCAAACGGCATCTCAGTCGGCCGCTCTCCCGTCGCCCGGAAAATCGCCTCGGCCAGAGCCGGTGCGGCTGGCGGCACGGGCGGTTCGCCCACACCAGTCACGTAGTCCCGGTTCTCCATCCCACGCACGATTATTTCGGGCGCTTGGTAGTTCCGCAGACCTTCGAAATCCCAGAAATTTTCTTGCTCGGCCATGCCGTCGGTATAGGTGATCTGGCTGTTGATCGCGTGACCCAGCCCCCAGATCACGCCGCCTGCGACAAGGTTTTCGAAGTTCACCGGGTCCACGACTCTGCCCACTTCGGCGGCGACCCAGACCTTGTCCAGTTTGATGCCATCCTCGCCATTGGTGATCTCGATGATCTGCGCGCAGGGGGTACCGAAGGACAGGCAGAAGGCCACGCCGCGGGCTTTGTTTGCGGCAAGCTCGCCGCCCCAGCCCGACATCTCGGCCACGGCTTCCAAGGTCTTGCGGGAGGGGTCGTCGGTCATCAGGCGCAAGCGTTCCTCGACAGGATCGGCCCCGGCCTCTTGGATCAGAGCATTCAGGAAATTCTCGTGGAAGAACCCGTTCTGCGACGCACCGACCGAGCGCCACGAGCTGACCGGGCCAAGTTTCGGTGCGCGGAAGCCCGTCACGCGGTAATTCGGGATGGCATAGGGTTGGTCCCACAGGGCCTGCGTGATGGTCGCGTCGGGTCCGGGCATCGCAAGTCCCTGACGTTCCGCCATCTGGCTGTCCATGACCGAGGGCGCAGCGACTTCGATTTCCATCGCAGTCACCTTGCCATCTGCAACAGCGCCACGCCCGCGCATCAGGGCCAAAGGCCGGGTGAAATCCTGCGCCGTGTCTTCTTCGCGTTTATAGGTCAGCTTAACCGGCGTGCCCTTCATGGCCATCGCCATTTCGGTGGCGCGTTTTACCACCTCGTCTTCCAAACGATGCCCAAAACTGCCGCCCATCATCAGGATATGGACATGCACATCGTCGGCATCCATACCGGTCATCTTCGCGACGCTGGCCTGTGTCATGCGTGGGATCTGGTTGCCGGTCCAGACGTCGACACGGGTGTCGGTGATCAGCACCGTGGCGTTCATCGGCTCTAACGGCGCGTGGGCCAGATAGGGCGCGCGGTATTCGGCTTCGACCGTAGCCCCTGCCCCGTCCACGTCGCCGTCATCACGGGGTGTGGCATCCGCATCACCCGCGTCAATTGTGTCCGCAAGCGCTTGCCAATGCTCGGATTGCTCGGCCGGATACGGGGCCTCACCCCACACCACTTCGATGGCGTCCACGGCCTGAAACGCGCGCCATGTGTTGTCAGCGATCACGCCCACACCGCCGGTCACTGGAATCACCTTTTGAACGCCGCGCATCGTTTCGGCCTCGGACGCGTCAAAGGACAGCATCTCGCCGCCTTTGCGCGGGTTCACACGGACGGCGGCATGGACCATGCCCTCCATCCGCATGTCGATGCCATAGCTCTGTGTGCCGGTGGATTTCGCCACCATATCGACGCGCTGCATGGGCTTGCCCACCAGACGCCACTGGGTCGAGGGGCGCAGGGTCACGTCCGTCACGGGGTCGATCTCGGCCGCTTTGGCTGCGAGCGCCTGATAAGGAATGCGCTTGCCGTCCGGCAGGACAACCGCGCCGCGTTCCGTTTTCAACTGCGTGACCGCGAGGTTCGAAGCCTCCGCCGCTGCTGCTTTCAGCGTCTCACGCGCGACCGCTCCCGCCACACGCAGCTTCTCGAACCCATCCGGCACGGTGGTCGAGCCACCCGTGACCTGCATCCCCATCAGCTTGATCACCGCCCCCATGAAGCCACGCATGGTTTCCGCAGTCATCCCCCGATCCGTCGAAGGAAATGGCACGCCCTCGGCCGCAATGGCCGTGTTCCAATAGGCGGGCGATGGCGGGCCGGGATCAACGTTTATCTGGTCAAGATCGATGTCCAGCTCTTCGGCAATCAATGCCGCTTGGACCGAATACGCCCCCTGCCCCTTATCCGCTCGCGGAGTGATCAGAGTGACACCATCCGCGTTGATCAAAACGTAAGGCGTCAGCGCCGCCTCGCCTTGCGCCAGATCGTCGTCCAGTGGATTGTCCACCGGCTGTTGAAATTTGTAATAGCCGAAGGCAACTCCGCTCAAAATGGCAGCCGAGCCGACAAGAAAGGTGCGGCGTGCGATGGTTCCGATACGTCCCATGATCAGCCCTCCTGCAATGTTTGCGCAGCGGTTTTCACGGCCGCACGAATGCGGGGATAGGTGCCGCAGCGGCACAGATTGCCTGACATGGCGTCGTCAATGTCCTCGTCACTTGGGGCCGGGTTGTTGGCCAGCAGATCTGCCGCCTGCATCATCTGCCCGCCCTGACAATATCCGCATTGCGCGACCTGATGTTTCAGCCAAGCGGCTTGAACAGCATGCATCTGGTCTGGATTGCCCAGCCCCTCGATCGTGGTCACCGGACCCTCGACATCACCCACAAAGGTCTGGCAAGACCGCACCGCAACACCATCCACTTGAACCGTACACGCGCCGCAGGCCGCAACCCCGCAACCATATTTAGGACCATCCAGCTTCAGCTCATCCCGCAGAACCCACAAAAGAGGCATGTCATCTTCAACATCCACATCGTGGGTGACACCGTTTACAGTTAGCTTCATGGCATTGATCCTTTGGCTGGTGTAATTCAGGTCGCTTTTATTCCTCCGGCGGCATTAATGACCATCGGTCAGTTATACTGGCCACAGAACCTTAGTGGATGCAAGTCTGAAAGCCGGGCAGAATTGACAAGACTTGGCAAAGACAAACGAAGCCCCCAAGGCGCGGTTCGCAGCTTGGGGGCTTCTTTCGTTCAGTGCATGCAGGTTGCCGCTTAGGCCTCCAACTGCTTCAGGCGCGGCATCAGGTCCAACAGCTCGCGCGTGTATGAGTGTTGCGGGGATGCAAACAGGGTCTCGGTGTCCTGAACTTCGACCAGCTTACCTTGGCGCATAACACCCACGCGGTCGCACATTTGACGCACGACAGGCAGATCGTGGCTGATGAATAGCATGGTCAGGCCCAGATGCTCTTGCAGGTCCTTCAGAATATTCAGGATCTGCGCCTGAATAGACACGTCCAGCGCACTGGTCGGTTCGTCGCAAATCAGGAAACGTGGCTGTGTCGCCAGTGCACGGGCAATGCAAATCCGCTGCCGCTGGCCGCCCGAGAACTCGTGCGGGTATTTGCGCCAAGCGTCTTTTGCCAACCCGACCCAATCCAACAGCTCGCGCACCCGCGCACCGACGGCAGCTTTCGGCAGAATACGGTGGTGCAGGATCGGCTCGGCCACAAGGTCGCCCACCCTCATCCGGGGATTTAGGCTTGAAAACGGGTCCTGAAAGATCATCTGGATCTGGCGGCGATACGTCTGAAGCGCATCAGGCCCCATCGCAGTCACGTCATCGCCATCAAAGATCACGCGCCCGCCATCCACAGGATAGAGCGTGCCGATCATGCGGGCGACGGTGGACTTGCCGGACCCACTTTCGCCGACCAGCCCGAAAACCTCACCATCTTTGATGTCAAAGCTAACCTGATCCACAGCAGTGAAATACTGCCGGTTCGAGGGCAGGATCGCACCCTTTTGCAGGAAGGTCTTGGTAATACCCTCGACCTCAAGCAGTTTGCCGGATTTGGACAGGTCTGTCTTGTCCCAATGGGCCGCTAGATCATCAATCTTGAACGTGCTTTCGCGGTCGCCATAGCTGACCATCGGGAAGCGCGCGACCTTTGTATGAGGGCGCGGCACGGCAGCGATCAGCGACTTGGTATAGTCATGTGTCGGTGCACCAAGGATCTGGTCCGTCGTGCCGCTTTCAACCACCTGCCCGGAATACATCACAGTCACGGTGTCGGTCGTATCGGCGATCACGCCCATATCATGCGTGACAAGAATGACGCCAACCTGACGCTCTTTCGCCAGTTCCTTGATCAGGTCCAACACCTGCGCCTGCACCGACACATCCAGCGCCGTTGTGGGTTCGTCCGCGATCAGAACGCTGGGCTCGGTGCACAGCGCCAAGGCAATCACCACACGCTGACGCATCCCCCCGGAAAACTGGTGCGGGTACTGATTGAACCGTTCCTCGGGGTCTGGGATCGACACGCGATCCAACAATGCAATGGCGCGCTTCTTCGCCTCGGATGCCGAGAGTTTCAGATGCAGCTGGATGGTTTCCACCAATTGCTCGCCAACCGTGAACAGCGGGTTAAGCGAGGTCAACGGATCCTGAAAGATCATCCCGATCTCTTTGCCCCGGATACGGCGTTTTTCTTCGGCATCCAGTTCGTCAATACGGCGGCCGTTCAGCCAGACCTGGCCCTCCGAAACATGGGCGGGCGGGTCCAACAGGCCAATAACCGCGTTGCCGGTCATGGATTTGCCCGCGCCGCTTTCACCCACGACACCCCGGATTTCACCGGGGCGCAGGTCATAGGTCACGTGTTCAACCGGCTTGAAGATGCCGTGGCGGGTCGGGATCTCGACCGTCAAATTGCGGATGGAAAGAACAGGTTCGGTCATTTCAGCCTCGGGTTCAAAGCATCGCGCAGCCAGTCGCCCAGCAGGTTCACACTCAGCGCAAGTGCCAGCAAAGTGCAGGCCGGGAAGAAGAGGATCCACCATTCACCCGAGAACAGGAAGCCTTGCCCGATGCGAATGAGCGTGCCCAGCGAAGGTTGCGTCGGCGGTGCGCCCACGCCAAGGAAGCTGAGCGTCGCTTCGGCAATGATCGCCAGCGCAAGCGAGATCGTCGCGATCACCAGAACCGGCGACAGCACGTTGGGCAAGATGTGGCGCAGCATGATGGTGAAGGGACGTTGGCCGATGATGCGCGCGGCGGCAACATAGTCCTTGTTCTTCTCGACCAGCGTAGCGCCGCGAACGACGCGGGCAAACTGCACCCAGTCGGAAAGGCCAATGGCCAGGATCAGCACCCAGATTGCCATCTGGTCGCGGTATTCAATTGGGGTCACACCTTTGGCGATGCCAAAGATCAGCATGGCCAGAAGGATCGACGGGAAGGTTAGCTGCACATCTGCGGTACGCATGATGATGGTTTCGGTCCAACCGCCGAAATAGCCCGACAGAAGGCCAAGGATGATCCCCAGCACCATGGCGAACAGCACGGCGGACACGCCCACAAACAGAGAGATCCGCATCCCGTAAAGGATGGTCGAAAACACGTCGCGCCCCTGATCGTCGGTGCCCATCAGGAAGGTTTCTCCGGTGAAGGCGTTGGGCTCCATCGGAGGAGTAAACCCGTTCATCAGGTTCAGGCTGGAGGGGTCAAACGGGTTCGTTGGTGCGATCAGCGGCGCAAGTAAGGTTGCAAGCACCAAGAACAGCGCGACAGCAGCCGATACCATCGCCACCGGCGAGCGGCGAAAAGCATAGAACTGATCGCTGTCCAGAATTCGTTTCATACGGCTCATGCGCTTGTCCTTAAACGGGGATCGATAAAGGCGTACAGGATGTCGACAGCCAGGTTAATGACCACAAAGATGACCGAGATCATCATCAGATAGGCAGCCATTACCGGGATATCGACGAACTGGATGGCGTTGATGAACAACAGCCCCAGCCCCGGCCACTGGAACACCGTTTCGGTGATGATCGCGAAAGCAATGATCGAGCCCAATTGCAGACCGATGATGGTGATCACAGGCACCATGGTGTTCTTCAGCGCATGGCGGAAGTTGATGGTGCGGTCACTCAGGCCACGGGCGCGGGCAAAGCGGATATAGTCCTGTCGCATGACCTCGAGCATCTCGGATCGCACAAGCCGCATGATCAGGGTCATCTGATAAAGCCCCAGCGTGATCGCCGGAAGGATCAGTGCTTTCAGCCCGCTTGCGGTCAGAAAGCCGGTGCTCCACCAGCCAAGATCTGTAACCTGTCCGCGTCCGAAACTGGGCAGCCATCCCAGTTCGACCGAGAAGACATAAATCAGCAAGATCCCGATCAGGAAGGTGGGCAGGGACACCCCGATCAAAGAGGACGACATGATGAAGTTCGCCCAGAACCCATCACGTTTGATGGCGGTGAACACGCCCAGCGCGATGCCCAAGGCGATGGCAAGGATGGCAGACACCAGCGCCAGTTCTAACGTAGCGGGGGCGCGTTCGGCCAAGATCTCGGCCACGGGGCGGCCTTGACGGAAGCTGACGCCGAAATTGCCTTGTACCGCTTCTTGCAGGAATTTCACGTATTGCACGGGGAAGGGCTGATCCAGCCCAAGCTGACCGCGCAGCCGTTCGACGTCTTCCATTGTGCGTTCCTGTCCCAGCATATTGTCGATCGGATCGCCGACAAAGCGGAACATGGAAAACGCAACAAGACCAACAACGAACAGGACCAGTACTGACTGTCCGACGCGTTTAGTGATGTATGAGAACATTTATTTGACCGTAACCCAACGCAGAAGGAAGAAGTTATCGGGCCGCTGCGTCAGCTCGATATTGCTGCGCGCACCCCAGACCAAGGGCTGGACGTAAAGCGGCACATAGGCGACCTCGTCTTGCAGGATCTTGGCGACCTCGTCCAACATCTCTTGACGTTTCGTGTCGTCAATTTCAGACTGGATCATTGGCAAGAGCGTATCGACACGTTCGTTCGAGTATCCGCCGAAATTCCACGAGCCTAGCTTTTTCTCGGCATTCGGGGTCGAGGCCAAAAAGCGGACCGGATGTTCGGCGTCAAAAGTGCCGGGCGACCAGCCCAGCAGGTACATGTCGAAATTGTCGGCGCGCAGCTCGGGCCAATAATTCTGCACCGGCATCGCATCCAGCGTCACGTTCAGGCCCACCTGCGTCAGCATCGCGGTGATCGCCTGACAGACGCTTTCGTCATTCAGATAGCGGTTGTTTGAGCATTTAAAGCTGATCTCGGCACCTTCGGCACCTGCCTCGGCCAACAATGCGCGCGCGCCGTCCGGGTCATTGGCATAGGGGGCTGCATTTGCGGTCGAATAGCCGCGCATATCGGGGCTGACCAGTTGGCTGGCTGGCTGAGCATTGCCACGCATGATGGTTTGCAGAATCGCGGGCACGTTGACGGCTTTGGCGACTGCCTCGCGTGTGCGGGGATCCAAGAACACGTCCGAACCACCCTGCCCTGCTTCGCTTGCGCCAGCCTGCTGATCAAAGCCGAGCATGATCACACGGGCTTCGATCCCTTGGATGACTTTCACATCCGCGTTGTTCTGCAACCGGGCCACGTCCTGAATGGGCACAGGGTTGATGAAATCCACATCGCCAGACAGAAGTGCGGCCAAGGCGGTCGCGGGATTTTGAATTGGAACCAGCTCGGCGCTGGTTAGGTTGTGCTCAGCCTGATCCCACCAACTGTCAAACGGCTCCAATACCGTGCGCAGGCCGGGTTCGCGCGCCGTTACGCGGAACGCTCCTGTCCCGTTGGTGTTCAGCGTGGCGAAATTCCCTGCCTCTTTGTCGGGAAGGGCGGCGCTATTCGATTCGGCCCAACCGCTGTCCATGATCATCCAATTCGCGATGCTGTCCGGGAAGATCGGATTGGGGGTCGTGGTCATGACATCCACTGTATAATCGTCGACCTTCACCATATCGCTGACGGGCGAAAACCAGCTCTGCGTATCCGAACTTTCGTCTGACGCACGCTGATAGGAAAAGATCACATCATCCGCGTTGAACGCAGCGCCGTCATGAAAGGTAACGCCTTCACGCAGCTTAAAGCGCCATCCAGCACCATCGCCAATCGGCTCCCAGCTTGTCGCCAGGGCTGGCTCAATGGACATGTCCTTGCCTCGGCGCACCAAGCCTTCATAGACGTTGTTCAAGAACCCCAAAACAGGGGTCGAGTTCACGGCGTGAGGGTCCAATGTCTGCGGATCAGTGGTAACGGCGAAGGTGAACTCTTCAGCCGCAACAGGAGCGGCCAGCGCGCCAAGCAGCGCGGCGACGGGCAGATGTTTCATGATAGCTCCCTTCCGGCTTCAAGCCGGGCCCCGAAAAGTCGGGGCCCGGTTGTTAAGCTTAGTTCAGGCCAAAGTGCTTGACCATGGGCTGGTCTTCAGGATCAACCTCGATGCCCAGATTTTCAGCCATACCCCAGTTCAGCACCTGGTGGTGGATCGGGATGTACAGCTGTTCGTCCTGCACCACACGCCAGATGCCGGCAATGTCCTTGTTACGTGCGTCAAGGTCAGTGTTCGAGGCCAGCGTTTTGATCTTGGCATCCAGTTCGTCATTGTCGAACCCGGTACCGTTCCAGGTGCCGATTTCGCTTTCACGACCGTGGACCAGGAAGTTGAAGATGTACTCGGAATCATAGGTCGGAACGCCCCAACCCAGCATATAGAAGTCCGTCTTGCCGTCGGTGATCAGCGGGAAGTGCTGCGCCTTGGGCTTGGCGTCCAAGTTCACAGTGATGCCGATCTGGCCCAGCATACCAACGGCCGCCTGACAGATACCTTCGTCATTGATATAGCGGTCATTCGGGCAGTCCAGACGGATCGAGAATCCGTCCCCGTATCCAGCTTCCGCCAGCAAAGCTTTCGCGGCTTCCACATCGGTTTTGCTTTCGCCATCCATTTCGGCCGTCCAGCCATTCACAAACGGAGGTGCAATCATACCCGCCGGTTGCGACTGGCCACGCATGACGACCTGTTTGATCGCATCGCGGTTGATTGCCATCGACATGGCCCGACGCACACGCACATCCGAAAGCGGGTTTTTACCTTCGACGTTATCAGCCTCGATATCATCTGCGCCTTGGTTCATGCCGAAGAAGATAACCCGGTTCTGAGGCGCCTGTTTGACGACCAGACCGTCCACAGCATTAACACGATCCAGATCCTGCACCGGCATATCCTGAAGGAAGTTCACCTCGCCCGAAAGCATCGCGGCCACGCGGGTCGCGTCGTTCTGGATCGGGGTATAGATGATTTCGCTGATCGCCAATGGGAACTGATCACGGCCCCAATAGTCCTCGTTCCGGGCCATCACGGTTTTCACGTCAGGCTCGCGGCTGACCAGCTTATAGGCGCCGGTGCCGTTCACATTGGTGGTCGCGAAAGTGATCTCGCCGCCTTCAAAGTCCTGCACGTTGACAGTGTCGTTCGCCTCGGTCCAGCCTTTGTCCATGATGAACAGGTCTGTCAGGTTGGCAGGCAGGATCGGGTTCGGACCATCGGTCACGATCTCGACCGTGTGATCATCAACTGCGCGTACCTCGACGATCGAGTTGATCAGCTCTTTCATATCCGAGTTCGGCTGCTTGGCGCGGTCATAGCTAAAGACCACATCTTCAGCAGTGAAATCGGCGCCATCGTGGAATTTCACACCCTGACGCAGGTTGAACACCCAAACGTTCGGATCGTCAGCACTGGGCGCCCAATCGGTTGCCAGCGCAGCTTCGAATGCGCCGGACGTGTCACGGATGATCAGCGGCTCGTACATCTGGTGACGCACCGTGTGGGTGGGCCCTTCGTTCTGAGCATGCGGATCCAATGTCAACGCATCCCCAGCCCGAGCCCATCGCAAAGTTTCCGCATGGGCAAGCGATGTCGACGTCATCAACAGCGCAGCCGCGAGCATTGGTTTCATCATATTTTTCTCCCTTTTTACAGACATTTAGCTGCACCTTCATTGCGATACTTAGCCGCAAAATTAAAAGTTTCGTAGATGGGAATAGCATATCAACTGAACGGACATGTCAATCGCCATCTCGGCTGGGCATGACAAAGCCCAGCAAACCCTTTGGTGCAAAGGAACTACGGCAACGCTTCCTTACCGGAACGGCTATGGTTCACATCTGCAAAATCCGGAATCACCAAAACACCGCTGCACGAACAACGATGGCTTTCGTTGGGCACAATCGAATGCGTGCTCTCCCCCCGGCGTCGGCAACCTTAGAAAACCAGCCAAAGATTACGTCACTTTCGGTATGCACCGTCGCAGCAACTTGGAATTCCGGGTGCAGACGTTACAAAGACCTCAAGAGGGAGCAATTGAAGATGGAAATGAGCGACAGCCTTTATTGGGAGCACCTTGGTGTGGCCAGTGCGCTGGCTGTATCGGTTTTCGTGCTTTTGGGCCTGTTGCTTCGACTGCACGACACCAAGCCGCCGCGTATGCATATATGGGCGATGATCGCGTTTTTCGCAGTCAACGTCTGTGATGGTCTCAATTCCTTCGCTTATTCGGATATGTTCAACGGCCCCCCCGCGCTCTACCGATGGAATGATGTGATAATTCCCGGGTTCATGGTTTCCCTCTATTTTTATGTGAGGGCTCTGACCAGCGCTGACCCCAAGCTGGTCCGAGCTGATCTAGTCCACCTTGTGCCCTTTCTCGCTGGATTTCTTTGCCTCGCTCCTACCCTTATCCTACCAGGAGAAGTGAGGCTTGGCCTCGCTCGGGGCGACGTTTCTGAAGGGCATATAAACCTTATCGACGCGGGCGAGACCGCTTTTTGGATCGTTTGGGTGATTATCCTTTTTGTCTACGGCGGGATCTGCATTCGGCGACTGATCGTACACAAACGAAACATCCGCGATGTGTTTTCAGACCTTGAAGGTAAGACCCTGCGTTGGCTCGACGGCCTAGTGGCAACAATCCTGATCATCGCGCTTATCGTCATTGCAGATGAGATTGGCCAGATGGTGGATCAGGACTCGCTTCGGGATGGCATTTGGTCACTGTTCTTTGATGTAATCATGCCGATTTCATTCGGCATTTTTGCCTTGCGGGCGAACCCGCCCCTGCCCGAATGGTCCGGAGCTGTGCTTGACGATGAACCTGCGCCCGAAAACGCGGCTTCGCAAGACAAGCCATCATCCCGGTATGCGCGCTCCGGTCTTAACGATGCCGACATGGAGCGCTATGCCGCGCGGCTGGAAAAGCGCATGGCGGATGGGCAGCTTTGGCGCGATCACGGGCTGAACCTGCGCAGCCTCGCCTCGGCGATTGCGATCCCCCCCATTCACCTGTCCGAGGTGCTCAACACCAAAGTCGGCATGTCGTTCTATGACTATGTGAACCAATGCCGCATTCGTGATGCCTGTGATTTGCTGATCCACAGAAATGACACCATTCTCGAGATCAGCGAGGCCGTCGGCTTCAACGCGAAATCGACCTTCAACACCAGTTTCAAGAAGGTCACCGATCAAACCCCTTCCCAATGGCGGTCAGCGCACAAGCCCTAGGTTCCGTGCCGCTGGCCGTCGTTTCGATACGTTCAATCCATCTGGTTCGAACGTCCTGACAAGCTGGCGACGACGAAATTGGTGTCGCCATATCGCATGTCCTTTGCAGACGAAAAATCTGGAAGGACGTATTCATGACTGTATTTAATCCCAAGGCGATATTAGCCACCCCGGATGCCATTGCCGAAGCCCTTACGCTGAACGGCGCACCCGCAGCTTTGGTAAGTTTCTCTGACGGAACGCGAAGTGCACAGGCCGCAAGTGGCGTAAGCGACTTGGAAACTGGCGACGCAGCGCATTTCGCGCAGACCTTTGAAACCGGATCGCAAACAAAGATGGTCGTGGCCGTTGCGGCCCTTAAGCTGGCCGATGCGGGGTTACTGGATCTGGACGCGCGGATTGCGGATTATTTGCCGAGTGATCGACTTGACGGGATCGCGAATGCCGACGAGGCAACTCTGCGCGACGCGCTTTCGATGCGCTCGGGCATTCCCAATTTCACTGACCAAGTGAACGACGATGGGGTCGAGCTTTTTGATCTTATCGCGTTCGAGAACCCGGATACCGTAACCGGTGCGGATGTGGCGCTTGACCTTGTTCGCGGGCTGCCTGCCAGCTTTGAGCCCGGGGAATCATACGAATATTCCAACACGAACTACACCTTGTTGGGCGAGGTGATCGAAGCCGTCACCAAGCAACCGTTGGATGACGTCTTGCAAGAACTGGTTTTCGAGCCTTTGGGCATGGCGGACACGTTCCTTGATGATCATCGTGACGATCCGAACCGCCTGTCGAGCTACTATCCGACCGATGACGGCGCGATCGACGTGACTGATATCATGCAGGATCCCGGCGCTGCCGGCGGGGTCATCTCGACGACCGCAGATATGACGACTTTCCTGCAAGCGCTTCTTGTCGATCAGACCTTGCTGTCGCCCGCGGCGCTTTCAGAAATGATGGATTTCAGCCCTTCTGACGAAGACGGCATGTATTTCGGACTAGGGCTTGTCGCACTTCAGATCGACGACGTGGGGACATTAATCGGCTTCCCGGGCGGGACAATGGGAACCGAAAGCGCCACCTTCCTGCATGCCGAAATGGGGCAGATTTTCTCGACAGCCGTCACCACGGTTGATCTTGATGTCAGTGCTTTCGCAGGAATTCTTGCCTCGGCCCAGTTGGCGTCAGAGGATCCGGTTTGGTCGGACGCTGATACAGATGGGCCGCTTCAGGTCAAAAATGTCTCGTCCGCGGAGTTGGATGTCCAGACGAATGAAGCGGGGTTTGAGCTTTCATTTGAAGGGGCGACACTGCGCGTGAATACGGCACTCAACAAAATCAAGCCCAGTGATATTAACTTCAAGGACGGCTCGGTCCTTCTTACCGGGGACGCTGGCCATGACCGCATGGTTCTTCACCGAAAGGACGACGCATTTTCCGAAGATAACCAACTGCTGGGGTTAAAGGGACATGACGTTCTGAAAGCTGGCTCTGGCAATGACAAGCTGATCGGCGGTAGTGGGCAGGACAGACTTTATGGACGCGCTGGTGATGACAGTCTTGACGGTGGGAACGGCCATGACAGGCTTTTCGGCGGGGCAGGCAAAGACAGCCTTAACGGCGGTGCGGGCCATGATCGGCTAAAGGCTCATAAGGGTGACGACGTGCTTGACGGCGCAGCAGGCCATGACCGGTTGTGGGGTGGCGCAGGTGACGACCTGTTGGATGGCGGTGCCGGACATGACGTTATGACCGGCGGCGCCGGGGCAGATGTCTTTGTGTTCTCAGACGCCACCCAGAACGGTCGGCAGGAATTCGATCGTATCAAGGATTTCGATGTGACCGAGGACATGTTGGCACTTGATGGAGCATCGGTCGACACGATCACCCAAACGCAATCAGGGGTCCTGATTACATTTGAAGGTGATGGTGATTGTCTGATGCTCGACGGAGTGTCCGATATGGATGCATTGGTCTTCATTTAAGCCTGACTTCCGATCCAATGCACACGACCGGCCAGAAGGTCCGGCCAAGCTTGTCAGGACGTCCGATCCAGCCTGATCGGTCGCATGGGGCAATAGCTGATCGTAACTCAATTCTACCAACGGCGCCTGAGTGTGAAACGTCAAACGGGCGCCTCAGCAATCAACGAAAAGGAAATACCAAATGAAATATGTATTCGCATTGCCCGCTGTTCTTGCCATCGCGGCCTGTGCCGACAGTGGCGCAAATTACCGACCCATCCTGGACGGTCAGCCCTCGGCTGCTTTCCACTCTGATCTGGCGGCCTGCCAAGCGCTTGCCCGCAACCAAAAACAGTTTGATCGGGAAACCGCCGGGGCTGCTGTTCTCGGTGCCGGAGCAGGCGCTGTTCTGGGCGAAGTCGATGATGGGGGTGACGCACTTGGTGGCGCCATTGTTGGCGCGCTAGCCGGAGGGGCCGCAGGCGCCGTCAATGCCAGCGAGCGGCGCAAAGCAATTGTCATCGAATGCCTACGTGGCCGCGGTCACCAAGTTGTAGGATAGGGGGCATATCATGGTAGAAATCATTCGTCTTCGCGCACGGCGATTCAATGCGCTCTATCAACTCCTCACGGGGGTAGCTCATGCAGGGCTACCTCAACCCTACTCTGGGTCGGAGCATCTGAGAAAAGACATCGGGCTGCCCGAGCAAACCTCTGGCGGCCAGACATCCGCTCATGTCGGGGCGCACCGAACCGATCCGTATTATCGCTAGCCACTACACCGGAGATCAGATCAATGAAACACGTGTTCATCGCAGGAGCGACTGGGTATCTTGGCCAGTTTCTGTGCAAAGAGTACCAAAAGCGCGGTTGGCATGTAACGGCCTTAGCCCGAAATTCCAGCGGCCATGCTGACTTACCCGCAGACCGTATCGTTGAAGCGGAGGCGACGTGGTCTGAATCCTTGGCGGGGGCGATGGACGGCATGGATTTGGTGGTCTCGGCATTGGGCATCACGCGACAAACGGATGGCGTCGGATACTGGGATGTCGACTATCAAGCCAACGTGAACCTTTTGGAAGAAGCCTTGCGCGCCAATGTTACACGGTTTGCATTCGTCCATGTCCTTAACGCGGACCGGATGGAAAACGTGCCCCTTGTCGCTGCCAAGGCGGCTTTTGTGCGCAAGCTTAAGACGGCAGACATCCAATCGACGATCATCGCACCCACCGGATATTTCTCGGACATGGCCGATTTTCTGAAGATGGCTCAGGCAGGCCGCGTCTGGTTGTTTGCGAAAGGGCAGCACAGGATCAATCCAATTCACGGCGCTGATCTTGCCGCAGCAGTTTTCGACGCTGTTGAACAAGGTGCCGCCAGTGCAGACATCGGCGGGCCAGAAACATTCACACAAGAGGATCTCGCCAAGCTTTGCTTCGAGGTTCTGGGCAAGCCCTCCCGCATCACCTTCCTGCCGGACATCCTGCACCGTCTTGCGCTGTGGCTTCTGCCTTTGATTGCGCCTCGCCGGATCGCGGGACCCGCACAGTTCTTTCTAACGGCAGGCGGGATGAATATGACCGCGCCACCATCGGGCACGCGCAAACTGGCCGATCATTTCAGAAAAGTGGTAGATCAGGCGCATTGATCCGCAAAAGAACCAATTGGAGACGACCGATGAATTTCCAGAGAATCGGAGGGTTTGCCGGCCTTACCTGTGCTGCAACATATGTGTTCGGCTTTGCCCTTCTTGTCACGCTGCTTGCACCTTTGGGGTTTGGTACCGGTGACATCGACGCACGGGCTGTTGTCGAATTCACCAAGACCAACGCCGGACTGCTGATCCTGTGGAACAGCGTGATCTACATCGTGAATGCGCTGGCCTTGACCGTTCTGGTCGTTGCCATTCATGCGCGATTGCGCACCAGCACCCCCGATTGGGCGGCTGTGACGCGCGCGTTAGGTCTGATCTGGGCGACCCTTGTGATTGGCGCCGGTATGATCGCCAATGTCACGGTGGAACGTGCGGCCCATATTGCGCCGACCGATTTCGAACGTGCCGTCTCTTTGTGGGAGGTTCTGCACGCGGTTGAATTGGGCCTGGGCGGCGGCAACGAAATCGCCGGGGGCGTTTGGATCGGCTGCGTAAGCATTGCCGGATTGATCGGGCGCAGCCTTGGCAAAATCACTGTTGGCCTCGGTCTGTTGACTGGTGCGGGTGGATTGCTGACCTTGTTTCCGGTGCTTGGTGATACTGCCGGTGCGGTATTTGGGCTTGGCGCGATAGCATGGTTCATTGCCATTGGCCTGACACTGATCTTGCCGGGAAAAGACGTCTAAGGGGCGTCAAAGTTCAAAAGGAAAAATCCATGCCCCTCGACCAGCACCTACAAGCCTTGATTGAGAAGGAAAGCAGAAAAGCACATAGCCATGGTGTGATCTTACGCGTGCAATCGGGCGACGGTGGCGTGGATTTCAAAGGCAGTGCTGGCAGTGCCACGCCGGGCACGCGTTTCCCAATTGCGAGCATCACTAAGATGTTCACCGCAACGATGATCATGCAATTGGTGGAAGAAGGCCTCATCGAACTGGACCAGACCATCGAGAGCGTCCTGGCAAAGGTCGACTTGTCAGGTCTTCATGCGGTGAATGGCGCGGACTTTGGTCCAAGTTTGACCATCCGCCATTTACTTCACCAAACATCGGGCCTTGCCGACTATTACGAAAGCGATCTGGCAGCGGATTTGAAAGCAAGCAACGACCGCAGCTATGGGCTGGAAGACGTCTTGCAGATGACGCGTGCTTTGCCGCCGCAAGCCGCGCCCGGCAGCGGGCGTTCCTACTATTCCGATACGAATTTCCAGCTTCTTGGTGCGGTGATCGAATGCGTGACTGGCCAAAGCTTTAACCAAGCCTTGCAAGCCCGCATCTGCGCGCCGCTGGGGCTTATGCAAACCCGGGTTTTGGATGGCACGGATGTTGGACTGCCCGTTTATCACAAGGATCGTTTGCTCAACATCCCACAGATCCTGACCAGCATGTCGGCCGATGGCGGCATAATCTCGACCATGGACGAACTGCTGGTCTTCCTGCGCGCTTTCATGCGAGATCAGCTTCTCCAACCGCAAAGCGCCGCGCAGATGCGCCAGTGGAACAAACTGTTTTTCCCGATCCAATATGGCTTTGGCCTTATGCGGGTCAAACTGCCGCGATGGATGACCCTACTTCGCAAAACACCCGAGTTGATTGGGCATTCCGGGGCCAGCGGATCCTTCGCTTTCTACGCGCCAGCACCAGACATCTATCTGGTCGGCAGCTTCAACCAAACCGATGCGCCAAGACGACCGATTGGCTTCATGTTCAGCGTGCTGGATTTGGCCGCAAAACATGGGCGCGCGTGCTGAAAACCGCCTTGGATTTGATGACACTATGAACAGTCTGGCATCGCAGTTGCAAACCATGATGCAGCCCTACCAAGGCGCGCAACATACAGTGGTCGCGTTTCACTTGAGGGGAGGTAAACGCGACATCATTGGGTCGGGTCCAAACGAAACTGGGGCCCCTTGGGACGACCTAACCTTCGAAATCGGCTCGATCACTAAGGTGTTCACTGCCATATTGTTGTGCGTGCTGATCGAAGAAGGAAAGATTGATCCGCTCGCGCCGGTTTCCGAAATGTCAGATACGCTTAAAGATGTCCCGCAGTGGATCACGCCATATCGCTTGGCCTCTCATACCAGCGGTCTGCCAAACATCTACGTTCCCATCTGGAAAGCCCTGCTACAGCAGCAACCCGAAGGCCCCTATGCCAACTTCACGCGGGCTGATTTGCTCGACTGTTTGCGTAACTGGCGTGGTAAAGACCCCAAGAGCAACCTGCGCCATCGCTATTCAAACCTTGGTTTCGGATTGTTGGGCGAGGCCATGGCCATTCAGGATGGAGGGCAGTTTTCCAGCTTGCTCGCCAAGAAAGTCATCCTCCCGCTCGGGTTATCTGACACAACAAGAAATCCGGGTGGCGATCAAAAACTGCGCTTCATGCAGCCAAGATACGCGAACGGAAACGCAGCGGTGCCATGGTCGTTTGACGCTTTGGCGGGCGCGGGCATTCTGCGGTCCACGCCCCGCGATCTTGCACGATTTTCCAACGCCGTCATCCGCGCGCTTACGGCGCCCGAAACAACGCTGGACCTTGCTATTAAGCGATCGACCCAGCCGATTTTCAGCTTAGGTCGAGATCGACGTATGCAATCAACAGCGCAGTGCTCTGGCTGGATAAGCACAAAGCGGAACAAATCATCCCCTGACATACTTCTTGCAAATGGTGGAACGGCGGGTTCGACCTGCGCACTTTACATCAGCGCTGACACAGAAGGCGCGCTTGGCATCATGTCGAACAATGGCATCGCAGCAAACCTCTGGGCCAGCACCAAGCTTAGCTGGTCAAATCCGCTTCGCAGGGCGCAGCATATTTTGTTGGGATCTTGACGCAGAAGCCGTCTTAGGTCGCACTCACCGATTTCTCATACTGCCGTAATGCATACTTCCTCGGAAAATGTGATCCGGATTTCACAGTCCTGCGTAATTAGGGTATGTTGACACAAACACTTGATATCCCGAGCGGCGCGAAGCAGATCTGCGCGAGCTCTCGCCACGAAAGAGAAGCTGTGTCGCAAAGCCGAACCGATTACTCCCAACAGACAAAATTGATGCTTGCCGTTCGGGACAACCGTGATCGTGCCGCATTCTCTGCTTTGTTCGATTATTTCGCGCCTCGGCTTAAGGGGTTCATCATTCGCTCAGGTGCTTCGGCTCATCAGGCCGAAGAGATCGTTCAAGACGTGATGCTGACCATTTGGCGCAAAGCGGCTTCGTTTGATCCGCACCGCGCGCAGGTGTCCGCTTGGATTTATCAAATCGCGCGCAATCGACATATCGACATCGCGCGCAAAGAAAATCGCCCGATGCCGGAAGAGCTGAAAGAAGAACCGGGAACGGAACCGGACGCCAGCCAGATTCTGGGCCTTGAGCAAGAGGCCGGACAGTTGAAACAAGCCCTCGCCAACCTGAAGTCAGAGCAGCGCGAGATCATCGAGAAGGCCTATATGGGCGAGCTGACGCATCAAGAAATCAGCGCTCAGACCGGACTTCCCTTAGGAACGATTAAGTCACGTATCCGGCTGGGGCTGGAACGTTTGAGACACGAGTTGAAGGACCTCAAACAATGAGTGCCATAAACCATCACGTCCCCGACGCCATGTTGGCGGCCTATGCAGCTGGAACGCTTCCGCATGCGTTTGCTGTGGCCGTGGCCAGCCATGTTTCGCTTTGCCCGCAATGTCGCGTGGCGCTTGAGGCGCATCAAGCTGTCGGTGGGGCCGTATTGGAAGATACCAATGCTGTGGCGGTGTCATCGTCGCTTAAGGACAATATTTTTGCGCAGCTGGATGAACCATTTACGCCCGAACCTGTCTTTGAACGGAATGGGATCTATCCCGGCCCGGTTATGGAAGCCATGCAAGGCCGCGCGCTCAAGTGGCAGAAATTGGGCATGGGCGTTCGGCAAGATATCCTGTCAGCCGATGCCAACGGCTCTGTCAGGCTTTTGTACATCCCGCCCGGCCAAGCCGTTCCCGATCACAGCCACAATGGGCTGGAATTGACGCTTGTTTTGCAAGGCAGCTTTAGTGACGACACCGGTCGCTTCGGTGTAGGTGACATCGAGATTGCCGACGAAACGCTGGAACACACGCCGATTGCCGATCCGGGTGATGCTTGTATCTGCCTTGCCGCGACCGACGCCAGATTGCGTTTCAGCGCGCTGATGCCGAGGCTTCTACAGCCCTTATTCCGGATCTGACTTCCCCCACCCTAGCGAACCTCAGTAAACCACCGTATTTGCGGTGGTTTATTTTTTGTTATCAGAAGCTTAGGTCACGAATCCGTGAACCAAAGATCCGCCCCAAGCACTGTGCCGTACTCCTTATACGAACACGAAAACAAACAGGGTTACTCATGCCCGCCGACTAGGAGTTTCTAAGATGAAATCGAAGTTTAAAACCGCCATCGCCGCCGCAGCGCTCAGCGTGTCTGCCGTTGCCGCCCATGCCGACAATATTGTCGAGATCGCCGCTGCTGACGAACGTTTCTCGACACTCGTTGCTGCTGTGACGGCTGCTGGTTTGGCCGAGACCCTATCGAGTCCGGGTCCATTCACAGTTTACGCGCCTGTGAATGATGCCTTCGCTGCGTTGCCAGAGGGCACGGTTGAAACGCTGCTGAAACCCGAAAACAAAGGCCAGCTGACCAATGTGCTGCTTTACCACGTGGATGATCGCAAGCTGATGGCTGGGATGATCCCCGCGGGCTCAAACTACTTCAAACCAATCCTAGCCAGTGAACGCCTGTGCATCACAGCAAGTTCAGACGGTGTGAAGATCGCCGATGGCACCGGCGAGATGGCAAACGTGGTGATTGCAGACATCAAAGCCGACAACGGCGTAATCCATGTCATCGACAAAGTGCTGCTGCCGGGCACACGCCCTGCCTGCCACTAATCCCCCAGCTTCGGCCCCAAAAGGCCGGAGCAACTTCCTCAAAGGTCGATGCCTTCAATTCCGAAACGCATCGGCCTTTTTTCGTGCAGGCAGGATGGTGGCGGTCGGACGGAGGAAGAGGCTTTCACTTTCCTCGATACACAAGAATGTCCGGCAGGTATTCCAAGCAGCGGATCGCCCAAGAAAACGGTGCCGGGAAATCCGTGCGGAACCGACGTTTCTTCATCGCTGAGAGCACATGTTCCGCTGCATTCTCGGGCGTCATCAGCATCGGCATGCTAAAGCTGTTCTTCTCGGTCAATCGCGTTTTGATGAAACCGGGATTGACCAGGCGCACGGTCACGCCGGTTCCCTTCAGATCAAAACGCATGGTCTCGGCCAAGCTGATAAGTGCGGCTTTGCTGGCTCCATATCCTATTGCTGCAGGCAAACCGCGATACCCAGACAGTGACCCGACCAGCGTGATGTCTCCTTGGCCGTTTTCGACATATTTTGGAACGACTTCACCCAGAACACGCAGCACGCCTGTGAAATTGACGTCACTTATTCGAAGCGCCGCATCGCTGTCCCATTCGGTGGCGCGCATAGGATCGTAAGCGCCTGCGTTATAGATTACCCCATCTATCGCCCCAACAGACGCGGCGGCCTCCCGGACAGCAGAGGTGTCGGTGACATCCAGCGCAACCACTTTGGCGTTCTTCAACTCACGGCTCAGGCTCTTAAGCCGATCAGCATTGCGCGCAGACAGGATCAAGCGCGCGCCTTCTTCATCCAGCCGCTTCGCCAAAGCCCGTCCCAAGCCTTCGCTGGCCCCGACAAGCCAATAGGTCTTTCCTTGAAACGAGGTCATTCTTCGACTCCACGCAGATCACGCCCATCGCTGACAAGCGTTTCAGGCGGGCTTTGTTTTTTCAGGAACGGGGCGCGTTTCAGATACAAGATCGCAGCCTGCCAATGTATCAAAGCCACCACCCTAGCAGCACCCAATGGGCGGCGGATCGCGGCCCATGCCAACGAAGCGCTGGTTGCCGGATGGCGTTCGCCACACAAGGTGGCCAACACGCCATGGTCGCCATTCTTGAAAGAAATCCGAATGTCGATTTTTTCGTCGGTCATACCGAAGTTGAATTCATAATGGCCCGCAACCTTCTGAAAGGGCGAAACATGCATCAGTTTCTCGGCGATCAAAGTGTCGCCCTTCCGGATCGGCGCGAAACCGTCACGTGCACAGAAATAACAATGGCGCTGGCCGAAGGTGCTGTTGACCTCGGCGACAAAGGCACGCGGCATACCGTCCACAAGAGCGATCCAGAAGCTGACCGGGTTGAAATGAAACCACAAGAAGCTGGGCTGAGTAAGCAGCAAAAGCTCTGCGTTATCGGTCGGCATCCCGCGTTCTTCAAGGATGGATCGGAACCAAGCTACTCCGAGCCCGTCATCACGTGTGCCGCCATGGCGGCAATCCCAAAGTGACCACAGGTTAAACCGATTTCGAGAGATCAAGAGCGGTTGGGCCGGGCCAAGATCTGTCAGCACATAATCCACGCCATAGGTGAACGCGTTCTTAAGCGCGCCACGACGTGCGTGAGTGGTTTGGGCCTGAATGTGTTCCAGCATCATACGGTCTCTACGCGCGCAAGGGGTGTTTGGATCACTCTAGGTGAAAGATTTTCCAAACAAAAATGATCCGATCGTCAAAGACTCGCGTACTCTTTTTATACCATCCGAAAGGTGAGGACAGAATGTACGATCAAACCCACGGCCCGCGCAAAAGAATTGCCATCATCGGTGGCGGCATTTCGGGCCTTTCCGCCGCGTATTACTTGGCACCCTTTCATGATGTCACTTTGTTCGAAGCCGCACCGCGATTGGGCGGGCACGCGCGCACCGTCATGGCAGGGAAGAGCGGCAACCAACCAGTCGATACGGGGTTTATCGTCTTCAACTATGTTACCTATCCCAACCTGACGCGTCTGTTTCGTGACCTCGACGTGCCCGTGATCAAAAGCGAAATGAGCTTTGGGGCCAGCATCAATGACGGCCAATTGGAATACGGACTGAATACCCTGACCGCGATCACTGCTCAGAAGGGCAACTTGCTGCGTCCTCAGTTTCTGAAAATGATTGCCGACATTCTGCGGTTCGGGAAACGCGCTGAGGCCGCCGCTAAGGATGACGATAAAACGATCGGGGAACTCGTGGAAGAGCTGGGGTTGGGGAACTGGTTTCGCAACAACTATCTCATGCCGATGTGTGGCGCGATCTGGTCAACGCCTGTGGCCGAGGTGGATCAGTTCCCGGCAAAATCTCTGGTACAGTTCTTCCGCAACCACGCGCTTTTGGCCGGAGCAGGAGAACACCAGTGGTGGACCGTCAAAGGTGGCAGCATCGAGTATGTTCGCAGGCTTGAGGCCGCTTTGGTCGCTCGGGGCTGCGACATCCGCAAAAACACGCCAGTCAAACATGTACAGCGCGACGACTTCGGTGTGCACATCCATACAGATGACGGACAGCTGTCGACATTCGACGAATTAATCCTTGCCTGTCATTCTGACCAATCGCTGAAGATCTTGGGTGAGAACGCCACCAAAGCCGAGGCCACAGCCCTTGCAAGCATCCGCTACCAACCCAACACAGCCGTGCTTCATTGCGACACCGGGCAGATGCCGCGTCGCAAGGCAGCTTGGTCAAGTTGGTCATATCGGTCGCAAGACGGAGACATTGGCGTCACCTATTGGATGAACAAGCTTCAGGGCATCCCTGAAAGCGATCCGCTGTTCGTCACACTGAACCCCTCGAAGCCGATCCCACAGGACGCGATCTATGACGAGGTCGAGTTCCACCATCCCGTATTCGACAAGGCTGCCCTGGAAGCTCAGCAAGACATCCGCCAGATGCAGGGCCAGAACCACACGTGGTTTGCCGGCGCCTGGAACCGGCATGGCTTCCACGAGGATGGCATCGCCAGTGCAATGCGCATCGTCCGCGCGCTTACCACCACTCACCAACTCAAAGGAATGGACCATGCGTCTTACGAACAAAGCCCTGAAGTCGAACTTCCTGTCGACCTGCGAGCGACTGCGTGAAGGGCAACTGACCCTTCGCACCCCCGAAGGCGAACGCTATCAGTTCGGAACATCCGGCCCCGAGGCCGAAATGGTCATTCGCGATTGGTCCGCTGTGTCGGCCATGGCCGCGCATGGGCAGGTTGGTCTGGGTGAAACTTATGTGCAGGGCATGTGGGACACACCGTCGGTCGAAGGGCTGATGGCGTTGGCGATGAACAACCGCGATCACCTTGGTTCCTATGATCAGGCCAGCCCGTTTCACAAGGCGAAATTCCGGTTGGTGGACACAGTCATGCGCGCAAATTCACGCCGCGGATCGCGCAAGAATATCCGGTCGCATTATGACGTTGGCAACGAGTTCTATGCGCTTTGGTTGGATGAGGGCATGACCTATTCTTCTGGCCTGTTTGACGACGGTGACAACGATCTGGCGCGCGCGCAGACCCGCAAGAACGACCGCGCGATGTCGCGGCTTAACGACGGCGAGCGTGTGCTGGAAATCGGCTGCGGCTGGGGCGGTTTTGCTGAACACGCAAGCCAAGATGGCCGCGATGTCACTGGTGTGACAATCTCGCGCAATCAACACAGCTATGCCGAGTGCCGCCTTGATGGGCGTGCCGATATTCTGTTGCGCGACTATCGCGACATTGACGGGAAATACGACAACATCGTCTCGATCGAGATGATCGAGGCTGTCGGAACTCGCTACTGGCCCAGCTATTTCTCGACCCTGAAACGCAGCCTTGCTGAAGGTGGACGTGTGCTGTTGCAGGCGATCACGGTCAAAGACAGTTTCTTCGAGACCTATAAAACCTCGTCCGACTATATTCGCCAGTACGTATTTCCTGGCGGCATGCTGCTTTCAGACAGCGTGATTGCGAAGCAAGCCAACGATGCTGGACTTGCAGTGCGTGACAACTTTGCCTTTGGACAGGACTATGCCCAAACTTGCCGGATCTGGGCCGAGCGCCTATCTGCGCAAAAACGTCGGATCACCGAGATGGGATATAGCGAAAGCTTCTTCCGCAACTGGCAATACTATCTCGAGATTTGCGCGGCTTCGTTCGCCGTCGGCCACACCAATGTGGTTCAGGTGGAGCTGGCCCATGCGTAGCACTTTGGCCGTTCTGTGGTTTCTATTGGCATCCGAAAGCGCGCAGGCGAATACGGTTGAATCCGTGCTGCCGAATGCAGAGCTGAGGGGGGCTGCGACATTCCGATTTGTTGGCTTCCCGCTTTACAAAGCGCGGCTGCTCACGCAATCAGGTGCGCCTTTGGACTGGGGGCAGGATTTCGGGCTCGAACTGCAATACATGCGCAATTTGACCGAGTTTGATCTGGTCGAAGGAACCATGCGCGAGTTTGCGCGTTTGGGATCTAATGTACCGGTCCGCGGCCAACTTGAAGACTGTTTTGACGATGTGCGCAAAGGGGACCGCTATACTGCGGTGTCTCAAGGCCAGAACAAGATTGCATTCTGGCTGAATGGCAAACGCACCTGCACGCTTTCACACCCGCAAATCAAATCCCGCTTCATGGGTATTTTTCTGGGCGACAAGACCCGCTCGAAATCCTTCACCAGTAAACTGAAGGGCGAGTAATGTTGTACCCGCGTGTCAGTCTCTATGCCATGATGCTGGCCGCGGCGGGCATTCCGCTTTACATTCATCTGCCGCGTTTTGCGTCGCTGAACTTGGGCATTGGCTTGGGCGCTGTGGGCACGATCCTTCTGGTGATCCGCCTTGTTGATCTGGTGCAAGATCCGCTGATCGGCTGGGCCATCGATCGTTGGCCGAACGCTCAAAGTGCCTTTGCGGTCACGGCGGCCATCGGGCTTGCAATAGGCTTTCCACTTTTGTTTGGCTTGAATGCAGGCCCGAATGTCGTTGCCCAAATCATCGCAATCCTTGTGCTGCTGTTCTCAAGCTACAGCCTTGGCATGATCCTGCTTTACGCGCGCAGCGCAACGCTCGCATCCACACCAACTCCACAGGCATTAATGACGATGGCAGCCTTCCGCGAGGGGGGCATGCTGACCGGAGTGATTGTCGCCTCCATCGTACCAACCATCCTTGTAGCCATGGGGGCTAGCGCACAAGGCTATCCGGCTTTTGGCCTGTTCCTTGGTGCACTGGCCTTGGCATGCGCCGCGTTCTCATTCCCGATTTGGCAACGTCGCCCAATCCCGGGACAGCCCTTATCGCTTGCTGGCCTCAGCCAATCCGGCGGAATGCGGCTTTTGGTTCTGGCACTGGTCAACAGCCTGCCTGTCGCCATCACGTCAACGCTGTTTCTGTTCTTTGTCGAAGATCGCCTGAACCTTCCCGGCAAGGCCGGTCCTTTGCTCATTCTGTTTTTTCTAAGCGCAGGTTTGAGCCTGCCACTTTGGACGCGGCTAAGCCATCGCGTCGGGCCAAAGCAGACCCTGCTGATCGCCATGCCTCTTGCGATTGTAGGCTTTGCCGGGGCCGCGTTTCTAGCCTCGGGCAATCTTGTTGGGTTCGCCATGGTCTGCGTCATGTCTGGTGCGGCATTGGGCGCCGATATGGTGATCCTTCCGGCCATGTTCTCGGTCGCGCTCAATCGCGCAGGACTTGAGCCATCGCTTGCGTTTGGGATCTGGTCCTTTGCCGGAAAACTGGGCCTTGCCTTGGCGGCCTTCCTTGTTCTTCCCCTGCTGGAACGCAGCGGCTTCACGCCCGGAGTGCCCAACAGTGCCAATGCGCTGACCACTTTGAACGTTTCCTACGCAGTCATTCCATGCATCCTGAAACTTGGCGCAATGAGCCTTGTCCTTGCGCTTCCCTCTGAGGGTCAAACCACATGAAACTTCTGACGATTATCCCCTTGCTGGTGCTGTTGGCATTGCTTGCCAAATCCCTGTTTCTCAGCTTCCGGGCGCAAAGCCCCGATGATTATGCCGACACAGGACCTGATTTCATTCTTAAAACGCATCTGTCAGGCCCAATCCTGTCCGAAGGGCTGATCTATGGGCCAACGGGTAAAATGGCCAACAGCTTTGTCGCCAAGATGCACGGCGAGTGGGAGGGAAATACCGGAACACTGAGCGAAGAGTTCACGTATTCAAACGGCAGACAGCAAAGCCGCAAGTGGTTTCTGACGCTGGGCGAGGGAAACACATTCACCGCCACGGCCGATGACATCATCGGAGAGGCGCGCGGCACGGTATCGGGGTCAACCATCAAGATGGAATACCAGATCGTGCTGCCCGAAGAGGCCGGAGGTCACACCTTATCTGTCACGGACTGGCTTTATCTGACCGAAAGTGGCGTGATCATGAACAAGTCAGAATTGCGCAAGTTCGGTATCAAGGTCGCCGAGCTTATCGCAACGATGCGCCCAGATCCCAATCCATCCCAGTAGTCCGAAACGAAGCACGAGGTCCACGCCATGATGATGCAGAAGAAACGTGTACTCGGCGCGTTGGCGGTGGTGACCCTAGCACTGTCGGCCTGTGCAGGGGCTCCAGACATTAAGGACCCGCCGCTGTCGGACCGCAAGCTTAACCTCGAAGAGTTCTTCGAAGGTGAAACCGTCGCTTACGGACAGTTTCAAGACCGGTTTGGGACGGTCCAACGCCGGTTCGACGTCAAGATCACTGGCACTTGGAACGGTCGCATCCTGACCCTTGTCGAGGATTTCACGTATGACGATGGTGAAACAGAACAACGAATCTGGACGCTTGAGAAGACCGGCGAAGATACCTGGAAAGGCACCGCTCCCGGTGTTCTAGGAATTGCTACAGGCCAAGAGAATGGGGATACGTTCAATTGGACCTACCGCATCGACTTGCCGGTACGAAAGGGAACGATGCGCGTGGATTTCGATGACTGGATGTGGCTGCTTGACGATGATCGGGTGCTAAACCGCGCCTATGTATCGCGATATGGTATTCGCATTGGTGAAGCGATTATTTTTTTCGACAAGACGTAAGAAGCAACGCGCGATACCTAAGCAGTCAAAAGCGCGAACCAACTCAAACTCAAACCAAACAGGGCCAGACCGTCAGTCGCTTACGTCAACTCAGAAATGTTGGGCCAAGGCATCTTCTGCATGCTGTTAGTGGAATGAATTCTGACATGGAAACTAAGGCGGATTGATCTTGTCAGAACAATGAACACTCGGAGCAATATCGTCGCTTATCAATGGGTTTGGAGCGCGTCAATTATCGAAGTATCTTCCGGCTTTCTCGGCAGCTCGGAATCAACAATGTCAGCAGTCAGACACGCACCATCGGTTGCCCTTGAACCAAATGCACTTCGGCGTCCGTTGCAAATATATCGGCCATTAAATCAGCATCCACGATTTGCTTCGGCGCCCCGATCGCACCAACCCCAGCATCAACCAAAGTGACCATGTGATCGGCATAACCGCAAGCATAGTTAATATCGTGCAGCACGGTGATAATGGTGCGCCCGTGCGTGTGCGCAAGCTCTCGTAGTAGCTTCATCAGGGCGCGGGACGCCGCAATATCAAGATTGTTGAGAGGCTCGTCCAGAAGCACGAAATCTGTATCTTGAACATATATCATCGCGATCTGGGCTCGCTGCCTCTGGCCGCCGGACAAAGTGTCCAATGACCGGTCTGCAATGGCATATAAATCGAACGCCGCAATCGCCTCATCGACTTTCGCAAGGTCCTTAGGGCGCGGACTGCCCTTGTGATGCGGATATCGTCCGAAACCAACAAGTTCGCGCACAGTCAGTCGCGGGGCGATGTCAGTGCTTTGGGGAAGGATCGAAAGCTTGCGCGCCAGTTCGTCTGTCGCGCAGTCCCCAACCACCAGGTCATCAACCATTATCTTTCCGCGTTGGATCGGAATTAAGCGCGCGATCAACGACAGAAGTGTAGATTTTCCAGCCCCATTTGCCCCAACAAGAGCCGTAATCCCGCCGCGCGGAATAGTCAGTGTTATATCGTTCAGGATTGGCGTGTCACCAAAGGAGTGGCTCAGGTTTTCGATGCGGATCATTTGCGCCCCTTTGACAGGATCAGGAATAAGAAGAAGGCGCCGCCGACGAAGTCGATGACCACGGGCAATGGCGTGGACAGGTGAAGCACGCGCTCCATGATCGTTTGACCGCCAACAAGAGTAGTCGCCGCAATAAGGGCCGCTGAAGGCAGCAAAACAGCGTGATGCGCGCTGGGTGTGATCACATGTGCAAGGCTAACAACGATGAGGCCAAGAAAGGCAACCGGCCCAACCAACGCGGTCGAAACCGACACCAGCACGGCGACCAATGTCAACACCTGAAGTTGCCCGCGCTTTGGATCTTCGCCAAGGTTCACAGCCATATCATACCCCAACGCCAATACATCAAGGCGATGTCGCATGCGCCATGCACAAACGATTGCAAGTAAAAGCAAGACAGCCGCCAGCCCTAGAAGCTCGGCCTCGATTTGGGTGAACCGTGCATATGATCCGACCTGAATGACAGCGTATTCATTTGGATCGATCATGCGTTGCATGAACGAGGTCAGTGACCTGAACAGCGTGGCGAAGATCACACCTGTTAGAAGCAGTTTCATCAGATCGCCTCGGCTTTGCCCCAGAAGGGTGCCGAAAAGTGCAAGCGACGCCATGACAAGCAGCGTCACATTGACGGCAAACACGCCCAAGTTAGGCAGTTGCAAGAAGCCTTGCCCGCCAAGAAAGAAGATTCCGATCGTCAGGATCAGCACGTACAGCGCGTCAAATCCCATTATGGATGGTGTTAAGATGCGGTTCTGTGTGATGGTCTGAAACAATACGGTCGAGGTCGAAACAGCAACCCCAACCAACATAAGTGCAGCAAGCTTCACGCCGCGAAATGGGATCACAAAACCCCAGTTCCCACGTGATCCGAGTGTCATATAACCAATGCAGGCGATCCCCAGCAGAATGATCAGTAGGATCAATTTGCGTTGATGCGAACGCTCGGTCGATAGGGCCGAGGTCTCGGGTAAGGACAGTTCAGCGGCCATGATGCGCGGGCCGTGCATTTAGAAGCCACAAAAAGACGACGGCGCCGATCACACCAAAGATCGTGCCGACCGGGATCTCAAACGGATAGCGCAGAACGCGCCCAAGAATGTCACACAGAAGCACCATCCCCGCGCCCAGAAATGCCGTCATGGGCAGAGTGGCGCGCAGGTTGTCACCGTAAAGCCGCGAGATGATGTTGGGCACCACCAGCCCGACAAACGGGATCATTCCCACCGTCACGACTGTTAATGATGTGACGACCGAAACGACCACCAGCCCGATCAAAACAACCTGTTGGTAATTCAGCCCAAGGTTCACGCTGGCAGTGCGCCCCAGCCCGACGATGGCAAACTGGTCCGCGGCCAGATACGCCAGCCCGGCAACAATCGCGGCAATCCACAACAGTTCGTACCGGCCCTTCAGCACGCCCGAAAACTCTCCGTTCATCCAGATGTCGATATACTGCAGAAGGTCCGCCTGAAAAGCGATGAAGGTGACGCTTGCTCCGATGATGCCGCCATAGATCAAACCGATCAGCGGGATCAGCAAAGGCTGCGTAGGAGGGATCCTTCGCACGATGGCAAGAAACCCAAGGCTCGAGATCAAAGCAGTTACCGAAGCCATCCCCATCTTCAACAGCAACGATGCGCCCGGCGTCAGTGTCACCGCCAGCAAGATACCCAATGCCGCGCCCTGCCCCGTGCCTGTCGTCATGGGTTCGACAAATCGGTTGCGCACCAACATTTGCATGATTGTGCCCGCCACTGCCAGCGACGCGCCGGTGATGACCACGGCGATTGTGCGGGGAAAACGGCTGAGCGCGACCAGCTTCAACGCCTCGGGGTCGCGCAAAAGATCCGCCGGCGACATATCGATGACGCCGACGAAGATCGACAGGCTGGCAAGGCCAAGCAGCGTAAAGAAGCCCCAAATGCTTGCCAGCCTACGTGTCACTGTCAGTTCCCGAACATTTGAGCGAACTGGTCAAACGAATGCATCAGCGCCGTCACACCGCCCCCGGCAATGTAAACGCGCGCGCCGTCCAGATGAACAACGTTGCCGTTCTTCCAAGCGTTGGTTTCCTGCACCAAGGCGTTGTCCAGCGTGGCTTCGGCGCTCTGACCTTCCTGACCGGTGGCGGCCAGACGATCCAGAACGATCAAGATATCTGGGTTGGCGTCGCGGATGAACTCGAAGCTGATCGCCTCGCCATGGGTGGCTTCTTCGACATTCTCGACCGCTTCCTCAAGGCCCAGTGCACTGAAAAGCCAGCCAAAACGTCCTGAGGCGCCATAGGCCGAGATTTTCGGCCCGTTGGTCATGACCATCAGCACCTTGCCTTTGCCGTCCATTGCCGATTTGGCGGCCGCCAGCTTGGCGTTGAACTCTTCCTTCAGCGCTGCGGCTTCGGCTTCCTTCTGGAAGATCTTTCCATAGGCGTCCAAACGGTCCTGTGCCTGCCCGATCGTGTCTTCCCAAACAGTCATGTCGATGGTCGGCGCGATCTTGGCCAACTGGGGCGCAACTTCGGATGAACGGCCGCCCGCGATGATCAGATCAGGTGCCATCGCAGCCAATGCTTCATAGTCCGGCTCGAACAGATTGCCGACGGGTTGTGCACCTGCTTTGAAGTCATCCAGATAATCGACATAAACGTTTTCAACAATCCCAGCCGGCTTCACACCAAGCGCGTTCAGTGTGTCGGCAGCGGCGATGTCAAGCACAACCCAGTTCGTCGGGTTGACAGGAACCTCGACTGGGTCACGATAGGTTTTGACAGTAATTGTTTCGGCGAAAGCCGGGCCAGCGGCCAGCGCAGCCAGAAGGGCTAGCTTCTTCAGCATCATCATTCTCCTGATATGCCGCATGGCTGCGTTAGCTGGCTTTGCGTATGTTGAATGCCGCTTGATTAGTTGCTGGAAATGAGCGAGTCCAGATGTATCCGACAATAATTGTCAGAAAGGGGTGCATCGATGCACGAATTGACTGGAACCTATGAAACGCCAAATGGACCGAAGTACCTGCAACAGCTTTGCAAGCACTTCGCCCATAAGATCGAAGTCGAGTACAACGAAACTGAGGGGACGTGTCATTTTCCCATGGGCGTTGCCGTTATGACCGCGGATGGCTTGGGTTTGAATGTCCGGTTCGAGCTGTCAGATACGGCCGCCGTTGATGTCGCCAAGAACGTGATCGACAAGCATCTGGAAACCTTCGCATTTCGCGAAAACTTCACCAATCTGAACTGGTCTGAATAAGACGGGGCGTGCGGGGCGATCTGCCCCGCATATCCGGGTCCGAGGTCCGCACCCGATCACTCGTGGCAAGGATACCTTGCTCAGGGCAATGACACCTCGTAACTTGCGCAGCAGTAATTTGAAGCAAGGGCCGGCATGACCATTCCCACCCCCGATGAAGCCCGTGACTTCTTTGGTGATGACGACGCTTTCGTCGGCTATAACCGTGTCTGGTTCAATCTGATGCGTTTGCACCGACATCTCTATCCCCAAATCGCCAAGGTCCTTCGCGCGCACGGAATCAATGACCCGATCTGGTATGAGATCCTTTTAGAGATTGATCGCGCCGGGCCGAAGGGTTGCATGATGAGCCGGATCGAAGAGCGTCTTTACCTGCCGCAATATGCATTGTCGCGTCATACAGGGCGCGTCGAAAAAGCGGGCTATATTCGGCGCGAGTATATTGTCGATGGCAGGCGCAAGCAGGTTCTTTTTCTGACGCCCGAAGGAAAGGCTAAGCATCATGAAATTTGGCCGGTCTATCACGACGTTATGCAAAGCGTTCTTGGGCGTTTGGTAGACACGGATGATGCCTATGTCCTGTCGCATCTCATGGTGAAAATGCTAGCAAGCAGCGAAACGCAGCACCAAGCAGAATAAAGCCGCCCGACCATAAATGACCGAGCGGCGCTTATCATGATCTGATGACAGCCTTAGAAATCAAGCTTGGCAGTCAGCATAAAGGTGCGGCCAGGCTCTTTCAGGGTCGAGAAACCGTCATAATCTACGCCATATGTGGCGCGGTCAGAGTAATCTTCGTCGAACAGGTTTTGAATTTCTGCACGTACAGTCAGATTTTCCATGCTTGGCGGCGTGTATTCGGCAAACACGTTCACGACGCTATAGCCGGGAAGCGACCGAATATCCGAGTATTCATTTGCGCCGCTGTCATAGTCCAAAGCAACATCCAGACTGCCGCCAACCATCATATTCCAGTTGTCGATCCGCTGTTGGACTTCGAATGCAAAAACGTCGCCAATCGGAGCGCCAGAATCCAGAATATTGTAGGACGAAACGGCAACGCCATCTCGGGTTTGCTCACTGTGGCTATAGGTCAGTCGGGCAAAGCCAGTGTCCCAATCATACGTTCCGTAGGCGTTGAAACCTTCGCTTTCGAAGTCATAGTTGCCGCCACCGTCACGTACATTGGCAATCCGGGTCCGGAACACTTCTGCACCAAGAACCAGCGGACCGCTGTCGAAATCCACACCCAGCACGAAGTTCTCGGATCGCGCGGCCCGAAGCGACGCATAGTCGAAATCATCCCAATAGGTGTAGTTATCTTCGATCGAAATGCCACCAAACACGTTCGAGTATCCACCACGCAGCGTCAGGCTGTCTGTCACATCAAATGCAACCGACAAATTGCCCGAAAGGCCCGAGTAGCTGCCCGAATAGTCGGTTGGGGACAGATAGTTTGTTACGCCGTTAAAATCTTGCCAGTCGTAACGCAAGCCACCCGAGACACTGAACCGGTCAGTTGGCTCCAGGCGCGCCTGAACGAACACCCCAACGTTCTCGGATACTTCTTCGAACGGTCCATCATAGGGGTCAACATAGAACCCTGTTTGTTCTTGATAGTCGACACCTGCGACAATCGAGCCACCGTCGCTCAGATGGAACGTGTTCTGCACTTTGGCCGAAAACGTATCGGTCGCGCCTTCACTGCCATAGGGGTCAGGTTTGTTAACGATGCTCTCAGAATAACCAATCACAACGGTCGGATCCCACATCGCGCCATCGTTGTTTGCGTTGTAGCTGAATGAATAAATCGAGCGTTCAGTGTCATACAGCGACAAGGCACCTGATGGGCCAAAATTGGCACGTTCGTTGCGCAGCTCGCTGTCCTGCAATTGCTGTGCTGAAAACTCAAAGCGGCTTCCGTCCTCGGCTTCATAGCCAAGTTTCAACAAGCCAGCCCACAGGTTCGCGCCCGTACCTGTCATCAGGTCACCGTTACCCGAGGTATAATCGTCGCCCGAGGCGCGCTTGAGATACCCAAGATATTCAAACCCGCCCGAGCGCCCGGCGAAGGTCAGAGACGACTGGAGGGTTTCGCCATTGTCCGAGAAACTCAGACGCGTGTTCCCGCCGAATGTCTCGCCTTCTTCCAAGATGTCCGCAGCATCGACGGTTTCCATTGTAACCGCGCCGGCCAAAGCGAACGGGCCTGCGTCTGCGGCAGCGACGCCGGGATCCACGCGGACCGATTTCATCAAGCCAGGATCAAAGGCATTGGCGCTGGCATGGTGGAAAATTCGGTTGTTCTGCGACACGCCATCGACGGTGACGGACAGGTTCAGCATGTCGACGCCATTCACAAATATCTTCTGCGCCACTGGGATTGCACCGCCCACTGACACGTTGGCCAAGCCCGCGAAGAGATCTTTGAGATCTCCCATACGTGCGCGTTCCAACTCGGCGTCAGCGACATAGACAGACGTGGCGCGATCGGCAGCGTTACCATAGTCGTCACGCGCCTGCACAATGATCGGATCAAGCTCGTACACATCGCCGCCATAGGCGTCTTCAACGTCTTGCGCGTTTGCTGTTGCGGTCAAGCACAGCGCCAAGGCTGAGCTGCTCATTAGGGGGCGGATCATACGGGATTTGCCAGTCGCCATATCAGGTCTCCGAAAGAACGAGATGTCTGGCTTGGTGTGAACACTGGCTAAAGGGCGGTTAAGATAAGTGGCCTTGTCATGCAAGTGCATATCAAGCGCAAGGACATTATACTTGGTGCTGTCAGACTAATTCGAACTCGTCTGAGCAAGGACAGTGTAACTGCCCTTTAGTCCGCACAAAGTTGGCGCCACTCGGCCAGAGCGGCGGCACGGTTCAACTTGAAA